>NZ_FPBO01000022.1 GCF_900116645.1 Pseudoduganella namucuonensis | reverse complement strand
CGATCTGGTCGGTGGTCAGCGCGGTCATCGACGCGGTGGTGATCGCGGCGACTTGCTGGGTGCTCAGGGCGCCGATCTGGTCGGTGGTCAGCGAAGCCAGCTGCGCGGTGCGCAGGGTGGCGATCACGTTGGTTTTCAGGCCGCCGATGTTGGCGGTGGCCAGCGCGGCGACGGCCGAGGTGGTCAGCGCGTTGAATTGCGTGGTCGACAGCGCGCCCAGTTGCTGCGAGGTCAGCGCGATGGCTTGGTCGGTGTTCAGACCGGCGGCCAGGGCGTTGGTGGTCAGCGCGGCGATCTGCGCGGTTTTCAGCGCGCCGATCTGGTCGGTGGTCAGCGAAGTCATCTGGTTGGTCGACAGCCCGGCGATGGCGGCGGTCTTCAACGAGGCGATATCGGCGGTTTCCATCGCTGCCAGGCTGGCGGTGGCCAGGGTCGAAACCTGGGAGCTGCTCAGCGAAGCGGCTTGGCCGGTGGTCAGGGCGATCAGCTGGTCGGACGTCAGGGCGGAAGCCTGGGCGGTCGACAGGCCGGCGATGGCCGAGGTCTTCAGTGCGGCGACGTCGCCGGTTTCCAGCGCGACGAGGGCGTTGGTGGACAGGCCGCCAACCTGGGCGCTGCTCAGCGCGGCGGCCTGGTTGCTGGTCAGTGCGACGATCTGGTCGGTGGTCAGCGAGCCCATCGAGGACGACGTGATGGCGGCCACTTGGGCGGTGCTCAGCGCGCCGACCTGGTCGGTGGTCAGCGAGGCCAGTTGCGCGGTGCGCAGCGTGGAGATGACGTTGGTTTTCAGGCCGCCGATGGTGGAGGTGGCCAAAGCGGAAACGGCGCCGGTGGACAGCGCGTTGAATTGCGTGGTCGACAGGGCGCCGATTTGTTGCGAGGTCAGCGCAACGGCCTGATCAGTAGTCAGGCCGTTGGCGAGTGCGTTGGTGCCCAGGGCGGCCACTTGCGCGGTTTTCAGCGCGCCGATCTGGTCGGTGGTCAGCGCGGCCATCTGGTTGGTCGACAGGGCGCCGATGGCGGCGGTTTTCAGCGCGGCGACGTCGGCCGTTTCCAGCGCGGCGACACCATTGGTGCTCAAGCCGCTAAACTGGGCGCTGCTCAGCGAGGCGGCCTGGCCGGTGGTCAGCGCGATCAGCTGGTCGGTGGTCATCGCATTCAACTGTACAGTCGAGAGTGCCGCGATGGCGGAGGTTTTCAGAGCGGCGATATCATCGGTTTCCAGCGCGGCCAGGGCGTTGCTCGACAGGGCGCCGACTTGGGCGCTGGTCAGGGAAGCCGCTTGCAGGGTGGTCAGCGCCACGGCCTGGTCGGTGGTCAGCGCGATGGCCAGCTGCTGGGTGGTGAAGGCCGGCATTTGCGAGGATGTAAACGCGCCGATTTGATCAGTGGTCAATGCTCTGATCTGGTCTGAGTTCAAACCGGCGATATCCGATGTCACCAACGTCTTGATTTGCTGCGTTGTGATGGCAGCGATCTGGGCTGTTGACATGCTGGTGACGAGGCTCATTTCTGTTCTCCTTGGGGGGCACTACTCTAGTACGTCAAGACACGACTGACAGCCGTGGGGGTCACCCTGGCTTGCAATCTCTCTATATAGTGGCGAAATCGCCGTCTGTTCTATGTAAACCAGTTACTACGCTGTGCGGGCACAGCCGTCTCTTCTTTAACGTCACCCGGAAAGTTAACTTTAGGCACCTAATGCTGTATTCCAACATTTGGGATGTTGCCGTAAGAAACTTTTCCAGTTACATAACGCCTTGCCGCTCAACGCAAAAACAATGCAACGTTACGGTACAGAGCGACCGGTGGCCGGGTTTCATTAAGTAAACTTGTTAACCTAAGGAATTAATTCGGCGGGACGGTCGGGGCACCGGGGTCAGACCCCGAAATGAGGGCATCACCTATGACAGTACGTGGCAGTATATCGTAATTATTTGCCGTAAAGAACGATTTTGCCCCCGTGTCTCGGCCCCGCAACTGGGCGGGGAAGCAACATTTGCGTTTACTCATGGCAACACCCCGCTCTCATAGGAGAAGGGGTGGAATTTCCATGGTGAAAAAGACACGATTTGAGTGGTTACAATGTGTGAGAAACTTGCCGTAAGACCGTCGACCAGAACTTGCAATCCGGAAGTGACCAGACCGCGATTTGCATAGTACAAACAGGGCCGCCGCCCCTCGGCGGCGCCCTCCCCCAATAAATAGCCCAGGGCTATTTAAGTGAAATTTCAACGGGAATGTTGCCGCGCGTGGCCTTGGAGTAGGGACAGGTCTGGTGTGCCGCGTCCACCAGCGCCCGCGCCACTTCGGGTGGCAGGCCGGGCAGGCTGACGCCGAGACGGGCTTGCAGGAAGTACGCGCCGTCCGTCGTGCCCAGATCCACTTCCGCGTCCACGCTCAGGTCGTCCGGCAGCGTGACCTTCATCGCCGCGGCCGCCTTGCCCATCGCGCCGATGAAGCAGGCCGACCAGCCGGCGGCGAACAATTGCTCGGGATTGGTGCCGGCGCCCGCGCCGCCGGGCGGCGACAGCTGGATGTCCAGGCGGCCGTCCGGGCTGCGCGAAGTGCCGCCGCGGCCGCCGGAGGAGGTGTGGGTCTTGCCGGTGTACAGTACTTTTTCGAGGTGGGTCATGGTGAGCTCCTTTCAATGATGTCGGTGATTAATGCTTAGGGCGCGGCCAGCAAGGCCTGGATCTTCGCCTCGGTCTGCGCGTAGTCGCCCTCGCCGAAGTGGGTGTAGGCCAGTTGCCCCTTCTTGTCGAACAGGTAGACCGCCGGCCAGTACTGGTTGCCGTACGCGCCCCAGGTGGCGTAGCGGTTGTCCTGCGCCACCGGGTAGCGGATGTCGAAGCGCTTGATGGCGGTCTTCACGTTCTCGGTGCTGCGTTCGAACGGGAACTCCGGCGTGTGCACGCCCACCACCGCCAGGCCCTGCTGCTGGTACTTCTGGTGCCAGCTCTTCACATGGGGCAGCGTGTTGATGCAGTTGATGCAGGTGTAGGTCCAGAAATCGACCAGCACCACCTTGCCGCGCAGCTCACGCATCGTCAGCGGCTCGCTGTTGAGCCATTTCTCGATGCCGGTGAATTCGGGCGCGGCGGCGCCCTGCCGGAGCTGGGCGGCCGAGGCGGTGGTGGTGGCGGACGCGAGCGCGGCCGTGGCGAGAACCGCCTCGATGGCGAGCTTCTTAAGCGGAGAAAACATGTCACAGTCCTTTCAGGGTGGGGAAGAGGTTCGCGGTCCAGGCGTAGGCCAGGATGTCGTATTGCAGGTGGATCGCCAGCGCGGTCGCCATCACCAGCACGCCGAACACCTGTTGCAGGCGGTGGGCGTGGCGCGCCAGCAGGCGGGCGCGGCCGGTCACGTACCGGCCGCCGTAGATGATGGCCAGCATGGGAATGCCGGCGCCGACCGCGTACAGCGTCAGCAGCAGGGCCGACCAGGCCGGGTCCTGCGCCTTGACCACCAGCGCCAGGATGGAGGCCAGCACGGGGCCGGCGCACGGCGTCCACACTGCGCCCAGCGACATGCCGAGCACGAAGCCGCCGGCGTTGCCGCCGCCCGCGCCGCCGCCCGCGCTGCCCCCCATCGTTGGCAGCATCCGCTGCACGCGGGCCACCAGCCAGTCGTAGGGTTGCGGCCACACCCGCAGCAGGCCGGCCAGCGCCAGCAGCGCGATGGCGGTGTTGCGCAGCGCGTCCTGCGCGAAATTGACGAAGCTGGACGCCGCCCCCAGCAGCATGGCGAACGAGGCGAAGGCGACGATGAAGCCGGCCACGATGAACAGGGGCCGGCGGCCGGCCGTCTGCCCGACCGCCGTGCCCAGCACGATGGGCATCACGGGCAGGATGCAGGGCGACGCGACGGTGAACAGGCCGGCCAGCAGGGCCAGCGGAATCTCGAGCAGGTTGTGCATGGTGAGCCTCGCGGTGTTGAACAAGGCTCCATTGGACCGCGCCCGGGTATCCCGCTTGTGTCGCAAAACGGGGCCGTGTGCAATGTTATGTATCTGTACGGCGCCTGATACACGGCGACACAAATCTCCCTCCGCCAGCCGCATACCTTCGACGCGGCCTGGGGTATGATCGCCGCATGGAAACCACCGACCACGTATTGATCGTCGACGACGACCACGACATCCGCGAACTGATCGCCGCCTACCTTGAAAAGAACGGCATGCGCACCTCGCTGGCCGCCAACGGCCGCCAGATGCGCGCCGTGCTCGATGGCGGCGCGCCCGACCTGATCGTGCTGGACCTGATGCTGCCCGGCGAGGACGGCCTGGCGCTGTGCCGCGAACTGCGCGCCGGCAAATTCCGCGCCGTGCCGGTGCTGATGCTGACCGCCCGCAACGAGGAGGTGGACCGCATCATCGGCCTGGAGATGGGCGCCGACGACTACCTGCCCAAGCCCTTCGCGGTGCGCGAACTGCTGGCCCGCATCCGCGCCGTGCTGCGCCGCACGCGCATGCTGCCGCCCAACATCCAGGTGACGGAAAGCGCGCAGATGCTGGGCTTCGGCGACTGGCGGCTGGACACCACGGCGCGCCACCTGCTCGACGCCGGCGGCACCATGGTGGCGCTGAGCGGGGCCGAGTACCGCCTGCTGCGCGTGTTCCTCGACCACCCGCAGCGGGTGCTGACGCGCGACCAGTTGCTGAACCTGACCCAGGGCCGCGACGCCGACCAGTTCGACCGCTCGATCGACCTGCTGGTGAGCCGCCTGCGCCAGCGCCTGCGCGACGAGGCGCGCGAACCGCGCTACATCAAGACGCTGCGCAGCGAGGGCTATGTGTTCTCGGCCACCGTGACCATCCTGGGCGACGCCCCGTGATCCCGCCGCGCAGCCTGTTCGCCAGGCTGGCCCTGATCCTGTTCGTCGGCCTGGCGCTGGCGCAGGCCCTGTCGTCCTGGCTCACCATGACCGAGCGCGACCAGGCCACCAGCAAGCTGATGATGGGCTACATCGAACGCGAGGTGGCCAGCTCGGTCGCCCTGCTCGACCGCCTGCCCGCCGCCGAGCGCCCCGCCTGGCTGCCGCGGCTGGCGCGCCGCAGCTACCGGTTCATCCTCGGCCCCGGCGTCGCCGGCGCGCCGCCGGACGCGTCGCTGTCGGCCATGGTGGCCGCGTCCATCGCCGACGGCATCGGCACCGCCTACCCGCTGACCGCCAACATGGTGCCGGGCGAGCCCGAGCGCCTGCAGGTGCACCTGCGGCTGGGCGACGGCGCGCCGCTGACCATCGACTACCAGGCCCCGCCGGGCGTGCCGATGTCCCCCTGGCTGCCGCTGCTGATGCTGGTGCAGCTGGCCGTGCTGGGCGCCTGCTGCTGGCTGGCGGTGCGGCTGGCCACGCGCCCGCTGCACCAGTTGGCCGAGGCGGCAGACGCGCTGGGACCGGACCTGCGCGCGCAGCGCATGCCGGAGGACGGCCCGTCCGAGGTGGCGCGCGCGGCGCGCGCCTTCAACGCCATGCAGGACCGCATCGCCGGCTACATGGCCGAGCGGCTGCAGATCCTCGCCTCCATCTCGCACGACCTGCAGACGCCGATCACGCGCATGCGGCTGCGGGTGGACCTGATGGACGACGACGCGCAGTCCGCCAAGCTGCGCCAGGACCTGCGCGAGATGGAAACGCTGGTCAAGGAGGGCGTGGCCTACGCCCGCACGCTGCACGGCGCGGCGGAGACGCCGCTGCGCGTCGACCCGGACGCGCTGCTCGACAGCCTGGTGTGCGACTACGCCGACGCCGGCAAGGACGTCACGCTGCGGGGCGCGGTCGGCCGGGACCTGGTGACGCGCCCGCAGGGGCTGCGCCGCGTGCTGGGCAACCTGGTCGACAACGCGCTGAAGTTCGCCGGCGCGGCCGAGATCGCGGTGACGGCGCTGGAGGACGGGCGCGTGTCCGTCTCCGTGCTCGACCGCGGCCCCGGCATCCCGCCCGAATCGCTGGAGGCCGTGTTCGAGCCCTTCCACCGCCTGGAAACCTCGCGCAACCGCGGCACGGGGGGCACCGGCCTCGGCCTGGCCATCGCGCGCCAGCTCGCGCTCGCCATGAACGCGGAGCTGTCGCTGCGGAACCGTTCCGGCGGCGGGCTGGAAGCGCGGCTAATATTGCGTGGCGCGGACGGAACGGATAATCGATGAAACGAAGAGAAATACTGGGGCTGCTGCTGGCCGGCGCCTGCGCGCCGCTGGCGCCGCCGGCATCGGCGCGGAACGGCAAGCTGCGCATCGTGAGCACCCACCTGCCGCCGCTGGTGCTGGAGCATGGCGGCGAGCGGCCGGGCGCGCTGCACGAAATGGTGACCGAGTTGTGCCGGCGCCTGCGCGTCGCGCCCGCGACCGAATTCGTGCCCTGGCGGCGCGCGCTGTTCCTGGCCACCACGATGCCCGCCACCACCATCTTCCCGCTGACGCGGATACCGTCACGCGAGCGGCAATTCCGCTGGCTGGCGCCGCTGTACGACGAGCACTACGTTTTCGTGGCCCCGCGCGGCAAGCGCTTCGACGTGCGGCGCCCGCTGGAGATGAAGGACCGCCGCGTCACGCTGCTGCGCGGCGCGGCGCAGGGCGCCATCCTGCGCGAGCTGGGCTACCGCGACCTTGTCGAGGCCAGGTCCATCGACGAGGTGCACCGCTTCCTGAAGGGCGGCATGGCCGACGCCTCGTTCGGCGAGCGCAACATCATCCGCACCTCGCTGAAAAGCCGCGCGGCCGAGGACGAGTTCGAGCTCAGCGCCCCGGTGCGCAGCACCACCGCCTGGCTGGCCGGCTCGCTCGACCACACCGAGGACGACACCCTGCCCTTCCAGCGCGCCATGCAGGACATGCGGGCGGACGGGACGTACAGGCGCATATTGGGCAAGTACGGCTTGAACTGAGCCGCGTTCATTTTTTGGCGATTTTCACGCAATGTGACAGCATAAGATGCTCTTTAGTTGAGATTCCGCACTGCACCGCTGGCGCGAAACACGGCGAATCAGCCGAACCGCTCCACCAGAAAATCGACGAAACTGCGCAGCTTGGGCGAGCGGTAGCGATCCGGCAGGTAGACCACGCTCATCGGCCGGCTGGGCAGTTCGTACTCCGGAAGCAGGCGCACCAGGCGTCCCGCCCGGACATCGGCCTCCAGCAGGATGGCCGGCTGCAGCACGACGCCCAGGCCGTGCAGCGCGGCGGAGCGCAGCGCGTGGCCGTGATTCACCCGCACCCGGCCCGAGACGGGCACGCAATATTCGCCGTCCCCGTCCGCCATGCGCCACCGCAAAAGCGCGGCGGGCGAGAAGGACAGGCACTCGTGCCGGCCGAGGTCTTCCGGCCTGGCTGGCGTGCCCATGCGCGCCAGGTAATCGGGCGAGGCGCAGATCATCAGCCGGTACGGCCCCAGCGGCTTGGCGACCAGGTCCGAATCCGGCAGCCGGCCGACGCGGATGGCCGCCTCGCATCCCTCCTCCGCCAGGTCGACCACCCGGTCCGAAAGATCGATATCGATGCTGACCTGGGGATGGCGGCCGAGGTATTCCGGCAGGGCCGGCATCAGCGCCTCGGCGCCGAAAGTGACGGGCGCCGTGACGCGCAGCTTGCCGGCGGGCGCCAGTTGCAGGTTGTGCGCCTGCGCGTCCGTTTCCGCCACCAGCCGCAGGATTTCCTTGCAGCGCACGTAGTAGTCCTCGCCGAAGGCGGTCAGATGCTGGCGCCGCGTGGTGCGGTTCAGCAGCTTCATGCCCAGCCGCGTCTCCAGCGTGCGAAGGTGGTTGCCGGCCATCGTCGCCGAGATGCCGCTGGCGGCGGCGGCGGCGCTGAGGCTGCCTTTTTCCACGGCCAGGACGTAAACCTCCATGCTGTCGAGCAAATCCATTCAACACTCCGGCTTTCAAATTAATCAATCAAACGCTAGTTTATCTCCTTTTTATTTTAAATAACACTTGTGTCTTTCCCCACTTCGGAGACGCCCCATGAAAGCCATCGAACTCACCGCCCCCGCCCTCACGGCCTTCCGCCGCACCGAACTGCCCGAGCCCAAGGCCGGGCCCGGCGAAGTGCTGGTGCGCCTGCGCGCGGCCGCGCTGAATTTCCTGGACGTGGCCGTCGCCACCGGCAAGTTCCCCGCTGCGGGCTTCCCCATGATCCCGGTCGCCGACGGCGCGGGGGAAGTGGCCGCGCTGGGCGAGGGTGTCGCCAGCCACGCCATCGGCGACCGGGTGGTGCCGCACTTCATGCCCGCCTGGCAGGGCGGCGCCATCACCCCGCGCAACGTGGCCGCGCTGCGCGGCGTTACGCTGCCGGGCTCGCTGGCCGAGTACGTGGCCGTGCCCGCCGCCAGCCTGGTCGCGCTGCCGTCCCACCTGGACTTCATCCAGGGCGCGACGCTGCCCATCGCCGCGACCACGGCCTGGAACGCGGTGCGCTCGGCGCGGGCGCGGCCCGGCTCGGTGGTGGCGCTGCTGGGTACGGGCGGCGTCAGCATCTTCGCCCTGCAGTTCGCCAAGGCCTCCGGCGCGACGGTGATCGTGACCTCGTCGTCCGACGAAAAGCTGGAGCGCGCGCGCCGGCTCGGCGCGGACCACGTGGTCAACTACCGCGCCACCCCGGCCTGGGACGAGGAGGTGCTGACGCTCACCGGCGGGCGCGGCGCGGACCTGGTGGTGGAAACGGTGGGCGGCGCCAACTTCGCGCGTTCGCTGAACGCGGCGGCGGTGGGCGGCACGGTGTTCACGGTGGGCTTCGTCGGCGGCACGGCGGCCTCGATCGACCTGCTGCCGATGATCGTCAAGGCCTTGCGCGTCGTTGGCAACAACACCGGCTCGGTGGCCGACCTGGCGGAGGCGGCGCGGGCCATCGCGGCCCACCGCATCGTGCCGGTCGTCGACCGCGTGTTCGACATCGGCGAGACCGGCGCGGCGTACGCCGAGCTCGCGGCGGGCGGACGGCACTTCGGCAAGCTCGCCATCGCCCATTGAGCCGCGCGCGCGGGCTTCAGCGGCCGCGCATCGCGGCCTCGATCTCGTCGACCGACTTGGGCGCGCCGGCGCTCATCACCTCCCCGCCGGACGGCGTCACCGCGACGTCGTCCTCGATGCGGACGCCGATGTTCCAGTAGCGCTCCGGCACGTCCGGCGCCGGCCTGATGTACAGACCGGGTTCGACGGTGAGCGTCATGCCGGGACGAAGCACGCGCCAGGCCTCCCGCCCCGGCTCGCGGTAGCCGCCGACGTCATGCACGTCCATGCCCAGCCAGTGGCTGGTGCGGCACATGAAGAAGCGGCGGTAACCGCCGCCGGCGACGACGTCGTCGGCCGATCCCGCTTGGTCGCCCTTCAGCAGCCCCGTGTCCAGCATGCCTTGCGCCAGCACGCGCACGGCGGCCTCGTGCGGCGACATGACATGGGCGCCGGCACGGACCGCTGCGATCGCGGCGAGCTGGGCCTCCAGGACGATGTCGTAGATCTCCCTTTGGGCCGGTGAAAACACGCCATTGGCGGGAAAGGTGCGCGTGATGTCCGACGCGTAGCCGTCGTACTCGCAGCCCGCGTCGATGAGCAGGAGCTCGCCGTCCCGCAGCCGTGTCCGCCCGGGATTGTGATGCAGCACGCAGGCGTTCGCTCCCGCCGCGACGATGGACGGATAGGCCGGCGCCGCCGCGCCCTGGCGATGGAATTCGTAAATCAGCTCGGCCTCGATCTGGTATTCCGCCAGTCCAGGGCGCGTGGCCCGCATGGCGCGCAGATGCGCCTCGGCTGAAATGGCCGCCGCGCGCCGCATGACGCCGAGTTCGTCGCCGCTCTTGAGCAGCCGCATTTCATCCATGATCATGTTCACGTCGTGCGTGACCGAGGGAACGCGCACGCCGGCGCGCGCGCCGCGCCGCAGGCCATGCAGCCACCCATGCAGGCGGTCGTCGAAGGCGGCGTCGCGTCCCATGCCGGCGTACAGCGCGGGCGCCTCGGCCAGCAGCGTCGGCAGCACATCGTCAAGCGCCGAGATGGCGAAGGCCTCGTCGAAACCGTAATGCCCGCGCGCGCCCTCCGGACCGTGACGGAAGCCATGCCAGATTTCACGCTCGGGGTCCTTGTCGCGGCAGAACAGGATGGCGCGGGATCGGGCGCCGGCCACCAGCACGATCACGGCGTCCGGTTCCGTGATGCCGGACAGGTAGTGGAAGTAGCTGTCGTGCCGGAACGGGTACTCGACATCGTTGTTGCGCATGACTTCGGTGGCGGTGGGGATGACGGCGACGCCGCCACCGTTCGCGCGCATCCGTTCGATCAGCTGCGCGCGTCTGGCGTGGTAGGGCTGCATTCATGCTCCTTCGAGTGAGGGGAAAAGCCGCCACCGCAGGTTGACCCCGAGGCTGGCGATGACGATCAGCGCGAAGCCGGCGACTTGCGCCGCGCCGACGAGATGGCCGTAGGCGAGGAAGTCCACCACGACCGCCGTGGCCGGATAAACGAAGGTCAGCACCGCGATCGCTGCCGTCTCCATGCGCGGCGTGGCGCCGTAGATCAGGACATAGGCGAGCGCGGTGGGGAACAGGCCCAGTCCCAGCAGCCAGGCCCACTGCGCGGCCCCGATGCCGCCGGCGGGTGGGGTGACGAAGCCGGCCGTCAGCACGGCGCCGGCGACGCAGTGGATCAAGGCCGTCAACTGGGGCGGCATGCCGCGGATGGCGCGCGTCGTCAGCGTGACACCCGCGTAGGCGACGGCGCCGGCGAGCGTGCAGGCGATGCCGATCAGATAGCCAGCGTCCAGCGGCGTGCCGGGACCCAGTCCGCAGGCCAGCACCAGGCCCGCGAAGCCGACGCCGACCCAGGCGTAGTTGTCCGCGCCGACGCGCTCCTTGAGCAGCGCCGAGCCGAGGATCAGGACCAGGAAGGGCTGCACGTGGAACACGATGGTCGCCACCGAGATGCCGACGCGGCGCATCGCCTCGAGGAACGCCACCCAGTTCACGCACATCAGCACGCCGCTCAGCAGCGCGAGCCCCAGGCTCTTGGCCGGCATGTTTCCCCGCGCCAGCATGCCCTTGCACGCGCAGTACAGCGCCAGCGCCGCCGCGCCGAACACGCACCGGAAAAACACCGTCGCCACCGGCGCCAGCCCCGCCTCCTCGACGAAGACGCCCAGCGTGCCAAGCATGGCCATCGCGGCCGCGAAGGGTAAGGCGGGATGGGACATCGCTGTGCTCCGGTTGGCTGTTTCAAGCTATGATCGGGGAAGCGGATGCATCAGACAAACTGATTAAATTGATGATATTGATTCGATATTCGAAACCATGGACCACGCCGAGTTGAACCTGAGCCAGCTGCGCACCTTCGTCGCCGCGGCGGACCATATGAGCTTCATCGGCGCGGCGGACGCCGTGCACCGCTCGCAGGCCGCCGTGAGCATGCAGATCATGAAGCTCGAGGAGGCGGTCGGCCAGGCGCTGTTCGCGCGGCACACGCGCCGCATCGAACTCACCGCCGCCGGCGAGCGCCTGCTGCCGTACGCGCGCCAGATGCTGCACATGGAGTCGCAGGCCGTGGCGGCGCTGCGCACGCAGGAGGTGGTGGGGCGCGTGGTGCTCGGGGCGCCGGACGACTACGTGTCCTCGCTGCTGCCGCCCGTGCTGGAGCGCTTCGCCCAGCTGTTCGCCAACGTGGAGATCGAGCTGGTCTGCCTGCAAAGCCTGCTGCTGAAACCCATGCTGCAAAAGGGGCGGATCGACCTGGCCTTCGTCACGCGCGACGACGACATGACGGGTGCCTTCATCCGGCGCGAGCCGATGGTGTGGGTGGGTTCGCCGCGGCACGCGGTGTGGAACAAGTCGCCGCTGCCGGTCGCGCTGTACGAGAAGGGATGCGTGGCGCGGGCGCACACGCTGCGGGCGCTGGAGAAGAGCGGCAAGCCGTACTGCGCGACCTACAGCAGCCCCAGCCTGCTGGGCATCCTGGCCATGGTCGAGGCGGGGCTGGCGGTGGCGGCGCTGGCCGAATGCAGCGTTCCGCCGCACTTGGCGCGGCTGGGCAAGGCGGAGGGGCTGATGCCGGTCGAGCCGCTGGATATCGTGCTGATCAAGGGACGCAAGAACGGCTCGCCGGCGGCGGAGTGCCTGGCCAGCGAGATCATGGCGGCGTTGAGCCTGGCGCGGGGATAGGCAATGTTCCGGAGGCATATCTGGCCACGGCGAAGCACGGCGGCGATGTCTTCCACCACCCGCCCCCCTTGGACTTGGCCAAGGCATTCACGTAGGATGCATCGCGGATCGCCCGTGGCCGAGAATGCGGGTCGAGTGCTTACGTTCCTCTGGAGAGGAAAAGCGGTTGGCATCTCCGGCGCGATCCAGCATTTGGCGGGCATGAAGGACTCCAAGGTCGTTGTCGCCATCTTTAGAAACCTTGCTATGATGCGGACAGGGCGCTTGGCAAGCGTTCGGGCTTCATGAAAGTTCAACTAATAGTGGCATAATGCAAGAGATATATAAGAAGGCGCTGCTCTCACTCATTGTCCTCGTGGCGGCGAATGCGCTGATGGTGTCTTTTTTCACTTATCAGAGCTATCGCTCCCTTTCCCTGTTGCCTTGGGCGGGAGGCGGGGTTCGCCTGGAGGCGGCCGGTTGGACGGATAGCGGGATGGGCGGCACCTCGATCGTCCGCATCCACGATGACCAGCCGGACAAACTGCGTTTCGACATGAAACTGACGAAAGCGGTGGCGTTCCCGTTCGCTACTGCCGACCTGATGCTCATCGACGCGAAAGGACAGCAAGTGCTGGCGGACTGGTCGAGGTACACCAGCATCACCTTCCTGGCCAAATGCACTCCCTCGAATTCGATGGTATTTTCCCTTACCACCTTCGACGAGAAGATCTCGAAGAAGGCCGACTTCCAAACCTACCGGGTTCCGGCCACCTATTTCTCCTGCAATAAGAAAGGGGTGCCGGTTTCCCTGGACCTGACCCGGCTCGCCCTGCCTGACTGGTGGCTCAACAAGATGAAGCTGGACATGTCGAGCCAGGGTTATACCCTCGACAAGGTGGCAAAGCTTTCCTTCGGCGCCAATTTGAATAGTCCCCCGGACGTCGATTCCCAAGTGGAAATCAGCGAACTCGTGCTGCATGGTCGCGACTATCACTCTTTCGCATGGCTGGCCGTGGCGCTGTTGGCCAGCTGGGCCGTATTTGCGGTCTGGTTTTTCCGGGCCCATTCACGCGCGCTGGTTGCCAGCGTGGCGACCAGCCTGAGAAAAGATGTTCCCCTGGCTGCCTACCGTCAATTAACCCTGGAACCGTATAAGGATAAGGAAAAGGCGGGGCTTCTGAAATACATTGGCACCAATTACACCGATACCAACCTGGTCTTGGAGTCGGTTGTTACCGCGACCGGGGTCAATCGAACCAAAGTCAATGATCTATTGAAATCGGAACTGGGCATGACTTTCACCGGTTACCTGAATAAATTGCGGCTGACGGAAGCGGCCCGCTTACTGTCCGAAAATAGCGGCGCCACGATCCTGGAGATCGCGTATTCCGTTGGTTATGCCAATGTTTCCTACTTCAATAAGTTGTTCAAGGAAGAATATGGCTGCACCCCGAAAGTGTTTCGATCGATTTCGGCGCAACAACCAGCCCCCGTCGAGGATTTCCCGGCGAAGTCAGCGGCGGACTCGCCGCCCTGACCCCTTCCACTCCTGACAGTACCACTCGCAATTTCTACAGTTTTATAGAGGTTTCGCTTGTATCGTTAGATTCTCTTGGCCCCGCTACCTATGCTCGGGCTGTCGGTCGGCGTCCGTCGTCGAGAAAACGCACTGAAAAAACGCACTGAATTCCATTTCACATATGTGAAACAGTGGGTATGTGCGCCGATATGCTCCTGCTATAAAAATACAAATGGAGAGCCGATCATGCACTTCGGTTTTTTGTATGCACAGGTGCGGCTGTTTTCTCTCGCACCTGGAGCCAGACCCCATCCGCCGGGCTTGACGATTTGAAACTTTAGCGTGTTTTTTGCGGCATGGATTTGCACGATGTCCCCACTTTTTTTGCGAGTGATTTAGAATGAAAACAAAGCACGTAACACACAAGCCACTGTTGCCGGGCAAGGCAATGATGGCGGCCGCCGCGGCGTTCACCGTATTCTTTGGCTCGGCGGGCAATAGCTGGGCTCAAAAGTTTGAAGGCTTGGCCGACACCCCGCCAATGGGCTGGAACAGCTGGAACAAATTCGCCTGCGATATCGACGAACGCCTGATCCGCGAGACCGCCGATGCCATGGTCAAGACGGGCTTGAAGGACGCCGGCTACCAGTACGTGAACATTGACGATTGCTGGCACGGCCAGCGCGACGCCAACGGCAATATCCATCCCGACCCCAAGCGCTTCCCATCCGGCATCAAGGCGCTGGCGGACTATGTGCATGGCAAGGGACTCAAGCTGGGCATCTACTCGGACGCCGGCGACACCACCTGCGGCGGCCGTCCCGGCAGCCGCGGCTACGAGTATCAGGATGCGCGGACCTATGCGAGCTGGGGCATCGATTACGTCAAGTACGACTGGTGCAACACCCCGCTCTTGAACGCCGAAGCGGCCTACACCACGATGCGCGACGCGATCGCCAAGGCGGGCCGTCCGATGGTGTTCAGCATATGCGAATGGGGCATGAGCAAGCCGTGGGAGTGGGCCGGCAAGGTCGGCCATCTGTGGCGCACCACGCCCGATATCTATAATTGCTTCGACTGCCAGTTCAGTCCCGGTCTCTCGACTGGTCTGGGCGTGCTGCGCATCCTCGACAAGCACGCTGACGCAAACCTGCGCAAGTTCGCAGGGCCCGGCCGCTGGAACGATATGGACATGCTCGAAGTGGGCAACGGCATGAGCGAGGATCAAGACCGCGCCCATATGTCGATCTGGGCCATGATGGCCTCGCCCCTCATCCTGGGCAACGACCTGCGTACCATGTCCGAGTCGACCCGCCGCATCCTGACCAACCCCGGCGTGATCGCGGTGAACCAGGACAAGCTGGGTGTGCAGGCGCTGCGCGTCCTGGCCGACGGTCCGCTGGAGGTCTATGCCAAGCCGCTCGACGGCGGCCAATGGGCACTGATGTTCCTGAACCGCTCCAACCAGCCTGCCGACATTCACCATGACTGGAAGAAGCAAGTCCTGATCGATGATCTGAACCAGCGATCGGTCGATTTCAAGGAGAACGTCTACCAGTGGTCCGACCTGTGGAGCAAGAAGACGGGCGACACCAGCCGCAAACTGGAAGCGAAGCTGGCGCCGCACAGCGTGCTGATGCTGCGCCTGACCGGCCCTGCGAAACCATAGGGCGCGCCCGGCCGCGCGCGCGCAAGGAGTCCTTACCTGACGATGCCCTTGCCAAGCGCGGCCCAGTAGATGCGACATGACGGGCGCCCTCATCCGGCGCGAGCCGATGGTGTGGGTGGGTTCGCCGCGGCATGTGGAACAAGTCGCCGCTGCCGGTCGCGCTGTACGAGAAAGGGACGCAAGAACGGTTCGCCGGCGGCTGAGTGCCTGGCCAGCGAGATCATGACGGCGTTGAGCCTGGCGCGGGGATAGGACCGGTTCAAGCTGGATTCAACTCGGCTACCTGGATTAGAAACTTTTCTGAAGCCCCTCTCATTCCTTCGGAAATGGCATCCCATGTTCGGGGTGGAAAGTCCTCGGGTAATCGCGCTTCAACGCGGTCCAAGCTTTCATTGATGCTCTCCGCCAGTCCAACCATGGCGTCCCACACTGCGGTGCCACCGCTCTTCAATGCCAGTTGATGCCAATGCCTGGCGAGAATTGTGTGGTAGGACTTGTGCACATTCTTCGAGCGCAGCACCATCGCGGGACCGGCGCGCCACTGGTTGAACTGATTCGGGCCACTTCCATAATAAGGGTACATCGATAAGACATCGTATAAGGGTGTCATTTCATACGCATCGCCCGGTTGCAGGAAGATGGAAAAATTCTTGGCATGGCCATCTGTTGCCGCCAGCAGAAAAAAAGCGAATTGCGCCAGCAAAAATAGCGTCGCGTCACCTCTGTCCAGGCTTCCTTTAAGGAGCTCGACACATGTGGCGATCCCTGGACCACCGGCGGCCTCGTATTTTTTATCTGGAGGCAATCCCATCGCTTGGCAGAAGTCTTCTTGAGGCAAACGGGCAATCCAGGCATGCTCATCCATCCATGCGCGGTCAAACCTTTCGACGATCAGGATCGCTTGCCCGTCAAATTTCTCCATTGACGTTTGCGCCACGGGAAACCCAAGCTCGGCCATGATCTGGGCACACAGCCATTCATTCTGTACCGAGTCCGATGCGTCGACTCGCTTCGATCCGCCGATGAGCCCAAGGGGCAATTTGAAGATATGCGTCGTGGGCGTGGCGCCATGAGGGCGGCACCAATCCCCTCCATACCAGATAAGGGCTGTTTTTTCTTGCGCCCCTGCGATCGAGATGCGAAACAGATCATCGTCATGCACGCCTTCCGGCATGGATTCGGAAGGGACCGCCTGTAAAATTTCTACAATTTCCCCTTCGGTAAGAGGCTCGCAAGTGATGCGATCCCAGCCTTCGGGAGCGATACCCTCGGGCAGCAGTTGGACGGCGCCTACGCAATCGCGTCCAATGGCCTCCAATAGATCAAAGGTATCGGCGGATTTTGTCTTGAAGCGAGCCCCCAGACGAGATCGTATCTTGTCATTGTCTGGCAAGAGATTATCAAAATAACTACTTACCACGTCCCCTTTGGTTTCCAGTGAGCTACTTATCGGTATGGATTGTGACAAGGACCGGCACCTCGGAGATTCCAACCATGACGGCACATAGCGGAAGGCATGTGCCGCCCGAGACACAGTCCATGCGCCGACGTGCTCGCCATTCATCCAGATATTCAGAGTTTGAGTCACCATGTCCCCTTCTTGGGACGGACAATGAAATTACGTCTCGCAGTCGGTTGAACGTCACTACTGGGGTTGAGAGCTCGCGGAGCCTCCAGTACAGGCGCGGATTTTGTCGCAGGGACATACCCTGTCGCGGCGGGCGACTTCGGGACACCGCGCCCTGCGCTTCCTGCGATGGTCGGCGCATGCGAAGTAGACAAGTCTTCGTTCAAGACTATCGTGACCCCGAGTGTAGACAGTAATTGCATCAGTTGTTCAAATCTGACCAAGCCTGGGTTCGCTTCGATTTCTGCAATGCGCGCTTGACTGACCCCAATCATTTCGCCGAGTTGAGCTTGGGTCAGGCCACGCGCCTTCCTCAGAGCCTTTATATGCTGACGTAGTTGCGCGGCAAAGCGTATGGGGAAGTTGGTAGCCATGAGTTCAATTTATAGGCCAAAGCCTATAATGTCAAGATACTTGCTTTAACTTATATTTTCACAATATCGGCTCTAGCTGATTTTTAGAATTTATAAGCTATCGCCCATAGATGAACTCAGAATTTCCCGTAAAAAGAAAAAACCCCTACAACTTCATCAAGTTGCAGGGGTTTTTTTCACTACACGTTGTACGCCTTAGAACGGAATATCGTCATCCATATCCGAGAAGTTCGGCGCTGGACGCGCGGCCGGACGCGGGGCCGGCGCGGGGGCCGGGGCCGGACGCGGGGCAGGACGGGCCGGCGGCGCGTCGTAGCCGCCGCCGTCATCGCCACCCATCGAGTCGCCGCCGCCCATGCCGGCGCGGCCGCCCAGCATTTGCATCTGCTCGGCGATGATGTCGGTCGCGTACTTCTCGACGCCGTCCTTGTCGGTGTACTTGCGGGTCTGCAGGCGGCCCTCGACGTAGACCGACGAGCCTTTTTTCAGGTACTGGCCGACGATCTCGGCCAGGCGGCCGAAGAAGGAGATGCGGTGCCACTCGGTCTGCTCTTTCTGCTCGCCGGTGTTACGGTCTTTCGACTTGTACGAGGTCGCTACGGCAATGTTGGCGATCGCATCACCGCTAGGCATGTAGCGAATTTCCGGATCGCGGCCCAGATTGCCGACGATGATGACTTTGTTGACTGATGCCATGTAAAACTCCTGATGAATGCGGCCGCCAGGGGCGGGCTGTGTTGAGCTAAACAGCGATTATAAGCCAAGCCACCCCCGGCCTGATTTTTTTCAGGGGGCGCTTGAAGTCTTGAATACTGGTATTATATACAGTATTTGCCGTTCGCCAGCCTGATCCGGGTCAATCACCAGAGGGCGGCGCGCGGCAAACCCGGCTATAGTGTCGGGTTGACCGTTTCGGCCCCATATTACCCTCAGGCACAGACAATGGAACTGATCCGCATTCGCGGTGCACGCACGCACAACCTCAAAAACATCAACCTCGATCTGCCGCGCAACAAGCTGATCGTGATCACCGGGCTGTCCGGTTCCGGCAAGTCGTCGCTGGCGTTCGACACGTTGTACGCGGAAGGCCAGCGCCGCTATGTGGAGTCGCTGTCGGCGTATGCGCGCCAGTTCCTGCAACTGATGGAAAAGCCGGACGTGGACTTGATCGAGGGCCTGTCGCCCGCCATTTCGATCGAGCAGAAGGCCACCTCGCACAACCCGCGCTCGACCGTCGGCACGGTCACCGAGATCCACGATTACCTGCGCCTGCTGTACGCGCGCGTCGGCACGCCCTACTGCATCAACCACCCGACGCACGCGCTGGCGGCGCAGACGGTGTCGCAGATGGTGGACGCGGTGCTGGCCATGCCCGAGGGCACCAAGCTGATGATACTGGCGCCGGTGGTGGCCAACCGCAAGGGCGAGCACGTGGACCTGTTCGAGCAGATGCAGGCGCAGGGCTTCGTGCGCTTCCGCGTGCAGAGCGGCACGCACGACGCCAAGATCTACGAGGTGGACGACCTGCCCAAGCTGAAGAAGACGGAAAAACACACCATCGACGTGGTGATCGACCGCGTGAAGGTGAACGCGGAGATCAAGCAGCGCCTGGCGGAGAGCTTCGAGACGGCGCTGCGCCTGGCCGACGGCCGCGCCATCGCCTACGAGATGGACGGCGGCGCCGAGCACGTGTATTCAAACAAGTTCGCCTGCACCGAGTGCGGCTATTCGCTGCAGGAGCTGGAGCCGCGGCTGTTCTCGTTCAACAACCCGATGGGCGCCTGCCCCGAGTGCGACGGCCTGGGCCACATCGAGTTCTTCGACCCGCGCCGCATCGTGGCCTTCCCCAACCTGTCGCTCGCCTCCGGCGCCGTGAAGGGCTGGGACCGCCGCAACCAGTTCTATTTCCAGATGCTGACCGCGCTGGCGGCCTACTACGAGTTCGACCTGGACACGCCGTTCGAGCAGTTGCCGAAGAACGCGCAGGAGGCCGTGCTGCACGGCTCCGGCAAGCAGGCGATCCCCTTCGCCTACGTCAACGAGCGCGGCCGCACGGTGGTCAAGGAACACACCTTCGAGGGCGTGGTCAACAACCTGTCGCGCCGCTACCGCGAGACCGATTCGATGGCCGTGAAGGAGGAGCTGGCCAAGTTCATCAACGAGAAGGAATGCCCGTCCTGCGCCGGCGCCCGCCTGCGGGTGGAGGCGCGTTACGTGAAGGTGGGCCACGGCCGCCAGGAACGTGCGATCTACGAGATCGCCAGGAAGCCGCTGCGCGACGCGCTGGACTTCTTCGAGACGCTGGAGCTGACCGGCTCGAAGAAGGAGATCGCCGACCGCGTGGTCAAGGAGATCATTTCGCGCCTGAAGTTCCTGAACAACGTGGGCCTGGACTACCTGTCGCTGGACCGCAGCGCGGACACCTTGTCCGGCGGCGAGGCGCAGCGCATCCGCCTGGCGTCGCAGATCGGCTCCGGCCTGACGGGCGTGATGTACGTGCTGGACGAGCCGTCCATCGGCCTGCACCAGCGCGACAACGACCGCCTGATCGAGACGCTGAAGCACCTGCGCGACATCGGCAACAGCGTGCTGGTGGTGGAGCACGACGAGGACGCGATCCGCACCGCCGACTACATCGTCGACATGGGCAAGGGCGCGGGCGTGCACGGCGGCGACGTGATCGCCTCCGGCTCGCTGAAGGACATCCTGAAGAACAAGGAATCCCTGACCTCGCAGTACCTGAGCGGCGCGATGAGGATCGAGGTGCCGAAGAAGCGCCATCCGTTCAACGAGGAGCGCCAGCTGGTGATCACCGGCGCCACCGGCAACAACCTGAAGAAGGTCACGCTGCAGCTGCCGGTCGGGCTGATGACCTGCATCACCGGCGTGTCCGGTTCCGGCAAGTCCTCGCTGATCAACGACACGCTGTACCCGGCCCTGTCGCGCCACCTGTACGGCTCGCAGACGGAGCCGTCGGCGCACGACAGCATCAGCGGCCTGGAGCACTTCGACAAGGTGATCGCGGTGGACCAGGCGCCGATCGGCCGCACGCCGCGCTCGAACCCGGCCACCTACACCGGCCTGTTCACGCCGATCCGCGACCTGTTCTCGACGGTGCCGACCGCCAAGGAGCGCGGCTACAGCGCCGGCCGCTTCTCGTTCAACGTGAAGGGCGGCCGCTGCGAGGCTTGCCAGGGCGACGGCGTGATCAAGGTGGAGATGCACTTCCTGCCCGACGTGTACGTTCCGTGCGACGTCTGCCACGGCAAGCGCTACAACCGCGAGACGCTGGAGGTGCACTACAAGGGCAAGAACATCACCGAGGTGCTGGACATGACGGTGGAGGACGCGCACGAGTTCTTCAAGCCGGTGCCGCTGATCGCGCGCAAGCTGCACACGCTGCTGGACGTGGGCCTGGGCTACATCAAACTGGGGCAGAGCGCCACCACCTTGTCCGGCGGCGAGGCGCAGCGCGTGAAGCTGTCGCTGGAGCTGTCCAAGCGCGACACGGGACGCACGCTGTACATCCTGGACGAGCCGACCACCGGCCTGCACTTCCACGACATCGACCTGCTGCTGAAGGTGATCCACCGCCTGCGCGACCAGGGCAACACGCTGGCCATCATCGAGCACAACCTGGACGTGATCAAGACGGCGGACTGGATCGTGGACCTGGGTCCGGAGGGCGGCGCGGGCGGCGGCCAGATCATCGCCGCCGGCACGCCGGAGGACGTGGCGGAGAACCCGGCCAGCGTCACCGGCAAGTACCTGGTGCCGCTGCTGGGCAAGCCCGCCAAGGCGAAGAAGAAATAAGGCCGATGGCCTCTCAGCCCGCGGCGGCCACCGCGCGGTTGGTGTTCCACTTGGCGCCGACCGCGATGCGGGGCCGGCGCGCCCAGTAGCGCCACGACACGCCGCCGCCGGCCAGCCAGGCCTCCAGCTGGCTGAAGCGGTCGAAGCCCCAGAACGGTTCGCCGTCCGCGATCACGAAGGGCGAGCCGAACACGCCGCGCTCCAGCGCCGCCGCGTTCGCCAGCTTCAAACGTTCCTTGCCCTCGGCCGACCGCATGCCCTCCTCCAGCCCCGGGCCGATGCCCAGCTCGGCCGCCAGCGCCAGCAGCGCCTGCGGGGAATCGATGTCCTTGCGCTCGGCGAAGTAGGCGCGGTAGCAGCGCTTGGCGAAACGCACGGCCAGGTCGTGGCCATGCGTCTCGCGTATCCACAACATGGCCCGGGGCGCCGCCAGCAGCAGCTCGGGGAACGCGGCCGGCTGGCGGTAGACGATGCCGTGCTGGCGCGCGGTGCGGTCGATGTCGTGCAAGACATACGTCCCCTTGACCGGCACCAGTGGCAGCGGCGTGCCGCCGGTGGCCTGGAACATGGCGGCCATCAGAATCGGCGTCCAGCGCACCTCGCGCCGGTGGCGCGCCGCCAGCTCGTCGATGCAGGTGGCGGCGAAGTAGCCGTAGGGCGACGCGAAGTCGAAATAGAAGTCGATGGGTTCCATGGCGGGGCCTCGCCTAGACGAGGTCGAAGTCGTCATTGCTGTCGGGCAGGGAACGCAGCGCTTGCGCCAGGCTCGGGCTGAACAGCAGGCAGCAGCCGATGACGGCCAACAGGATTACTTTGGTCATGGTGATCTCCTTTTTCGCACACCTGTGCGAAATATGTTGAAAAAAAACGGCGGCATGGCCCGCCGCCGCCGCGCGGCTGGCGCCGGTGCCGGCGCTCGCGTGGACCCTGATACTGGATGTCATAAGTCACCCCTGGTAGTTGAAGCTCTTGTACGTCGAAATCAGCCGGCTGAACGCCATCTGCATGCGGCGCGGCGCGGCAGGGTCGCGCATGAAGCGCGTGTCGTGCATCAGGCCCACGATCAGGCAATAAATCTCGAACACCAATTGCTCGGCGTCCGTGTCCGGCCGCAGATGGCCCACCTCCACCGCCTGCCGCACCGTCTTGCGCAGCGACGCGCGCCAGCGCTCCACGCCCTGCTGCAAACGGTCTCGCAGCGGCGTCTGCAGGTCGTCGTACTCGAAGGCGCCCGCCGTGTACAGGCAACCGGTGCCGGGCCCGGTCGCGCAGCAGCTCTCGGTCCAGCGTTCCACCTGGGCGGCCAGCCTGGGCAGGCCCGCCGGCAGGCGCAGCGACGGCATGAAGACGTCTTCCGCGAAGCGCCGGTCGGACTCGTCCAGCACCGCCGCCTGCAAGGCCTCCAACGAGCCGACGCGGGAAAACACGCCGCTCTTGCTGATGCCCATGCGTTTCGCCACCTCGCCCAGCGACAGCTTGCCGATGCCGTCGGCGGCCGCCATCTCGTAGGCGGCGGCCAGGATGGCGGCGTAGGTGGCTTCGCTTTTGCTGGAAAGGTTCATCATCATGGAGTCACTTTAGCACACGTGTGCGAAACATGCCAGGAAATCAGCGATCCGCTTCTTGACGCGCGACATGACTTGCGGGACCATCGAAAAGACACCCACCGTCGAAAAGGAACCACATGCCGCATCCAGGATGGCCAGCGTCCATGCCACGCGCGCGACGCGCGGCGTGGGCGGCCGCCCTGCTGGCCTCCCTGCTGACGGTCAGCGCGGCGCGGGCGGACGTGCTGTACTACCCGCGCCCGGAGACGCTGGACGACGAACGGGGCGACTATCCCTTCCAGCTGCTGCAAATGGCGCTGATCAAGGCCGGCAGCCCGCACCAGCTGGTGATGACCCCGCACCACATGCAGCAGAACCGCTCCATCGTCGAGATCATGGCCGCCACCGGCACGCTGCACATCGTGGCCACCATGACGTCCCGGGAGCGGGAGGAAAAGCTGCTGCCGGTGCGCATCCCCATCAGCAAGGGCCTGATCGGCTGGCGCATGCTGCTGGTACGCGCCGATCAGGTCGAGCTGTTCCGTGGCGCGAAAACGCTGGCGGACCTCAAACCCTACAAGTTGGCGCAGGGCCACGACTGGCCGGACCTGGCCATCCTGCGCGGCAACGGCCTGGCGCCGACGCCGGTGTCGACCTACGACAGCCTGTTCGGCATGCTGAAGGCGGGCCGGGTCGACTACGTGCCGAGGGCGGTCAACGAGATCTGGCCGGAGGCGGCGCGGCACAAGGAGCTGGCGGTCGAGCCGCACGTGGTGCTGCACTACCCGACCGCCGACTACTATTTCCTCAACCGCGCCGACGGGCACCTGGCCGAGCAGATACGGCGCGGCCTGGAGTTGGCCATCGCGGACGGCACCATGGACCAGCTGTTCTACCAGCACTACGGCAAGGCGCTGCGCCGCTCGCGGCTGGACAAGCGGCGCGTGCTGGAATTGAAGAACCCGGGGCTGCCGGCGGCGACGCCGCTGGACCGCAAGGAACTGTGGTTCCGCCTGGAGGACCTGCGGCACATCAAATAAAAAAGGCGCGTCCGCGGACGCGCCTTCGTTGCAGCCCTGGACCGCTTAGTTGGCCAGGCGCTTCTCGATTTCAGCCTTGGTGTCGACCAGTTCTTGAGGCAGGTGGTAAGCCAGCTTCTCGAACAGTTCGGCGTGCAGCTTCAGTTCCTCGTTCCAGGCCGCCTTGTCGATCGAGGTGATCTGGTTGAACTGCTCTTGCGTGAAGTTCAGGCCGTCCCAGTTCAGGTCGCCGAATTCCGGCGTCGTGCCGAACACGTTTTCCACGCCGCTGGCCTTGCCTTCGATGCGGTCCAGCATCCATTTCAGCACGCGCATGTTGTCGCCGAAACCAGGCCACACGAACTTGCCCTCGGCGTCGGTGCGGAACCAGTTCACGCAGTAGATCTTCGGCAGCGCGGCCGGGCTGGCCTCGCCCACCTTGCGGCCCAGGTCCAGCCAGTGCTGGAAGTAGTCGCTCATGTTGTAGCCGATGAAGGGCAGCATGGCGAACGGATCGCGGCGCACCACGCCCATCTGGCCGGCGGCGGCGGCGGTGGTTTCCGAGCCCATGGTCGCGGCCATGTACACGCCCTCCACCCAGTTGCGCGCCTCGGTCACCAGCGGCACGGTGGTCGAGCGGCGGCCGCCGAAAATGAAAGCCGAGATCGGCACGCCGGCCGGATCGTCCCAGGCCGGATCGATCACCGGGTTCTGGGTCGCGGCCACGGTGAAGCGGGCGTTCGGGTGGGCGGCCTTGGTGCCGGAGGCCGGCGTCCAGTCCTTGCCCTGCCAGTCGATCAGGTGCGCCGGGGCTTCCTTGGTCAGGCCTTCCCACCACACGTCGCCGTCGTCGGTCAGCGCCACGTTGGTGAAGATGGTGTTCTCGCCCAGGCAAGCCATGCAGTTCGAGTTGGTCTTGGTGTTGGTGCCGGGGGCCACGCCAAAGTAGCCCGCCTCCGGGTTGATCGCGTACAGGCGGCCGTCGGCGCCCGGCTTGATCCAGGCGATGTCGTCGCCGATGGTGGTCACTTTCCAGCCGTTGAAGCTGGCCGGCGGAATCAGCATCGCGAAGTTGGTCTTGCCGCAGGCCGAGGGGAAGGCGGCCGCCACGTAGTGCTTCTTGCCTTCCGGCGATTCCACGCCCAGGATCAGCATGTGCTCGGCCAGCCAGCCCTTGCCGCCCTGTTGCGCGTCCTGGAAGCCCATGTTGGAGGCGATGCGCAGCGCGAAGCATTTCTTGCCCAGCAGCGCGTTGCCGCCGTAACCGGAACCGTAGGACCAGATTTCGCGGGTCTCGGGGAAGTGCACGATGTATTTGGTGGCGTTGCACGGCCACGCCACGTCCTGCTGGCCGGCTTGCAGCGGCGCGCCGACGGTGTGGATCGCCGGCACGTAGTCGCCGTCGGTGCCCAGCACCTCGTACACGGCCTTGCCCATGCGCGTCATGATGCGCATGTTGACGGCGACGTAGGGCGAATCGGACAGTTCCACGCCGATGTGGGCGATCGGCGAACCCAGCGGGCCCATCGAGAACGGCACCACGTACATCGTGCGGCCGGCCATGCAGCCCTCGAACAGGCCGTTCAGCGTGCTGCGCATTTCGGCGGGCGCCATCCAGTTGTTGGTCGGGCCGGCCTCTTCCTTGGTCCGGGAGCAGATGAAGGTGCGGTCCTCCACGCGCGCCACGTCGGTCGGATCCGAGCAGGCCAGGTAGGAGTTGGGGCGCTTCTCGGCGTTCAGCTTCTTCATCGTGCCGGCGGCCACCATCTCGGCGCACAGGCGGTCGTACTCTTCCTGCGAACCGTCGCACCAGTAGATGCGGGCGGGACGGGTCAGCGCGGCCACTTCGGCCACCCAATTGATGAGATTTTGATGTTTGATGTAAGCTGGGGCGTTCACTGCCGCGACGCCACCCATGACGGGCTGATTCATAGTACCTCCAATGCCAATAAAGAATTCTTGTCTTGTCCCGGCACGGCAGGATCGTCGTCAGCTTTTGGCTTGCGCTCGGGAAGACATTCGTTAATGCTTCGGCGGTACGGCGGTCTTGTCGGTAAGTCCGACTATGCGTCAGGACTGATGGAACGTATTGCGGAAGCCCACTGTTGGGCTTCGAAGTTGAAGCGATTGTACACCCGTCCTTGGCCCGTTCCGACAGAAATGTAGGAGAATTGGTTGACTTATGTAGTAGGCTATTCCCGACAATTTTGAATCGTGTTATTTACCTACGAAATGATATTTCCAACCTGACAACACATATGAAAATCGCCATTCTTGACGACTACCAGGACGCAACGCGCACCCTGGATTGCTTCGAGTTGTTAAAAAACCACGAAGTCAAAGTGTTCAACAACACCAGCCGCGGCGTGGGCCAGCTGGCCGCGCGGCTGGCGCCGTTCGACGCGCTGGTGCTGATACGCGAGCGCACCGCCTTCAATCGCGCGCTGCTGGGCAAGTTGCCCAACCTCAAGCTTATTTCCCAGACGGGCAAGGTCAGCGGCCATATCGACGTCGACGCCGCGACCGAACTGGGCATCGCGATCGCCGAGGGCGTCGGCTCGCCGACCGCGCCGGCCGAGCTGACCTGGGCGCTGATCATGGCGGCGCAGCGCAAGATCGTGCCCTACGCCGCGAACCTGCGCAACGGCGTGTGGCAGACGGTCGCCGCCGCGCCGGAGCACAACACGGTGGGCACGGTGCTGAAGGGGCGCACGCTGGGCATCTGGGGCTACGGCAAGATCGGCAAGCTGATCGCCGGCTACGCCCGCGCTTTCGGCATGCAAGTGATGGTGTGGGGCCGCCAAGGCAGCCTGGACGCCGCCAAGGCCGACGGCAACCTGGCCGCCGAGTCGCGCGAGCGGTTCTTCGAACGGGCCGACGTGCTGAGCCTGCACCTGCGGCTGGCGGAGGGCACGCGCGGCATCGTCACGGCGGACGACCTGGCGCGCATGAAACCGGGCGCGCTGTTCGTCAACACCAGCCGGGCCGAGCTGGTGGCCGAGGGCGCGCTGGAGCAGGCGCTGCGGGCGGGGCGTCCCGGCGCCGCCGCGCTGGACGTGTTCACCACCGAGCCGCTGCCGGAGGACTCGCCGCTGCTGCGCATGCCCAACGTGCTGTGCACGCCGCACCTGGGCTACGTGGAAAAGGACAGCTACGAGCTGTACTTCGGCGCCGCCTTCCAGAACCTGGTCGACTTCGCCAACGGCGCATGCAAGACCATCCTCAACCCCGGCTACGCCGCCGCCGTCAAATAGCCCAAGCGAGCTGAGCCCCATTTGGGGCATGGCGGGGACGCCGAGTCACCAAATGGGGCTCAGCTCGCTTTGTGGCGGCGGCAAGTCTACGGGGTTTCGGGAATGCCGCTGAAGTTGGGGCGGGGCTCGGGCATGACGTGGACCTTGGTCCACAGGCCGGACCAGCCCGGCGGCCACGGCAGGTCGGGACCGCTGTACGGCGGCAAGGTGCCGCGCACCGGGATCACCGGCACCGGCGGCATCTCCGTCAGCGGGCCGCCGTCCGGGCGCCGCATGTCCAGGCTGTACATATAACCGGGCAGCAGCGCGTCGCACACGGCGGCGAACCAGGCGGTGTGGTCCTCGTCGCGGCCCAGCGCCTGCGCCAGCCCCTGCGGATCGAACTTCGCCAGCGCGTGGATCAGCTCGTCCGTGGAGGCGCCCGGCATGTCGCCCCAGCCCATCACGGGGTTGACGTTGTAATCGGCGCCGGAGCCGTACCAGCCCTCGCGCCAGGAACGCTGCATCCAGTCGCGCGGACCGGTGAACAGGTGCCAGCGCCAGTGCAGGCCGGACGGCTTGGGCCAGGAGTATAGATAGAGCTTCTGGTAACCCGCCTTGTGCAACTCGCGCACCACCGCCATCAGGCGCGCGTGCGGCATGCGGTCCGGCGGCGCGCGGCGGAACAGGATGGCCTCGCCGTCGGCGAATTGCACCTCGTCGGTGGAGAGGTTCAGGTCCAGCGTGCGCGACTCGCTGCCGAAACGGGCGGCGATCCAGCCGGTCAACAGGTTGACCGCCGTGATCACGCCGTAGCCGCGATGACGGTGGAAAATAACGGTGCCGGGTGCGAGCGCTTTCATGGCGGGTCTTCGGGACAAAGAAACCAGTGTACTCACAGAATACCGAAGTTTCCAGATGAGAGAGCAATGTTTCTCGCGGTTTCACGCGGCGGGCGCTTCACGTTATGATTCGTTCCTATTCGGCTTATTTCCTCGGAACGACATCATGACCCTGCGCATCATCGCCACCGGCGGCACCTTCGACAAACACTACAACGAGCTGAACGGTACGCTGGGCTTCGCGGACAGCCATCTGCCGGAGGCCATCGCCCGCTCGCGCATGACGGTGGACGCCACGCTGGAGCAGCTGCCGCTGCTGGACTCGCTGGACATGCGGGACGCCGACCGCGCCCGCGTGCTGGCCTCCTGCCGCGCCGCGGCGGACAAGGCCATCGTCATCATCCACGGCACCGACACCATGCGCGAAACCGCGGCCGTGCTGGGCGCGGCCGCGCTGGACCAGACCATCGTGCTGACCGGCGCCATGATCCCCTACGAGATCGCCAATTCCGACGCGCTGTTCAACCTCGGCTTCGCCTGCGGCGTGGCGCAGGTGCTGCCGGCCGGCGTGTACGTGGCGATGAACGCCCAGGTCTTCCCGTGGGACAACGTGCAGAAAAACCGCGCCGCCGGCGTGTTCCAGACCCTGTAACCGCAAGTAAAAAGGGGTCAGGTTCGGTATTAAAAAAATACCGAACCTGACCCCTTTTTCTTAACGGCGGCTCAGGCCTTGGCTTCGCCGCCCAGGGCTTCGACCACGTCGGTCATCAGCTTGCTCAGCTCGCCCGTCATCAGCATGAAGTCGCCGTCGAAACGCTCGTCGTCGTTGCGGGTGCTCGATTCGGTTTCCTTCAGCACGTCCAGCGGCTTGATGCCCTTCAGCGCCAGCGATTCGGTCAACGTGAACGAGATCTTGCTGTCCCACGTCATCGCCAGGCGGGTGCACTGCTTGCCGGCGGCGATGTGGCGGCGCACCTCGTCCGCCTCCAGCGTGTGGCGCACGTAGCGCACGGCGGCCTTGCTTTCGCCGGTGGCGCGCAGCTCGGTGTCCATGTCCACCGTGAAGCCGGCCGGGGAATCGTCGGCCTGCAGCCATTCGGTCATCACGCCCACCGGCGAGCGCTGCACGCGCAGGCTCTCCAGCGGCATGCGGTCGACCGCCTTCAGCAGCAGCTTGATCACTTCATCGGCCTTGGCCGGGCTGGCGGCGTCCACCACCAGCCAGCCGTTGACCGGGTCGATCCAGGTCCAGACGTTGCCGCGGATCGAGAACGCGCGCGGCAGCAGCTCGTCGGCCACGCGCTCCTTCAGTTCCTTCATGGCTTTCTTGCCCGGAGCGAAACCTTGCGCCTCCTCCATCTCGGCGGCGCGCGCCTTGGCGACCTGGTTGATCACCGTGGCCGGCAGCAGTTTCTTCTCGGTGCCCAGCAGGATCAGCATTTGCTGGTTGACCACATGGACCAGTCCGCCATTGGGCCGCGGCGCGTCCCATCCCTGGCGCAGCAGCTCGTTGCTGCTCGCTGGCGTGAAGGCGTGCGGGCGCAGCGCTTCTTCGAGTTGTTCTGGAGTAAATGCCCACGGCGCGGGCAGTCGGTAAATTTGCAGATTCTTGAACCACATAAGTTTGGTTTGCCTTGTTTAACTATTTCCAGGGGAACGACATTTTACACGCCGTTTTTAAAGGTCCGAAAAAAGATCGCCCTGTGTTGCGGTTTTGGCCGGCGCGGCCTCGTCCATGCCACTCAGCGCGCTCACGCGCACGCCCAGCAGCCGCAGTTTCAGCTCCAGCGGCACCCGCCGCAGGCACTCGCCGGCCGCGCGCCGGATCGCGGCGCCGTCCGCCGTCGGCGCCGGCAAGGTGACGTCGCGCGTCACGGTGCGGAAGTCCGAATAGCGCAGCTTGATGCCGACCGTGCGGCCCACGTAGCGCTTGCGCGCCAGGTCCTCGCCCAGGCGCATGCACAGCCGCGTGAAGATCTCGGACAGCGCCTCCCGGTCGTGCCTGGCGTGCAGGTCGCGCTCGAAGGTGGTCTCGCGGCTGATGCTCTTGGGCTCGGAGCTGGTCACCACCGCCCGCTCGTCCAGCCCGCGCGACACGCGGCCCAGCCAGGTGGCGTAGTTCAGGCCGAAGTGCTCCCGCAGCAGGGCCGGATCGGCCGCCGCCACCTGGCCCACCGTCGCTATGCCCAGCTCGGCCAGCCGCGCCGTGGCCTTGGGGCCGATGCCGTTCACCTTGCGCACCGCCAGCGGCCAGATGCGGGCCGGCACGTCGTCCAGCGACACCACGGTCAGCCCGTCGGGCTTTTCCAGGTCCGAGCAGATCTTGGCCAGCAGCTTGTTGGGCGCGATGCCGATCGAGCACGACAGCCCGGTGTGCTCCCGCACCGCCGCCTTGATGCGCAGCGCCAGCTCGCGCGTGTCGTCCGGCAGCTCGCTGAGGTCGATGTAGATCTCGTCGATGCCGCGGTCCTCGATGTGCGGCGCGATGCCGGCCACGGCGGCCTTGAACAGGCGCGAGTAGCGGCGGTAGGAATCGAAGTCGGTCGGCAGCAGCACCGCGTCCGGTGCCAGCGCGGCGGCCTTCATCATGCCCATCGCCGAAAACACGCCCAGCGCCCGCGCCTCGTAGGTGGAGGTGGTGACCACGCCGCGGCCGGCGTAATCGCGCAGGCGCGAGAACTGGCGGCTGCCGTCGGCCAGCAGCCGCGGCTGGTGCGCCGAGCCGCCGCCGATGACCACCGCCTGGCCGCGCAATTCCGGATAGCGCAGCAACTCGACGGAGGCGTAGAACGCATCCATGTCGAGATGGGCAATGCGACGGGCCATAGAACGCGGGAGCTAGTGTTGAATACTGTAATTATATACAGCACTCCGCACTTTGTCCCGGCGGAAGCGGCGTCAGCGGTGCTTGGCTTGCGCCCGGAACCATGCGGCGCTGGCCTCGTCGGCCGGGAAGAAGGCCTCCAGCCGCAGCTCGTGCACCGTCACGTCGTGCGGCGTGCCCAACGTGGTGATGGTGGTGAACAGGTTCAGCTCCACGCCGTCCTTGCGGATGGCCAGCGGCAGGAAGGGCAAGGCGCGCCGGTCGAGGTTGGGCGCCACGCCGCCGGCCGCCAGCCCCGCCATCGCCGTCAGTTCCGACAGCAGCGAGGTCGCCTCGCTGCCCGGCCCGTCGCTCATGGCCTCGCGCTGTATCCAGTGCAGCAGGTCCGCCCCAACCTCTTCCCAGTTGCGCAGATGCGGCCGCAGGCCGTCGGGCGCCAGCGTCAGCTTCAGCACGTTGACGCTGCCGTCGCGCGGGATGGGCGCGTCGGCCGGCATGTCCAGCAGCCACTTGAAGAAGGCGTTGGCCGGCTCGTTGCTCATCACCAGGTTCCACAGCCGGTCCACCACCAGCGCCGGGTACGGCGCCTGCTGGGCCAGCATGAAATCCAGCGCCTGCTTGACGGCGCGCAGCTCCGGATCGTCCATCTTGCGCTCCTGGTAGGCCGGCGCGAAACCGGCCGCCAGCAGCATCACGTTGCGTTCCCGTAGCGGGATGTCGAGCACCACGCCCAGCTTCAGGATCAGCTCCCGGCTCGGTTGCGAGCGGCCGCTCTCGAGGAAGCTGATGTGCCTCTGCGAAATGCCGCTTTCGGTGGACAGGCGCAGCTGGCTGTGGCCGCGCTTGCCGCGCCAATAGCGCAGGGCCGCCGAAAAATCGCTGAAATACTGGTCGGGCGTGGCCACGCTCATACGCGCTCCGGGCTAGTTGGAGGAAACAAACTCGATCAGGTCCGCGTTCACGCGCCCCATGTGCGTGAGGAACATGCCGTGCGGCGCGCCATGGTACACCTTCAGCCTGGCGTTTGGCAGCAGCGCCGCCGTGGGCCGCGCGGTCAGGTCCAGCGGCGCGCTGACGTCCATGTCGCCGGCGATCAGCAGCACCGGCAGGTCGATGCCGCGCAGCTCGGCGCGGAAATCCGCCGTCGTCACCGCGCGGTTGCATTCGAGCAGCGCCAGCGCCGAGGTCCCCAGCGCCATCCCCCATGGCGGGCGTGGTCTCCGGCGTCAGGAAGGGGCCGACGTTCTCGTCCATCCACAGCGGAAAGTCCTTCATCAGCTGCTCGTTGCGGAAGTAGTCGAACAGCGCGGGATCGACGCCGTCCGGGTTGTCGTCGGCCCTGGCGACCATCGGCGTCATCGTGCCCAGCAGCGCCACGCGGCGCACCCGGTCGCCGCCATGGCGGCTCAGGTAGCGGACGATCTCGTTGCAGCCCATGGAGTGGCCGACCAGGGTCGCGCCGCGCAGGTCCAGCGCCTCGATGACGGCGGCCAGATCGTCGGCCAGGGTGTCGAAATCGTAGCCCCGGCCGGGATCGCTGGAACGGCCATGGCCGCGCCGGTCGTAGGCGAGCACGCGCAGACCGCGCTCGCGCAGCGCCAGCATCTGGTAGTTCCAGGCGTCCGACGGCAGCGACCAGCCGCCGACGAACAGCACCGGTTCGCCCTTGCCGGCGGCCGGCGCCCAGTCGCGGTAAAACAGGTCGACGCCGTCGGCGGTGCGGATGAGGTTCGCGCGCATGGTCGTCTCCTCAGAGGCTGAGAGTTTTTCGGGCGTGCCAGAGCAGCGCGCCAGAAAGTGGCCGATCGAGGCGCAAAGCACAGCCATAGCTCGGGCTATGGCGAGCATTTGCAACGACGAGCGGGCACTTTCTGGCGTGATGAGCGGGCATGATCGAAAGACTCTCAGCCTCTCAGGCCTGGTTCAGGAAGCCGGTCACGCTGGACAGGCGGCCGTCCGGATCGACCGTGGCCATGTCGGTGCCGCGCGCCACCGGCGCTTCGCCCGGCAGGCCCAGCGTCCACGAGAAGCGCACCACGTCGTTGTGGCCGTCCGGCGCGCCGTCCAGTTCGAAGCGCATGCCGGGAAAGTGGCCCTGGGCGGCGCCTATCATGGCGTCTATCCCCTCGTGGCCGGCGCCGCGCATCATGGGATCGACATAGCTGGCCTCGAGCGTGAAGGCGCGCGCCACCTTGGCGCGCCGCGCGGCGGCGTCGCGCTCGTTCCAGACGGACAGGTATTGTTCGGCGATGTGGACGGGGTTGTTCATGCTGATCTCCTGGTGGGTTGTGTCGTGTCGACGGAAGCCATTCTCCGCAATCGGCATGTCCGCGGCGATTACGTCCCAGGTAATCGGGCCGCGAAAAAATCGCGCCACGGCGGACAACATTGCGTCCTGGCCAAAAAAATTCCTTGCGCGACGCAATCGGGGCGTCTATAATTCGGCCTCCTTCAGACGTCATGACAAGCGTCGGAGTGTTCGGGATGGGGCGCTTAGCTCAGTTGGTAGAGCGGATGCCTTACAAGCATTAGGTCGGGAGTTCGACCCTCTCAGCGCCCACCACTGGAGCATGGGAACAAGTTCGATTGCGCAAGCAAGGAGCGGTAGTTCAGTTGGTTAGAATACCGGCCTGTCACGCCGGGGGTCGCGGGTTCGAGCCCCGTCCGCTCCGCCAACATCCTGAGGAAGGCCCGATTCGTAAGTTCGATTGCGCAAGCAAGGAGCGGTAGTTCAGTTGGTTAGAATACCGGCCTGTCACGCCGGGGGTCGCGGGTTCGAGCCCCGTCCGCTCCGCCAACATCCTGAGGAAGGCCCGATTCGTCGGGCCTTTTTCTATTGTCTTTCCGTTTCCGCCACATTCCTCCCCCCGCTTGTGACAGTCGACACTTGCAAGTTGACAAGAATGCGTCACAATCAAAGATGCCCCTTCCCTCGTCAACGGAGTTTCCCCCGATGTTCGGCTTTCTCAAAACGCACACGATGTCCCCGCGCCTGCACCGGCTGAAGGAGTCCGCGCTGTTTTCCTCGCTGACGCCGCTGGAGCTGAAGATCGTCGACGGCCTGCTGCACGAGCGGCGCTACCTGACCGACGAGATCGTCTTCGACGAGGGCGAGGAAGGCCAGGCGCTGTACCTGGTGATGTCGGGCCGCGTGATCATCAGCCGCGCGCACGCCGACAGCGTGGAGGTGGTGGCGGAAATCACGCCCGGCTCCTTCTTCGGCGACCTGGCCCTGCTGGACAACGCGCCCCGCAACGCCCAGGCCCGCGCGCTCGACAACTGCGAGCTGGCGGTGTTCTTCCGCGCCGACTTCATGGGGCTGATGGAGACGGACGCCCGCATCGGCTACAAGATCGCGCTGGCGCTGGCGCGCCACATCGGCTTCCGCCTGCGCGAATGGATGGCGGGCCGCTCGCAAGTGGAAGCGCTGTGAGGGTGGAGCGGCACCGGGAGCAGCCGGCCGGGCCGGTGGTGTGGACCGGCATCATCGGCGCCACCTGCGCGCTGCTGGCGCTGATGCAGCACATGCTGTGGCTGGCGGTCCCCTTCCTGCTCGCCATCATCCTGTACTACCTGCTGATACCGCCGATGCAGCGCCTGCTGCGCCTGGGCGTGGGCCAGAGCATGGCGGCGCTGATCGTGGGCGGCGGCTTCATCGTGGTGCTGGGGCTGGCGGCGCTGATCGGCATCGGCTGGGCCGCCGCGCCGTCCGACTCCTGGCAGGAGATGCTGGGCCACTACATGGCCGGCGGCATCGCCTTCGTGCGCGGGCTGCTGCAGTCGCTGGAGGACAAGTTCCCCATCCTGCACGAGATGCACCTGAGCAAAACGGTCAACACCCAGTTCGCCGCCTACAGCGAGGACTTCGTGCAGCGCCACCTGACGGAGATCGTGGTGTCGGTGGCCGGCTGGCTGCCGGCGCTGCTGCTGGCGCCCTTCCTGACCTTCTTCTTCCTGCGCGACGGCCACCTGTTCAAGAAGTTCCTGGCGCGCGCCGTGCCGAACGCCTTCTTCGAGCGCACCCTGTGCCTGCTGCACGAGGTCGACCAGACGGCGCACCGCTACTTCCAGGGCCTGCTCAAGCTGACCGTGCTCGACACGGCGGTGCTGGCCTTCGGGCTGTGGGCGATCGGCGTGTCCTCGCCGGTGGTGCTGGGGCTGATCGCCGCCGTGCTGGCGTGGGTGCCGTACGTGGGCTCCATCGTCGGCTGCACGCTGGTGGTGATGGTGGCCTCGACCGACGCGCCGGGCGACCCGCTGGTGGCCTACAGCGCGATCGGCGTGTTCGTCATGGTGCGGCTGCTGGACGACTTCGTGTTCATGCCGCTGACGCTGGGGCGCAGCCTGCACATGCATCCGCTGATCACGGTGCTGATGATCTTCGTGGGCGGCGCGGTGGCCGGGGTGGCGGGGCTGATGCTGGTGCTGCCGTTGCTGGGGGTGGCGATGGTGGTGGGCGAGACGCTGGGCCGGCTGATCACCAATCCCCGGCTGCGGGCCCGGCACCGCAACGCCAAGGCGCTGCGCGAAAAACAAGCCAGCGCCGACCTCGTCGCCTGAAAAACTTGCCAAACCAACATCGGTGTCAGGCGCGACATTCGGACATCCGTTGCTTCGCGGCTATGAATGTCCGAATGTCGCGCCTGACACCGATGTGTTTTTGATAATGTTCGTCGCGGGTCAGGCGGCGACGGCGACGGCGGGAACCGCCACCTCCTCTTCGTCGCCCGAGCGGATCAGGTGGTCGAAGGCGGACAGCGCGGCCTTCGCGCCTTCGCCCGTGGCGATGATGATCTGCTTGAACGGCACCGTCGTCACGTCGCCGGCGGCGAACACGCCCGGCACCGAGGTCTGGCCGCGCGCGTCCACTTCGATCTCGCCGTGCTTGGACAGGGCCACCGTGCCTTTCAGCCATTCGGTGTTGGGCACCAGGCCGATCTGCACGAACACCCCTTCCAGCTCCACCCGTTTCAATTCGCCGCCGACCCGGTCCTTGTAGCTCAGGCCGTTGACGATCTTGCCGTCGCCGTGGATCTCGGTGGTCTGCGCCGAGACGATCACCGTCACGTTGGGCAGGCTGCGCAGCTTGCGCTGCAGCACCGCGTCGGCGCGCAGTTCGGCGCCGAACTCGATCAGCGTCACGTGCTTGACCAGGCCGGCCAGGTCGATCGCCGCCTCCACGCCGGAGTTGCCGCCGCCGATCACCGCCACCCGCTTGCCCTTGAACAGCGGGCCGTCGCAGTGCGGGCAGTAGGCCACGCCGTGGTTGCGGTATTCCTTCTCGCCCGGCACGTTGATCTCGCGCCAGCGCGCGCCGGTCGCCAGGATCACGGTCTTGCTCTTCAGCACGGCGCCGCTGGCGGTCTTCACCTCCACCAGCCTGCCCGGCGTCAGCCCGTCGGCGCGCTGGGTGTTCATGATGTCGACCTCGTAGGCCTTGACGTGCTGCTCCAGCGCCACCGCGAATTTCGGGCCGTCGGTCTCGGTGACGGAGACGAAGTTCTCGATCGCCAGCGTGTCCAGCACCTGGCCGCCGAAGCGCTCCGACAGCACGCCGGTCTTGATGCCCTTGCGGGCGGCGTAGATCGCCGCGGCCGCGCCGGCGGGACCGCCGCCGACGATCAGCACGTCGAACACGTCTTTCTTGCTCAGCTCGGCAGCCTGGCGGGCGCCGGTGTTCTTGTCCAGCTTGGCGAGGATCTCCTCCACGCTGCTGCGGCCCTGGCCGAAGTGCTCGCCGTTCAGGAACATCATCGGCACGGCCATGATCTGGCGCGCTTCCACTTCCTTCGGGAACACGCCGCCGTCGATGGTGGTGACCTTGATGCGCGGATTGATGATGGACATGGCGTTCAGCGCCTGCACCACTTCCGGGCAGTTGTGGCACGACAGCGAGATGAAGGTCTCGAAGCTGTAGTCGCCCTCCAGGTCGCGGATCTGGTCGATCACGGCCTGGTCGAACTTGATGGTGTGGCCGCCCACTTGCAGCAGGGCCAGCACCAGCGAGGTGAATTCGTGGCCCAGGGGGATGCCGGCGAACGTCACGGCGATGTCGGTCCCGGGGCGGGTGATGGCGAACGAGGGGGTGCGCCCGGCGCCGCCGGTCTTCTCGACCAGCGTGATCTTGTCGCTCAACAGGACGATTTCCTGGAGCAGTTCCTGCATTTCGCGCGCCTTGGCGGAATCATCCAGCGATGCGACGATCTCAATCGGCTGCACGACCTTTTCCAAATAGGTTTTCAACTGGGTTTTGAGATTGGCATCCAACATGGTGTTTTCCTTTTTCGGGTTGCTGCGCCGGGCGGGGGCCCGGCGCGGTGCTACGGTGCTTCCTGGATCCGCTTGCCTGGATCGGCCTGCTTAGATCTTGCCGACCAGGTCCAGCGACGGGGTCAGGGTGGCGGCGCCTTCGGTCCACTTGGCCGGGCAAACCTGGCCCGGGTGCTCGGCCACGTATTTGGCGGCGCGCACTTTGCGCAGCAGTTCGGAGGCGTCGCGGCCGATGCCGTTGTCGTGCACTTCCATCACTTTGATCTGGCCTTCAGGATTGATCACGAAGGTGCCGCGCAGGGCCAGGCCCTCTTCCTCGATCATCACTTCGAAGTTGCGCGACAGCAGGCCGGTCGGGTCGCCGATCAGCGGGTATTGCACTTTCTTGATGGCTTCCGAGGTGTCGTGCCATGCCTTGTGGGCGAAGTGGGTGTCGGTCGAGATGCCGTACACGTCGACGCCCAGCGCCTGGAAGGCGGCGTGGTTGTCGGCCAAGTCTTCCAGCTCGGTCGGGCACACGAAGGTGAAGTCGGCTGGGTAGAACACGAATACCGACCACTTGCCTTTCAGGGATTCTTCGCTCAGGTCAATGAACTTGCCATTGTGGTAAGCGGTAGCTTTGAATGGTTTTACTTGGGTGTTAATCAGGGACATTGTGGTTTCCTCGTGAGGTTGTGTACTAATGAGACGTCAGTCTACGGTTTTCTCGTCTATTTGGAAAATTGATTGTTCCAATAGATTCAATTGGCTTTAACTATCAAGCCATGTTTGCGAGACCGCTATTATCCCCGTTCCGCGCGCGACGCGTTGTCGCTTCAACAGGGTTGCGCGCGCTCAGGCGGCGCTGGCGCCCAGCCGCAGGAACAAACGGTCCAGACACAGCTCCTGGATCAGCAGGCGGCCGTCGTTGGCCTTGATCAGCCGGGTCGACAGCGCGTGGCCGCCCGCCTGCAGCGGCAACGGCGTCATGTCCGCGTCGTCGAAGGGCTGCACCGAATGCAGCTCGTCCACCAGCAGGCCGATGGTGTGGGCGTGGCGCCGCACCAGCACGATCTGGCTGTCGGGGCGCAGCGGCGTGGCGCCGCCATTGATCAGGTGGGCGAGGTCGAACACCCAGGTCGTTTGCCGGTGCTGGCCGTCCAGCAGGCCGAGCCGGCCGGCCGCGCCGGGCGTCCTGCGCATGCGCGCGCAGGGCACGGACTCGAGCACGTGCGCGGCGGCCACCGCCATCAGCGCGCGGCCGACGTAGAAGGTCGCGTACGGGCGTCCGGCGTACGGGCGCGCGGCGTCCGCGCGGACGGCGGCCGCGCGCGGCTCGATGCGCAGGGCGGCGCCGCCCATGGCCGGCTGCGCGTCGGCGCGCACCGGGCCGAACGATTCCAGCACCAGCCCGATCACCTCGTCCTCGCGCGCCGCGCCGGCGCGGAATTCGCGGTAGCCGGAAGCGGTGGCGGCGGCGGCGATGGCGTACTGGCCGCGATGGACGACGACGCGGCTGGCGCCGTGGCCGCACGCGGCCAGCAGGCCGGGCTCCAGTTCCAGTTGCGACCCGGGCGGGCAGTCCGGATCGGTGGCGGCCAGCACCCTGCCGGCCGGCGTGACAAAATAGGCCCGCAGATTGGGCCGCCCCGCCACGCCGCCGCGCAGCATGTTGAGCAGCTCCGGCTCGCCGTCGAACACGATGCCGATGCCGCCCACCACCTGCGTCTCGTGCTCCGGATGGCGCACGGCGGCGTGGTAGACGAAGGTCGGCCGGCCGCCGTAGAACGGGGCCGGCGCGAAGGGTTCGGGATAATGCTGCTGCTCGTCGCCCAGCGCGCAGACCCGGCCCAGCGTCTCGGCCGCGATGCGCTCGCCGACGATGTCCTGGGCGCCGCTGCTGGCGACGACGCGGCCGTTGCGGTCGTAGACGAACAAGCGGCTGTACACCGTGTACAAGCCGTTGATGTGGGCCAGCACGGCGCCGATGGCGGCGGCCTGGCCAGGCCGCTCGGGCCGGGCCAGGCCGTGCCGCAGCTGCGCCGCGCGGGCCCACCAGCGGCAATCGTTGGCGCGCTCGTACAGGTTGCGGTCGAGCATGTCGACCAGCAACTGCGCCGTGCTTTCTGCGGCGTGCAGGCTGGACGAGACCACGGTCTGGTACAGGTCCTGGATGGACTGCGAGAACAGCGCGTCGCCGCGGGCGCCGGTGTCGGTGATCTGGTCCAGCACGGTGTTCAGCTTGCCGCCGTCCTCGTTGGCCGCGGTCGCCACCTTGCCGTTCCAGACGATGCGTTCGATGGTGCGGGTCGCTTGCGTCACCGACGACATCAGCTCGTGCAAGGGCGGGCTGAAGCTGTCGGCGTGCGAGCGCAGCCCCCGCAGCACGGACGGCTCGCATTGCGCCAGCGCGCCGCCCCGCTCAGCGCTCCGCTCGCGGAAGGCCAGCTCGACGGGGATCATCACCTGCCCCTTCCAGCCGGCCGGGCCGGGATAGCCCTGGTAGCCGTCGGAGCCGACGGTGCGCACCAGGTATTCGCGGCCGGCGAACAGCAGCGGTTCGGGCGAGCCCCCGGGGTTGGTGGGCACCCGCACGCCCGGCGGGATCCAGTGCGGGTCGGCGCTGCTGATGACGCGGTCGTCGGCGTCCAGCAGCAGCATGTTGGCGCGGCCGTCCGGGTCGCGGTAGGTGTCGAACACGGCGCGCATCTCCTGTTCGAAATGGAAACACAGGCACAGCACGCCGATCGGCTCGCCGCTGCCCGGATGCGTCATGCGGTGCGAATAGATCAGCGCGCGCGGCCGGCCGGGGCGCAGGTCGCTGGCGCGGAAGGTCTCCACGTAGCCGGCGCTGGCCAGGGTGGCGGCCAGCAGCGGGTCGGCGCTGCGCTCGAGCGGCGCGGCGGGGTCGGCCTGGGCCAGCACCCGGCCGCGCGCGTCGAGCAGCAGGATCTCGTCGTACACCGTGTATTTGGCGCGGTACTCGGCCAGCCGCTCCAGCACCGCGGCGCGGTCCGTGTCCAGCCCGGCGACAAAGCGGCACAGCTCGCTGTCGGTGGCCAGGAAGCCGACGTCGGCGGTGCGCTCGAACAGGTTGCGCACCAGGATGTCGATCATGTACCTGGCCTTGGTGCCGATGCCCGCCAGCGCCTGCGCCACCTTCTCGCGCACCAGATTGGTGATCAGCGCCCCTTCCAGGTGCGTCAATCCGGTGCGCGCGGCCTGCATGGCCGGCAGCAGCAGGCGCGCCTCCTGCGCGCAATTCATCATCGCCGACGCCTCGATCAGGCGCCACATCTGGCTCAGTTCCCGCAGTGACAGCTCGCATTGCCTGACCTCGGCCATGTAAGCGAGAAAGGCTTCGGACCGCACCGGTTGAACTGGTTCCATGGCATCGCTGGGCTGATAAAGATATAACAAATAAGCAATATCCGTACCAAAAACAAAGATGCTTCGCCGATGATAGCGACGTCAGGCGGCGGCGCTGCGGGCGCGCAGCAGGACGTCGAACTCGGCCGCCGGCATGGGCCGGGCGAACAGGTAGCCCTGCCCGTAGTCGCAGCCGGCGGCGGCCAGCAGGTCGCGCTGCTCGGGCGTTTCCACGCCCTCGGCGATCACCCGCAGCCCCAGCTTGTGGGCCATGACGATGATGGCGTCCGACAGCGCCATGTCGGACGAGTCCGGCGCCAGGTTGCGGGTGAAGCTGCGGTCGATCTTCAGGTAGTCGATGTCGAACTTCTTCAGGTAGGACAGCGACGAGTAGCCGGTGCCGAAGTCGTCCAGCGCGACCTGGATGCCGCCGTCGCGCAGCCGCAGCAGCTGGTCGGTGACGGCGTTGCTGGCGTCCAGCAGCAGGCCCTCGGTGATCTCGATCACCATCGACTGGCCCGGCAGGCCCAGCTCGCCCAGCAGGCGCAGCCAGTGCTCGTAGCCGCCCTCGCGCTGGAACTCCAGCGGCGACTGGTTGACGCTGACCTGGAACGCCGGATGGATCTCGCTCCGCCAGCGCTTGATCCAGTGCGCCGATTCCTGGAACACCCATTCGCCGATCTCCACGATCAGGCCGCTCGCCTCGGCCAGCGGCACGAATTCCAGCGGACTGACCAGGCCGCGCAGCGGATGGCGCCACCGTATCAGCGCCTCGGCCTTGTGGATGCGGCCCGTCCTCAGGTGCACGATGGGCTGGAAGTACAGCTCCAGCTGGCCGCCCTTGACGGCGCCGCGCAGGTCGTTGGTCAGGCGCATGCGGTTCAGCGCGGCCACCTGCAGCGCCGGCGTGAAATAGCTGAAGCGGTTGCGCCCGGCGTCCTTGGCGGCGTACATGGCCTGGTCGGCGTGCTTGAGCAGGTCGTCGACCGAGCCGGCGTCGTCCGGGTACAGCGTGATGCCGATGCTGGCCGAGACGAAGGCCTGCTCCTGCCCCAGCGCGAACGGCGCGCGCAGCGCGTCGATGATGTTCTGGGCGATGGTCTCGACCCGGCCGATGTCGGCCAGTTCGCCCAGGATCACGGTGAACTCGTCGCCGCCCAGGCGCGCCACCGTGTCGGACTCGCGCACGCAGCCGCCGATGCGGCGGGCGGCGTCGATCAGCAGGATGTCGCCCTGGTGGTGGCCGAGCGTGTCGTTGACCTCCTTGAAATGGTCGAGGTCGATGAACAGGATGGCGACGCGGTTGCCGTCGCGGCGGCTCTTGACGATGGCCTGCTCCAGCCGGTTGTGGAACATGCGCCGGTTCGGCAGCTGGGTCAGGGCGTCGAAGTTGGCCTGCTGCCAGATCAGCGCCTCGGACTGCTTCTTCTCGGTGATGTCCTCGATCATGCACAGGTGGTGCGGCTGGCCGGCGCCGGCCGCGTCGATCGCCGTGATGGAGGCGTCGACCCACACCACGCCGCCGTCCGGCCGCAGCAGGCGCTTGGCCAGCTTGAAGCCGTGCTGCGGCGCGCCCGGCTGCTGCGCCACCATGCGGTCCACCTGCTCCTGCTCGGCGGCGACGTCGTCCGGGTGGCTGATGTCGCGCCAGCCGCGGGCCTTCATCTCGTCGGCGCCGCGGCCGGCGATGTCCAGGAAGCGCGGGTTGACGTCGCGGAACTGGCCGCTCAGCGTGTCGATCAGCGCGATGCCCATGGGCGCCGCCTCGAACATGGTGCGGAAGCGCGCCTCGCCCTTGCGGATGGCCTCGTCGGCACGGCTGCGCTCGCGCGTGAGCAGGCTGAAGTGCACACCCGCGCCCAGCGCCAGCAGGATGGCCGCCGCGCCCAGCACGCGGTACAGCCACGCCAGGCTGGGACCGCTCTCCATGTTGTACAGGAAGCCGTCGAAGGAGGCGCCCTTGGGCAGCATGCCCAGCTCGGCGTACACATCGGCGATGTGCTGCCAGCGGTCCGGGTTCATGTAGCCGATCTCCACCAGCACCGGCTGCACCAGCGCCACCATGGCGCGCGCCTCGTACAGCAGGTGCTGGCGGTCGTTGCGGCGCGAGTATTTGTTCAGGATGAGGTCGGCCATCTCCTCGTGGTGGCTCATCGCGTACTGCCAGCCGCGCATGCTGGCGGCGCGGAAGGCCTTGACCCGCTCCGGATGGGCCTCGATCTCCTGCTCGCTGGTGAACAGGTTGTCGCCGTAGAAATCGATGCCCGCGTTGCGCGGGCTGTAGATCTCGTAGGGGAAGCCGATGCGGTCGAAATAGTCCGGCTCGTTGGTGACGAAGATCGACTGCGCGTCCACCTTGCCCTTGACCAGGTCGTCCGGGTTGTAGGTGTGCTCGACCCGCTGCAGCGCCGAGGGCTCGATGCCCTCCTTCTTCAGGTAGGCCATGATCTCGTCGGCCTGGGTCAGCTCGTCGGTCAGCGAGCCTATCATCACGCGCTTGCCGGCGATGGCGCGCAGGTCCGGCGTCGAGCCGGACTGCGCGGTGGCCAGCGCGTACGGCGAGTGCTGGAACACCACGCCCAGCACCACCAGCGGCTTGCCCGCCAGGCGCGCCAGCAGCAGGCTGCTGCTGCCCACGCCGTATTGCGCCTTGCCGGCCAGCACCGAGCGCTCGGGCTCGTTGCCGTCGCTGCTTTCCACGATCCGCACGTCCAGCCCGGCCTCGCGGTAGAAGCCCTTTTCCAGCGCCGCGTAATAGCCGGCGAACTGGAACTGGTGGAAGTGCTTGAGCTGCAGCACGATCTTTTCCTGGGCCGCCGCCGGCCAGGCCGGCAGCGCGCCGAGCAGCGCGCAGCACAGCAGGCGGCGCAGCACTGCAAGCAGGGGCAGGGACGGGAACCGGCGCCGCAGCATCGCGCGGCTTACGGAACGTTCAGCGGCGCGTTGGCGTCGATCAGCGTGCCGTTGCCCAGCTGGCCCTCCGCGTTGCGGCCCCAGGTCCACATGGTGTTGTCCTTCTGCAGCGCGACGCCGTGCTGCAGGCCAGCGCCCACGGTGACCCAGGTGGTGGCGTCGCCGATCTGCACCGGCTGCGCCGCGTTGACCGTGGCGCCGTTGCCGACCTGGCCGTTGCTGTTCGAGCCCCAGCCCCACAGCGTGCCGTCGGTGCGCACCGCCAGCGTGTGCGCCAGGCCGGCCGCCACCACCGACCAGTTGCTGGCCGTGCCCACCTGCTGCGGCGTGGTGGCGTTGGCGGTGCTGACCGTGCCCAGCTGGCTGGAGCTGTTGTCGCCCCAGGCCCACAGCGTGCCGTCGGCGCGGATCGCGGCCGAGTGCGTGCCGCCGGCCGAGACGCTGGCCCAGGTCAGCGTGCCGATGCGGGCCGGCGCCAGCACGTCGCTGGTGCCGCTGCGGCCCCAGGCCATCAGCGCGCCGTCGCTGCGCCGGCCCAGCGAGTGGGTGGCGCCGGCCGACACCATGGTCCAGGTGTCGGTGCCGATCTTGACCGGCGCCAGGCGGTCGATCTTGGCGCCGTCGCCCAGCTGGCCGTTGAAGTTGCGGCCCCAGGCCCACAGCGCGCCGGCCTTGTTGATGGCCAGGCTGTGCGATTTGCCCGCGGCGACGTAGACCCAGTCGGTGGCGGTGCCGATCTTGACCGGCGTGGGCTTGTCGACCGTGGTGCCGTCGCCCAGCTGGCCGTTCTGGTTGTAGCCCCAGGCCCACAGCGTGCCGTCGGCGCGCAGCGCCAGCGTGTGCAGCTCGCCGCCCGCCACTTGGCGCCAGGTGGTGACGCCGCCCGCGACGACCGCCGGCTTGCCGTGGTCGATGGTGGTGCCGTCGCCCAGCTGGCCCTGGCGGTTCCAGCCCCAGGAATACAGGTTGCCGTCCGCGTGGCGGGACAGCGTGTGGTTGCCGCCGGCGGCCACCACGGCCCACGGGGCCTTGACGGTGATGTCGGTGCTGGCCGTGACGGTGCCGACGGTGGCGGTCACGGTGTCGGCGCCCGGCGCCTTGCCGGTCACCAGGCCGGTGCCGGAGATGACGGTGATGTTCGTGCCCTTGGCGCTCCACGTGATGCCGGTGCTGATGGCGCTGGTTTTGCCGTCCGAATAGGTGCCGGTGGCGACCATCTGCTGCGTGAGGCCGACGGTGACGGTGGGGTTGGCCGGCGTGACGACGATCGACTGCAGGGTGGCCGCGGCGGGGGTGGTCGGGGTGGTCGGCGTGGAGGTGCTGTCGCCATCGCCGCCGCCGCCGCAGGCGGCCAGCAGCGCCAGCACGGGCGCCAGCAGCATGGTGTTCAGGTTCAGTGCAATTTTCATATTCATCCAGTTGTGATCTGGACCGCGGTGGCCAGAGCAGCCAGTGTAGCCGCAACCAAGCCCGCGCGATCAGGGGAGCTGGGACGAATTATCCATGCATTTATGAAAAATGAGGGCAGAAAACAACAGCCGGCGTGGCCGGCTGTCGTGGGGGTGCGGAGTCGCGCGGGGCGCCCGGCCTACTTGCGGCCGCGCGGCGCGCCCTTGCCCGCCGGGGCCGCCGGCTTGGCTTTCACCTTGATAGTATCGAGGATGGAGGCGCGCGCCTTGGTGTCCACGCTTTCGCGCGCGGTCAGGGAACCGGTCAGCGCGTTGGCGCGGCCGCCGCGCGCCACGGCCGCCGGCACCGCCGCGCGGCCCGCCGCGTGCCGTCCGCCCGCCGCGCCCGGCGCCGGCTTGGGACCGGGACCGGACCTGGCGCCCGGCGCCAGGGTCGGCATGGCGCGCTTGCCCTCGGGCGCGGCCTTCAGGTTTTCCTCGCCGGGCGTCCAGGCCGGGATCAGGTGCTTCTCGCCGTTGCCGATCAGGTCGCCACGGCCCATTTTCACCAGCGCCTCGCGCAGGATGGGCCAGTTCTCCGGGTCGTAATAGCGCAGGAAGGCCTTGTGCGCCTTGCGCACCTTGCCGCTGCGGGCGGTCTCGACCACCTCCGAGTCCTGGCTGACGCGCTTGAGCGGGTTGCGGCGCGAGTGGTACATGGTGGTCGCCATCGCCATCGGGGTCGGCATGAAGGTCTGCACCTGGTCCAGCTTGAAGTTGTTCTTCTTCAGCCACAGCGCCAGGTTCAGCATGTCCTCGTCGGTGGTGCCGGGGTGGGCCGCGATGAAATAGGGGATCAGGTACTGCTTCTTGCCCGCCTCCACCGAGAACTTGTCGAACATGGCCTTGAACTCGTCGTAGGCGCCGATGCCCGGCTTCATCATCTTGCTCAGCACGTTGGACTCGGTGTGCTCCGGCGCGATCTTCAGCAGGCCGCCCACGTGGTGGGTCACCAGTTCCTTGACGTACTCGGGCGAGCGCACGGCCAGGTCGTAGCGCAGGCCGGAGCTGATCAGGATCTTCTTCACGCCGGGGATCGCGCGCGCCTTGCGGTACAGCGAGATCAGCTTGCCGTGGTCGGTGCCCAGGTTGACGCAGATGGACGGGTAGACGCACGACAGGCGGCGGCACGATTCCTCGATCTTCTTGTCCTTGCAGGCCAGGCGGTACATGTTCGCCGTGGGGCCGCCCAGGTCCGAGATGGTGCCGGTGAAGCCCTTGGTCTTGTCGCGGATGTGCTCGATCTCGCGCAGGATGGACGGCTCGGAGCGGCTCTGGATGATGCGGCCCTCGTGCTCGGTGATCGAGCAGAAGGTGCAGCCGCCGAAGCAGCCGCGCATGATGTTGACGGAAAAACGGATCATTTCCCAGGCCGGGATGTGGGCCTTGCCGTAGCTCGGGTGCGGGGCGCGCGCGTAGTTCATGTCGTACACGCCGTCCATCTCGTCCATGGCCAGCGGCAGCGGCGGCGGGTTGATCCACACGTCGCGCTCGCCGTGGCCCTGCACCAGCGCGCGCGCGTTGCCGGGATTCGATTCCAGGTGGAACACGCGCGAGGCGTGCGCGTACATCACCGGGTCGTCCTTGACGGTCTCGTAGGCCGGCAGGCGCACCACGGTGCGCATGTGCTGCTCGCGCGCCAGCTGCTGGCGCTCCTCGCGCGTCATGATGCGGATCGGCTTGATGACTTCCGGGGCCTTGGCGGCGTTGTCGGTGGCGCAGGCGCTCTTGTCCTCCTGGGCCATGGCGTAGGGGTCCGGATGGGCGTCGACATTGCCGGGCACGTCCACGCGGGCCGAGCCCTGCTCGCCCCAGTCCGGGCCGGGCAGCCAGCCGGCCGGCACCATGAAGGCGGTGCCGCGCAGGTCCTTGATGTCCTTGATGTCCTCGCCCGCGTTCATGCGGTGGGTCAGGTCCACCAGCGCGCGCTCGGCGTTGCCGAAGATGAGCATGTCGGCCTTGGAGTCCGGCAGCACGGAGCGGCGCACCTTGTCCGACCAGTAGTCGTAGTGGGCGATGCGGCGCAGCGAGGCCTCGATGCTGCCGATGATGACGGCGGCGTCCGGGAAGGCCTCGCGGGCGCGCTGCGCGTACACGGTGACGGCGCGGTCGGGGCGCTTGTTCGGCTCGCCGTTCGGCGTGTAGGCGTCGTCGGAGCGGATCTTGCGGTCGGCCGTGTAGCGGTTGACCATGGAGTCCATGTTGCCGGCGGTGATGCCGAAGTACAGGCGCGGCTTGCCGAGCGCGCGGAAGGCGTCGGCCGAGTGCCAGTCGGGCTGGCTGATGATGCCGACCTTGTAGCCCTGCGCCTCGAGCAGGCGGCCGACCAGGGCCATGCCGAAGCTGGGGTGGTCGATATAGGCGTCTCCCGTCACGAGGATGACGTCGCAGACGTCCCATCCCAGCGCGTCCATTTCAGCGCGGGTCATGGGCAGGAAAGGCGCGGCGGGAGCGCGGGCAGACCGCTTGGGGACGGTCGCAAACAGATTGGTGGGGGTCATGGCCGCCATTGTACCGGAAATGCACCGGCAACGCGCATTCGATAGTCTATATCAATTGGAATTTCTTTTTAAATTTCAATAACTTGTGAGATACGGACAATCATGACGACCTGTCAAAAAATGTAGGCAATACCATTGCCTTTGCTGTCAATTTTGCTATAACGAGAAGACCCCACAAGGAGATTTGCCATGCGCCGCCGCCTCTACTACATGCTTCCCGACATCCCCAGTGCCCGCGCCATGCTCGACGAATTGCTGCTGGCCCGCATCGAAGAACGCCACATCAAATTCATGGCCAGGGAGGGCACGCTGCCCGACGACATGCCCGACTGCAGCTTCCTGCAGCGAACCGACCTGGTGCACGGCGCCCAGCTCGGCATGGTCATCGGCGGCATCGTCGGCCTGGGCGCGGCCATCCTGCTGACCATGTTCCCGCCCGACGGCTGGACCCTGCGCACGGCCACCATCCTCGCGGTGGCGCTGGGCGGCGCGCTGTTCGGCGGCTGGGCCTCCGGCATGAACGCGGCCGCCATCCCGAACACCAAGCTGGAACAGTTCGCGCCGCGCATCGCGGAGGGACAAGTGCTATTGATCGTCGACGTGCCGCCGAGGCGCGTGGTCGAAATCGAGGAGATGATCGCCAAGCGTCATCCCGAAATCAGCTTTGGCGGTATCGAACCGCCCGCGCTGGCGTTTCCGTAACGCCGGCCGCCCGGGACTGCCGGTCCCGGGCTCTGATACCGAAACCGGAGCCCTCGCGGCTCCGGTTTTTTTTCAGATCCCCATGTTGGCGAGGATGGAGCCCAGCTCGCGCAGCGCCGGCTCCAGCGTGGGATGCTTGACGGCGAACTTGGCCGAGATTTCCTGCGTCCGTTCGGCCAGGCCGTAGGTGGTGGTGTCCTCCCCGTCGTCGTCGCTGGCGCGCTGCTCCAGCAGCTGGCGGATGTCGCCATCGAGCTGCAGCAGCAGGTCCTGCAATTCCTCGTCGATCGGCCCCGGCGAAGTGGCCAGTTTGGCGTGCAGCGTCTTCAACGATGCCTTCAGATTGTTATCCATGTCCCCGTCCCCAAAGTAGTCGCCATAGTATTCTTATACACCGAATCGCGGCCCCAAGCTACGCATGCGGTCACTCTTCCCGCGACCACCGCATCCACTCCGCGTAGGCGCAATCGGGGTAGCGGGCCACGAAGGCGCGGCGCAGCGTGGTGAGCGACGGCCACTCCTCCGACAGCGCCTCGATGTCCTCGACGCTGACGGAATTGACGTAGTCCAGCAGGTTGATCTCGCCCAGCTCGCCCATGACGAAGATGTCGGCCAGCTCCTCGCGCTCCTCGGTGCCCAGCCGGCGCAGCGGCCCGGCCGGGATGCCCACCACCAGGTCGACCACGCCGTCGGCGCCGCGCATCTGCCAGCCCAGCTGCTCGCCCTCGATCTCCAGCACGGCCGCGTCCTCGCCCTCGCCCACCTGCGCCTCCAGGTAGATCTCCGCGTCGCGCGGCGGCACGCCGAGGTCGATGCGCCAGCCCTCGCCCTCGACCGGGAAGGCCTCCGTGGTGGCCGCCTCGTCGCGGAAGGCGGGCGCGTCGCGCACCACCAGGCTCAGGCGCATCAGGTCGCCGTCCTCGGGGTCCGGCCCCAGTTCCCATCCCAGTTCGGGATACGGTTCCAGCGCGTCCGCCATCAGCGCCATGAAGGCGTCCTGGTCCACGTTGTCCAGCTGGTCCATCACCTGGGCCAGTTTGTCAGCTAGTTGCTTCATTCCCAACTCCTTGCGTGCTTGAGGATGGGCTATCTTACCGTACCGCCGAAAAAAAACCGCACCTTGAAGTGCGGTTTCATCGCGCGGCTTACTTCTCCGTCAGGCCGCGGCGTTCCAGCAGCGGCTCGATCCTGGCGTCGCGGCCGCGGAAGGCGCGGTACATTTGCATCGCGTCCATGGTGCCGCCCTTGGACAGCAGCGCCTTGCGGAAGTGGTCGCCGTTCTTGCGCAGCATGCCGCCGTTTTCCTCGAACCAGTTGACGGTGTCGGCGTCCAGCTTCTCGCTCCACAGATAGCCGTAGTAGCCGGCCGAGTAGCCGCCGGCGAACACGTGCGAGAAGTAGGTGCTGCGGTAGCGCGGCGGCACCGGGGCGAAATCGACGCCGGCGTCCCTCAGCGCGGCGGCCTCGAAGGCCAGCACGTCGGACGGGATCTGCGACGCGCCCAGCGCGGTTCGACGTGGTGGCCATCGCTCATGGTGGCGAAGCGCGCGATACCCAGATCGATTCCGACCACGGCGCCACCGGGCAGGGGCACAGTATCGGCGACTTCACGTTCGGTCTGAATGCTGACAAACCAGGCGGCGCCGGACAGGCTCACGGTGACGTTCTTGATCTCGCCCGAGACCACCCGGCTGTTGCGATAGCGGCACCAGCCCAGCCGGGGAAGGTAGATGCGGTCGCTATGCTGCTCCAGCTTGCATCCCTGGGGATAACGAAAACCGTCGTGCCGGCCGCGGCGCTTGAAACGGGGGAAGCCGGCCCGGCGGGCGAAGAAATTCACGTAGGCATGGTCGAGGTTCTTGAGCGACTGCTGCAACACCTGCGAGTGCGTTTCGCGCAGCCAGTCCGTCTCGGGCTGCGCCTTCCATTCCATTAATGCGGCGCACATGCCTGCGTACGACAAATGCTTTGCGCCTTCCGCATGGCGCGTCTGTTGAAGCGACAGCGCCTTGTTGTACACGAACCGGCAAGCTCCCGCGAATCGACGCATCGAACGCTGCTGCTCGAAGTTCGGGCGGAGTTCGAATCGAAATGCCTGAAGCCGCTTCATGACGGTTCTCCAAGAGCGCCTATATCTCATTAGACCAACCGTTGAGAAAAACGTCGCGGACTCCGGGAGAAAAAAAGCGAAATCGTCACTGCGGAGTTGGATTGCTTCGCAACCCGTTTTATCCATCACCGGCCTGAAAGCCGGTGCTTTCGCAACAAAGGCAGGCAAGACATAAGCACACTGCGTTTTGGGGCAGCATGGGAAGCCAAGGATGATATCAGGACATTTGCCGCGTCATCCGCATTCGATGCCGCGGCGCAATCAGCTCAGTGCGCCAGCTTGGCCTCGATGCGGCGGTCCGGCAGGAACCAGAGCACGGCGACGGCCGCGTACAGACCCACGCCCAGCATGGGGTGGACGAAGGACAGCCCGATTCCCAGCGCGTACAGGGCGATCGACAGCCATTCCTTGCGCTCGCGTCCCACCGCCTGCGCCAGCGCGGACTCGTTGCCGTGCAGGCGCACCAGCAGGTGTTCCAGCAGCAGGTAGGCCAGCGCGCTCATGGCCAGCACCACGCCGTACATGGCGACCGGCAGCGCGCCAAAGTGGTTTTCGCCCATCCAGCCGGTGACAAACGGTATCAGCGACAGCCAGAACAGCAGGTGCAGATTGGCCCACAGCACGGGCCCGTTGACCTTGGCGGCGGCGTGGAGCAGGTGGTGGTGGTTGTTCCAGTAGATGCCCGTGTAGATGAAGCTCAGCACGTAGCTGAGGAACACGGGCGCCAGCGGCACCAGCGTGTCCCAATCGGCGCCGTGCGGCACCTTTAACTCCAGCACCATGATCGTGATGATGATGGCGATGACGCCGTCGCTGAAGGCCTCGAGCCTGTTTTTCCCCACAAAACCTCCCGGAAACAATGAAAACGCATTGTGTTCCAAATCACACCGGGCGACAACCTTGGCCCGGCCTGCGGGAAAAAACGGGAAACAAGGATGGGTTGATGATCTTCCTTAAGGTCGAAGCGACGAATATCGCTACGATTTCCTTGCGGAAACACATCGCCTGCCCCGCAGGGTGCGGGGTAGCCACTTTTTGGGGAGCCAAACCATGGGATTCATTCATTCGTCCTTGCCGGAAAGTCCGGTCAAATCATTGCCCAAGCTGTTCGCGGGCGGAGCGCTCGCGTTCTCGACGCTTGCCTGTCCCTTGGCGGGCGCCATCGATTTGGGTGGGCTCGCCAATTCGGCCGGCCTGGCGATCAAGGCCGCCACCTTGAGCGACGCGGAGGTGGTCGATTTGGCGGACAAATCCTGCGCCGCGCTCGATCGCACGAACAAAGTCGCCGCGCCGGGCAGCAAGTACGCGAAACGCCTGGAGGCGGCGTTGAAGCCACTGAATATGAGCAAGTTCAATGGCAAGAAGCTGGATGCCAAGGTTTATCTGGTGTCCGAGGTCAATGCGTTCGCGATGGACAACGGCTGTATCCGTGTCTTCGCCGGCTTGATGGACATGATGAACGACGACGAGGTGCGCGCCGTGGTCGGACATGAAATCGGGCACGTGTTGCTGGGCCATTCCAAGAAGTCCATGCAAACGGCCTATAGCTTGCAGGCGGCGCGCGGCGCCGCCGGCGCCGTCAGCACCACCGCCGCGACGTTGAGCCAGTCAGATCTGGGGGATCTGGGGCACAAATTCATCGAAGCGCAGTTTTCCCAGTCGCAGGAAACGGACGCGGACGACCAGTCCTACGGCATCCTGCACAAGGAAAAATTGTCGCGGACGGGACTGGTGACGGTCTTCCAGAAGCTGGCGAAGCTGGACGGTGCTGGACGCAGCATGTTCAGTTCGCATCCCTCGTCGCCGGATCGCGCGCAGCGCATGCAGTCCCGTATCGATAAAGACGGGTAATGGAAATGCCGAGGGCCCAGCCTGTGTCAATGCAGCGCATCAATAGCGGTCGGAGTCACGACCTTGGCGCGTGAATTCGCCAGCATGCTCGACTTGCGGAGTCAACCGGGTCCGATTCGCCTTGATCCGGGCCAGCATCCGCCCAAGGCGCCCGATCACGGCATCGGGCGCGACATAGATGCCGGTGCGTTTTGCTTCATCGCGGGAAGCAATGCCCCGGGCGACAAATTCGCTCCACTCCTGGCGGTGCTCCATATCTTCGCGGATCGCCTGCGCGGTGAAACTGGCAGCTGTTTCGCCCTTCTGCGGGTTCCGCTCGGCAAGCCCCGGCAACGTTGGAATCAAAGGATGGATGCGAACATTTTTCATCATTGTTCCCTTTGCGCCGCCGTGGACACTACTTCTCAGCGGTTTGCCCCTGCTTCGTTTCCGCGTCGCTCAATATCCGGATGACAATCTTCTTCGGCGTAGTCGACTCCGTGGTCATGCGAAAAGCGGGCTTGTCGTTCACGATGCGCTGGTTGAACATGGCTCCGGTGAGCGGCTTGCCATCCGTTTCCAGATAGATCACCTCCTCGTACCTGGAGAGCGTTTCCTTCTTCCATTTCGCCATGCCGTCCACACTAGGCTGGGTGCCGTCGGCGGCGTGGGCGGACGTCGCCAGCAACAAATATGAGACCAGAGCCAAGACATAACGTTTCATGTAGCGTTCCTCTGGAATTTACATCCTGGCAATTTTAACAGCTGTGGGCCGACCATCGGCACACCGTGATAGCATCGGCTCTCCCCCTATCCCCACACCGCCATGCATTCGCCCCTACGTTCATCTTACGACGCCATCGTGGTCGGCAGCGGGCCGGGCGGTGCGAGCGTGGCGCGGGAATTGGCGCGGCGGTCGCTGAGCGTACTCGTGCTCGAACAGGGCAGCGCGGCGCCGGTCGCCGGCACGCTCAAGCAAATGGCCGCCATCGCGGCGGTTCCCGGCAAGGGCGCTTTTATCCATCGCGACGCGTCCCTGCTGGTGCGCGGCATTACCGCCGGCGGCAGTTCGACCATTAATTTCGCGACCGCAGCGCCGCCGCCATTGGAAATGTTCGCGGCGTATGGCGTCGATCTCGCGCCGGCGCTGGAATCGCTGCGCGCGGAATTGCCCATGGCTCCCCTGCCCGACGCTTTAATCGGACCCATGGCCGCCAGGATTATGCGATCCGCTTTGGCGGTCGGCCTGGATTGGCATAAGCTGGATAAAATGATACGCCCTCAAATATGCCGGACCGGTTGCTGGCGTTGCGTTTATGGCTGTCCCTTTGGCGCGAAATGGACGGCGCGGGATTTCATCGACGAGGCTTGTCTGCAAGGCGCGCATTTAATGGATGAGGCACGGGCAACGCGCGTTATTTTGGAAAACGGACGCGCCGCCGGAATCGAGTTCTTCGCCGGGGGCCGTTTGCAAACCATCCGCGCCAATAATGTCATTCTGGCTGGCGGCGGATTGGGCAGTCCGCGCCTTCTTTATCAATCCGGATTGGGGCCGAGATCGGTGCCATTCTTTAGCGATCCCGTCGTGGCGGTCATGGGATCGGTGGACGATATCAATGGCGGTGCCGAAGTGCCGATGGCCGCCGGATTGAATATGCATGCCGATGGCATCGCATTGGCTGATTTAACCCTGCCAAAACCGATGTACCAAGCCTTCGCCATGCAGGTCGGGAGATTCGACCGCCTTTTCGCGCATCATAAAACGCTGAGCATCATGGTGAAAATACGCGATGAAATCGGCGGCGGAACCGGCCCGCGCTGGGCGGATAAAACACTGCGGGAAACCGATAAACTCAAGTTCCGCAAGGGCGTGGCGATAGCCAGATCCATATTGGCCGAGGCGGGCGCGCGCCATATATTCAAGAGCTGGCATTTCGCCGCCCACCCCGGCGGCGGCATACGCATCAACGACGGCGTGGATAAGAATTTGATGACGCCAACGCCCGGGCTTTATGTTTGCGACGCCTCCGTCATTCCCCAACCCTGGGGATTGCCGCCATCGCTCACCCTGTTATGCCTGGGCAAGCGCCTGGGCATGCACATCACCCGTTCCTGAAGCCCTTTTCAATCCCTCACAGGGAAAACTCTTGCACATCGTGCCATATTCTGGCGCGATCATGCCTGAGTGTGGCATGCGTCAGTAGTGCGGCGGCCGTTCGTTCAGCGCGCCCTGGCCGCCCTGCGGGTTTTCACGGATATGTTGGGCCAGGGCGGAAATCATCGCCTCCAGTTTATCGATCTGTTTTTGCTGCTCGTAGATGCGCTGGTTCAGGGATTCCACCATATCCTCCTGGTGGGCCACTTTGATTTCGATATCGACGAAACGGTCTTCGGTGTTCATATATGCTCCTGCGGGAAAGCGGGCATTGTACTCCCGCCGGGAAGATTTTTAACGCAGCCTGACAGAAGGCAGCAATTCCACGTCCGGCAGGTTTTCCGCCACCGCCAGTACGGATGCATGGTTCATCAGCGCATCCAGCACCACCGGCAACGGCTCGGCCCAAATCTCGGGCAGATCGCGTTCCTGCGGCGCCAGTACGGGAAAAGCCAATTGCTCGCGCGGCGGGGTGAATTGCGCATCGACACCGGGTTTATTGCCGCGCGCGTCGATGCGATACCAGCCGTATTGCTCGAGAAACACCGCATTCAAGCCATGCAGGCAAAATGGCGGTCCTTCCGTGCCGACCGCCAAACGCTGATAGCACAAGCCGGCCGGAATGCGGTTCGCCCTTAATAAAGCGGCCAACAAATGGCTTTTGGCGTAGCAATAGCCGGTGCCGTGATGCAGAACGTCCGACGCGCGGCAAGTCACGGGATTGAGCTTGTGGTCCCAACTGTGTTTGATCTCGTCGCGGACAAACTCGAAGCAGCGGGCGGCGATTTCGGCGTCCGTCTTGGCGCCCGCCGCCAGTTCGGCCGCCTTGCGCGCCACATTCGGCTGGTCGCCGTCTATCCAGGTACTGAAGGCGAGGTAATCTTTGATTAACATGTGCTTCCGAAATAGTTAAATGAAATACAATTCTATAGTTAAACCGCGCCGGCCGCACGCTCCCCGGTAATGAAATACATATCCATTTCGCCCTTGCCCTTGGCCGCGACCTTGCCCCGGTATTCGCAATCGAAATCGTCACGCGCCAAATCGCTGGTATAGGCGGACACATTCACCCGCCCCACGGCGCCGGAACTTTCCATGCGCGAGGCGATATTGACGGTGTCGCCCCAGATATCGAACGCGTATTTGCGCTTGCCAACCACGCCCGCCACCACCGGGCCTGAATGAATCCCGACCCGCAGCGTCCACTTGAACGGCGCCTTGCTGTTGCGCTCCTCGATGAAGGCGATCATTCTCAGCCCGGCGCGCACGCAACGCTGGGCATGGTCCGCACACGGCTTGGGCAGGCCGGCAGCGGCCATGTAGGAGTCGCCGATGGTCTTGATCTTTTCCACGCCGCATTCGTCGGTGATGTCGTCGAAGGCGGCGAAGATCTCGTTCAGTTCCGAAATCATGCGGTCGGCCGGCATGGTGGCGGCCACGGCGGTGAAACCGGCGAAGTCGGTGAACAATACGGTGGCGGACTCGTGCCGCGCCGGCTGGGCCTGGCCCGTGCTGGACAGTTCCTCGGCCAGTTCCACGGGCAGTATGTTGTACAGCAACTCCTTGGTGCGCTTCTGCTCGGCGTTCAGTTCCAGCGTGCGTTGCGTGACTTTTTGTTCCAGCTCCTGCTCGGAGCGGCGCAGGTTGTCCAGCAGCGCCTCCTGCGCGGCCAACTTTTGCAAACGTTCTTGATTGAAACGGTCGGCCAGCGCCAGCGCCATCACCAGCAGTTCGAAGCCCGCGCCCCACATCACGTACACCAGGCTGGGCGGCTCGCCGCGCACGTTTTGCAGCGAGGTGTAGGTGGAGGCGGCAATGGCGGGCAGGTAGGCCACCAGCATGAAGCGGGCGAAGCGGTCTCCCCGCAGCGCGCATTTGACGATGGCGTAGCCAAGCAATGGAAAGATGGGCTGCCACAGCAGGCCGCCGACGATGTAGACCAGCTGCATTTCCTCCGCATGGCCCCGCACCCCTAGCGCCGTCATGCCCGCCAGGATCAGGCTGGTGACGCAGTTGATGCCGATCAGGCCCCACAGCACCATGCTCACGCGCGGCATGCGCCGCCACAGGTCCAGCAGGCGCGAAATGAACAGCGGCGTCAACACGCACACGGCCAGCAGCGACAGCACCCAGGAACACTGCTCGAACCGGGGCGCGTCCGGCCACAGCATCTGGAAGGCCGAACCGTAGCCGCCCGCCGCGCTGCTGGTGGTCCAGATGATGGCGAGCAACGACAGCACGTACACGAGGTGGTCGTGCTCGCGCAGGTAGAGCCACAGCATCAGGTTGAAGCCGGCCAGCGTGGCGGCCATGCCCAGGTAAAGCAGCCATTGCGTGCGTTCGGACTGGGCCCGCGCCTGGTAGGCGGACGGCGTCCACATCAGCGGCTTCATCATCACGCCCTGGAAGCCGGTGCTGCGCACGCGCAAATACAGTTCCGCCGTGCCGCCCGCCGCGACCGTGACGGGAAACACGAAGTAATCCGTGGCCAGCGGACGCTGGGAGAACGGCCGCCCCGCGCCGGCCGAGCCGTGCAGGTAGCCGCCCTTGCCGTCGGACTGGTACAGGTCCACTTCCTGCAAGGTGCGGTTGCTGGTGTCCAGCCACCAGGTGGCCGGCTCCCGGCCGCTGTTGCGCACGGTGAAACGCATCCAGTAGGCGGACGTCGTGAAACCGACCGAGACCTTGCCGGGAGCGAAGCGCGCGGCCTGCGCGGCGGCCTGTTGCACCGTCATCGCGCCGCCCGGGTCCTCCAGCAGCAACGCGGCGCCGGAAAGGTCCAGCGGCTGGGCCCAGGCGCCGCACGCCATCCACAGCGCGCAATGCAAAAGCAACTGCTTGAAGATCGACTTCATGGCAGGCCCCCTGTTTACTCCCGGAAAAGAATTCCCAGAATCACATAATCACCGCGGGAAGTAAACCGGCGCGGCGGGGCTCAGGCTTTGGGTGTGGCGAGCAGTTCCTTCATGCGCGCCAGGCGTTCGCGCGGGGTGAGGATTTCGGATTCCTTGGGCACGGCGTCGCCCACGTCCAGCTCCATCTCCTTGATGAAGCGCGACTGGTCGCAATGCACCTGTTCGCCCGCGCGCTTGCGCTTTTTGCACCAGGTGACGCGCAGCGTGCGCTGGGCGCGGGTGATGCCCACGTACATCAGGCGGCGCTCCTCCTCGATGCGCTGCGCCACCGTTTCCACCGGCGCGTCCGGATCGCCCTTGTGCGGCAGGATGCCCTCCTCGCAGCCGACCAGGAACACGTGCGGATACTCCAGCCCCTTGGAGGCGTGCAGGGTGGACATGCGGATCGCGTCCGGCTCCTCGTCCTTGCCTTCGAGCATGGACATCAGCGCCACCATCTGCGTCAGTTCCAGCACGTTCTTTTCCTCGCCGTCGCGGTCCTTGCCGCCCCGGCCCCGGTCCTTCAGCCAGTTGACGAACTCCATCACGTTCTGGAACTTGCCTTGGGCGGCGCGCTCCTCGAAGCTGTCGTACAGGTAGGACTCGTAATGGATGGCCTCCATCAGGTCGTCCAGCACCTGGGCGGCGTTGTCGCCGCTGCCGGACGGGCCCGGACGGCTGGCGCGCGCCTCCAGGTTGTTGATGAAGTTGCAGAATTCGCGCAGCGGCAGCAGTTGCCTGTCCGGCAGCTTGGCCTCGATGCCACCCTTGAACACGGCCTCGAACAGCGAACACTGCCATTGGCCCGAGAACGCGCCCAGCACTTCCAGCGTGGACTGCCCTATGCCCCGCCGCGGCGTGGTGACGGCGCGGATGAAGGCCGGGTCGTCGTCCTGGTTGGCCAACAGGCGCAGGTAGGCGATGATGTCCTTGATCTCGGCCTTGTCGAAGAAGCTCTGGCCGCCGGAGATCGTGTACGGGATGCGCTGGTTGCGCAGCGCCTGCTCGATGATGCGGGCCTGGTGGTTGCCGCGGTAGAGGATGGCGTAGTCGGTCCACTTGTTCTTGCGCTCGAAGTGGTCGGCCGAGATCATGATGGCGATCTGCTCCGCCTCCTGCTCGTCGTTCGGCATGGCGTGCACGGTGATGGGCTCGCCCAGGCCGTGCTCGGACCACAGCGACTTTTCGAACAGCTTGGGATTGTTGCCGATCACCGCGTTGGCCGCCTGCAGGATGCGGGTGGTGGAACGGTAGTTCTGCTCCAGCTTGATCAGCTTCAGGTCCGGGAAATCGACCTGCAGGTTGCGCAGGTTCTCGATGGTGGCGCCGCGCCAGGCGTAGATGGCCTGGTCGTCGTCGCCCACGGCGGTGAACATGGGTTTCTTGCCGATGCCGGTCACCATCAGCTTCACCAGTTCGTATTGGCAAGTGTTGGTGTCCTGGTATTCGTCGACCAGCAGGTAGCGCAGGCGGCGCTGCCACTTGTCGCGCACGGCGCCGTTGTCGCGGAACAGCTCCACGGGCAGGCGGATCAGGTCGTCGAAATCGACCGCCTGGTAGGCCGCCAGCGTGGAGATGTAGCTGCCGTAGATGCGGGCGGCCTGGGCCTCGTCCTCGTCCTTGGCGTCGCGCAGCGCCTGCTCGGGCACGACCAGGCCGTTTTTCCACAGCGAAATACTGTTCTGGATGCCGCGGATGATCTGCTTGTCGGTGGTCACGGCCAGGTCCTGCACCAGCGAATAGCAGTCGTCGCTGTCCATGATGGAGAAGCGGTCCTTCAGCCCCAGGTGGTTGGCCTCCTGGCGCAGGATCTTCACGCCCAGCGAGTGGAAGGTGGACACCGTCAACTGCTTGGCCTGGCGCGGCTGCTTGAGCAGCTTGGCGACCCGTTCCTGCATTTCCAGCGCGGCCTTGTTGGTGAAGGTCAGCGCGGCGATGGTGCGCGGATCGTAGCCGCGGTCCTCGACCAGGTGGGTGATTTTCTGCGTGATCACGCGCGTCTTGCCGGAACCCGCGCCGGCCAGCACCAGGCATGGCCCGTCCAGGTAGAGCACGGCTTCGCTTTGGGGGGCGTTCAGACCAAACTGTGGGGCGTTAGACATGGTTTCGGGGCGGGAGCGGGAAGTACAGCCAGCCATTGTAGCAGCGCAAGCATTGATAATTGGGGGCCGGGCGGAATATAGTGTCGTCAGGCGTCGGTACGCCTCACCTACCTGGGCTACGCATCATGAAATTTGAACACTTAATAGAAATCAACGATCCGATGAACCCGTTGATCGACGAGATCAGCCACGAACAACTGTGGCGCGGCCTCGTGTTGCGGGCGGAATCACCCAGGCTGTTCGTGCCGCACCTGGACGAGTGCCAGATCGCCAACCGCGGCGAGAACGGCTTCGACCGCAAGCTGCGCTACGGCGAACTGGTGATCACCGACCGCGTGGTGCTGGAAACCATGCACCGCGTGCGCTACGTGGTGGCGCCGCAGCAGGACATCAGCGCCTCCAGCCTGACGATGACCATCGAAATCCCCCACCCGGGCCGGCTGTTCGTGCGCTTCGAGTACGAGGACGGCCACGACGCCGCCACCGACGAGGCGAACGCGATGTACGACGAGTTCCGCAAGTCGGCCTACGAGGAATCGGACATCGACACCATCCGCGTGCTGCGCGACCTGGCCGAGCAGGGCCGGCTGGACGCGATGCTGAACTGACCGCGGCCGGGCCGGGGACCGCGCGTCAGGGCAGCGCCGCGCTGCCCCAGACCTGGCTCATGCGGAACTCCGCCGCCGGCTCGCCCGGCGCCAGCACCTCGCGTATGCCGTTCTGGTCGCTGCGCGTGTCGCGCTGCGGGAAAGGGTCCAGCGGCGCGCCGCGCGGACCGGTCAGCGACGTCACCCAGGGCGACGTGGAATTCAATCCCTTGCGCGACACCACGCCGATTTCCCCGTTCCGCAGCCGCACGCGGGTGCCGATGGGGTAAATGCCCAGTTCGCGTATCAGCACGGCGGCCGGCAGGCTGCCCAGCGTGGTTTTGCCCTCCAGCAGGATGTCGCGCAGCGCCGCGTTCGGCGCCAGGCTCTGGCGGTAGCCCCGCTGTGACACGCGGGCGCAATAACGGTCCGCCAGCGCCACCAGCTTGGCCGACTCCGGCACCTGGGCGCCGCCCTTGCCGGACGGGTAGCCGCTGCCGTCCTCGTTTTCATGGTGATGCAGCACGCAGGACAGCCAGTCCGGGTGGTCGACGCCGGCCTGGCGCAGCAGCGCCACGCCGGCCTGCGGATGGGCCTGGATCAGGCGCCGGTCGTCGGCGCTCAGCGGGGCGGTCAGCGCGTGCAGGCGGGCATGGCCGGCGAGCATGCCGACGTTCATCGTCAGCGCCGCCAACGTCGCTGTTCGCACGTCTTCGTCCGGCTTGTTCAGCGAAGCGGCCACGATCTGCGTCACCACGGCCGTGTCCACGCTGTGCCGCACCGGATACGGCATGGCCCGCTGATTGTGCAGGATGGACGCGACCGCGATATCGGCGTTCAGCGCCACGGCCCGCGCCACCATCCCGGCCACTTCCTCCAGCTTCCCGCGCGCATCGGACGCCATCCCGCCCGCGATCTGTTCCAGCACGGCTTGCAGCGCAAGCGCGGCGCCGTTCAGCAGGCGCAGCACCGACGCCGGCTCCGCGCCCTCGGGCCGTTCGCCGGCGTCATCATAAACGCCGCGCTCGACCAGGCTGTCAAGCTGGCTGCTGTTCGCGATCAACTGCCCCTTGAGCGCCAGCAGGCCGCCGCCCGCCCCGTAGACATCCCAAGGCAGCAGCTGACCGACACGCAGGTCGCCAGGGCCGATCTTCCGTATTTTCACCGCATCTCCATAGTGTTGCCGTACATCAACTTACTTCCAGCATAGTAGAGAAGACGCGGGCATTCAAGTGCCGGGCGTGCAATCCGGGCAGGGCACGGGCGCCGGCGGCTCGGCGGCCAGTTGCTCCGCCAGGTCGCGCAGCGCGGTGCGCACGCCCTCCTCCACCACCGGGTGGTAGAAGGGCATGTCCAGCATGGCGGACACGGTCAGCCGCGCCTGGCAGGCCCAGGACAGCAGGTGGCCGATGTGCTCGGCGCGCGGGCCCACCATCTCGGCGCCCAGGAAACGGCCGCTGCCGAACTCGCCGTAGACGCGCAGCATGCCCTGGTTCTGGCGCATCACGCGGCTGCGGCCCTGGTTGCCGAAGGAGACGGAACCGGCCGCGAAGCGGCCGCCGTGGCTGGCGCACAGGTCGCGGTAGCTGGCGCCCATGGTGGCGATCTGCGGTTCGCAGAAGGCCACCGTCAGCGGCGTGCGGCGCAGGCCGGGCTGCACGTCCGGAAAGCGGGCGGCGTTGGCGCCGGCGATCTTGCCCTGGTCGGCGGCCTCGCCCAGCAGCGGCAATTCGTCGTCCGCGTCGCCGGCGATGAAGATGGCGCTGCTGCCGCACTGCATGGTGCGGCGGTCGTACAGCGGCACGCCGCGGCGGTCCAGCGCGATCTGCGCCAGCTCCAGGTTCAGCTCGTGCACATTGGGTTTGCGGCCCATCGCGGCCAGCACGAAGTCGAAGGATTCGCGGCGTTCCCGGCCCGTCTCGTCGCGGCTGGCCAGCGCCAGCCGCCCGTCCTCCGCGGTGACGGACGCCACGCTGGTCTGGAAACGGATGTCCAGCGCCCCGCCCAGCACGCGCGCCGCCTCGGCCAGCACCTCCGGGTCGCCCAGCTGGGCCACGCTGCCGCCGCGCGCGTACATCGTCACCCGCACGCCCAGCCGGTGCAGCGCCTGCCCCAGCTCCAGGCCGATCACGCCGGTGCCCACCACGGCCACCGAGCCGGGCAGATCGGTCCACTCGAACACGGCGTCGCTGGAAATGACGCGGTCCCCGGCCTGTCGCCATTCCTGCGGCACAATGGGCGTGGAACCGGTGGCGATGACGATGCGCTCGGCCTGCACCAGCGTGTGCCCGTCGATGCTCAGTTCGCGCGGTCCCGCGAAGCGCGCGTGGCCGCGCAGCAAGTCCTCGGCGGGGATGTGTTCCATGCCCTCCAGCACGAAGCCGACAAAGCGGTCGCGCTCGCTGCGCACGCGCGCCATCACGGCCCGGCCGTCGATGCGCACGGGGCCGGGATGCACGCCGAAGGCCGGCGCGTCGGCCACGGCGTGCGCCGCGTCGGCCGCCGCGATCAGCAGCTTGCTGGGCATGCAGCCGACGCGGGCGCAGGTGGTGCCGTAGGGACCGCTCTCGATCAGCACGGCGCGCTTGCCGCCCGCGCGCGCGGCGCGGTAGGCCGACAAGCCGGCCGTGCCGGCCCCTATGATCGCCACATCGGTACGCATAGTCTTCATCGCATCGGCCTCCATTCTGATGAGCTGGGAGTCTACTCTCTTGCGAAAAATCCAGCATGAAACATGGAAACCCATTAGTATTGCTTATCGTTTCAGATTTTTATAAGCGTCTCTTATGGGCAATATCGATTACAAAGCGCTGGCCGTCCTGGACGCGGTCGCCAGCCATGGCAGTTTTGAAAAGGCGGCCGCGGCGCTGGGCATCAGCCAGTCCGCCGTCTCGCAGCGCATCAAGGCGCTGGAGGACGCCAGCGGGCGCCTGCTGATCGTGCGCGGCGCGCCTTGCGTGCCGACCGGACTGGGCCAGCGGCTGATCTCGCACCACCGCAACGTGCGGCTGATGGAGGCGGCGCTGGACATCGACCTGGGCAACCGGGTCAGCATGCCGGAAATCTCGGTGGCCATCGACGCCGCCAGCCTGGCGACGTGGTTCCCGCTGGCGCTGGGTCCGCTGCTGTCGCCACCGCGCTGCCAGCTGGACATCCACCAGGCCGGCCGCGAGCAGGCGCTGCACATGGTGCAGGAAGGCAGCGTGTTCGGCGCCATCGCCGCGCGCTGCGAGTCGCCGTCGGCCTTGAACGGTCCGGCCACCACGCCGCTGGGCGTGATGCGCCATGTGTGCGTCGCCACGCCGGTGTTCGCCGGCCACTGGTTCGGCGACGGCTTCTCCGCCGAGGCCGCGCAGCTGGCGCCGGCGGTGGTGAGTGACCGTTCACACCACAGCCGCTTCCTGGCCGACACGCTCGGCGTCAAGGGCCCCTACCCGCGCCACACGCTGCCGCTGACGCCGGCGCTGTACGAGTGCATCTACGGCGGCTTGGCGTACGGCTTGCTGCCCCTGATGCACGTGGCCGGCGCGATCGACAGCGAAAGGCTGGTGGACCTCGCCCCGGGCCAAGTCTTCGACGTGCCGCTCGAATGGCACGCCTGGAACCTCGACACGCCGTTCACGCGCGCGCTGTCCGAGCAAGTCATCCACAGCGCCCGCCGCTACCTGCTGCAACCCTAACTGTCCACGCCGCTTTGGGGTCAGACCCCAGAGGGCTGCTGACGCCGCTTCCACACAGCATCAGATCCCTTACCATTGCTGACGCCGCTTTGGGGTCTGACCCCAAATAGCTGCTGACGCCGCTTGGGCGCGGGTTTAAATGTCGAGCGGGTCGACTTCGAGCGACCATTTGACGCGGGTCTTGGTGTCGCGCAGCGCCTGCATCCATTCCTTGAGGAAGGCTTGCAGCACGGGGCGGGACGCCGATTCCACCAGCAACTGGGCGCGGTCGACGTTGTGCACGCGCGTCATCGTCATCGGGATGGGGTCGTTGAGGGTGACGCCTTCCCATTGCCTGCAGTCGCGCGCCAGCGTGAGGAATTCGATGGCCGTGGCCAGTTCGGGCGCCTCGGCGCGCAGCAGCGCCTGGAACAGGTAGGGCGGCAAGGCGGCCTGCTTGCGCTCGGCCAGCAGCGCGGAGGCGAAGTGGTCGTAGTCGTGGTTGACCACGGCCGAGTACAGCGGATGCTGCGTGTAGCGCGTCTGGATCAGCACCTCGGCGGGGCTGCCGCCCTCCACCTGCGCCGCGCGGCCGGCCCGGCCCGCCACCTGCATCAGTTGCGCGAACAGGCGCTCGCTGGCGCGGTAGTCCTGCGAGAACAGCGCCGTGTCGGGGTTCATGATGCCCACCAGGGTCAACTTTTTGAAGTCATGCCCCTTGGCGACCATCTGCGTGCCGACCAGGATGTCCACCTCGCCCCGGTGCACCGTGTCGAAGGCTTCCTGCGCGCTGCCCTTCTTGCGCGTGCTGTCGGCGTCGATGCGCAGGATGCGCGCCTCCGGGAACAGGGCCTGCAAGCCCTCCTCCACCCGCTGGGTGCCGCGCCCCACAGGCTGCAGGTCGATGTTGCCGCAGGTGGGGCAGTGGCGCGGGATGCGCATTTCCAGGCTGCAGTGGTGGCAGCGCAGCCGGTGCTCGGGCTTGTGCAGCACCATGAAGGAGGTGCAGCGCTTGCAATCGCTGATCCAGCCGCAGGATTCGCAGCAGATCACCGGGGCGTAGCCGCGCCGGTTCAAGAACAGCAACGACTGCTCGCCCCGCTCCATGCGCAGCTTGAGCGCGGCCACCAGCTGCGACGTGAGGCCGTCGCGCGGCTTGTCGCGCTCCATGTCGATCAGTTTCACTTTGGGCAGCACCGCCGATTTCACGGCGCGCTCGCGCAGCTCCAGCTTGCGATAGCGCCCGCCCTGCGCGTGGTGCCAGCTTTCCAGCGACGGCGTGGCCGAACCCAGCACGATGGGGATCTTGAGCTGCCACGCGCGCCACACGGCCAGGTCGCGCGCCGAGTAGCGCAGCCCTTCCTGCTGCTTGTAGGAGGGGTCGTGCTCCTCGTCGATGACGATCAGCTTGAGCCTGGGCAGCGAGGCCAGCACGGCCAGCCGCGTGCCCAGCACGATGCGGGCGCGGCCCTGGTGCGCGGCCAGCCAGTGCAGCATGCGCTCGCCCTCGGACAGGCTGCTGTGCAGCGTGGCCAGCATGACGCCGGGGAAGCGGGCGCGGATGTTGCCCTCCAGCTGGGGCGTGAGGTTGATCTCGGGCACCAGGATCAGGATCTGGCCCTCCGGCTCGCGCGCCAGCACCTGGGCGCAGGCTTGCAGGTAGACCTCGGTCTTGCCGCTGCCGGTCACGCCGTACAGCAGCGCCGGCTGGTAGCCCAGTGCGCCGCCGATGTGGTCGGCCGCCGCCTGCTGTTCCGCGTTCAGCGCGGGCATGTTCAGCGGCGTGTGGTCGTGCTTGTCCTCCAGCTTGCCCAGCTTCTTGATGGCGCGGTCCAGCGCCACCGTGGTCAGCACGCGCAGGTTCTTGGGGATGCCGGGCAACGCCACCTCGCCCAGCGGACGCTGGTAGTAGTCGGCCGCGAAGCCGGCCAGCGCCAGCCATTCGGCCGTCAACGGGGACAACTGGCCGCGCACGGCGAGCGCGTCCTTGAGCTTTTCCACAGGCACGTCGCTGTGCTCGGCCAGGCCGACGATCAGGCCGACCACCTCGCGCCGCGCGAACGGCACCAGCGCCAGCTGGCCCACTTGGGGCAGCGCGCCGTCCTCGCCTTCCCAGCGATAGTCGAACACGGCGTTCAACGGGGTGTCGAGCGCGATTTTCAGTATGCACTGCGCCATCGGGTCCTAACCTAATCAAAAAAACGCGCCGAAACGCGGCGCTTCCGGTCCCGCCGCGCTATCCACATATTTTGTGGATAACTTTGTGAACAACAGAGCATTTATCTTCAGAAACCCATGATCGCTGAGGGAAATTCGCGTAAACCGGCCAAAATCTCCGATTTTTTCACCTTTAAAATCAACGACTTGAAGAACCCTCCCTAGGGACCGGTTCTACTGCTCAGTTATTCAGCTGCTGTGCATAACTGAAGTATTTAGGGACGGGTTTTTTGCCGAAATCAAGCGCTTTTTGGAGATAACTGGTCTGCAATAACCCTGCTGCACCACAGCATCCGGGCCGCCGCATTCTACTCCGTCTGGAAAGCCTAAGTTTGCGCAAACGCAATGCGTTCCTGCCAATAACAAGCTAACTAAATATCATGCGCCGCAACATTTCCTCATCAGAAACCTTAGCATTGTAACTAAGTCACGGTTTACTAAGTACTTTCGTCCATTATCCACAGTTTTTGTGGATAACTTTGTGGAGAATGCGCGAATAGGACCACTTCGACGGCCGGGGAAAGTTTACAGGCTGGCATCCAGCCCCCTATGAAGCAAAAAATAAACCCATAATAATCAATCACTTGCAAAGTGGCTGCCGAAGAAAAGAAATACACAGGCTGTTATTTCCACAGCAAAAAAAAATGTGTATAAGTCGGCTGGACTTGTTCAGCCGCACCATGGAAAAAGGGCGCGTTTCCGGCGAAACGCGCCCTTTGTTGGCAGACTACATCAGGTATTGCGCAGGGTGCGGCTGTGGCTGTGAACCGCGTCCACCATGGCCGCCACCGACTCCGGCGGGGTGAACTGCGAAATGCCGTGGCCCAGGTTGAAAACGTGGCCGGTGTCGTGCCTGCCGTAGGCGTTGAGCACCTTGACCACCTCGGCGCGGATCTGGTCCGGCTCGGCGAACAGGATGGCCGGGTCCAGATTGCCCTGCAGGGCGACCTTGTCGCCCACCAGCGCGCGGATCTTGCCCAGGTTGGCAGTCCAGTCCAGGCCGATGGCGTCGGCGCCGGTGGCGGCGATTTCCTCGGCCCAGTGGCCGCCGCCCTTGGTGAAGACGATGGCGGGGATCTTCACGCCGTCCTTTTCACGCTTGAGCAGGGACACCACCTGGCGCATGTATTGCAACGAGAACTCCTGGAAGGCGCCGTCGGCCAGCGCGCCGCCCCACGAGTCGAACACCATCACTGCCTGGGCGCCGGCGTCGATCTGGGCGTTCAGGTAGTCCGCCACCGACTGCGCGTTGATGGACAGGAGGCGGTGCATCAGGTCCGGACGGCTGTACAGCATCTTTTTGATCGTGTGGAACTCGCGCGAGCCCTCGCCCTCCACCATGTAGCAGGCCAGCGTCCACGGGCTGCCGGAGAAGCCGATCAGCGGCACGCGGCCATTCAGCTCGGTGCGGATCTGGGTCACGGCCTTGAACACGTAGTCCAGCGAGCCCGGTTCGGGCGCGCGCAGCGCCAGCACGTCCTCCTCGGTGCGCAGCGGGCGGTCGAACTTCGGGCCCTCGCCCTCCACGAAGCGCAGGCCCAGGCCCATGGCGTCCGGCACGGTCAGGATGTCCGAGAACAGGATGGCCGCGTCCAGCGGATAGCGGTCGATGGGCTGCAGCGTGACCTCGGTGGCCAGGTCGGGATTGGTGGCCAGGCCCATGAAGGAACCGCCTATGGCGCGGGTGGCGCGGTACTCGGGCAGATACCGCCCGGCCTGGCGCATCAGCCAGACTGGCGTGTACTCGGTCGGCTGGCGCAGCAGCGCGCGCAGGAAGGTGTCGTTCTTCAGCGGGGCGAATTGTGGCATGGAAGGCAATCCAAAGGCGGAATAAAGGAGCTATTATCGCATCCCGCACGGGCTTTTTTACGCATGGCCCCGCGCGTATCTGTATCATTCAGCCGATATTCCATGGAGCGCAGACGATGTCCAACCCGCAGCAGTCCCATACCAACGCCGCGCCGTTTGGCGCCTGGGCCTCCCCCATCAGCGCCGCCCTGGTGGCGGCGGGCGCCACGCCGCTGTCCCAGCTCGCGCTGGGCGCGGACGGCGACGTCTATTGGCTGGCCGGCCGCGCCAGCGAGGCGGGACGCAACACGCTGCTGCGCCGCCACGGCGGCCGCACCGATGAATTGACGCCGGTCCCGCTCAATGTGCGCAGCCGCGTGCATGAATACGGCGGCGGCGCCTACGCGGTCGATGGCGACACCGTCTATTTCTCGCATTTCGCCGACAACCGCCTGTATCGCAAGGACGGCGGCGCCGAGGCGACGCCGTTCACCGCGGCGGGCCGCCAGCGTTTCGCCGATTTCGTGGTGGACCGCGCGCGCGGCCGCCTGGTCGCGGTGCGCGAGCAGCATCCCGAAGACCAGGCCTCCCACGCGCAACCGGTCAACACGCTGTGCGCGGTCGGCTTCGACGGCGCCGAGACCGTGCTGGCGCAAGGGCACGACTTCTACGCCGCCCCGCGCCTGTCGCCGGACGGCCGCATGCTGGCCTGGCTGAGCTGGGACCATCCGCGCATGCCGTGGCAGGGCACGGAGCTGTGGCTGGCCGCCGTGCGGGACGACGGCGCGCTGGACGCGCCGCTGCTGGTGGCGGGCGGCCCGGAAGAGGCCATTTGCCAGCCGGAGTGGGCGCCGGACGGCTCGCTGTATTTCGTGTCCGACCGCGGCGGATGGTGGAATCTGTACCGCCACGCCGGGGGCGGCGCGCGGCCGGTGTGCCCGATGGAGGCCGAATTCGGCTCGCCGCACTGGGTGTTCGGCAATTCCATGTACGGCTTCGCGTCGGCGCGCGAAATCGTCTGCACCTATATAGAGCAGGGCGTGAGCCGCCTGGCGCGGCTGGATGTGGACAGCGGCGCGCTGTCGCCCATCGCCGTGCCCTACGAGGAGATCCGCGAACTGCGCGCGGGGCCGGGCTTTGTCGCCGTGCTGGCGGGCAGCCCCACCATTCCGCTGGAACTGGCGCGCATCGACCTGTCCAGCGGCGAGCTGGAAGTGCTGGCGCACTCGATCGCCGACACGCCGGCGCTGGGCTACCTGTCCGTCCCGCAAAGCATCAGCTACGCCAGCGCGGGCGGCCGCACCGCGCACGCCTTCTTCTATCCGCCGCAAAACCAGGACGTGCGCGCCCCCGAGGGCGGCAAGCCGCCCGTGATCGTCATCAGCCACGGCGGCCCGACCAGCATGACGGTCAACACGCTCAAGCTGGCCACGCAGTACTGGACCAGCCGCGGCTTCGGCGTGCTGGACGTGAACTACGGCGGCAGCACCGGCTTCGGCCGCGCCTACCGCAACGCGCTCAAGGGCCAGTGGGGCGTCGTCGACGTGGAGGACTGCATCGCCGGCGCGCGCCACCTGGCCGAACGCGGCATGGCCGACGCCGACCGCCTGATCATCCGCGGCGGCAGCGCCGGCGGCCTGACCACGCTGTGCGCGCTGACCTTCCACGACGTGTTCAAGCTGGGCGCCAGCTACTACGGCGTGTCCGACCTGAAGGGCCTGGACCAGGACTCGCACAAGTTCGAGTCGCACTACAACGAATACCTGATCGCCCCCGCCGGCGAGGCGGACGCCGTCTACCAGGCGCGCTCCCCCATCAACCACACGGACCGCCTGGCGCGTCCCATGATCTTCTTCCAGGGCCTGGACGACAAGGTGGTGCCGCCGCAGCAGTCCGAAATGATGGTGCGGGCGCTGAAGGCGCGCGGCGTGCCGGTGGCCTATGTGCCGCTGGAGGGCGAGGGCCACGGCTTCCGCAAGGCCGAGAACATCGTCCGCACGCTGGAGGCGGAACTGTACTTCTACCAGCGCATGTTCGGCCTGCACGACGCCGCCGCGCCGGCGCCGGTGGACATCCATAACCTGTAGAAAATAGCACATGACGGACCAGCAACTGCTCGCCGAATTCGAGGCGCTCGCCGCCGACGAGAAAATCATCCTGGCGCTGCTCGCGCTGATCGGCGAGGCCACCGGCCGCACCGCGATACTGGACCTGCTCAACAAGGCCGGCGTGCGCGACGCGCGCGGCTTCATGTTCAACGTGAACACGCTGGACGAGCCGCTGCTCAAGCTGGAGCGGCTGGCCTTCGTCAGCGTGCTGACGGCGCGCGGCTACATGTGCAACACCAAGCTGCGCTGGCCGGCCATCCGCGCCGCCATCGGCGCCCACGTGCTGGGCGACCTGTGCGCCGCGCACGACGCGCTGCATCCGATGCGCCAGGGCTGGAACGGCGCGCCGGAGCCGCGCAGCTACCGCCAGGGCGTGGCGCGCCTGCGCATGGCGCTGCTGCGCGGCCAGGCGCCGCAGCAGGTGCTGCCGTTGCTGCAGGCCTGCATGGCCTGCTACGAGGCGGCGCAGCTGCACCCCATCGTCGACATCTTCACCCGCCCGTTCGAGCCGGGCATGCTGATCCTGGTGCACCCGCTGCTGCTGGACGACGTGCTGATGCTGCTGTTGCAGCACTGCCAGCGCGAACCGTCGCTGGCGCCGGGCGTGCGCGGCTTCACGGAGCGCCACTGCCAGCGCCGCATCGCCAAGAACGAATACATCAGCGACGCGCTGCGCCTGGCGCTGGCGGAGGACGCCATCCTGTGCGGCGAGCTGAAACAGGGCGCCACCTGGCTGGAGGGCATGGACGGCTCGCTGGCGCAGTTCTTCCGCAGCGTGATCGTGCTGCTGCGCGGCGATTCGGAGAACGCATTGGACAACTCATTGGAGAAGTCCCTGGCCGGCTTCGAGGGCGCGCTGAAAACGCTGCGCCGCGACACCGGCAAGCGCAAGATGCTGTTCCGCGGCATGGGCGGCCACCTGTACGTGCTGGCCCTGCTGCGCAGCGCCGACCCCAAGATGCAGAAGGCGGCCGAGAGCTACCTGGAGCTGGCGGTGCACACCCAGGCCAACCCGGACAGCACGGTGTACCAGCAACTGAGCATGCTGCGCCAGATCCGCGCCGGCACCATGCAGACCGACGTGGTGCTGTCGCGAGCCTGGGAAACCGGCATGCAGCCGCAGATGTTCCAGGCCCTGCTCTGGTTCTGGCTCTCGCTGCCGCAACTGGGGGACAAGCGCGAGCCGCTGCACGCGCTGGCGCAGCAGGCCGAAACGCTGGGCTACAAGTTCATCGCCGCGCAGGCCGCCAGCCTGCTGGGCCACCTTGGCGACGCCGACATGGCCACCCACGCGGCGGCGCTGCGCGAGCGCCTCGGCTTCGCCGACCTGACGGGATGGTTCGAGCGCCAGGAAGCCTGGCAGCGCCAGCTGACCGCGCTGATCAACCTGCAGCAGGCCGCGCCCGACGCGGCCGGCGGCGAGACGCGGCTGGTGTGGATGATCACCTACGACCCGCGCCACGGCGTCACCGAGATCGAGCCGCGCGAGCAGAAGCGCGACGCGCGCGGCGCCTGGGGCAAGGGACGCCCGCTGGCCCTGAAGCGCCTGCGCGAGGACGCGGCGCAGATGGAGTTCCTGACGCCGCAGGACATCCGCATCAGCAGCACCATCGCGCCGTCGCGCCAGGCCTATTCGTCCGGCCTGCGCTACGACATCGACCATGAACAGGCGGCGCTGGCGCTGGTCGGCCATCCGCACGTGTACTGGCTGGAAGCGCCGGACACCCGGGTGGAGCTGCTGCCCGGCGCGCCGGAACTGATGATACGGGCCGACGCGGGCCAGCTGCGCCTGACCCTGCAGCCGGCGCTGGACGACATCAACGCCGGCGTGGTGGTGGTGCGCGAGACGCCGACGCGGCTGCGCGTGGTGAGCATCGAGGAAGAGCACCGCCGCATCGCCGCCATCGTCGGCGACGGCCTGTCGGTGCCGCTGCACGCGGAGAAGCAGGTGCTGGAGGCCATCGGCGCGGTGTCGTCGCTGGTGACGGTGCAGTCGGACATCGGCGGCAGCGCGGGCAACGCGGAGCAGGTGGAGGCCGACACGCGCCTGCACGTGCACCTGTTCCCCTACCAGCAGGGCCTCAAGATGCAGATCCAGGTGCGCCCGCTGGCCGGGGGCGCCTACTACGCGCCCGGCAGCGGCGCGGAAAGCATGATCGCCGAGGTGGAGGGCAAACAGGTGCAGGCGCGCCGCCACCTGGCCGGGGAGCGCGACGCCGAGCGCGTGCTGGTGTCCCAATGCCCGGTGCTGGAACAGGCGGAGCAGGACCACGGCGAGTGGCTGCTGGGCCAGCCCGCGCTGTGCCTGCAGCTGCTGTCCGAACTGCAGGAGCTGCCGCTGGAACAGGTGGTGGTGGCCTGGCCAGAGGGCGAGCGCTTCCGCGTGACGCAGAAGGTCGGCGGCGGCCAGTTCCGCCTGAAGATACGCGGCGAGAAGGACTGGTTCGCGGCAAGCGGCGAGCTGCGGGTGGACGAGGGCCGCGTGATGGACCTGCGCTCGCTGCTGGAGCTGATGCAGGCCACCAAGGACCGCTTCGTGGCGCTGGGCGACAACCAGTTCCTGGCGCTGACCGAGGAGCTGCACCGCCGCCTGCGCGAGCTGCAGGCCTTCGGCGTGGAGAGCGCGGACGGCGTGCGCATCCACCCGCTGGCGACCTTCGCGCTGGAGGAGCTGGCCGGCGAGGCGGGCGCGGTGGAGGCCGATCCGGCCTGGGTCGCGCACCTGGCGCGGCTGGAGGCCAGCACCGCCTTCACGCCGCGGCTGCCCAGCACCCTGCAGGCCGAGCTGCGCGACTACCAGCGCGACGGCTACGACTGGCTGTCGCGCCTGGCCCACTGGGGCGTGGGCGCCTGCCTGGCCGACGACATGGGCCTGGGCAAGACGCTGCAGGCGCTGGCGCTGATCCTGTCGCGCGCGCCGCAAGGCCCGGCGCTGGTGATCGCGCCCACCTCGGTGTGCCTGAACTGGGCCAGCGAGGCGGCGCGCTTCGCCCCCACGCTGAACGTGAAGATGTTCGGCACCGGCGACCGCGCCGGGACGCTGTCGAACGCCGGCGCCTTCGACCTGGTGATCGCCAGCTACGGCCTGCTGCAGCAGGACGCCGAGCGTTTCGCCGGCGTGCACTGGCACACCATCGTGCTGGACGAGGCGCAGGCCATCAAGAACGGCGCCACCAAGCGCTCGCAGGCCGTGATGGCGCTGCGCGGCGACTTCCGCATGGTGGCCACCGGCACGCCGCTGGAGAACCACCTGGGCGAGCTGTGGAACCTGTTCCGCTTCATCAATCCGGGCCTGCTGGGCGGCATCGAGCAGTTCAACCTGCGCTTCGCCGGGCCGATCGAAAAACAGCAGGACCACCGCGCCGAGGTGGGCGCGCGCCAGCGGCTGCGCCGCCTGATCGGCCCCTTCATCCTGCGCCGCACCAAGACGCAGGTGCTGAAGGAGCTGCCGTCGCGCACCGAGATCGTGCTGGAGGTGGACCTGTCGCAGCAGGAGAAGGAGTTGTACGAGTCGCTGCGGCGCGAGGCGCTGGAGAGCCTGGCGCAGGTGGAGGGGCCGCCGGAGAAGAAGTCGATCCAGATCCTGGCCGAGATCATGAAGCTGCGGCGCGCCTGCTGCAACCCCAACCTGGTGGCGCCGGGCCTGAACCTGGCCAGCAGCAAGCTGGCGGCGTTTGCGCACCTGCTCGAGGGCCTGCTGGAGAACCGCCACAAGGTGCTGGTGTTCAGCCAGTTCGTCGACCACCTGACGCTGATACGGGCGCACCTGGACCGCAACGGCATCGCCTACCAGTACCTGGACGGCGCGACGCCGATGGCGGCGCGCAAGCAGCGGGTGGACGCCTTCCAGGCCGGCGAGGGCGACGTCTTCCTCATCAGCCTGAAGGCGGGCGGCATGGGCATCAACCTGACGGCGGCCGACTACGTGATCCACATGGACCCGTGGTGGAATCCGGCGGTGGAGGACCAGGCCTCGGACCGGGCCCACCGCATGGGCCAGTTGCGGCCGGTGACCATCTACCGGCTGGTGGCGCGCCACACCATCGAGGAGGGCATCGTCGACCTGCACCAGCACAAGCGCGACCTGGCCGACAGCCTGCTGGACGGCAGCGACATGTCGGCCCGCATGTCGTCGCAGGAGATGCTGGCGATGCTGCAGGAAGGCTTGCGCTAGCGCCGCGCCGGGGGTTTGCGTCCGGCCGGCAAGCTGGCGCGGGTTCCGCCGCGCCGGGACTATGATGACCCTGGAAGGAGACCATCATGGCCGATACCTTGTTACGTGTTTTCGACAGTTTCGATGTCGCCCAGCAAGCCCGCAGCGCGCTGATCGCCGCCGGGCTGCCAGAGTCGGCGCTGCAGATGCGCCCCCAGGAGGACGACGGCGGCCCGCCGCGGGGCGACTTCGTGGCCGATGCGGCGCAAAAGCCCGCGCCGCGCCGGGACGCGCCCAACCGGCAGTCCAGCCAGTCCGAACCGCGCGGCCCGGCGCCGCGCGACACCTGCCTGCTGATCGTGACGGTGCAGGACGAGGGGCAGCGCGCCGTGGCCGAGCAGGTGCTGGTGCGGCTGGCGCGCGGCGACCGGCCGGACAGCCGGCGCGCGCCGCCCTGAACCGTGGCTGAAAAAGCCCCAAAAACGGGCCGATCCATGTAATCATTCCGCTTTTGCCATTCCGGAAAGAGCACATGGAAGAAGACAACGCCTCCCGCCCCGCCGGCCACGGCACCCTGCTGTGCGTGAAATCCTGGACAGCCTACCTGAACGTGCTGCTGATGGCGGTGCTGCTGTTCGGCTTCGCGCTGCCGCTGTCGTTCCGCCACTCGGAGCTGGCCGCCGGCGCCGTGATGGCGGTGTCCGCCGTGCTGGTGGGCTACCGCGTGCTGTCCATCCGCAGCGTGCAGCTGTACTACGACGACGTCGGCGTCTGGCTGTATTCCGGCATCCTGCCCTGGACCAGGGGCGTGCAGGGCGTGAAATGGCGCGACATGGACGAGGCCAGCTTCGTGCAGTCGTTCTGGAGCTGGCTGTTCCGCTCGTATTCGATCCGCATCGGCCACCGCTACACCAAGGCCAGCGAAATCCTGCTGACGCGCATGGCGAACGGCAAGGACGCCGTGGCCAGGCTGAACGCCCACCACCAGAAGCTGATCCGCGACAACGTCATCAACTGAGCCCGCGGCGCCGCCCGGCGCGGCCCGTTGCCGGGTGTAACAGGCTGCGCAAGCGGACTGAATAGTGATAATCTCGCACGCTGCACCCTGTGGCGCCCGCCTATGAGGTCAGGCGCACGGATTACTCACAAGGCTGAATTCCATGATCAAAACCAATATTGCGCTCGCCGCAATCCTGGCCTGCTTCGCACTGTCGCCGGCCGCCGCCAAGCCGGCCGAGAAGGCCAAATCCAGCAAGTCCAGCAAATCCCCGTCCAAATCGCCGGCCAAATCGACGGCCAAATCCGGCAAGGCCGCCAAGCCAGCCAAGGGCGGTGACGGCAAGAAAAACACCGGCAAGGGCGCCGCCGCGGCCGCCGCCGGGACGGCCGCCGCCGCCACGTCGGCCGGCCCCGTCATCGCCCAGGCGCCCTCCGAGCGTCGCCAGGACCGCGCCATGGACGCGCTGTCCACCCAGTTCCTGGGCGCGCTGTGGCGCGTCGACCCCGAAACCGCCATCGCGGTGGGCAAGTACGAGACCGCCGCCACGCTCACCATACCCGACGCGGCGACCCGCGCCCGCCAGCTGGCCTTCATCGACGACTGGCTGGGCCGCTTCGGCAAGATCGACGCGCGCCAACTGTCGCCCAAGCAGCGCACCGACCTGGCGCTGCTGGTCAACAAGCTCAATTCGGACCGCTGGTATCTGGGCACTTTCCGCGAATACGAGTGGAACCCGGCGCTGTACAACATCGCCAGCCCGATCGACTTCGTGCTCAACACCGAATACGCGGCCAAGCCGCAGCGCCTGCGCACCCTGCTCAAGCGCATCGCCGGCGTGCCGGCCTATTACGAGGCGGCGCGCGCCACCATCAACAACCCCACCCGCGAGCACACGCAGCTGGCCATCGCCCAGGCGCCCGGCGTGCTGGCCGTGCTGGCGGACCTGGACAAGGCGGCGCAGGCCTCCATTCTCACGACGATCGAGAAACAGCTGTTCGCGCAGCGCATCGGCCAGGCCAGGGCCGCCGTGGAGGGCTACGCCGCCTGGCTGACGGAGCAGGACAAGGCCATGGCAATGACGGGCGGCGGGCGCTCCTTCCGCATCGGCAAGGAGCTGTACGAGGCGAAATTCGCCTTCGACATCCAGGCCGGCGGCACCGGCGAGCAGACCTACCAGAAGGCGCTGGCGGCGCGCGAGCAGCTGCTGGCCAATATGGAGCGGCTGACCGACGAGCTGTGGCCCAAATACCTGTACGACAAGGCCAAGCCGGCCGACCGCACCGCCAAGATCGGCATGATGATCGACCTGCTGTCGGCCAACCACGTCAAGCGCGAGGACTTCTTCCCCGAGATCCGCCGCCAGATTCCCGTGCTGCAGGACTGGGTGGTCAAGCACGACCTGCTGACGCTGGACCCGAACAAGCCGCTGGAGGTGCGTGAGACGCCGGCCTACCAGCGCGGCGTGGCCGGCGCCAGCATCGAGGCGCCCGGCCCCTACCGCGCGCAGGACCGCACGTATTACAACGTGACGCCGCTGGACGGCGAGACGCCGGAACAGGCCGAGAGCAGCCTGCGCGAGTACAACCACTGGATATTGCAGATCCTGAACATCCACGAGGCGATCCCGGGCCACTACGCGCAGCTGGTGTACTCCAACAAGTCGCCGTCGATCGTCAAGTCCATCTTCGGCAACGGCGCGATGGTGGAGGGCTGGGCGGTGTACGGCGAGCGCATGATGCTGGAATCGGGCTACGGCGACAACGCGCCCGAGATGTGGCTGATGTATTCGAAGTGGAGTCTGCGCAGCGTGACCAACACCATCCTCGACTACAGCGTGCACGTGCTGGGCATGCAGCAGGCCGAGGCGATGGACCTGCTGACGCGGCAGGCCTTCCAGACCCAGCGCGAGGCGGCCGAGAAATGGCGCCGCGCGCAGCTGACGTCGGTGCAGTTGGCCAGCTACTTCAGCGGCTACAGCGAGATCATGGAGCTGCGCGAGGAGCGCAAGCAGGCGCTGGGCGGCAAATTCGTGCTGAAGGACTTCCACGAGAAGTTCCTCGGCTACGGCAGCGCGCCGGTGCGGGTGATACGGGAGTTGATGCAATAAAAAGAAAAAAGGGGTCAGGTTCGGTATTTTTTTAATACCGAACCTGACCCCTTTTTTCTTTGTTAGACCGTTTCTTCCGGCGGCGCCTGCGTCGCCTTGACGAAGACGGGCGCGATCAACAGGCCCAGTTCGAACAGGATCCACATCGGGATCGCCAGCGAGAACTGGCTGACCACGTCCGGCGGCGTGACGATGGCGGCGATCACGAAGGCGCCCACCACCACGTAGGGCCGCACGTCCTTCAGCTTGGCCACCGAGACGATGCCCATGCGCACCAGCACCACCACCACCACCGGCACCTCGAAGGTGCAGCCGAAGGCCAGACACATGGACATGACGAAGTCGAGGTAGTTCTCGATGTCCGGCGTGACGGCGATGGACTGCGGCGAGAATTCGCTGATGAAGCTGAACACGCGCCCGAACACGAAGAAGTAGCAGAACGCCACGCCGGCGGCGAACAGCAGCGAGGACGAGATCACCAGCGGCGCCACCAGGCGCTTCTCGTGCGTGTACAGGCCGGGCGCGATGAAGGCCCAGGCCTGGTACAGCACCCACGGCAGCGCCAGGATGAAGGCGATCATCAGGGTCACCTTCATCGGCACCAGGAAGGGCGAGATGACGCCGGTGGCGATCATCTTCGAGCCGACCGGCAGCGAATTGATCATCGGCTGGGCGATGATGTCGTAGATCCGGGACGGGCCCGGCCACGCCATCAGCAGCCCGCACATGACGACGATCCCGATCGACGCCTTGACCAGCCGGTTGCGCAGTTCGATCAGGTGCGAGATAAAGGTTTCTTCAACCGGGGTTTGTTCACTCATTTAATAAAACGATGCTGGAGTTTTGCCGCCGGGACGGTGGCGGGCGACGCGCGCCGCGCCGGATGTGACGTGCATGCGGGTGCCGTTGCGCTGCTTGTACCAGGCCGGCACGGACGAGGTGCGCAGCAGCCGCTTGCGGCGGAACTCCTTGGCCTTGCGCGCCAGGTGCTCGGTGCTGGCCGGCGCCTGGGCGTGCGCGTAGGCGTCGTGCGAGCCGTCGTCGCCGCCGCGCCAGGCGTCCTCCACGTCCTGCATGTTCTTGGTGAGGGAGTTTTCGACGTCGTTCTTGACCGACTCCGCCGTCTCCTTCACCTCCTTGTGCAGGTTGCGCAGTTCCTCCAGCTCGATTTCGCGGCTGACCTCGGACTTCACCTCATGCAGGTAGCGCTGGGCGCGGCCGTACAGGGTCCCGGCCATGCGCGCCACCTTGGGCAGCTTTTCGGGGCCGATCACCACCAGCGCGACCACGCCGATGATGGCAAGTTTGGAGAGACCGAGATCGATCATGGCGTGTCAGCCGACATGGCCAGCGGGGCCAGGCGAAAAGCCCGCACCTTAGAACTTGCTCTTCTCTTTGGCTTCGACGTCGATGGTGCTCTTGTCGGCCACCTGCTGCGTCGGAGCGCCGGGCGCGGCGGTCGGCGCGGCGGCGCTGTCGTCGCCCTTCACGCCATCCTTGAAGCCCTTCACGGCCTTGCCGACGTCCGAACCGATGTTGCCCAGTTTCTTGGTGCCGAAAACCAGGATCACGATGACCAGTACCACCACCCAATGCCAGACGCTAAAAGAACCCATCATTTTCCCCTTGGCGGACGCGCGCGTCCAAAATACGGTTAATCAAGACAGTATACGCGATGCGCGCCCGTCATGTGCTTGTCATGTTGTAGTGAAGAAATTACCGCTGCACCCGCCATGGATGGGGGCCGCCGATCACGTGCAGGTGCAGGTGGTAGATCTCCTGGCCGCCGTCCGGACCGCTGTTGATCAGGGTCTTGTAGCCGCCGGTGGGCGCGCCGTCCTCGTCCTGGCCGACCGCGCAGCCGTGCTCCTCCGCCAGGCGGGGCGCCAGCGCCAGCATCTTGCCCAGCAGCGGGGCCTGGCCGGCGGTGCAGTCCGACAGCGTGGAGATGTGGGTTTTCGGGATCACCAGCAGGTGCACGGGCGCGTGCGGGTGGATGTCCTTGAAGGCCAGCAGTTCCTCGTCTTCATAGACGATGGTCGAGGGGATTTGCTTCTTGGCGATTTTGCAAAACAGGCAGTTATCCACTACGGTTTCCTATCAGTTCTTGGTCGCTATTTATCAGCGGGCAGCGCGGCGCCGGCCGGTTCGTCCTTGCGCGCCGCTTTTTCCTCGATGCCGGACATGCCCTCGCGCCGCGCCAGTTCATCCAGTACTTGTTGCGGGGTCAAATCGAATTGCGCCAGCATCACCAGTGAATGGAACCACAAGTCGGCGCATTCGTACAGCACTTTGCTGCTGTCGCCGCCGTGGCGGGCGTCCTTGGCCGCCATCACCGCCTCGGTGGCCTCCTCGCCGACCTTTTTCAGGATGGCGTCGTCGCCCTTGGCGAACAGCCGCGCCACATAGGAGGTGGCGGGGTCGCCGCCGTTGGCGGGCTTGCGCGATTCGATGATGTCGGCGAGCCGGTCCAGGATGGTGCTCATTTGTTCTTCGCTTCCGTATAAATCGTGGACGGGTCCTTCAGCACGGGCTCGCTGGCCTGCCAGTCGCCCTCTTTGGCGTCGCCGTCGAACTTGTTGAAGAAGCACGAGTGGCGGCCGGTGTGGCAGGCGATGCCGCCGGCCTGCTCGATCGTCAGTAGCACCACGTCCTCGTCGCAGTCGAGGCGGATCTCCAGCACCTTTTGCGTGTGGCCGGACTCCTCGCCCTTGTGCCACAGCTTCTTGCGCGAGCGGCTCCAGTACACGGCCTCGCCCAGCTCCACCGTCTTGTACAGGGCGTCGCGGTTCATCCAGGCGAACATCAGCACGTGGTTGCTGCCCGCCTCCTGCGCGATCACCGGCACCAGGCCGTGTTCGTCCCACTTGATCTTGTTGAGCCACTTGGCCTTGGCCACGCTGGCCACCGGGTTCGGCATCATGATGTCCTTCCTTCTGTCAGAGCAGGCGCATGGGAATGCCCTGCTGCGCCATGAAGCGCTTGGCTTCCTGCACGGTGTGCTGGCCGTAGTGGAAGATGCTGGCCGCCAGCACCGCGTCCGCGCGGCCCAGCTTGACGCCGTCCGCGAGGTCCTGCAGGCCGCCGACGCCGCCCGAGGCGATCACCGGGATGCCGACCGCGTCCGAGACGGCGCGGGTCAAGCCCAGGTCGAAGCCGGACTTGGTGCCGTCGCGGTCCATGCTGGTCAACAGCAGTTCGCCCGCGCCCAGCGATTCCATTTTCCTGGCCCATTCGACGGCGTCCAGGCCCGTGGCGTTGCGGCCGCCGTGCGTGAACACCTCCCAGCGGCCGGGTTCGACCTGCTTGGCGTCGATCGCCACCACGATGCACTGCGAACCGTGCTTTTGCGAGGCGTCGAACACCAGTTGCGGGTTGGTCACCGCCGAGGTGTTCATGCTGACCTTGTCCGCGCCGGCGTTCAGCAGGCGGCGCACGTCCTCGACCCGGCGCACGCCGCCGCCCACGGTCAGCGGGATGAACACCTGCGAGGCGACCGCCTCGATGATGTCCAGGATCAGGCCGCGGTTGTCGGAGGACGCCGTGATGTCGAGGAAGGTCAGCTCGTCGGCGCCTTGCTCGTCGTAGCGGCGCGCGATCTCGACCGGGTCGCCGGCGTCGCGCAGCTCGGTGAAGTTGACGCCTTTGACGACGCGGCCATTGGTCACGTCCAGGCAGGGGATGATGCGTTTTGCAAGCATGGTGGGATCAGTCTTCCAGACTGCCTTCCGTCAGTTCGTCGGCGCGCAGTTGCGCCGAATTCAGGTCCAGCGTGCCCTCGTAGATCGAGCGGCCGCAAATGACGCCTTCGATGCCCTCGTCCTGCACCGCGCACAGCGCCTCCACGTCGGACAGGTTGTGCAGGCCGCCGGAGGCGATCACGGGGATCTTCACCGCCTGCGCCAGGCGCACGGTGGCCTCGATGTTGACGCCGCCCATCATGCCGTCGCGGCCGATGTCGGTGTAGATGATGGATTCGACGCCGTAGGCCTCGAACTTCTGCGCCAGGTCGATCACCTCGTGGCCGGACATCTTGCTCCAGCCGTCGGTGGCGACCTTGCCGTCCTTGGCGTCCAGGCCGACGATGATGTGGCCCGGGAAGGCGCCGCAGGCGTCGTGCAGGAAGCCGGGGCTCTTCACGGCGGCGGTGCCGATGATGACGTAGCTGATGCCGGCGTCAAGGTAGCGCTCGATGGTGTCGAGGTCGCGGATGCCGCCGCCCAGCTGGACGGGGATCTCGTCGATGTCGTTCTCCTCGGCGAACTCCTGCACCACCTTCAGGATGGCCTTGATCGCGCCCTCGTTCTTCGGCTTGCCGGCGAAGGCGCCGTTCAGGTCGACCAGGTGCAGGCGGCGCGCGCCCTGCTTCAGCCAATGCAGCGCCATGTCGGCCGGGTTGTCGGAAAATACAGTGGCGAGTTCCATATCGCCTTGTTTCAGGCGTACGCAGTGACCGTCTTTGAGGTCGATGGCAGGAATGAGCAGCATAGTGAGTGTGTGGGGTTGTCGAGAGGGTGTTTTATGGTTGCCAGTGAACGAAATTCTTGTACAGCTGCAAGCCCGCGCCGGCGCTTTTCTCCGGGTGGAATTGCGTGGCGAAGATGTTGTCGCGCGCCACCGCGCAGCAGAACGGGTCGCCGTAGACGGTTTCCCCGACCGCGTGTTCGGCGTTGGCCGGCCGCGCGTAGTAACTATGCACGAAATAGAAATACGCGTTGTCCGGGATGTCCGCCCACAGGGGATGGGACCGGCTTTGGCGCACTTGGTTCCAGCCCATTTGCGGCACCTTGAAGCGCGAACCGTCCTCCTGCAGCTTGCCGTCGAGCTGGAAACGCACGACTTTGCCGGGCAACAAGCCCAGGCCCTCGGCGTCGTTCTCCTCGGACGAGTCGAACAGCATCTGTTCGCCGATGCACACGCCCAGCATGGGCTTGGACTCGGACGCGCGCAGCACGGCGTCCATCAGGCCGGACTCGCGCAGGCCGCGCATGCAGTCGGCCATCGCGCCCTGGCCCGGCAGCACGATGCGCTCGGCGTCGGCGATGTCGCCTGCCACGCCGGAAATGCGCACGTCGGCCTCGGGCGCGACCGCGCGCAGGGCTTGCGCCACCGAGCGCAGATTGCCCACGCCGTAATCAACTACAACAATTTTCTTCATAGTGCCATTCAAGCAGAGACAACGGCGCCCGCGCAAGGGCATGGGCGCCGAATGTTGATTACAAGCTACCTTTGGTCGACGGGATGATGCCGGCGGCGCGCTCGTCCAGTTCCGTGGCCATGCGCAGCGCGCGGCCGAAGGCCTTGAACACGGTTTCGCACTGGTGGTGGGCGTTGGTGCCGCGCAGGTTGTCGATATGCAAAGTCACTTGCGCGTGGTTGACGAAGCCGCGGAAGAACTCCAGCGTCAGGTCGACGTCGAAGCCGGCGATCATGGCGCGGGTGAACGGGATGTGGTATTCGATGCCGGGACGGCCGGAAAAGTCGATCACCACGCGCGACAGCGCCTCGTCCAGCGGCACATAGGCGTGGCCGTAGCGGCGGATGCCCTTCTTGTCGCCGACGGCCTTGGCGAAGGCCATGCCCAGCGTGATGCCGACGTCCTCCACGGTGTGGTGGTTGTCGATGTGCACGTCGCCGGTGGCTTCGATGTCCAGGTCGATCAGGCCGTGGCGGGCGATCTGGTCCAGCATGTGGTCCAGGAAGGGCACGCCGGTGTTCAGCTTCTGCGCGCCGGTGCCGTCCAGGTTGATGGCGACGCGGACCTGGGTCTCGTTGGTGTTGCGGGTGATTTCTGCGGTGCGGTTCATGGAAAAACTCTAGCGGTGGTCTTAGGCTGCCTGCGACGCCTTGAAGGCGTCGAGGAAAGCGGCGTTCTCTTCCGGGGTGCTGACCGTGATACGCAGGCAATTGGACAGCACACTGTGCATTTTACCCACATTTTTGATTAACACCTTATGGGATAGCAGATAGGCGGTAGCGGCCTCCGCGTCCGGCACCCGGGCGAGGATGAAATTGCCGGCCGACGGGAACACGTGCACGCCGGGAATCGCGGCCAGCGCGGCGCTCAGCAGGGCGCGCTGTTCGCGCAGCACGGCGGCTTGTTCGTTCAGCACGGCGATGTGGTCGAGCGCGAATTCGGCGGCCACCTGGGTCAGCACGTTGACGTTGTAGGGCGGGCGCACCTTGTCGAACTGCTCCAGCAATTGCGGCGCGGCCGACATATAGCCCAGGCGGATGCCGGCCAGGCCCAGCTTGGACACGGTGCGCATGACGACCAGGTTGTCGAACTCCGGCAAGCGGTGCATGAAGCTCTTCTGCGCGAACGGCTCGTAGGCCTCGTCGACCACGGCGATGCCGGTGTCGCCCAGCGCGCGGATGATCTCGACCATGTCGTCCTCGTCGAACAGGTTGCCGGTCGGGTTGTTCGGGTAGGACAGGTAGACCAGCGCCGGCTTGTGCTCGGCGATGGCGGCCAGCATGGCGTCCTTGTCCAGCGTCAGGTCGTCCCTCACCGGCACGCCGACGAAGTCCATGCCCGCGAACTTGGCGGAACGGGCGTACATGACGAAGGTCGGCACGGGCGACAGCACGACCGCGCGGCGGTCCTGGTGGGCGCAAGCCATGTCGAGGATGGAAATCAGCTCGTCGGAGCCATTACCCAGTAAAACATCGTAGCCTTCGGGCACGCCAAGCTGTTGGCAAATGCGCGCCTTGAGGCTGGCGTAGGACGCGACCGGGTAACGGTTCAGCGCCACGTTGGCCAGACGGTTGGCCAGGTCGGTGGCCAGATGGTCGGGCAGCGGGTAGGGATTTTCCATCGCGTCCAGTTTGATGAAACCGCTCGCATCGGCGACGTGGTAGCCGGGCGTGGCCAGTACGTCGGAACGGATGGTGTTGCGGATGAGACTGTCGATGGACATCTTGCTGCACTCCTTCTAAATAGTGACTTCTTCGGGGGGCGCCTTTTTGGGCGACCGGCTTCGTTTGGGTTTGGCGGGTTTGGCGGCCGACGGCTTGGCCGCCGCTTTCCCGGCGGCGGGCTTTTTGGCGGCGGGCTTGGGGACGGCGGTTTTTTTGGCGGGCGGCTTGCCCGCCTCGGCGGCGATCACGCGCTCCGCCTCCAGCGCCACGTCCAGCGCGGCCAGGCGCTCGGCGATGACGGCGCAATAGTCCGGGTTCAGCTCGAAGCCGACGAAGCGGCGCCCGCAGCGGCGCGCGGCCAGCGCGGTGGTGCCGCTGCCCATGAACAGGTCCAGCACCACGCCGTCCGGCGGGCACGAGGCCTTGACCATGCGCTCGATGATCTCCAGCGGCTTCTGGGTCGGGTGGTCGACCCGCTCCGAGTGCTCGCGGTGCAGGCGCGACACGCTCCACACGTCCTTGGGGTTGTAGCCCACCTCCAACCATTTCGCGCCGATGAAGATGGAGCGCGAACGGGCCTTCTTGGTCTCCGCGTCGTAGGGGATGCGGACCGCGTCCAGGTCGAAATAGTAATCCTTGCGGCCGACGAAGAAGCCGACCGTGTCGTGCACCGACGAGTAGCTGCGCACGCTGCCGCCCATGGACGGCACGCGGCGGTCCCAGATGATTTCATTCATCATCGTCATGCGCTTTTTCAGCATGACGAAGATTTCCGGCGAAAAGCGCCAGGTCAGGAAGATGTACAGGCTGCCGTTCGGCTTGAGCTTGGGCAGCGCCGCGTCTATCCACTGCTCGGTCCAGCGCAGGTACTCCTCCACCGTCTGCTGGTCGGACGTGTTGCCGTAATCCTTGCCCAGGTTATAGGGCGGATCGGTGAGGATCAGATCGACGGAACCGTCCGGGATGCGCGCCAGTCCGGCCAGCGCATCCTCGCAATAGACCTGGTTTTGCCAGTCGCTCATGCGTCGGGGCTCACTTCGCCTTGATCCGCAGTTCGGCGCTGCGGGCGTGCGCCTGCAGGCCCTCGCCGTAGGCCAGTTCGGCGGCGACCTTGCCCAGCGTCTGCGCGCCGGCCTCGCTGACGAACAGGATGGACGAGCGCTTCTGGAAGTCGTACACGCCCAGCGGCGACGAGAAGCGCGCGGTGCGCGAGGTCGGCAGCACGTGGTTCGGGCCGCAGCAATAGTCGCCCAGCGACTCGGACGAGAAGCGCCCCAGGAACATGGCGCCCGCGTGGCGGATCTGGTCGGCCCACTGCTGCGGTTCGGCGGCGGAGATCTCCAGGTGCTCGGCGGCGATGCTGTTGGCGATGGCGCAGGCCTCGGCCATGTCGCGCACCTTCACCAGCGCGCCGCGGTCGGTCAGCGAGGTGCGGATCACGTCCTGGCGCGGCATGGTCGGCAGCAACCTGTTGATGCTCTCCTCCACCCTGGCGATGTAATCGGCGTCCGGGCACAGCATGATGGCCTGCGCCAGCTCGTCGTGCTCGGCCTGCGAGAACAGGTCCATGGCGACCCAGTCCGGGTCCGTGGTGCCGTCGCACACGATCAGGATCTCGGACGGTCCCGCGATCATGTCGATGCCGACGGTGCCGAACACGCGCCGCTTGGCCGAGGCCACATAGGCGTTGCCGGGGCCGACGATCTTGTCGACGGCGGCGATGGTCTCGGTGCCGTAGGCCAGCGCGCCGACCGCCTGCGCGCCGCCGATGGTGATCACGCGCGTCACGCCCGCGAGGGCCGCGGCGGCCAGCACCATCTGGTTCTTCACGCCGTCCGGCGTCGGCACCACCATGACGATTTCGCCCACGCCCGCGACCTGCGCGGGAATGGCGTTCATCAGCACCGACGACGGGTACGCCGCCTTGCCGCCCGGGACATAGATGCCCACGCGGTCCAGCGGCGTGATGCGCTGGCCCAGCACCGTGCCATCGGCCTCGGTGTAGCTGAAGCCCTGCAGTTCCCGCTTCTGGCGCTCGTGGAACACGCGGATGCGTTCGGCCGCCACTTCCAGGGCGGCGCGCTGCGCCTGCGGCAGCGCGTCCAGCGCGGCCCGCAGTTCGGCGACCGGCAGGTCCAGCACGTCCACCGAGGCGGCGCCGCCGTTCGGCAGGCGGTCGAAACGGTTGGTGTATTCCAGCACGGCGGCGTTGCCGCGCTTTTTCACGTCGGCCAGGATCTTGGCGACGGCGCCTTCGATGGCGTCGTCGGTGGACTCCTCGAAGGCCAGCAGCGCGTCCAGCGTCTGCTTGAAACCGGCGGCGGAGGAATCGAGTTTGCGTATCTGGAGTGTCATGTCGTCAGCCTTGCTTGCGGGCCTTCGAAGCGCGCTCGAAGGCTTCGATGATCGGTTGCAAACGGGCGCGCTTGAGCTTGAGCGCGGCCTGGTTGACCACCAGGCGCGAGGAGATGTCCATGATCTCCTCCACTTCCACCAGGTTGTTGGCGCGCAGCGTGCTGCCGGTGGAGACCAGGTCGACGATGGCGTCCGACAGGCCGACCAGCGGCGCCAGCTCCATCGAGCCATACAGCTTGATCAGGTCCACGTGCACGCCCTTGGCGGCGAAGTGCTCGCGCGCGGTCTGGGTGAACTTGGTGGCCACGCGCAGGCGCGCGCCCTGGCGCACCGCCGCCTCGTAGTCGAAGCCGGATTTGACGGCGACCGACATGCGGCACTGCGCGATCTGCAGGTCCACCGGCTGGTACAGGCCCTCGCCGCCATGCTCGATCAGCACGTCCTTGCCGGCCACGCCGAAGTCCGCCGCGCCGTGCTGCACATAGGTCGGCACGTCGGTGGCGCGCACGATCAGCACGCGCACATTGGGGTCGTTGGTGGCCAGGATCAGCTTGCGCGAGGTTTCCGGGTTCTCGGTGACGGTGATGCCGGCCGCTTCCAGCAGCGGCAGGGTGTCTTCGAAAATGCGGCCCTTCGACAGCGCGAGGATCAGCTGGTTGTTGGCGTCGCTGTTAAATCCACTCATATAGGTCTCGTTCTTTACTAGATTCGGCTTACTTGATGCGGCTGATGTTGGCGCCGATCGCCTGCAGCTTCACTTCCATGCGGTCGTAGCCGCGGTCGAGGTGGTAGATGCGGTCGATCAGCGTTTCGCCCTTGGCGGCCAGACCCGCGATCACCAGCGAAGCCGAGGCGCGCAGGTCGGTCGCCATCACGGGCGCGCCCACCAGCTGGTCCACGCCCTTGATAAAGGCGGTGTTGCCGTCGGTTTCAATCGCGGCGCCCAGGCGGTTCATCTCCTGGACGTGCATGAAGCGGTTTTCGAAGATGGTTTCGGTCACGCGGCTGGCGCCGTTGGCGATGGTGTTCACCGCCATGAACTGGGCCTGCATATCGGTCGGGAAGCCGGGGTATTCGGTGGTGCGGAAGGTGACGGGCCGCGGCCGGCCGTCCATCTCGGCGCGGATCCAGTCCGGGCCGACGGTCATGCGCAGGCCGATCTCGCGCAGCTTGTCGAGCGCCGCGTCGAGGATGTCGGTGCGGGTGTTGCGGATGGTGATATCGCCGCCGGTGGCCGCCACGGCGCACAGGAAGGTGGCCGCCTCGATGCGGTCGGAGATCACCGCGTGCGAGGCGCCGTGCAGCTCGGGCACGCCCTGGATCACCAGGCGGTCGGTGCCGATGCCCTCGATCTTGGCGCCCATGGCCACCAGCAGGTGCGCCAGGTCGGTCACTTCCGGCTCGCGCGCGGCGTTTTCCAGGATGGTCTCGCCCTCGGCCAGCGTCGCCGCCATCAAGAGGTTCTCGGTGCCGGTCACGGTGATCATGTCGGTGACGATGCGGGCGCCCTTGAGCTTTTTGCACTTGGCGTAGATGTAGCCGGCGTCGATGGTGATCTCGGCGCCCAGCGCCTGCAGGCCCTTGATGTGCTGGTCCACCGGACGCGAACCGATGGCGCAGCCGCCCGGCAGCGACACCTTGGCCTCGCCGAAGCGCGCCAGCAATGGACCCAGCACCAGGATCGAGGCGCGCATGGTCTTGACCATCTCGTACGGCGCCTCCAGCTTCGTGATGTTGGCGCCGTTGAGGGTGACCTTGTCGCCGTCCTGCGCCACTTTCAGGCCGGTCTGGCCCAGCAGGCGCAGCATGGTGGTGACGTCGTGCAGGTGCGGCACGTTGTCCAGCACCACGTCGCCCGAGGTCAGCAGGCCGGCGCACAGGATGGGCAGCGCCGCGTTCTTGGCGCCGGAGATGGTCACGTCGCCGACCAGGCGCTTGCCGCCCTGGATGAGGAGTTTGTCCATGGTTCTTGGGTCCTTGTTGAGCGTTAGCCTTGGTATTCTTCCGGGGTCAGCGTCTTCATCGACAGCGCGTGGATCTCCTCGCGCATGCGGTCGCCCAGCGCCGCGTACACCAGCTGGTGGCGCTGGATCGGGCGCTTGCCGGCGAAGGCCGGCGAGACGATGACGGCCTGGAAGTGCTGGCCGTCGCCCTCCACTTCCAGGTGGGTGCATTCGAGGCCGGCGGAGATGTAGCCGTGGATCGCTTCAGGGGTGGTGGTCATGGTGGTTTCCTCTTGGTGTCGCCTTAGTGGCGTAAGCGATAGCCGCTGCTTAATAATCGAATGGCCAGCACCGACAGCACGGCCAGGAAGGCGCCGACGATGCCGAGGCTGATGTAGGGGTTGACGTCGGACTGGCCGAAGAAGCCGTAGCGGAAGCCGTCGATCATGTAGAAGAACGGGTTCAGGTGCGATACGGTCAGCCAGAACGGCGGCAGCGAATGGATGGAGTAGAACACGCCGGACAGGAAGGTCAGCGGCATGATCAGGAAGTTCTGGAACGCGGCCAGCTGGTCGAACTTCTCGGCCCAGATGCCGGCGATCAGGCCCATGGTGCCCAGGATGGCGGCGCCCAGCAGGGCGAACACCAGGATCCACAGCGGCGCCTCGAACGACATGTGGGCGAACCAGGCGGTGACGACGAACACGCCCAGGCCGACGGCGAGGCCGCGCACCATGGCCGCGATCACGTACGCCGAATACAGCTCCCAGTGCGACAGGGGCGTGAGCAGCACGAACACCAGGTTGCCGGTGATCTTGGACTGGATCAGCGACGACGAGGAGTTGGCGAAGGAGTTCTGCAGCACGCTCATCATCACCAGGCCGGGAATCAGGAAGGCGGTGTAGGTGACGCCCGGATAGACCTGCACGCGGCCCTCGAGCACGTGGCCGAAGATCAGCAGGTAGAGCATGGCGGTCAGGATGGGCGCGGCGATGGTCTGGGTCGCGACCTTATAAAAGCGCAAGGTTTCCTTGTAGACCAGGGTGCGGAAGCCGGTGGACATCATACGGTCTCGCCTTCCATGATCTGCAGGAAGATGTCTTCCAGGTCGGCCTGCTGCAACTGCATCTCGTCGATGACGGCGCCGCTCTCGCGGATGCGCGCCAGGATCCTTTCCACTTCCGTGTATTCGTTGATGCGCAGGCTGTACTTGCCGCGCGCCGCGTCCTCCGGGTGCGTGACCAGGTGGCGCAGGTCGTCCGGCAGCGCGCCCTGCTTCAGGTGCAGCACCAGGCTGGAACCGGAAATGCGGCGGATCAGCTGCGACATGGTGTCCAGCGCCACCACCTTGCCCGTCTTGAGCATGGCGACGCGCTTGCACATGGCCTGCGCCTCCTCCAGGTAGTGGGTGGTCAGCACCACGGTGTGGCCTTCGCGGTTCAGGCGCGAGATGAACTTCCACAGCGTCTGGCGCAGTTCCACGTCGACGCCGGCGGTCGGCTCGTCGAGCACGATGACGGGCGGCTTGTGCACCAGCGCCTGCGCCACCAGCACGCGGCGCTTCATGCCGCCGGACAGCGCGCGCATATTGGTGTCGGCCTTGTTGGTCAGGTCGAGGTTGCCCATCACCTCGTCGATCCACTTGTCGTTGTTCGGCAGGCCGAAGTAGCCGGACTGCAGGCGCAAGGTCTCGCGCACGGTGAAGAAGGGGTCGAACACCAGTTCCTGCGGCACCACGCCGAGCTTCCTGCGCGCCTCGCGGAAATCGCCCGTGACGTCGTGGCCGTGGATGGTGACCTTGCCGGCGTCCGGCTTGATGAGGCCGGCGATGATGGAGATGAGCGTGGTCTTGCCGGCGCCGTTGGGACCGAGCAGGCCGAAGAACTCCCCCTCTTCGATGGCGAGGGAGACGCCGCCCAGTGCCTGGAGCGACTTGTAGCGCTTCTCGACATTGCTGATTTGGATTGCTGTCATGCTTGGCTAAGTATGTGTAAGGCGTGGACCGTCGGGGAGGGCCGCGAGGCCGGAGGTGCGTGCGCCGTGGCACTACGGCAACGGCAACGGTCAATTATATTGGATTTTGGTTCGGCTTACGCCGGACCGGACATTCACTGCGACTGCGGGAGCGGGGCGGGGATCAATGATGGTGGTGGTGTGGCGGTTCGGCGGCCGCGGGCGGCGCCGGCGGGACGCCGGGCGCGACGGCCGGCCCGGCGCAATCGGCCAGCGACGGCGACACCAGCGCGCACACGCCGTACAGCTTGGTCAGGCTTTTCAGCATGGGCGGCAGGTTGCGCAGCTCCAGCTGGACGCCGGCCTCGTGGGCGGCGCGTTGCCACGCCAGCAACACGGAGACGGCCGCCGAATCCACCGCCTGGATGTTGCGCAGGTCGAACATGGCCTGGCCGGCGCGGATGGCGGCCACGCCCTGCTCCAGCGCGGCCGTGGCGTTGGCCACGGTCAGCGAGGTCAGGGACTGCATGTTGGCGGTGGAATCGGACATGGGGCGATTGTAGCGTGAAAAGCGCTTATTTGGCGGCGGCCTTGATCGGCTTGTTCGCCAGCTTCTTGTTCTTCTCGGACAGGGTCTTGATCAGGCCGTCGATGCCGCCCTTGCCGATCTCGGACGAGAAGGTGCCCTTGTAGGTCTCGACCAGCCACGCGCCCAGCACGTTGATGTCGTAGATCTTCCAGCCGGTGGGCGACTTGGCCACGCGGTAGTTCAGCGGAATCGGCTCGCCGCGGGCCACGTTGACCTGCGAGCGCACTTCCACCTCGGCGTCGGCCGCGTCGGCGCGCAGCGGCTTGAACTCGATGGTTTCGTTCTTCACCTGGGACAGCGCGCCCGAGTAGGTGTAGATCAGCAGGGTGCGGAACTCGGTGGACAGCTGCTTCTGCTGTTCCGGGCTGGCCTCGCGCCAGTAGCGGCCGGCGGCCAGCGAGGTCATGCGCTGGAAGTCGACGTAGGGCAGGATCTTGGTTTCCACCAGGTCCATGATGCGCTTCTGGTTGCCCGACTGGATTTCCTTGTCGGCCTTGGCCACGTCCAGCACCTCGGTGCTGATGCGCTTGACCAGCGCGTCCGGCGCCTCGTTGGCGGGCACGGCGGCGAACGACGCGGAGGCGAACGCCAGGGCGGCGTAGGCGAAGAGTTGTTTAATCAATTTCATCTGTGTCTACCTTTGTTTGGTTTGCTTCGGATCACAGGCTGGCGTTCTTGTCCGCAGCCGGTGCCGTCATTATAGCGGGGGAAGCGGCGGGGGAAGCGGCGGGAGCCGGCTCGGCGCCCTTGTCCGCCGCCGCGGTCGGCGGCAGGTCGTCGTCGGCGTAGGCCTTCTTGGCCTTGCCGCGCGGACCGTCCTCGCCGTCGTAGACCTTGCTCTGGCGGCGCTGCAGGAAGCCGTCGCGCACGAACTCGTAACGGTCCAGCGCGGCCTCCTCCATCAGGTTGGACGCGTCCAGCAGCACCGCGCGCTGGTCGACGCCGCGCACCGCCACGCCCCAGTTGCGGGCCGCGTCCGGCGTCACCTTGCGCCACGGGTCGGCCGCGATGTCCAGCGGCAGGCCGGCCGTGTCGCGCACGGTGGACGGTCCCAGCAGCGGCAGCATCAGGTAGGGGCCGGAATCGACGCCCCAGTGGCCCAGGGTCTGGCCGAAGTCCTCGTTGTGCTTCTGCAGGCCCGCCTCGGACGCGATGTCCAGCACGCCCAGCAGGCCGAAGGTGGAGTTCAGCGCCACGCGCATCACGTCCGTCATGCCCTGCTCGCCCTTGCCCTGCATAAAGTTGTTGGCGGCGGTCCAGACGTCGGACATGTTGCCGAAGAAGTTGTTCACGCCGGTCTGCACGAAGCCCGGCAGCACCGTCTTGTAGGCGGTGGCGGCCGGCTTCAGGGCCACCTGGTCCACCTTGTCGTTGAATTTGAACATGGCCCGGTTGAAACCCTCGTAGGGGTCGCGCGGGTTGGGACCGGCGCAGCCGGTCAGTACGGCGGCGGCGGTCGCTGCCAGCGCCAGAGAGCGAAGTGGGGTCGTTGCACGCATCAGTTGCTATCCTTTCCTTCGGCTGCCTTGCTGTAGATAAATTGATTGATCAGGTCTTCCAGCACGGCAGCCGACTGCGTGCGGGCGATTTTGTCGCCGGCGACCAGGTTGTTGGTGTCGCCGCCGGCCTCGATGCCGATGTATTGCTCGCCGAGCAGGCCGGCCGTCAGGATCTTGGCCGAGCTGTCTTTCGGGAACTTGTAGCCGGATTCCATATGCATGGTCACCAGCGCCTTGTAGGTCTTGTCGTCGAAACGGATGTCGGCCACGCGGCCGACCACCACGCCGGACGCCTTCACCGCCGCCTGCGTGCGCAGGCTGCCAATGTTGTCGAACTTGGCGGTGATTTCATAGGTCTGGGCGAACGACAGCGAATTGGCGTTGCCCGCTTTCAGGGCCAGGAACAGCAGGGCGACGACGCCCAGCACGACAAACAGACCGACCCAGACATCCAGAGATTTACGTTGCATGACACTATATCCTATCTTGTTTTTATTTCCACGGCGCGCGCCGCGCTCGATCCATACTGTCGGGCAATTACTTGCTGAACATCAACGCCGTCAGCATGAAGTCCAGCCACCAGATCATCAGCGACGAGATCACCACCGTGCGGGTGGTGGCGCCGGCCACGTCCTCGGGCGTGGGGCGCGCCTCGTAGCCCTGGTACAGCGCGATGAACGTGATGGCGACGCCGAACACGATGCTCTTGATGAAACCGTTGAACACGTCGTTCCACAGGTCGACGCCGCCCTGCATCTGCGACCAGAACGCGCCCTCGTCGACGCCGATCAGGCGCACGCCGACCAGGTAGCCGCCGAAAATGCCGACCGCGCTGAAGATCGACGCCAGGCAGGGCACGGCGATCACGCCGGCCCAGAAACGGGGCGCCAGCACGCGCTGCACCGGGTTGACCGCCATCATTTCCATCGCCGACAGCTGCTCGCCGGCCTTCATCAGGCCGATCTCCGCCGTCAGCGAGGTGCCGGCGCGGCCGGCGAACAGCAGCGCCGTGATCACCGGACCCAGCTCGCGCGTCAGCCCCAGCGCCACCAGCAGGCCCAGCGATTCGGACGCGCCGTATTTATTCAGCGTGTAATAGCCCTGCAGGCCCAGCACCATGCCGACGAACAGGCCGGACAGGGTGATGATCAGCAGCGAATGGTTGCCGATGAAATGCAACTGCTCGACCACCAGGCGCGGACGGCGCAGCAGGCCGGGCGACACGCCCAGCATGTAAAAAAAGGAGCGCGTGCTGTAGCCCACGCCCTCCACGTGGTCGCGCACCCAGGCGCCCATGCGGCTCAGCAGGTTCGGGAGGAGGGTCGTCACGCGCGCTCCCCCAAGCCCAGGTCGGCCGCCAGGCTCTTGCCCGGATAATGGAAGGGCACGGGGCCGTCGGCCTCGGCGTGCACGAACTGCTTCACGTACGGGTCGGTGGAGACCGTCATGTCGGCCGGCGTGCCGTGCGCGACGACCTTGCCCTGCGACAGGAAATACACGTAATCGGCTATCAGGAACGATTCCTTCACATCGTGCGACACCAGCACGGTGGTCGAACCGAGCGCGTCGTTCAGGTTGCGGATCAGGTTGGCGGTGACGCCCATCGAGATCGGGTCCAGGCCCGCGAAGGGCTCGTCGTACATGATCAGTTGCGGGTCCAGCGCGATCGAACGGGCCAGCGCCACGCGGCGCGCCATGCCACCCGATATCTCGCCCGGCTTCAGCTTGGCCGCGTTGCGCAGGCCGACCGCGTGCAGCTTCATCAGCACCAGGTCGCGGATCAGCTCCTCCGGCAGGTCGGTGTGCTCGCGCAGCGGGAAGGCCACGTTCTCGTACACGGTGAGGTCGGTGAATAGCGCGCCGTGCTGAAAAAGCATACCCATTTTGCGGCGCAGCAGATACAGCGCGTCGGTTTTCAGCTTGTGGACGACTTGGCCGTCGACGGAAACCATGCCTTTTTGCGGGCGGATCTGGCCGCCGATCAGGCGCAGCACCGTGGTCTTGCCGCTGCCCGAACCGCCCATCACCGCGATCACTTTCCCGCGTGGGAAATCCATATGGAGTCCGGACAAAATGGACCGTTTTCCATAGGAGAAGTGTAAATCACGGATTTCGACGAGGTTCGGCACGACTTAGCTCACTTTGTAGAATCCAGTATTGTAGTGCAGAAATGACACAGTCTGCTGAGAGGCCCCTCCCTGGGGGCGGAGAAGAGGCAAATAATACAACAGTAATAACTGCAAAGTCAGTAATTTACAATTGGAAAGAAGTGTTAATTTGCTGCGGTGCGGGAGTCACTATTGTGGCGGCGCTTGCCACGGACAGGTAAACAACCTACCTTGGCCATTCGACAAATTTATCTATTAGCGGGGAGGCGCGCATGGAGATTCAAATGTTAAGAAAGTGGGGCAACAGTCCTGCCGTACGCTTGTCAGCCGCCATGATGGAGGCGGCCGACCTGACGCTGAACCAGCCCGTCACCGTGCGCACGGAGCGGGGCCGGGTCATCATCGAGCCGGTTTTCCCCGTATATGCGCTGGACGAGCTTCTGGCGGGGATCACTCCGCAAAACCTGCACGCCGAGCAGGACACCGGCCCCGGCCCGAGGCAAGGAACAGCTTGACCCCGGCGACCTGCCCTATGTTCGCGACGAGGGGCATAGTCTGGCTGAGCTTAACGCTCCAGAGCGGTCATGAGCAGGCCGGCCCCCAGCCACCGTGGTCTTGTCCTCCACTGTAAAGCCCCCTGTCCGTCCAGCGTCAGAAGCCGGTGATGTCGCCGTCCGTGAAACTGATCCGCGTCGCACTGACACCGACCAGATGGATCAAAGCATCGCCGACCTGCACGCCCGCCATCGCGTTGCCAACCACATACAGCCAAGCATCGCCGCCATCGTTAAAGATGACAGAGGTGCCTACTTCGTCCTCACCCACCGCCGACACTACGGCCGCCAACTTCAGGGACAAGGTGGCGTCGGCCGCGTCGAAGCTGGCGACGCCCAGCTCGGAGATCCATGCCGTGCCCGACGCGAGGTCCTCGGTATGGGCGACGGTAGCCAGGACCTTGCCGCCGAAATACAGCTTATTGCTGGCGCCGGCGTTCCAGTTGGTGACGGTGTCGGCGCCGGTGATCAGTTCCGCAACGCTGCCCGCGCCGAACTCGTCTCCCCACGCCGTGTAGGCGTAGGTGTTGGCGCCGGAGCCACCGGTGAAGGTATCCGCGCCGCCATTGCCCTGGAAGTACACGCTGCCGGTGGAGGTGGAGGTGAACCGGTCGTTGCCGTTGCCGCCTTCGAAGTGGAGCGCGCCGCTGCCGGATGCGATCAGGTTGCCGTCCTGGAAGGCGGCGGACACCTGGGTCGCGTGGTCGAGATGGGTAACCGTCAGGGTCTGGTTGGCCAGGATCGAGGCCGTGACGGAAGAGGCGGCCACATTGACGGCGTCGACGGTGGCGCCGTCCATGCGCGCGTCGAGCACGAGGTAGTCGGCCTCCAGATTTGGTGCCCAGACCGTGGTACTGGTGAGGATCTCGGTATGCGCGGCAGCGACCACGAGCGGGTTGACCCCGTCGATTTTCCCGGATTGAACGTTCAGGCCGGAGGCGACGACGTCATCAAGCTTGATCAGGCCATCGCCCGCTTGTATCCCGGCAGCGGCGTTGCCCACCACATACACGTAGGCGTCACCCTCGTGGTTGAACACCACCGAAGTCCCTTCCGGATCGGCGCCTGCCGCCGCAACCACGGCCGTCAGCTTCGATGCGGCCGTGTTATCGGCCGCATCGAAGGCCGCCAAGCCAAGACTCGAAATCGATGCGCGGCCAGCGACCGGGGCGGCGCTATGCGCCGTCGTGGACAGCGTCGTTGACATGAACTCGATCGAGCTATTCGCCGCGCCCCAATTGGTAATGGTGTCGGCCGCCGCCAGCAGGCCGTCTGTGGTGGTAGCGACGAAATCAGCTCCATTGCTGGCGAACAAGTAGGAGTTGACGCCCGTGCCGCCCGTCAGAACGTCCGCGCCCCCACCTCCGGCGAAGACTACAGCGCCGGTGGAGGTCGACGTAAGGCGGTCATCGCCCGCCCCGGTTGCGTAGTTGAACAGATTGGGGCTGGTAATGACAAAATCGGCCTCCGAGGAACTGGAGACGAGCAGATCCCTAAGATGATTGACATTCGATACCGTAACCGTCCCCTTGGCCTGCGCCGCAAAGAACAAGGTGCCACTGACTACGTTGGCCAGGTCGACGGTGGCATCCCCGTCCCCGGCGGTTCCGGTCACGATGACAAGGTCCGCATTGGTGGTCGGGGCGAACGTCACTCCAGCCTTCATCTCCAAGAGTGCGTTGGTGTCCAGGAAACCATTCGCCACACCATCCGTGGTGCTGGCATTGCCGGCACTGTCCCGTATGAATCCGGCGTGCACGTCGAGCTTGTCGCTCGACAGACCCGAAGCGCCGTACGCTGGCGTACTCAATAGTGCCGCGTGCTTGGACGGCGTCAGCACGATTTCCAGGCTATTGCCCACAACGCGCGCGCCTTCGATATCGCTCAGCGAAAACACGACGTTGACAGTCGCTTCGTCGTCGCCATCGATATCCCAGACCAGCTTCGACCAGTCCAAGTTGGCCTTGACGTCTTTACTCACGTCTTCCGTCGGTGCCAGGATGGTCGAGAAATCGCCCCCACTCAGATGCATGGTGCGCGATTCCTCGGAGTAGCGGAGGCTGGTGATCGTCGCGGTGGGGGCAGCGGTATCCGCCAGTGTGATACCAGCGATATCGCCTCCGCCTATCACCAGCCCATCCGCGGTGACGCCATTGACTCTAATCAGTGCGTCGCCAGCCTGGACACCAACCGCGGTGTCGCCCGCAACGTACACATATGCGTCGCCTCCATGATTGAACACCACCGACGTGCCGGCCAAGTCCGTTCCCACTGCCGCGACCACGGCCGCCAGTTTCAACGCGGCCGTATTGTCGGCCGCGTCAAACGTGGCCAGGCCCTTGGTGGAAATGGCGGCACGGCCGGAGACCGCCGCCGCAGTGTGCGCCACCGTGATCAGCTCCGTGGCGCCGAAATTGATCAGGTTGAACTCGGCCGCGGTCCAGTTGGTAATGATGTCCGCCGACGCCAACAGGCTTTCCACACTGCTCGCCTTGAAGTCGCCGCCGTTGGGCGCGAACTGGTAAAAGTTCCTGCCGGTGCCGCCCGTCAGCATGTCGGCGCCGCCGCCTGCCGAGAACCACACCCCGCCCGTGGAGCTCGATGTGAGGGTATCATTGCCATCGCCGGTGCGGATGGACTCCAGGCTCGAGCCACTGATCACCAGATTGCCCTGCGACGGGTTAAGCGAGCTGGTGTACAGATATTTGACGTGATCGATATTGTTGAGCGTAACGGTATTGCCTGCGGCAAGCGCTCGGATTTCAATGTAAGTGCTCGTCACGTTGGTGAAATCGACGACGGCACCATTCGGGCTTTTTTGGTAGGCGGACATGACCAGCTGATCGGCATTGGTCACCGGCGCCCGTGCGCTACCATCGCTCAGTTCCATGTAGTAGCCAGTGGTGAGCGGGCCATTGGGCATGGCATCGGTGGCGCTGGCGATGCCATCGCTGTTCCGGGTGAAACCCTGGGCAATGTCGAAGGAATCCACGGCTGAATTGCCCTGCCCGTAACCCGGCGTCGCCAATACAGCGGCGTGCTTGGCCGGCTTCAGCGCAACCACCAGCGTATTCGCGTATACCTTGGCATAGTCGATGTCGTTCAGCGTAAACCCGATATTGGCGGTCGCACCGTCATCGTCGTTGATATCCCAGCTTAGTTTGGACCAATCCAGCTGCTCCTTGATATCGGTGTTGTCCCCGCCGCCGGAACCAAGGAGGGAGGAGAAGCCGCTGCCGCTTATCGCCAGCATCATCACATCTTCGCGGTATTCGACGCTGGCAATGGTCGTGGTGGGCGACGTCAGGATGCCGGTGATGTCGCCCCCTTCCATCCTCAAACCCGCCGCCGCTACGCCATTCAGCCTGATCAGTCCATCCTTTTCCTGGATGCCCAGGGCAGAGCTGCCGACCATGAACACGTAGGCGTCGGTGCCGTGGTTGAACACCGCCGTTGTACCTACGCCCTGGGTGCCGATGGCCGCTTCGAGCGCTGCCAACTTCAGCGCCACAGTATTGTCGGCGGCCGCGAATGTGGCGAGACCTTGCTGGGATACCGACGCGCGTCCCTGGACAGCGGCCGCGCTGGTGGCCACGATCATCAAGGCCTCCAGCACATCGATCCGATTCCCGGCCGCCGCGTTCCAATTGGTGATGGTGTCGGCGGACGCTATGAGTTCCGCAGCACTGCCGACACGGCTGTCGCTGGCGAGCCAGGTCGCGTAAGTGTTCACGCCTCGTCCTCCAGTCATCACATCCGCACCGGCGCCGCCCACGAAGTGCACGTTGCCGTTACTGGTGGAGGTCAGTTGGTCATCACCATCGCCGCCATACAGGGATTTCGCGCTGGCGCTCGAAACGATCAGGTTTCCTTTCATGGTTGCGGTGGACAGCGACGTCACGTGTTCGGCGTTGATCACCGTTACCGTCCTGCCTGCCGCCACATCGGAGATGGAAAGCGAGCCGCTTTTTATAGCGGCGGCATCGACTGTAAAGTTGGCCGCCGTTATTTTTGCAGCGGACAAGGTCGTGTAATCGGCGTTGATGACCGGTGCCAGGGCTCCCTCGCTCAGTTCGACGACGCGATTGATACTGAGCGGGGCATTCTCCCGCCCATCCGTCGTGGCCGCGTTCCCGGCGCTATCCCGGATGAAACCGGGGGCGACATCGATTGTGTCCGACATGGAATTGAGCACGCCATAGCCTGGCGTGGCCAACAGCGCCGCGTGCTTGGCGGCGGTAAGCACCACCTCCAAGGTGTTGGAAACGCCCAGGCGTGCACTCTGGATGTCTTCCAGGGCGAATTGGACGTCCGCGCTGGCGCCGCCGTCGCCGTTGATATCCCAGCGCAGTTTGCTCCAGTCGAGAAATGCCTTGAGGTCCTGTTTGACGTATTCGCTCCGGCTCCTGATGGTGTCGAAGTCGGCGCCCGAGAACATCAATGTCCTGGTGTCCTGGTTATATGCCGCGGAGTTGATAGTCGCAGCCGGGGCCGTGTGATCCGGCGCGACGAAATACGCCGACACATCCAGCGCACCGACAGCGCCCACGCCTTGGGCCGCCGCCAGTTTGACAAACAAGTCGCGCGCCTGGTCCAAGCCCGCCTGCCCGGGGCGGTGCACATACAAGTAGGCCCCGCCATAGTCGCCGCCGGTGACGCCTATCAACCCCGCCTGCTGCGCGCCCAACGATTGGAAACTGGCCGAGTTGAGGACCAGTTCTGCCAGTTTCTGGCTTGACGTTACAAGCGCGCCATCGACATCGGCGAAACGCGTCAGCGAAGTTGGCACCACCGCGACGCCGCCCTCGGTGCTCAACAGCCGGATCTGGTCTGTGCCGACTTCGAAATTGCGAACCGTGTCGTACGCTTCCAATGTGGAATCGGAAGCGGCACTATCCGCTTGCCCAAACACATACTGCAGCGTGTGTGCTCCGTAACCGAGTTCAATGGTGTCGGCATCCAGTCCGCCGCTGATTGAACTGCCGCCGGACGAAAGGACAATCAGTTCCTGGCTGCCTTCCGAGCCTTTGATGGCCACATTGCCAAACCCAGCGATCGACTTGTGGTCCGCTTGCGCGGCGGTCAGCGTCAGCTTGCCGAACATCGGCAGATATCCCGTCACGGTGGAGAGATGGGGGTTGGTGCTGAGGTCGGCCTCGGAGTCGCCATCTACAACAACCACGACACTGTGCGCGGTGACGCGGGTCAGGTCCGTGTCGGCAGCGACATACGACACGTGCACAGTACCATCGCCTGTCACCGTCGCGCCAGAAAGCGCCGCGCCGGTTCCCGATAGCAATACCTCGGCGTCGATGGCAAGACTAGCATTGCCTGCCGCCGCATCCTTGACCCGAACGATACCGTCGCCATGTATTGCCAGAGCAAGCTTGCCCAGGCTGCCGGTCAATTCGACAACGCCGTCGGCCAGCGTCATCTGCGCGGTGACCACGTCCGCAGTGATGCCGTCGAGGTTGGCATTTGGCGTCGCCTGCAAATTCGCCACCACCACCGTGCCAGCGCCAGTGATCACCTTCCCGGATAGATGTGCCGCGCTCGCGCTCAGTACCTGGCCGGCGCCGACGGCAATACTGGCGACCGTGTCCAGATCCGGTTTTGCGCTGGCGGTCAAGCCACCGCGCGTGATGGTGGCGACATTCGCCGCGTCCAGCACCATTTCAATGGTGCCGGTGACGGTGCCGCCGATGGTCAGCACGTGCGTCGAGCTGTCGACGCTGGCAGTCAGCGTCTTGGGCGCCTCGGTGGGCGCCACCGTTGGGAGTTCCGTGGGAGCCTGGGTCGGCGCTTCCGTTGGCGCTACCGTCGGAGCGGCGGTGGGCGGCTGCGTGGGCGCCTCCGTCGGCGCCACAGTGGGCGGCTCGGTTGGCGCGGATGTCGGGGCCGCTGTAGGCGCTGCGGTCGGAGGCTGCGTTGGAGCTTGGGTTGGTGCCTGCGTTGGCGCAGCGGTCGGGGCGGTGGTAGGGGCGGCGGTCGGTGGCGCCGTCGGCGCTTCTGTCGGAGCCTGGGTGGGCACCTCGGTCGGGGCCGCGGTCGGCGGCTGGGTGGGCGCTTGCGTCGGAATCGCATTGCCCACCTGGCCGGCGGCCTCGACTATCGCCTGGTCCAGCGCCGCGCCCGTGGTCCCGCCCACGCTGGCGCTCACGTCGCCGCTCTTGGCGCCGCTTTCCATGTCCTTCTCGATGTCCTCGGCCGCCACCTGCACCTTGGCGATCTCCACCAACAGCGAGCTTGCGTCCGCGCCCGGCTTGCTGCTGGCCGTGTTGATCGCCTGGTTCAGGTTGGCGATGGCCTGGCCCGCGTCGGCGGCCAGCTTGTCGACCACCGCCAGTTGGCCGGCGTCGGCGCCGGCCGTCTGCGCGGCGTCCTTGACGAGCTGCTTGGCGGTGTCGCTGGAGCCCAGGTCCACCGTGTCTTGCGCGTTGACGATCAGGTCGGCCAGCGCGTCGCTGGCCGCGTTGGCGCCGCCGTCGCTGCCGCCGGCCACGCCGGCCCCGCTCAGCACCGCGCCCACCTGGCCCATCACCGTGTTCACCTGCGCCGCCACCGACTGCACCTTCAGCGCCAGCGCCTTGTCTTCAGCGCTGGCGTCCTTTCCGAGCGCCGCCGCGATCGGGTCGTAGCTGCCCAGGTCGACCGATTCAGAAATGCCCAGCTTGCTTTTCACCAGCGCCTCGGCGTCCGCCGCGCTGATGTTGCCGCCGCTGGCGACCGATTGCACCAGCGTGGTCAGCGGGCTGATCATGGTCGAGCCGGCCGGCGCCTTGAAGCTGCCGTTGACGGCACTGCCGGTGGAAATGTCGGTGCCGCCCAGCGAAATCAGGGTGCCGCTGCCGCCGGACAGCGAGAAATTGCCCAGATCGTCGGTCGTGGTGGTGGCTTCGCCCTCGTCCCACTCGCCATTGTTGTTGGCGTCCGCGAACACGGTCGCGCCCTTGATGTAGCCATCGGCCAGGATGCCCTTGACCACGCCGTTGCCGGCCTCGACCGCCTCGGCCACCACCTTGCCCAGCACCAGTTCGGCTCGCGCCAGCGAGACCACGTCCGTCACGCCCTTGAGCCAGGCGCCGGCCACCGCCACCGAGGCGGCGTTGCCGTAGGCGGCCGCCTCGGCCGGCGTGTCGAGCGCCGCCGTGAACACCGACGCCGCCGACACCTTGTGGTAGGCCGTCAACTCGTCGACGCCGCGCGCGCCCTGCATGATGGCCGTCACCGCCTCGTGCGGGCTGACGCCGCCCGAATCGATCACGCCGCTCCAATACTCGACCCCGGCCGGCTCCGCCGCGCGGCCGAACAGGTTCAGGTAGGCCGCCTTCACCAGCTCGGCGCTGGGCTTGCCGCCGTACAAGGCCTTGAACTCGGCCGACGCGGCGAACGACGCCGCCACCGTCTCGATGCCCACGCCTTTTTCAATCACCCCGCTCCAGTACGCCAGGCCGCCGGTGTCGGCGGGACGGTTGAAGTAGGACACATAGAGTTTTTGCAACTGGGCTTGCGTGGCATTCATGCGGGAGATCTCTTCGGCGGACGTGGTTGGGTGAAGGCGCCGTGGACGGCACTCATTTATTTAAAAGCTGACAACAAACCTGGCATTGTAGCAATTTACAATTGGAAACAAAATCACCAATTGTCACAACAATGGATAAAGGGTATGGACTGGCGGAGAGGGAGGCGCGGCCAGAACAGGCGCGCCGGGCGTAAAAAAAACCGGAACCGACAGGGATCGCCCGTCGTGTTCCGGTGGGAGTTTAACTAGTGGATCAGCGTGGCAGGTCGGAGGCACCCATCAGGAACTCGTCGACCGAGCGGGCGCACTGGCGGCCTTCGCGGATGGCCCACACGACCAGCGACTGGCCGCGGCGCATGTCGCCGGCGGTGAAGACCTTGGCGACCGAGGTCTTGTAGCTGTTGTCGCCCTCGGTGGCGGCCTTGGCGTTGCCGCGCGCGTCCTTCTCGACGCTGAAGGCGTCCAGGATCTGTTGCACAGGCGACACGAAGCCCATGGCCAGAAACACCAGGTCGGCCTTCATCTCGAATTCCGAGTTCGGCACTTCTTGCATCTTGCCGTCCTTCCATTCCACGCGGCAGGCGATCAGCTTCTCGACCTTGCCGCCCTTGCCTTCCAGGCGCTTGGTGGCCACCGCCCAGTCGCGCTCGCAGCCTTCCTCGTGCGAGGACGAGGTGCGCAGCTTGGTCGGCCAGTACGGCCACACCAGCGGCTTGTTTTCCTGCTCCGGCGGCATCGGCATCAGTTCGAACTGGGTCACCGAGGCGGCGCCCTGGCGGTTCGAGGTGCCGACGCAGTCGGAACCGGTGTCGCCGCCGCCGATCACGACCACGTGCTTGCCGCCGGCCTTGATCTGGTCCTTGACCTTGTCGCCCGCGTTGACCTTGTTCTGCTGCGGCAGGAAGTCCATGGCGAAGTGCACGCCCTTCAGTTCGCGGCCGGGCACCGGCAGGTCGCGCGGCTGCTCGGCGCCGCCGGCCAGGATGATGGCGTCGAAGTCCTTGGCCAGGTCCTCGGGGAAAATGGTCTCCTTCGCCCAGTTGTTGACCGAGGCCGGGAAGTCCTTGCCGATCAGCACGCTGGTGCGGAAGGTCACGCCCTCGGCCTGCATCTGCTCGACGCGGCGGTCGATGTGCGACTTCTCCATCTTGAAGTCGGGGATGCCGTAGCGCAGCAGGCCGCCGACGCGGTCGCTCTTCTCGAACACCGTCACGTCGTGGCCGGCGCGCGCCAGCTGCTGGGCGGCGGCCAGGCCGGCGGGGCCGGAACCGACCACGGCGACCTTCTTGCCGGTCTTGACGGCGGCCGGCTGCGGCACGACCCAGCCGTGCGCCCAGCCCTCGTCGATGATCTTGTGCTCGATCGACTTGATGCCGACCGGATCGTCGCTGATGCCCAGGGTGCAGGCGGCCTCGCACGGCGCGGGGCAGATGCGACCCGTGAATTCCGGGAAGTTGTTGGTCGAGTGCAGCACGTCCAGCGCTTCGCGGTAGTTGCCGCGGTAAACCAGGTCGTTCCAGTCAGGAATGATGTTGTTGACCGGGCAGCCGTTGTTGCAGAACGGGATGCCGCAATCCATGCAGCGCGCGCCTTGCACCTTGGCCTGCTCGTTGGACAGGTGCAGCACGAATTCCTTGTAGTTCTTCAGACGCGCGTCGGTCGGCAGATAGCTCTCTTCCTGACGCTTGAATTCCATAAAGCCGGTGATTTTACCCACGATATTTCCTATTCTTTTCCAGTTCAGGCGGCGATGGCCTGGGTTTCCATTTCCAGGGCGGCGTCTTCGGCCAGCTCGATCAGCGCGCGCTTGTATTCGTTCGGGAAGACCTTGACGAATTTGCCGCGGCCCTCGGCCCAGTTGTCCAACAGGAAACGGGCGCGGGTGCTGCCGGTGTGCTTGAAGTGACGCTCGATCAGACGCTTCAGGATCACCTCGTCCGCCTCCGGCTCGCCGTTGCGGTGCTGGCTGTGCCAGGTGGCCTGGTCGACCTTCTGTTCGGAAGCCGACACCACCGACTCCAGCGACACCATCGACAGGTTGCACTTCTGCGCGAAATCGCCGTCAGGGTCGTACACGTAGGCGATGCCGCCCGACATGCCCGCCGCGAAGTTGCGGCCGGTGGCGCCCAGCACCACCACGGTGCCGCCGGTCATGTATTCGCAACCGTGGTCGCCGGTGCCCTCGACGATCGCCGTGGCGCCCGAGTTGCGCACCGCGAAGCGTTCGCCGGCCACGCCGTTGAAGAAGGCTTCACCGGCGATGGCGCCGTACATCACGGTGTTGCCGATGATGATGTTGTTCACCGCCCAGCCGCGGAACTCGGTGTTCGGACGCACGATGATGCGGCCGCCCGACAAGCCCTTGCCGACGTAGTCGTTGCCCTCGCCCACCAGGTCCAGCGTGATGCCGTGCGCCAGGAACGCGCCGGCCGACTGGCCCGCCGTGCCTTGCAGCTGGATGTGGATGGTGTCGTCCGGCAAGCCGGCGTGGCCGTAGCGCTGCGCCACTTCGCCGGACAGCATGGTGCCGACCGTGCGGTTGACATTGCGCACCGGCGAGATGAACGACACGCGCTCGCCTTTTTCCAGCGCCGCCTTGGCCTGGGCGATCAGCTTGTGGTCCAGCGCCTTTTCCAGGCCGTGGTCCTGGTTTTCCACGTGGCGGATGGCTTGGCCTTCGGCCACTTCCGGCTGGTAGAAGATGTTGGAGAAGTCCAGGCCGGACGCCTTCCAGTGCGTGACCGCCTTTTTCTTGTCCAGCAGGTCGGCGCGGCCGATCAGCTCGTCGTAGGTGCGGATGCCCAGCTGGGCCATCAGTTGGCGCGCCTCTTCGGCGACGAAGAAGAAGTAGTTGACCACGTACTCGGGTTTGCCGTTGAACTTGGCGCGCAGTTCCGGATCTTGCGTCGCGACGCCGACCGGGCAGGTGTTCAGGTGGCATTTGCGCATCATGATGCAGCCTTCCACCACCAGCGGCGCGGTCGCGAAACCGATCTCGTCGGCGCCCAGCATGGCGGCGATCACCACGTCGCGGCCGGTGCGCATCTGGCCATCGGCCTGCACGCGGATACGGCTGCGCAGGCCGTTCAGCACCAGCGTCTGTTGCGTTTCAGCCAGGCCCAGCTCCCAAGGGGTGCCGGCGTGCTTGACCGAGGACAGCGGCGAGGCGCCGGTGCCGCCGTCATGGCCGGCCACCACCACGTGGTCGGCCTTGGCCTTGGTGACGCCGGCGGCCACGGTGCCGATGCCCACTTCCGACACCAGCTTGACCGAGATCGAGGCGCGCGGGTTGGCGTTCTTCAAGTCGTGGATCAGCTGTGCCAGATCCTCGATCGAGTAGATGTCGTGGTGCGGCGGCGGCGAGATCAGACCCACGCCCGGCACCGAGAAGCGCAGCTGGGCGATGTATTCGGACACCTTGTGGCCCGGCAGCTGGCCGCCCTCGCCCGGCTTGGCGCCCTGCGCCATCTTGATCTGGATCTGGTCGGCCGAGTTCAGGTACTCGGCGGTCACGCCGAAGCGGCCCGACGCGACCTGCTTGATGCGCGAACGCATGGAGTCGCCCGCCTGCAGCGGAATGTCGACCACCACTTGCTCTTTACCCACCACGGACGCCATGGTGTCGCCCTGCTTGATCGGGATGCCCTTCAGTTCCATGCTGTAGCGCGCCGGATCCTCGCCGCCCTCGCCGGTGTTGGACTTGCCGCCGATGCGGTTCATGGCGACGGCCAGCGTGGCGTGGGCCTCGGTCGAGATCGAGCCCAGCGACATGGCGCCGGTGGCGAAGCGCTTGACGATTTCCTTGGCCGGCTCAACCTCCTCCAGCGGAATGGCTTTCGTCGGGTCCAGCTTGAACTCGAACAGGCCGCGCAGGGTCAGGTGGCGCTTGCTCTGGTCGTTGATGATCTGCGCGTACTCTTTATAGGTCGAGTAGCTGTTGCTGCGGGTCGAGTGCTGCAGCTTGGCGATCGCGTCCGGCGTCCACAGGTGGTCCTCGCCGCGGATGCGGAAGGCGTACTCGCCGCCCGCGTCCAGCGCGTCCTTCAGGACCGGGTCGTTGCCGAAGGCCAGGTTGTGCAGGCGCAGCGCCTCTTCCGCCACTTCGAACACGCCGATGCCTTCCACGTTGGAGGCGGTGCCCTTGAAGTACTTGTCGACCAGCGACTTGTTCAGGCCGATGGCTTCGAAGATCTGCGCGCCGCAGTAGGACATGTAGGTCGAGATGCCCATCTTCGACATGACCTTCATCAGGCCCTTGCCGATCGCCTTGGTGTAGTTGTAGATGGCTTTTTCGCCGGTCAGCTCGCCCTGCAGGGTCGGCGCCAGTTCCAGCAGCGTTTCCATCGCCAGGTAGGGGTGCACGGCTTCCGCGCCGTAGCCGGCCAGCAGCGCGAAGTGGTGCGTTTCGCGGGCCGAGCCGGTTTCCACCACCAGGCCGGTCGAGGCGCGCAGGCCCTTCGACACCAGGTGCTGGTGGATGGTCGAGGTGGCCAGCAGCGCCGGGATCGCCACGCGGTCGGCGCCGATCGAGCGGTCCGACACGATCAGGATGTTGTGGCCGGATTTGACCGCGTCCACGGCTTCCGCGCACAGCGAGGCCAGGCAGGCCTCCACGCCTTCCTTGCCCCAGGCCAGCGGGTAGCAGATGTTCAGCTCATACGACTTGAACTTGCCGCCGGTGTGCAGCGAGATGCCGCGCAGGCGCGCCATGTCGTCGAAGCCCAGCACCGGCTGCGCCACTTCCAGACGCATCGGCGGGTTGACGTTGTTGGTGTCCAGCAGGTTCGGTTTCGGGCCGATGAAGGACACCAGCGACATCACCATCGCTTCGCGGATCGGGTCGATCGGCGGGTTGGTCACCTGGGCGAACAGTTGCTTGAAGTAGTTGTACAGCGGCTTCAGTTTGTTGGACATGACGGCCAGCGGCGAGTCGTTGCCCATGGAGCCGGTGGCTTCCTCGCCGTTCACGGCCATCGGGGCCAGCACGAAGCGCATGTCTTCCTGGGTGTAGCCGAAGGCTTGCTGGCGGTCCAGCACCGACGCGACGGCTTTTTCGCCCGGCGCGGCGCTGTACTTGATGCGGTTGTGGGCCAGCTGGCTCTCGGACAGCTTGATCTCGTTGAGCTTGATGCGCACCGCGTTGATCCACGCCTTGTACGGCTTGGCGTTGGCGTAGGTGTCCTTCAGTTCCTTGTCGTCGATGATGCGGCCGGCTTCCAGGTCGATCAGGAACATCTTGCCCGGTTGCAGACGCCATTTCTGGATGATCTTCGATTCCGGAATCGGCAGCACGCCGGATTCGGACGCCATCACCACCAGGTCGTCGTCGGTGACGATGTAGCGCGCAGGACGCAGGCCGTTGCGGTCCAGCGTGCCGCCGATGTAGCGGCCGTCGGTGAAGGCCATGGCGGCCGGGCCGTCCCATGGTTCCATCATCGCGGCGTGGTATTCATAGAACGCGCGGCGGTTCTCGTCCATGGTGGTGTGGTTTTCCCAGGCTTCCGGGATCATCATCATCATGGCCTGGGCGATCGGGTAGCCCGCCATCAACAGCAGTTCCAGCGCGTTGTCGAAGCAGGCGGTGTCCGACTGGCCTTCGTAGATCAGCGGGAACAGCTTTTGCAGGTCCTGGTCCAGCACGGCGGACTTCATCACGCCTTCGCGGGCGCGCATCCAGTTGAAGTTGCCCTTGACGGTGTTGATCTCGCCGTTGTGCGCCAGCAGGCGGTACGGGTGGGCCAGCGGCCACTCGGGGAAGGTGTTGGTGGAGAAACGCTGGTGGACCATGGCCAGCGCGGAGATGCAGCGCGGGTCTTGCAGGTCTTTATAGTAGACGCCCACCTGGTCGGCCAGCAGCAGGCCCTTGTAGACCACGGTGCGGGCCGACATCGACGGCACGAAGAATTCCTTGCCGTGGATCAGTTTCAGGGCCTGGATGGCGTGGCCGGACGATTTGCGGATCACGTACAGTTTGCGTTCCAGCGCGTCGGTCACCATGATGTCCGGGCCGCGGCCGATGAAGATCTGGCGGATGATCGGTTCTTTCGCGCGCACGGTCGGCGACATCGGCATGTCGTAGTCGACCGGCACATTGCGCCAGCCCAGCACGACCTGGCCCTCGATGCGCACGGCGCGCTCGATTTCCTGTTCGCAGGCGATGCGCGAAGCGTTTTCCTTCGGCAGGAAGACCATGCCCACGCCGTACTCGCCTGGCGGCGGCAGTTCCACGCCCTGCTTGGCCATTTCGTCGCGATAGTACTGGTCGGGGATCTGGATCAGGATGCCGGCGCCATCGCCCATCAGCGCGTCCGCGCCGACGGCGCCCCGGTGATCCAGGTTCTTCAGGATCAGCAGGCCTTGCTCAACGATGGAATGGCTTTTGTTGCCCTTGATGTGGGCGACGAAACCGACGCCGCAGGCGTCATGTTCATTGGCTGGGTCGTACAAACCTTGCGAAATCATGCGATTCTCCACTGCTGAAAGATATTGAGAGTCCAGAATAGTGCAACGCACAAGTAAACTCAACAAGAACAATTAGGGTCGGAGTCGAATTAAATTAAAACCAAGCGCTTGAAATTTTAATTGGGGACAGAGTGAAGGCGGCGACGAAAAACCCGGCAAAGCGCCGGGTGGTAGACTTTATATCAAGCGCTTTGCTTGAATGGACGCCCTCTCTTGGCCGGCAACACCTGCCGGTTCATCCGTTTTTGCAAGTCGGTTTTGAACTTGTCCGAACCCAGCGGCCAGCCCTTCAGCACCGCCTTTTCCACTATGAGAATGTGGTCTTGGGACAGGTCCTGCGTGGCCAGCTCCTGGTACGCCACTTCCCGCTGGAAAGGCGTATTGCCCAGGGACCAATACAGGGGGTGGTCGGTCACCACCGGGTCGGAACGCAAGCCGGCGTGGTGGGCATAGCTGGACCAGGGATAATCCTCCGGCCGGGCCGCCTGCCCCGCCCGCACCGGCACGTACTCGATATAGCGGCTATTGAGCATCAGGTATGAATCCGCGTCGATGACGGAGGTCTTGTAGCGTCCCTGCCACAGGGTGCCCGAGCGGCCGTATTTCTGGTTGTAATAGGGCACGTAGTAGCGTCCCAGCCACTGCATCATCTGGCCCAGGCCGTCCTCGTCGGCCGGCGAGACCAGCAATTGCAAGCCATCGGGCACCAGCGCGTAGGCGTGGATGGAGACTTTCCAGTTGCGGGCGGCCGTGCGCAGCCAGCCGAGGAAGGCGGTGTAGTCGTCCGCGTCCTGGAAGGCGGACAGGCCCTTGAGGGCGCTGAGCACCACGTGGTGGGGCTGGAAGGGGACGACGAGGCGGGGCAGGCGGGCCATACGGTGCGGGGGAGTCGACGAAAACCCCATGCTACCCTATCGGCGCCACTCCGTCCCCGATTGTTTCAAAACGCCGGAAAAACGGCGCGACTCCGTCCCCGATTACGCCGCGAGCACCAGTTCGCGCGAACGCGACACCCGCGCGGGGGCGTGGCCGGCCAGCCGGAACACGCTGACCGCGCCGGCCAGCGCCTGGCTCTGGTCCTGCAGCGCGGCCGCGGCGGCGGCGGCCTCCTCCACCAGGGCGGCGTTCTGCTGCGTGACCTGGTCCATCTGCGAGATGGCGCGGTTGATCTGTTCGATGCCGCTGGTCTGCTCCACGCTGGCGGCCGTGATTTCGCCGATGATGTCGGTCACGCGGCGCACGTTGACGACGATTTCATTCATCGTCGCCCCGGCCTGGTCGACCAGGCGCGCGCCCAGGTCCACCTTGTCGACCGAATCGCCGATCAGGAGCTTGATTTCCTTGGCGGCGGCGGCGCTGCGCTGGGCCAGGTTGCGCACCTCGGAGGCGACCACGGCGAAGCCCCGTCCCTGCTCGCCGGCCCGCGCCGCCTCGACCGCCGCGTTCAGCGCCAGGATGTTGGTCTGGAAGGCGATGCCGTCGATGACGCCGATGATGTCGACGATCTTGCGCGCCGACGCGTTGATCATGCCCATGGTGTCGACCACCTGGCTGACCACGGCGCCGCCCTTCAACGCCACGTCCGAGGCGGACAGGGCCAGCGTGTGGGCCTGGCGCGAATTGTCGCCGTTCTGCTTGACGGTGGCCGTCAGCTGTTCCATGGAGGCGGCGGTCTGTTGCAGCGAACTGGCCTGCTGCTCGGTGCGCGCCGACAAGTCCATATTGCCGCTGGCGATTTCGCCGGAGGCGGTGGCGATGGTGTCGGTGCCGCCCCGCACCTGGCCGACGATGCGCACCAGGCTGGCGTTCATTTCATGCAGCGCGCGCAGCAGCTGTCCGGTCTCGCCGCCGCCGGTGATGTCGATCCGGCTGCCCAGGTCGCCCGCCGCCACGGTCTGGGCCACGCGCACGGCCTGCCGCAGCGGCCCGGTGATGGAGCGCGAAATCACCCAGCAGAACCAGCTGCCCAGCGCCAGCGCGCAGGCCGCCATGCCCAGCAGGAAGAGCGTGCCGTCGCGGTACTGCTGTTGCACGCCGGCGGCCAGCCCGCGGCCCACGTCGGCCTCGTGCCGGCCGATGCGGCCGACCGCGTCCAGGTAGGCGTTGAACTGGGGTTCGAGCTTGCCGTCGACCATTTCGCGCGCGGCCGCCGCGTCGCCGGCCTTCTTCAGCGCGAACACGGCGTCGCGCGTGGCCGCGTACTGCTTGCGCGCGGTGGCGACTTCGGCCAGCAAGGCCTTTTCCTCGCCGCTGGCCAGCACGGTTTCCAGCTGCTTCTGGATCTCGTTGACGCGGGCCCGGGTGGCGGCGGCCTTGTCGGCCTCGGCCTTCGATTCGGCCTCCCCGGTGTTGCGGGCGAAGGCGATCACGCGCACGCCGCTGACGCTGATCAGGTTGTGCCATTCGGCGGTGAGGCGCTCCTTGACCATGGCGCTGCCCACCATCTCCTCGGTCATGCGGCCCACCGCCTGCAGCCGCCACACGCCGGCCGCCGCCATCGCCACCATCAGCAGCATGACCATGCCGAAGCCGCCGCCGAGGCGGGTCCCTATTTTCCAGTTGCGAATTATCATCACTACGCTCCCCATGCGGACGTGCGCCGTTACGGCAGGCCTGTGGATCAGACGGCGCGTGGAAAATCCATGGTAGGCGAATTGTGACTACTGGAAACTATTCAATAGTCACACTGCACGAGGAATCGCGGGAACTCAGGAGATGTTGAAGCTGGCGGACAGGCTGTAGCCCTCGCCGTAGGCGCTGCGCAGGGGCAGGTCCTGGCCCAGGCCGCTGCGCGCCTTCTTGCGCAGCCGGTAGACCAGCATGTCGACGCGGCGGCCGGCGTCCGGATCGTCGCCGCCGATGCCGGCCACGATCACCTGGCGCGGCACGGGCCGGGTGTTGATCGTCAGCAAGTGCAGGAAGTTGCACTCTTTTTCGGTCAGCGTGATGGCCTGGCCCTGCAGCTCGAGCTGGCGCGCGCTGACCCGCAGGGTCCACTTGCTGGGCAGGGGGACGGTTTCCTGCGGCCCCACGCGGCGGTCCAGCGCCTCGATGTGGGCGGCCAGTTCGGGGAACTTGATGGGCTTGGTGAGGTAGTGGTCGGCGCCCAGGCGCAGGCCCAGGATGCGGTTGTCGAAGGCGACGCGGCCGGTCAGCACCAGCAGGCCGATCTGGGGATACAGCTGGCGCATGCGGGGGATGACGTTGAACCCGTCCTCGTCCGGCAAGCCCAGGTCGAGCACCACCACGCCCACGTTGCCCTGGCTGAGCGCCGACCACATTTCGCCGGCGTTGTTGGTGATATGCACTTCGTGTTCAAGCTCAGTCAGGAATTCCGCCATTTCCTCGGCGTAGTCCAGATTGTCTTCCACGATCAGTATCTGCGTCATTGTGAAGCGCCAATCTCTAATTAGTTGCAAGCCTGGGCTTGCGTGTGAGAATTATCACGGTTGCATCAGTGTGGCGCAAGGGATTTCCCGGTTCACACGGGAATGGGTAACCAAATCCTGAATTTCTTGCCGCTTTCAGAAAAGTTTTCAACCGTCAGCGTGCCGCCGTGCACCTCCACCACGGCCCGCGCCATGTACAGGCCCAGTCCGGAGCCGGGAACCGCGCGCGCGCCGGCGACGGCCGCGCGGCCCCGGAAGCCCTTGTCGAACAGCTTACCCACTTCATCGTCCGCAATGCCAGCGCCCTGGTCGGATACCGCGAATTCAATGCCGCCCTCTGTTGCTTTTTTACCGATCAGTGTTATCTCGGTATTATCATCCGTATATTTTATTGCATTATCGATCAACAGTTCCAAGCATAGCCGCATTCCGGCCGGATCGCAGCGCAACCATTGCGGCATGCCCTCGGCCTGCACCCGGATCGCGGCCCGGCGCGGCCGCGCCTGCTCGGCGGCCGTCTCCAGCAGCGCCAGCGGCGAGACCTCGTTGGGCTGGCGCTTGCGGCCGATGCTGGCCAGCCGCTCCGGCGACAGGTACTCGTCCAGCATGGCCAGCAGGCGGTCGACCGCCGTCTGGATCTTGGTGTAGCGCTTGCGGGTGGCCTCGTCGTGGTGGGCGCCCGTCATCTCCAGGCGCTGCACCGCCCCGTCGATGGTGGACAGCGGCGTGCGGAATTCGTGTGACAGCATGGAGGCGAATTTTTTCTGCTGCGCGCGCCATTCCTGGCGCTCGCTGGCGTCGCGCACCGAGCCGGTCAGCGCCACCGGGCCGCCCAGTTCGTCGAGCACCAGCACCGATTCGATGTCGACCGGGACCAGGTGGCCGTCGGCGTGCGGCAACTCCAGCTCGCGCGTCACGCGCAGCCGGCTGCGGTCGCCCGCCGCGAAGCGCTCCAGCCGCTGCGGCAACCCGGCCGTCAGCGTGTCGGCCAGCGCCTGGGCGCGCTCGAGCGTGTAGCCGTAGCGGCGCCCGGCCGCCGGGCTCAGGTACATGAGGCGGCCGGTGGCGCAGTCCAGCATCCAGTGGACTTCGCCGCTGTTGTCGAGAATCTGGCGGTGGAGGGCGTCGTCGGACATGGGGTCAGTCCGCCAGCGGCGCGAAGATCTGCTGCAGATCCTCCTGCGTCAGCGCCATCTTCTGCGATTCGCCCTCGGCCAGCACGGATTGCGCCAGGTCCGACTTTTTCTGCTGCAGCACCTGGATCTTCTCCTCCAGCGTGCCCTTGGCGATCAGTTTATAGACGAACACCGGCTTGTCCTGGCCGATGCGCCAGGCGCGGTCGGTGGCCTGGTTTTCCGCCGCCGGGTTCCACCACGGGTCGTAGTGGATGACGGTGTCGGCCGCCGTCAGGTTCAGGCCGACGCCGCCGGCCTTCAGGCTGATCAGGAAGATCGGCACGGCGCCCTGCTGGAACGCAGCCACCTGCGCGCCGCGGTCCTTGGTCTCGCCGGTCAGCAGCGCGTACGGGATGTTGCGCAGCTCCAGTTCCTCCTCGATCAGCTCCAGCATGGAGGTGAACTGGGAGAACACCAGGATCTTGCGGTTCTCCTCCAGCAAGTCCTCGACCATCTGCATCAGGTCGGTCAGCTTGGCCGAGCCGGCGGTCTGCTTCTTGGACGGCAGCGACTTCACCAGCCGCGGGTCGCAGCACACCTGGCGCAGCTTGAGCAGCGCCTCCAGGATCACGATCTGGCTGCGCGCCACGCCCTTGCGGTCGATTTCCTCGCGCACCTTCTGGTCCATGGCCAGGCGCACGGTCTCGTACAGGTCGCGCTGGGCGCCCGTCAATTCCACCTTGCGCACCATTTCTGTCTTGGCCGGCAACTCCTTGGCCACGTTGTCCTTGGTGCGGCGCAGCAGGAAAGGCCGGATGCGGCGGTTCAGCAGCATGCGGCGCAGCGGGTCGTCCTGGCGCTCGATCGGGTGGCGGAACTGGGCGTTGAACGACTTCTCGTCGCCCAGCAGGCCCGGCAGCAGGAAGTGGAATTGCGACCACAGCTCGCCCAGGTGGTTCTCCAGCGGCGTGCCGGACAGGCACAGCCGGTGGCGCGCCTTCAGCAGCCCGGCGCTCTGGGCCGCCTTGGAGCGGGTGTTCTTGATGTAGTGCGACTCGTCCAGGATGACGATGTGGAACTCGTGCTCGCGCAGCTTTTCCTCGTCGCGCGGCAGCAGCGCGTAGGTGGTCAGCACCAGGTCGGACTGGTCGATCTGGTCGAACTGCTGCATGCGATCCTTGCCTTGCAGCAAGAGCACACGCAGGTCGGGGGCGAAGTGCGCCGCCTCGTCCTGCCAGTTGCCCATCAGGCTGGTCGGGGCGATCACCAGCACCGGGTGCGTCAGCCGGCCGGCCTCCTTCTCGACCAGGATGTGGGCCAGGGTCTGCACCGTCTTGCCCAGGCCCATGTCGTCGGCCAGGATGCCGGCCAGGCCGTACTCGCGCAGGAACTGCATCCACGCCAGGCCGTCGGCCTGGTAGTCGCGCAGCGTGGCGCGCAGGCCGGCCGGGGTCGGCACGCGCTTGACGGCGTTGAACTGGTTCAGGCGGCGGCCCATCTCGCGCAGCTCGTCGCCGCCCGTCCATTCGAACTCGACCGTGCGGGCCAGCTCGTCCAGGCGGGCCGCGTCCAGGGTGGCCATGCGCACCGCGTGCTTGATCTTGTCGCTGAAATACAGCTCGCCCAGCGTGGCCAGGATGGGTTTGACCCGGTTCCACGGCAGCGCCACCCGCGAACCGTCGCCCAGCGTGGCCAGCATCTGGTCCTCCTCGGCGTGGCCGGCCAGCGTTTTCGGGCTGAAGTCCAGCGGCGCGTTGCGTATCATCTGCACCAGCACCGGCAGCAGCGGAACGCGCTCGCCGTTGACCACGATGCCCAGTTCCAGTTCGAACCAGGCGTGGCCGCCGTCGGCGTCGTCCTCCTCCACCTCGGCGTACCAGGCGTCGACGGCGTTCACGTCGTAGCGGTACTTGGAGGTCTTTTCCACCTGCCAGCCGTGGGCGCGCAGCTCGGCGATGCCGTCGGCGGCGAAGCGCAGCCAGTCGGCCTGGCTGGCCAGCAGCAGGCCGCCGCGCACCGACGACAGCGGCAGCGCGTTCGGCTTGCGGAAGCCCAGCGCGGTCAGCGCGGCCAGGGCGTCGGCCTCGGCCTGTTCGTTGCGCTGGATCACCTCGGTCACCTCGCCGCGCTGGCGCACCACGCGCTGCGACGGGTCGAAGGACACGCGCTCGCCGTCGTAGTCGTAGGACAGCACGGCGTAGTCGTGCCAGCGCTGGTGCGGGCCGTCGGCCAGCATGGCCGCGTCCAGCGCCAGGATGGGTTTGGGCGTCACGTCCTGGCGGATGCGCTGCGGCAGCGGCTGCGGCAGCGGCATCAGCTGCTGCAGGCCGTGCGCCAGCAGCAGCTGCGACACGCGCAGCTTGTCGTTGCTGGTCAGCAGCGGGGCCTGCGCCACCAGCGCCTGCAGGTCGGCCAGCGGGATCTCGGCGCCGCCCTGGTTCAGGTTCAGCACACCACAGGACAGGTTGTCGATGTACCAGGGCGGATCGGTGGGCAGCATGTAGTCGATCTGGTCGGCGCCGTGGTGGCGCGCGCCCTCGGGCGGCTCCACGGTCCAGCCCAGGCGCAGGCCCTTGCCCTCCTCGCGCCACGCCAGGTTGGCCTGGCGCAGCGGCCCGGCCTTCATCGGATACACCAGGCCGTTGCCGACGTCGGACCAGGAATTGGCCCACAGCAGCTTGTCCTGGTCGGACAGCATTTGCAGCAGCGCCGCGCCGATCTTGCCGCGCGGCTCGGTGGCGCTGCCGGTCTGCGAGTTCGGACCGCTGCGCATTGCCACAAAGAAACGAATCAAGTCGTCGTCGCTGGGCTCGAGGAAGTTCGGCGGCGCCGACAGCAGCGAAAACACCTCGCTGACCGGGGTGGCGGCGGCCACGTCGCCGTTCGGCCGCAGGCGCGCCTTGTACAGGCACAGCGCCACGTGGCGGCCGCCGCTGGTGGGCGCCAGCACGTAGATCAGGCGGTATTGGGTCTGCGGCTGCTTCGGATCCGGCTCGGGGGCGGCCAGTTTCGGTTTCGGATGCGCAGCGGCGTCCACCCGCTGCAGCCAGGTGACGACGGCGTACGGCAGCTGGGGAGCCGGGGCCGTCGCCGGTGCCGGCGCGGGGGCGGTGGTGGTTTCGCGGGTTTCGTCGCGGGTCAAATCCATAGTGCGCATAGCTTACGGTGAAGACGGTTCAAAAACTGCAACATGCAATATTATCCGTTTTAAGCGGATTCTTGTTTGTGTTTCTTCGAACATAGTCGTGAATTAACGATCAAGATACGTATCCGGCGTGAAACATCATGCCGGCTGTGCCATATCGCCCATGCACTTCCAAGTTGGCGCGGCGTGCCGCACCGCGTATGATTCCGGGCTTGTCTGTTGAGGAATAGCCCATGTTACCTACCATCGAACAACGTCTCGCCGTGGAACTGGCCGCCAAGCCGGTCCAGGTCGCCGCCGCCGTCGCCCTGCTCGACGAGGGCGCCACCGTGCCCTTCATCGCCCGTTACCGCAAGGAAGCCACCGGCGGCCTGGACGACATCCAGCTGCGCCTGCTCGAGGAGCGGCTGCGCTACCTGCGCGAGCTGGAGGACCGCCGCGCCGCCATCGTTGCCTCGATCACCGAACAGAACAAGATGACGCCGGAACTGCTGGGCGCCGTCATGCACGCCGAGGACAAGACCCGCCTGGAAGACCTGTATCTTCCCTACAAGCAAAAACGCCGCACCAAGGCCCAGATCGCCATCGAGGCGGGCCTGGCGCCGCTGGCCGACGACCTGCTGGCCGATCCCACGCTGAACCCGGAGGCGGAGGCGGCGAAATACCTGCGCGAGGCCTTCACCAACGCCGACGGCGGCAACAATCCGGGCGTGGCCGACGCCAAGGCGGCGCTGGACGGCGCGCGCCAGATCCTGATGGAGCGCTTCGCCGAGGACGCCACCCTGCTGCAGTCGCTGCGCGAGTACGTGCAGGAACATGGTGTAGTTGAGTCCAAAGTCGTGGAAGGCAAGCAGGAGGAGGGCGAAAAGTTCGCCGACTACTTCGATTATTCGGAACCGGTGGCGCAGGTGCCGTCGCACCGCGCGCTGGCCCTGCTGCGCGGGCGCCGCGAGGGCATGCTGGACGTCACCCTGCGGCTGGACACGGAGGCCGAGAAGCCGAAGTGGGACGCGCCGCACAATCCCTGCGAAAGCCGCATCGCCGCCCGTTTCGGCATCAAGAGCGCCGGCCGCCCGGCCGACAAGTGGCTGTGCGACACGGCGCGCTGGACCTGGCGCGTGAAAAGCTTCATGCACCTGGAGACCGAGCTGATGGGCGCGCTGCGCGAGCGCGCCGAGACCGACGCCATCAACGTCTTCGCCACCAACCTGAAGGCGCTGCTGCTGGCCGCGCCGGCCGGCCAGCGCGCCACCATGGGCCTGGACCCGGGCCTGCGCACCGGCGTCAAGGTGGCCGTGGTGGACGCCACCGGCAAGGTGGTCGACACCGCCACCATCTACCCGCACCAGCCGCGCAACGACTGGGACGGCGCGCTGCACACCTTGAGCAAGCTGGCCGCCAAGCACAACGTGTCCCTGATTTCGATCGGCAACGGCACCGCCTCGCGCGAAACGGACAAGCTGGCGCAGGACTTGATCAAGATGCACCCCGAGCAGAAGCTGACCAAGATCGTCGTCTCCGAGGCGGGCGCTTCCGTGTACTCGGCCTCCGAGTTCGCCTCGCGCGAGCTGCCGGACCTGGACGTGTCCATCCGCGGCGCCGTCTCGATCGCGCGCCGGCTGCAGGATCCGCTGGCCGAGCTGGTCAAGATCGACCCGAAATCGATCGGCGTGGGGCAATACCAGCACGACGTCGGCCAGACCCAGCTGGCGCGCTCGCTGGACGCCGTGGTCGAGGACTGCGTGAACGCGGTGGGGGTGGACGTCAACACCGCGTCGGCGCCGCTGCTGGCGCGCGTGTCCGGCCTGTCGGCCAGCGTGGCGCAAAGCATCGTCAGCCACCGCGACCTGAAGGGCGCGTTCACCTCGCGCGCCGGGCTGCGGGACGTGCCGCGGTTGGGCGACAAGACCTTCGAGCAGGCGGCCGGCTTCCTGCGCGTGATGGGCGGCGAGAACCCGCTGGACGCGTCGGCGGTCCACCCGGAATCGTACCCGCTGGTGCAAAAGATCCTGGGCGACATCAAGAAGGACATCAAGGCCGTGATCGGCGACACCGGGCTGATCAAGACGCTCAATCCGGCGAAATACGCGGACGACAAGTTCGGCGTGCCGACCGTGACCGACATCCTGAAGGAGCTGGAGAAGCCGGGGCGCGACCCGCGTCCCGAGTTCACCACCGCCACGTTCAAAGAGGGCGTGGAAGAGATCGGCGACCTGCGGCCGGACATGATCCTGGAGGGCGTGGTGACCAACGTGGCCGCGTTCGGCGCCTTCGTCGACATCGGCGTGCACCAGGACGGCCTGGTGCACATCTCGGCGCTGTCGAACACCTTCGTGAAGGACCCGCACACGGTGGTGAAGGCGGGCCAGGTGGTGAAGGTGAAGGTGCTGGAGGTCGACCCCAAGCGCAAGCGCATCGCGCTGACGATGCGGCTGACGGACAGCGCGCCGGCGGCGGGCTCGAAGCCCGAGCAGCGCGCCGACCGCAACGACCGCCGCGCCATGGGACAGCACGAACAACAAAAGCGGCAGCAAACGCGCGAACCGGCGATGGGCGGCAGCATGGCCGCCGCCTTCGCCAAGCTGCGCGGCTAACCCCCGCCTCCCCCTCCGCCCCCCCGAAAAGCGCCCAGGGCTATTTTATCCGCCAAGCAAAAATGGCCCTGGGCGCTTTACGCGCCGACTGCCTGCTCACAGAGGGCGCGGCGCGGCGAAAGCCGCGGATATCCGCACAAACCGCCCAGGGCTATTATTGCCCGGGACACAAAATAGCCCTGGGCGCTTTTCCGGGGGCGTACTCGGGTCGGCGTTTTCTTATAAAATGTCGGCATCTTTCATTTTTCCCCCTGAGGCTGTTATGAGCGACGTACAAACCTGGATCAAAGAGACCGTGTCCAACACGCCCGTGGTCCTGTTCATGAAGGGCACCGCCCAGTTCCCGCAGTGCGGCTTTTCCGGCCGCGCGATCCAGATCCTGAAGGCTTGCGGCGTCGAGAACATCGCCACCGTGAACGTGCTGGACGATCCGGAAGTGCGCCAGGGTATCAAGGAGTACTCGAACTGGCCCACCATCCCCCAGCTGTACATCAAGGGCGAGTTCATCGGCGGTTCGGACATCATGAACGAGATGTTCGAGTCCGGCGAATTGAAGGCCCTGCTGGATGCCTGATCGTCCGCGGCGGCTGGTTGTCGCCATCACCGGCGCCACCGGCGCGGTGTACGGCGTCCGGCTGCTGCAAGTGTTGAAAACGCTGCCCGGGATGGAGACCCATCTGGTCGTGTCCGACGCGGCGGTGCTGACCCTGCACCAGGAAACCGGGCTGCAGCGCAAGGAGGTCGAGGCGCTGGCCAACGTGGTCCACAAGCAACACAATATCGGCGCCAGCATCGCCAGCGGTTCCTTCCAGTCGGACGGGATGGTGATCGCGCCCTGCTCGATGCGGACGCTGGCGTCCGTGGCCCACGGCCTGTCGGACAATCTGATCGCGCGCGCGGCGGACGTGGCACTGAAGGAGCGCCGCCGCCTGGTGCTGATGGTGCGCGAAACGCCATTCAACCTGGCGCACTTGCGCAATATGACGGCCGTCACCGAGATGGGCGGCATCGTCTTCCCGCCCCTGCCCAGCTTCTACCACCGGCCGCAATCGATCGCCGAGATGGTGGATCACACGGTGGCCCGCGTCCTCGACCTGTTCGGCGTCGAGCATCAACTGGCGCCCCGCTGGGACGGCCTGACAGCAACCGCTTCAAAATGACCGTGGCGTTGTTGCGGCTCCTAGCCGTGCAGGCGCACTGTCTTCGTCGCCGCGCCTAGCCACGCTCATTTTGCAGCAATTGCTTATTAACCCTTGTCGAACAGCGTGCCGCTGGCACGCTTCAGTTCCCGCACCTCTTCCAGCATGCGCCGCTGGGCTATCCGCTTGCGTAAAACCTCCGCGTGGCGGGCCGCCGTCATCGGCGGGGCGGTCATCAGGTCTTTCAGCTGCGCTACATTGCTGTAGTTGTTCTTCATCAAGCGGCTCAATGCGTACTCCGTGAAAAAGCATGCGGGTTGCATTCCCCTATTGTGCACTAATTCTGTGTCGGAACTATGACGATTTGCTATCGGAGCCAAACATTCGGTGGCTAAAAGCTTAGGCCGGAATGTTTCCGCATTCCGGCCACTATTTAGCAATGAATCAAGAACGATCGTTCTTTTTTGTTACTTTTGGTAATTGACGCGCACCAGCATGCGGATAAATTCGCGGGCGATTTGGCGGTGGTGCTCGTCCAGGCGCTGCAAATCGGCGATCAGCTTGACGTCGGCCGATTCGAAGCGGGACAGGCCGTTGCCGCCCTCGCCGGCCGGGGCCGCCGATTCGGGGCCGCCGAAGCGCAGCCAATCGGCGGGCACGCCCAGCCATTGCGCGATCATGCGCAGCTTTTCCTGAGTGGGAATGGCCTCGCCGACCAGCCATTTGCGGGCCGCGTGCACCGTGATGGGGCGGCCATCGAAGCGAATGTTAAATTCGCGCGCCAGGCGGGTGGGACTATCGGGGGAGTAGTGGGCGTTTTTCAGTGCCTGCTGCAAGCGCTGGCTAAAGCTTTCGCGTTCATTCGAAGAATTCATAGTTGCACTATTTCATGTCGCAGCATGAATGTCAGTCTCTCGGCCGGTCCAAGCGATTATGACAATCAAGAATTTAAGATTTAACAATTCTCCCTTGCTGAGCCGGTTTGGCGGGCCGCAGTGCGCCAAATTTTATGTCAAGGATGCGCGAATGTGGAAAATTGTATTCAGGGGGCTGTCGGTGGATTGAACGTTCGTCCGGTCCATCATCCTATCCCATTTTGAAACGTATGATGCCGTCACTAGCGGTTTCACGTCGCACGATACCATCCCGCCACAATTTGTGAAGATGGGCCAGCGCCTCGCCCTGCGCGAAGCCCCATTGGTGTGCATCCAGCGGGCGGCGGAACATCAGCGGCACGATGTCGTTCGCCGTGCGCCACTCGCGGCACGCGTCCATGACCTCGGCCAGGCGTTCGACGTGGTGCTGGCGCAGCTGGGCGATGCGGGTGTGCAGGCCGCGGAAGGGCTTGCCGTGCGAGGGCAGCACCAGCACGTCCTCCGGCAGACCGGCGTATTTCGACAGGGAATCGAGGTACAGCTGCAGCGGATTGCCCTCCGGCTCCACCGCGAACACGGAGACGTTGGTGGAGATGCGCGGCAGCACCATGTCGCCGGAGATCAGCAGGTTCAGGTCCGCGCAGTACAGCGAGGCGTGCTCGGGCGAGTGGCCGAAGCCGGTGACGACCCGCCATTGATGGTCACCAATGGCCACCGACTGTCCGTCCTGCATGCGCGTGTACGCCTCCGACACGGCCGGCACCAGCGAGGGGTAGTAATCGCGCCTGCCGCCCAATCGCTCCAGCATGGCCGGGTCGGCCAGGCCGTGGCGCCGGAAATGCGGCAGCGCGGCGGCGCCGTCGACCCCGGGCAGGGCCGCCGCCAGCATGCGCGCGTAGCCGTATTCGCCGGTCGTGATCCAGAACGGCGCCTGGAAGCGGCGGCACAGCCAGTCCGACAGGCCGACATGGTCCGGATGGCAATGCGTGGCCAACACCCGGTGCAGCGGCAGGCCTTCCATCGCGCCGCCGAACACCTCGTCCCAGGCGGCGCGGGTGGCGTCGGTGGCGACGCCGCAGTCGACCACGCTCCAGCCCGGCGCGCCGGTGTCGGGATGGCGGTCCGCCAGCAGCCAGAGATTGATGTGGTCCAACGCGAACGGCAGCGGCATGCGCAGCCAGGCCACGCCGGGCGCCAGGGACAGCGCTTGGCCGGTGTCCGGCAGGGCGTCGCCCAGCGGGTAGCGCAATTGGGATTCAAGCGGGTTCATTTTGCTCTTTCATGTTCACAACGGAGCGGGCGCGCTACAATGCGATTGACGTTACGTAAACGGAAGCGTTACGGCCATTCTAGCCGCAAGCGCGCCGCGACGTCCCCCCACCGACTACCGCAATCAAGATGCCGACCTATACCATCACCGAACTGGCCCGCGAATTCGACGTCACGGCGCGCGCGATCCGCTTTTACGAAGACCAGGGCCTGCTGAGCCCGACCCGCGAGGGCGCCGGCGGCCGCAACCGCGTCTACACCGCGCGCGACCGCACCCGCTTGAAGCTGACCCTGCGCGGCAAGCGCCTGGGGCTGTCGCTGTCCGAGATCAAGAGCCTGGTGGACATGTACGAGTCGCCCAAGGACACCAGCGCGCAAATGCACCGTTTCCTGGGCGTGCTGGGCCAGCACCGCGAAACGCTGGAGCAGCAGCGCGAGGATATCGAAATGACCCTGGCGGAGATCACCGCGCATGAGGACGATTGCAAGCGTTTGCTGGCCGCCATCGGCGAGCCGGCGCCGGACGGGGACGCGGCCTAGGCCGCCGCGCGGCGGCACCGGGCCGCCGGTGTCGCGCGGCGGTTACTTTACGTTTACGTAAACGTCACATAGGCGTATTATTAGCGTTCCATTCCATCCCAACAGAATACGAGGACGACATGCTCCATCTTCCAGGCCTGACCTTTGACCACGGCGAGGACATCGCCGCCCTGCGCGAAACCGTGCAGCAATTCGCCGCCGCCGAGATCGCGCCGCGCGCCGCCGAGATCGACCGCAGCGACCAGTTCCCGATGGACCTGTGGCGCAAGATGGGCGACCTGGGCGTGCTGGGCATCACCGTTTCCGAGGAATACGGCGGCGCCAACATGGGCTACCTGGCCCACATCGTCGCGATGGAGGAGATCTCGCGCGCGTCGGCCTCGGTCGGCCTGTCGTACGGCGCCCACTCCAACCTGTGCGTCAACCAGATCAAGCGCAACGGCACCGAGGAGCAGAAGCGGAAGTACCTGCCCAAGCTGATCTCGGGCGAGCACGTGGGCGCGCTGGCGATGTCCGAGCCGAACGCCGGTTCGGACGTGGTGAGCATGAAGCTGCGCGCCGAGTTCAAGGGCGACCGCTGGGTGCTGAACGGCACCAAGATGTGGATCACCAACGGCCCGGACGCGGACGTGCTGGTGGTCTACGCCAAGAACGACCTGGAGGCCGGCCCGCGCGGCATGACCGCCTTCCTGATCGAAAAGGGCTACAAGGGCTTCTCGATCGCGCAAAAGCTGGACAAGCTGGGCATGCGCGGCTCGCACACGGGCGAGCTGGTGTTCGAGGACTGCGAGGTGCCGGCCGAGAACGTGCTGGGCGGCCTGGGCAAGGGCGTCAACGTGCTGATGTCCGGCCTGGACTTCGAGCGCACCGTGCTGTCCGGCGGCCCGCTGGGCATCATGCAGGCCTGCATGGACGCGGTGGTGCCCTACATCCACGACCGCAAGCAGTTCGGCCAGCCCATCGGCGAGTTCCAGCTGATGCAGGGCAAGCTGGCGGACATGTACTCGACCATGATGGCGTGCAAGGCCTATGTCTACGCCGTCGGCCAGGCCTGTGACCGCGCCACCACACCGGAGGCCGTGCGCCAGTTGCGCAAGGATGCCGCCGGCGCGATTCTGTATAGTGCCGAAAAGGCGACCTGGATGGCCGGCGAGGCGATCCAGACGCTGGGCGGCAACGGCTACATCAACGAGTATCCGGTCGGCCGCCTGTGGCGCGACGCCAAGCTGTACGAAATCGGCGCCGGCACCAGCGAGATCCGCCGCATGCTGATCGGCCGCGAACTGTTCGCGGAAACGAAATAGCGGAGCGGGCGGAGCGCGGCTGGCCGGCAAGTTCAAGAACCAACACGACCCCGACCATGATCCAGGCCGCATTCCCCAAGCTGCTGTCGTCCCAGATAGCGTTCGACATCGCGCGCACCATCCGCGAGGGCTTCGACAAGCACTACCGGCTGTTCCGCCAGACCAGCCAGCTCGCCAAGCAGCATTTCGAGCAGGGCGCGTGGAAGGTGGCGCAGCTGGCGGCGCGCGAGCGCATCGGCTTTTACGACCAGCGCGTGCAGGAGTGCGTGCAGACGCTGGAGGACGAGTACGTCCCGGCCGAGCTGACCGACGAGGTGTGGCGCGAATGCAAGCTGCACTTCATCGGCATGCTGACCGGCCACAAGCAGCCGGAGCTGGCCGAGACCTTCTTCAACTCGGTCTGCTGCAACATCCTGCACCGCAGCTACTTCCACAACGAGTTCATCTTCGTGCGCCCCGTGGTGTCCACCGAGTACATCGAGACCGACGAGCTGTCGCCGACCTACCGCATGTACTTCCCCGGCACGGACGGCCTGCGCTTCACCTTGAAGCGCATCGTCACCAACTTCCAGCTGAAGACCAGGTTCGCCAACCTGGACCGCGACATCGAACAGGTGGAGAAGCGCCTGCGCCAGCTGTTCGGGGCCCAGGAGCTGGAGCCCAACCACCAGATCCAGGTGCTGTCCAGCCTGTTCTTCCGCAACAAGGGCGCCTACATCGTCGGCAAGGGCGTCAACGGCGCGCGCGAGTATCCCTTCGTGGTGCCCATCCTGCACAACCGGCACGGCGAGCTGATACTGGACACCGTGCTGTTCGAGCAGGAACAGATCATCATCCTGTTCTCGTTCACGCGCGCCTACTTCCAGGTGGACATGGAGGTGCCGTCGGCCTACGTGCAGTTCCTGCGCAGCCTGCTGCCGCGCAAGCCGCGCAGCGAGATCTACACCATCCTCGGCCTGCAGAAGCAGGGCAAGACGCTGTTCTACCGCGACTACCTGCAGCACCTGAAGCACTCGTCCGACCAGTTCGACGTCGCGCCGGGCATCCGCGGCCTGGTGATGCTGGTGTTCGCGTTGCCATCCTTCCCCTACGTGTTCAAGGTCATCAAGGACTTCTTCCCGGCGCCCAAGGACACCACGCGCGCGCTGGTCAAGGAGAAATACCTGCTGGTCAAGCACCACGACCGCGTGGGCCGCATGGCCGACACGCTGGAGTACTCCAACGTGGCCTTCCCGCGCCACCGCGTGAAGGAGGAGCTGATCGCCGAGATCCGCCACTTCGCGCCCTCGCTGCTGGAGGAGGACGGCGACAAGATCGTCATCAAGCACCTGTACATCGAGCGCCGCATGGTGCCGCTGAACATCTGGCTGGGCAACGCCGACCAGGAGGGCGACGACACCCGCCTCGAGCACGGCGTGATCGAGTACGGCAACGCCATCAAGGAACTGGTGGCGGCCAACATCTTCCCCGGCGACATGCTGTACAAGAACTTCGGCGTGACCCGCCACAAGCGCGTGGTGTTCTACGACTACGACGAGATCGAATACATCACCGACTGCAACTTCCGCGACATCCCGCAGGCCCGCAACGAGGAGGACGAGATGTCGGCCGAGCCGTGGTACCACGTCGGCAAGCACGACGTGTTCCCCGAGCAGTTCGGCCGCTTCCTGCTGGGCAACGCGAAGATCCGCAAATACTTCATGCGGCACCACGCCGACCTGTTCACCCGCGAATTCTGGCAGACGCGCAAGGAGCGCATCCAGGCCGGCATCGTGGAGGACGTGTTCCCGTATCCGCAGCACATCCGCTTTTCTTACCAAGGCGCACCCACGCCGCCCCCGGCGCACGTGGCGCCTACCCTACTGGAGACCACTGAAAATGAATGATCCTATCGTTATCGTCGGCGCCGCGCGCACCCCGATGGGCGCCTTCCAGGGCGACTTTTCCGGCAAGAGCGCGCACGACCTGGGCGCGGTCGCCATCGCCGCCGCCGTCGAGCGCTCCGGCATCAAGGCCGACGCGGTCGAACACGTCTACTTCGGCAACTGCCTGATGGCCGGCCAGGGCCAGGCCCCGGCGCGCCAGGCGCTGCTGAAGGCGGGCCTGCCCACCTCCACCGGCGCGGTGACCTTGTCCAAGATGTGCGGCTCGGCCATGCAGGCCGCCATCTTCGCCTACGACACCTTGCTGGCCGGCAGCGCCAGCGTGGTGGTGGCCGGCGGCATGGAATCGATGACCAACGCGCCCTACCTGGTGCCCAAGGCGCGCGGCGGCTACCGCATCGGCCACGGCCAGCTGTTCGACCACATGATGTACGACGGCCTGGAGGACGCCTACTCGCGCAACGAGAAGACCGGCGAGGGCCGCTCCATGGGCACCTTCGCCGAGGAATGCTCGGCCAAGTACCAGTTCTCGCGCGAGGACCAGGACGCGTTCGCGATCGAATCGGTCAAGCGCGCCCAGGCCGCCACCAACGAGGGCTGGTTCAAATGGGAAGTGGCGCCGGTGACGGTGAGCGGCCGCGCCGGCGACAGCGTGATCGAGAAGGACGAGGGCCCGCTCAAGGCCAGGATAGACAAGATCCCGACCCTGCGCGCCGCGTTCCAGAAGGACGGCACCATCACCGCCGCCTCGTCCTCGTCCATCAACGACGGCGCCGCCGCGCTGGTGATGATGCGCGAATCGACCGCGCGCGAGCTGGGCTTGGCGCCGATCGCGAAAATCCTGGGCCACGCCACCAACGCGCTGGCGCCGAACCAGTTCACGGTGGCCCCGATCGGCGCCATCGAGAAGCTGTTCAAGAAGACCGGCTGGAGCGCCAAGGACGTCGACCTGTTCGAGATCAACGAGGCCTTCGCGGCCGTGCCGATGGCCGCCATGCGCGAGCTGGACATTCCGCACGCCAAGGTCAACGTGCACGGCGGCGCCTGCGCGCTGGGCCACCCGATCGGCGCCTCGGGCGCGCGCATCATCGTGACGCTGATCGGCGCGTTGAAACGCACCGGCGGCAAGCGCGGCGTGGCGGCCCTGTGCATCGGCGGCGGCGAGGCCACCGCCATGGCCATCGAGCTGGTGTAAGCGATGCCGTCCGCCCTCATCATCGGCGCCTCGCGCGGCATCGGCCACGAGCTGGCGCGCCAATACCTGCGCGACGGCTGGCGCGTGATCGCCACCGCCCGCAAGCCGGAGGACATCGCCGCGCTGGCCGCGCTGGGCGCGGAAACGCACACGCTGGACGTGAACAATGTGGAGGCCGTCGCCGGCCTGGGCTGGAAGCTGGACGGCGAGCAGCTGGAGGTGGCGATCCTGAACGCGGGCGTGTACGGTCCGCGGCACGACGGCTTCCCCACGCAGGGCGATTTCGACCAGGTGATGCACACCAACGTGCTGGCGGCGATGCGGCTGTTGCCGATCCTGGCGCCGATGGTGTGCGCGGCCAAGGGCAAGGGCGGCGGCAAGCTGGCCGTGCTGTCCTCGCGCATGGGATCGTTGAGCGAGCGAAGCAGCCCCGGCGGCTCGCTGTACCGCGCCAGCAAGGCGGCCTTGAACTCCGTGCTGATCGACACCGCGCTGAGCTTCGGCGACCGGGGCGCCACCTGCGTGGCGCTGCACCCGGGCTGGGTGCGGACCGACATGGGCGGCGCCGGCGCCGACCTCGCGGTGGAGGACAGCGCGGCCGGGATACGCCGCACGCTGGCCGCCCTGCCCGCCTCCCCCCGCGCCGTCTACCGCAACTACGACGGCACCCCGATTAGTTGGTAAAACCACATCGGTGTCAGGCGCGACATTCGGACATTCGCCGCATGAATGACTCGGCACCATCCGTTCGAATGTCCGAATGTCCGAATGTCGCGCCTGACACCGATATTGAAACGCAACTTTTATGAGCGCGCGATAATGATACTGAGCGAAGAACACCAAATGATACGCGACGCCCTGCGGACTTTTTCGCAGGAACGCCTGGCGCCGCAAGCCGCGCGCTGGGACCGGGAACACCATTTCCCGAAGGAGGAGCTGAAGGAGCTGGCCGCGCTGGGCGCCTTCGGCGTGGCGGTGCCGGAGGAGCTGGGCGGCGCGGGCATGGATTATGTCTCGCTGGCGCTAGTGCTGGAGGAGATCGCGGCCGGCGACGGCGGCACCTCCACCATCATCTCGGTCAACAATTGCCCGGTCTGCAGCATCGCGATGATGTACGCCAACGAGCAGCAGAAGCGACAGTGGCTGCGCCCCCTCGCGCAGGGCGAGATGCTGGGCGCGTTCTGCCTGACCGAGCCGCACACGGGCTCGGACGCGGCCGCGCTGCGCACCACCGCGACCCGCGGCACCGACGCCGACGGCGACCATTACGTGATCAACGGCGTCAAACAGTTCATCACCAGCGGCAAGTACGCCGACGTGGCCATCGTCATGGCGGTCACCGACAAGGCGGCCGGCAAGAAGGGCATCAGCGCCTTCTGGGTGCCCACCGCCACGCCCGGCTACGTGGTGGCCAACCTGGAGCAGAAGATGGGCCAGCACTCGTCGGACACGGCGCAGATCCTGTTCGAGAACTGCCGCGTGCCCGCCGCCAACCTGATCGGCGAGGAGGGCCAGGGCTACAAGATCGCGCTGTCCGGCCTGGAGGGCGGCCGCATCGGCATCGCCTCGCAGTCGGTGGGCATGGCGCGCGCGGCCTACGAGGCGGCGCTGAAATACGCGCGCGAGCGCGAGACCTTCGGCAAGCCCATCTTCGAGCACCAGTCGGTGCAGTTCAAGCTGGCCGAGATGGCGACGCAAATCGAGGCGGCGCGCCAGTTGATCCTGCACGCGGCGGCCATGAAGGACGCCGGCCTGCCCTGCCTGAAGGAGGCGGCGATGGCCAAGCTGTTCGCCTCCGAGATGGCCGAGCGCGTGTGCTCGGACGCGATCCAGGTGCACGGCGGTTACGGCTACGTGTCCGATTTCCCGGTCGAGCGCATCTACCGCGACGTGCGCGTGTGCCAGATCTACGAGGGCACCAGCGACATCCAGAAGCTGCTGATCGCGCGCGCCCTGTAACGCGGAGCTTGGTTACCCTCCAGGAAGGGATGGCTGAATTGCTGCAAGCCGTATTTGAGCGTCGCGTTCCCCAGGCGCGCCTTGAGAACATATTTCCCAAGGTGGACGCGGGCCCGGTCATCCCGGCCGACGCCGTCCGCAGCCACATTGATCATATTGCCCGTGTTCTTGCTGGCATTGAGCACCAGCGTGGAGCAGGGCTAGGCGTCGAGGCCAAAACCGAGCGGGCCGGGGGTGAAGCCGAACTCGTAGTTGGCCTGCATGCCATGTAGGGTTGCCCCTCCAACATGACGCCTTGATGCAGCTCCTCCAAGGCGCGGAAATTCAGTTCGACCATGTAGACAGGATGTCTAGCGCGCGGGCCTGGGAGGCCGGATCGATGGACGGAATTGGGGACAGGAAGACGCGACCGGAATTGGTGCGCCAACTCCTGGTTGGAATCGGCCTTCATGGTGGCAAGCGGTAAATATTCGGCTGATAGATCTCCATGAAGGTTTCCGGCTTGGTCAGCGCGTCGAAGCCGAATTTCCGGTACAGGCCATGGCTATCGGTGGTGGCCAAGGTGAAGCGGCGCAGGCGGGGCACCAGCGGATGCGACATGACGAAGCCCATCAGCACCCTGGACAGGCCGCGGCCGCGCATGTCCGGCACCACGAACACGTCGACCAGATTGCCAAAGGTGGCGCCATCGGTGACGATGCGGCAGAAGGCCAGCAGCGCGCCATCGCGGTACAGGGCGAAGCACAGCGAGTTGGCGATCGCCAGCTCCACGACGCCGCGCGAAATACCACGCGCCCAGCTGCTCGATTCGGCCAGGAATTGATACACAGTATCCACGTCGAGGCGGCTTTGGTCGGTGCTGAGAAGGTACTCGCCGCTTTGTGATTCATAAACTTTTTGCAACATTTTGGGATTCCAAAAAAGGCATCGGCCCGTAACCAGGCTGAAAACGTTCTCGGCAAATCGCGGTCCGGCTTGCCATAGCGGTCGACGATTTGGACATCCGGCGGCGCAGCGTCTCCTCCTCCACGCCGACCGCAGGCCAGCGAACGTATCATCATCTTGTCGTGGTTGCGTTCCTCCACAAACAGTTTGATGAGTTCCCGGCGCACGGAAATGAACGAAATTACTTCCCCACATAGAACAAATTAATAACTTCAAATAATAAACGAATTATGCGGCACGCCGCCTATGCAGGCGAAGCGGCGAGGCCATCGGGAGCCGCGTCCGGACATATCACGCGGGCGCGCGCCATAACACGCGCTCGTTTCCTGCGTAAAATACGCGCAGGAGGAGTTCATGACGAAACTGATGCTGGTGGAGGACGACGCGCGCTTGTCCTCCCTGATCGCCGAATACCTGTCCGGCTACGAGTTCGAGGTGGAGGTGGTGGCCCGCGGCGACGAGGCGCTGCCGCGCTTCCACGCCTGGGCGCCGGACATCGCGGTGCTGGACCTGATGCTGCCCGGCGCCGACGGCACCCAGGTGTGCCGCGCGCTGCGCGCCGTGAGCGCGCTGCCCATCCTGGTGCTGACCGCGCGCGAGGACAGCTACGACCAGGTGGCCCTGCTGGAATATGGCGCGGATGATTTCGTCAACAAGCCGGTGCAGCCGCGCGTGCTGCTGGCCCGCCTGCGCGCGCTGATGCGGCGCGCGGCGCCGGCGGCGGGCGCCCCGGCGGCGCCGCGGCCGGCCGGCGCGCTGGCCTTCGGCATGCTGGAAATCGTCCACAGCGACCGCGCCGTGCACTGGCGCGGCCAGCCGGTCACGCTCAGCAATACCGAATACAAGCTGCTGCTGGTGCTGGCCGAGTCGGCCGGCACGGTGCTGTCGCGCGACGCGCTGCTGAAGAAGATGCGCGGCATCGAGTTCGACGGCCTGGACCGCAGCATCGACAACAGCATCTCCAAGCTGCGCCGCAAGTTCGACGACCACGAGGGCGAGAAGATCAAGACGGTGTGGGGCGAGGGCTATCTGTTCTCGCCGTCCGCCTGGGGCTAGGCGACGCGGTTAGAACCGACGGCAAAGGCTGGGGACAGACCCAATGGGTCTGTCCCCGGATTTTGCATCTGGTTTTGGCCGCCTCACTCGAACAGCGGCGCGATGGCCAGCGGCGGGTTCTGGCTAACCACCTGCCCCTTGTCGCCCGCCTCGAAACGGTAATTGACGATAGGGTGGCCGGCGTGCCCGCCGCCCTCGTCCGCGAAGGCCGCGCCCTCGGCCACCGGCAGGGCCGTGCCGTCCTGCCCCGCCAGGCGCGCGCGCACGCTGGCCTCGCCCTTGCGGGCGAACGCGAACCGCACCCCCACGCAGCGCTTGTCGCGGTAGGCGCCCGCGTCCACGTGCCGCTGGTAGGCCAGCGCCTGCTCGCAAGCCGCGCGCAGCTCGGCCGCCTCGTACACGCCGTCCGGCCGGGCGACGATGGACACGCGCGCCCGGTAGGCGTACTGGCCCGGCTTGCGGTTCACCGTCAGCACGGCGTTCTCGTCGTAGGCCGCCTTCAGCAGCGGGAACACGGCGCGGCCGAGCCCGTCCAGCGGCAGGTTCAGCTGGATGGTCTTGCCGCTCAGGCCCAGGCGCAGGCCCTCCGGCGGCGCGCCGCCGTCGCGCGCGCTGACCTGGAAATGCTGCTGCAGGAACTGCTTGGGCTTGCCGTATTTCTCGAACACCACCATGGTCCGGTAGACGTCGCGATAGCTGAGCCAATCGCCGTCCTGCGCGTGCGCGGCGGCCGCGCCGGCGATGCCGGCGGCGAGCGCAATGCGGACGAAAAGGCGGCGTGTCGGTCTCATGTTCAGAAGCGGTAGGCCAGCGCGGTGGACACGGTGACGTCGCCGGCGCGCCCGGCCAGCGGACTGGCCTTGGCGTCACCCGCCAGGCGCGCCGCGTGCACGCCCGTGGTCAGCAGCAAGGACGGCGAAAGCGCCCAGTTCCAGCGCAGCGAGGCGTGCACGTCCTTGACGCCGCCGCCGGGGCGGTAGGGCAGGCTCGGGCCGGGCACGGTCACGATCTCGTTGTCGCGCAGGCCGAAATAGCTGGTGTTGTAGGCGCGGTTCACCACCGTCACGCCGACCGCCAGCGACAACTTCTGGTGCGGCGCCACCTCGAAGGCGGTGCGCTGCAGGTCCAGCGTCCAGCGCAGGCCGTCGCGCCCGTCGCCGGCGCCGTACAGCAGGTTGTTGGTCAGGCGCAGCTGGCGCGTCAGGTAATAGTTGAGGAAGGCGCCGCCCTCCAGCCGCGGGCCGATGCGGCGCACCTTGTACCAGGTGCCCGGCGCGGCGACATCCACGCCCGTCGCGCCCGTGCTCGCGCTCGACGTCGTCACCGCTTTCGGCGGCAGGATGGTGCTACCGGTGCCCGCGCCGGTGGCGTCGACCGGGGTGTCGAAGACGCTGGAGCCGTCCTTGCTGCGCGCGGCGTGCACCGACAGCAGCGGCCCGAATTCGAGCCCGGGAAGCGGCGACAGGTGCATGCCCGCGCTCATGCCGGAAATGAACACGCCATTGCCCCACGCGATCTGCAGAACCGGCGTCAGACGCAGGCCCCGTTCGCGGCTGCCCTCGTAGTTCGGCGCGGAGCGCACCCCCAGGCCCGCGTACATGTCGTAGCTGCCGTCCGGCATGGGGTTGGGGGCCGGCGTCTGGGCCGATACGCCGCCACAGGCGCCGGAAAGGGCGCCCGCGAGGACGAGGACAGGGTACTTGCGCATAATCAGGATCGGGGGGCTGGAAACTCCGCCATTCTATCGCCCCCCGGGGCTTTCATCGCTACAGCAGCTCCGTGCTCTCGACGAACAGCACCGGCGCGTCCCCGCGGTCCACCACGACCAGCTCGCCGGTGGCCACGATGGACGCCAGGCACAGCGTCGCGGGGCCGGGCTTGCGGTGGCGCACCTCGGCGTACACCTTGCCGCCGGTCTCGCTCACGCGGGTGAACGTCGTCGTGTTGCAACCCGGCGAACCCAGGCCGCCAAAGGCGAACAGCGCCATGGATTTGGCGAAATCGACTTTCGGCGCCGGGATGGACTTGTCCACGTGCGCGGCCCACAGCGCCAGCAGGGCGGCCTCGTCCTTGACGACCACGTTGTACGGGCGCAGATCAACATCCGGGCGCAGCGGCATCTCGACGCGGACGGGTTTCAGGTACTGCGTCTTGATCGATTCGAACACCACCTTGCCGGCGGGACGGTCCACCGCCACCACGCTGGCCGGAGAGGTGATGGCCATGGTGCAGGCGACCATCGGGTCCGTGGACGGGCCGTATTCCTCGTACTCGACGCGCAGCGCGCCGTTGTCGCTGGAGGTGCGGATGATGTCCACGCCGTGGCAGCCATCCGGCCGGCCGCCGATGAAGACCCCCACCACGACCTGGCTGGTGAAATCGACCATGGGCATGGGTGGCGGCTCGGTGTAATTGGCGTTGATTTCCTTCCACAGCGCTTCCCAGCCGGCCAGGTTTTCCACCACCACGTTCTTGGCGCTGTATACGCCGGTGTAGGTGGTCCGCACCAGCGAACGGTACACGACCGGCGCGCCGGCCTGGACCGCCGGCGCCTGCTCGTACAGCACCGCCACCTTGTGCGCCACGCCCAGGCCCAGGTCGGCCTTGTCGCGGTTCTTGACGATGGTGTCGAACATCTCGCGGTAGCGCTCGTCCGCGCAACTGGTGCGCGGGCCGGCGATGGAGTCGCCGGACGAACACAGCTTCAGTTGCGGTTGCGGACCGTAGAGCGCGTGCGAATACGACGCGTCGGCGCAATTGCCCGCCACGTCCCAGAACACCTGATGGTCGTCGATGACGTACAGCTTGTTGCGCACGTCCGCGCAGCTGGCGTCGCGCGCCATCTTGATGAAGTCCTCCTTCGCCACCGGCGACGCGGGACTGGGTTCGCCGACGGCGATCGGCTGGGTGTCGGGCAGCCTGAAGACCTGCTCGGCCGCTCCGCCGTCGCCGCCGCCGCATGCGCTCAGCATCGCGGCGGTGAGTAGGGATGAACCGAAAACCAAAGCCAGCTTGCTCATGATGCCTCCGTTATGATCGATGCGACCATGCTACGCGCGGCGCTCTCCGACATCCCCTTCGAAATGTAGGCCAATTGTCGTGAATTTGTAAGCTTGCGGCCCAGCAACGTCTCGCGCAATGTTAATTCTTATACACTGTCGGCCATGAACCGCCTGTTCTTCCGCTTCTTCGTGCTGGTGATGCTGGCCATCACCGGCGCGACCTTCCTCATCTACTTCGCGATCAGCCGCCTGTACGGCGATCCGCTGGAGGACATCGCCCGTCGCCAGGCGGCGGCCCAGATCTTCCTGCTGCAGCACTATGTCGACCAGGCGCCCGCCGACGAATGGCTGGTGCGGCTGAACAAGGTGCGGGAAGTGTCCGAGGCGCGCTACGAGCTGCTGCCGCTGGCGCAGGCGCGCGCCGCCCTGCCCGCCGGCCGCCGCGCGGCGCTGGAGCGGGGCGAGGTGGTGGTCGACGTGGCGGCCAAGGCCTTCTACCGCCGCGTGGACCTGAAGGGCGAGCGCTACGTGGGCAGCGACGAGGACGCGATCCTCGCGCAAGGCTTGCCGATCGACACCACCCAGGCGCTGCAGCAGGAGGCGCTGCGCTTTGTGATCGTGGCGCTGGCCCTGCTGCTGCCGATCGCGCTGTGGTCGCGCGCCCACTGGCAGGGCTTGCAGCAGCTGTCGCGCGTGGCGGACGAATTTGGCGCGGGCAAGCTGTCGGCCCGGGCGGCGACGCGGCCCAGCGCCAGCATCCATCCGCTGGCCGAACGCATGAACGCGATGGCGGAGCGGATCGAGCGCTTGCTGGAGTCGCAGCGCAACCTGCTCCATTCGGTGTCGCACGAGGTGCGCACGCCGATCGCGCGGCTGGAGTTCGGGCTGGAACTGCTGCGCTCGGCGGCCGACAATCCCGCGCTGGAGGGGCGCATCGCCGCGATGGAGGCGGACTTGCACGAGCTGAACGCGCTGGTGGGCGAACTGCTCGGTATGACGCGGCTCGACAGCGGCCAGGCCATGCGGCGCCAGTTCTTCGAGCTGGCGCCCGCGCTGCTGGACTGCGTCGCCGCGCAGCCCGAGGGACCGCCCGTGGTGGAGACGCGCCTCGCCGATGGCCTGGGTGGCGTGGACGGCGACCGCCGGCTGCTGATGCGGGCGGTGGGCAACCTGGTCGGCAACGCGCGCAAGTATGCGGCCGGGGCGGTGGTGGTGACGGCGGTGCGCAAGCCGGGCCTGGTGGAGATCGCCGTGGAGGACGACGGCCCCGGCATACCGGTGGACGAGCGCGACCGCGTGTTCGAGCCCTTCTACCGCATGGACCGCAGCAGGGACCGCGCCAGCGGCGGTTTCGGCCTGGGATTGTCGATCGCGCGCAAGGCGGTGGCGCTGCATGGCGGCACGCTGCACGCGGAGGACGGGGAACTGGGCGGGGCCCGCTTCGTGATTCGCCTGCCCGCTTGAGACCGGGGTCAGACCCGCGGTCCGTGTCCCATGCCCTGGCCCCAAGCCCGCGCTAGCCGGTGGTGCTCATGGGCTCGGGCTGCTCGTCCTGCTCGTCGCGGCCGACGCGCTCGAATTCCGAGATCACCTGCGCGCCGAACAGCAGCAGGGTCGCGCCTATCTCCAGGCTGAACATGACCACAATGGCCGTGGTCAGCGAGCCGTACACCACGTTCACCTGCGACAAGGTGGAGAAGTACCACACCAGCACATGGCGCGCGATTTCCCACAGCAGCGTGGCGGTCACGCCGCCGATCAGCGCGTGCGCGCAGGACAGCCGCCCCACCGGCATCACCAGGTAGATGGAGCTGAGCATCAGCACCTCGCCGCTCACGCCCAGCAGGTAGAGCAGCGCGCCGGACACGCCGTGCAACGACCAGCTGTAGCCGAGGAAGTTCAGTTCCTCCTCGCCGATCACCTGCAGGCTGCCCGCCACCAGGGTCACCAGCAGCGCGCCCACGGTCAGCGACAGGATGTAGCAATAGGGCAGTATCGCGGAGATGAGGTAGTGGCGCCGCCGTATCGCGACACGATGCAGGAAGATGACGCACATGGCGTTTTCCAGCACGGTGAAGGCCAGCGAACTGAAAAACAGCATGGTGACGGCCAGTACCCAGCCGATGACGGTGCGTTGCCCGAGGAACAGGCTGATTTCGTTGACGATGGCGCGCGACTGTCCCGGCACCAGCCATTCGAGGTAGCGGCCTATGGTCTGCAGCAGCTCGCCCTCCGGCACCCAGTGCGACAGCACCACGGCCACCAGCATCAGCAGCGGCACGATGGACAACAGCGAGTAATAGGCGACGGCGCCCGCCAGCAGCAGCCCCTGGTTGGCGCGAAAGCCTCTGACGCATTGCAGCAGGAACTCCAGGGGATGGCCGGCCACCCAGGCGGCAGCCTTGTGGTTGAGTATCTGCATGACCCCATTCTACGCAGACGGGGCAAACGCGGCGTTCGGTAGATGCGTCCCGCGCGCCCCGCTTGTCAGGGCGCCGTTTTGGAGGCGCGGTTCCGCGCGGCGACGTCAATATCGAGGTAGCGCCAGTTGGTGACTTCCACCGGGTGGCGCTTGTAGTTTTTTAGCCAAGGTTGCCGGATGTCGGCCGAGATGGGATGGGTCAGCAGCACCCACGGGTTGTAGGCGTGGATCAGCTGGCTCATCTCGCGGTACAGCACGCGGCGCTCGGGCGTGTCGCCCAGCTTGCGGGCCCGCTCGTAGCGCTGGTTGTACTCGGGCAGGTTGAAGCGCGCGTAGTTGGCGCGGCCGCTGTTGGGGCCGTACAGTAGCTGGAAGTAGTTTTCGCCGTCCGGGAAGTCGGCGATCCAGTTGGTCTCGAACATCATCACCTTGCCCAGGCGGGAAGCCTTGATGATCTCGGTTTTCTTGTCGCTCTTGAACTGCACGCGCAGGCCGATGGCGTTCAAGCCCTTGCGCCACAATTCATCCCGCAGCCGCCCCACTTGCGAGGGCTCGGTGTGCATGGTCAAGGTCAACGGCTGGCCGTTGGGCAAGGTGCGGAAGCCGTCCGCCCCCACTCGGTAGCCGAAGCGGTCCAGCAGCGCGCGCGCCAGCGCCGGGTTGTAGGCGATGGGGCTGCGGTAGGCGGGGTCGTAGCCCAGCACGTCGGGCGGCAGCGGCGATTGCGCCGGCAGCGCCAGGCCCTTCTTCAGCAGCGCCACGTCCTCCGGGCCGTTGTAGCTGAGCGCGATGGCGCGGCGCAGGGCGATCTTGTCCTTGCCGTAGCCGCCGATCACCGGGTCCTCCATGTTCATCCACATGTAATAGGTTTGCAACACCGGGAAGGGCGACAGTTCCATGCCGCGGCGCGCCAGCTCGGGCTTGAGCGCGGGCGCGGCGCTGTCGGCGCGCAGCACCATGTCGCGCATCGATTCCGGCACCTGCTCGATGTAGTCGAATTCGCCGTTCAGGAAGCCCAGCATGCGCGACTGGTATTCCTCCATGACCTTCACTTCCACCCGGTCCACCAGCGGGATGCGCTTGCCTTCGAACAGCGTTTCGCGGAAGTCCGGGTTGGCCAGCAGCGTGATCTTGTCGCTGCGCTTCCACTCGCCCACCATGAAGGGGCCGGTACCGACCGGATGGTTGCCGACTTGGCCGCCGTGGGCCTCCGCCACCTCGCGCGCCACCACGGCGGTGGCCGGCATGGCCAGGTAGAACAGGAAGTTGGGATCGGGCGCGTTCAGGCGGATGCGCAGGGTGTACTTGTCCACCGCCCGCAAGCCGGGAATGGCGGTGCCGTGACTGAACCTTGTTTTCAGCGCGGCGTCGCCCTGCAGCTTGTCCTCCAGCAGGAACAGCCAGGGCGATTTCAGTTCGGGGTCGTACAGGCGCTTCAGGCTGTAGACGTAGTCCTCGGCGGTGACTTCGCGCCGCTTGCCCTTGAAGGCGGGATCGGGCGTGAAATAGACGCCTTCGCGCAGCCGGAAGGTGTAGGTGGTGCCGGCCGCGTCCACCTCCGGCATGGCGCGCAGCGTGTTCGGCTGCAGCTTGACGGGACGGGCCAGGTACTCGTAGCGCAGCATGGGGTCGAACACGTTCTCCAGCAGGCCCAGGGTGGCGATGTCCGACGCGACGGCGGGGTCCAGCCCGGTTTCGCCGGTGGAGAGGAAGGCGTGCAAGACTTTCGGGGCGGCTTCGGCCGCGTCGGCGCTTGCGACGGCGCAGGCCAGCGCCAGCACGCTCCCCAGCAGGGCGGATTTCCAACCACGCATCATTTTTCCTCCGTTAGCCCCACGACGGGCGCGGCGACAGCATAACGATTGCCGCGCCGTGGCGCCAGCTTATAACTTTTTTACATGCGCGCTCCGCAATCTTTCATCGCCGAATGGCGGTGTGGCCCTATACTTTGGCTGCAAAACCGCCCCGTCACCTTCGTTCGTGGATTATCGCTCTATGTCGCTCAATTACATCTGGTCTGGATTCTTCCTGGTCGGCTTCGCGGCCGCCCTGGCGCAGTGGATTTTCCTGGGCGATAACGAAATCTTCAAACGCATCATCGACGGCACCTTCGAGTCCGCCAAGATGGGCGTGATGGACATCGCGCTGCCGCTGGCGGGCGTGATGACCTTGTGGCTGGGCATCATGAACATCGGCGAAAAAGCTGGCGCGATCGGCTGGCTGGCCAAGGTGATCGCGCCCTTCTTCTCGCGTATCTTCCCGGAAATCCCCAAGGACCACCCGGCCACCGGCCACATGGTGATGAACTTCTCCGCCAACCTGCTGGGCCTGGACAACGCCGCCACGCCCTTCGGCCTGAAGGCCATGGAAAGCCTGCAATCGCTGAACCCGAACAAGGACGAGGCCAGCAACGCGCAAATCATGTTCCTGGTGCTGCACACCTCGGGCCTGACCCTGATCCCGCTGTCCATCATGGCGCAGCGCGCCATCCTGGGCGCGGCCGACCCGTCCGACATCTTCATCCCCTGCATGATCGCCACCTACGTGGCCACCGTGACCGGCATCATCGCCGTGGCGATACGCCAGCGCATCAACCTGATGGACAGCGTGGTGCTGTCCTGGCTGGGCGGCATGACCACCGCCATCGTCGCGCTGATCTGGTACTTCACGCAATACCTGACCAAGACCGAGATCGAAACCGTGTCCAAGGTGGTCAGCAACCTGGTGCTGATCGGCATCATCACCGTGTTCATCGTCGGCGCGCTGCGCAAGAAGGTCAACGTGTACGAGGCCTTCATCGAGGGCGCCAAGGGCGGCATCCAGACCTCGCTGACCGTGATTCCCTACCTGGTGGGCATGCTGGTGGCGATCAGCGTGATCCGCAACGCCGGCGTGTTCAACTTCGTCGTCACCGGCTTCAACTGGATCTTCACCGGCCTGGGCATGAACACCGACTTCGTGCCGGCGCTGCCGACCGCGCTGATGAAACCGCTCAGCGGCAGCGGCTCCAAGGCCATGATGATCGACGCCATGAACACCTACGGCGTGGATTCCTTCGTCGGCCGCCTGGCGTGCATCTTCCAGGGCTCGGCGGACACCACCTTCTACATCGTTGCGCTGTACTTCGGCTCGGTGGGCATCCGCAAGACGCGCTACGCGATCTCCTGCGGCCTGATCGCCGACTTCGCGGGCGTCATCACCGCGATCTGCGTCGCCTACGTGTTCTTCGGTTGAGGCCGGGCATGCTGCGCCGCATTCTCGTCGCCGCCCTGCTCGCCGCCTGCGGCGCCGCCCACGCCGCCCTGCCCGAGCCGGTGGCGCGGCTGCTGCAGGCCGCCAACATCCCCGAGGAGGCCATGGGCGCGGTGGTCATGCGCGGCGACGCCGTGCTGCTGTCGCACAACGCCGAGCTTCCCATGCAACCGGCCTCGACGATGAAGCTGGTGACCACCATGGTGGGGCTGGACCAGCTGGGTCCGGTGTTCAAGGGCCGCACCGAGCTGCGCGCCACCGGCGACGTGGTGAACGGCGCGCTGCAGGGCGACCTCTACCTGCGCGGCGGCGCCGATCCCGACTTCGACGAGGACGCGCTGGTGCACATGCTGGAAAAGCTGCGCACCCAGGGCATACGCAAGATCACCGGCGACCTGGTGCTGGACCGCCAGCTGTTCCAGCCCGCCCGCACCGACGTCGGCGCGCCGCCGTTCGACGAATCGCCCGAGTCCTACTACAACGTCATACCGGACGCGCTGCTGCTGAACATGAACATGCTGCGCGTCGACATCAGCTCGACCGCCACGCAAGTGAAACTGGACATGCTGCCGGTGCTGGAGCGCGTGACGGTGGCGTCGGACATGCAACTGGTCGACGGCGACTGCGCGAAGTGGGAAGGCGGGTGGAAACTGCCGACATACGAGCGCAGGGGCGCGAGGATCACCGTCACGCTGCACGGCACCTTCCCGCGCAATTGCGCGAAGACCACCGCCGTCAACGTGCTGGATCGCAACGACTATGCCGAGGGCCTGTTCCGCAGCAGCTGGGCGCGGCTGGGCGGCACGTTCACCGGCAAGGCGCGCGAGGCCCTGCCCGGCGGCGCCACGCCGGCCACGTCGCGGCTGCTGTCCGAGCACGTGTCGCGCCCGCTGATGGATGTGCTGCGCGACATAAACAAGCCCTCCGACAACGGCCTGGCGCGCACGCTGTTCCTCAGTCTGGGCAGCCTGGAGGCCGACGCCGTGCTGGGCAGCCGGCCGTTGGCGCCCATCTACACCGCGCCGCCGCAGGGCGCCGCCGGTCCCGGCGTTGGCGACCCGCAAGCCGGTGCCCTGGCGGCCGCGACGGTGCTGCCCACCGCCATCCGCGCCGAGCAAGTCATCCGCGCCTGGATGCAGCGCCAAGGCATCGACGACAACGGCTTGGTGCTTGAAAACGGTTCCGGCCTGTCGCGGCTGGAGCGCGTGAAGCCGGCGCAGATGGCCGGCCTGCTGCGGGCCGCGCAAAAAAGCCTGTGGATGCCCGAGTTCCTTACCAGCCTGCCGATCGCGGCGGTGGACGGCACCATGAGGCGGCGCCTGAAGGACAGCGCCGCCGCCGCCCGCGCCCGCGTCAAGACCGGCGCGCTGCGCAACGTGGTGTCCATCGCCGGCTACGTGCCGGACGCGAATGGCGACCTGTGCATCGTGGTCGCCATGGTCAACCACGAGCTGGTTGGCAACGGCAACGGCCGCAAGGCCGTCGACGCCTTGATCGACTGGGTGGCCCAGGCCCGACGCCTGCAGTAAGAAAGCGGCAAACTTGCAAAGCTTAGCGGATAGGCTAAAACATCACTGGCGATAGGAGTTGTGAATGAAATGCCCTGCTTGCGGAGCCGCTGAGCTCATACATGAAACACGCGACTTGCCCTTCACCTACAGGGGGTTCCGCACCCTCATACATGGCGTAACCGGTGACTACTGTCTCTCCTGTGGCGAGGGTGTGCTGGATACGGATGAGGGCGACAGGTATGCCGCTCAGATCCGCGCTTTTATCGATCAAACCAAGGCTGCGTGATCACAATGCGTGCGTCTGGAGACCCGGGGGGGTAGGTGTGACAACACTGCTGAACGGTCGCCGCATAAAATGCCACCCTACGCTCTTAATGCCGACGAAGCCGACCACCAGTTAACGGTTGGCGATGTGCAGTAGGGTGAGCCCCGCCACGAGCGAGCATTCCACCTTCCTGTGTCACGCCCCGCAGATCGACTACCAGGCCATGAGTGCGAAAAAGAACGCGCTACGTTGGATCAAGCAGCTGAAGGCAATTGGCCAGTGGCCAGATAAGGCGGCAGCGCCGACCAGCACATAGTCGTCGCCACAATGAGGGGTCGGGCCTGGCGATATATACTAACTCGCTGCAACGCGGGCTGGAAATCCATGTGCCCGCGCTCCGTGGCTTTCACGGTAACGAGGTGCATATAAGCGCTCCCTTGGACTACCCGTTCTTCGAGGTATCCTATGATAAAAATAAAAATTCCACTGTCAGAGCATAATGATTTAATATGAATTAATCGATAGAAACAGTTAAATTCATGATTTCATGATTTTTTGTTAAAAATTCATTAGGAATTCAAAATGTCAAAAACTGACCATCAGCATAATATGGATTTTGAAGCCGAAGTAAGGGTTGTCGCAGAAGCGATATGGGGGCTATCGCCAGGAGAATGCCAGCCTTCGCATTATCCTAACAATCCTCATATTCAGGAACTCGATGGGATAGTACGACTTCGTGACGTGGTTCATCTAATCATGGCGACAACCAGCACTCGTCTAGAAAAAGCCAAGGATGATGTAAAAAAATTAAATGCCGCCGAATTGCACGAGGGGAAAGATGGAGTAGCAATTTCAAAATGGTTCATCACGGAAAAACAACTGGACGCGCAACATATCGAATATGCGCGTAAAAGCAAGGTTATTGCAATTACGCTCAATCAGCTTCGTAGACGTTTTTTTGATGGCTCTAAATATATAAAATTGAGAAAAAACTCGTCTTTCGGATCGGCCAGAGATCCAAATACCGATTCGATCACTATCGATGATAGGAAATATGTTCAACTTCCGATAACGCTTATAGCCGACAAACTACCTAGCAAACCTCTTTCGTTCTGTTTACAAAAATCGGTTCTTATCGACAGCATTATAAAGTGCATAATTCAAGGGAAAATCGCTATATTAATAGCTCCGTTTGGCTCTGGCAAAAGCATTACTACTCGGCAAATTTTCTTGCGATTGGCTGAACAGCATAGGGTTGATGGCAACGAACCAGTTCCCTTTACACTCAATCTCCGAGAGCACTGGGGCCAAGTTCATGCAGATGAAATTCTTGACCGTCACGGTCGATCTATTGGATATTCACCCAAAGAAGATCTGACAATCGCGTGGCGATCCGGCGTGGCAACATTAATATTGGATGGCTTTGATGAGGTTGCATCGCAAACTATAATGAGACGCGATGACATCACATTCATGCGAGCAGCACGGCGCGATGCATTGAGTGGCGTTCGAGACTTTTTATCAAAGATCCCCGCCGGAATTGGTGCGTTTATTTGCGGCAGAGACCACTATTTTGATGATGAAAAGGAAGTAGCCGATGCATTAGCAATTGGCAGTAAAAATGTGCAGGTTTTTCGACTGGGGGAATTTTCGGAGGATGGCGTTCGCGAATTCCTGGAGAAAAACGGCGTGTCAAAGAATCTTCCAGATTGGCTACCGCGCAAGCCATTGCTTCTCGGCTATCTAATTCAAAAAGAATTAATTGATGAAATCGTTGCTATTGATGGAAGAAACGGTTTTGCACATGCTTGGGATACATTTCTTGCAAAGATTACTGAGCGCGAGGCTGATCTTGAGTCATCTACAATGGCGTCACTAACACTGCGCGCAGTAATGGAACGTATAGCCTTTATGATGCGCGAGCGCCCAACAAAAGATGGACCGGTAACTGGTACTGATCTCTCGAATGCATTCAACCTTGAAACTGGTCAGTCTGCCAGTGAAGGCGTACTCGCTCAGCTTCAGCGCCTTCCTGGTCTAACGCAGAGAGATAAAGAACCAGGTTCGCGTTCGTTTGTTGACGAAGATATGCTTTCCGCTTTGCAAGGTGGTGCATTCTACAGATTGATAGTCGATAATTTTAAGTCTAACAATACTTTACCAATTGCCGAAATCTCTCCTCGCGCCATCGAAATGGCAGCATACTTGCTGCAAAAATCGGGTTATACAACGTCAACATTAGTGGCTGTTGTATTAGGATTAGCACGCCAGAAATCTCGAATCTCCAATGTCGACCAAATTTTAGCTGATTTGGTAATGGTGGTTTTAGCCGTAGCAAATAATGAAGGAATTGGCAGTGTTAACTTCGATGATTTGATTGTTGATTCTGGGATATTCGGAAAAATAAATTTAGAAGAGATAGCTCTACATGGCTTGACTTTGCAGGAGTGTATCATCGTAGAAGTTTTAACTGCTTCCAATGTGTCTGGCTATGGAATCAGGTTTAATGAATGTCTGATTCAGAAAATTGGTGGCGTGGGGGGCGAGTTAGGACTTCCAAAAAACATATTCTTAAAATGCACGGTGGAGCATTATGACGAAATGTCGACCACAAATGCGGTTTTGCAGCTAAATCTTGCGCCCCAGTTGAAAGCTCTAATTACCGTATTGCGAAAGCTCTTTAAGCAAGCTGGTGGCGGACGGCAGATGAATGCATTACATCGCGGAATTACTCAACGCCAAGTATTAGATTATATAGATAAAATTGTTGGCATATTGGAAAGCGAGGGAGTTGTTTTCGTTACAGGTAACGTAGTGCATCCCGTAAGAAAAAATATCGGACGAATTGATAACATATTAATCGCACCACTACTTAGCTGTTTAGTTTCATGCGATCATATCCCCCGTCGCAGCATGCCTCTGCTCCGTGCCAAGGCCGTGCTTGACGAGTTGATCGCTGGTTTTCCGAAGCGGTCGCCAACCCACCGCAGCAGCACACCTGAGCGTCAGAGAGCATGAGCACACGCATTCATCCGCAGGCCCGCACAACGCCGAAAATCCGCCAGGAGATCAAAGCCTCCGGCTTGACCGCCCACGAGGCGGCAAAGGTGTTCAACATCACCAAGGCGACCGCCGCCAAGTGGCTCAAGCGCGATGACGTGCAAGACCGTTCGCATCGGGCCCACACGCTACATACGACGTTGTCGGCCGCGC
>NZ_FPBO01000020.1 GCF_900116645.1 Pseudoduganella namucuonensis | reverse complement strand
GTGGGCGCAGCACTTGTGCGCATGCGTGCAGAGGCAGCGGGAAGGCGGATACACCAAGCCGATCTACGTCTTCATCCTGACATCGACACCCGAGATAGCTGGCATGGACCCGGCCACCTACGATGTGGCCAAGACGCTGGGGCATAGCCACACCATGGTGTACGAGCACGCGGAAACAGTGGAGAAGGCGCGCAAGCGTCTCCAAGCCGAGCCGCTTACCCCCGAGAAGCTGGCCAAGTTCGGTATCAACGTGGTCATGGGATCGCTTTGGACCTGCGCCAAGCCGCCCTCGAGCCGCAGATTGCGGCCTGATGAATACGAGGAAATCTATATCCACGCCAAGGTCGCCATCGTCGATGACGCCGCGTTTACGATCGGGTCGGCCAACCTGAATCTGCGCAGCATGGCGCTGGATAGCGAACTGAATGTGCTGAGCGAGGCGAAGGATGTGGCGTATCAGCTTCGCTGCGATCTTTTTAGGCAATGTAGTGGAAATCCTGGTGATCCAGGCCCAGCCCAATTTTCGAACATGCTAAAAGTGTTTGAAAATTGGAAGGAAGATATGGAAAAGAATGCGGCTTCCATGAAGTCTGGGGCGCGCCTTGTGAATCAGTTGATGCCTTTCCATGTCGATCGCAAGCCTGGTAAACCGGTGATTTGACATGAGAATTAAACACACGAATACGTGGATAAAATTCAGCATTTTTTTTGTCGTCGCTATTGGCACTTATCTGATCATTCAATATTTAGGATATCGCACCATGCACGCTATTCCAGACGGACTTAGAAATTTTGACGCCGAAGCTTCAATTCCCATTTGTGGTAGATGGAAAGATCATATGCCTAGGACTCGTAATGCGGAGGTATTCCACTCATATATGGAGGCGCGTAAGCTCTGGCGCAGCAAGATCGAGTGGCAACTGACCCGGCAGGAAGCCATGCATATTCTTACGAGCGTCGAATCGGCATCGAAAAAAGGCGACTGGGGTGCGCGTGCGCTTATGGCATATTTCTATCGCACCGGATTGGGGCCATTACCTTCCAATAATGTCCTTAAGGAAGACATAAACAAGTCCGTGGAGATTGTTCGTCAAGGCGTGGCGGCCGGTCAGCCATGGGCGTTTTATGATCTTGGAGTGGCTCATCACCATGGTTACGGCGATGCTGTTTACAATCAGGATTTTGCATGGGCCTACTTCCTGAAGGCGGCAGAGTTAGGTAGTCCGGATGCGCAATTGGCACTGGCGGATGCTTACGGTAAAGCTGGAAGATTGGAGGAGGAGAGGGAGATGGTGCATTGTGCTTACCAGCAAGGACATGGGGAGGCAGCTTACAGGTTGGCAATCGAAGCGGAGGTGCAGAATCGCTTAAAGGAGGCCTTGTCCTTGTATCAGGATGGGGTCCGTTTCGGATGCGATCGGTGTGCCTCGTCGCTTTCCCTATTGTTTGGTGATGGAAATAGGCGTACGTCAACTGAGCAAGAGAAAGACGAGTTTAAACAGTTGGGCGTGTTCGTCGATCTGGATCGAGAAAAGAGATACAGGGAAATCTCGGATGCTTTAGTGGTAAATCCTGATCTGAAGTTCAGTCGGTTGGATGAATTCTTGCCTTTACCTCCGGCGAAACTTCCGGAGTGGCGGGGTGTTTCCGACGTGATCACGCCTGAGCCGGACGGGCCGCCAACCTACTGATTTGAGCGTCGACGACAAGGAGGCCGCATGCCCTTGAAAATCATCACCGTCGGCGACGGCAACGACCATGGCGGCAAACCGATCGGCGACGTCAACGCGACGGTGGGCTAATGGTAAATCGCCGCCGGCCCCGTCTCCTCGTGCTCCGGCGCCGTCAGCGGCAGGTCCAGCGAGAACGTGGTGCCTTCGCCGCTGCTGGCCACGCCGATCTGGCCGCCCAGCAGCGAGGTCACGATGTTGTAGCTGATCGATAGCCCCAGGCCGCTGCCACCCTGGCCCAGCTTGGTGGTGAAAAAGGGGTCGAAGATGCGGTTTTGATACTCTTCGGCGATGCCGACGCCGTTGTCGCTGAAGCGGATCAGCACCCGGCCCTCGACCGGGCAAGTGGCCACCAGCCGCATCTGCCCATGCTCGCGGCCCTCGAACGCGTGCAGCAGCGCGTTGTTGATGAAGTTGGCGATCACCTGGCCGAAGGGGCCGGGATAGCTGTCCATCGCGATACCGTCCGCCACCTCGTACTTGAGGCTGTGCTTGGCGTTGCGGATGCGGTTCATCATGGTGGCGATCACCTCGTGCGTCACCTGCTGCAGGTTGAAGTTGCGGCGCTGCTCGGTGGTGCGGTCGACCGCCACCTGCTTGAAGCTGTTCACCAGGTCGGCCGCGCTGGTTAGGCCGCGCATCACCAGCTCGGACGCCTTCTGCGCGTCCGAGATGAAGGCCGCCAGCTCGGAGCGGCGCAGGCCGGCGCCGTTCATCTGCCGCTCGATCTCCGCCGTCTTTTGCTGCAGCGTGCTGGCGATCAGCAGGCTGTTGCCGATCGGCGTGTTCAGCTCGTGCGCCACGCCGGCCATCAGCGAGCCGAGCGCGGCCAGCTTTTCCTGCGACACCAACTGGGTTTGCGCGTCCTGCAGCTGGCGGTAGGCCTGCGCGTTGTCCAGCGCGATGGCGCCGTAGGCGCACAGCGTGCGGAAGATCAGCCGCTCGCGCTCGCCGTAGGCGCAGGTGCCCAGCGCCTGCACCGTCATCACACCCAGGCAGCGCTCGCCCACCAGCAGCGGCACGTACAGCGCGCTCAGGTTGGGGCAGGTGCCGGGCGTGCTCGGGAAGCCGTCCCGGGACAGGTCGTCCACGTACACCTCGCGCCGTTCGGCCAGGCTGCGCACCGAATAGGAACGCGGATGCGTCAGCGGGATGGTGTTGGACGGCAGCGGCCGGCCGCCCTCCACGCCGAAGGCGCGCGTCAGCGCCGCGCCGTCGGCGGCGCACAGGTAGATGGCGAAGGTGTCGGCCGGCAGCAGCGCCTGCACGTGGCGGTTCAGCGCGGCGAACACGCCGGCCGCGTCCAGGTGGGTGGTGATTTCCCGGCCGATGGCGGACAGCCGCTCCAGGGTGGCGCTGGTCTGCGCCAGCACCTCGGCCCGCCGCGCCTCGGAGGCGGCCAGTTCGCGGTGGTGCAGGCCCTCGGCGCGCGCCTTTTGCGTCTGGTGGTGCACCTGCATGGCGACGGCGCGGTTGGTGGCCTCCTGGCTGTGGGTCTTGTCGCGCGCGGCGCCGGCGGCCAGCGCCATCTCGTAGGCGCGCTGGTGGCTGCCGGCGGCGGCGTATTCGCGCGCCACCGCGTCCAGCAGGTCGCCGGGCAGGGTGTAGCCATCTATCGTCTTGGCCACGGCCAGCGCCTGGTGCAGATAGTGCAGGGTGGCGTTCGGCTCCGTCATGCCGTCCGGGCAGGGCAGCGCGTGCTGGCTGTGGATGATGGACAGCACCCGCAACGCCGTGATCTGGTGGTAGGCGTTGCGCTGTTCGGCCGCCAAGCGCACCGCGTCGTGCGCCGCCTCCAGCGCCTCGCGCGCCAAGCCCAGGCCGGACAGCGCGTGCGCCTGGCCGCGCTTGGCCACGGTGTGGAAGTCGGCCTGCTGCAGCGCCTCGGCGCGCCCCGCGAGGCGGGTGAAGGCGTCCAGCGCGGCGCCGAAATCGTCCTTGTCCAGCGACAGGTCGCCCAGGTATTGCAGCGCGATGGCGTAGCTGCGCGCGCCGGAGATCGGCGCCAGGATCTCCAGCGCCTCGTGCAGCAGTTCCTCGGCCGCGTCGCGCCGGCCCAGGCGGCGCATGGTGTCGGCCGTGTGCATCAGCGCCGAGCCCACGCTGCGCGGCCAGCCGGTGGGGCGCGCCAGGTCGAGCGCGCACTGCATCCATTCCAGCGAGGCCTGGTGGTCGTTCAGGTTGGTGAAGTCCTCGCCGATGTTGGTGGCGGCGATGATGGCGGCGCGCAGCTGGCCCGTTTCCAGCGCCGCCTCGTAGCAGCGGATGTAGTGGCTGGCGGCCATGCCGAAATTGCTGGACTGGCTGGCGGCGATGCCGTGGTAGTCGTGGGTCCAGGCGGCCACGCCGCAGGGCGGGGCGCCGTCGCCGCCGTCCGCGCGCCGCAGGCGCTCGGTCCAGGCGGGGGCGCGGTTCGGCTCGCGCAGGATGTCCCAGCGCGCGACGGTCGCCTCCAGGATGCGCAGCCGGTGTTCGTCGCGCGCCCGCGTGGCGGCGGCCGTGGCCAGCTCCAGTTCCAGGTCGCGCCGGGCGTGGTCGCCGCGGTCGATGGCGATCCAGGCCTGCAGCCAGTGCGCGTCCGCGCAGCCGGCGTGGTCGCCTTGCGCGCACAGCGCGGCGAAGGCCTGGCCGGCTTGCGCCTCGGCGGCGTCCAGCGCGCCACGCAGCCACTGCACCTCGGCGCGCACCAGCTGCATGCGGGCGCGTTCGGCCGCTTGTTCATGGGGGAGCAGGGACAGGGCCTCGGCGGCCAGGCCGTCGGCGCGGTCGCTGTCGCGCTGGCGCAGGTGCCAGGCCAGCGGCGGCAGCACGGCGAGGCGCGCGGGACCGCGCAATGGAAGCAGCGCGACCTCCCATCGCGCAACCTCGTCCTCGACCGCGAACATGTCCATCACGTCCCCTGAATTTTGCCGTCATCGATATGATAATGCTCTAGAGCATTGAAAGGTGCAATCGACTTTTTTAAAAAAAGCCAACTGTCTTGTCGTCCAGGCAAGGGAGTGTGATGGGTCGTACAACACCGCCCGCTTGCGGGCGCGGGCGGCTGGGGGAGGGCGGTCGACGCCTCAGTACAGCGTCTGCGCCGATTCGTGCAGCAGCTGGCCGTACAGCGCGTGCCGCATGGGGGAGATCTCGCCGGAGGCGACCGCGTCCCGGATCGGGCACTGCGGCTCGTTCAGGTGGCGGCAGTTGTAGTACTTGCAGCCGCCCAGGTAGGGCTGGAAATCGCGGAAGGCGCGCTCCAGCATGCCCTCGCTCAGGTGGTACAGGCCGAACTCCTGGAAGCCCGGCGAATCGATGATGGCGGTGCCCTCGCCGAGTTCGGGCATCGTGTACAGGCGCGTGAAGGTGGTGGTGTGCTTGCCGGTGTCCAGCGCGGCCGAGATCTCGCGCACGGCGATGTCGGCGTCCGGGATCAGCAGGTTGATCAGCGAGGACTTGCCCATGCCGGACTGGCCGATCAGGATCGAGCTCTGGCCCGCCAGCAGCGGCTTCAGGGTGGCCACCGTCTGTTCCGGCTGCGTCTTGGCCGACACCTCGTGCACCGGGTAGCCCAGCTTGGAATACACCGTCAGGCGCTCGCGGGTGCGCTGCAGCGATTCGGTCACGTCCACCTTGTTCAGGATCAGGTGGGCCTGGATGCCGGCCGCCTCGGTCGCCACCAGCGCGCGCGACACCAGGTCGTCCGTGAAGCCGGGCTCGGTCGCGACCACGATGAACAGCTGCGTGACGTTGGCCGCCAGCAGCTTGGACTTGTACTGGTCCGAGCGGTACAGCAGCGTCTTGCGCTCGGTGATGGCGTCGATCACGGCCTGGTCGTTGGACGTCAGGGTCAGCTTGACGACGTCGCCGACCGCGACATTGGTCTTCTTGCCGCGGGTGACGCACTGCAGCTTCTGGCCGTCCGCGTCGGCGAGGTAGTGGCGGCCATGGGCCGCGATGATGGTGCCGGTCAGTGCCTGTTTGCTCATGCAAGCTCCAGCATCAGGGCGTCCGCCTTGGCTGCGCAAATGAAATCGTTGAGGGACAGGCCGCCCTGGCCCGCGTTGACGGAGTGCGTGTCGTAGCGCACCACGCAGTTCTTGTACGTCACCGTCAGTTCCGGGTGATGGTCCTGGTGGTGGGTGAACCAGGCCAGCGCGTTCACGAAGGCGATGGTTTCAAAGTAGTTGGCGAAGCCGAATTCGCGTACCAGCTTGCCGTCTTCCAGGCGCCACTGCGGCAGCAGGGCGGCCAGGCGCGCGGCCTCGGCGCCGTCCAGCGCGTCCTTGGCGGGCGCGCAGCGCAGGCGCAGCAGGTCGCCGCTGTGTTGGATGGATGTCGTCATAGTAGTGGTCGATGAATTGGTCAATGATTTGGTCAATGAGAGGTCCTCATTGCGCGGCCATGTTCAGGTGCCGGATGCGCACGCTGGCCGGCGGGTGGGAATCGTAAAACGCCGAATGCAGGGGATCGGGCGTCAGCGTCGAGGCGTTGTCCTCGTACATCTTGACCAGGGCCGACACCAGGTCGCGCCCGTCGGTGTGCTTGGCGGCGAAGGCGTCCGCCTCGAATTCGTGCTTGCGCGAGCTGAGCGAAGTCAGCGGGCCCAGCAGGAAGGTGAAGACCGGCAGCGCCAGCATGAACAGCAGCAGCGCCATGGCGTCGTTGCTCTGGCCAGGCAGCAGCAGCGGATCGACGCCCAGGCCGGTGTAGAACCACAGCTGGGTCTTGAGCCAGCCCAGCAGCGCCAGGAAGCCCAGCGAAATGGCGAACATCATCGCGATGCGCTTGATGATGTGCTTGAGCTTGAAGTGGCCCAGCTCGTGCGCCAGCACCGCCTCGATCTCCTGCGGCGCCAGGCGCGACAGCAGGGTGTCGAAGAACACGATGCGCTTGTTGGCGCCGAAGCCCGAGAAATAGGCGTTGCCGTGCGCGCTGCGCTTGGAGCCGTCCATCACGAACAGGCCCTTGGAGGCGAAGCCGACGCGCTTCATCAGGCCCTCGATGCGCGACTTCAGCGACTCGTCGGACAGCGGCGTGAACTTGTTGAACATGGGCGCGATCACGGTGGGGAACAGCACCATCATCAGCAGCTGGAAACCGCTCCAGACGAACCACGCGTACAGCCACCACAGCGCGCCGCTCTTGTCCATCAGCGTCAGCACCACCCACACCAGCGGCAGGCCGATCGCGGCGCCCAGCGCCACGCCTTTACCGATGTCGGCGAAGAACAGGCGCTTGCTCATCTTGTTGAAGCCGAACTTCTGCTCCATGCCGAATTGTTTATAGTAATCGAACGGCAAGTCGATCAGGCCGGAGATGGCGGCGTAGGCCACCAGCAGGCCGATCTGGTAGGCCATGCCGGGGCCGGTCAGCTTGTAGACCTCCACCGACAGCCACTGCAGGCCGCCCAGCAGGGTGAAGCCGATCAGCACGGCGGCGTTGACCAGCATGGCCAGCATGCCGAACTTGGTTTTCGCGATGGTGTAGTCGGCCGCCTTCTGGTGCGCGTGCAGCGGGATTTTCTCCGCGAACTCGGCGGGCACGGCGGCGCGGTGCGCCAGCACGTGGCGGATGTGGCGCGAGGCCAGCCAGAAGCGCACCCCCAGCGTCAAAACCAGGAAAGAGACGAACAAAATCGAAAACGCGTGTGAATACATTCTATGCCTGTGAGAAAATGGCGGATTGTTTAGGCCAAGAGAGAATTATGTCACAAGCGACCGAAATCCCAACGACTACCCACCAGCAGCGTCCCAACGAAATGAACCTGGTGTGGGTGGACATGGAAATGACCGGCCTGGAGCCCGACACCGACCGCATCATCGAGGTGGCGGTGGTGGTCACCGATATGCACCTGAATTTTCTGGCCGAAGGCCCGGTGTTCGCGATCCACCAATCCGACGAAGTGCTGGACAAGATGGACAACTGGAACAAGGGCACCCACGGCCGTTCCGGCCTGACCGAGCGCGTCAAGGCGTCCACCGTGACCGAGGCGCAGGCCGAGGCCGAGCTGATCGCCTTCATGAAGCAATGGGTTCCCGCCGGCAAATCGCCGATGTGCGGCAACACCATCGGCCAGGACCGCCGCTTCATGGTGCGCTACATGCCCAAACTGGAGGCGTTCTTCCACTACCGCAACGTGGACGTGTCGACCCTGAAGGAACTGTGCAAGCGCTGGAAGCCGGAAATCGTGGGTGGCTTCAAGAAGCACCAGAAGCACACGGCGCTGGCCGACATCACCGAGTCCATCGAAGAGCTGAAGTACTACCGCGAGCACTTCATCAAGCTGTGATGGCGGGGCGGTGTCGCCGCCGCGCCACGCCTGCGTATTGCTACTGACGACAAGGCCGCGGCGCCGCTTCATACTCGGATCAGGGTTGCTCCTAGGCACCCGTAAAAACATCCGAGTATGGAGACAATGATATGAAAACACTCATTCGCGCCGCCGCACTGGGCGCCGCGCTGTCCCTCCTGGCGCCCGCGTCCGCGGCGGACAAGGGCACGGCCGCCGAGGCGGTCGCCATGACCCAGAAGGCGATCGCATACATCAAGGAAAACGGCAGGGAAAAAGCCTTCGCGGAATTCGCCAATCCCGCCAACGCCACCTTCCACGACCGCGACCTGTACGTCTACGTGTACGACACGCAGGGCGTCGCGCTGTCGCACGGCATCAATCCCAAGATGGTCGGACGCAACCTGCTCGAATTGCGCGACGGTGAAGGCAAATACATCGTCAAGAGTTTCATCGAGACCGCCAGCGGCCCGGCCGGCAAGGGCTGGGTGGAATACAAATGGCCCAATCCGCTCACCAAGTCGGTGGACCCCAAGGCCGGCTACGTGGAGCGGCTCGGCGACCTGATCGTCGGCTCCGGCATCTACAAATAAGCCAGCGTCCTACCTCGCCGCCGGCGCGATCCGCGTGGTGAGGATGATGTACTGGGCCTGGACCATGGCCGGGTTCGGGTCGTGCCCGGTGTTTTGCAGCAGCAGGTATTCCTTGCGCGGTGCGGCGATGGAATCGAAATAGCGCTTCGCCACCTCGGGCACCGTCACCAGGTCTTCCGACCCTTGGACCAGGTACACGGGAATCTTGAAATCCAGGCCGAGCTTGGGCAGGTCCAGCGTGGACAGCATGCCATTGCCCTTCATGCCGACGAACTGCAGCCAGGAATAGTCCTCGCCGCTTTCGTAATCGGCGCGCGCCTTGTCGGTGGCGTAGGCGGGCGCGTGCTCCCACCACGACGCGGGCCCCTGCGCCGAGGTTTTCGCCTCGTAGACGCGGGTGGCGCGGCGCAGGATGCCGGGTGCGCGCGGATTGGTCCAAGGCGGCTCGCCCAGCGGCTCGATGGCCGCCAGTGTTTTCGCGTCGCCGGCGGCGCGCGCCAGCGCCAGCGCCTTGCGGTAGCTGGCGATGTCGTTTTCCGGGTGGCTGACCAGCTGTCCCGTGCCCAGGTAGGCCGCGAACAGATCGGGGCGCGACTTCGCCATGTGCACCGCCAGCACCGATCCCCAGGACGAGCCGAACAGGATGACGTTCTTCTTTTTCAAGCGCTCACGCAGATGGGCCGCCAGCTCCGTGCCGTCGGCCGCCATGCCCGCGATGGTCAGCGGCGCCCCGCCGCCGTCGGACGGGACGGGATTGCGGGCGAAGGTCCGTCCCGCGCCGCGCTGGTCCCAGTGCACCAGCGTGTAGTCCTTTTCCCAGGCGCGGTAGGGCGAGTTCGCGTACGGCGACAAGGGGTTGCCCGGTCCGCCGTGCACGAACAGCACGACGGGGTTGTCGCAGCGCTCGCCCTTGACCGTCACCCACTGCTCGATGCCGCCGATTTTCACGTAGCCCTCGTAGTCCAGTTTCTGGTCGCCCGCCGCGCATCGCGGCACCTCCTGGGCGCCGGCGTGCAGTGGAAGCAAGGGGAGGCAGGACGCGAAAAGAATGCCGGCGAGTTTGCGCATCGGGATGGGGATCGGGGTTGTCGGAATTGCACTATAGCATGCCGCTTTTCCGTCGTACCGGCGCCGCTGCCCCCCATTCCTCAGTTCATGAAGCCGATATCCTTCACCGCGAAGCCCGCCAGTTCGTTCTTGAACACCTGTGTTTCCAGCATGTCGGTGTCGGCGCCGAACCAGCGGCCCAGGGTGGCGCCGTATTGCTGGTTGGAGATCCGGGGTATCCACACGCCGCGCCCGGTGGCGTCGTCCCCGCCGCCCAGCGTGAAGTCGGGGAACTCGCCGTACAGCCCGCCCTTGACCGCGCCGCCGATGATCAGGTGATGGTTGCCCCAGGCGTGGTCGGTGCCGCCGCTGTTGGGCTGCAAGGTGCGGCCGAAGTCGGACATGGTGAACGTGGTGACCTGCTGCTGCGCGCCGATCTCGCCCAGCGCCTGCTGGAACGCGGCCACCGACTGCGACACCTGGCGCAGCATGTCGAACTGCTGGTAGGCCTGGCCGCCGTGCGTGTCGAAGCCGCCCTGCGACACGAAATACACCTGCCGTCCCGGACCTTGCTGCGAACGCAGCCGGATCAGCTGCGCCACCGTCTTCAGTTGCTGGGCCAGGCCGTAGCCGGGGAACACGGTGGACAGCGCCGCGCCGGAGGCGGCCGCTTTCAGGTCCGTCACCAGTTCCATGCCGTTCAACAGCGAGCGGTTGGCGGTCGCCGCCACGACGTTGGGATTGCTGGCCGATAGCAGCTGCACCAGCGCCGCGCGGCGCTTGTCCGCCTCGGCCTGCGGCCAAAAGTTCATGCCGGCCAGGTTCAGCTGGCCATTGCCCGGGATCAGGTTGCCGTGCGTCTTCGCGCCCTCGATGAACAGGCCGCCGGAGCTGAGCGCGACCGCGTCCAGGTCGCCGCCCGTGCCCAGCAGGTCCACCAGGCGCCCGCCCCAGCCCGTGCCAGCCGCCGACGGCGTGCCGGCCTGGTTCTGCAATTGCTGGTCCGGATGCGAGAACAACTGCGGCGGAATCGCCGTGCCGGCCTGGTACTGCGCCTTGGTCAGCGGCTGGCGCAGGCTGCCCACGTTCAGCAGCGCGGCCACCTGGCCTTGGCCGTACAGCGCGTCCAGTTCCGGCATGCCGTAGTGGAAGGCGAACGGCTGGTCCACCGGCGAGGCCACCGCCTGCAGGCGCGCGCTGCGCTGGCCCAGCAGCGTCTTGGCGTTGGCCGACAGCGCCAGGCCGCCCCGTATCGCCGTGTACTTGCCGTAGCGGACGGTGTCCAGCGGCACGATCATATTGTTGCCGTCGTTGCCGCCGAACATGTACAGGCACACCAGCGCCTTGTAGTCCGCGACGGCCGCGTGGGCGGGCTTGGCGGCCAGCAGGCCCAGGCTGGACAGCGCGCCCAGCATGCCGGCCTGCGCGCCCAGGCCGAGGAAGCCGCGGCGTGACATGGATTGCTTGCTCATGGCGATCTCCTGGTTATTGCTGAACCGCGAATTCGGCGGTGATGGCGGTCAGGTACAGGGCGGTGATGGCGCGCTGCTTCTTGTCGGCGGTGGCGGCGACGGACGCGGCGATCGCGGCCCGGGCCGCGGCGGACATGCGGCCCTGCAGCAGTTTCGCGTCCACCAGGTTCAGCAGCGCGGTGGCGTCGCCCGCCGCGTTCACGAAGGGCGCGATGTCGAGGCTGACCATGCTGCCGGCGTTGCCGGCGATGAATTGGTACAGGAAGTTGGCGCGCGCCACCGCCTGGGCCGGGGCGTACAGCTGGAACTCGGGGCCGAACTTGTCGGTCGTGCCCGGCAGGCGCGTCATCGGCGAGTAGAAGTTGAACACGCTGGGCGCGTTCAGCAGCTTCTGGCCCAGCAGGAAGTACTCCCAGAACAGGTTGTTCGGGTTAAGCACGGTGCCGTCCAGCGCGCGGATCAGGCTCAGCGAGTGCAGGATCGGGTCCTTCAGCTTGCCGCGCGTGGCGCTCTCTTGCCGCGCCTCGGGATCGGTGAGGATGGCGGTCAGGGTCGCCTTCAGGTCGCCGCGCGCGGACGCGCCGCCGGCGAACACCGTGGCCACGCGCTCGATGTATGCCGGGCTGGGATTGCTGGTGGTAAAGGCGCGGATCAAGCGGGTGGCGATGAAGGGCGGCAGGTTGGGATGGTCGAACAGATTGTCCATCACCGCGTCGAAGTCCTGCCGCGTGGTCTGGCCGGCGGGCACGGACACGCCCCGCAGCAGCGTCTTGGCGGACTTGTCGTGCAGCTTGTCGCGCGGCTGCAGCGGGCCGGTGAAGTTTTCCCAGTTCTTGCCGGTGGCGTTGGCGCCGGTGTAGGTCCAGCCGCTCAGGGCGCGCGAGATGTCGGCGATGCGGGCCTGGTCGTAGCTGGGAACGGGATCGCCGTTGCGGTCGGTCTGCACGCTGCCGTCCTGGTTCAGCATCACGGGGCCGATGGTGAACAGCTGCATCACTTCGCGCGCGTAGTTCTCGTTGGGCGAGGGCGCCACGCTGTTGCCCAGGTCCAGGTATTTGCCCATGGACGGGTTCAAGCTCATCTCGCGCAGCAGGTCCTCGAAGTTGCCGAAAGCGTGCGTGGACAGCGTGGCCAGCCAGGGCCGCATTTCGTTGGCGTAGGGGTTCTTGTCGGCCGAGACCACGAAGATCTGCGACAGCGCGAAGATCATGCGCTGGCGCAGCTGGTCCTGTCCGCCGGCCATGTTTTTGTACCAGCCGGAGCGCAGCACGTTCAGCTCGGTGGTTTCCGGCACGGGGCTGGCGGGCAGGGCGAATTGCTGCGCCAGCCAGGCGGCCTGGCCCATGGTTTTCAGCTTGGCGATGTCGGCGGTGGTGGGGCCGAAGGTCGCTTGCTCCAGCAGGCGCGCGGCGGCCACCGTGGCGGCATCGGCGGCGGGCTGCGGGCCGATGGGGGCCGGGGTGGCGGCCGTGCCGGGTGTGGCCGACGTCGTCGTCGCGGGCTTGCCGCTCTTGGCCGTGCGCTCCAGTGACGCGGTCGCCGCCCAGCCGGACGCGGCCAGGCTCATCAGGCAGGCAGCCGCCCATGTCCGGTGCTGAAATGCTTGCATGGAATTCTCCTTGGTGTTGTTCTCCAAGTTTCCATGTGGCAAGTTGTGTGCCAGGCAAAAAGTGACGGGAATTCACACCCGCAGCCGCGGGCGCGGTGGCGAAGGACAATATTTGTCAGCGGGGAGGGGAGGCGGGCTGACAAAGATTGTCAGCCCGGGGGGGCTACGAAGGGATCAGGACTCGGCGCCGTGGCACTTCTTGTACTTTTTGCCGCTGCCGCAAGGGCAGTCGTCGTTGCGGCCGACTTTCGGCTCTTCGCGCTTGATGGTGGCCACCGGCGCCTTGCGGCGCGGCACCCAGAACTTGTAGATGGCCGGCAGGTTGGCTTCCAGTTCCTGGCCCAGCTTGTGCGCCTTGACCGGATCCTCCACCAGCGGCAGCTCGTCCTCTTCGATCTCGTCCGCGCCCAGCAGGTAGATCGGACGCATCAGGTCGCCCACTTCGGAATCCCAGATCTCGTCCCACGAACCGGGACGCAGCTCCATGCCTTCCCAGAAGCCCCAGCACCACGCCTCGGCGTCGATCAGCGTCTGGCCATCGACCTCGTGCTCGACGAACAGCGGCTCGAACTCCTTGGGCGCCACCTCGAACGTCACCAGCACCTCGTTCATGAAGCGCATGATCAGGTTGACGATGCGTTCCTCTTCCTTCGGATTCTTGAACTTGGGCGCGTCCTTGCCGTCCGGACCCCACACGCGCGACAGCCACTCGGCCGGCATGATCGGCTCCGGGCCGATGGCGATGGCGGTCAGGTAGCCGTGCAGGTGATCCATCGTCATCGAATCCTCCGGGCTGCGCTCGGACAGCAGGAAGTTGTCGAGTTCGTCGAATTCTTTTTCGGATAATGGCTGTTCGAGTGATGACATATGCTTGATCTTTCTTGATTGAAGCCGACAGTATACGCTGCGGCGCGGCTTCCGGGCGGAAAAAGGCGGGAGCGCTACAATGGCGGCATGAACCCACACACTCCAGCGGACCGGCCCGCAGACCAGCCCCACCCCTACGCCGCCCTCGGCCCCGATTGCGTGCTCGACGCCCTCGACAGCGTCGGCCTGCGCGGCGACGGCCGCCTGCTGGCGCTGAACAGCTATGAAAACCGCGTCTACCAGGTCGGCATCGAGGACGACAAGCCGCTGATCGCCAAGTTCTACCGCCCCGAGCGCTGGAGCGACGCGGCCATCCTCGAGGAGCACCGCTTCGTGGCCGAGCTGGCCGAGCGCGAGATTCCGGTGGTGCCGGCGCTGGCGCTGGACGGCCGCACGCTGCACAGCTACCAGGGTTACCGCTTCTCCGTGTTTCCGCGCCACGGCGGCCGCGCGCCCGAACTGGGCGACCCCGCCGTGCTGGAATGGACCGGGCGCTTCATCGGCCGCATCCACGCGGTCGGCAAGCTGGAGACCTACCGCGAGCGTCCCGCGCTGGACCTCGACACCTTCGGCCGCGAGCCGCGCGACTACCTGCTGGCCAACGGCTTCATCCCGCCCGAACTGAAGGACGCCTACGGCAGCGTGCTGGCGCAGGCGCTGGACGGCGTGCAGCGCTGCTACGACCGGGCCGGCGCCGTGGCCACGCTGCGCCTGCACGGCGATTGCCACGGCGGCAACGTGCTGTGGACCGACGCCGGGCCGCACTTCGTCGACTTCGACGACAGCCGCACCGGTCCCGCCATCCAGGACCTGTGGATGATGCTGTCCGGCGAGCGGGGCGAGATGGTGGGGCAGATGTGCGACATCCTGGCCGGCTACGAGGACTTCTGCGACTTCGACCCGCGCGAGCTGCACCTGATCGAGGCGCTGCGCACCCTGCGGCTGGTCCACTATTCCGCGTGGATCGCGCGGCGCTGGAACGACCCCGCCTTCCCCGTGGCCTTCCCCTGGTTCAACACCCAGCGCTACTGGCAAGACCGCGTCCTCGAACTGCGCGAGCAGATCGCCTTGATGGACGAGGCGCCGATCCAAGTCTAACTGCCGACGCCGCTTTGGGGTCAGACCCCAAACCGGCGTCGGCAGTGTGGGCGCGCCGCCAGGCAGCGGCGGAATCGGCGAATTGAGGCGGGTTTACCCGCCTTTTCGCCGCCTGGACGGTGGACACGCTCCTTGATAATGGGTACTCGGCATTCCCCGATCTCCCAGATTAAGCGAGTACTCTCATGCAAGCACCAGCGGACCAGTCTTTCCAAGCCGACTTCCCGGACGAAGAGGGCGCCGCGCCCGCGCCCCGCGCGCAGATGGAGATGAAAGCGATCCAGGAGGCCATCGCCCGCGTCGAGGCCGAGGCCAAGGCCGCCTGCGCGGCCGAGAACCGCGCCCACGCCGAGGCCCGCGCCCGCGCGCTGGCCGACGACCGCGCCGCCATGGACGCGGCCGCCGCCGCCGCCGCGCAGCAAAGCGCCCAGGCCGCCGAGGAGGCCATTTCCGCCAACCGCGAGCGCCTGGAAAGCCTGCGCGCCGCCGCCCAGGCCAGCGTGGCCCGCCTGGAAGCCGTCAAACTGGAAACCGCCGAACTGCGCGCCCGCGCCGAGACCGACGTGCAAGTGCGCCTGGCCGCCGAGCAGCGCGCCCGCGCCGAGGAGGAAAGCCGCAAGCGCGCCAGCGAGCAGATCGCCGCCGAGGCCGTCATGGCCGAGCAGGCGGCGCGCGCCGCCGAGGAACTGGCCGCGCAAACCGAACAAGCCCGCCTGCAGGCCGCCGAGCGCCTGGCCGCCGTGCAGGCCGCGCGCGAGGAGGTGGCCGGCATCGCGTCGGCCGACGCCCGACTGGCGACGCTGGCGCGCGAACGCGAGCGCCACGCCCACGGCGCCCGCCAGACCGCGCAGACTCTGGCCGACGCCGAGGCCGAGGCGCTGGAACTGACCGTGCAGCGCGAGCGCGCCGACCAGATCGCGCTGGAATCGGCCTACAACCGCGCCGCCGCCGAGGCGCGCGCGCTGGAGGAGGCCCGCGCGCTGGCCCACCTGGAGCAGGAACGCGAAGCGATCGCGCTTGCCAAGGCCGAATCCGAGCGCAGCGCCGCCAAGTCGCTGCACCTGCGCCTGCAGACCGAGAAGGAAATCCGCGACGCCGCCGTCCAGCGCGAGCGCCTGGAGGCCATGGCCGCCACCAGCGCCCAGGCCCGCCGCGACGCCGACGCCCGCATCATGGCGGCCACCGAGGCGCGCATCGAGGCGGACCGCGAACTGCGCGACACCGCGCTGGCCCGCGCCGAGGCGGAGCGGCAGGCCGAGATCGAGGCGCTGGCCAAGGTGGAAGCCGAGAAGCACGCGACGGAGCAGGCCAGCCTGCGCCAGGCCGCCGAGCAGGCCGCCGCCGAGGCCGCCCGCGCCGACAGCCTGGAACAGCAGCGCGCCGCCGAACTGGCCCAGGAACGCGTCTCGCTGTCGCGCGCCGCCGCCGAACTGATCAAGGCCCAAAACGAGGCCGAGGAGGTCGAGATCGCCGCGCTCACCGCCCACATGGAAGCGCAGCAGGCCGCCACCGCGCTGGCCGGGGAGCAGGCCGAGCTGGCCGCCCGCGTGCTGGCGGCCGAGCGGGAACGCGTGGCCGCCGAGCAGCTGGCCATCGCCGCGCTGAAGGAGCGCCTGGAGGCGGAAGAGGAGGCCCAGGCCGCCGCGCAACTGCGCGTGGCCGCCGAACAGCAACAGGCCGAGGCCCTGCGCCAGCAGCGGGAGGCCGAGCAGCGTCTGGCCCAGGCTGCCGACAAGGAAGCCGCCGCGATCCGCCTGATGACCGAACAAGTGGAAGCCGAGGCGGACCAGAAGGCCAGCGCCGCGCAGGCCGTGGCCGCGCAAGCCCGGCTGGCGGTGGAACTGGCCGAGGTGCACCAGGAACGCGCCCGCGTCGAAGAGGAAAAGGCCGCGCAGGCGGCCGAGCTGCTGAAGGCCGAGCGGGAATTCGTCGAGATCGAGCGCCGTTCGCTGGCCGTCATCGACGAAAAGCTGGTCCATCAGCGCAACGCCAGCGCCGCCGAGGCGCGCGCGGCGCAAGCCGTCGAGGAGCGTTTGGCCTCCGAGCAGGCCGCCGCCGACGCGGCGGTCGCCCGCGCCGAGGCGGAGGAACGGCAAGCCGAATTCTCCCGGCTGCGCGAACTGGCCGAGCAGGCCGCCACGCAGGCCGCGCTGGACAAGGCGGCCGAGCAGAAGGCCTTGATGGAAACCGCCCAGGCCCACGCCGCCATGCAGCGCAAGGTGGCCGACACCACGCAGGCCATGAACGCCGCCAAGCAGAAGCTGCTGGACCTGGAGGCGCGCCGCCAGCACGCCGCGCAGAACGCGCTGAGCGCGTTGGAGGAAAAGGTCGCCGCCGAGGAGGCGCACGGCAAGCTGGCCGACGAGGAGGGCGCCTTCGCCGCCACCCTGGCCGCCGCCCGCGCGCGCGCCGAACAGGAACAGTCCGAATCGCTGGCCCGCGACGTGATCGGACGGCTGAAGGAAACGGCGGAGTCGGTCACCTCGGTGTGGCGCTCGCGCTGAGCCGGTTTCCACCGGCGTCCACCGGGGACAGACTCGCGTTCACCGGCGCTTGCCTTCGCGGGGATTTGTGGCGCGGAAGTCTGTCCCCGGGTTTAGGCGGCGCCGTTCAGCTCATCCCGTCCACCTCGTGCGCGACGAGGTCGGCGTAGCTCTCGCGCCGGCGGATTTCGCGCACCTCCGTCCCGTCCACCATCACCTCGGCCGGCCTCGCGCGGGCGTTGTACTGGCTCGCCATGCTCATGCCGTAGGCGCCGCAGGAAAACACCGCCAGCACGTCGCCGCTCTTCATCGGCGGCAGTGGCCTGCCCAGCGCGAAATAGTCCCCCGTCTCGCAGATCGGTCCGACGATGTCGGTGGGCTCGAACGCGTTCGGCCCGGCCAGCGCGTTCCAGTGGCCGGTGTGGCTGCCGTGCTGTGCCGGCCACATGAAGTGCTCGGCCCCGTACATGCTGGGCCTGAGCAGCGTGTTCATGCCCGCGTTCAGCACCGTGACGAGACGGTCCCAGCCCTGCTTGACGTATTCCACCGTCGTCAACAGCACGCCCGCGTTGGCGCTGATCGAGCGGCCCGGCTCGATGATGAAGCGCTTGCCGCGCGCCCGCAGCGGTTCCAGGCGCTCGCAGATCGCGCGTCCCATGTCGACCAGCTCCGCGCCGCCTTCGCTCCGGCCGTAGTGCGCGGGGAAGCCGCCGCCCAGGTTGACGGTGTCCACGCGGCCGCCGCCGCGTTCCACTTCCGCCACCAGCTCCTCGATGCGGCCGATCGCGGCGAGATAGGTGCGCGTGTCGTGGATCGGCGAACCCAGGTGCACGTGCACGCCGCACACGTCCAGCCCGCGATGGCGGCCGGGGACGAACAGCGCCGCCGCGCGCGACAGCGGCACGCCGAACTTGGTCTGGCGCCCGCCGGTCGAGGTCTTGGCCGGCGTGCCGGCGTCGGCGACGTCCGGATTGACGCGCACGGCCACCCGCACCCGCTTGCCGGCCGCCAGCGCCGCCTCGTCCAGCCGCGCCATTTCCGCCTCCGACTCGGCGTTGAACATGTGCACGCCCTGTTCGACGGCGTAGCGGATCTCATCCATGGACTTGCCGACGCCGGCGAACACGATCCGGTCCGCCGCCACGCCCGCCGCCAGCGCGCGGTACAGCTCGCCGCCGCTGACCACGTCCATGCCGCAGCCCGCGTCGGCCAGCAGCCGCAGCACGCTCAGGTTGGCGCAGCTTTTCACGGAAAAGCAGATCATCGGCGCGGCCGGCGCGAAGGCCTGCCGTAGGGTGGCCACGTGCTCGCGCAGGGTGCGCGCCGAGTAGACGTACACCGGGCTGCCGTATCGCTCGACGATGCCGTGCGCGTCCACGCCCTCGGCGTGCAGCCGTCCGTCGATATAGCTGAAGTGGTCCATATTGTTTCCCTTGTCGGTGGTCAGTGATGGGGAAAGTATGGCCGTGCGCGCATTAATATAAAAATATCAGTTTGTCGGAGGTCTATTCATTTCTGATATGCTCGGGCCGATGAATTTCAATTTTAGACATGTCGAGGTGTTCTGGGCCGTGATGTCCACCGGCAGCGCCACGGCCGCCGCGGCCATGCTGCACACCTCCCAGCCCACCATCAGTCGCGAACTGGGCCGCTTCGAGCACGTGACCGGGCTGACCCTGTTCCAGCGCACCGGCGCCAAGCTGGTGCCGACCGAGCAGGCGCTGATGCTGTTCGAGGAGGTGCAGCGCAGCTACGTCGGCCTGCAGCGCATCGCCAGCGCGGCGGACGGCATACGGCACCACCGCCACAGCCAGCTGAGCATCACCTGCCTGCCGGCGTTCTCGCACGGCCTGCTGCCGCAGGTGTGCCGGCTGGCGCGGCAACGACATCCCGGCATCAGCGTCAGCATCGCGCCGCAGGAGGCGCCGGCGCTGCAGGAATCGCTGTCGGCGCAGCGCTACCACCTGGGATTGACGGAGGACCTGGCGGCGCCGCCCGGCACCGCCATCGAAACGCTGCTGCTGGAGGACGTGGTGTGCGTGCTGCCGGCGGGCCATCCGCTGTGCGCGCGCGAAGTGCTGGCGCCGGAGGATTTCGAGGGCAGGGACGTGGTGTGCCTGGCGCCGGAGGACCCCTACCGCCTGCGCACGGACAGCCTGTTCCGCGAGCGCGGCGTGGAGCGGCGCATGGTGGTGGAGACGCTCAGCGCCAGCGCCGTGTGCGCCACGGTCAACCTGGGCGTGGGGATGGCCATCGTCAATCCGCTGACGGCGCTGGAGTACGCGCCGCGCGGCCTGGAGATCAGGCGCTTTTCGGAGTCGATCCCGTACGCGGTGAGCCTGGTGCTGCCCAGCCACAGACCGGCGTCGGACAGCGTCGCGCGCTTCGCGGCGGCGCTGCGCGACACGTGCGCGGAGATCGGGGAGGCGCTGCGGACCCTGGCGGGACCGCGTGCTTAGCACTAGGGCTGCTGGAGCTGCACGCGCTCGGCGTAGTACTCGGTCTCGCCGAAGCACTGGGTCGGCACGCCCTTGTGCTGGGCGTAGCTGATCAGCACGCGCTTGCCGGTGGCGGCCGTCAATTGCTCGGCGACCAGGGGATCGCGCACGCTGAACTCGAACTTCTCCGGAATCGCGCCCGGCATCGAGGTCAGCAGCAGTTCGCCCTCCCAGGTCTTGCAGATCCAGCCCCGCTTGGAGAACTTCTGCAGGTAGCCGGCCCGTTCGCCCTCCGAGTAGGACACGCTGAGCGCGATCCACGCGTAGAGGGCGAAGGCCAGCCCGGCCGCCAGCACCAGGCAAAACAGGATGAGTTTGATGCGCAAGGGTTTGGTCATGTCTTGTCTATAGAGAGTGTCAACCTTGCGATCTTATCACCGTCTCGCCACTACGCCGTCATCGCGCGCCGGTGCCGGATGGACGACCACAGCGAAACGAGGATGAAGGCCACCCCGGACAGGCCGGTGAACCACTCGGGGATGTGGTACTTCACGCTGGCCAGCATGATCAGCGCCAGGATGCCGATCGCGTAGTGCGCGCCGTGCTCCAGGAAGACGAATTCATCCAGCGTGCCCTTGTGCACCAGGAACACCGTCAGCGAGCGCACGTACATCGCGCCGATGGCCAGGCCCAGCATGATGATGACCACGTCGGTGGTGATGGCGAAGGCGCCGATCACGCCGTCGAAGCTGAACGAGGCGTCCAGCACCTCCAGGTACATGAAGCCGCCGATGCCGCCCTTGGCCAGCGCCACGCCGGTGACCGGATCGTGCTCCTTGCTCTCGAGCAGGCCGCTGAGCCAGTCCACCGCCACGTAGATGACCACGCCCACCACGCCGGCCGTCATCACGCTCAGTTTCCTGTGTTCCGGCACCAGGGCCACGCAGCCGAACACCGCGAGCAAGGTCAGCAGAATGGACAGGCCATCGCCGGCCTTGCCCAGTTTTTCCTCCAGCCAGCCCAGCCAGTGCAGTTCCTTTTCCTCGTCGAACAGGAAGTTCAGGAACACCAGCAGCAGGAACGCGCCGCCGAAGGCCGCCACCTCCGCATGCACCCCGGTCAGGTAGCGGGAATACTCGTCGGGCGTGGTCAGCGCCATGTTCCACACATCCACCAGGCCCAGGCCGGTGGCCAAGGAAACGATCAGCAGCGGGAACAGCAGGCGCATGCCGAACACGGCCACCAGGATACCGACCGTCAAGAACAGTTTTTGCCAAAACGCGTTCCAACTGCGCAACACCGCCGCGTTCACCACCGCGTTGTCGAAGGACAGCGACACTTCCATGACGCCCAGCACGGCGGTGATCCACAGCGCCGTGACCAGTCCGCTCATGCCGCCGCGCTCATAGCCCCACCAGCAGGCACAGGCCATCAGGATGATGGTGACAATGATGGATACCGTGAAATGTTTCATGACGCTCCCTTTGCAATGTTGGCAAGCAGATTTTAGCCCAGTGCTATCGCCGGCAGTAAACACAATGCGATAATGCGGGATTGCAATAAAGGAAAATCGATGGATCTCGCATATCTCGTCACGCCCCTGGTCACCTGGACCCTGGTGGGGCCGATCAAATTCCTGATCAACAGCGTCAAGGCGCGCAAGTGGGCGTTCAACCTGGTGGGCAACGGCGGCTTCCCCAGCAACCACAGCGCGGTGGTGTCCAGCATGGCGACGTTGATCGCGCTGCGGGAGGGCATGGGGCATCCGGCGTTCGGGGTCGCGGTGACGCTGTGCTTCATCGTCGTCATCGACGCCAACAGCCTGCGCCAGCACGTCGGGCGGCAGGCCGCCGCCATCAACCGGGTCGCCGGGGACGACGCCGGCCACACCTGGCTGCGCGAGCGCATGGGCCACACGCTGGTCGAGATCGCCGGCGGCCTGTGCACCGGCATCGCCATCGGCCACCTGGTCCACGCCCTGTTCGGCAAAGCATAACAAAAACACAAAAAGGGGTCAGGTTCAATTTTCCACTGCGGCAATATTGAACCTGACCCCTTTTTGCTATTTTTGCAGTTTATCGGCAATTTCCGCACTTCGGTCGCTGTTTCTGGCAGTCCGTCTCTCGCTGATTGACACGGCGGAAGAGCCTAACGGATACTCAGCGGCTTATAGCTTACCCAGCTCTATTCCTATATTCGGAGATACCTTATGTTGCGCAAATCCCTGCTTGCTTTCGCTGTCGCCTCAGCTCTGGTCGCCTGCGGCAAACCCGCCAAGGAACCGGAGAAGGCCGCCGAGGGCGCCGCCAAGACCGCGGAGGGCAAGAAGGCGCCCGACAGCCTGCTGGTATCGGCCGAGGATCTGGTGACCGTGCGCTCGAACGCCGTGGCGTCCGGCCCCGTCATCACCGGCTCGGTGCAGCCCGAACGCAAGGCTGATTTGCGCGCCGAAGTGAGCGCTATCGTGCTGCAGGTGCTGAAGGAGAACGGCGAGGCGGTGCGCAAGGGCGACCTGCTGGTGCGCCTGGACGACACCTCCATCCGCGACAGCGTCAACTCGGCCGACGAGGCCACCCGCGCCTCCGGCCAGTCGCTGGAGCAGGCCACCCGCATGCTGGAGCGCCAGAAGACCCTGCGCGCCTCCGGCATGACCTCGGCCCAGGCCCTGGAGGACGCCGAGATCCGCCGCAACAACGCCCAGTCCGACCTGGCCGCCGCCAAGTCGCGCGCCGCCACCGCCCGCCAGCAGCTGCACCGCACCGAGGTGCGCGCGCCGTTCGACGGCGTGGTCAGCGAGCGCAAGGTGTCCAACGGCGACACGGCGCAGATCGGCAAGGAGCTGATCAAGGTGATCGACCCCACCAGCATGCGCTTCGAGGGCCTGGTCTCGGCCGACAAGATCGGCGTCGTGAAGGTGGGCCAGCCGGTGGCGTTCCGCATCAACGGCTACCCGGGCCAGAGCTTCACCGGCAAGGTCAAGCGCGTCGATCCGGCCGCCAACGCCATCACCCGCCAGGTCGAGGTGCTGGTCGAGTTCGCCGACAAGGCGCAGCCGCGCGTGGCCGGCCTGTACGCGGAAGGGCGCGTCGAGAGCGAATCGAACGCCATCCTGATGGTGCCGGACTCGGCCCTCGTGCGCAACGGCGACAACAGCTACGCCTGGCGCGTCAAGGACAAGGTGCTGGCCAAGGCCCCGATCACGGTCGGCTCGCGCGACGAGCGCAGCGGCAACTGGGAAGTGACCGCCGGCCTGGCCAGCGGCGACGTGGTGCTGCGCACCCAGGGCTCGAACCTGAAGGACGGCCAGAAGATCGAGATGGCGGCGCCCAAGGCCGTCGCCTCCGCCTCGACCGCGCCGGCCGCCGTCAGCAAAGGAAACTAAGCCATGTTCCTCTCCGATTTCAGCATCAAGCGGCCGATCGCCACCATCGTGATCATCATCACGCTGATGTGCCTGGGCCTGATGGCCCTGTCCAAGCTGCGCGTGAACCAGCGGCCGGACGTGGAAGTGCCGATGATCTTCGTCACCGTGCCGTACCCGGGCGCCTCGCCCGAGACGGTCGAGCGCGAGATCGTCAACCGCCTGGAAAAATCGATGCAGAGCATCACCGGCGTGACCGAGGTGACCAGCACCGCGTCCGAGGGCCAGGCCCGCATCAACATGAAGTTCACCTTCAACAAGAACCTGATCGAGGCCACCGACGAGATCCGCAATTCGATCGCCTCGGTGCGCTACAAGCTGCCCACCGAGATGCGCGAACCCATCGTGCAGCGGCTGGACATCTCGGCCGAGCCCATCATGCAGATGTCGCTGTCGTCCAACACGCAGAGCCACGCCGCCATCTCGCGCCTGGCCGAGGACCAGCTGGCCGACCGCTTCCGCGGCATCGACGGCGTGGCCACGGTCAACGTCAACGGTTCGCTGCGGCGCGAGCTGAGCGTGCTGCTGCGCGCCGAGAAGCTGCGCGAGTACAACGTGTCGGTGGGCGAGGTGGTCAACGCGCTGCGCATGCAGAACACCAACGCGCCGGTGGGCAAGGTGCGCGGCGAGCTGGAGGAGAAATCGATCCGCCTGATCGGCCGCATCGAGCGCCCCGAGGACTTCCAGTCGGTGGTGGTCAAGCGCCGCGGCGACGAGATCATCCGCCTGGGCCAGCTGGCCACCATCGAGGACGGTTTCGCCGACATCAACAACGTCAGCGTGCGCAGCGGCAAGCCCAACGTCGGCATCAACGTGGTGCGCTCGCGCGACGCCTCCACCGTGCGCGTCGCCAACCAGGTGCGCGACATGGTCAAGGCCATGAACGCGGAGCTGCCCAAGGGCACCTCGATCGAGGTGGTGCAGGACGGCGGCGAGGAGTCCGAGAGCAACCTGGACAACGTGATCGAGTCGCTGGTGTTCGGCGCCGTGCTGACCATCTTCGTGGTGTACGCCTTCCTGAACTCGTGGCGCTCGACCCTGATCACCGCGCTGTCGCTGCCCACCTCCGTGATCGCCGCCTTCATCGCGGTCTGGCTGTGCGGCTTCACGCTGAACTTCATGACCCTGCTCGGCCTGTCGCTGGCGATCGGCGTGCTGATCGACGACGCCATCGTGGTGCGGGAAAACATCGTGCGCCACATGCAGATGGGTTCGGACCGCCGCAAGGCCGCGCTGGAAGGCACGGCCGAGATCGGCATGGCGGTGGCCGCCACCACCTTCTCCATCATGGCCGTGTTCATCCCGGTGGCCTTCATGCCGGGCGTGTCGGGTGAATGGTTCCGTCCGTTCGCGCTGACCGTGACCTGCTCGGTGCTGGTGTCGCTGTTCATCTCCTTCACGCTCGATCCGATGCTGTCGGCCTTCTGGGGCGACCCGCCGGACCATCACACGGCGCCGAAGAAGGGCATCAGCGCGGTGCTGGGCCGCTTCAACGACTGGTTCGACCACCAGGCCGACCGCTACGGCCGCGTGATCGGCTGGGCGCTGCACCACCGCCGCTGGATGACCATGATCGCCGTGCTCAGCTTCGCCGGCGCCATCGGCCTGCACATGAAGTTCGGCGGCTCCAGCTTCCTGCCGGTGTCGGACTACGGCACCATCATGATCGACGTGCGCACGCCGTCCTCGAGCAGCCTGGAATACTCGCGCATGAAACTGGAAAGCGCGGCCCAGCTGGCGCGCTCGCTGCCGGAGACCAAGCAGACCAACAGCTACGTCAACCTGAGCGGTGGCCGCATCTATGTCGACCTGGGCAAGAAGCACGAGCGCAAGCGCACGGCGGTGGAGGCCGCGGCCGACCTGCGCGAGAGGCTGAGCCGCCTGGTGGGCGCCGAGTACGTGGTGCTGGACGACCTCGGCAGCGGCAACCGCAAGCCGATCCAGGTGGAATTCACCGGCGCCGACACCCGCAAGCTGATGGAAATCACCAGCGCCTACATGGACAAGCTGCGCAAGGTGAAGGGCGCGGTCGACGTCGGCCTCTCCGAGCAGGATCCGAAGGACGAGCTGCAGATCGAACTGGACCGCGGCCTGGCCAACTCCATGGGCATCTCGGCCGGCGACGCGGCGCAAGCGCTGCGCGTGGCCTTCGCCGGCATCGAGGTGGGCGACTGGGTCGACCCGACCGGCGAATCGCGCGACGTGGCGGTGCGCCTGCACCCGTCCGACCGCACCGGCGCCGAGAACATCGAGCGCCTGCCGATCGCCGTCACCGGCACCAGCCAGATGGTGCCGCTGGACCAGATCGCCACCGTGACCATGGGCAAGGGCCCGGCCACCATCACCCACAAGGACGGCAAGCGCCTGATCGCCGTGTCGGCCAACGCGCAGGGCCGCTCGGTCGGCGAGGTGACGGCCGACGCCATGAAGCTGGCCAAGGAGATCGAGTTCCCGCCCGGCTACGGCCTGTCGCTGGGCGGCGCCGGCAAGGACCAGAAGGAACTGTTCACCGAGATGACCATCGCGCTGGTGTCGGGCATCGCCCTGATGTATCTGATCCTGGTGATGCAGTTCGGCTCCTTCACCGCGCCGATCGCCGTGATGCTGTCGCTGCCGCTGTCGCTGATCGGCGTGGTGCTGGCGCTGCTGCTGACCAAGGGCACTCTGAACCTGATGAGTTTCATCGGCATCATCATGCTGATGGGCCTGGTGGCCAAGAACGCCATCCTGCTGCTGGACGCGGCGCGCAAGCGCGAGGAGGAGGGCTACGGCCGCGAGGACGCACTGATGCACGCCGGCCGCATGCGCCTGCGTCCCATCCTGATGACGACCTTCGCGCTGATCGCGGGCATGTTCCCGGTCGCGCTGGGCCTGGGCGAGGGCGGCGAGTTCTACCGTCCGCTGGCGGTGGCCATCATCGGCGGCACCATCACCTCGACCATCCTGACCTTGCTGGTGGTGCCGACCTTCTACGACAGCATCGAGATCGCGCGCGACCGCGCGCTGGCCAAGTACCACCGCCGCGCCGGCCGCTGGCCAGTGGTGGTGGCCTTCCTGATGACCTTCGTGGAGGCGTTGCTGGCGCTGACCTTCGTGCGCATGGTGTTCCGCGCGCTCAAATGGGGCGTGCTGAAGGCCACCGGCCGCGGCGGCCTGAAACCGGCCGCGTAGGCGCTACGCGTGCCAGTGAAATGAAAAAGAGCCTTCGGGCTCTTTTTCATTTTCAGGGAGCGCTCCTACTCGCCCGGCTTGCGGTCGCGCGGCGGATAGGTCTTGCTGTCCTTGTCCGTGCCGGTGCCGCCGCCCGTCGCGCCGGTGGCGCCGCTGCCGCCCGAGCTGGGCGGGGTGGCGGTCGGCGCGGTGGTGTCGGCCGGCGGCATGGCCGGCGTGGCGGCGTCGGGCGCGGGCGCCGGCGGCGTCACTTCGGGCGTCGGCGTGGCCGGCGTCGTCACCGGGGCGGGCGAGGTCGTCGCGGGCGTGTCCGTGGTGCCGGACGGGGTGTCGGTGCGGTCCTTGCAACCGGCCAGCGTGGCGCCGGCCAGCAATGCGCTCAACAGCAGGATGGGGACGTGGCTACTTGGTTTCATGTTGATTCCTTTCAATGTGAAGTGTCAGATGTGTCAATTAGACAGGTTCGTCGCGGGCTGGTTCCGCCCGATTTCCAGCGAGTTCAGGCCGGCGCGAGCGTGCGCAGCAGCGCCGGCACCTCGGCCGAGATTTCGCGCGCCAGGTAGCCCAGCACGCCATAGCGCAGCGACAGTTGCTCGCCGGCCGCCGCGTGCAGCGCCACGCCCCAGGCCGCGGCCTGTTCCAGCGTGGCGCCGCGCGCGGCCAAGCCGGCGATGATGCCGGCCAGCGCGTCGCCGGAACCGGAGATCGCCAGGCCGATGTTGCCGCCCTGGTGTTGCCACAGGTCGCCGCCGGGCGAGGCGATCACCGTGGTCGCGCCCTTCAGCGCCACGACCGCGTTCCAGCGCTCGGCGGCGTGCCCGGCCGCCTCGTGCGGGTTGCCCTGCACCGCCTGCTTGTCCTCCCCGCTCAGGTGCGCCAGCTCGCCGGCGTGCGGCGTCAGCAGCACCGGTTCGGCGAAGCGGTAGTGCTCGAAGTCCACCGGCTCGGCCAGCAGCGGCGGATCGGCCGGCGCGCGCAGCACCTCCATCGCGCCGGCGTCGAGTATCACCTTGCAATGCGCGTAGCGGGGCAGCAGCGCGCGCACCAGCTCGGCGCTGGCGGCCTCGTCCTGCATGCCGGGACCGATCAGCAGCGCGTCCACCTTGTCGGCCAGTTCGGCCAGGCGGCGCGCGGCGTCGATCGCGAAGCCGCCGGCGGCCGTCTCCGCCAGCCCGATCACGCGCGCCTCGGGCAGCGCCGCTCCCAGGTGCGGCGCCACGCTGGCGGCCGTGGCCAGGGTCAGCTTGCCGGCGCCCGAGCGCAGCGCGGCGGTGGCCGCCAGCAGCGCCGCGCCCGGCATTTCGCGCGAGCCGGCCACCACCAGCACATGGCCGCGCACCTCCTTGTCGCTGTCGAAATGCGGCATGGGCAAGGGCCAGTCGCGCAGCGTGCGCATGACGATGTCGATGGTGTGGTCGGGACGGGGCATGGAACTCCTCAGGACTTGGGCGCGGCCGGCACGTCCGGCTTGGCGGTGACGGGGGTGCCGGCGTCCTCCAGCGGCGCGACGAAGTTCGCCACCTGCAGCACCAGCTTGCCGTTCTTGCCCAGGTTCGGATCGAAGGCGTAGGAGGTCACGCCGCAGTTGGGCACGTCCGAGGCGCGGTCGACGGCCAGGATGGTCTCCTCGTCCATGCGCTCCAGCAGGTAGCGGAAGCAATTGACGATGACCTGGTGGGCGATGATCAGCACCCGTTCGCCCCGGTACTCGCGGGTGATGGTGTCGATCACGCTGCGCAGGCGCAGGATCACGTCGCACCAGCTCTCGCCGCCCGGCGGACGGAAATAGAACTTGCCCACGTGCTTGCGCTGCTCGTGCAGCTCGGGATACTTGCTGGCGATGCCGAGCGGGGTCAGGCGGTCGACGATGCCGAACTCCTTCTCGCGCAGGCGCTCGTCGGCCACGGCGCTCAGCAGCGAATCGCGGCCCAGCCGTTCGATCACGGTGAGCGCCGTGCCGCGCGCCCGCACATAGGGCGAGTACAGCACCACGCTGGGCCGGTGCCGCTCGGGCAGGGCGGCGAACCAGGCCGCCAGCGCGTGCGCCTGGCGCACGCCCAGGTCGGACAGCGGCACGTCGACGTCGCGGTCGGCGATGTCGATCAGGTGTTCGGATGCCGCCTCGGCCAGTTCGCGCGCGACGTTGCCCGCGCTCTGACCGTGCCGCACCACCCATATTTGCTGAGGCCATTTTTGTTCCATGCCATCCACCCTGGCTGACGATGCGGCCCATGGTAGACGAAACGACAAAAAGGCGGCGCACCGCCGCGCCGAAGCGGCGTCGGCGGCACCCGGGGTCAGACCCCATCGGTTGTTGACGCCGCTTCAGCCACGGTTCACGCCGCTTTGGGGTCAGACCCCAAGCGCCGCTGACGCCGCTTGACGCAGGGCGGCGCGGGTGTCAGGCCGCTTCGGCGGTGTCCTCGCCGAGGTCGGCGTCGGCGTTGAAGACGGCCATGTCGGTCTGGCCCAGCGCGCGGCTGGCGAGGGTGCCGGCGGCGATGGAGCCGCTGACGTTGAGCGCGGTGCGCCCCATGTCGATCAGCGGTTCGATCGAGATCAGCAGCCCGGCCAGCGCCACCGGCAGGTTCATCGACGACAGCACGATCAGCGCCGCGAAGGTGGCGCCGCCGCCCACCCCGGCCACGCCCACCGAACCGACCGCGACGATGGCCAGCAGCGGCAGGATGAAGCCGGCCGTGTAGGGATCGATGCCCACCGTGGGCGCGATCATCACCGCCAGCATGGCGGGGTAGATGCCGGCGCAGCCGTTCTGGCCGATGGTGGCGCCGAACGAGGCGGCGAAGTTGGCGATGCCCTCCGGCGTGCCCAGGCGCCGCGTCTGCGTCTGCACGCTCATCGGGATCGAGCCGGCGCTGGTGCGCGAACTGAACGCGAACGCCAGCACCGGGAAGATCTTGCGCGCGTAGCGCGCCGGGTTCAGCCCGGCCGCCGCCACCAGCGCCAGGTGCACGCCGAACATCAGCAGCAGCGCGCCGTAGGAGGCCGCCACGAAGGAGATCAGGTTCAGGATGTCGGCGTAGCTGGAGGCGGCCACCAGGTTGGCCATCAGCGCGAACACGCCGTAGGGCGTGAGCCGCAGCACCAGCGTGACCATGCGCATGACGATGGCGTGCGCCACCCTCACCGCGTGCTCGAAGGAGGCGAACAGCTCCGGCTTCTTGCCGTGGACGCCGGTGGCGGCGACGCCGATGAAGATGGCGAACACCACCACCGCGATGGTGGATGTCTTGCGCGCGCCCGTCAGGTCCAGGAAGGGGTTGGCGGGAATAAAGCTGAGCACCATGGCGGGCAGCGTGATGGCCTGGGCGTCGCCCAGCTTGCCCTGCATGTAGGCGCCGCGCGCGGTCTCGGCGGCGTTGGCCGCCAGCCCCACGGCGGTCAGCCCGAACAGCTTGGCCATCAGGATGCCGATGCCGGCCGCCACGATGGTGGTGGCCATCAGCGTGCCGATGGTGAGCGCGCTGATCTTGCCCAGCGAACCGGCGTCGCGCAGCTTGAGGATGGCCGAGACGATGGACACCATGATCAGCGGCATGATGATCATCTGCAACAGCTTGACGTAGCCGGAGCCCACGATGTCCAGGTATTCGCCGGTGCTCTTGACCACCGGGCCGGCCGCGCCGTACAGCGCCTGCAGCGCGGCGCCGAACACGATGCCCAGGCCCAGCGCGGTGAACACGCGCACGGTGAAAGTCGCGTGGCGGCTTTGCTGGCGGTACAGGAAAGCCAGCAGCGCCAGCGCCAGCGCGAGGTTGAGGATCACATGTATCGCCATGGGAGAAGGGGAGTGTTGGTGAATTGAAATGTTACAGGAATCCCGGTCCGCCGTCCGGGTCTGACACGCGTTGCCTTTGGCCGGGCATTTTAATTGCTTATTGCTATGTTTGCATGAACCGCGGGCCGCGCGCCGCGAATATTCGCGCATATCGATATCTGTTATCGGAGGAAGCGATGGCGATCGCGAACTTGAGAGTGGGAACCCGTCTGGCGACGGGCTTGGGACTGGTGCTGGCGATGCTGGTGCTGGTGTCCGCGCAGGGGATGGACGGCATGGCCGGCATCAACGAGCGCCTGCAGCGCATTGTCGGCTTCAACGTGGAGCGGTTGCTAATGGTGCAGGAAATGTCCGAAGCGGTGCACGTGGAGGCGCGCATCGTCCGCACCGTGGTGCTGCTGAACGACGAGACGGCCATCCGCGCCGAACTGCCCAGGCTGGCGGAGGCGCGCGAGCAATACGCGCTGGCCAGCGCGACGCTGAACCGCATGCCGGCCTCGCCGGAGGGCCGCCGGCTGCGCGAGGCCATGGAGCAGGCGCGGCTCGCGGCCCAGTCCCATATCGACCAACTGGTGCGCCTGGCGCTGCAGCAGCGCGACGAGGATGCCACCGCGCTGCTGATGCGCCACGCGGCCCCGGCCACGCAGCGCTGGCAGGACGCGATGAACGCCTACGCGGCCCTGCAGAAACGCAACAACCGGCTGGACGCCGAGGCGGCCGCGCAGGCGTACGCGGAGGCGCGCGCGCTGATGCTGGCGCTGAGCGCGCTGGCGGTGGCGGCCGCCGTGGCCGCTTCGCTGCTGATCGCGCGCGCGCCGCCGCGCCAGCCGGCCGGGGCGGCCGGCCCCGCCCCCAAGCGCCGCCTGCCGCGGCCCGCGCGGCTATAATCGCAGGCTGCGACAACTTACGAAAGAGATTGCATGAAAGCCCTGTTAGCCCTGTTGGTGGTTTCCGGTTCCGCGCTGGCGAACGACGCCGCGATCGTGCAATGCCGCGGCCAGGCCGACGGCGCCGCGCGCCTGGCCTGCTACGACGCGATCAAGGTCGGGGCGGCGCCGGCGGCAGCCGCAGTGGCGCCGGCCGTGGCCGCGCAGCCGGCGCGCAAGGAGCTGGAGCAGAGCTTCGGCATGGAGGCGTTCAAGCCCGCGCCCAAGCTGGAGGAGATCGAGAGCCACATCGACGGCAGGTTCGACGGCTGGCGTCCGAACCAGCAGATCCGCCTGGCCAACGGCCAGGTGTGGCGGGTGGTGGACGACAGCGAGGGCATCACGCCGCTGCTGACCAATCCCAAGGTGAAAGTGGTGCGCGGCACGCTGGGTTCGATGTACCTGGAGATCGACGGCACCAACCGTTCACCCAAGGTGCGCCGCATCCAGTAAAGCGCCAATCGACGCCGCTTCAAATTTGGCCTCAGCGGCCGCGCTTGTCGGTGGCCGCGTTGTACTTGAGCCAGCGCTGCAGCGCCTCGTCCTGCGCCGGCGTCTGGCGGGCGTCGTGCACGTCCAGCTGGTTCTCCAGCAGCCAGCGGTACAGCGCCTCGTTGGCGTCGAAGGCGGCGGCGCGCGCGCCCAGCGTCAGGCACACCAGCGACAGTTCCGTGCGCAGGCTCAGCACCAGGTAATGGCTGTATTCGTTGGTGCCGGGCAGGATGCCCCGGTATTCCGCCGCGATGCCCTGCACCCGCGCGCCCCAGTCGGCGCCCTTGAGGGCGTAGGGGCCGCGCACCTGGCGCATATAGGGCATGTCCTCCTCGACCGTGCGCAGGCGCTGCTCGGTCCATTCCTGCACCGTGTGGCCCGAATTGGCGATGCCCACGGCCGTGAACTGCGCGCCGCTGGCCTCGTCCAGCAACTGGAAGGTGTGGCCGTCCGTGCTGGCGTGCCAAGCCTCCGGCGCGTTGATGATGACGCCGGTGCCGCCGCTGGCGTAGCGGCTCAGCAGCAGGGTGCTGAAGTCCGGGCTTTCCGGTTCCACCACGCACACGCAGCCGCAGTCCTCGAGCGCCGCCTTGAAGCGCTGCGCATCGGCGAAATCGATCTGTTTCTTGATGATGGCGCGCGGCGCGGCGAGCAGCGCGCGCATCTGTTCCTCGGTGCGCCGGAACAGCGCGGCCAGCCGCGCCGACACGTGTTCATGCGTGTGGCCGTCGCGCGGGCCGGCGGTCACCACGCGGTAGCTGAGGAGGGCGCCGAGCGCGGCTTGATCGGTGGAATTGGGCATGCTTGCATCATGAGTAACTGTCTTGCGCAAAGGATATTACATTCCACCCCTTGGAAAATGCGCGCATTGTCACCGGGCGGACGGATTGGAGGGCCTGCACCAAAGGCCGAGGACCTGGACTGGAGCGTGTTCTTTTTACGCGCTGGGGTTGTCGCGGCTGGCGATCGGGCTGGGCACCGACTCCTCGCGCACCAGCACCACCATGCCCGAGGCGCTGATGCTGTTGGCGATGGCGCGGCGCCGCCGGGTCATTCGCCGCGCCGCCGCGCGAACTAGTTCGCCCTTTCGAACAGCCAGCGCTGCGGCGCCAGGTTGTTGTCGGTCCACTGCTGGATGACGCCGCCGTCCTGCAGGCTGCCGTCCTTGTTGTCCAGCATCAGCCCGCTGTTGCGGTTCCTGACCTTGTAGTGCTGGGTCTCGGTCGGCACCAGCATCCATTGCTGGTTGGTGGTGGCGATGTAGGGGTAGGACTTCACATACACCCCCGGCGCCAGGCTGAAGTTGTAGACGTCGGCCACGTTGCCGTTGAAGGCGGTGGCCAGCTTGAAGTAGCCGCCGCCGACCGGGTCCAGCGACCACAGCTGGTCCGAGTTGTTGAAGTTGGTGAACTGCCAGATCGCCGCGCCGTTGGCCGCCGCGGCGCGGTCTATGCTCATCACCTTGCCGCTGGCCTGGTTGCGCACGCGGTACCAGATGGTGCCCGTGCCTTCGCCGGCCGGCCGCGTCACGGCGGTGCCGGCCGCCACCGGCGCGCCGATCACGGGCACGTCGCCGTTCCACGTGATTTTTTGGATGCGCGTGGTGCGCGAATCGGCGCAGCCCTGGCCCGAGGCGGGGTTGGCGTGGTAGACGATCCAGTCCTCGGTGCCGTCGGGCGACTTGGCGAAGCCGTTGTGGCCGGGGCCGTAGGCGCCGGCGGTCTTTTGCAGGATGGGCGTGGCCAGCTTGGTCCAGCTGGCCGGATTGGTCAGGTCCGCGCCAAGGTTCGCCGTCAGCAGGCCCACCTTGTAATCGTCGGTCCAGCAGCCGCTGGCCGAAAAGCTCATGTGCACCTTGTTGTTGCGGACCAGGAATTGCGGCGCCTCGTTGACCGGCGCGCCCGAGGTCTCCCAGCCCAGCGTGGGCGCGGAGATGAAGGCGCCCCGGCCGACGATGGTGGTCGGCCCGCTCATCTTCGCGATCTTGATGCGCTGCGGGCCGCCGCCGGAGATGTCCGACCACGCCATGTAGAGCTGGCCGTTGATGCGCGCGACGGTCTGGTCGATGGCCCAGGCGTCGTCGCTGTCGGCTACCTTGACGGGCGCGCCCCAGCTGCCCGTGGTCGGGTCGGCGCTGGCGTTGCGGATCGCGAACACGCGGTGCTGGCCGTCGTTGCCGGCGGCGGCGAAGTAGATGTACCAGGCGCCGTCGATGTGATTGATCTCGGGCGCCCAGACCTCCTTGTTGCTGCAGTTGCTGCCGTTGCAGGTGGTGCCGGCGGCCGGCGCGAACACGGTGACCGCCGCGCCGGCGCCGATGCCGGCCAGGCTGGAGGCCTTGCGCAGCTCCAGCTTGTCCCATCCCGGCGCGGTCGACACGAAGTAATAGAAGCCGTCGGTGTGGCGCATCACGAACGGGTCGGCCGAGGACTGCTGGGCCGGGCCGACCGGGTTGATGAAGGTGGTCGACGCGGCCTGCGCGGCGGAGCCGCCCAGCAGGCACAGTGGCAGAACGAGTGCAAGGGCGAGGGTGCGCGCGCGTCGCGGCGCCGGCGGCAGGGGCGGCACGCGGCCTCCCGCGTTCGGGATGGGGTAGTCGGTCATGGCTGGTCTCCGTGATTGGTTGCGCCGCCTTTGTGGCGGTCGTCGCGGCGCGGACCAAGGCCCGTCGCCGCGCGTCAAGTATCGGGAGGTCCGCGCTTCCTGTCCAATCCCAAACAGGGTATCGATCGCGCGCAAAAAATGATCGCAGTCCTGGCGCTTCGGGAGAGGGGGGCGGGGTTCCGAACAGACGATGCCCCTAGCCCCGTCACGCGACGTATGAGTTCAATGCCTCCAGCTGCACGTGCAAGGCCTTGTTCGCGGCGAACGCATCGAGCAGGTAGTCCACGGTCGCCCGCACGCGCGGCGCAAGCAATGCGCGATGCGGATATTGCATCACCATCTCGTAGCTTCCTGCGTGGTGATAGCGATGCAGGACGACTTTCAGCGCGCCGGAAAGCAAGTGCGGCCAGGCGAGGTGAACGCCGACCTGGGCGATTCCGGCCCCATCGCATGCGGCCTGGACGACCGCTTCCGGCGCGGACAGCGTCAACACGGCGGCATCCGTGGGGTCGAACGTGGTGATGCTGCCGTCCTCTCCCTGGAAACTCCACATGGAAACCCGTCCGCCGAGAAAACGCCGGGCCACCAGCCGGTGCGCTCGCAGCTCTTGTGGCGTGTGCGGAACGCCTTGGCGCGCCAGGTATTCGGGCGATGCCATGATCGCGACATTCAACTTGCAAACCGGCCGCGATATCATGGTGGAGTCCGGGATGTTGCCGCCTCTGAACGCAAGGTCGTAGCCATCGCGCACCATGTCGATGACCCGGTCGTCGAAATCGACGTCCACCGACAACGCCGGGTAGCGTGACAGCAGCCCGGGGAGAACCGGCAACAAGTGTTCGTGTCCGAACGCCGAACTCGTCGAAATACGCAGGCGCCCGCTGGGGCCGAGACGCTGCGTTGCGACCGCGTCGACCGCATCGTCGAGCGCCTCAAGCGCGAGACGGGCCTGTCGCAGAAAGGCCGTACCTTCTTGAGTTAGTTGGAGGTTGCGCGTCGTGCGATTCATCAAACGCACCCCCAGCGCCTTCTCCAGGCTCGCCACGTTCTTGCTGACCGCTGAAGAGGTGAGCCCAAGCAGGCGGCCCGCGGCCGCGAAACTGCCGGCATCGGCGGCATTTACAAAAGAAAGAATCGCGCGAACCCGTTGAGTTGAATCCATACCGTCTCCAGACAATGCCGCCCTCAGCCTCGAATCGCTTGGGCACGGCATGATTATCAACCCTGGGTCATGAACAATTCAACCCGGGGTGCAGTGTTTATCGCCGGGCGAATCCGAAGCCATCGAGCCGTCTCCTGGCGTTCCGGAGCGGTGCTCGCGGGGCAATGGTGAATTCGACTCTATTCGGAAGTGAATCTGTTTCCACATCGAAGGCGATGCCGGCGCGGCGCCGTCAGCCGTAAGGCGTGTAATCGAAGCCGTTGCCGATCACCTTCAGCGCGGCGGCCTGGTTCTCGCCGCCCTCGCTGAACGCGGCCAGCACCTCGGCGCGGGAGGCGCCCTGGTTCAGCGTCCCGGTCCAGTAGTCGACGCCGCCCTGGTCCGGCGCGCGGTGCAGCACGTTGGCGTACAGCTTCTCGACGAAGGCGCCGTTGGCGGGCGCGGCGCCGTACAGCGCGCTGAACTCGGCGCTGTCGACGAAGCCGCGCGCCACGTCCAGCAGCGCGGCGCCCTTGTCCAGCTGCGCGATCCAGTAGCCGACGCCGGCCTTGTCCGGCGCGCGGTCGAAGGCGGCACGGTACAGGCGGTAGGCCTGGCCGCCGGCGCCGGCGGTGTCGAGCGCCACGCCGACGTCGCTGAACATGAGCCGCTCGACGCCGGTCAGCACGTCGGCCGACAGGCCTGCCACCGCGCCCTTGCCTTGCACCTGGGTCTCGGCGGGGGTGTGGATCAGCACGTAGCTGGCGCGGGTGGCGCCGTAGATGACGGTGTCGAGGCCGGCGCCGCCGTTGAGCTTGATGCCGCTGCCCAGGCCGATCATGTAGTCGTCGCCGGCGGTGCCGGCGGTGACCGTGGGCGTGGTGTTCACGGCGAACAGCTCGCCGCCGGCGTACTTGTTGCCGGCCAGGTCGGTGACGCTGCCGGCGCCCATGTCCAGCAGGTATTTGCTGCCGGGCTTGAGCTTCACGCCGGGGTTGATGGTCAGCGTGGCGCCGTCGATGGCGATGCGGCTGTCGGTGCTGCTGTAGCTCTCCAGCGCGGCGCCCAGGCCGTCGCGCAGCGTGATGTAGTTGACGCCGTAGCCGGCGCTGTCGCCGCGCATGATGGCCTCGCTGAACCGGACCACGATGTTGTCGTACATGCCGGCGCCCTCGGCGGGGCTGTGGGACATCACCCTGGGCGCGGTGGTGTCCCCCGCCAGCGCCACCGCGGTCAGCGTGTAGCTGCCGGTGCCGTCGCCCACGGTGGAACTGGCTTTGCCGTGCACCGCCAGGTAGTAGTCGCCACCGGTCTGGCTGGTGAAGGTGTAGATGCCGTCGCGCTCGTTGGTCAGGTAGGCGCTGCCAGCCTGCGCGCCGCTGGCCATGGCCAGGCTGCCGCCGTCCAGCGTGCCTTCCCCGCTTCCGGCGCCGCGCAACTGGAACGCGTACCTGGCGCCGAATTGCAGCGTCACTTTGATCCAGTCGACGTCGCCCGTGTAGTCGATTTTGCCGGTGGTGGCGCCGCCGCCAATGGCGACCTCGCCGGCGGTGGTTTTGGCGGCCGCGTAATCGTCGGCCGGGGGCGCGCTCACCTTCAGCGTGTAGCCGGAGTCGCCGCGCTTGGCGCTGTTGCTCACGGACAGATAGTAGTCGCCGGAGTGGCTGGCGGTGTACAGCTTGTAGGAGGTGACGCCCGGCTTGGTGTAGCCGACGACGCCGTCGCCGCTGTAGCCGTTGCCGGTGTGGGTGGCCAGCGACGGCGTGGCGCCGCCGGCGGCGTCCCGCGCGGTCATTTCGATCATATAGGTGGAACCGGCCTGTACCGCGAACTTGAACACGTCGGTGTCCGTTCCGATGGCCAGCCTGCCGGTCAGCGTGGCGCCCACGGCCAGCGTGGTCGCGGTGGCGGTGGTGTCGCCGTGATCGTCCACATCGCCCAGCGCGGCGGCGATGGCGTAGTTGCCGGTCCTGCCGCTTTGGTCGGCGACCTCGACATAGTAGCTGCCCGACTTGCCGGGCACGTATTGCAGCAGCACGTAAGCGCCGCTGCCCACGCTGCCCGGGCTGGAGGTGGCCACGGTGTTGCCGTCGGCATCCATCACCTTGAGCACCGCCGAGCTGCTCGCGTAGCCGGCGCCGGAACTGGTGGTCGGGGCGGTGCCCAGCGTGAACCAATAGGTGGTGCCGGCCGCCAGGGCGACGCCGTACCAGTCCTTGTCCTGGGCGACGTTCAGCGTGCCGGTCGCGCGCGAGCCGACCGTCAGCGCACCGGCGCCCGTTTCGCTGGCGCCGTGGTCGTCGGGCGCCGCGCCCAGGGTCAGCGCGTATGCCTGGGTGCTCGAATAGGGGTTGCTGGCGGCGATGTAATAGTCGCCCGTGCGGGTGGCGGTGAACGAGCCGCTGGCGCCGTAGACGCTGGTCACGGCCTTGCCATCGGCGTCCTCCACCCGCATCGTGCCGTTGAGGCCACTGCCGCCGTCCGGGTTCCACGACGGCGCCAGGGTGTAGGTCTTGCCTTCCTGCAGCGCCACCTTGTAGTAGTCCACGTCGCTGCCGCTGTCGATCGTGCCGCGCGTGGCCTGGCCCAGCGTCAGCGCCTCCGCCGTGGCCCGGCTGTCGCCGGTGCCGGCCAGGCCGGAGAAGGCCTTGAGCGTGTAGCCGATGGGAGAGTAGCCGGCGGCGCGCAGGTCGCGCGCCATCACATAATAGTCGCCCCCGCCCACCGCCATGAAATTGAGCTTCACCGGCGAACCGGCGGCGGTGGGGATGATGTATGACAGTTCGACGCCGTCCGCGTTGAAGACGCCCAGTTTCGATTCCTTCGGAACAAAGCCCGCGTCGCCGCTCAGTTCGAAGGTGTACCACTGGCTCGCGCCCAGCGTGATCCTGAACCAGTCGCCGTCGTCGCGGGCCTCCCACTTGCCGGCGGTCTGGCCGCCGACGGCGAGCGCGCCGGGGCGGGTGGAATCGGAGGAGAAGTCGTCGGCCATGGGGTGATGTTTTCTATGAGAAATATTTTATTGTAGCAATTCCCATGGCCGGAAAATCTCCCCAATTCCCACCGCCGGCGCGGCCTTGATTTCGATCAGCCGTACGGCGTGTACTCGAAGCCGTTGCCGATCACCTGCAGCGCGGCCTTCTGGTTCTCCGGGCTTTCGCTGAACGCGGCCAGCACCTCGGCGCGGTCGCCGCCCTGGTTCAGCACGCCGAGCCAGTAATCGACGCCGGCCTGGTCGGGCGTGCGGTGCAGCACGTTGTCGTACAGCTTCTGGACGAACACGCCGTTGCCGGGGGAGGTCCCGTACAGCGAGGCGAACTCGGCGCTGTCGAGGAAGCCGCGCGCCACGTCCAGCAGCGCCGCGCCCTTGTCCAGCTGAGCGATCCAGTAGCCGACGCCGGCCTTGTCCGGCGCGCGGTTGAACGCGGCCTGGTACAGGCGGTAGGCCTGGCCGCCGGTGCCGCCGGTGTCCAGCGCCACGGCGGTGTCGCTGAAGACCAGGCGCTCGACGCCGGTGAGCACGTCGCCGGCGGTGGAGCCGGGCCAGCTCGAGCTCTGCACCTTGGTGTCGGCCGCGGTGTGCGTGACCTGGTAGTTGCCGCGGCTGTAGCCGTAGACGACGGTGTCGACGCCGGCGCCACCGTCGAGCTTGATGCCGTTGCCCAGGCCGACCAGGTAGTCGTTGCCGGCGCCGCCGATGGTCACCGTGGGGATGGTGTTCACGGTGTACAGTTCGCCGCCGGCGTATTGGTTGCCGGCCAGGTCGGTGACGGTGCCGGCCGGGATGTCCAGGAAATACTTCGTGCCCAGCTTCAGTTGCGCGCTCGGGTTGATGGTGAGCGTGTTGCCGTTGATGGCGATGCGGCTGTCGCCGCCGTAATAGCTTTCCAGCGCCACGCCGAGGCTGTCGCGCAGCGTGATGTAGGCGTTGCCGCTGTTGGTGCCGCGCATGATGGCTTCGCTGAACTGGACCACGATGTTGTCGTACAGGCCGGCGTTCTCGGCCGGCGAATAGGACGTCACGGTGGGCGCGCTGGTGTCGCCGGACAGCGCCACCGCGTGCAGGGCGTAGGCGCCGGTGCCGTCGCTGGTGCCGCTGTAGCCGCTGTAGCCGCGCACGGCGAGGTAATAGTCGCCGCCGGTCTGGCTGGTGAAGGTGTAGGTGCCGTCGTTGCCCTGCGACAGGTAGGAGTAACCGGATTGCTGGCTGCTGGAGATCGACAGGTTGTTGCCGCCATCCAGCACCAGCGTGCCCTCGCCGCTGCCCGCGCCGCGCAGCTGGAAGGCGTACTTGACGCCGAACTGCAGGGTCACCTTGACCCAGTCCACGTCGCCCGTGTAGTCGATCTTGCCGGAGGTCTTGCCGCCCACCGTCAACGCCCCGCTGGTGCTTTTCGCGGCGGCGTAGTCGTCGACGGCCGGTTCGCTCACCTTCAGCGTGTAGCCGGCCGTGCCGCGCTGGTTGTTGTTGCTGACGGTGACGTAGTAGTCGCCGGTCTGGGTGGCGGTGTACACCTTGTAGTCGGTCACGCCGGGCTTGGTGTAGCTGGTCAGGCCGTCGCCGTAGTAGCCGTCGGCCAGGCTGGCCGTCACGTAGGGCGAGGCGCTGTTGACGACGTCCTGCGCGTTCATTTCGATCAGGTAGGTGGAGCCGGCCTTGACGGCGATCTTGTAGACGTCGCGGTCGGTGGGAATGGCCAGCCTGCCTTTTTGCGTCGCGCCCAGCGACAGCGCCGTCGCCGTGACCTGGGTGTCGCCCACGTCGTCCACCTCGCCCAGCGCCGCGGTGAGGGTATAGCGGCCGGTGCCGCCGTTGGTGTCGGCCACCTCGGCGTAGTAGACGCCCGACTTGGCCGGCACGTACTGCAGCAGCAGCGAGGTGCCGGTGGTGACGTAGGTGTAGCCGCTGGAGGTGGCCATGACGTTGCCGTCGGCGTCGAACACCTTGATGACGCCGCTGCTGCCGCTGTAGGCGGTGCCGCCGGTGTCGCCGGCGGTGCCGAGCGTGAACCAGTAGGTGGCGCCGGCCGTCAGGCTGGCCGCGAACCAGTCCTTGTCGTTGGCGACGTTGAAGACGCCGGCCACGCCGGTGCCGATCGGCAGGGTGCCGGCGCCGGTCTTGCTGGCGCTGAAATCGTCGGCCGCCGCGCCGAACGTCAGCGTATAGGCGGGGATCGCGCCGTAGGAGGTGACGGCGGCGACGTAGAGGTCGCCCGTGCTGGTGGCGGTGAACGAGGAGGTGTTGCTGGCGTTGTACAGGTAGTAGCCGTTGAGGTAGCCGCCGGTCGCGTCCTCCAGCCGCAGCTGGGCGCTGTAGCTGGAGCTCGAGCCGGTGCCGTCCGGATTCAATGCGGTCGCGATGCTGTAGGTCTTGCCGGCGACGACGGCGATCTTGTAATAGTCGGTGTCCGACGGCCCCTCGAACACGCCGCGCGTCTTCACGTCGAGCGCCAGCGTCTTGGCGGCGGCGCGGGTGTCGCCGACGTCGTCCGCGACGCCCGCGCCGGCCTTGAGCGTATAGGCGGTGGCGGTGATGGCGTCGTAATGGCGGTCGCCGGCGGCGATGTAGTAATTGCCCGTCACGGCGGCCTTGAAAGTGAGGCTGACCGTCGTGTTGCCATAGCTGCCATAGTTCGAATACTGATAGGCGCCTTGCGCGTCATAGGCGCTCAACTGGCTGTAACCCGGGTTGAAACCCGTGCCGCCCGACAGTTCGAAGGTGTAGTAGTTTCCTGCCGTGAGGGCGACCTTGAACCAGTCGTTGTCGTAGGCGGCCTCGAAGGAGCCGGTGGTCTGGCCGCCGGTGCTCAGCAGGCCGGTGCGGGTAGTGTCGGAGGAGTAGTCGTCAGCCATGGGGTGATCCGGGAGAAAAAGTTTTGGATTTTACCAACTTTTCCTCCCGGAATACTCACGCATTGTCACCCGGTGGCCAGGCGCACGGCCGCCAGCAGCAGGCCGACGAACAGCGCCACGCCGATCAGCGCGGCGGCCAGCACGAGGAAGGGATTGAACGCGCCGACGTCGCGGTCGAAGTCGCGCTTGCGGCGCAGGCCGACGAAGGACCAGGCGACGGCGGTCAGGGTTTCCCCGAAGGTGCGTTTGGCGGACATGGCGGACTCCTTGTTTGGATGCCCCATTGTCCGCCCTTGCGGGGCCTTAAAACAGACGCAGAACGGCCCCGTAAACACCGTATCAGATCACTTGGCGCCCTTGTAGATGCCGCAATTGATGATCATGTCCTCGTACTTCTCGAAATACATGGACTTCGGTTCGATCTGCTTGCTGACCGGGTTCACGAACTTGTAGTCCTGCCAACCCTTGCCCTTGGTCTTGGCCAGTTCCACGCGCTCGCGCACGAAGGGCTTGCCGTCGGCGTCCTTCATGTCGATCAAGTCCTTGCCCTGCATTTTCGGATTGGCGCCGTGCGCCAGGTTCTTGCCCTGCATGTCGTTGACGGTGATGTACAGGTCGCGGTCGCGGAACTTGCCGCCGGTGGTGTTGTTGATCTCGGCGAGGGTCTTCTCGCGGCCGTTGGCCTTGATCGAGGCGATCACCTGCTGCACCATGGCGACCGCCTCCTCGGCGGTGCCCTGCGCAGGCTTCTGCGCCCAGGCGCTGGCGCACAGGCAGAGGGCGAACAGGGCGGACAGGAACTGCTTGAGGGGATGGAATGCGCGCATGGGGGGCTCCTGTGGGGCTGGTTATGGTGAACTGCGGGGATGCAAGTTGCGCTCCCCCAGTTTATGCCTTTTCGGACCCGAGACAAGTGGGCTGTGCCTTAAAGCAACACCGCCCCCTACAGCGTTTGCGGCACGCCCGCCAGCTTGTCCGGATTGCGCACCGCGTAGATGCCGAGGATGCGCGAGCCGTCGGTGACGATGCACTGCACCGATTCCAGCTTGCCCGCCACGTAGCGCAGGAAGCCGGGTTCGCCGTTGATGGTCGCCGCCCGGTACGCGACCTGGCCGGGGAACTTGTCCACCATGCCCGCGTACAGCTCGACGATGCGGTCGATGTCGCGCACGATCTCCATGAACGACGGCACCTTGCCGCCGCCGTCGCCCACCAGCTCGATGCTCTCGGCCAGCAGCGCCTTGATGGCATCGCGCTCGCCACTGCGGGCGGCGTCCATGAACCTGGCCAGCAGGCTGCCGTGCGCCTCCTTCGGCACGGTGAAGCGCGGGCGCTCCTGCCGCACGCGCTCGGCGGCGCGGTGCACCATCTGGCGGCAGGAGGCCTCGCTCTTGCCCAGCACCTCCGCCACTTCCGCGTAGTCATGGTCGAACACCTGGCGCAGCAGGAAGGCGGCGCGCTCCTCCGGTCCCAGCCGCTCCAGCACCCACAGGAAGGCCACCGACAGGTCGCTCGCCATTTCGGCGGCCGATTCGGGCGTGCGTTCGTCCAGTTCCACCAGGGGTTCCGGCAGCCACCAGCCGATGTAGGCCTCGCGCTCGGCCTTGGCGGCGCGCAGGCGGTCGATGGAGAGCCGCGTCACCACCGTCACCAGCCAGGCCTCGGCCGACTGCACGCCGGCGTGCTCGGTGCGGTCCCAGCGCAGCCAGGCGTCCTGCACCACGTCCTCGGCGTCGGCGCGCACGCCCAGCATGCGGTAGGCGATGGCGAACAGCCGCGGACGCAGCGCGGCGAAGGCCCGCAGGAAGGTTTGCTCTTCAGGAGGCGGGGAAGGAGGAGGGGGAGGGGCACTCATGGCTGCTATGGGCTCCGGCGAAAAAAGGAGCCCATAGTGTGCCAGAAGATCAGAGCTGGCGTGTCTTGAAGGTGTCGCACTGGGCGGCGTCGCCCGTTTCCACGCCGCGCTTGAACCAGCGCACCCGCTGCGCCGAGGTGCCGTGGGTAAACGAGTCCGGCACCACCTGGCCTTGCGACTGCCGTTGCAGCGTGTCGTCGCCGATGGCGGTGGCCGCGTTCAGCGCCGATTCGATGTCGCCCTGTTCCAGGATGCTGCGCGCCTGGTTGGCGTGGAAGGCCCAGACGCCGGCGTAGCAGTCGGCCTGCAGTTCCAGCCGCACCGACATGGCGTTGCCCTCGCGCTCGGAACCGCGGCGGCGCGCGTTTTCAACCTGGTCCGACACGCCGGTGAGGTGCTGCACATGGTGGCCCACCTCGTGCGCGATCACATAGGCCTGCGCGAATTCGCCCGACACCTTGAAGCGCTCCTGCATCAGCCGGTAGAAACTCAGGTCGATGTAGACCTTCTTGTCGCCCGGGCAGTAGAACGGCCCGGCCGCCGACTGCCCGGTGCCGCAGGCGGTGGGCGTGCTGCCGGAGAACAGCACCAGCTTGGGCCGCTCGTAGCTGGCGTTCTGCGCGCTGAACAGCTTGCCCCACACGTCCTCGGTGTCGGCCAGCACGGTGGAGACGAATTTGGCCTGCCGGTCGGACGCCGGCGGCGCCGGGGCGGGGCCCTGCTGCACCTGCGGCACGGGGCCGCCGCCGCCGCTGAGAAGATTGAGCATGGTGAGAGGATTGACGCCGAACACCCATGAGCCGATCAGCGCCAGGATCACCGTGCCGATGCCGATCGAACGGCCGCCGAAGCCGAAGCCGCCGCCACCGCCGCCACCTCCGCGCCGGTCCTCCACATTGTCGCTTTCGCGATTGCCTTCCCATCTCATATTGGCCTCCGTTATTTGTTGCGACTATACCCGGCATGCACGATGGAAGGCGCTCCCGTGGCGGCGTTGTTGCAAAGTGTTGAATGATGTAAATTTTCTATGCAATCCGTAATTTGTTGACCGATAATAAGTTAGGCGGGGTGTGCCCAGGCCTATTCAATAATAAAGATCAAAAAGTCACCATCATGAGCGCCAAAGCCCCCCAGTCCAGGCTGTGCCCCGTATCCATCATCATGCGTATCGGGCGCCGCCGCCTGACGCTGACGTGGCGGCCGCCGCGGCGCGTGCCGCGCCTGCTGGAGCGCTTGCTGATCTCTTCCTGGCGGGCGATTTTCGGCGCGGTGGCGACGGCCGCCGCCGGAGCGGCCCCCGCGCTGGCCGCGCCGCCGGCCCTTCCGGCTCAAGTGGCCCAACTCGCGCCGGGGGCCCTGCCCACCGGCGGCGCGCTCGCCGCCGGGCAGGCCGCGATTTCGCAGTCCGGCAATCGCATGAACATTGTCCAGGGCAGCGACAAGGCCATCCTCAACTGGAACACCTTCAATATCGGCAGCCAGGCCTCGGTCACGTTCCAGCAGCCCGGCGCCAATTCGGTCATCCTGAACCGGGTGGGCTCGAACGAGCCTTCCCAGTTGCTGGGCAGCATGTCAGGCAACGGCAAGGTGTGGCTGATCAACCCGGCCGGCATCATGATCGGGCAGGGCGCGACCATAGACCTGCACGGTTTCGTGGCCAGCACCCTGGCCGTGCACGACGCCGACTTCCTGGCCGGCAGGATGCGCTTCAACGCCACGCCGGACGCCGGCGCGGTGCGCAATTACGGCGGCATCGCCACGCCCTCCGGCGGCAGCGTCTACCTGGTGGCGCCCAACGTTGAAAACCACGGCATCATCCGCGCGCCGAACGGCGAGGTGATACTGGCCGCCGGCGCCAGCGTGGAACTGATCGACACCGCCACGCCGGGCGTGAAGGTGGAATTGACGGGCGCCGAGGGCAACGCCACCAACGTGGGGCAGGTGATCAGCGAGGCGGGCCGCATCGGCATGGCCGGCGTGCTGGTGAAAAACAGCGGCGCGCTCAACGCCAGCGGCGTGGCGCGCGAGGGCGGGCGCGTGTTCCTGCGCGCGGCGAAAAGCGCGACGGTGGACGGCGCGGCCTCGGTCGCGGCCACCGGAACGAAGGGCGGCGCCATCGAAGTCACCGGCGAGCGCGTGGCGCTGCTGGACAGCGCCACGCTGGACGCCTCCGGCGCCACCGGCGGCGGCACGGTGCTGATGGGCGGCGACTACCAGGGCGGCAATCCCGCCGTGCGCAACGCGCAGGCCAGCTACGCGGCGGCCGGGACGGCCATCCGCGCCGACGCCACCGCCAACGGCGACGGCGGCAAGGTGGTGCTGTGGGCAGACGGCGCCACCGCCGCCCATGGCGCCATCTCGGCGCGCGGCGGCGCGCAGGGCGGCGACGGCGGGCTGATCGAAACCTCCGGCAAGCGCATGCTCGACATCGGCCAGGCGGCGGACGCCTCCGCCGCCAAGGGCAAGGCCGGCACCTGGCTGCTGGACCCGAACAGCGTGACCATCAAGGCCGGCGTCGCCGACGCCAAGGTGGTGTTGCTCGATCCCGCCGCGACGGGAGATTTCAACACCACCGGCGACGGCGCCGTGATCTCCATCGCCACCATCCAGACCGCGCTCAACAACGGCACCAGCGTCACCATCACCACCAGCGCCGGCGGCGCTGAGGACGGCGACATCACGCTGGCCGGCGCCATCGCCAAGACCGGCGGCGCCGACGCGGCGCTGTCGCTGCTGGCGCACCGCGACATCAAGCTGGAGGGCAGCGCCGCCATCTCCTCCAGCGCGGGCAAGCTGGATGTGAACCTGCGCGCCGACGCCGATGGCGACAAGGCGGGCGGCATCCTGGTCGAAAGCGGCGCCACCGTCGCCACCAACGGCGGCAACATCACCTTCTCCGGCGGCGCGGATGGTGCCGGCTACGCCTCCAACGCCGCCAACGCGGGCGGCGCCGGCATCCGCGTGCTGGGCAGCCTGAACGCGGGCGCCGGCTCCATCACCATGCGCGGCGCCAGCGCCGCCGCCAGCGGCGTGGAGCTCGCCGGCGGCACGCTCGCCGCCACCGGCGGCATCCACATCACGGACGCCGCCTCGGCCAGCGGCATGGTGGTCAACAATGGCGGCATCGACGCCGGCGCGGGTGTGATCACGCTGGTGGCCGACAAGATGGCCATCGGCTCGGCCCTGCAGGGCGCCGGCGGTGTGCTCAACATCCGCCAGCACACGGCGGGCACCACGATAGGCCTGGCCGGCGCGGCCGGCTCGCTGAGCCTGAGCGCGGCCAACTTCGCCACCATGTTCAGCGACGGCTTCAGCGCGATCAACATCGGCGATGCCGCCAGCGGCGCGGTGACGGTGGGCGCGCTGGCCTTCAACGACGAATTGAAACTGGCCTCCGGCGCCGGCGTGGCCAGCACCGCGACAATGGCCGGCACGGGGGCGGGGCTCAGCATCGCGGCCGGCGGCACGCTGGAACTGGCTGGCGCGCTGTCGGTGGACGGCAACCTCAGCTTGAAGTCGGGCGCCGCGCTGACCATCTCGGACGCGCTGGACGTGGACGGCAACGCCACGCTGGCGGCCGGATCGGGCGGCATCGGCCAGTCCGCCGGCTGGAAGGTCGGCGGCATGCTGGACCTCGCGGCCGGCGCCGGAGCGGTCACGCTGGTCCACACCGGCAACCAGTTCAACGGCGTGAAGGTGTCCAACTCGGGCGCCAACAACGTGGCCCTGCGTTCCACCACGCCGATGGCGCTGGATGCGCTGACGGTGGGCAGCGGCACGCTTTCCGTGTCCGGCGCGGCCATCTCGCAGACGGGCATCATCACCCAGGCCGCCGGCGCCGGCGCGGCCACCTTCGCGCCCGGCGCCGGCAACGCCGTGGTGCTGGACCAGGCCAACCAGTTCACCGGCCCCGTGGCGCTGACCGCCAATGGCGCCGCCGCCACGGTGCACTCCGGCGGCGCCCTGGCGCTGGGCGACGTTTCGGTCGCCAACGGCGCGCTGACCATCAACGCCGCCGGCGGCGTGACGCAGGCCGGAGGCACGGCGCTGAGCCTGGCGACGAACGCCACGCCGGCCATCACGGTCGGCAACGGCGCCAGCGTGCTGCTGGCCAATACGGGAAATGCATTCAGCAACGCGCTCACCATCGCCTCGGGCGGCACGCCCGTCGCCATCAGCCTGTACTACGGCGCGGGCGGCGCCTACGCGCAACCGACCCTGCCGGCCACCATTGGCGGCGCGCTGACCATCGCGCGCGAGGGCGGCGCGCTGTCCGTGGGCGGCCTGCCCGCCGCCGGCGGCGACATCACGCTGCGCACGGTGACATCGGGCGCGATTTCGGCGGGCGCCATGGCCAGCACGGGCGGCGGCATCACGCTGAACTCGGCCTCGAACGCCATCACGCTGGTCGGCGGCGCCATCACGTCCACGGGCGCGCAGGCCTACACCGGCGCCGTCACGCTGGCCGGCGACACCACCATGTCCGGCTCGGACGTCGCGTTCTCGTCGACGCTGCGCAGCGCCCTGGCCAGCAAGCTGTCCGTCACCGCCAACGGCGCGGGCGGCGGCGACAACGTGGAATTCGGCGGCGTGGTGGGCGGCGGCGGCCAGGCCCTGGGGGCGTTGACGGTGGCCGGCAAGGCCGCGCTGGCGGGCTCGGTGACCACCACCGGCGCCCAGTCCTATGCGGGCGAGGTGACGCTGTCGGCCAACCCCACGCTGACGGCGGGCGGCGCGCTCGGCCTGACCGGCGGCGTGACCGGCTTCGGCGACGGCCTGCCGCACAGCCTGACGCTGTCCGGCGCGGGCGGCACCACGCTGGGCGGCTTGATCGGCGGCCTGACGGGCCTGGCCACCAGCGGCGCGGTCGCCACCGCCGGCGCCAGCATCGCCACGCCGTGGACCAACACGGGCACGCTGGCCGTCACGGGCGGCACGCTGCAGGTGGGACAGGGCCTGGCGCAGTCGGGCGCGGTCACGCTGGCCGGCGGCGCCAGGCTGCAGCTGACGTCGGCGACGGAGGAGGTCTTCGACGGCGCCATCGGCGGCGCCGGCAACGTCATCAAGTCCGGCGCCGGCACCACGCGCTTCAACGCCGTCAACAACTACACGGGCGGCACGTCCGTCACGGGCGGCACGCTGTCGGTGGGCGCGCTGGGCGGGCTGACCGCGTCCAGCATCACCATCGGCCCGCTGGGCACCCTGGACCTGGGCGCCGATGTCGGCACCAGCGGCAGGCTGACCAGCAGCGGCGCGATCGGCGGCTCCGGCACGCTGACTGCGGCACAGGGCTACACGCTCAACGGCGGCACCGTGTCCGCCAACCTCGGCGCCGGCACGCTGACGCAAGGGGCGGGCAGCACCACGCTGAGCGGCGCGTTCGCGGGGAACACCGTCAACGTCAACGGCGGCACGCTGACCGTGTCCGGCGCCAACCGGCTGGCGTCGTCGGCGGCCGTGACCATCGGCGCCGGCGCCACGCTGGCGCTGGGCGCGGACAACACCGTGGCCAGCGTGGCCAGCGGTGGCGACATCGGCGGCGCGGGCCTGCTGACCGCGACCTCCGGCTTCACGTTCAGCGGCGGCGCGGTGTCGGCCAACCTGGCCGGCGGGACGCTGTCGCAGCAGAGCGGCTCGACCACGCTGGGCGGGACCTACGCGGGCGGCGCGGTGGCCGTGAACGGCGGCACGCTGGCGCTGGGCGCGGCCGACCGCCTGGTCGACACCGCCGCGCTGACCATAGGCGCGGCTGGCACGCTGAAGATGTCCGGCGCCGACACGGTGGCCAGCTTCACCAGCGAGGGCGCGCTGTCCGGCAACGGCACGCTGACCTCCACCACCGGCTACACCCTGAACGGCGGCGCCGTCACGGCCAATCTCGGCGCAGGCACGCTGACCCACGCCGGCGGCGCCACCACGCTGAGCGGCACCCACGCGGGCAACGCGGTGGACGTCGCCGGCGGCACGCTGACACTGGGCGCCGCCGAGCGCCTGGCCGACACCGCCACGCTGACGGTGGCCTCGGGCGCCACCTTCAACTACAGCGCCAACGCCGAGACGGTGGCCAGCATCGCCGCCGGCGGCACCGTGACCGGCAGCGCCACGCTGGTCGCCACCTCGGGCACGACGCTGACCGGCGGCGTGGTGAACGGTGTGCTGGACGGGGCGTTGACGGTGGCCGGCGCGGTGACGCTGAACGGCAGCTACGCGGGCAAGGCGCTGACCGTCTCCAGCGGCGCGCTGACCTTGGGCGCGGGCGAGCGCGTGGCCGACACCGCCGCCGTCACGGTGGCCGCCGGCGCCACGCTGGACACCGGCGGCTACACCGAAACCATGGGCAGCCTGGCGCTGTCCGGCGCGCTCACCGGCGGCGGCACCGTGCAGGCGGCGGGCGGCTACACGCTGAACGGCGCCACCGTGTCGGCCAACCTGGGCACCGGCACCTTGGCGCAGGCCGGCGGCGCCAGCACGCTGTCCGGCACGCACGCGGGCGCCGTGGTGAACGTCAGCGGCGGCACGCTGACCCTGGGCGCGGCCGAACGCCTGGCCGACACGGCCGCCGTCACGGTGGCCGGCGGCGCCGCGCTGGACATCGGCGCGGCCGAGACCACCGCCAGCCTGAACAACTTCGGCGCCACCACCGTCACCGGCGCGCTGACCCTGGGCGCGGGCGCCTCGACCAACCAGGCCGGCGCGGTGCTGGAGATCGGCGGCGCCGGCGGCCAGGTGCTGCTGGGCGCGGGCGCCTCGATGGCCAACGGCTCGGGCGGCACGATCCGGCTGACCGGCACGCACGCGGCGCCGCTGTCCGGCGGCGCGGGCCTGGTCAGCGCCGGCAGCGTGGTCAAGACGGTTGCAGGCGCGCAGACGCTGTCCATCGCGGCCAACGAGGTCACCGGCGCCATCGCCGTCCACAACGGCACGCTAGTGCTGTCCGGGCTCACAGCCAACACCAACAGCGGCTCCATCGCCATCGCCGGGGGCGCCACGGTGCAGGCGGGGGGCGGCGCGCTGGTCAACAAGGGCACCTTGCTGGGCAACGGCACCGTGGTCGCCAACGTCACCAACGCGGGCGCGCTCGCGCCGGGCGGCACCGGCACCATCGGCACGCTGAGCATCACGGGCGACCTGGACACCTCGGCCGGCCTGATCTACACCGAGCTGACCACGCCGGTCTCCTACGACCAGGTGGTGGCCAGCGGCACGGTCACCGTCGGCGCGGGCACCACCATCAGCCGCAGCGACCTGGCCGCCGCGTATTCCGCCGGCGACGTGTTCGACGTGCTGCGCAGCGGCGGCGCGGCGATCGCCGGCGCGCTGCCCGCCGTCAGCGGCTTCGCGCTGTCCAAGGTCAGCCCCTCCTACCACGCGGTGCGCCTGGCCGCCGTGGCGTCGGACAATTACTGGACCCGCAACACGGGCGGCGTCTACACCTCCGGCCTGTGGAGCGACGCCGCCAACTGGCAGGCCGGCCTGCCGACGGCTGCGCAGACCGTGCACATCGCGCGGCCGGACACCCTCACCGTGACGCTGAACGGCGCCTTCGGCCCCACCTCCGTCGAGGGCCTGGAGCTGGGCGCGAACAGCACGCTGGCGCTGACCGGCAACGCCGCGCTGTCGCTGGGCAGCGCGGCCACCACGCTGGCGGGCAAGATCGACATCGGCGGCGGCAGCTCGCTGGTCAAGCTGGACAACGCCGGCCTGACGCTGGCCGCCACCGGTGAAATCTCCGGCCGGGGCGCCATCGGTTTGAGCGGCGGCACGCTGACCAACCTGGGCAAGGTCAGCCCCGGCGCGGCCGGCGCGGCCGGCACCCTGACCATCACGGGCAACTACACGCAGGGCGCGGGCGGCAGCCTGTTGATCGACGTGGCCGGCGCGGGACCGGGCCAGGCCGACAAGCTGGCCGTGTCCGGCGCGGTTGCGCTGGACGGCAACCTCACGGTGGCCCCGATAGGCGCCTACGTCCCGGTGGCCAACGCGAACATCGCCGTCGTCACGCAAGGCGGCGGGCGCACCGGCGTGTTCTCCAGCTTCACCGGCGCGGCGGGCTACCAGACCGGCTACTCGCTGGCCACCGGCGAGGCGGCGCGCATCGATTACCTGCCGGCCGCCACAGCCTATTTCAGCAACGCCTTCGGCACCATGAACTGGAGCGACGCCGCCAACTGGAGCGGCGGCGCGCTGCCGGCCGCCGGCGACAGCGTGGCCATCGACGCCTCGCTGCCGGTGCAGTACGCGGGCGGCGCGCAGACCGTGGCCGCGCTCGACCTGGGCGGCGCGCTGGCCGTTTCCGGCGGCGCGCTGACGGTGACCGGGCCGACCAGAATCGACGGCGCCATGACGCTCTCGGGCGACGGCGCCCAGGCCACGCTCGGCGACCTGTCCGGCGCTGGCCGGCTGACGGTCGACGGTGGCGCGCTGACGCTGGGCGGCGCGTCTTCGGCCATCGGCGCCTATCGGCAGAACGGCGGCGCGGCGAGCCTCGCCGCAGGCACGCTGACCACGGCCACCTACGCGCAAACGGGCGGCACGCTGAACGGCGCGGCGGCGGCCGGGCTGACCGTCACCGGCGCCTTCAGCCAGACCGGCGGCGCCATCACCGGCGCCATGGGCACGGTGGACATCACGCAGACGACCGGCGCGCTGACGCTGGGGGACATCGCGGCCAACACGCTGAAGGCGTCCACCGGCGCGGGCGGCCTGTCGCAGCTGAGCGGCACGGCGCTGGCGGTGCAGCGGCTGGAGCTCGCCACCTCGGGCGCGGCCATGCTGGATGGCGCCAACACCATCGCCGCCGTGCGCGGCGCGGCGGGCGGCGCCTTGTCGGTGAACGGCGTGGCGGCCGTGGACGGCGCGCTCACCGCGCTGGGCGACCTCGCCCTCAACGCGGGAGCGGGCCCGCTCGCGATCAACGCGGACGTGGCGTCGAACGCCGGCAACGTGGCGCTGGTGGCCAACGAAATCGACGTGTACAACGGCAGCGCGGTGCGCTCCGCCGGCGGGGCGGCCAATCGCGTGAGCGTCAATTCCTTCGACGCGGCGCGGCCGATGGCATTCAGCTCGCTGGCCGGCGAGGACAGCGGCGACGGCCTGCTGCTGAATGCGCGCGACATGGCGGCCTTCGCCACGCCGAACCTGGTGCTGGGCGACGCCGCCCACACCGGCGCGATGACGCTGGCGGGCGGCGGCGTCGTCGCCGCCCCGGGCGTGACAGGCACCGTGAAGTTCGTCAACAACGGCGCCTTCGGCCGGAGCGGCGGCGAAACCATCACGGCGAACGGCCTGGATATCTCGGCCAGGAACGGCATCGTACTGACGGGTGAAAACCACGTGGCCACGTTCGCGGCGGCCAACGGCGGCGCGGGCCACATCGCGTTCACCAACATCAGCGGAGTGGGCACGCTCGGCCTGGGCGCCATCGGCAACACGGGCGGCGATATCGTCATCGACAACACGGGGGCGCTGGCGGCGAACGGGCCGGGGGCGATCTCCGCGTCCGGCGCCGTGAGCCTGACCGCGCGCAGCCCGCTGACCGTGAACACGGCCATCACCAGCGGCGCGGGCATAGGCCTCACGGCCAGCACCAGCGTCACGCTGGGCGCGGCGGCGCGGCTGACCAACACCGCCAGCGCGCCGATCGCGATGCTGGCGCGGAACGGCAACGTGGTGGTGGACGCGGCGGCCTCCGTGGACAGCGGCGGCGGCGCGATCACGCTGCGCGCGGAAGGGCCCACCGGCACCGTGGTGGCGCCCGCCGGTGCCTTCGCGGGCGCCACCCCCGTCATCTCATCGACCTTGTTGGACAACGCCGCCGCCGAAGCCGCCGCGAAAGCGGCCGCCGAAGCCGCGGCGGCGGAAGCGGCGGCGAAGGCCGCGGCGGACAAGGCGGCCGCCGATGCGGCCGAGGCCGCGGCAGCGGCGGCCGCCAAGGCGGCGGCGGAGAAGGCGGTGGCAGACGCCGCCGCCAAGGCCGCGGCGGACGCGGCGGCGAAGGCGGCCGGCGACAAGGCCGCCGCGGAAGCCGCCGCCAAGGCAGCGGCCGACAAGGCAGCCGCCGACGCCGCCGCCAAGGCCGCGGCGGAGGCGGCGGCGAAAGCCGCGGCCGAGAAGGCGGCAGCCGATGCCGCCGCCAAGGCGGCGGCCGACAAAGCCGCCGCCGACGCGGCGGCGAAAGCGGCCGCCGACAAAGCCGCCGCCGACGCCGCGGCCCAAGCGGCAACCGAAGCCGCCGCCAAGGCCGCGGCCGAAGCGGCGGCCAAGGCGGCGGAAGAGGCGGCGTCCAAAGCGGCGGCGGAAGCCGCGGCCAAAGCGGCGGCGGATCAGGCCGCGGCCGAAGCCGCCGCGAAGGCCGCCGCCGACAAGGCAGCGGCCGACGCCGCGGCCAAAGCGGCGGCGGAACAGGCGGCGTCCGAGGCGGCCGCGAAAGCCGCGGCGGAAGCGGCCGCGAAGGCGGCGGAATCCGCGGCCAAGGCGGCGGCGGACAAGGCCGCGGCCGACGCGGCCGCCAAGGCGAGCGCCGACGCCGCCGCAAAAGCCTCCGCGGCCGCCTCGGCCGGGGAGGCGGCGCGCCAGGCCGCCGATCTGGCGTCCAAGGCCGCCAGCGGCGCGCAAAGCGGCAAATCGACGCCGGTGGAAGCGCCGAAGCCGGAACCCGCCGCCACGCAGACCGCCACCGCGACGACATCGGCATCGTCAACGACCACCGCCCCGGCGGCCACGATGCTGGCGCAGGCGTTCGAACAGCAAACCGTGGGCGGCGGCGACAACAGCTTCGGCGGCGCCACGACCGGCGACGCCTCCGCGTCCGCCGCCAAAGCCGACGAGAAAAAGGACGACAAGGACAAGAAGGAAGAGAAGAAGGACGAGAAGGCGGATGGCCAGAAGCCCAAGAAGGAAACCCGGAAAATCGCCGCCTGCAAATAATCCCCGCCGCCCGCCACTGCCGACGCCGCTTCGGGGTCAGGCCCCAATCGGCGTCGGCAGTGGCGGTATTGCGCGGACGTAACGCGGTCGCGAAGCCGCGTCAGTCTTGGCCGGCTTCGTCCTCGTCCTCCAGCCAGCCGATGCGCCCATGGCCAGCTTCGCCCAGCCGTGCGACCAGCGCGGCGGCGTCGCCCTCGGGCAGGCTGAATTCCACTGTCACCAGGTCGCCGTGCGCCACTTGCAGCAGCGCGGCGCCGGCCAGTTCGATCTCGCGCCGCACCAGCCCCTCCAGCGCGTACGGCGCCGTGCAGCGCAGCGCGCGCAGCTTGACGATCGCCACTTTCTCCGCCTTCAGCAGCGCCTGCGCCACGCTGTCCGTGTAAGCCCGCACCAGCCCGCCCGCGCCCAGCTTCACGCCGCCGAAATAGCGCACCACGGTGGCCAGCACGCCCTCCAGGTCCTGGTGCCGCAGCACGTCCAGCATGGGACGGCCGGCCGTGCCGCTGGGCTCCCCGTCGTCCACCGCGGCCGACTGTCCGCCCGCCAGCAGCGCCCAGCACACGTGCGCCGCGCCGGGATGGCGCGCCCACAGTTCGGCGACCACCTTCTGCGCCGACGCGCGGTCCGCCATCGGCTGCACGCAGGCGATGAAGCGGCTTTTCTTGATCAGTAGTTCGCTGTGGACGGGGGCGGTGATGGATTGCGGCATGGGCGCGATTGTACCTTGCCCGCTACACGCCCGGGAACGGCGCGCTATACTCGGGCCGAGTTCACTACGCCATCCGCCATGACCAGCAACCACTCCGCGCCCGAGCACGAAAGCGACGACGACCAACTCTGTTCCGAACTGGGCCTGCCCGCCCGCGGCATCCACCTGGTGAAGATGGAGGGCCGCGTGTTCCTGCGTTTTTCCGGCGAGGTGCGCGACGCCGGCCTGACGGTGCCGTACGAGCTGGTCCCGGCCCAGGGCGTGCTGGCCAAGCCGTCCAAGTGGCGCAAGATGGACCGCGAAACGCGCCTGGACCTGCTGCGGGAACGCTCCGGCGAGCGGGCCGTGCGCGAACTGCACGACGGCGCCGCCGCCTTCGTGCGCGAGCTGGCCGGCGAGTGCGAGGACTACGGCCTGGACGCCATGACCTTCCTGCGCACCCTGGAGGACCTGCAAACCTCCGAGCCGGCCGGCGTGGTGTTCGACCGCGTGCGCCAGCGCCTGGAGCACGCGGTGGAACGCCAGCGCGAGGAACGCCACGCCGAGCGCACCAAGCAAAGCATCAACCTGGCCGAATACCCGGCCTCGTTCGAGGTGGCGCGCCGGCTGCCGCGCAAGTTCATCGCGCTGCTCGGCCCCACCAATTCCGGCAAGACGCACCGCGCCATCGAGGCGCTGGCCAAGGCGCCCAGCGGCATCTACCTGGCGCCATTGCGCCTGCTGGCGCTGGAGAACTACGAGCGCCTGCAAGGCTTCACCGCGCACGGCAAGCCGCTGGCGGTGAGCCTGGTCACGGGCGAGGAGCGGCGGGTCGTGGAGGGCGCGACGCACGTGGCCAGCACGGTGGAAATGCTGGACACGCGCACGCTGGTGGACGTGGCCGTGATCGACGAGATCCAGATGCTGGCGGACCGCGACCGCGGCGCCGCCTGGACCGCCGCCGTCTGCGGCGCGCCCGCGCGCACCGTCTACCTGGTGGGCGCGCCGGAGGCCAGGCGCGCCATCGAGGCGCTGGCCGAGCGCCTGGAATGCCAGCTGGAGGTGCATGTGCTCAAGCGCAAGGGGCCGCTGTCGGTGGAGGCCACGTCCGTGCGCAAGCTGAAGAACATCCGCCGCGGCGACGCGCTGATCGCCTTCTCGCGGCGCGATGTGCTGATGTGGCGCGACATGGTGACGGAGGCGGGCCTCTCGGTGGCCACCGTGTACGGCAACCTCTCGCCCGAGGTGCGGCGCGCGCAGGCGCAGCGCTTCCGCGACGGCGCGGCCGACGTGGTGGTGGGGACGGACGCCATCGCGATGGGGCTGAACATGCCGATCCAGCGCATCGTCATGACCAGCAGCGTCAAGTTCAACGGCTACGAGGAGGAGGAGATCCCGGCCGCGCTGGCGCGCCAGATCGCCGGCAGGGCGGGGCGCTACGGCATCCACGAGGAGGGCCTGGTGGCGGGCTTCGACGACGAGACGCACCAGGTGATGCGCGCGCTGCTGAAGGAAAAGCCGGCGCCGCTGAACACCAGCGGCTTCTCGGTCGCGCCGACGCTGGAGCACCTGCACCGCATCGCCTCGGTCACGGGCGAGACCTCGCTGGCCAAGCTGCTCAAGCGCTTCGTGCACAACATCGACGTGCCGGACGGCTTCTTCTATCCCCGCATCACGGAGGACCAGAGCGGCCGCGCCGAATGGCTGGACAGCCTGCCGCTGTCGGTGGCGGAGAAGTTCACCATGTCGCTGGTGCCGATTTCGGGCAAGGTGATGTCGCTGCAGAACGCGTGGGAGCACTGGGCCATTTCGCTCTCGCGCAGCAAGCCCACGCGGCTCGACCCCGAGCGCCAGCCGCTGCACCATCTCGGCCTGCACGAGGTGGAGGACACCTGCCGGCTGTATTCGGCCTACGCGTGGCTGGGCTACCGCCTGCCCGAATACTTCCCCGACATCGCGATGGCGCAGGATTTGTCGCGCCAGGCCTCCGAGCGCGTCGACACGCTGCTGCAGGACCAGAACGCCGCCACGCGGCGCCGGCATTCGAAGAAGTTCCGCTAGTGCTTCGCCTTATAAAGCGCACCGCGCTGGCGGCGCGGGAACCTTATTCGTCCTGGGTGCGGCGTATCGGACGCGGCGTGACGGGCGCCAGCACGAAGGCGCAGCTCATCAGCTGATTGCGTTCGGGCGTGCGCGGATTGCTCATCAGCTCGCACAGGCGCTCCAGCAGGGTGTTGGCTTCGCGCAGTTCTTCGCTGGACAGCCAGCCCTTGTTGCGCGCGGCCCACAATTGCCGCTGCGGCCCCTCGACCACGGTGCCCGGCGTGTCCAGCGCGTTCTCGAAGTCCTGCTTCGCCACCTGCAGCAGGCCGTGCGCGAACTTGTGCAGCGCCGCCGTGTTGGCGTTGTCGCCGGTCTTGTAGCTCAGGCGCAGCGGCGCGTCGCCCTTGCCGCAGAGACGGTAGCGCCGCTCGGCGCCCGGCTCGTCCTCTTGCTCGTCGATCAGGTTGGCTTTGCACAGCAGCCGCAGGTGGTAGTAGAGTCCGTCTGCCGGACGCCCCAGCTGCAGCGCCAGTTCAACCGCGCTGGCCTCGCCGCCCAGCGCCGCCAGGGTGTCGACCAGCTCGTGCCGTATGGGGGAGGCGAGCAGGCGGATGCGAGCGGCGTCGCTGATGGCGCGGTAGTTGATTTCGTCTCTAGACATGGCGATTCTTGTAATTGTTGAAATTAACTTATATTATTTCAACAATTACGCTTTTGCGCAACGACTTCCTGCGCCATCCGCAAAAGGTTCCCCATGTCCGCGACGTTCCGCGCCGTCCTGCTGGCGCTTTCCCTCCTGCTGTCCGCCGCGCCGTCGCCGGCCGAGCCGGCCGGCCATTCCGCCGAACAGCTGCGGCAGGACCTGCGCGCGCTGCGCGACATGATCGCCAACACCCATCCCGATCCGGCCCACTCGGTGCCGCCGGGGCGGCTCGAATCGGCCTACGCCGACATCGAGGCGCGACTGCGCGCGCCGATGACCACGGACGAGGCCTGGCGCCTGCTGGCGACGCTCAATCCCCTGTTCGCCGACGCGCACCTGCTGGTCGGCCAGCCCGACTGGATGGGGCAGACCGCCGCGCACCTGAAGGCGGGCGGCACGCTGTTCCCCTACGAAGTCCAGGTCGACGCCGCCGGCGAGGTCCGCATACGCTCCGAACTCGGGGGCGCGGCCAGCCCGCGGGCCGGGGCGCGGATCGAGCGCATCAACGGCGTTCCCGCGCGCGACATCGCCGCCGGCCTGTTGGCGCGCATGCACGGCGACACGCCCGAATTCCGCGCGCACCTGCTTTCCCGGCGCTGGTGGTTCTTCTTCTGGAAGATGCACGGCCAATCCGCCAGCTACGAGCTGCTGCTGTCGCAGCGCGACGGCGGCGCCAGCGAGCTGAAACCGGCCAGCGGCGCGACGCCCGCGCTTCTGACGGACGATGCCGACTTCGACCGCCAGTTCAAATTCGAATTGCTGACGGACGGCGCGGCGCTGCTAACGCTCAACAACTTCCATTGGGCCGACAAGGCGCGCTATCTGGACTTCACCGGGCGCGCCTTCGCGGCGCTGCGCGACGCCAGGGTCTCGACCCTGATCATCGACATACGCGCGAACGGCGGCGGCAACGACGACATGTGGATCGACGGCATTTTACGCTACATCGCGGACAAACCCTACCGCTGGGCCTCGGGCTACCGCAAGAAGGTGATACAGGGCAGGGCAAGCGGAACGGAAAAAGTCGGCGACGTGGTCACGGGCACGGTGGACAAATGGGTGCAGCCGGAGCCCGGCCACCCGCTGCGTTTCACGGGCAAAACCTATCTGCTGGTGGGCCGCTCCACCTACTCCTCCGCCATCCTGTTCGCCAACGTCGTGCAGGATTTCGGCTTCGGCAAGGTGGTTGGCGGCGGCTACGCCCGGACCAGCCAAAGCGGCGGCACGCAGCGCGCCGTCCTGCCCAACACGGGATTGATCGTCAGCGCCCCGCGCCTCATCCTGCAGCGCCCGTCCGGGGCGACGGAACCCGTGCTGCTGCGGCCCGACATCGAGATGGCGGACGATCCCTTCGACAGCCGGGCCATGGTGGACGCCTTGCGGGCGCGCACGGCCCGCTGAGCTGGAATCGCGGTTATCATTTCCGCCACAAACTCGAAGAGCGGAACATGAGCGATTTCTACGACCGGCTTACCCCTTTCTATCACCTGATCCACCAGGACTGGCACGCCAGCGTGGAGCTTCAGGGCGGGCAGCTGTCCGCGTTGATCGAGGCCGAATGGCCCGGCGCAGGGAAGCTGCTGGACGTCTCGTGCGGCATCGGCACGCAGGCCATCGGGCTGGCGCGGCGCGGCTACAGCGTGGCCGCCTCGGACCTGTCCGCGAAGGAGGTCGAACGCGCCCGGCGCGAGGCCGCCGCCGCCGGCGTGGATGTCGCCTTCTCCGTATGCGACATGCGGCGCGCGCACGACCACCACGGCGCGGGATTCGACGTGGTCCTCTCCGGCGACAACTCCCTGCCGCATTTGCTGACCGATGACGACATCCTGGTCGCGCTCAGGCAGATGCTGGCCTGCCTGTCGCCTGATGGCGGCTGCCTGATCACGCTGCGCGACTACGAGCGCGAGGAGCGCGGCGTCAATCTGGTGAAACCGTATGGCGTGCGGACCGAGAACGGCAAGCGCTACCTGCTGTTCCAGGTATGGGATTTCGAGGGAGAGCATTACGACCTGGTGTTCTACTTCATCGAGGAAGACCTGGCCAGCGGCGCCGTCCAAACGCACGCGATGCGCTCGCGCTACTACGCCATCTCCACCGCGAAGATGTGCGAGTTGATGCGCGAGGCGGGCTTCGACGATGTGCGGCGCATCGACGGGGCTTTCTACCAGCCGGTGCTGGTGGGCACGCGGCCCGGGCTAGCCTGACCGCTAGGGCGCGCCGCGGAAAAGCAGCAGCAAGCCGTGTCCCGTGCCGTACACCGCCAGCATGAGTGGCAGCGCGGTCAGCGCGGCCCACACCGGATGGCCGTCGCGCCACAGCAAGGGGCACAACACGCCCAGCAAGAGCCCGACGATCCACATCACGCCCACGGTCCCCCACGAGAACCCCGCCGCGGCTTGGTGCGGGTCGCCGCCGAACAGCAGCGCGGAGCATAGCCACACCAGCAACAGGCCGAAGCCCACCATCGCGCCGACCTCCAGCCAGCGCAAGTCGCGCAACGCGACCGCCTCGGCCGGGTCGAGCGGATTGACCCAGGCCGTGAAGGCGCCGCCCGGCTCGCCCACGATGGCGTCGAGCCGCGCGTCCCAGTCGTCCGGCGCGTAGCCCATGGCGCGCGTTTTCGCGGTGAAGAAACTGAGCCGGCTACTTTCGTAGCGCTTGCCCTGCCACTGGTAGCTGAAAGCGCCGCTCACGCGCGAGGCGCCGCCGGGACGGTCGCCGCCGCCGGCGTTCTGCTCGACCGCGATGCCGCGCTCGAGCAAGGTCGCGCGGACCGGCTGCCACGACTGCGCGTCCAGGTGCTGGGCGATCTTCAGCGCCGCCAATCCCAGCAGGAATACGCCGATGAGGAGAAAGGGGACGAACATGATGAGCCAGACCATCCGGGACCTCCATTGCCGTTTGCGCCGCTTGCTTGCCATCTTGGTTTTTTCCAGGGAGTGCCAAGAAGTAAGAGTACCGTATGGCGGGTGCGAAGTGGTGGCGTTGTAAATGGGGAGGCCACGAAAGGTGAGGAACCCATGGCGACGCAACTTGAAAAACTCGTAACCGAGGCCCTGGCCATGCAGGAGGCGGACAGGGCCGCTTTGGCCCAGCTATTGCTCGAGAGTCTGCACCCGGACGCCGATTACGACGAGGCGTGGGAGCGCGAGATCGAGCGGCGCGTGGAGGAAATCGAAAATGGAACGGCCCAGTTGATTCCGCTGGAAGATGCGTTGGCCCAGGTTAGAGCCACATTGAAGTGAAATTGGAAATAGCGAATTTGAGCGCGAGCCCGTTGGCGATGCAAAAAAGGCTTACGCGCCGAAGCGGGTAAGCCTGATCTGTACTGCTGTATTCGTGGTAGGCCGTGCGGGATTCGAACCTGCGACCAACGGATTAAAAGTCCGCTGCTCTACCAGCTGAGCTAACGACCCGAAGGGCCGGAATTATATAGCCCGTCCCGCCGCCGCGCAAGGGCCGGCGCTTAAAACTCCTCCCAGTCGCCGCCGGTCGACGCCGCGGCCAGCACCGCCAGCTTCGGTTTCGGCTTCACCACCGTCAGCGGCTTGCGCGCCGGGGGCAGCGCGGCGGGTTTGTTCCGCGCCACCCGCGCGCCTGGCTCTGGCCCCCGCGCGCCTGGCTCCGGCGCCCGCGCCGCCGCGCCGGTGCTGAACACCCCCACCACTTGCACCAGCACCCCGGCCTGGTCCTGCAGCGCACCCGCCGCCGCGGCCGCCTGCTCGACCAGCGCGGCGTTCTGCTGCACCACCTCGTCCATCTGCGTGATCGCCTGGTTGATCTGTTCGATGCCGGAGGATTGCTCCAGGCTGGCCGAGGCGATTTCGCCGATCAGGCTGTTGACGCGCTTGACGCTGGCCACCACGTCGCACATGGTGGTGCCGGCCTGGTCGACCAGCTTGCTGCCGAGGTCCACCTTTTCCACCGAGTCGTTGATCAGGGTCTTGATCTCCTTGGCCGCGCCGGCCGAGCGCTGGGCCAGGTTGCGCACCTCGGAGGCCACCACCGCGAAGCCCCGGCCCTGCTCGCCGGCGCGCGCCGCCTCCACCGCCGCGTTCAGCGCGAGGATGTTGGTCTGGAAGGCGATGCCGTCGATCACGCTGATGATGTCGACGATCTTCCTGGCCGACTCGTTGATGGAGGCCATGGTGTCCACCACTTGCGACACCACCGCGCCGCCCCGGGCCGCCACGTCCGACGCCGACTCGGCCAGCTGGTTGGCCTGGCGCGCGTTCTCGGCGTTCTGGCGGACCGTGCTGGTCAATTCCTCCATCGAGGACGCGGTTTCCTCCAGCGAGCTGGCCTGCTGCTCGGTGCGGGACGACAAGTCCAGGTTGCCGCTGGCGATCTGCTCCGAGGCGGTGGCGATGGTGTCGGTGCCGGTGCGGACCTCGCCGACGATCTTGACCAGGCTGGCGTTCATGTCCCGCAGCGCCTGCATCAGCAGGCCGGTCTCGTCGGTGCAGCGCACGTCGATACGGCTGGTCAGGTCGCCGCCGGCCACGGTCTGCGCGACCCGCACCGCCTCGTGCAGGGGACCGGTGATGCCGCGCGTGATGACGATGGCGACCGAGACGCTGGCCGCGACGGCGATGGCGGCGATGATCAGCATCATATTGCGCGCGTTGGCGTAGGTGACTTCCGCGTCGGTGATGCTCAACTGGTTGAGCTTGTCGACGAAGGTGATCAGCTCGTTCAAGTCCATCATCCATTTGAGTTGACTGGGGCGCAACTCCTGCGCCAGCACGGCGGTCGCTTCCTCGGTCTTGCCGGCCAGGCCCAGCTCCGTCGCCTTGGCGAACAGCGGCAGCGCGGTGGTCTCGTCCTGTTTGACGCGGGTCATCCCTTCCCGCTGGGTCGCCGTATCCTCGGGCCGGGATGCCAGCAGCGTGTTCAGCGCGGCCTCGGCGTCGGCGTATTCGCTCGCGTCTTTCCGCATGCGCTCGGCTTCCGTCTTCAGGCTGTCCGCGTCTTTCAGCAGGACCAGGTTGCGCACCGCGACGCCGCGGTCCAGGACCGTCATGCGCATCCGGACCAAGTGCTGTGTCACGACGTTGTTGAACTTGGCGATCTCGATCAGGTCGTCCTGGATGTGCGCCATGCGGCTGATGCCCAGGCCCGCCAGCAGCAACAGCAGCGCCGTCAGGATGGCGAAGCCCCCGCCAAGCCGGGTGCCGATGCTCAGGTTGCGAATGTTCATAGTGACTCCGTTACGGTTGCGACGGCGATAGTTCGGAAGAGCTCGCCCGGGCGGGCCGTCGGCCGCCGAGGCATGTGGGGACAGACCGCAAGACGCCGGCGCGGGACGCGCGGGGCGTTGGGTTCTTGATTTCAGGATACATCACAATTCTCACGAATTCTCACGAATTCTCACAATCTGCGGACCTTCGTGGCGTTTCCGCTTCATCCGGGCGTCATGCCCCTGTCATCCATGTTCCCTACACTTGGCGCGTCGATAAAGTTAAGGAGCGGGCAATGTTAAGGTATTTGAAAATGGCTGGGGGCTGCGCCGTGGCGGCGCTGTCGGCGTGCGGCGCGACGGACCGTCCGGTGGAATTGCCAACGCTGAACGGCCGGCCCACGATGGTGCTTGCGCACCGCGGCGCGAGCGGCTACCTGCCCGAGGAAACGGTGGAGGCCTATGCCCGCGCGATCGAGCAGGGCGCCGACGCCATCGAGCCGGATGTGATCTCGACCAAGGACGGCGTGCTGATCGCGCGCCACGATCCCAACCTGGCGTTCAGCACGGACGTGGCCCAACATCCGGAGTTCGCCGCGCGCAAGCGCACGCTGAACGTGGACGGCGAAATGCAGGAGGGCTGGTTCGCCAGCGACTTCACGCTGGCCGAGATCAAGACGCTGGGCGGCGTCTCGACCGACGCCGAGCGGCCGCAGGAATTCAATGGCCGCTACAAGATCGCGACCATCCAGGAAGTGATCGACATGATCAAGAAAAGCGGCCGCGACATCGCGCTGTATGTGGAAACCAAGAACCCCACCTTCCACCGCCAGCAGGGCGTGCCGCTGGAGGACAGGTTGCTGGCGTTGTTGGCGGCGGCCGGCTGGAGCGGCCGCGACGCGCCCGTGTTCGTGCAATCGTTCGAGCCGGGCAGCTTGAAATACCTGCGCGGCAAGGGCTCCACGCTCAAGCTGGTGCAGCTGATCGACGCCGACGACGTGGACCTGAAAACCGGCGCGCTGACCTACGCGGCGCCGTACGACCGTCCCTACGATTGGGCGCAGGCGGGCGACAAACGCCTGTTCAGCGCCATGGTGAGCCCCGCCGGCCTGGCCGAGATCAAGACCTACGCGGACGGCATCGGCCCGTGGAAGCGCTACATCGTCAGCGTGAAGGGCACCGTGGGCGCCGACGGCAAGGTGGCGGACGTGAACGGCGACGGCAAGGTGAACGAGACCGACGCCGCCACGCTGCCGGCCACGACCCTGGTGGCGGACGCGCACAAGGCCGGCCTGTTCGTCCACCCTTACACTTTCCGCAACGAGCCGCGCCGCCTGGCGGCGGACTACAAGGGCGACCCGAAGGCGGAATACAAGCAGTTCTACGCGCTGGGCGTGGACGGCCTGTTCTCGGACTTCGCCGACACGGCGCTGGCGGCCCGGGCGGAATACCTGAAGCAGCTTGGCTACTGATACGCGTTATTCCTGATACCGGTACGCCCAATCCGGCCTAGAATGTCCTCAGCACCCGCGAACATGCGCGGGGCGGGAACAGATGCCAGATCCAGAGCGACACAAGATCGCCGTCGATCCAGGCACCGAGGGGGAGCGAGATGAGGAGACACGCGTATGCCTGCGTGATGGCGGCCGCATGCATGATGCGGCTGGCGTGGGCCGGCCCGGCCGTGGCCGGGGAAATCATGGAAATCCGCACGGCGGCGCAACTGTCGTCGTCGCCCAAGTTCGTCCAGCAGGGCGCCGGCCAGGTGGCCGGGCTGTGCGTGGACATCCACCGCGCCATCGAGCGCATCGATCCCTCGCTGCGCATCGTCGGCGACCAGACCTGGCGCCCCTTGCCACGGATCGAGGCCGAAGTGCGCAAGGGCGGCCTGGACATCGCCTGCGGCCTGCTGCGCAACAAGGAGCGCGAGGCCAGCTACCACTACCTCGACACGGCGCTGTTTTCCGTCACCTATTTCCTGGTGGCGCGCGCCGACGACGACGTGGAAATCAACAGCTGGGACGATGTGCGCGGCCTGGGCGACAAGGGCACCATCCTGCTGATCCATGGTTTCGGTCCGATAGCGCGCCTGAAGGAGATCGGCGGGCTGCAACTCGACTCCGGCGGCAGCGACGCCCGCACCAACCTGATGAAGCTGATGGCCGGCAGGGGACGCTTTTATTACCACCGCTCCCCCGGCATCGCGACCGAGATCCGCCAAGCCGCGCTGGAAGGGAAGGTCAGGGTGTTGCCGACTGTGATGGATTTGCAACGCTTCCACATGGTGGCGGGCAAGCACGTGGCGCAGGAGACTCTGGACAAGCTGCGCCGCGCGCTGGCGCAACTGGAGGCGAGCGGCGAGCTGAAGCGGCTGTTTTCCCGCTGGTACGACGACGGCGCCGCGCTCGGCGCCTTGCCGGCCTTGGCGCGCTATCGCTGACGGGGGATTCTCCCCGCGGCGCGTCTTGCGCGGGTGCTAATATTCAGTTCCGTATGTCCATTTCCGAAACCGGCCTGAATGAAGATATCCCCACTCCGCCTGTTCGCGCGCCTGGCCGCGCTGTTCGCCGTTTCAGCGGCCGCCTGCGCCGCCGACCCCCAGCAGCCCGCCGGGTTCGCCGACCCCGTGCTGGGCCGCTGGAATCTCACCGTCACCGCCAAGGACGGCACCCAATACCCGTCCTGGTTCGACATCCGCCTGCGCAAGGAATCCGAGTTGATGGCCGAAGTGGTGGGCCGCTTCGGCTCCACGCGGCACGCGACGGCGGTTGAATACAGCAAGGGGAAACTGCAATTGAGGGTGCCGCGCCAATATGAGCAGGATATTTCCGATCTGGTATTCGACGGCGCTTTGGTGGATGAGCAATTGGTGGGAACAACCACCAATGAGGACGGCGCCGTTATTTCATGGTCTGCGCAACGCGCGCCGGAATTGCCGCGTAAAGGGCGGCAGAAATGGGGCAAGCCCGTTGAATTGTTCAATGGCCGGAATTTGAATGGCTGGCGTCCGCAGCACGTGACCGCGGCGCCTTGCTGGCAAATTGAAAACGGCTTGCTGACCAACGCCGCGCCGTGCACCAATTTAATCAGCGATGCGACGTTTGGCGATTTCAAAGTCCGCATGGAGTTCATGAATGTCGCCGGCGGCAATAGCGGACTCTATTTGCGCGGACGATACGAAGTGCAGATCAGCGACGCTTATGGATTGGCGGTCGATCCATTGCGCATGGGCGCGGTTTATGGCCACGTGCGGCCGCAAGCGAATGCGTCGCGCAAAGCGGGGGAATGGCAAACGCTGGAAGTCACCTTGAGCGGACGATTTGTCACCGTGGTATTGAATGGCGTGACGGTTATCGATGGCCAGGAGATTCCGGGTATTACCGGCGGCGCGCTCGATAGCCGGGAAACGGAGGCCGGACCGTTGCTGCTGCAAGGCGACCATACCAAGGTCTTTATCCGCAAACTGAGCGTCGCGCGTTCGCTTAATTGATTCCGGCTCAATGGGAAGGGCCGCCGCGCTGGGCGCGGCGGCCCTTTTTTTGCCCTGGAAATGCTTAAAATTGGCGTGATCAAGCTAGAAACTGGCATGGAAAGGGCGGTTTTCGGCCGCTTCGGCCCGTTTCGACCTGTTTTACGCGTTGCGAGCGAATCGGACGGGGAGGGCTGTTATGGCATGGGGACTTGATATACGCGGTATAGCCGCGCCAGTGTTCCATCCTTCGCCATGGAATCATAGGCCTGCTGCCAAGCTAATTGTTCGGCTTCGTCGAAGCCTTTTCCGCCGGCCAGCCACATATCGGCGGATTCAACCCGCATGCCAATCCGGAAATTGGCGGGATTGCGGCCGGAGGAGCGTATTTTCGCCATATTGATGACATCGCCGCCGTAGAGCGCGTCGGCCAAACCCCGTTCCACCGCGCGCAGCATTTCCTCCACGCGCGCCACCTGGATTATCTGGGTTTCGGCGAATTGGCGGTTAAGTAATTGGGCCAGGTTGGGGGAGCCGCGCAGTATGACTATTTGCAGTTTACGGGCCTGCTCCAGCGTGGTAATGGGCGCATCCTCGCTGCGGTTGATGAAGACGAAATGCTGGGTGTCGAGTTTCATCAGCCATTTATAATGCGGCTCGCGCTCCGGCGTGCGGGTCAGCGGCAGAATGGCGGTGCGAGGCGTGTGCTTTGTAATGGCGATAGCGCGCACCCATGGATAAAACGCGGCCTTTACCGGCTGTCCCGCCCTTTGCAAAACCTGTTCAACGATTTCCACATGCAGGCCGGGACGATTGGGGTTTCCCTCGATGGCGAATGGCGGTAAATCGGCCGTGACAATCTGTAGCGCTTGCGGCGCGTCCGCGGCGTGCGTCAGCCGCGCGAATCCCAGCACAAACGCCATTACCAGCCACAGCAAAGACCGTCGCATAGCCGTCTCCCTTTATCACCGCGCGTATCCGGTCATTCTATCAAGCCGCGCGCGTGGGGACGCGCGGTGTGTCACGCGGCGCGGGGATTCAGGCAATCAAATGGCGGGGGCGGTGGGCGCGACGGGGGCGACCGGTGGCTGCTCCGGATAAGCGCCGCGGCATTGGTTGAAGTTGGTTTGCAGCTGGCCCTGGCAGCCGACACGCATCGCGGCCACCGTGTCGGCGTTGCTGCCGATGCCGAGGAAGCCGGTGTCCAGCGCGGGAATGGTCGCCTCGCACCGCTGATGCACGGCCTTGGCCTGATTGACGCAGGGGGCGAACTTCTTGTGCTCGGCCAGCGTGGCTTGGTATTGCCGCACTTGCCTTTCATATTCCGCCTTCTGCTCCGCGTAGCGCGCCTTCAGGGCGCGAATGCGGTCCAGCTCGGCGATCTCCGCCTGCAGCTGCTGCACCGCCGCGCCGCCCATCAGGTCGTTCAACCAGGCGGCGAAGGCCGGGTCCTTCACCAGCTCAGAATACTCCTCGCCCTTCAGCAGGGCGGGATCGAGCTTGTTGCGGCGGGACAGTCCCTGCAGCACGCCTTTCAAAGCCGTGATATCGCCGGCCTGCGCCGCCAGTTTCGCGCGCAGGGCGTGGGCGGGCAGGTGGTCGGGGTCCGCGTCCAGCGCCTCGGCCAGCAGTTGTTGCCGCGGCTGGCCGCTGGCGCCCTCGGCCGCCTTCAGCTTGGCGGCGGCGATGCCGTTCAACTGGGCTTGCAGCTTCGATAATTCCGTCTGCGCGCGCGCGGCCACGTCCGGATCGGCCGACTTGGCCAGCACCTCGCGCAGCAGCTTGCCCGCCGCGACCGGCTGGGACAATCGGGTGCTGAACAGCTGCGCCGCGCTGAAGGCGTTTTCCGGCTGCTGGTAGCCGGCTTCCCACGCCTGCTTGAACAGCGCGGCGGCCTTGCCGTTCAAGCCTTCCTCCTGCGCGGCCACGGCGTCCGTCGCCGCTTGGGACGAGGCGCGGCCCCAGGCGATGGCCTGTTGCAGTTTGAGCACGTCGTCGCGCACGTCGTCGGTGCTGAAGCGCAGGGTTTCGCGCACCGCGTCGTCCGCCATGTCCCAGTTGCCCATGCGGAACAGCACAAAGGCGACATAGTAATGGGCCTTGTAGTTCACCGGACGCGCCTGCACCGCCTTGCGCGCCATCGACAGCGCGGGAATCAGCTCGTTCTTGCCGATCAGTTCCACGGTCTCGGCGATGATGGCGTCGAAATTGACGGCGGGCTGCGCCTCGGGCGCCGCGCGCTTGGGCTTGGCGCCCTGCGCGTTGGCTTCGGGGAGCGGCGCCAGGGAAGCGGCGGCCACGCCGAGGGCCAGCGCCGCCGGCAGAAGTGTTTTCTTGATCAACATGCTAGATGCCGTTTTGCTTGTAGGTGAGCACGAAGCGCTCCACCGAGGGAAGAATGTCATGCACGACGCCGGTGCGGACCTCGCTGCGCGCCAGCAGCTTGCCCAGGCGGAAGCGCACGCCCAGCGATTGCGCGTCCAGCGTCGGGCTGCGGCCGCTCAGGTTGGGGGCGACGTAGAGGCCGACCTTGCTGTTGCCCACCACCTCCACCAGGCGCATCTGCTCGTCCACCCGCACGCGGTCCGCGGCGGCCGATTCCTGCTGCAGATTGGCGCGCTCCTGCTGCATCGCCTGGGCGCGCTTGCGCTGCACGTCCAGCCACATGCGGCGCTCCTCCTCCAGCAGGCGCAGCTCGCCGGCCTGTTTGGTGGCGAATTCCTTGCTGCGCAGCTCGTCCAGCGTCTTCTGGATCTGCTGCTGCTCGGCTAGCAGCTTGTCCAGCCGCTTCTTGGTGTCGCGCAGGATCAGCACGCGCTCGTAGCCCACGCTGGCCTCCCACAGCAGCACGCCGTAGCCGACCTGGTCCTGGGCGTCGCGCTTGATAGCGTCGATCGCGTCCACATCCTTGCCGTGCTTGTTCAAGTCCGCCGTCGCCTGGTCGATGGGGCGCTGCAGCTCGGCCTCCTTGCGGGCGATCTGTTCCGGCGTGGGGGCGATGATCTTCTGGCCCGGATGGGGGAAGGTGTCGCCCTTGGACAGGATGTCGCGCTTGGTGCGGTTGCAGCCGCTGCAGAACAGGCCGTTGCGGTAGTCCTCCATTTCCGCTTCCATGAAGGCGATCAGCTCGGCGCGCTTGCCGCGCAGCGCCGCGATTTCCGCCTTGAGCTTGTCCAGCTGGGCGGCCAATTCCGTGGCCCTGCGGCACAGGCTGGCGATGGCGGACACGGTCTGCTCGGCCATGTTGCGTGGTTCGGAGATGGGAAAGGAGACGCCGCCGCGGGACGGCGGCGCGCTCGATCCGGCCGGGGCTTGGCCGGCGGGGCTGGCGGCGATGGGCGAACCCGCCGCGGACGGTTTCGGTTTGACGGGTGCGAATGGACTCAACAGGTCATTTTGGGCCCGCGCGAGACCGGCGGCCAGACCGCCACCCAAGGCCGCGGCCGTTCCCAGCACCAGCTTGCGCCGCAACGGGCGCGCGCAGCAGGAGCATCTCTGTTCGCTCATTTCCTATTTCCAAACCTTATTCATCGGCAATTATTTGCTTCTGGAATCATAGCATGTAGACAAGTGCGGTTGGCGATTTGTGGTGGACAGGTAACAGCGGAACTCCATAAAACCCGCCGCCGCAACTGGGGTATGATCGATTCTTCATCATTTCTCCGAGTGAATGATCATGCCGAGCTCCCTTCCCATCGCCAAGAACGACCAGCTCACGCTGGACATGCTGTCCAACCTGGTGAATCGCCATGGCTGCATCACGGGCGCCACCGGCACCGGCAAGACGGTCACGCTGCAACGGATCGCGCAATCGCTGTCCGGGATCGGCGTGCCGGTGTTCATGGCCGACGTCAAGGGCGACCTGTCCGGCATCGCCAAGGCCGGCGCGCTGAGCGAAAAGATGGGCAAGCGGCTGGAGTCGCTCAAGCTGGAGGCGCCGCAGTGGGCCGGCTGCCCGGTCACTTTCTGGGACGTGTTCGGCCAGCAGGGACACCCGGTGCGCGCCACCGTGTCCGACCTCGGCCCGCTGCTGCTGGCGCGCATGCTGAACCTGAACGACACGCAGGAGGGCGTGCTGCAACTGGTGTTCCGCATCGCCGACGACAACGGCATGCTGCTGCTCGACACCAAGGACTTGCGCGCCATGCTGCAGCACGTGGGCGACAACGCCGCCGACTACAAGACCAGCTACGGCAACATCAGCGCCGCCAGCATCGGCGCCATCCAGCGCGGCCTGATCGCCATCGAGGAGCAGGGCGGCGACAGCTTCTTCGGCGAGCCCATGCTGAACATCGACGACCTGCTGCAAACGGACGCGCGCGGCCAGGGCGTGGTCAACATCCTCAGCGCCGACAAGCTGATGAACTCGCCGCGCCTGTACGCGGTGTTCCTGCTGTGGTTGCTGTCCGAGCTGTTCGAAAACCTGCCCGAGGTGGGCGACGTGGACAAGCCCAAGCTGGTGTTCTTCTTCGACGAGGCGCACCTGCTGTTCGACGAGGCGCCGAAGGCGCTGCTGCAAAAGATCGAACAGGTGGTGCGGCTGATCCGCTCCAAGGGCGTGGGCGTGTTCTTCGTAACGCAGAACCCGCTCGACATCCCGGACTCGGTGCTGGGCCAGCTCGGCAACCGCGTGCAGCACGCGCTGCGCGCCTATACGCCGCGCGACCAGAAGGCGGTGAAGGCCGCCGCCGAGACCTTCCGCCCCAATCCCGCGCTCGACGTGGCGCAGGTGATCACGGAGCTGGGCGTGGGCGAGGCGCTGGTGTCCTTCCTGGACGAGAAGGGCACGCCGCGGGTGGTGCAGCGCGCCTTCATCCTGCCGCCGGGCAGCCAGCTCGGCCCCATCGACGCCGGCGAGCGCCAGGCCGCCATCGCCGGCTCGGTCGTGGCCGGCATCTACGAAAAGGCGGTGGACCGCGAGTCGGCCTACGAAAAGCTGAACAGCCGGGTGGTGGCGACTTCGCGTCCGGTCGAGGACAGCCCCGTCACGCCGGCCGGCCGCCACGCGCCCGCGCCGCGGCAGGACGACGACGCCGGCGGCGGGGACGGTTCGATCTTCGGCGACGTGCTGGGCGGCCTGTTCGGCAAGACCGGCAAGCGCGACACGGCGGTGCAGGCCATGGTGAAATCGGCGGCCCGCAGCATCGGCTCCCAGGTCGGCCGCGAGATCATCCGGGGCGTGCTGGGATCGATATTGAAGAAACGCTAGGCGGGGAAGGGCGCCTCAGCCGCGCGCCGGGATGGCCAGGCCGCGCGCCACCGCCGGGCGGGCGATGAACGCCTCCAGCACCCGCCGCACGTTCGGGAAGCGCTGGATTTCCACCAGCTCGCCCGCGCCGTAGAAACCGATCAGGTTGCGCACCCAGGGGAAGACGGCGATGTCGGCGATCGTGTACTGGTCGCCCATGATCCAGTCGCGGCCCTCCAGGCGCTGCTCGATCACGTTCAGCAGGCGCTTCGATTCCTCGATGTAGCGGTCGCGCGGACGCTTGTCCTCGTATTCCTTGCCGGCGAACTTGTGGAAGAAGCCGACCTGGCCGAACATCGGCCCGACGCCGCCCATCTGGAACATCAGCCACTGGATCGTTTCGTAGCGTCCCGCCGCGTCCTGGGGGATCAGCTGCCCGGTCTTCTCAGCCAGGTACAGCAGGATGGCGCCGGACTCAAACAGGCCCAGCGGTTCGCCGCCGGGACCGTCGGGATCGACGATGGCGGGGATCTTGTTGTTCGGGTTCAGCGACAGGAAGGCCGGCGACAGCTGGTCGTTGGTATCGAAACTGACCAGGTGCGGCTCGTAGGGCAAACCGGTCTCCTCCAGCATGATGGAGACCTTGACGCCGTTCGGCGTGGGCAGCGAATAGAGCTGCAGGCGCTCGGGGTGCCGGGCAGGCCACTTGGCGGTGATGGGGAAGTCGGTCAGGGCGGTCATGGGATGGCTCGTCATGATGAATGGATGATGATTATCATCCATTCCCGAATCGCGTGCAGGGACGTCCGTGCGCCTGCTTCAGCGCGCGAAAGCGGGATTTCAAGCCGGAAATTGTCTATGGTAACGTGCGACATATATGTTTTTGGAATGTCTTTTTGTAAATAAGTAATAGATTGGCATAGTTGTCATGGGCGTAATATCCACCTCGTAGGCACATAATTTTTATAACGAGGACACTGGAGGCTCAATGACAACGCACCACACCACCATACGTAAAACCATCATGGCGGCCCTTATCGCCGAAATAATGATGTCGCTTTGCGCCTCCGCGCAAGCCGCCGATGATCCGGTCACCGTCGATCCATCCGCGAAAGTGGTCGTCAGCGGTATCCGCGCATCGCTCAGCTCCTCCCTGACGACCAAGCGCATCCAGGACGGCGTGGTGGACGCGGTGTCGGCCGAGGACGCCGGTAAGTTTCCGGACACAAATGTCGCCGAATCCCTGCAGCGTGTCACGGGCGTGCAAATCCAGCGCAACAACGGCGAAGGGCGCTATATTTCCGTCCGCGGCTTGGGGCCCGAGTTCAACAATGTCCTGGTCAACGGCCGCACCCTGACCAGCGACACCGGCGGCCGGGAGTTTTCCTTCGACCTGCTGTCCTCCGACCTGATTTCGAAAGCCCTGGTCTACAAGACCTCCCAGCCCTTCCTGCCGGAAGGCGGCATTGGATCGACCGTGGACATCCAGACCGCGCGGCCATTGTCCGGAAAAGTGGGACATTCCTCGGTCTTCAACGTCTCGGACTCGTACGATTCCAATTCCAAAAAGAATACGCCCAGCGCCAGCGGCATGTATTCCTTCGCCAACCAGGAACGGACCTTTGGCGTGACCGCGTCGGCCTCGTACACCGACCGCGCCTCCAAGCAAAACAAAGCCATCACGGATGCGTGGAATTACCGGGACGTGTCCATGATCGACGGCGATCTTAACTCCAAGGGGTTAACGATGGCCAATGTGACGACGAAAAAACTGTATATCCCGCAGAGCTTCGGTTATCAGCAGGAAAATGAACGACGCAAGCGGCTGGTCGGCAACGTCACGGTCCAATACAATCCGTCGCCCGACTGGAAAATGACCGCCGACGCCTTGTATTCGCGCCTCGACCAGCGCAACGCGGTGATCGCCTTCAGCGACTGGAACAACCCTGTCCAGCTGGGCGTGAAATACAACGCCCAGGACCAGATCACCAGTTTCCTGCGTCCCGGCTCGATCTTCTACGCGAACAACCCCGCGATCGCGGGCGCCGGCAAACTGCTGGGCGAGGCCAATTCGAACGACATGATCGTCAAGGGCGGCGACCGGCTGTCGGTCACGCAGGCCTTCGGCCTGAACTCGAAATGGAAGCTGGCGCAGGATTGGAAACTGGAAGGCGATATATCCAGCTCGCGCTCCACGTCCAAGTCGCCCGACATGTGGGTGGTCGCCGGCATGGTGCCGAAGAACGGCGACGTGCTGACCTTTGACGGCACGCCCAGCCTGACTTTCGGCGACGGCATCGCCGATCCCAACGCGGTGCGCGCCCACGCGATCTCCAGCGGCGACGTCCGAAATCTCGACGAGCTGCAGGAGGGACGTTTGCATTTGTCGTGGAATCACGAGATGGGTTATTTCAAGGGCATCGATTCCGGCGTGGCCTACTCGCAGCGCAACGTTGAACGGACGCGGTGGGGCAACGACGCCTGGAACGCCTACAGCGGCTACCACGTCGCCTTGCCGTCATCGCTGTTCACGGTCACGCCGATGGACAGTTTCATGGGCGGCGCAAAAGTGCCACCGGCCTATCTCAGCTTTGATCCGGTCGCCTACATGAACTACCTGAATCAGCCCTCCTTGCTGAGCCAATCGAATGATCCTGCGACCTATTCGGACCTGACCAGGTTCCCGAACGGCCCCATGGCCATCGATTACACCAAGCCGTCGATGTGGGGCGTGAAAGAGAAAGTGTCGAGCATCTTCCTGGACAGCAAATGGGAAGGCGCGGGATGGTCCGCGAACGCGGGCGTGCGCATGGTGCGGGTGGATTCCACTTCCACCGGCATCAGCCGCAGCCTGCTGTCGGCGGTGAAGAGCCCGAACGACACGACGTTCATTCAAAACTGGGGCCCGACCACCGTGACCACGGTAAGCAACAGCTATAACAGCGTGCTGCCGTCCGCCAATTTGAAATTCGACCTGACGGACGAGATGATTTTGCGCTTCGCGGCCTCCAAAACCGAGACGCGTCCCACGCTGAGCCAAATGGGCGTGGACAACTGGTACGGCGGCCGATTCGGCGACGTGCAGACCGGTGGCGGCAATCCCTACCTGAAGCCGATGGAGTCGAAGAACTTCGACGTCTCGTACGAATGGTATCTGTCCAAGACTAATTATGTCAGCACCGCCTTCTTCCTGAAGAACGTGTCCAACTTCCTTGAAACGCAGCTGGTGGACATGAAGATCCCGCAATTCGACGAGATCGTTCACGACACCCGCGTGCGCAATGGTCAAAAAGGGAAGATCAAGGGCGTGGAAATCGCCGCCCAATACGCCTTCGACAACGCGATTCCCTTGCTGCAGGGCTTTGGCGTGGCCGCCAATTACACCTATGTGGACGCGAGCGCGAACCGCGCGGGCGGGGTGCCGGCATGCGGATATCCGGGCTTGTCGCCGCAATCGTACAACGGCTCGGTCTTTTACGAGAATGGCCAATTCCAGGCCCGGGTGAGCTACAACTGGCGCAACCGCTTCTCGGTCGACTGCGGCGGCGGCAGCACCCAGCCCCGCAACCGCGCCGCCTACGGACAGACCGACGCCAGCCTGCGCTACAACCTGACGCCTACGCTGGCCATCTACGCGGACGCGATCAACTTGAGCAATTCGAGAATGCATGAATATGCCAAGAACGAGAGCCAGTTCCTGACCTTGGAGGATGTGGGACGCAGGGTGAGCGTGGGCTTGAGGGTGGCTTTCTAAATCCCGGCCGCACTTGGAACTCCCCTCACCTTGCGCAACGGGGTGCGGCCGGCGTGTTCGAGCAGCACGCCGGCCAATTGCTCGGATGTGGATCAGCTGCGCATTGTCAGCTGTTATACAGCGTGGTGATGGCAGCTGCGCTCAGCGCCCCCCGGTAGATACGGAAGTCGTCGAGTTTCCCGTTGAAGTAAGGATCGGCGGAAAACTGCGAGCGGCCCAGCCAGTTCTGGCTGGTGTTGCCCAACCGGAACGGCGCGTGGAACATATTGGCATTGCTGCCGACACTCACGCCATTGATGTACAGGGTGCCGGTCTTGCCGGACAGCGTGACGGCCACGTGCACCCATTGTCCGAGGGCCAGCGCCGCCGTGTGGTTGATGCCCAGTTCGCCCTTGCCGCCGTTGACGGTGATGGCGAAGCGCGCCACGCCGGAGCCGGTACGCGGCGACAGGTACATGTACTGGCCGGTGCCGTCGCCGAAGTCGAATATGCGTTGCCAGTTGCTCGACGCGTTCCAGTAGACCCAGGTGGCAATGGTGAAGTCGCCGACGTCGAGCAAGGGATTGGCCGGCAGGCTGACATAGCCGGTGCTGCCGTTCAGCGACACCGCGTTGTTTTTCTTGCCCGCGACCCAGCTGGCGCCGCCCACCAGGGTGCCGGTGTGGCCCAGCCCCGTGGAATCGGCGGCGGTGGTGCCGCTGCTGGCGTCGAAGGTGAGATAGGTGTGCAGCGGCGTGCCGGTGATGACGGCGGCCTGGTTCGACGGCGCGGTTTCGCCCGACGGCGTAATGGCCGTCACCACGTAATAGCAGGTGCCGGTCGGCGCGGTGGTGTCGGTATAGGTCAGCAGGTCGGTAATGCCGGTCTGGATGGTCGTGTACGGGCCGCCCGATACCGTGGCGCGCTTGACGTTGTAGCTGGTGGCGTAGGCGCTGCCCCACCACGACAGCACCACCGGGCCGCCGCTGACATAGCCGGTCAGGCCGCTGGGCACGGCGCCGGTGGCGATCGGGTCGCGTCCGCAGGTCAGCGTGCCATAGCCCAGTTGGTCGTAGCCGCCGCTGTTCGGGTCGTAATAGCCGCTGCCGCCCTCGGGCTGCATTTGCAGCGTAAACTGTTTCGAATACGGCGCCGCCAGTCCCCGGCGGTTGACATAATGGTTGTACACCAGCGCCCAGCAGGGGCGCAGGTTGCCTATCCCTGTCGTCGAAAAGACGGTATGGTTGACGTTGTCGACGTTGTTGTACGGCACGAACGGCACGGTGTAGTACGTGGTGCCGGACTGGATCAGGTTGGACTTGGCGACGTATTCGGCGCCGGCCAGGAAGCGGTTGTTGTCATAGCCGTACAGGTCCACGCCCTGGTTCCACGCCATTTCGCAGATGGCGCCGCCCAGCGCGATGCCGAGCGTGGCGTGGCCCTGGTCGCGTCCCGACTCTTGCCACTGGCCGAGGTAGCCCGGGTGCAGGTAATACACCGATTTGAACAGGCGGCCATTGCCGCCGCCGCTCTTGAAGTAATTGACGGCTTCGTCGAACTTGGCGCCGTCGTCGCACAGCACGCCGATGGCCATGATGCAGGCGATCGCGCACAGGTCCCAGTTGGCCCAGTAATGGGTCCACTCGGTATTGTTGTGACGGACCAGGAAGTCTGTGCAGATCGGATAGAAAATGCCGGTCATCATGTTCTTGAATCTGGTCTGGTCGGCCGCCGCCCAGCCGCTGTAGCTGCGCATGATTTCGCCCGCGTTGGCGAATTCATAGCCATAGATGCCGGCCGCCAGCAGCGCGTTGGTATCGCCGCCGATGGCGGTCAGGACGGCCGACCAGCCATTCATGATCTGTACGGCCTTGTCGGCGTAGGCCGTGTCGCCTGAGATTTTCCAGCGCAGTGCGCAGTCATAGGCCGCCGCCACATCGTTGTACATTTTGCTGTAATTCTGCGCATGGACGCCATCGTCGCCACGGTACACCACCGCTTGCGGCGACGGGTTATAGGTGGTTTGCGCGTGCCAATTGCTGGTCAACAGGTTCCAGCTGCCGGACCACGGGCTGGTGGTGTACTTCGCCGCCATCCGCGTGAAGTCGGCCGCGGTGTGCAGCAGGCCGGGATGGACGAACGGCGTGGGCGCGCCGGCCGTGCGCGGCGCCGAAGTGGCTGAGGAGGACAGCAGCTCGCCCGCGCCGCCGCCGCAGGCGGTCAGCGCCAGTGCGCCCAGGCTGTACAGGAAACTGCGGCGCGACAGGTGCTGCGCCAGCTCTGCGTTGTCTGCGCTGGTGGGGAAGGCGAGGGAAGTATCGACGTGATTGTTTGGCTGCGTCATTCGGAGGTCTCCATGAAGGGCGGCGTTGATTTTGTGAGTGTTCTGACAGCGCACTGATGCTAACAGAGCAGCAGTTATTGTTGTTATCGATAACTGATATCGATATCAGTTATAATTGTGTATTTATTGCATAGCTGGCCATCGCCTCGCTATGAAGCGCCGGTGCGGGCAGGGGGGTGAAGGCACGGTTGTGAGTGGATAAAATCATACGTTTGTTGAGAAAACACAACAAATCGCGGTCTTTTGTTGTCAAAAGAGGAATGAGGTGTCCGTTGCGTAGAAAGTATGCATGACTAGCAAAAAGTTCTTTTCGGCGTTCGACCAGGAGCGCAGGCTGCGCGAATTCGGCGGCGTGCGTAACCGGGGACCGTGGCAATTCTTGCTCATTGAAGGAATTGGCTACTTCGCTGTCGTGCTGTTTTCCATCTGCGTTACCGACTGGCTTAACGCCGGCCTGCCATCCCATCCCGCCGGCTGGTATCGGATGCTGGCCATCTCGCTGGCGCTTGGGATGTCGTGGGCGGGAATACACCTCGGCTGGATCGAATACCGGTTCCGGTCGGGAAATGGCGGGGCGGCGAACGCTAGCGGTGCTACACGCGATTAAAAGGCCCTGGCGTTCTGGTAAGCGGGGAACGGCGCCTGATACAATGTTTCAGATGAGATAAGCAGCGCCGCGTGCATGGCTGGCGTATAGCTTCCATGCGGAGGAAAATTGAAGACTGAAAAACCGCAGCCCATTACTGGAACCCGAGGCTGGGCCGATCGTTGGCTCCGGCCACTGCTGTTCTCCGCGTTTTTTCAGGCATCGCTGGCATGCGCCGGCGCTCAGCATCTTGCCGAACCCCAATTCGTTCAGACGCTCACCAACAACAGCATTATGGATGGGGTGGTCTCCGCGGTGGCGCAGGATGCCCAGGGTTATATCTGGGCGGGCGGGGCAACCGGCGTCGCGCGCTATGATGGCTATCACTTCGTCAGGTTTCCACTGAAGGCGCATGCCGGCGATGCCGAGGTGATCAGTTCGGTCACGACGATCGCGGCCGGGCGCGATGGACGGCTTTGGCTGGGCCTGGTGTCCGTCGGGCTGGTGGCGCTGGACCCGCGCACCGGGCGCTCCGTGTTTTACCGTCACGATCCGAAGAACCCGCATTCGCTGGCCGACGGTTCGGTGCGCGCCATCGTGTCCGATGGCGCCGACGGCTTCTGGATCGGCACGCAGGGTGCCGGACTGGATCACTTCGATCCGGCCACGGGCAGGTTTGCGCATTTCCGCGCCGCGCATGACGGCCTGCCGGACGACGATATTGCGGCCTTGCTACTCGACAGCCGCGGCGACCTGTGGGTGGGCGGCGCGAACGGATTGGTGCGCAAGCCGCGCGCGGCCGACCGCTACGCGCCCGTGCTGAGCGATCCCCGGGACGCGGCAAGGCTGGCCCGTCAAGGGGTATCCAGGCTGCGGGAAGACCGGCGGGGCCGCCTGTGGGTCGGCACACAGAGTGGCGGCCTGTTGATTGTGGACCCGGCTTCCGGGCAGGCCACGTGGCTGGTCGACGGCGAGGCCGTGTCGAGCGGCCCGGTCAGCGCCATCGAGGAAGCCGATGGCAACCAGATGTGGATAGGGCGGTCCAACGGTATAGAAATCCGGGCCGCCGACAGCGGCGCGGCGCGGCAATGGATACGGCACGTCGCCGGACGGACCGGCTCGCTGGCGTCGCCGGATGTGCAGGGCATCGTGCGCGACCGTTCGGGCGTGCTGTTTGTCGGCATGTATGGCGGTGGTGTGCAGCGCTATGTGCCGCCGCTGCCGGGCATTTTCGTCCATAGGCCGGCGCTGGACGATCCATGGGATGGCATTGGCATCCGCAGCATCCTGGAAATGCGCAATGGCGAAATCTGGCTGGGGCGCGCCTTGCGTGGCATATCCGTGCTCGACCAGGGCTTGCGGCGCGCGGGCGACATCGCGCTGCCCGGCCAGTCCGGCGGCGGCGGTGCGCCCGCCGGGATGGTGGCCGCCATGGCGCAGGGGCCCGACGGCCATGCCTGGATCGGCGCCGACAACGGCCTGTATGAATTCGACGAGGGCAGGCGCTTCGTTCGCCGTTACGACGTCGGCGGCAAGATCCGGCGCATGCTGGCCGACCGCGATGGCGTGGTATGGATCGGTACCGGCAATGGATTGCTGCGCAGGGACCCGGGCGCGGCCACGCTCGCGCCGGTGATGCTGGCGCGGGGTGGCCCGATGCGCGGCAATGTCGACGCCCTGGCGCAGGATCCCGCGGGACGTGTCTGGGCCGGCAATGTCGCGGGCATTTTCCGGATCGACACCGCCACCGGCACGGCGCACAAACTGGAGGCGGCGCCCACGCCGGCCGACGGCCACCACGCCGTGAAAGGCATGCTGGCCGATGCCGCCGGGCTCTGGATCGACTCCGATGGCGGCCGCTATCGAATCGACCGGATCGATGGCGACCAGGCGCGCTACACGCTGGCCTTCGGCAGGACAGGGCCGGGCGGGCATGCCATTGGCGCCAATTTGCTGCGCGATCAGGCCGGAAGGATATGGACCCACCGGGGCGTGCACGACCCGGCCGCGCGGCGTTATGATGAACTGAGCGTTGCCGACGGCGTCGATATCGGGACTGGCTGGTTCCGCTCCTATACGCAATTGCGCGACGGTCGCATGCTGTTCGGTGGCACGGCCGGCCTGCTGCAGGTGGAGCCGGACAAATACGCGGCCTGGTTGTATCGCCCGCCGGTGGTGCTGACCGCCCTGTCGGTTGGCGCGCGGCCGGTGGACCTCCCGGCAGCCGGCAAGATTACCATCGCTCCGCCGCGGCGCTCGTTCCGCGCCGAGTTTTCCGCGCTCGACTACAGTTTCCCCGAACGCAACCGCTATCGCTACCGGCTGCAGGGGTATGATTCCGGCTGGCGCGAGACGGGCGCGAACCTGCGCGTGGCCAGCTACGACAATTTGCCGCCCGGCGAATACGTCTTGCAGGTGCAGGGCAGTAACCGCGATGGCGCGTGGAGCGATGCGGTGGCGTCGCTCGCGGTGACCAGTTTGCCGGCCTGGTGGGAAACATGGTGGGCCAGGCTGGGCATGCTGGCGCTGGCCGGCACTGCCGTGATGGGCGTGGTGCAGTGGCGTACGCTGCGCCTGCGCCGCAGGAAGGAGGAACTGGAGTTGCGCGTCGCCGAGCGGACCGCGGAGTTGCAGGAGGTCTCGGCCGCGCTGGCGGTGAAGTCGCAGGCGCTGGAATTGGCCAGCCTGACCGACCCGCTGACCGGTTTGCACAACCGGCGCTTTCTTTCCGAACACATCGATGCGGACGTCGCGCTGTGCGTGCGCCGCCATGAAGACCGCCTGCGCCGCGCAGGGGCGCCCGCCGACGATGCCGACCTGATTTTCTTCCTGATCGATATCGATCATTTCAAGCACGTGAATGACCAGCATGGGCATGCGGCGGGCGACGCGGTGTTGTGCCAGATGCGGTACCGGCTGCAGGCCATCTTCCGCGAGAGCGATTATGTGATTCGTTGGGGCGGCGAGGAATTCCTGGTGGTCGCGCGCGGCACGCGGCGTGAACGCGCGGCGGAATTGGCCGAACGCACGCGCGCGGCGATCGCCGACGAGCCGTTCACGCTGCCGGATGGCGGCGCGTTGCCGAAAACCTGTTCGATCGGTTATGCCTGTTTCCCGCTCGCCTGCAAATTCCCGCGCCTGCTGGACTGGCAGGCCGTGGGAGAGCTTGCCGATGCCGCCTTGTATTTGGTGAAGAACAGCGGGCGCAACGGGTGGTATGGGGTGACGGCGGTGGAGACCCAGGATGTGGAAGGCCTGCGGCATTTGATGCGGCAGCCTTTGGCGGAATGGGAAGGGAATGGCGGGACTATCATTCAGCGCTCCTGACGCCATGTCGGCGGGCGATTTGAGCTGCCACAGGCGCCTCGGCCAGTCCATGTTTTTCGCCGCCCTGCACATTGATGACGACGCGCGGATACGACGTCAGTTCAGGGTAGGTGCCATCCACGCGCAATACTTACGGTATGGCGATACGACTATGCCGGCGTATATTCAGAAATGTATAATTATTAAATTGGTAACTCCCGAGTGAAATTATGCGGTTGCGTCTTGTATCGGTTGCGGTGGTAATGGGGTTGATGTTGTCGGCCTGTGGCGGCGGAGGCGGTGGCCCCGCACCCGTGCCGGATCCGGGTCCGCCCAAGGGGATGACTGTGCTGGCGGGGATGCCTGGCGGTTCCGGCAATGCCGATGGCGTGACGGGCCGCCTGTTTGATCCGCTGGCGCTGGCCATCGGTCCGGATGGCGTGCTCTACGCCAGCGCCTCGGCAGTCACCGGCAACTGGGGCGCCACCGTGCGCCGCATTGCGCCCGGTGCGGATGGGACCATGGTGGTGAGCACGCGCTGGCGGGGAACTGGGAGTGAAGCCCACCGCGCGCTGGCGGCCGATGCGTCGGGCAACTTGTATGGCATAGCCGGCAACCGTATCGTGCGCATCGGGGCCGACGGCGTGGAAACGCTGGTGGCGGGGAGTGAGAGTACGGAAGGGTGGAGTGGCAGTGGCGATGGCACTGGCGCCCAGGCCCGCTTTGTCATGCCGACCGCACTGGCGGTTGATGGCGCGGGGCTGGTCTATGTCGCTGACTTGAATCGCATCCGCACCGTGACCCCGGCCGGGGAAGTGCGCACCCATGTGGCGGCCAGCAATGCCTTGTTCGACCAGTATGGCGAACTGTATGGCAAGCCGATGGGCGTGGTCCGCAGTGTCAGCGGGCTGGCGTTCGATGGCGCCGGCAACCTCGTGATTGCGGTGGCGGACCCGGATGCCTTTGTACGCAAAGTGACGCCGGCAGGCGTACGGGTCGATACCAAGCTGAAGGCCATCAGCGCCGTGGCGGCGGACCGTGGCGGTAACCTGTATGGCTTCACGCAATGCGCGTTGTACAAGGAAGATACGGCCGGCGTGGTGTCGCTGCTGGCAGGGGCCAATACCCGCCGCGGCGCGGTCGACGGCGCCGGCGGCGTCGCCAGCTTTGGCCTCGCGGATTCGGATGCGTGCGATGCCCGCCTTGCCGCCGATGGCAGCGGCAATGTGTATGTCACCGACCAGGCCAACAGTGTCGTGCGCAAAGTCACGCCCGCCGGTATGGTCAGCACGGTGGCGGGCAAGACGCCCTCGCCTGGCCTGGTGGATGGCGCGGGCGCGGCAGCGCGTTTCCAGCGGGACGCGCAAGACCTGACCTACGACGGCAAGGATAGCCTGTACCTGGTGCAGGGCGACAAGGTGCGCAAAGTCACCCGTGCCGGTATGGTCACGACGCTGAAACTGCCCCAGAAGGATGCGAGCCAGAACACCATGCGGTATTTCGCCGGCGGCATGGCCCACCAAGGCAGTCTGATTGGCGTGGCGGGCCGGGTGGTGTATGTGGTCGATGAAAACGGCGGCATGCGCGTGCTGGCCGGTTCGTCCAGCGTGGCGGGCAAAACCGATGGCACGGGCGTGCAAGCCGGGTTTGACACGGTCTGCGGCGTGACGCGCGATGGCGGCGGCAACCTGTACCTGCTGGATTGCTATGCGCAGCACAGCGACCCGAACGGCTTCCCGGACGGGTTTGAAAACCGCATCCGCAAGGTGACGCCGGGGGGCGTGGTGACGACGATGTATGTCGCGCCCAAGGATGACGGCACGCGCCAGCCATGGAGTCTGGTGGCTGACCGCCAGGGCAATCTGTTTGCGTCGACCAATAACAATGCCGTGCTGAAGTTTTCGTCCACCGGCAGCGTGTCGACCATGGCGGTGGACCAGAAATACTATGGCTGGATGGCGGTGGATGCGCAGGGAAATCTGTTCCTGGCCAATGCCAATTTGCCGCCGACGCAGGTGCAAATGATCGGCCCATCGGGACAAGCGCAAATCGTCGCCGGCCGCAACGACCAGTTTGGTTTGATTCCATCGCCGATGCCGGGCAGCCTGGGGCTGTTGGGTGGCATGACCATCGATGAGCGGGGCGCGCTGTATGTGTTGACGGAAAACTCGGTGGTGAGCATCGTGCGCTAGCGATGCAAGCTGGGTATCAAGGCCGGGACGTGATTCTGGCCATGCCGACATGCTTGGCGCCCAGTTCCGTCCAATAATAACAACGGTGGGGATGGAGGGACGGGCCGGAAATGGGCCAGAAACAAAAAAGCCCACGAGCCGAAATTCGTGGACTTCCTCGACAATTCGTGGCGGGCCGTGCGGGATTCGAATCTGCGACCAACGGATTAAAAGTCCGGTGGGGCGCAGTAGTTACCTTTGACGCTCAGCATGTATAAACGCCCATCCACCTGCAAACATAGCTAATAGCGCGCCGAGTCAATTGGCTCCTTGCGAGGACCAGAACAGGACCAGAGCGGGCCGTAGAACCGTACATTGACCGGATTCTTGACTGGTCAGCAGAGCGTAGACTCCTTGCTTCAGCACGCTAAGAGCTGTTGGCTGCAGCTAATGATTGATATCCCCAGCAAGTTAGGAGTTCCAAAAATCGGCTATCCCAGGAATGCTGCTATTTCGCCGCGAAATTTCAGCAGGAGACACATGGAATACCAGTCGCTTCTTTGGTTGCTTTTTGGCAACAAGTGGTTCCCACGATGCCAGTTTGCATTGGGTGAGTCGATTAAGAAATTGTGTCCATTTCGCCAATCCGAGCCTCGTTGCCCAGCCTAACCGTTCCGAGTCCGGTTCTAGGTTGTCATGCATTACTACTATGGGTGCATCCGGGCGGCTTACCAGCGATTCAATAAAGTAGTTAGCCGTATCTAGCCATTCCAGGGTCGCAGCAGATGCTTGTTTTGCAATAACTCCAGCCTCTTCCAAGACGGTGCGGACGCTCGCGGTCGTGTCACAATAACTCCCCGGAGCTTGCATTTTTTGGATCATTTCAGGCGCGACACCACGAAGCAGGCTAAGCGTTGAGGCTTCATCCACAGTTAGGTATTTGATGGATGTTTCTTTGATATCAATGATGGGGGCATCCCGCGAGATTTTAAGTTGATCGATTTTGGCACCGCGCATTGTGAGTTGCTTCCCTCGGCCCATACTCAATTCAACGGTTTGGAATTCAAGCTCTGACGCTGCCAGAGTGGGGGGCATGCCCCCGCTGTGATTTAGAAGCGCGGTCCAGAGAGCTCCAACGTTTTTCTTCCAGATCGAAGACGTGCCGCCAGCGGGACGGAGGATGTCCAGGACGCTTTGCGCCACGTTTACGTTGGCTGCGACAAACCACTCAATGACAGCTGTATTAATCGCCGCCTTGCTGAAAACGTTGTTGACGTAAGTCATTTCGACTCCTGCCGCACAACGCCGTTGCAAGCTTAGAGACAGAAAACAATCGAAGATTACTTCGTGAGAGAATCCAAATTTGCTGTCCCCAGCAACCATTTCTCCGACTGATAGGCCGCACAGCGAGGTTAGACGACGTCGCAATCCGGGTCTTTCTTTATCGATGTCATTGAACCCTAGCGCCGCACTAGCACAAAGTTCCAGATCTGATTGCTCAAGCTCTCTCTTGCCTTCAATGTGCATCATCTCAGCGAACTCACTGAACAGAGTTTGAAGCTCTAACTTAGAGAGAATAGGCGCGTTATTTTGGTCCGCAATTTTCGTTGATTCACGCGAGAGGTATTGTTCAACAACGATCTGGAAGACTCCAGTCGGTTCCTCACCATTGGATCGAGACGTCGTAGACCAGGTCGCAAATGCTTTGGCAAAGAAGGGGATAGTCAGCAACCGCCAGTCACGTGCACTGAGGTCGGTCAGGGCCGTTGCAGGAACGCCATAGCTATGCAGGAATGCTGTTGTATCTTCTGGTGTCCATGGCTGAATATCCGCAACCGTATGTTCCACATTCAGGTCCGTTGTCTCGCTAAGAGAGCGACGATACCGGGTCATATAGTAAGAAGAGCGGGCAGAGGCGATCATAACTCCTCGGCCGCGCAAATCCTTGAACCATCCTTCTAGAGAGCCGAGCGGATTATCATAGCCACTGCTGCCCAGAAGTTCATCGAAACCATCGACGATAAGCACAAGCAAACCGTTTCGGCATAGGACCTTCGCGCTATGGTTGTTTAGTATGTGTGTAATGCTGAGTGAAGTGTTAATCGCATCGTCTAGGTTGGAAAGAGCGCGTCCTGTAGAGCTAACGAACAAATAGAGCGGTGATTCGACTGTCGGATTTGTTTCGACTGCATGGGCACGAGCACGGGCGAGCGTCAGTAGATAATCAGTCTTACCCATGCCTGCGTCGCCGACAACAAAATATACGGTTGTGAAATTCTTTGAGGGCTGGCAAGAATTGTCGGCGCGCGCTTGAAGGTTAATTGGAGTCACCTGAACAGGCGACGAATCATCAGGAGTCTCGGCCTCTTCGACTAGCACCGCCGTGATTTTCATGCCGCCTGTCGGCTGTGATGTTCCCATCTCAGCCACTTGTTTGCGCCGCTCTTGTTCGTCAAGCTCTATGCGGACGCGTCGCGCCAGTAGAGTCCAATTCGCAATTTTTCGGAGGAAACTGGAAAATCCAATCCAAGTGTTAGCGCTGACGTCAAACCATTCGTATCGATTATCTTGCCCGCGACGGAACATATCCGTCCTGTGAGTATTGCCCTGGCTGCTCGCCTGGGTCCAAGTTACAAAAATAACACCAGCGTGCTCGCCTTCACCGAAGTCATAAGGCGGCGGAGAATGATCTTCACAGAAACCCGCAATATCTCGTGTAATTTCAAATACGAACTGGCCGAAATGCTTTTCTGTGGGATCTTTGCTAAGAAATGTCGTACGAAACGCTGCCGTATTCTCAGGTCTCTGATTGCGATAGGCGCCAATGGACGGGCATAGGTAATACACGCCATCGGTGTCAAAGGTTGAGTAGATCCCAATTACACCTTGCGCTGCGTTGAAGTCCCACAACGGGGCAACTTCTTGATTGTCCGCTCCACATGAGAGCCGAATCGACGTAGGGGTCGCCGCATAGCAGAATTTGCTGACCTGAGTTTCAATGTGTTGACCGACTATCTCAGAAAATTCGCGCAAGGCTGTGCAGATAGCGGCGGCAGAAGCATCTTCGACGGGAATTGGCGTGCCATGCGAAAGTTCATCGCGGATGGCCTTAAAGCCTTTGCCATCATGGATGTTCCTGGAAAATTCATTAAGAAGTCTCTCTGCGAACTCGCGCCACCCAACGATAACAGGGTCTAGGCTAGCGGTCCATTTCTTGGCAAGTTTAATTCCGCTTAGCATTTGCCCAACTCCCGGCGTGTCACCGAGCTTAATTGGGGCGGCTGTCCGACCGCTATAAGCTGCAAGCAGAGTAAGGGCAACTTTTATCTGAAAATCTACGAGTGCCGCATATTCGCGAGCATCTGATGGCGAGCCTGTGAGGCGTTTAACGTACGGCATTGAATAGCCGCGAATGAGGTCTAACAGATTACCTTGCATGAAGCTCCCTAGTTTGGCTGCGTTCACTGAGCGACTACAGTCGTCGCGATACTAGCGCAGTCTATGTCTTCGGGTACTAAACAGTCAATCTTCTTCAAGTGTCGCTGGCGATTCACCTCAGCATGCGGTTCAAGCTGCATCGGCCTAGACGGTGCCATAGCGAGCGGAGTCGAGGGCGGAGGGCAGTTGGTTTCAACTCCGCCCCTTATATCCCCCAGAGAACGATGTACACCGACCCAGGCAAGTAAACTGATCTTCGAAAAATACGGCATGGCCGAAGCCACCGCCGTCAAGCCGGTGGTCGGTGCGTAAGACAAGGCGTTCTTCGTCAAGCACGAGGACAACTATCGACCAGACGCACAAGGACGTCAAGACTATTTACGAAGCCGCCCATGGTGCTAAGAAAAAGCCTGTCAAGTAAGAGCATTGCATGCAGCGCATCTGGCACGCGCATTTGCGTGGTAGCTATGCCTTAGCCGCCGTGGGCGGCTTTGGGGGAGCTTGTTGGCTCATTGGACATTCTTGCTGTCCTGTTTGCGGGCTTTGGTATCGGTATCCCTGTTTGCACGCGCCCAGGGGTCGGGCAGGAATATCAGGCCAAATCCAATTGTGCTCTGCGGCACGGTGTAGTTGGACAAGGTACGCATGGGACCGTGATGGTAGCGAAGGTAAAAGGGGAGGCCGCCATAGACAATGGATATGTCTGCATTCCAGGAGTCGGTATGCAAACCTTTGTCGCCGACAGTCCATTCGATTCCGGCATCCGCACGCCAGAACTTGGCGCGCGCCCGGAATTGCAGGCGGTCATAGTCGGAGAGTTTGGACCGGGAGTTGGCCAGCGGTCCCCAGCTGACGTCGCCATCCTGAGCAAAATAAAGCTTGCCGCTGGCCGTGAGTTGATAGTTCTCACGCCACCTTTTGCCACCCTCCAGCGACACGTAGTTTGAGCTACGGCTCATGCCGTCAAAGTAAGCATGATCGCCAATGGCATAGGCATGCGCGGCCCGTTCCTGAACCAGCGGATCGCTGGGGTCCTGGACTTGACCGTTCGAGCGATGCTGGATGCCGACATCTACGTAGGATCCCTCTTTGTCGCGCCAACGAAAATGTCCAGAGGGATTGCTGGTTCGGTTAATCACCGGCCCAGACGGGCGGGTCCCTGCATAGAAATCAAACTCTCCGTTATAGGCAAGAAACCATTCGCTGCAATCTCTCTCATCAGTTGCGTCCGGCGTAGCAGCCCGGCAGGGCATGTGATGAGATTCATCCGAGATGATGCTATAGCGGAACGAGTAGCGGGCGTTCAGCGCAGTCTCGTCATTTTGGGCGCGCTGAACAATCGCATGGCTTGATTCGAAAGGCACAAGGCGAGACAAATAGCGGCTATCCCCACCATTGGCCAACTCTTGGGCAAACACTGCAGGAGAAAGTGCCAGCGACGCTGCCCAGGCCAAGGTCGTCATGTGTCTGTGAACATGCATCATAAAAGACTTCCCTCTTTTGTTTATTTTTTTGCCGCAGAGTCTTTGGCTTCCGTTTCCTTGGGGTTTTCCCCGCTGACGAAGTTGTAGCTGAGACCCCACGCCCACGCGCCGCTGCTGGCCGCACCGTTCTGGCCCTTTTGGCGGAAGTAGCCGCCAAAAACCGCATAGGAGACCGGCAGGTTGGTGCCCAATACATTGGACTTGAGTTGATAGGACACGCCTAGGCCGATGGAGTCGAGTGGCTTGTCATGTGCATTGACCATGAGCTTCACCCCGAAATTTTTCAGGGAAGTTAGGCCGTGATCGGTCAGAATATCGCCGACCATATAATTCAGCCCCAGGTACATATTTCCCGATTTCTTCTTTTCCGTGATGCTCTTTGTGGCCTTGTCGTAAGTCAGTTCTTTCAGCGAATTGAGGCGGGCTTCGGTGGACAGGTACCAGTGTTCTTCCGGTCCGGTGATTATGGTCGCAGATTTGGTTTTGCGTTCATCAGCGCCGGTACCCTTCACATCGAGCTTCAAATTGGCGCGCTTTTCCTGCAGCGTGTAACCGTCGCCGTATATGCAGTACCGGTCCTCGTCCGTATTGGTTGTTGACTTATCTGCCTTGATAAGTGAGCTTGCCAACTGTTTGGCCTGATTCTGAAGCAGCGTCGACCGTTGTTCTTCGTTGAACGCCACAAACTCAGGAATGTCCTTGCAATCGCCTGGTACAATGTAGCCGATTCTTATCTCATGCCCTTTTTCCCATATCTCCCTCCCTGGTTCGAACAATTTCATTTCGGGAGGGCGACCAGACTTTGTGAACCCGATAGATTGATTTTTAAAGGTGGGCTTTTCAAATGCTGGGATCGGCGTGAATTGATCCCTGTGATAAAAGCGGAGAGGCGGGTCTTGCATAAATTTACTGTGGTCAGGGTCCAATGGCAGTGAGGATATATATATCCAACTGGCGGAAGGGTTTTTCTCAGGAGAGTCTTGCGCTGATGGTGTGAAAAAATTCTTGCCTTGATTTTCCGCAATTGTTTCAGCCTTCGCCTTTTCTTTGAGTTGTTCGGGAGTCAAAGGCTTAGACTCTTCTTTTTTTGGAGCGGAGGCTGCCTGAAGAGCTGTAACGGCCTTGTTGGCAGCCTCCGCTGCGACGGCCGCTGCCTTGGCTGCTGCTGCGGCAGCTTGCGCCGCATCCTCGGCTGCCTTGGCTAATTTAGCTATATCACTGTTGCTCTTGTTGGCGGCATCGGCACATGTCGGGGCCAGCAGCGCAAGACTGAGAGTGGTTATTGGCAGAAAACGATAGTAGTCCATGAGAGCCCTTTTTTGAGTTGCTGTTGAATGCTACATTGGAAAAGACTACTGAATCCTGAAGCGCTAGTTTTTGATTTTGCTTCGTATCCATCCGGCATAGGTATCGACCCGCATACTGCTTCCGCTCACGTCGCAAAACTTTGAACCGAAGGCGGTGACGCCAATAATTTGCCATCCCTTTGTCGGTGTCAGCCGCATGGCGGGACCGCCTGAGTCATAGCGGCAAGTTAGTTGGCCTTTGGCATTTGCTTGATAGCTGAAGATAAAATCATCCATGGAGCTGATGGGCAATTTTGCACTGCGCTTTTTGTCTGTCTCTTTGTAATTGGGCTTGCCATTGCTATCGATGTTGTTGTACCCGAATCCCACAAAAAGCAATTCTTCTTTGGTGTTGTAAATATTCTTTAAGGATGGGTCGCCTTCATACAAGGATAGGGGGCGTTCGGTTTGCGCAGTCTTAAGGTAGATGAGCGCGACATCGTTTTTGGTAGTGTCATTCCCGTCGATGGATGTCTTGGCGTATGTAAATTTCCAGGGGGCCTCTCCTGTTGGATAGGTAACTCCGCTGATCGGTATTGGAGAGATGGCGGCGACGGTATCGTAGCCGAGCACGAAGTAGTATCTTCCTGCGTTAAATTCGTTTTCGTAGTCTCCAGCAACGCAGTGTGCTGCAGTGAGGACTGATTTGCTGGCAATCAACGTGCCGGTGCAATGAGTCTCGTATTTATTTTCCGCATTTTTCTTTGCAATAACGCCTACAGCGCCGAAATCTTGTGTGATTGGGCTATGAAGCATGAAGGGAACGACTGCCCCACCCATCATAGGGGCACGAGTAACTGATAGCGTTATGTCCAGTGCGCCCTTGCTTTGGTTGACACACCCGTTATCGCTAAGCCCCGCTGTTGTGCGCACATCTGCGGTAACCGTTGCAGCGCTGTTCCGTTTTGCTTCGAACTCGATTACACCGTTTTCGTCCGGGACGACAGTGCGGTTTTCTGAGTCGCGCAGAAAAATCATGTCGGCAGCCCCATCGCCAGCCAGTTTAGAGTTGATGGCGACGCGGTACTTTCCCGGCAAGGTGTCTGCGCCGAATTTAATGAGGAATTTTGATGTCGCGGTAGCTGCTACGGCTTTCGTGCCTGCCGCCAAACATCCATTCGCGCCGCCCCCCATTTTTGCGATCGCCGATAATTTCAGTCGTTTTTCGGTCTCGGAACTGAGTCCCGGGATGATTTCAGCAAAGGCTGATGGGGCGGATGGTGTGTGCGTAAATGTGTGCTTTAGAGATAGCTTGCCGAGAGCTTGAAGGAACTTACCATCGCTCTTTGACAGATAGGCGCTGGTCGATGGTTCCACTTCAACTGTAAAACTCATCGGTTCAGCGCCTGCGCTGGCGCAGGTGCTGAATAGGGCGCTGAGGCAAAAACTCTTCTTTGAAGGCTTGTGCATGAGCAACTCCTTGCGCAAAATCAATGTTTACTTAAGCAGATTGTGCGATAGGGGCAGCTCTGAATTTCTAACCAATTGTCACTTTGATCAAATAAATTTGCACCTGTGGTAAAGAAGAATCAAAAATTCATGCGTCGGACAATGGTCAAATTATAGTTGAACGCTTTTCCCTTGAAGCTGGTCAGGTCAGTGCCCCTTATAGACACGTCATCCGTTGGGCAGACTGAGTTTCATGCACTGAATTGCTACTGACGCGTTGTCCGTCGCTCTGGCTTTTGATGGGGGACGCTGCCACCAAGTGGTACGCGTTGGTGCCTGTGCTAGCCAGCCTCGCCACAATGTCCTATTTAGAGCCCTCCGCAGGATGAGTGGCAACCAATATCGCCCAGACGGGCATACAACTGTCGCTTTGCCCCCTCGCTTTGTGGTTTCAATTTCCCTCCCTTTATCCACCGGAGAACAATGTGCACCGGTCCCAAGGAGAGGGGCGGCGAGGCAAGGACCAGAAATGGACCAGAAACAAAAAAGCCCACGAACCGAAATTCGTGGGCTTCCTTGACAATTCTTGGTAGGCCGTGCGGGATTCGAACCTGCGACCAACGGATTAAAAGTCCGCTGCTCTACCAGCTGAGCTAACGACCCAAAGGTGTAAACCTTGGCTTCTTTCGAGTGGTAGGCCGTGCGGGATTCGAACCTGCGACCAACGGATTAAAAGTCCGCTGCTCTACCAGCTGAGCTAACGACCCCCGAAAGAAGCAAGATTATAGGGGCCTTCGGCTAAGCTGTCAAATGCTCTACAGCACTAACGTTCGTGGAGTGCTGAACTTGGATCCCCGCCTGCGCGGGGATGACACGCTGGCGGCGCGGGGATGAGACGCTGGCGGCACGAGGATGAGACGCTGGCGGCACGGGCATGACTCGCCCCAGAGGACGTGCACCGCCACAGGCAGGAGCACGCGCCGGGCTCCGATTATTACTTGGCCTTCAGCCGCTCTTTCGCCGTCGCGGCAGCCTCCGAATCCGGATACTTGGAGATCAGCTCGTTCAGTGTCTTCTTGGCGTTGGGCAGGGCTTTCAGCTCGGTCTGGCAGCTGGCGATGTTGAGCAGGGCGTCGGCGGCGCGCGGGCTGTCGGGGTAGGCCTTCACCACCACCTGCTGTGCCAGGATGGCAGCCTTGCAGTCCTTCAGCGCGTAGTGCGAGTTGCCCAGCCAGTACTGCGCGTTGGCCGCGTAGCCGGACTCCGGATACATGCGCACGAAGTCGCCCAGCGCGAGGCCGGCGTTCTTGTAGTCGCCCGCCTTGAACAGCAGCAGGGCGGCGTCGTAGGCTTTCTGTTCGGCCGGGTCGACGGCGGCCTCCTTGCCGTCGATGTTGACCTGGCGCGGCTCGAGCTTGCGGATGCGGGCGTCCAGGTCCAGGTAGAAGTCCTTCTGGCGTTTTTGCGTGTTGGCGATCTCGTTGGCCAGCACCTCGATCTGGCCGCGCAGCTTGGCGATCTCGGCCATCGTGCCTTCGTGCTGGTTGACCAGGTCCAGCGTGCTGCTCTTGTCGGCCTTGGTGTCGATCCGGCCGCCCAGCTCGTTGCGCATGGCTTCGACCTTGGCGCGCAGGTCCAGGATCGCCTTGCGGGCCTCGTCGTCGTCAAACAGGGCGGCGTTGGCATGCAGGGGCAGGTATGCGAACACGGCCAGCATTGCGGCGGCCAGGCCGGATTTGGTGAATGTCGTCATTGAGCGCTTTCAAATGGAAACGGGGCAGGGCGCAGTATAAACTGCGCGCCGCCCCGTGTGTTGCCATGCTGCGTGCTGTGGATTACTTGTAGACGATGTCTGCACGGCGGTTTTGCGCCCATGCTGCTTCGTCGTGACCTTCGGCTTTTGGCTTCTCTTTGCCCAGCGATACGGCTTCGATCTGGCTCTCAGGCACGCCCAGGGCGGCCATCGACTTGCGCACGGCTTCGGCGCGCTTCTGGCCCAGGGCCAGGTTGTACTCGGCGCCGCCGCGTTCGTCGGTGTTGCCTTGGATCAGGATGCTGCGCTTGCTGTTCTTGGCCAGGTAGGCCGAGTGGTTTTGCACCACTGGCTTGCCGTCTTCGCGCACGACGTAGCTGTCGAAGTCGAAGTACACGGAACGGGCTGCCAGCACGCCTTTAGGATCGTCCAGCGGATCGATCGACTGGGTCTGCACTGGGGCCACGGCGCGGCTGTCGGCCACTGGCGCAGCCGGGGTCACTGGCTTTTCTTCCACTTTGGCCGGCTCGGCGATTTTCACTGGGGTCGAGCAAGCGGACAGCAGGGCCGCGGTGCTGATGAGGAAGGCTACGCTTTTAACGGTACGCATTGGTATTTCTCCTGGTCGTTGGTAAAGGACTACTTTATTTACTTCATGAAAGGACCCCACGTGGGCTCCTTGATATTGCCCGCTTGAATGGTCAAGCGTTGCTTAACGCGGCCGTCCACCGACACCACGGCCAGCGATTTGCGGCGTCCCGATTCGGTCGCGTACAGCAGGAATTTGCCGTTGGGCGCGAAACTGGGCGACTCGTCGCTGGTGGTGTCGGAGAGGCGTTGTTCCTGGCCGCTGGCAAGATCCATCACATAAAGCTGGAAGTTGCCGTCGCGCCGGGAGATGTAGGCCAGCGTCTTTCCGTCGGAGGAAATACGCGGGCTGATGTTGTAGCTGCCGCCGAAGGTGACGCGCTGCGCGTCGCCGCCGTTGGCGCCCATGCGGTAGATCTGCGGGCCGCCGCTGCGGTCGCTGGTGAAGTAGATGCTCTGGCCGTCCGCCGAGAACTGCGGCTCGGTGTCGATACCGGCGCTGTTGGACACGCGGCGCAGGCCGGAGCCGTCGGCGTTCACGGTGTAGACCTGGGTGTGGCCGTCCTTGGACAGGGCCACCGCCAGCTTGTTGCCGTCCGGCGCCCACGACGGCGCCGAGTTGCTGCCCTTTTCGTTGGCGATCACGGCGCGCGCGCGCGTCACCAGGTTCTGCACGTAGACCACGGGCTTCTTCTGCTCGAACGACACGTAGGCCACCCGGGTGCCGTCCGGCGACCACGACGGCGAGATGATGGGCTCGTTCGAGCTCAGCGCCAGTTGCACGCCCTCGCCGTCGGCGTCCGCCACTTCCAGGCGGAAGGAGCGGCCCTGCTGGGTCACGTAGGCGATGCGGGTGGCGAAGGCGCCGCGCACGCCGGTCAGCTTTTCATACACGTCGTCGGCGATCTTGTGCGCCGACAGGCGGGTGTATTGCGGCACGGCGGACTGGTCCAGCTGCGACAGCTTGGTGGCCTTGATGGTGTCGTGTAGCTTGTAGCGCACGTCGAAGCTGCCGTTGGCCAGCTTCTCGACCGTGCCGACCACCAGCGCGTTGGCGCCGCGCGATTTCCACTGGCTGTAATCGATGTCGTTGACGTTGGCGATGGCGCCGGCGTCGATGATCTTGAAGGCGCCGCTGCGCTCCAGGTCGGCCTTGATGATGGCCGAGATCTTGGCCGGCGCGATGTCCTCGTCGGCGAAGGCGGCGATGGCGATGGGGATCTGGTTGCTGCCCACGCCGGAGATTTCCACGCGCAGCTGCGCGTGGGCGTTCAGGCCGATCAGCAGGCCCGAATAGAAGATGATTTTATGCAGTTTTTTCATGGTCTCAGGGCATGTCTTTCAAGTTGAACACCAGTTCCAGCTCCCGGTCCACGCTGCCGTCCTTCTTCTTGGGCAGCGGGCTGGAGCGGTTGATGGCGTTTTCCACCGCGGTATCGTAAGTCGAATTACCGCTGCTCTTCACTTTCCTCACCGAGATGATCTCGCCGGTCGGCAACTGCGTGACGCGGAACACGGCCTCCACGTCCTGCTTGCTGCCCGAATACGAGATGTTGCCTTGCACCTTGGCGCGGATGGCGGCCTGGTAGCCGGCGTCCGTGCGCGGCCCGGTCGACTTCGCGGCCGTGCCGGTGGCGCCGGCGGTGCCGGTGCCCAGCACGTTGGCCATCCGTTTCATTTCCGCCTCGCGCTGCTTGTCCAGCTTCTTCTGCTCGGCTTCCGCCTTGGCCTTGGCCAGCTTCTCGGCTTGCTTCTTCTCTTCCCTGGACTTCTCTTCCGCTAGTTTTTTCTCGTCGAGCTTTTTCTGTTCCAGCTCTTTGGCCTTCTTCTCGGCCAGTTTCCTGGCCTTGTCCTCTTCTTCCTGCTCCTGCTTCAGCTTGGCCAGGCGTTTTTCCTCGGCGACCTTTTCCTTCTCGGCCTTTTCCTTGGCCTTGCGCTTGGCCAGCGCGATGTCCGGGTCCTTGGCGGGCGGCGGGGCCTCGACGGGCGGCGCCACCGGACGGGGCGGCGGCGGGGCCGGGGTCGGCTCGGGCCGCGGTTCCGGCTCCGGTTCCGGCTCGGGCGGCTTCGCGGCCGGCGCGGCCTGCTGCACCGACATGTCCCACACCTCGGCCTCCACCGCGACGGGCTCGTTGTTCTGCCAAGACACGCCTATCCACAGGAACAGCAGCAGCCCGGCGTGCATCGCGGCGGCCATGCCGAGCGAACGCAAACCGTTTTCATCCTTCGGCACCTTGTAGGGGCCGCCCGCAGTTCCCGATTTCATCGTCATGCCGTTACTTCGTGGCCAGGCCAACCCGGTTGATGCCCATTTTCTTCGCTTCGGATATCAGCTGGATCACGTCGTCGTACTTGCTTTCCTTGTCGCCGGAAATCAACACCGGATACTCGGGGTGGTCCTGGTGCAGCGCGCGCAGCTTCTTCACCAGCGCGTCGCGGTTGGGCGCCGTCTCGGGCGCCTCCTGGTTCTTGCCCTGCACGCCGATCGACAGCGCGCCGTTGGGCTTGATCACGATCTGCAGGTAGTCGTCCGGCGGCCGGGTCGAGCGCTCGGCCTGCGGCAGGTCGATCTGCGACGGGTTGTTCGACGACGGCATCACCATGAAGATGATGAGCAGCACCAGCATCACGTCGATGTAGGGCACGACGTTGATCTCGGACTTGAGTTTGTTGCGGCCGCCACGGCCGCCGCGCATGCTGCTGGAGAAGGAAGAGGCCATGGCTGTTCCGCCCGATCAGCGCGACTGGCGCTGCAGAATGTTGGAGAACTCTTCCACAAAGCTCTCGAAGCGGATCGCCAGGCGGTCGATGTCGTGCGAGAAGCGGTTGTAGGCGACCACGGCCGGAATGGCCGCGAACAGGCCGATGGCGGTGGCGATCAGCGCCTCGGCGATGCCGGGCGCCACGGCCGCCAGCGTGGCCTGCTGCACGTTGGCCAGGCCGCGGAAGGCGTTCATGATGCCCCACACGGTGCCCAGCAGGCCGATGTACGGCGACACCGAGCCGACCGAGGCCAGGAAGGCCAGGTGGCTTTCCAGCACGTCCATCTCGCGCTGGAAGGCGGCGCGCATGGCGCGGCGCGCGCCGTCCAGCACCGCGCCCAGGTCCATGCTCTCGCGGCTGGCCGCGTAGGCCGCCTTGCCCTTGATGAATTCGCCCATGCCGGCCTCGAAGATGCGCGCCAGCGCGCCGCTCTGTTCGCGGTTGTTGCCGGCGCTCTGGTGCAGCGCGTGCAGGTTGCCGCCGGCCCAGAAGGTCTTCTCGAAATCACCGGTCTGGCGGCGGGCGGCGCGCACCGCGAACATCTTGCGGAAAATATAGGTCCAGCTGAACAGCGAAATCGCCACCAGCAGCGCCATGATCAGCTGCACGATCAGGTGGGCGTTGGCGATGAGGGCGAAAAAGGACAGGTCTTGGGTGACGTTCATTGGTTCTCAGTCTGTTCGGGTTTCACTCGGCGCCGCGCATGCGGGCCGCGACCACGTCGGGCACTGCGCGGGGACGCAGGGAAGAGTCGACGCAGCCTACCTTGACGCGCGCCGTGTTGAGCAATTGCTCGCCGTTCCACGCTTCCTGCGCGAACAGGATGGAGGCGCGGCCCAGCTTTTCGATTCTCAACGTTAATTTTAGTACATCGTCGAGCTTTGCAGGCGCATGATAGTCAGCGCTAACATTCTTTACAACGAACATGGCGTCGTGTTCCTGCAAGAGCGCGTGCTGGTTAACGCCGATCGCGCGCAGCCATTCGGTGCGCGCGCGTTCGAAAAACTTCAGGTAATTTGCATAATAGACAATGCCGCCGGCATCGGTGTCTTCGTAATAGACACGGACATTCCAGGTGAACTCTGATGGCATGTTGTTTTGACTACTAATGAGATTGGGCAACATTTTACGCGATTTTGCAGCTCAGGACGCGGATTCCCGGCTTAATTCTCACGAAATATAGCGGGAACCCGTACGGGCCTCGTTGCACCGGCGACAGTAGAGACTATTCGAGTCTAAATACCAACAGTTGTAACATCCGCTTACGATTTCCGCTTGATATTGAACGGTGAGAAACCTTGGCAGGTTGGCATTAATTCGATCTGGTTCACATTCATGTGCGGTGGCAGGGTGGCGATCCAGTAGGCCGTGTTGGCGATGTCCTCCGGCGACAGCGGCGTGGTGCCCTCGTAGACCTTGGCTGCGGCCGCGTCGTCCTTCAGGCGCACGTTGGAGAACTCGGTGCCGCCGCACAGGCCGGGCGCCAGGTTGGTGGCGCGCACGCCGGTGCCCACCAGGTCGGCGCGCAGGTTCAGGGTGAACTGCTCGACGAAGGCCTTGGTGGCGCCGTACACGTTGCCGCCCGGATAGGGATAGGCGCCGGCGGTGGAGCCCAGGTTGATCACGGTGCCGCTGCCGCGCGCCACCATCGCCGGCAGCACGGCGCGCGTCATCGTGACCAGGCCCTTGCAATTGGTCTCGATCATGGTCTCCCAATCCTCCAGCGAGGCCTCGTGGGCCGGCTGCACGCCCAGCGCCAGGCCGGCGTTGTTGATCAGCACGTCGATCTCGCGCCACTCGGCGGGCAGGGCGGCCAGCGCCGCCGCGATGGCGGCCTTGTCGGTGACGTCCAGCTGGATCGGCAGCACCTTGTCGCCCAGTTCGGCCGCGAGGGCCTGCAAGCGGTCCACGCGGCGCGCGCTGACGATGGCCTTGTGGCCGTTGGCGGTGAAAACGCGGGCCATTGCGGCGCCGAAGCCGGCGCTGGCGCCGGTGATGAAGACGATCATGTTCTATCCTGGAAGAAAGTTGACCTGCGGGAAAAAGACCCCAGGGGTAATTTCATAAGTACCCCTGGGGTCTTTTTTGGGAAAATTGTAGCCTACGGGCGGGCGGCTTGACAGGGCGGCATCGTTTCTTGCTCAAATCAGGCACTTAACATACAATCTGGGCTCCATTACGTCTCACGTGACTGGCGAAAAGCCGGGTCGCCGCTGCAGCAGCGCGATCTATCGGCGAAAGGTGGGCATCCACCGGGGAACGTGAGAATTTCAAATAGCCGTTCGCCTGGGCAGCCACCGATGGAGTTGCACGGAAGAGGCTGCCTATCCGTATCGCCGGCTTTCCTCATTCGATCCACCGCCAAATCATCTACCCTCACGGAGTTTTATTCATGTTTGCAAAAGACCACACCCTCGCCAACATCGACCCCGAACTGTTCGCCGCCATCAAGGACGAGAACGTCCGCCAGCACGACCACATCGAACTGATCGCGTCCGAGAACTACACCTCGCCGGCCGTCATGCAAGCGCAGGGCTCGCAGCTGACCAACAAATACGCCGAAGGCTATCCGGGCAAGCGCTACTACGGCGGCTGCGAGTACGTGGACGTGGTCGAGCAACTGGCGATCGACCGCGTGAAGAAGCTGTTCGGCGCCGAGGCCGCCAACGTGCAGCCGAACTCCGGCTCGCAGGCCAACCAGGGCGTGTTCTTCGCCGTGCTGAAACCGGGCGACACCATCATGGGCATGTCGCTGGCCGAGGGCGGCCACCTGACCCACGGCATGCCGCTGAACATGTCCGGCAAGTGGTTCAACGTGGTCTCCTACGGCCTGACCGCCGAAGAGGACATCGATTACGACGCGATGGAGGCGCAAGCCAAGGAGCACAAGCCGAAGCTGATCATCGCCGGCGCGTCCGCCTTCTCCAAGAAGATCGACTTCGAGCGCTTCGCCGCCGTGGCCAAGGCCGTCGGCGCCTACTTCATGGTCGACATGGCCCACTACGCCGGCCTGATCGCCGCCGGCCTGTACCCGAACCCGGTGCCGCACGCCGATTTCGTCACCTCGACCACGCACAAGTCGCTGCGCGGCCCGCGCGGCGGCATCATCCTGATGAAGGCCGAGCACGAGAAGATCATCAACTCGGCGATCTTCCCCGGCATCCAGGGCGGCCCGCTGATGCACGTGATCGCAGGCAAGGCCGTGGCCTTCCAGGAAGCGCTGCAGCCGTCGTTCAAGGAATACCAGGCGCAAGTGGTGAAGAACGCCGACGTGCTGGCCAAGACGCTGATCAAGCGCGGCCTGCGCATCGTTTCCGGCGGCACCGAGTCGCACGTGTTCCTGGTCGACCTGCGCGCCAAGAACCTGACCGGCAAGGAAGCCGAGGCGATCCTGGGCACCGCCCACATCACCTGCAACAAGAACGGCATCCCGAACGACCCGCAAAAGCCGTTCGTGACCTCGGGCATCCGACTGGGCTCGCCGGCGATGACCACCCGCGGCTTCAAGGAAGCGGAAGCCGAGCAGGTCGGCAACCTGATCGCCGACGTGCTGGACAACCCGCACGACGCCGCCACCATCGAGCGCGTCAAAGCGGCGGTGAAGGTGCTGGCCGACGCGCATCCGGTTTACGCCTGATTGTTGTTTTGGTAACATCGGAGCGCCGCGCCCTGGGGCCGGCGCTCTTTTAACTTTTAAAGGCGTATCGCCACATGAAATGTCCGTTTTGTCAGCATGAAGAAATCCACGTCCTCGACACCCGCGTGTCGGAAGAGGGCGATGCGATCCGCCGCCGGCGCCGCTGCGGCAAGTGCGACAAGCGCTTCACGACCTACGAGCGCATCGAGCTGGTGATGCCCTACGTGGTCAAGAAGAACGGCAGCCGCACCGAGTACTCGGCGGCCAAGCTGCGCGGCAGCCTGTCGCTGGCCCTGCGCAAGCGTCCCGTCGCCGCAGCGGCGGTGGACAACGCGGTGCAGTCGATCGAGGAAAAGCTGCTGACCAGCGGCCAGCGCGAGGTCGATTCGCACTACATCGGCGAGCTGGTGATGCAGGAACTGAAGCGCCTGGACAAGGTGGCCTACATCCGTTTCGCCTCGGTCTACAAGAACTTCGAGGACCTGGCCGAGTTCCAGGACGCCATCGTCGAAGCGGGCCAGGAGCGCGCGCCGCGCAAGCTCTGACGCCTGGCCGTTATTGCGCCAGCACATTCTATTCCGCCCCGCAATAGTGCCGGGCAAACATTCCCCGTATTTATGAGGCCGGTTCGCACCGGCCTTGATCCGCGTCATACCACAAGTAGCGTCCGCTGCTAACTTCAAGTCCAGGTCATCCATTCATCCGTTTTTCGCGGAGGTGCCGCATGCGACCACGGCTGGCGACGGGATTCACCCTGTTTGAAGTGTTGGTGGCGCTGCTGGTGCTCGCGCTGGGCGTGCTGGGCGCGGCCGCCATGCAGTTGACGGCGATGCGTGTGCGGCAGGAGTCGGTGCTGATGTCGGCCGCGATGCAGCTCGCGTCCGGCATGGCGGACCGCATGCGCGCCAACGACGGGCAGATCGGCGCGGTCTACCTGACGCTCGATTACGACGCGCACGCCGATCCCGTCCCCTCCGCGCCGCCGCTGTGCTGGAACGGCGGCTGCGACAGCGCCGCCGTGGCGCGGGCGGACCTCTACGAACTGAAACAGCAGGTGGCCGCGCAATTCCCTTCCGGGCGCGCGCGCATCTGCCGCGACGCGGGCATGTGGAGCGCCGGGCGCTTGCGCTGGGCGTGCAGCGGCGGCGCCGGCGCGCCGGTGGTCGTGAAGATAGGCTGGCGCGGCAAGAACCCCGACGGCACGCCGGGCAAGGACGATGCCGGCGAATACGCGCCCGGCGTGGCGCTGGCGCTGGCGGGAGTGGGGCCGTGAGCGCCCGTCGCGCGGCCGGCTTCGGCCTGGTGGAGATGATCGTCTCGTTGATGCTGGGCGTGCTGGTCACGCTGGTGGCGAGCGGCATGCTGGTCGAGGCCAACGCCAGCTACGTGCACCACGCCGAGAGCGCGCGCCTGAACGATGGCGGACGCTATGCGCTGGCCGGTATCGCCGGCGCGGTGCGGCAGGCGGCCTTCGTCAACTGGGACGACCGCGACGCCCCGTCCGCCGTGCTGCCCGACGCCGGCGCCAGCATCGCCGGGCTGGACGCCGCCAGCGTCTCGCGCAACTCGGACGGCATCGACAACCCGCGTCCCTCCGACGCCAACGGCAGCGACGTGCTGGCGATCCGCTACGCCGGCTCCGGCGCGGGCGATGGCGACGGCTCCATCCTCAATTGCGCGGGCTTCGGCGTCGGCGCCGCGTCCAGCGAGGCGCAGCGGGGCTGGAGCATTTTCTACGTGGCCGTCGGCGGCGACGGCGCGGCCGAACTGCGTTGCAAATACAAGGGGGAAAATGGCTGGGGCGCGGACGCCATCGTGCGCGGCGTCGACACCTTCCAGGTGCTGTACGGCGTCGACACGGACACGCCGGCGGACGGCGTCCCCAACGCCTACCTGAACGCCACCGCCATCAAGCAAATGGACGCGGCACTGCCGCTGGAGGGCGAGGACGAGGCCGCGCGCGGGCGCGACCACAACCGCAAGACTTGGTGGAAGCGCGTCGCCAGCATCCAGGTGGCGCTGCTGCTGCATGGCGAACGGCACTCGCGTTTCGACGGCGCGGCCTTGAAGTACGACCTGTTCGGCGCCGCCTATACCGACGCCGCGCAGGGACGCGATCCCGGCGTCCATATCGATGAGGACCGTTTGCCGCGGGAGGACAGGCAGCGCGCGCGGCGCGTGTTCACCACCACCATCGTGCTGCGCAACGCGGGAGGTGCGTGATGGCCGCGCTCAGGCAAGCATCCGATAGCGGCGTGTTCCACCAGCAGGGCGTGGCGCTGCTGGTGGCCTTGCTGATGTTGATCGCCGTGCTGCTGATGGGCGCGTCCGCCGCCCGCATGGCGGTGCAGGGCGAGAAGGCCGCGCGCGCGGACCGCGACCGCTACGTCGCCATCCAGTCCGCCGAGGACGCGCTGCACGACGCGGAAAAGGAGTTGTCCGGCGGCGGCAACTCGCCGGAGCGGCAGGCACTGCTGGCCGGCGGCGCGGGCTTCGTGCGGGGATGCGGCGGCGAAGCGTCCGGCCTTGGCCTGTGCGCGCAAGCGGGGGCCGACGAGCCGCCCGTGTGGCAAACGGTGGACATTGGCGACGACGGCCCCGGATCCCGCTCCGTGCCGTATGGCCGCTACACGGGCGCGGAGATGGAGACGGGGCAGGGCTTCCTGCCATTCCGCCATCCCCGTTACGTGATCGAGCGCGTGCCCTATCGTCCGCCGGGTGCCGACGCGGCCGGTCCGCCGCAATACTTCTACCGCGTCACCGCCGTTGGATTCGGCGCGCGGGAGTCCACGGAGGTGGTCCTGCAAAGCAGTTACCGCAAGGACGAGGGAGGCGAGCCATGAGGGCCGGAGCTGCCCGCGCCGCCCGCCACGCGGCTTTCGTCGCCGCCTTCCTGGCCGCCGCGCTTGCCGCGCCGCCGGCGACGGCCGCGCCGCCCGTCATCGAGCTCGCGGCCGAACCGCTCAACGCCGCATGCGGCCCTGGCACGGCATTCATGCGCGGCGCGGCGGCCGTGGCGGCGACCCCCGACGGCACGGCGGTGTTCCAGGCCGGCGCCCGTCCTGTCGACTGGAGCGGCCAGCTCACGCGCGGCGCCTTGAGCGTCGACGCCGCCGGCCTACCGCAAACGCGCCAGCTATGGGACGCGGCGGACTTGCTGGACGTGAACCACGCCCGCCGCATCTACACGTCCGCGCTGGTGCAAGGTGTGCGGACCACGATGCCCTTTGAATGGGACAGCCTTTCCACCCAGCAGCGCACCGCCCTCAATCGCCCGCCGCCGCCGGCCAAACCCCTATCCGACCGGCGCGGAGAATCGCGGCTCGCCTGGTTGCGCGGAGACCGGAGCGAGGAAGGCGGCCTTTTCCGCCGGCGGGGCCACGTCCTGGGGGACGCGGTCCACAGCGCGCCGCTGTACGTCGGCCCGCCGCGCGTGGACCTGCAGGGCGAGGCTTACGCCGGCTTCCTCGAACGCCACAAGGCGCGCCGCGCCGCCGTCTACCTTGGCGCCAACGACGGCATGCTGCACGCGTTCGACGCCGTCACCGGCGCCGAGCTGTTCGCCTACGTGCCCGACGCGCTGTTCCCCTTGTTGAACCGCCTGCCGGACCCCGGCTATGAGCACCACGCCTACATCGACGGACCCGCCACCGCGGCCGAGGCGCAGCTGGCCGGCGCATGGCGCACCGTGCTGGTGTCGGCCATGGGCGGCGGCGCGCAAGGCGTGTTCGCGCTGGACATCACCGATCCCGCGGATTTCGTCAACGGCGCCGGCGCGCTATGGGAATTCACCGACCGCGACGACGACGCCATGGGCAATGTGACCACGCCGCCGCGGATCGCGCGCGCGCACGTGCGCACCCGCGGCGGCGTGCCGGAGTACCGCTACTTCGCCGTCGTTCCCAGCGGCGTGAACAATTATGCGCAGGACGGCAACGCCGACGGCACGGCGGCCAACGCCTTGTTCCTGCTGGCGCTGGACAAACCGAAGGACGAGGCCTGGCGCCGCGGCGTCAACTACTACCGCCTGCGGACGCCGGCCGGGGACCCGGCCCTCGCCAACGGCCTGGGCGCGCCCGCGCTGATACTGGACGACAGCGGCGCGCTGCGCCACGCCTACGCGGGCGACCTGCAGGGCAACCTGTGGCGCTTCAGCTTCACCGGTGTCGCGCCGTGGAGTGGCGCCAGCGGCTCCGAGCCCCTGTTCGTCGCGCGCGACGCGGACGGCAAGCGCCAGCCCATCACCCAGCAGCCGCAAGCCGCGTATGCGCCCGATGGCGGCTACGTCATCCTGTTCGGCACCGGCCGGCTGCTGGAGGAAACCGACCGCGAGCGCAAGGACACGCAATCGTTCTACGCCGTGCTGGACGACCCGTCGGGCCCGGGCGCGACGCCCGCGTCGTCCGCCCGGCCCATGGACCGCGCCGATCTCGCGCGGCGGGAGCTGGACGGCGCCCCCGGCGCGCGCAACGTCGTCGTGCGGGGGCGAGGATTCAGCTACACCGGCGCGTCCGCGCGCGGCGGGTGGTACATCGACTTTCCCAACGCGGCCAGCACCGGCGAGCGCAGCACCGCCAGTGCCACACTGGCCGACGGAAAGCTCTACTTCAACACCATACTGCCCGGCGGCGGCCCGTGCGCGCCGCTGGCCAGCCGCAGCTACGTGCTGGACCCGCTGGCCGGCCTCGCGCCGGACAGCCTGGGCCTGCCGGCCACCGGCGAGTCCACCGGCGAATTGACCAGCGACTATTTGCCGGCCGCCCCGGCCCCGGTGACCATCGCGCGCACCCGCGCGCGGCGCGCGGGCGGACGCGCCGTCGTCGCCAAGGAGGTCGCCGTCATCAATTTCGGCGCCGGAACACCCGGCCCACTAGCGGCCGCGCGCACCCGCGTGGCCATCCCCGCCGGCCGTATCAGCTGGCGCGAAGTAGCCAACTGGCGCGAACTGCACCAGGCGGCCAAGCGCTGAAGGAGACCCGCATGCACAACGCCAGGAACGCCATACGCCGCCAGGGCTTCACCATGATCGAAGCGATGATCGTGCTGGTCATCATGATGGTCACGGCGGCCGCCGCCTACCCGTCCTACGCCCAGTTCGTCGTCCGCGGCAAGCGCACCGAGGCGCAGGCCTCGCTGTACCTGCTGATGCAGCAGCAGGAGCGCTATTTCAGCGTGCATAACAGCTACCTCGCCTTCTCCTCCTCATCCACCGACGCGGACGAGCGCAAGTTCAAATGGTGGACCGGCGTCAAGGCCGCCGACAGCGCCTACGAGGTGGAAGGCAAGGCCTGCGACGGCGAGGAGATAGGCGACTGCGTGCAACTGATCGCCAAGCCCGGCACCGCCCAGGTGGACGCGAACTACAAGGACGCCGTGTGCGAAAGCCTGATCCTGACCAGCGCCGGCGAACGCAAGGCCACCGGCGCCTCCACCGGCTGCTGGCGCTGATGCGCGGCTTCACGCTGGTGGAGCTGGTGGTCGCGTTGCTGATCGCCGGCGTGCTGGCCGGGACGGCGGCGCCGGCCTACCAGACCATGCTGGAGCGCCAGCGCATGCGCGCCGCGCTCAACGACCTGCTGGGCGACATCGCGCTCACCCGTTCCCTCGCCATCGGCCGCGGCGCCATCGTGGTGCTGGCGCAGGCCGATCCGGGCGCCGGCTGGGACCAGGGCTGGACCGTTTTCGCGGACCGCAACGGCAACCGCCGCCGCGATCCGGGCGAGGAATCGTTCCACAAGCAAGCGGCGCTGGCCCATGGCCTGCATATCCGTGCGCAATTCACCGCCGGCACCGGAAACAGCTATATTGCATATAATGCCGCTGGACGCAGCTGCCGTTCCGACAACAGCCAGGCCGCCCGCTGGGGCACCTTCACGCTGGAGGCGGGCGAACAGCGGCGGCATATTAAAATCAACATGCTGGGCCGGGTAAGGGTGTGCGATCCCAGCACGCAACCCGACTGCGCCGGCGCGGATTGAAGACCATGACCGTACACATCGCAAACGACGCCGAAGGCATGAAGCTGGCCCTGGAATGGGCCGCCAAGGGGCTGTACACCACGTCGCCGAACCCGCGCATCGGCTGCGTGATCGTGCGCGACGGCCGGGTGATAGGCGAGGGCGTGACCCAGCCGGCCGGCCAGGACCACGCCGAAATCCAGGCCATGAAGGACGCGCAGCGGCGCGGCCACGACGTGCGCGGCGCCACCGCCTACGTCACCCTGGAACCGTGCAACCACCACGGCCGCACGCCGCCATGCTCGGACGCGCTGGTGCGCGCTGGCCTGGGCCGCGTGGTGGCGGCGATGGAGGACCCGAATCCGCTGGTGGCCGGGCAGGGCATGGCCAGGCTGGCCGCCGCCGGCATCGAGGTCGCCACCGGTCCGATGGCCGACGAGGCGCATGAAATGAACATCGGCTTCTTCTCGCGCATGACGCGCGGCCTGCCGTGGGTGCGCATGAAGACCGCCGCCAGCCTGGATGGCATGACGGCGCTGCACAACGGCCAAAGCCAGTGGATCACCGGGCCCGAGGCGCGGGCGGACGGCCACGCCTGGCGCGCCCGCGCCTGCGCCATCCTCACCGGCATCGGCACCGTCAAGGCGGACGACCCGCAACTGAACGTGCGCGCGGTGGACACGCCGCGCCAGCCGCGCCGCATCGTGGTCGACAGCCGGCTCGACATCAGCCCCTCCGCGCGCGTGCTCGAGGGCGGAGGGACCTGGGTGGTGGCCGCCGTGGACGACCCGGAAAAGGAGGCCGCGCTGCGCGCCGCCGGCGCCGAGATCATCAAGCTGCCCAACCCGCACGGCAAGGTCGACCTGCCGGCGCTGATGCGCGAACTGGGGCGCCGCCAGATCAACGAACTGCACGTCGAGGCGGGCGGCAAGCTGAATGGCTCGCTGATACGCGAGCGCTGCGCCGACGAGCTGCTGGTCTACCTGGCGCCCATGCTGCTGGGCGACGCGCAGGGCATGTTCTCGCTGCCGCCGCTGGCGCACCTGGGCGGCAAGCACAGCCTGAAATTCCACGAGGTCAAGCAGATCGGCGCCGATTTGCGTATCCTTGCCCGATTCACCACTCAATAAGACCTTACGACTATGTTTACTGGAATCGTTGCCGCCGTCGGCAAAATCACCTCGGTGCAGCCGCTGGCGGGCGGCCATGACGCCGGCGTGCGCCTGGAAATCGACGCCGGCGGCCTGCCGCTGGCCGACGTCGCCCTGGGCGACTCCATCGCCCTGAACGGCGCCTGCATGACCGTGATCGAAAAGACCGCCACCACCTTCAAGGTCGACGTCTCGCGCGAAAGCCTGAACTGCACCGTGGGCCTGGACGGCACCACCGAGGTGAATCTGGAAAAAGCCCTGACCCTGGCCGAGCGCCTGGGTGGCCACCTGGTGTCCGGCCACGTGGACGGGCTGGGCGTGGTGCGCAAGTTCGAGCCGGTGGGCGAATCGTGGGAGCTGGTCATCGAAGCCCCGCGCGACCTGGCCAAGTACCTGGCGTTCAAGGGTTCCGTGGTGGTGAACGGCGTCTCGCTGACCGTCAACCGCGTGACCGACATCGGCAGCGGCGACGACCTGGTGTGCCAGTTCTCGATCAACCTGATCCCGCACACCATTTCGGTCACCACGCTGAAGCACCTGGCGGCCGGCAAAAAGGTCAACCTGGAGATCGACCTCATCGCGCGCTACGTCGAGCGGATGCTGTCGGTATCCAGTGTGACCATGAATGGTTAGAAACGGTACTCGTGCTGGGCGCGCCAGGAAACATAGCCTGCGCGACGTTCGTCGCTCTGGACGCTGCCATACGGATCGGCATAGCGCGCGGACCCGGACTGGCCGACCTTGAGCAGATTGAGCACGGTAAACCGCAGTTGGCTGCGCGGGCCGAACTTGTGGACCGCGTACGCTTCCAGGGCTCGCTGCGCCGAGCGCAATTTCGATTCGTACAAGGCGTCGCGCGTCCAGCCGCCCGCCACCAGCGCCAGGCTCGCGCCGCCGCTCCAGGCGCCCTTGGCATAGTCGGCGCCGAAATTGGCCGACCAGCGCGGCTGGCCGTTGAGACGGTTGTCCGGCCCGGGCACGCCCTCGACCCGCGACCAGTTGCGGCTGACGCTGGCGCGCAAATCGACCTGCGCGGCGGTGTCCATGACGGCCTTGAGCGGAAACTTCGACTCGAGTTCGATGCCGCGCACATGGGCCGTGCCGAGGTTTTGCGGCACCGCGACCCAACGGCCGCCGTTGTAGGCGACTTCGCCGCGGATCAGGCCTTCGATTTCGCGCACGCTCGCGCTCGCCGACACAAGCGCGCCCTCCGCCCAGTAGTGCTCGTAAGCGAAGTCGACCCCGCGCGCCAGCTCCGGCTTGAGCCGGGGATTGCCGGTGAAGTCGGGTGAAATCTCGGTATTGAACGAGGTATAGAAGTGGCGCGGCACCATGCGGCTCAGTTCGGGCGCCTTGAAGGTCCGCGTCAGCGCCAGGCGCAACTGGTCGCCCTTGGCGCCGGGAACTTTCCACAAGGTTTGCGCGAGCGGGCTGAGCACTTGCAACTGCGATCGCGAGGTCGGAATGCCGGCGCCGCTGGTCCGGGAGCGCATCGCCTCGCCCCGCATGCCCAGGTAGATCGACCAGGCCGGGGAGATATCCCATTCATCCTGCGCGTACAGCGCCACGCGCGTGATCCGGGCATCGAAGCCGTTGTCGAAATCGAAGGGCACGTTCCCGGGCGGCACGCGGTCCACCTGGTTTTCGCGTTCGCCGCGTCGGTTGTGGCCCGTGTCCCAGCCGATCCCGAGCGCATGCCCCCGCGCCCACGGCATCGACAACTTGCCGCTCCAGGACAGGCCCTCGTCCTGGATATCGCTCACGTAGTCGCGGTCCAGCACCGGCGTCGCCGCGTCGTTGCGCGCCACACGGAAAAGTCCGCGCTGGTTGTCGGAGAGGGCGACGCCGATTTTGGTATCCAGCCTGCCGGTCCCGCCTATCCCGGCGACCCAGCTGACGTCGGAGCGCACGCTTGTGGTGTTGCCGAAGTAGCTGGTTTGCAATGCCGCATAGGGGTGGCGTTGACCGGCGGAGGTGCTGGTGCTTTGCTCGCCGGCGCCGTGCGCCCGGCCATCGGCCACAAACGTTTGCCACGTCACGCTGTCGATGCCGTCCAATTTCCAGTTCAGCCGCGCGTTCAGGTTCACGGCCGTATAGGCGTTGTCATTGTCGGAACGGGTTTCATACTGCTGGAGCCGCTTGCCGGCGGCGTCGCGCCGGTCGACCGATTCCACCGGCGCCAGGTGCGCGTTCTGGTGCAGCAGGGTGGCGCCCAGCGTGTAGGAAAAGGCGTCGATTTTGTTCGACATGGCCAGGTTCAGCTGTTGCGAACGGCTTCCGGGGCCGGCGCCCACACCGCTCTTGATCTCGCGCGAGGCCTTCGCCACGGCCTTTTTCAGCACGATATTGACCGTGCCCGCGATCGACTGGGTGCTGAATTCCGCGGTCGCGGCGCGGATGATCTCGATGCGCTCAACCATATCCGGCGCCAGGGAATCGAGCGAAAATCCAGCCGGGGGCCGTTCCCCGTTGAGCAGGATTTGGGTATAGCCATTGCCCAGCCCACGCATGCGCACCGACGAATCGCTGACCGTCAAGCCGGGCAGGCGCTTCATGACGTCGAGCACCGAGGGATCGCCGAATTTCGCGATTTCCGCCTGGTTGATGACAATCTTGGCGGCGGTGTCGTTGCGGCGGGCGCTGTCCGCCATGCCCTTGACCTCCACCGTCGCTGGCGGCGCCCCATTTGACGCTGGCGCTTGTTGAGCCCAGGCGTTCGACATGACGCCGAGCGCCACAACCGTGATAAGCGCGGTCCGTGTAAAAATCATAGAGATAGATGAAAGATGATGCGTTGAAGAGTCGCGCCGCTATCGAATCGGGATGCGGCGTGAAGGTCGGGTGACGATGTTATCGATATCATAATAGCTATCGGCATGCTATCGCTATCCTGCGTGTTTGAAAACAAATATTTGGGCAATACCGCTTGGGATCGACCGGCGTTAGCCGCTCGCGGCGACGGCATCCGGTTGCGCGACGGCGGCGGGCTCGCGGCGCGCCCGCGGCTCCAGTATGGCCAGCGCGCAGAAGGCCGCCGGGCCAAGCAGCAGGCAAGCGGCGATCCACGCCCGGCGCTGGGAACCGCGCGGACCAAGCCACCACAGCGCCGCCAGCGCGGACAGCAGCGACACCGCCAGCGCGGCGAACCACACAGGCGCGGGACGGACCGCCAGGTAGGCGTTGTCGAACCGCTTCTGTCCCGCGTCGAGCACCATGCCCTTGTCGATCAGCAGGTCGGGCAACGCGACGACGGCGTGCAGCACGGGGGAGAGCCACCAGTCCTTGTGCTCGAACAGCCGGGGGAAGTCGTGGGTCATCGCGCGCTGCCCGACCTGCGCGGCGTGGCCGGCCGGGTCGACGAATACCGTCACCTGGCGCGCCTCGCCCGCGCCGTCCGCCATGCGCGCGCTGTGGGTGAAGGTGGCGAGCGTCCCTTCCGCCAATTCGGCCACGTCCACGCGCGCCAAGGTGGAGGCGTCATGGGCGAGGCGTACGCTGAACGCCTCGGGCCACATGCCGGCCGCGCCGTCCTTGTACGCGAGCAGCCGATGGTTGGTCACGAGGTAGACATGGGCGCCGATTTTCGTTGGCACGTGCAGCAACTGTTCCGATCCGGCCAGCGCGACGCGCGGGGTCAACTGGCGCGTGTCCTGGCCGATCTGGTAGGCCTGCTGCGGCGTGACGAGATAACCCCGGTGGTTCGCGACCCTCACCGCGGGCGGCGCCGGGAACGCCGCGCCGCTGCCGTATCCGGCCGCGCCGTACCAGCCAAGCGCCGTGCCGCGGCGGCGGTCCATGCCCTGGTAGCGCATGTCGTCGTGGCTGAAGCTCCAGGTCGCGGCATCGGTATACCAGCGGGCGTCGCCTTCATTGCTCAGCATGTGGCGGACCGGGTATTGCCGCTGGTCCGGCAGCATGCTTCCCGGTTTGACCAAGGGGATCTGCCGCCGCCACCCGGCGGCGCGCGGATCGCTTGAGCCAGCCAGGCCGGCCAGCATGTTTTCCGAGCCAAGCGCGCGTGTCGCCTCGATATGGCCGCCGGCCGGCGCGGCGGGCATGCTGAACGGGTGCGCGCCCGAAAGGACTTGGCCGTACTGGAAAAGAGTGGAGCCGGCCCAGAGCAGCACGAAGTAGCAGCTGATCTGCAGCGGGATGGCGGTGGCGAGCTTGCCGGCGATGGAGGCCGGCGGCGCCATGCGGTCGGGCTTGAACGCGCCGTAGACGATGAACGCCAGCAGCGCCACGCACGCGCAGGCCAACGGGACCAGCACGAGGCCGGAGGCCATCCGTAGAAGAACCAGCATGGGCAGAACCAGTATCACGACCGCGCTCTTGCTGCGGTTGAGGACGATGTAGCTCCCCGCCAGCCACGCGATCAGCGTGAACAGCGTCAGCTGTGTCGCGGCCAGGTAATGGCGGGCGTCCACCGTGCGCGCCGTGAGCGCGTCCAGGATGCCGACCGCGGCCAGCGAGGGTATGCCGACGCAAAGCGCGATCAGCAACGCCGACGCCAGCATCACGCCCGCGAACACGCGCCAGCGCGGCAGCGGGCGGTGCAGCAGCCAGATCCAGCGCGCGGGCTGGCGATAGCTGCCGAACTGGTAGAGGGCGAAGGCCATCCCACACAGCATGTACAGCGCCAGGATGACGAGGTGGATTTCGCGCCGTTCCTGAAGGATGTCGGCGAGCTGGTTGGCCAGCAGGAGCAGCATCGAATTGGCGGTGGCGAAGAGGATGGCCGGCGTGCGGAAGCGGCGGCACTCGGAGATGAACAGGTCGAGCATGATGATCCTTAAGCGGCGCGGGGCGTGGTGGAGATGTGGCCTTTGGCGAGGTAGCCGTTGACGGCGCGGTCCAGGCTCACGGGCATGGAGTGCACGCTACGCGCGCCCAGCAGCTTCAGGCGCGCGTCGAAGCCCTCGTCCTGGTCGAACACCATGAGGTGGGTCATTTCGTCGATGCGCCGCGCCTCCAGCACGCCGGGCAGCAAGCGCGTGTCCGGCGCCTTGAACGGGAACTCGGCGACCCACAGCCGCACGCGGGCGCAAAACGCGGCGGGTTCGGATTGGTGGCGCAGCTGTCCGCGTTCGAGAATGACGAGATTGTCGGCCACGCGCTCGATTTCCTCCATCTGGTGCGAGCAATAGATGATGGTCGCGCCGCTGTCGTAGCTGGTTTGCATGAGGGCTTCGAGGAAGGCGCGCTTGGCCACCACGTCCAGGCCGAGCGTGGGCTCGTCGAGGATCAGCAGTTCCGGGCCTTGCGCCAGCGCGAGCGCCAGGTTGACCCCGGCGCGTTCGCCGCGCGAGAGCTGCGCGATCTTCTGGTCGGCGTGGACGTTGAAGTTGTGGACGACGTCCCGGTAGCGGCCATCGTCCCAGCGCGCGTACTGCCGGCGCTGCATGGCGGCGAGTTCGTCGACACGCATCCAGCCGGGCAGCGTGTGTTCCTCGTTGACGAAGCCGACCCGCCCGCGCACGTCCGGCGTCAGCCCGCCGCTGGCGCAGCCGAGCAAACGCGCGCTGCCCGCGCTGGGCGTTTCGAAGCCCAGCAAGACGCGGAACAGCGAGGACTTGCCCGCGCCGTTCGCGCCGACGATGGCGTGGATGCCGCCGCGCTCGATGGTGAGGGTGAGATGGTCGAGCGCCATCTTGCGCTTGTATTGCAGGCACAAGTCCTCGGTGTGGATGACTGGCGTGTCCATGTTCAGGCGAGCTTCCTGGGTTGGCATTGTTCGAGTTCACCGGCGACGCGGTCGAGCACCGTGGCGTTCGGGTAGTCGAGGCCGATCACGTCGCCGACAAAGCGCTGCACGGCGTCGTCGAGCCGGCGCGAGCGCTCCTCGTTCGACAAGCGCTGCCGCGGCACCGCCACGAACAGGCCGAGCCCGGCGCGGGCGTCGAGCCATCCTTCCTGCGTCAGTTCGCCGTAGGCCTTGGCGACCGTGTTGGGATTGATGGACAGTTGCTGGGCCAGGCCGCGAACACTGGGCAGGGCGGCGCCGACGGGCAGGTCCCCGCTCGCGACCAGGCGGCGCACGCCGTCGACGATCTGGCGGTGGATGGGGCGGGGATCGCCGGTGGCGATGTGCAGCATGAGCGGGACGCGGAGTGTCATGGGGTGAATTCCTGTACTAGTATTGATAGTACAGTAACATCGCGACGTGCGTGGCGTCAAGCGACTTGATGCACGGCCGCCAGGTGCTTGCCATTGGGTAATGGCCGCGTTCCGAATGGCTTGAGCGGGTCGCCGAATCGGTATATGTTGGACGCATGCCCGCGTTCGCGTCGAAAACCCGGTTCCGCCGATTGCTTTGCCGCTGCGCCATGGTCGGCCTGTTGCTGACGATGGCGCCGGCCTGGTGCGCGCTGAACGTGGTGTACCCGCGCATCGACGAGCGGCCGCCGGACGACTACGGCTACAAGGTGCTGGAACTGGCGCTGGCGAAGTCCGGCGTGCCGCACGCGCTGTCCATGTCGAAGGTGAAAATGAACCAGGAGCGCGCCCGCCTCCTGCTGGAGCGGGGCGAGATCTCGGTGCTGGACGCGGGCGTCAGCGCGGACTTCGAGGCGCGCTACGATCCGGTCTACTTTCCCCTGGACCGAGGCCTGAGCGGCTACCGGCTGCTCCTCATCCACAAGGAGCGCGCGCCGGACTTCGCGCGCATACGGACGCTGGGTCAGCTGGCGGAAATGACCGCCGGCCAGGGCCCGGGATGGGCCGACATCAAGATCCTGAGCGCGGCGGGCATCGGCGTGAAGACCGCCGAATTCGCGTCGCTGTTCCGCATGGTGAACGCGAAACGCATCGACTTCTATCCGCTGGGCGCGGACGAGATCTTGCCGCTGCTGGAGCGCTACAGGGCGCAGGCGCCCGACGTCGTCGTCGAACCCCATCTGGCCCTGCACTATCCGTTCGCCAGGCTGTTCTTTGTCCGCAAGGGCGACCAGGAGCTGCGCGACGCGATCCACGCGGGACTGCGCAAGGCGTTCGCCGACGGCAGCCTGCAAAAGCTGCTGGATTTGGATATCCGTTTGCGCGACAACCTGCGGGAGCGCACCATCATCCAGCTCGACAACCCCAATCTCAGCAACGCCTTCCGGCAGATACCGAGGGAATACTTCCACCTGCCGTGAGCCTGCGCGGCGCCGCGGCGAAAACAAAGTGCTTACGCGGGCCGGGGCGGGGAGCGCAGGATGAAGGTCACCGCGCTGTCGGCCAGGTCCCGCAGCGCGATGGCGCCGCCCGGCTTGTACCATTGGGCGGTCCAGTTCAGGGCGCCGAACATCAGCAGGCGGTCGAAGCGGGTCGGCATCGCCCACTCGCCGGACGCGTGCAGCGCCTTCAGCACCCCGTCCCAGATGGCCTCGTAGCGGTCCTTCAGCTTGATGATGCGGGCGCGCGACAGCGGGTCCAGCGAGCGCCATTCGTACAGCAGCACGGGGATGAAATCGTGGTTGGGCGCCAGCAGCGTTTGCAGGTGCACCTCCACCAGGCGCCGCAGCGCGTCGCGCGGCGCCAGCGTGTGCAGGGCGATGGCCTCGATGTCGGCCAGCGACTGCGTCATCCCTTGCTCCATCACGGCCGCCAGGATGTCCTGCTTGGTCTTGAAGTGGTAGAACCAGCTGCCCGAATGGATGCCGGCGGCCGCCGCGATGTCGCGCACCGTGGTGTTGTCGTAGCCCTGGGTGCGGAACAGGAAAGCGGATTTTTTTATCAGCTCCCCGCGCAGGCTGTCGTTCTCGCTCTTCGCGGGGCGGCCGCGCCGTTTCGGCGCCATGGCGGGCGCCGGGGCGGCGGAAAGGGCGCTGAGGGCGGGCTGGGGTTTGCTGGGCATACGGACGCTCGGGCTCGGAAGCGAGTCCCATTTATACCATCAACCCGCGCGCCCTCCAAGCGCGCGAAAGTAACTGCTTACAGCAACGTCGCGTCGAGGGTGATGGCGGCGTTGAGCAGTTTGGAGACCGGGCAGCCGGCTTTCGCCTTGGCGGTCAGCTCGTCGAAGGTGGCCTTGTCCGCGCCGGGGATCTTCGCCTGCAGCGTCAGGTGCACGGCGGTGATGGAATAGCCGTCGCCGTCCTTGTCCAGCGTGACCTCGGCCCTGGTTTCCATCTTCTCCGCCACCAGCTTGGCTTCGCCCAGGATCAGCGACAGCGCCATCGTGAAGCAGCCGGCGTGGGCGGCGCCTATCAGTTCCTCCGGGTTGGTGCCCGGCTTGCCCTCGAAGCGGCTGGCGAAGCCGTAGGGGTAGTCCTTCAGCGCGCCGCTATTGGTGCTGATGGCGCCTTTGCCGTCCTTGATGCCGCCCGACCAGACGGCAGATCCGTGAGTCTTCATCGTCGCTCCTTTCAGTACGTTGTACAGGGAGCGACCATCCTATGCCGATCGTGGATTTCGCGCCGCTCACTTAAGGGATAGGCGTTTCCGGGATGGACGGCTCCAGCGACTCCAGCAGCCGCCACGGGTAGATGCCGCGGTCGTGCCCGTCGCTGAAGACCAGTTGCACGCCGTAGGCGCCGACCGGGACGATGTCGATCAGGCGGATGCTGTTGTCCACCTGCAATTCCTCGCCGCGGCGGCGCAGCGCCTTGCAGTCGGCGCAGTGGCAGCGCGCGCGCAGCCCGGCGTGGCTGAGGCGGCGCGTTTCGCCGCCCTCCAGCGCCAGCTCCAGCGTGCCGGCGGCGCGGTCGTTGCTGATGCCCTGGATGCTCACGCGGCGCTCCCGGCGGTCTTCCGGATCTGGCCGATGGCGAGGCGGGCCGATTTGCGGACCTCGGGGTCGGCGTCGTCCTGGATCGCGGCCAGCGCGGGCAGGGCGCGCGCGTCGCCGATCTCGCCCAGCGCCAGCGCGGCCTCCTTGCGCAGGTTGGCGATGGTGTGCGACAGGGCGGCGGCCAGCGGCGCGATGGCGCCGGCGTGGCGCAGCCGGCCCAGGCCGCGGGCGGCGCGCAGGCGCACCTGCCAGTAGTCGTCGTCCAGCAGCGCGGTCAGCGCGCCGGCGGCGGAGGCGGGGCGCAGCTTGCCCAAGGTGGTCGCCGCTTCCTCGCGCACCTGCCAGACCGGGTCGGCGAGGGCGTTCAGCAGCGTGTCGAGCACATGGGCGGGGACGGCGTCGCCGGCGTAGCCCAGCGCGCCGATGGCGGCGCGGCGCACCTCGGGCGCGGCGTCGCCGCGGGCGGCGGCGGTCAGCGGCGTGAGCGCGTCGGGATGCTTCAGGTAGCCGAGCACGGAGACGGCCTCGCGGCGCACGGTGGCGTCGGCGTCCTCCAGCGCGACCAGGGCGGGGCCGAGGCTGCCGGGCACGCGCAACTCGCGCAGCCCCCGCAGGACGGCGGCGCGCACGTACGGCGAGGCGTGCGACACATGCGGCAGCAGCGGCGCGGCGGACGAGGTCTGCTTCAATTCGGACAGCGTCTGCGCGGCGGCGGCCCGCACGTCCTCGTCGGCGTCGGCCAGCGCCAGCGCCAGGGCCGCCGTGCCTTCCGGGCTTTCGCAGGATTCCAGCGCGCGGGCGGCCTGGGTGCGCACGTCGGCGGCGGGATCGTTCAGCGCGGCGATGAAGACGGGGATGTGCTCGTCGTCGGCGTAGTCGGCCAGTTCCAGCAGGGCGATGCGGCGCACGCCGCTGTCCTCGTGCCGGATGCGGGCCAGCAGTTCGGGATCGTCGTTCAGGATGGTAGTCATGCGGTCTTTCGTATCAGGGTGGGGTTGGCCGGGCCCAGTGGGCTGAGGCGTTCCAATGGCAACTGGTGCACCGACGGGTGCAGCAGCGCCATGCAATGGCGCTTGAGGCGCGTGAATTCGGGCGAGGTCACCAGCTCTGCGTCGCGCGGACGGTCGAAGTCCAGCCGCAGTTCCTCGACGATGCGGCCGGGGCGCGGGCTCATGACCAGGATGCGGTCGGCCAGGAACAGGGCCTCGTCGATGTCGTGCGTGATGAAGACGATGGTGGTCTTGATGCGCGCCCACACGTCCAGCAGCAACTGCTGCATCATCAGCCGGGTTTGCGCGTCGAGCGCGCCGAAGGGCTCGTCCATCAGCATCACGCGCGGATGGTTGATCAGCACGCGGGCGATCTCCACGCGCTGCTTCATGCCGCCCGACAGCTGCGACGGGTAGTGGTGCTCGAAACCCTTCAGACCCACCAGCTCGATCAGCTCCAGCGCGCGGGCGTGGCGCTCGGCGCGCGGCACGCCCTTCATCTTCAGGCCGAAGGCCACGTTCTGCAGCACCTTCTTCCACGGGAACAGCGTGTGCTGCTGGAACACCAGGCCGCGCTCGGGATGCGGTCCCCGCACGCGCTGGCCGTCCACGGCGATGCCGCCCCGGCTCGGGTCCAGGTGGCCCGCCAGGGCGCCCAGCAAGGTGGATTTGCCGCAGCCGGAGGGGCCGAGCAGGCAGACGAATTCGCCGGGCGCCACGGCCAGGCTCACGTCCCGCACCGCCTCGAAGGCGCGCGCGCCCTGGCCGAGATGGATGTGCAGGCGCTCGATGCTGATTTGCCCGGTGGCCGGGCCACCCGCTTTTGTGTTCGATCCTGTGCTCATGGTTTTTTCTCCTCTGTTTGCCAAGGCATGAGCGCGTGGCCCAGCCGCTTGATCAGGGCGCTGCTGCCCATGCCGAACACGCCGATGAACAGCATGCCGACCACGATCTCGGCGTAGTTCTGCACCGTGTACGAGGCCCAGGTGTAGTAGCCGATGCCGAACTGGCCGGAGATCATCTCCGCCGTCACCAGGCAGAACCAGGCCGTGCCCATGCCGATCGCCAGGCCGGTCACCACGCTGGGCGCGGCGCCGGGCAGGATCACGTCGGTGAAGATCGACAGCCGGCCGCTGCCCAGGCTGCGGGCCGAGGCCACCAGCCGGGCGTCCACGTGCTCCACGCCGTGGATGGTGTTGAGCAGGATGGGGAACAGCGCGCCGGTGAAGGTGATGAACACCATCGACATTTCGGACGAGGGGAACATCAGGATCGCCAGCGGTATCCACGCCACGGCGGGAATGGGGCGCAGCATTTCCAGCGGCGGCAGCAGCACGTCCTCGGCCCAGCGCGAGCGGCCGATCAGCAGGCCGAGGGCGATGCCGGCCGCCGCCGCCGCGGCGAAGCCGGCGAACACGCGCGCCAGGCTGGCGCCCAGGTGCTGGCCGAGCTTCGGCGAGCGCACCAGGTCCAGGCCCGCGTTCAGCACCTCCACCGGCGGCGGCACGTTCTGGAACGTGACCAGGCCGAAGTCGACGCGGTGGGTCGAGGCCCAGTGCCAGCCCAGCAGGCACAGGGCCAGCGAGGCGAGGCGCAGGAACAGGTGGCCCGCGCGGGCGCCCGCCTCGGCCAGCGAGCGGGCCGCCGGCGGATGCGGCTCCCCCCCCGTCGCCGCGCCGCGCGGCGATGGCTGCTCGCCCGCGCCCGCGGGCAGGCCCGGTACGGTTTGTGCGGCTGTGCTCATGCTGCGTCTCCCTGTCAGATGGCGGCGGATTTCGCCGCGCTAAAGTCCAGCACCTTGCCGCCGTTCTTCCTGGCCCAGGCCTCGGCCGCGTCCTTCAACAGGAAGCTGCTGATCTCCTTCTTCGAGCTGACGAACCACGCGTCCTCGGCCAGCAGTTTCAGGCCGCTGTTGCGGTCGTGCGCGTACACCACGCGGACCTTCTTGCCGGCCTTCTCCAGCTTGGCCAGTTCGCCGAACGCGGCCTCGGTGGAGGCGTAGGAGCGCACCAGCGGCTCGCCGTCCACCCACAGCTGCGCCACGCGCTTGAAGTCGGTGATGGCCTTGCCGGTGGCGGCGTCCTTGGCGGTCAATGGCTGGCGGCCGTAGTTCTTCAGCTTGGCGTCGTAGTCGATGCCGGCCTGCTTGAACGCCGTTTTCAGGTACTGGTCGTTGATGAAGGTGTTCACGTCCAGCCCCGCGTCGGTGCGCTTCATCAGCAGCAGCGTCTCGATCGACGTCTTCACCGCCTGGCGGTATTCCGGCTTCCAGGTGAAGTCGCGCGTCTGCAGGCCGAGCGGGCCGTGGAACAGGTAGTTCACCTCGGCCTCGATGCCGGTCACCTTGGCGATCAACTCGCTGTACTTCTCGGGTTCGGCGGCGATCAGGCGTTCCGCCTCGATGGCGGCGCGCAGGTAGGCCACCACGATCTCCGGATACTTCCTGGCGAAGTCGGTGTCCACCAGGCTGCCGTGCAGGGTGGGCGCGTTGGCCTGCGAGCCGTCGAAGATCTTGCGGGCGTAGCCGCGGTGCGGGAACAGTTCGGCGAAGGGCACGAAGTCGGCGTGCGCCTCGATCTTGTTGCTCTGCAGGGCGGAGCCGGCCACTTCCGGCGCCTGGGTCACGATGGTCACGTCCTTCTCGGGATCCCAGCCCTGGGCCTTCACGGCGCGCAGCAGCATGCCGTGCGCGGTGGAGGCGAAGGGCACGGAGATGGTCTTGCCTTTCAGTTCGGCCAGCGACTGCACCGGCGACGCCTTCGGCACCACGATGCCGTTGCCGCTGCCCTGCGTGCTGCCGGACAGCACGGTGATGAACTGGCTTTGCTTGCCGGCCTTCTGGAAGGCGGCGCCGTTGAAGGAGCCGGGGAAGTCGGCCATGGAGCCCAGGTCCAGCTTGCCCGCGACCATCTCGTTGGTCAACGGCGCGCCGGAAGTGAAGTTCTTCCACTGGATGTCGTACTGCGCGTCCTTGTACTTGCCGTCGCGCGGCAGGAACTTCTCCAGCAGCTTCAGTTCGCGGATCAGCAGGCCGCCGGTGGCGCAGTTGATGGTGGTGTCCTGCGTGCCGATGGCGACGCGGATGGTTTCTGCGCTGGCGGCGCCGCCGGTGACGGAGGCGATGGCGGTGGACAGCAGCAGGGCGATCAGTTTTTGCTTCATGTGTTAACTCCTAGCGCAGTAAGTAAGGGATATCGACGGTGACGGCGCCGGTGGGGCAGTCTTTTTCGCAAGGCATGCAGTACCAGCACTCGTCGAACTTCATATAGGCTTTGCCCTTGATCATGTCGATCGCCAGCACGTCCAGCGGGCAGGAATCGACGCAGGCGGTGCAGCCCTTGTTGGCGATGCACAGGTCTTCGTCTATGCGTACCGGCAGGCTGGCCGGGATGTAGGCTGTGGTCATGGTGTTGCTCCTTTCATGCGGCGAGCGCTTCGTTGGCCGCCGGTTCCGGTTTCTTCACGCGCAGGTGCTGGTAGGCCGATTTCTCGTGCTCGTCCAGCGGCACGATGTAGGGCGCGATGGGGCGCTTGAAGCAGGTCATCTCGCCGTCCACCTTCTTCACCTGCACGTGCACGAACCAGTCCTGGTCGTTGCGCTCCGGGTAGTCGACGCGGTTGTGGTACAGGCCCCAGCGGCTCTCGGTGCGGTACAGCGAGGCGCGCGCGGCCAGTTCGGCGCAGTCGCGGATCGCGTGGATCTCCATCGCCCGCATCAACTCGTGCGGATTGGCGGCGCTCAGCCGGTCCAGGTCCGCGCGGATCGCCTCGAAGCGCGCCAGGCCCAGTTCCATTTTGCGCGTGACCTTGGGCGGCTGCAGGTAGTCGTTCACCATGCGGCGCAGCTTGTATTCCACCTGGTTGGGCGGCAGGCCGTCCTTGCGGGCCAAAGGCGCCCAGACGCGCGCGCGTTCAAGCTCCACCTGGGCCTCGTCGACCTCGGGCAGCTCGCGCTCGGCGCAGTAGCGCGCCGCGCTCTCGCCGGCCAGCTTGCCGTACACGAAGGCGCCCAGCATATAGTTGTGCGGCACGCAGGCCAGATCGCCGGCCGCGTACAGGCCGGCCACCGTGGTCTCGGCGTGCTCGTTGACCCACACGCCGGAGGCCGAGTGGCCGCTGCACAAGCCGATCTCGGAGATATGCATCTCCACCATGTGCTGCCGGTAGTCGGTGCCTCGGCCCTCGTGGAAGCGCCCGCGGCTGGGACGCTCGTTGGTGTGCAGGATGGTCTCGATGGTGCTGATGGTTTCCTCGGCCAGGTGGTCCAGTTTCAGGAACACGGGGCCGTTGCCGCCCTGGAGTTCGTTGTAGAACTCCTGCATCATCTGGCCGCTCCAGTAGTCGCACTCGATGAAGCGCTCGCCCTTGGCGTTGGTGGTGTAGCCGCCGAAGGGGCCGGTCACGTAGGCGCACGCGGGACCGTTGTAATCCTTGATCAAGGGGTTGATCTGGAAGCACTCGATGCCGCTCAGTTCCGCGCCCGCGTGGTAGGCCATGCTGTAGCCGTCGCCCGCGTTGGTCGGGTTCTCGTAGGTGCCGAACAGGTAGCCGGAAGAGGGCAGGCCGAGGCGGCCGGCCGCGCCGGTGGACAGCACCACGGTCTTGGCGCGCACCACGTGGAAGTCGCCGGTGCGGCAGTCGAAGGCCATGGCGCCGGCGATGCCGCCGTCTTCGGCCGTCAGCAGCCGCGTCGCCACCAGGCGGTTGGTGATCTCCACGCGCGCCCGCTTCAGGCGGCGGTACAGCACCTTCTTGATGTCGTGCCCCTCGGGCATAGGCAGCACGTAGGTGCCCATGTGGTGCACCTTGCGCATCGCGTAGTCGCCGTTTTCATCCTTCTCGAACTTCACGCCCCAGCGGTCCAGCTCCTCGATCATCGGATAGCTGCCCTCGGCGTAGGCCATCACGGTCTTCTGGTTGACGATGCCGTCGTTGGCGGTGGTGATCTCCTCCACGTACTGCTCGGGCGTGGCGAAGCCGGGCACGACGGCGTTGTTCAAGCCGTCCATGCCCATCGAGATGGCGCCGCTGCGCTTGACGTTGGCCTTCTCCAGCAGCAGCACGCGCAGCGCGGGATTGGCTTCCTTGGCCTTGACGGCGGCCATCGGGCCGGCGGTGCCGCCGCCGATCACCAGCACGTCCACTGTTTGGTAATGTGTTTCCATGGTCTCTCCGTTCGTTATGGGTGGCGGCGCGCGACTTGCAGGCGGTACTGGAAGGCGTCGCCGCGGAAGTAGAGGTATTCGAAGTCCAGCGGCACTTGTTGCGAATGCGGTGTGCCGTCCGCGCCCGCGCTGTGGGTCAGGCGTTCCATGCGCAGGATGGCGCTGCCCTCGTCGACGCGCAGCGCGTGCGCCAGCGCCGCGTCGCTCAGCACCGCCTCGATCCGCAGGTCGGCGTGGCCGAGGGTGATGCCGTAGTCGTTTTCCAGGATCGCGAAGATGTCGCGCCCGGCCAGGTCCTCGCCGGCCAGGCGCTCGCCCAGTTCGGCGCGCACATAGGTGATCTCCAGCGACAGCGGCTCGCGGTTCAGGTGGCGCACGCGCTTGATCTCGCACACCGGCTGGTCCTTGGCCAGGCCCAGCTTTTGCGCCACCTTGGCGGAGGCGGGCACGGTCTTGTGGCTGACGACCTGGTTGTAGATCTCGTAGCCCATGCGCGACATGGCCTCGGCCAGTCCCTCGAGCTGGGTCAGTTCCTGGAAGGCCTTGGGCTTGGCGACGAAGGTGCCCTTGCCGGGCACCTTGAAGATCAGGCCCTCCTTTTGCAGGTCGCCCAGCGCCTGGCGCACGGTGATGCGGCTGACGCCGAAGATGGCGCCCAGTTCGCTCTCGGCGGGCAGCTGCGCGTGGGGGGCGTAGCTGCCGTCGAGGATGCGTTCGCGCAGGCGTTCGCGCAGCTGGGTGTGCAGCGGAACGGGCGAGAGCGCTATCGGTTGAAAGACTTGGGATTCGTTGCACGGCATGGCGGCTGACCTGTCATGACAGGTTATGAGTACCTGGAGACACCGAGTCTATTCACGCCCGCGGCGTGGTGGAACGAATAAGATTGCGCTAGCTTATCTGGAGGGGGCGAGTAAGCTTATGCGGGAGGGGGGGGTAAGCATATGCGGTGGCCGCATGGGGAGCCGCGGCTTCAAACCGGGGACAGACCGGCGATCCGCACCGGCTGCCTTTGCGAAGGCGACTGGCGCGGAGGGTCTGTCCCCTTGGTGGCGTTATTTGCCGTAGCGGGCGGGCGGCACGCCGGCCACGTCGAGGTCGACCGCGAACAGGGAGCCGGCCAGCGGCTCGGCGGCGCGCTGTTCCTCGCTCATGCCTTCCCAGGCCGTGGTGATGTACAGCGTCTTCAGGTCCGGCCCGCCGAACACGCAGGACGCGGGCTGCGACAGCGGCATGCGGATGGTGGCCAGCAACTCGCCGTCGGCGCTGTAGCGGCAGACGCGGGCGCCGCCCCATTGCGCGATCCAGACGCAGCCCTCGCTGTCGACCGTCATGCCGTCCGGCGAACCGTCGCCGTCGCCGAACTGGCGCCACAGGCGCGGCTCGCCCAGGCCGCCGTCCTCGGCCACGTCGTAGGCGTAGGTGCGGTTCAGGTAGCTGTCGCTGTGGTACATGGTCTTGCCGTCCAGGCTGAAGGCCGGGCCGTTGCAGATGTGATAATCGTTCAGCACGGCGCTCAGTTCGCCGTCCGCGTCCAGCCGGAACACCTGGCCGTCCGGACGGCTGACGTCGGACCCGTTCATGGAGCCGGCCCAGATGCGGCCCTGGGCGTCGGCCTTGGCGTCGTTCAGGCGCACGCCCTGGTCGGCGGCCACCGGCTTGCCCACGTATTCATAGCGCAGCTCGGGCTCCAGCCACAGGCGCACGATGCCGTCGCGCAGGCCGGCCATGAAGCCGTCGCCGTCGCGGCGCGGAACGATCCAGCAGATGTAGGTGGGCAGCGTCCAGCTGTGGGTGGCGCCGTCGGCGTCCCTGGCGTGCAGGGTGGAACCCTTCAGGTTGACGAAATACAGGCGTTGCTGTTCCGGCAGCCACAGCGGGCCTTCGCCCAGTTCGGCGCCCAGTTGCCACAGCAGGCGGGGTGTGAGGTCTTTGGATTGTGCAGTCACGGCGTTCATTGGTGTGGGTTGAAAAACGAGCGGGATGGAAGGCGTAACTATGCCTCAAAAACGGCCGTTCCGGTGTAGCGCTACCATTTTTTTAGTGCGGCCCGGCAACAGCTAGCCGGCGGCCCGCTCGCCCTGCAGTTGCTCGGCCACGCGGAACGCCATCTGGACGGCCGCCTTCAGGTCGGCGTCGTCCCAGGGCTTGCTCAGGCATTTGTAGATGGCGCCGCGGTTGACCGCGTCCGTCACCTCCTTGAGGTCGGCGTAGCCGGACAGCAGGATGCGCACCGTCTCCGGGTACAGTTCGCGCGCCCGGGCCAGGAATTCGGTGCCGTTCATTTCCGGCATGCGCTGGTCCGAGATCACCACCTGGACCGCGTGGGCGGCCAGCAGCTCGAGCGCCTCGCGCGCGTTGTGCGCCACCAGGATGCGGTAGCCCTCGCGCCGGAACAGGCGCACCAGCGCGTACAGGATGCCGGGCTCGTCGTCCAGCAGCAGCAGGGTGCGGGCGGGCGCCAGTGCCAGGTTTTCCTGGTCCAGCGTGCGCTTCTCGCGCAGCAGCACGGCCATCTCGTCGGCCGGCAGCGGCCGGCTGAACAGGTAGCCCTGGATCTTGTCGCAGCCAATGTTGCGCAGGTAGTTCAACTGCCCCGGCGTTTCCACGCCCTCGGCCACCACCACCAGGTTCAGCCCGTGCGCCAGCGCGATGGTGGCCTGGGCGATGGCGGCGCTGCGCGGCTCGCAGGTGATGTTGCGCACGAATGCCTGGTCGATCTTCAGCTTGTCCAGGGTGAAGCGGGACAGGTAGCCCAGTGAGGAATAGCCGGTGCCGAAGTCGTCCAGCGAGACGGCCACGCCCATCGCCGCCAGTTCGGCCAGCTGGGACTGGGTCGATTCGTTGTCATGCATCATGATGCTTTCGGTCAGCTCGATCTCCAGGCTGGCCGGCGCCAGGCCGCTGGCGGCCAGCGCGGTGCGCACCACCTGCGGCAGGTTGCCGGCGGCGAGCTGGCGCGCCGACACGTTGACGGCCACCGGCAGCGGCGCCAGCCCGGTCGCCTGCCACGCCTTGTTCTGGGCGCAGGCCTGGTTCAGCACCCAGGCGCCGATTTCGAGGATCAGGCCGGTGTCCTCGGCCAGCGGGATGAAGTCGGCCGGCGACACCGCGCCCAGTTCCGGGCTGTTCCAGCGCAGCAGCGCCTCCATGCCGCTGATGCGGCCGTCCATCAGCGACACCTGGGGCTGGTAGTGCAGCCGCAGCTCGTCCTTTTCGATGGCGTGGCGCAAATGGGTTTCCAGCGACATGAAGCGCTGCGCGTGCGCGTTCATCTCGCCGGTGAAGAAGCGGAAGGCGTTGCGGCCGGCCTCCTTCACGTGCGACAGCGCGACGTCGGCGCCGATCAGCAGCGCGCCCGGGGTGCTGGCGTCGCGCGGGTACATGCTGATGCCGACGCTGGCCGTCACGTAGACGTCCTGGCCCTGCAGGTGCACCGGCCGGGCGATCTCCTCCATCAACTGGCGCGCCGCCACGATGACGTCGTCCACGTCCTGGCACTTGGTCAGCATCAGCGCGAACTCGTCGGCGCCCAGGTGGGCCAGCGTGTCGCCCGGCGCGACGATTTTCGCCAGGCGGCGCGCCAGCTCCTGCAGCAGCGCGTCGCCGGCGTCGTGGCCCAGGCTGTCGTTGATGCGCTGCAGCCGGTCGATGTTAAACAGCAGCATGGCCACCAGCGCGTTGCCGTGCTCGGCCGAGGCGACGGCCAGCTGTAGCCTGTCGTTCAGCAGGTTGCGGTTGGGCAGCAGGGTCAGCGGGTCGTGGTTGGCGAGGAAGTCGAGCTGATGGTGGGCCTCCTTCAGCGCGCTGATGTCGCTGGACACGGAGACGTAGGCGCTGACGTGGCCGTGCGTGTCGCGCACCGCGCAGATGCTCATGCGTTCCGGATAGACCTGGCCGTTCTTGCGCCGGTTCCAGATCTCGCCGCGCCAGTGCCCGACGGTTTCCAGGCAGTTCCACATGGCGCGGTAGTAGGCGCCGTCGTGCCGGCCCGAGTGCAGCAGACTGGGATTGCGGCCCAGCACCTCCTGTTCGCGGTAGCCGGTGATCTGCTCGAAGGCGGGATTGACGGCGATGATGTTGCAGTCCGAATCGGTCATCGTGATGCTTTCCTGCGTGCTGTCGAACACCATGGCCGACAGCCGCAGCCGGCTCTCGAGCAGGCGGCGCTGGGTGGTGTCGCGCAGGATGGCGGTGAAGATCTGCTTGCCGTCGACGTGGACGATGGACAGCGCCTGGTCGGCGATGAACTCCTCGCCGTTCTTGCGGCGGCCGTGCATCTCCACCACGCGCCCGCTGTAATAGGGCCGCTGGGTGCGGCGGAACTGCCCGAAGCGCTGGCGCGCCTTGTCGCGGAAGCGCTCGGGCATCAGCTCCATCACGCTCTGGCCCACCATCTCCGCCTCGCTGTAGCCGAACATGGCGACGGCGGCGCGGTTGAAGTGCAGCACGCGCAGCTCGTGGTCCAGGGTGACGATGGCGTCCGGCGCCGACTCGCTCATGGCGCGGTAGCGCGTTTCGCTGGCGCGCAGGGCCAGGTCGGCGTCGCGCCGGGCGCTGGCCTCCATCTGCAGCTGGGCCGCGTGGCGCTGCACCACCTGGTACAGGTTCAGGTTGTCGTAGGCGACGGTCAGCTGGGCGGCCAGCGTGGCGGCCGTTTCGGCGTCCTCGTCGCTGAACTGCGGGGCGCCGTGCTTGCCCGCGAAGTACAGCCAGCCGTGCAGGTGGAACTGGTCGCGGATGGCCATGCCCATCAGGTTGCGCACCGGCGGATGGCCGTCCGGCAGCCGCTCCAGCGCGCCCGCGGGCGCGGCGCGGCGCAGCACGTCGCGGCTCTCGAGCAGACAGCCGGGCAGGGCGTCCCGGTTCAGCGCGTGCGGTTGCAGCACGGCGGCGCCGACGCCGCGCGCCGACAGGTGCTGGATTTGCTGCTCGTGGCAGTCCAGCAGGCACAGCGCGACGCACTCGCAGTCCAGGATGCGCTGCGCCGCCTCGGTGAACAGCGCGGCCATGGCCGCGCAGTCGCGCTCGCTGTTCAGGCGCAGGCCCAGGTCCACCAGCAGCGCGGCGGTGGCCGGCGGCGCCGGCGCCAGCGCGGCCAGAGCCTGCGCCATGCCGGACGGGGGCGCCGCGCCGTCCCGGGGGGCGGGCGGCGCGTCCCGCTCCGGCCCGCCGTCGTCCAGCCCCAGCTCCATGCTCACCGCGTCCAGGATCGCCTGCGGGTCGCAGGGCTTTTGCAGCACGGTGCGCACGCCGCAGGTGGCGGCCATGGCGCGCATCTCCTGCAGCGAATAGGTGGCGCTGAAGAAAATCACCGGGGTGTCCGCCAGGTCCGGGTCGGCGCGCAGCTGCTGGGTGAAGGCGTAGCCGTCCATCGTCGGCATCAGCAGGTCGGTCACCACCAGGTCGGGCCGCTCGCCGCGCGCCAGCGCCAGCGCCTGGGCGCCGTCGGTGGCCTCCAGCAGCTTGTGCGGGGTGAAACCGAGCAGGGTGGCCAGGAAGGCGCGGTTGGTGGGACGGTCGTCGACGATCAGGACGGTGCGGCTCGGGCCTTGCGGCGGCGGGGGCGCCTCTTCTGTCTCGGGATCGGTCTTCGGGTCGGATTCGGACATGCTCTCTCCACGGAACTTCAATATCTGTCCAGTCTAACCGATGCTACTCCGCGCCCTGTTTCTGGGGCGCACGGCAGTTTTGAGGGGTTATTCAGGCCGGGGCGCGCCAAATCCTTTAAAATAGAGGGTTAGGGAAACTTGAAACCAAGGATAAAGCAATGTCAATCTCCAGCACCGAAGAAATCGTCGCCGAACTGCGCGCGGGCCGCATGGTGATACTGGTCGACGAGGAAGACCGGGAAAACGAGGGTGATCTGGTGCTGGCGGCGGACTTTGTCACGCCGGAAGCCATCAATTTCATGATCAAGCACGCGCGCGGCCTGGTCTGCCTGACGCTGACCGAGGAACGTTGCAACCAGCTCGACCTGTCGATGATGACGACCCGCAACGGCACTTCCTTCGGCACCAACTTCACGGTCTCGATCGAGGCGGCCGAGGGCGTGACCACCGGCATCTCGGCGGCCGACCGCTCGAAAACCATCCAGGTCGCCGTGGCCAGGGACGCCAAGCCGCTGGACATCGTCCAGCCCGGCCACATCTTCCCGCTGAAGGCGGTCAAGGGCGGCGTGCTGATGCGCGCCGGCCACACCGAGGCGGGCTGCGACCTGACCGCGATGGCCGGCCTGACCCCGGCCTCCGTGATCTGCGAGATCATGAAGGACGACGGCACCATGGCGCGCCTGCCGGACCTGCTGGAGTTCGCCAAGGAGCACGGCCTGAAGATCGGCACCATCGCCGACCTGATCCACTACCGCAGCCAGAACGAGTGCATGGTCGAGCGCGTGGCCGAGCGCACCTTGAAAACCGCCTACGGCGACTTCCGCATGATCGCCTTCCGCGACACCCCGAGCGGCTCGGCCCACCTGGCGCTGGTGCACGGCGACATGGCCGCCGGCCAGGAATCGCTGGTGCGCGTGCACCAGCCGGTGTCCATCCTGGACGTGCTGGAATCCGAAGTGACCACTCACTCCTGGACCATCTCCTCGTCCATGAAGGCGATCAAGGCGTCCGGGCAGGGCGTGATCGTGCTGCTGAACTGCGAGGAGACGGCCGAGCAGTTGTTCAACCAGTTCGCCGCGCTGGACAAGCCGGAAACCAAGCCGCAGGGCCGCGCCGCCAGCATGGACCTGCGCACCTACGGCATCGGCGCGCAAATCCTGCGCGCGCTGGGCGTGCGCAAGATGCAACTGATGGCCAGCCCGCGCAAGATGCCGTCGATGACCGGTTTCGATCTCGAAGTGACGGGCTACCTGGCCAGACCGGCCGCCTGAGGCGCCCGCTTTTTTCAACCAACACACACCATACAAGAGGGCTGCCATGACTGTAGGAAGCTACGAAACCAATCTGTCCGGCGAAGGCTTGCGCGTCGGTATCGTCCAGGCGCGCTTCAACGAGGACGTTTGCCACGGCCTGCTGTCGGCCTGCCTGGCCGAGCTGAAACACCTGGGCGTGGCCGACGAGGACGTGCTGCACGTGACCGTGCCGGGCGCGCTGGAGATTCCGCTGATCCTGCAAAAGCTGGCCGAGTCCCAGCAGTTCGACGCGCTGATCGCCCTGGGCGCCATCATCCGCGGCGAAACCTACCACTTCGAGCTGGTGTCGAACGAGTCCGGCGCGGGCATCACCCGCATCGGCCTGGACTTCGGCATCCCGATCGCCAACGCCGTGCTGACCACCGAGAACGACGAGCAGGCCGAGGTGCGCATGGCCGTCAAGGGCGCCGACGCGGCCCGCGTGGCCGTGGAAATGGCCAACCTGTCGATCGCGCTGGAAGAACTGCAGCAAGACGCCGGCGACGACGAGTAACAAGCAATCAGAACATAGGCAACAACATGACCGACAAATCTACTTCCACGCACGCCAACCCCAGCAAGAACCGCACGCCGCGCCACCGCGCGCGCGAGTTCGCGCTGCAGGGCCTGTACCAGTGGCTGCTGAACAATGAAGACGCCACCACCGTCGTCAACAACATCCGCGGCGCGCACGGCTTCGACAAGGCGGACGCGGAGCACTTCACGCACCTGCTGTACGGCGCCATCAAGGATTGCCAGGCGCTGCGCGACAGCTTCGCGCCGCTGGTGGACCGCGGCGTGTCCGAACTGTCGCCCATCGAGCACGGTGTGCTGCTGATCGGCGCCTACGAGCTGAAGAACAACCTGGAGATCCCCTACCGCGTCGTCATCAACGAGGCGGTCGAGCTGACCAAGTCCTTCGGCGGCATCGACGGCCACAAGTACGTGAACGGCGTGCTGGACAAGCTGGCCGGCCGCATCCGCCCCGACGAGGTGGACGCCGACAAGAAGCGCTGATCCGCCTCCATCGCCTCCCGAAGCCACCGCCGCGCCAGCGCCGGTGGCTTTTTTCATGTTTTCATATGGCCGCCATATGCCGGCCGATATACGGGCCGATTTTGTCGTGCGCTACCATGGCCTTCCCACCCATGGAGGCGACAGATGAGCAATGATCCGGGCGCGGCGGCGCTGAACGCGAAAGACCTGGCGCTGCTGCGCGAAACCATCGCGCTGTCGGCGCGCTCGCGCGCCGACGGCCGCCATCCCTTCGCCGCGCTGGTGGCGGACGGGGAGGGCAACGTGGTCGCGCGCGCCGGCAACAACTCCATGCCGCCGGAGGGCGATCCCACCCAGCACGCGGAACTGGTGGCGGTGGCCGAGGCCGCGCGGCGCCTCACGCCGGAGCAGCTGGCCAAGTGCACCTTGTATACCAGCGCCGAGCCGTGCTGCATGTGCGCCGGCGCCGTGTACTGGACCAACGTGGGACGCGTGGTGTACGCGCTGTCCGAGCACAAGCTGCTGGAGCTGACCGGCAGCCATCCCGAGAATCCCACCTTCTCGCTGCCGTGCCGCGAAGTGTTCGCGCGCGGCCAGCGCCGCGTCGCGGTGGAGGGGCCGATGCTGGAGGACGAGGCGGCGCGGGCCCACGAGGGTTTCTGGAAGTAGCGGCTCCTCGCCTTCACCTTCCTCTTCACATCCCCTTCACGCGCGTTCGACGAGCATGGCAGCCTTACCGACTTCACGGAGGCAGCGATGCTCAAGAAAACCCTACGCGCGGCCGCATGGCTGGCCGCGATCCTGGCCGTCCTGGCCATCTGCGCCTATCTGTACGCGCGCGGCTTCGGGCTGGACGCCGCGACGCCCGCCGACCCGCTGGCCACGCCGGAGGGACTGGCCTATCTGAAAAACAGCGTACCGGCGAAGCGCGGCCGCGTGCTCGCCGTGGTCAGCAGCGCTCCCCGCTTCCCCGGCACGCAAAAGAAGGCGGGCTACGAGCTCACCGAACTGTCGCGCGCCTATTATGTGTTCCAGGCCAACGGCTACGAGGTGGACATCGCCTCGCCCGCCGGGGGCCAGCCGGCCGCCCGCATCGACGACGACGACATGCGCGACGTCGATTACGCCTTCCTCAACGACGCGGCGGCGCGGCGCAAGCTGGCGGACACGCTGCCGCTGGCGCGGGTCGATCCATCGAACTATGCCGCCGTCTACTTCGTTGGCGGCAAGGGGGCGATGTTCGACTTTCCCGGCAACGCCGACATCAACCGCATCGCGCGGGCCGTGGCGGAGCGTGGCGTGGTGGGCGCGGTCTGCCACGGCCCGGCCGCGCTGCTGGATGTGACCCTGGCAAACGGCCGGCCGCTGGTGGCGGGCAAGCGCATGACGGGTTTCAGCAACGACGAGGAACTGTTCCTGATGAAGGACGCTCGCGCGCGCTTTCCCTTCCTGCTGGAGGACCGCGCGCGCGAGCGGGGCGCCCGCTTCGAGGCCGGCCCCAAGTTCGTCGACACGACGGTGGTGGACGGCCGCCTCGTGACCGGGCAGAATCCATGGTCCACCTGGTCGGTGGCCGAGGCGATGGTGGCGGCGCTGGGCCACCGGCCGGTGGCGCGCGAGCGCACGCCGGAGGAGCACAGCGTGCGCATGCTGGCGGCCTATTACCAGGGCGGCCTGTCGGCGGCGCGGGCCGAGCGCGTGGCGCGCTTCGACCCGTCGCTGGTGCTGCTGCACGCGCTGGTGGCGGCCATGCAATGGCGGGTGGCCGACGCCTTCCAGCTGCAGCGCCTGGCCCGGGGATGACAACACAGGAAAACGGATGCCTTTGCACATACTGGTCGTCGAGGACCACGCGCCGCTGGCGCGCAACCTGGCGGATGCGCTGGAACAGCACGGCCACACGGCCGATTTCGCCGCCGACGGCGTGCTGGGCCTGCGGCTGGCGCTGGAGCAGGATTACGACCTGGTGATCCTGGATCTGGCGCTGCCCGGCATGGACGGGCTGGAAGTGTGCCGCCAGCTGCGCGCGCGCCAGGCGCGCCGCGTCCCGGTGCTGATGCTGACGGCGCGCGACACCCTGCGCGACAAATTGGCCGGCTTCGAGCGCGGCGCGGACGATTACCTGGTCAAGCCGTTCGCGCTGGAGGAGCTGATGGCGCGCTGCCACGCGCTGGCCTGCCGCCACGAATCGTACGCCGTCGAGGTGGGCGGCCTGCGCGTGGACCGGCGCAGCCAGGCCGTGACGCGGGATGGGCGGCCGCTGCGGCTGCAGCCGGTGGGCTACCGTATCCTGCTGGCGCTGGCCGAGGCGCATCCGCGCGTGCTCACGCGCAGCGAGCTCACACGCAAGCTGTGGGGCGACGATCCGCCCGACTCGGACGCGCTGCGCACCCATCTTTACCAATTGCGGCAAGCGCTGGACAAGCCCTTCGGCCGGCCGATGCTGCTGACCGTGCACGGCGTCGGCCTGCGCCTGGACGCGTCGGCGTGAGCGCGGCCCGCCACGGCCTGCGCCGCCGCCTGGTCGCCGCCTTCGCCTTCTTCGCGCTGCTGTCGGCGCTGTGCTTCAGCGCGTTCTGCGTGCTGTTCGTGTACACGGTCGAGGACCGCTTCTTCGAGCAGATGCTGGAGCAGGAGGCCGCGCACCAGTCGCGCGCCTGGGCGCAGGCGCGCCGGCTGGCGCCGCCGCTGCGCGACACCATTTCCCTGCACCGCGACGTGGCCGGCTTTCCGCCGGACCTGGCGCGCCAGATGCCCGGCGCGGCGCGGGCCGGCGAGTTTTACGGCGAGCGGGGGCGCCACTACCACGTGCGGGCGCTGCGCCTGCCCGGCGAGGCCGCGCCTATTTATATGGTGGCGGAGGTCAGCCGCGACCTGGTGGTGCGTCCACGCCTGCCGTTCATCGCCACCTTCCTCGGGCTGTCGGCGCTGGCCATCCTCGGCGTCACGCTGGGGGCGGGCTACTGGCTGGCGCACCGCGCCACCGCGCCGCTGAGCCGCCTGGCGCGGCTGATGTCGGACGCGGCGCCCGGCCAGCTGCCGCAAGGCTTCGCGCGCGGCTTCCCGGACAATGAAATCGGCGCGCTGGCCACCGCGCTGGAGCAGGCGATGGGCCGCATCGCCGCCTTCATCGAGCGCGAGCGGCACTTCACGCGGGACGCCAGCCACGAACTGCGCACGCCGCTGGCGGTGGTGGAGGGGGCGGGCTACCTGCTGGCGAGGCAGCCGCTGCCGGCGCAGGCCGCCGAGCAGGTGGGGCGCATCCGCGACGCCGCCGCGCACATGGCGCAATCGGTGCGGACCCTGCTGGCGCTGGCGCGCGAGGACGACGGCGACGGCGGACCGGCGGCCTGGCCGGCCGGGTCCTTCGCCGTGCTGCCGCTGGTGGAGGGCGCGGTGGTGCGCTACGCCCATCTGCTGGACGGTTCGGACGCCGAGGTCGACGTGCGGGTGGCGGCCGACGCGCGCGCAGTGTGCCACGAGGCGGCGTTCGCCATCCTGCTCGACAACCTGGTCAGCAACGCCTTCAGCCATGGCGGGCGGGGACTGGTGCGCATCTATATAGAGGAGGGCTGGCTGGTGGTGGCCGACAGCGGCCCCGGCATCGCCGCCGCGCTGCGCGGGCGCGTCGGCCAGCCCGGCGTGAAAGGCGAGGGCAGCGCCGGATTCGGGCTGGGCCTGTCGATCACGCGCCGGCTGGGGGAGCGGGCCGGCATCGCGGTCCGCATCGAGCACCCGGAGGGCGGCGGCGTGCGGGCCGCCCTGCGCTTGGCCGCCGCCTAAGTATCCGATAGACGGGACGAAAAAAAGCCCCTTGGTTCTCAAGGGGCCTCTTTATAGTGCGGGCGCTTGTTACAGGCCGGCGATCTGCGAGTCCGGCATCTTGGCCGCGGCGACCGTCTCGGGCTGCTTGGCCGGCGCCGGGGCCACCGGAGCGGCCGCCATCACCGGATTGGTGGTCGGCACCTTCTTGCCGGCCGAAACCTGTTTCAGGCGACGGTACTCGGCCAACACGCGGTAGCCGTAGCCGTCGTCCGACTCGAACGCGGCGGCGCCGACGTAGGTCTTCAGGCCGGCTTCCACCGAGCCGCCGCGGGTCACGTAGTCCTTCAGGATCAGCGAGCCGACGCGGATGTTGGCCACCGGGTTCAGCGCCGCCTGCACGCCGCCCAAGTCCTGGAACTTGTCGTGGTGCACCTTGGACATCACCTGCATCAGGCCCTGCGCGCCCATCGGGCTTTCCGCGAACGGATTCAGGCCCGATTCGATCGCCATCACCGCCAGGATCAGCAGCGGGTCCAGCTTGATTTCGCGCGCCGTCAGGTAGGCGGTCGACACCAGCATGTTGGCGGCGTCGCCGGCCACGCGGTAGCGCTTGGACAGCCAGGAGGTCACCCATTCCTGCTGCTTCTTCGTGCCCATCAGGGCTTTCTCGTCCGCCGTCAGGGGCGTCTCGGCGACCGGCTGGGCGCCGGACGCGGGGGCTTCCATCAGCGCCGACAGGGGCGGGGCCGTTACGGTGGCCACTTCCACCGCGGCTTGCTGCGCCAGGCTCTTGCTGAGGGCGTGAGCGAGGTCGGGACGGGCGTACAGTACCCCGATGACGACCAGGGCGGTGACGCCGAAGATCGTGAGGGTGTGCTGGAACGTGGTCAGCAGGCTGCGCACGGTGACGCGCGACTTCGCCAGGCTGGTAGCCACGGCGGCCAGCGTGTGGGTAGACACGGCTACCCCGGTGTTACGATGAGTCATAGACCTCCCTGAAATGTCCGTAACGAGCGCATCCCCGCCGCGTTCAAACGCAGCTGTTCTCGATGTGCCAATGCCGTGCATCAGATTTAAATCGTCCACCGCCGCTGGGAGCGCGCGGGTGACGCCATCATTGCTTGCCTGAGCTGTTGCTACCTGGTCTAGTGCAGGTGAAGCCTAACAGTCGCAATACAACTTTTTTCGGGGGGAAGGCAGACGCCTTTTGAAAACACTCCTTAAAATGTCATGTGGAGCCCCGGCTCCGTGAATGAATGAGTGACAACAAAGTTGGCTAAGTGACCATGTCCTCTTCAAGTAGGCAAATTGTAGAAGGCGTTTTATATCACGTCAATACTAACAAACGCGTTCTTTATAACTTTTGAATCTAGAATTTTGGCTTGCGCCGCAGCAAAAACCAATAAAATCAACCACTTGACATAAAAACCTCACTTGGCCCGTCCAAAGCGAAAAAAAAGTAAAAAAGTATGAAATATTCAGATTTGCGTGATTTTATTTCTCAGTTGCAACGAATGGGCGAACTTAAGCCCATTTCCACCCCCGTTTCGCCGCATTTGGAGATGACCGAGGTGTGCGACCGGACGCTGCGGGCGGGCGGACCGGCGCTGTTGTTCCAGAATCCGACCGGCCACAGCATGCCGGTGCTGGCCAATCTGTTCGGCACCACGCGCCGCGTGGCGCTGGGCATGGGCGCCGAGGATGTCGGCGAGCTGCGCAGGATCGGCCACGTGCTGGCCCGCCTGAAGGAGCCGGAGCCGCCCCGGGGATTCAAGGATTTGATGGACATGGGCTCGCTGGTGAAGGCGGTGTGGGACATGTCGCCCAAGGAATTGCGCGGCGCGCCGTGCCAGGAGATCGTCTGGGAGGGCAACGACGTCGATCTGTCCAGGCTGCCGATCCAGCACTGCTGGCCGGGCGACGTGGCGCCGCTGATCACCTGGGGCCTGGTGATCACCAAGGGGCCGAACAAGAAGCGCCAGAACCTGGGCATCTACCGCCAGCAGGTGCTGGGGCCGAACAAGGTCGTCATGCGCTGGCTGGCGCACCGCGGCGGCGCGCTGGATTTCCGCGAGCACGGGGCGCAGACCAAGGGCAAGCCGTATCCGGTCGCGGTGGCGCTGGGCGCCGATCCGGCCACCATCCTGGGCGCGGTGACGCCGGTGCCGGACACCCTGTCCGAATACCAGTTCGCCGGCCTGCTGCGCGGCGGCCGCACCGAGCTGGTGAAGGCCATCGGCAGCGAACTGCGGGTGCCGGCCTCGGCCGAGATCGTGCTGGAGGGCCATATCTATCCGGACCAGAACCACCCGTCCGGCTACGAGCACGCGCTGGAGGGGCCATACGGCGACCACACCGGCTATTACAACGAGCAGGACTGGTTCCCCGTGTTCACCATCGACCGCATCACGATGCGGCGCGACCCCATCTATCACTCCACGTACACCGGCAAGCCGCCGGACGAGCCGGCCATGCTGGGCCTGGCGCTGAACGAGGTGTTCGTGCCGCTGCTGCAAAAGCAGTTCACCGAGATCACCGACTTCTACCTGCCGCCGGAAGGGTGCAGCTACCGCATGGCGGTGGTGCAGATCCGCAAGCAGTACGCCGGCCACGCCAAGCGCGTGATGTTCGGCGTGTGGAGCTTCCTGCGCCAGTTCATGTATACCAAGTTCATCGTGGTGGTGGACGAGGACGTCGACATCCGCGACTGGAAGGAGGTGATCTGGGCCATCACCACCCGCGTCGACCCGACGCGCGACACCACATTGGTCGACCACACGCCGATCGACTACCTGGACTTCGCCTCGCCGGTCAGCGGCCTGGGCAGCAAGATGGGCATCGACGCCACCAACAAGTGGCCGGGCGAGACCAGCCGCGAGTGGGGCACCACGATCGCCATGACGCCGGAGGTGAAATCCCGCGTCGACCGCATCTGGCAGGAACTGGGCCTGTAGGAGCTTGCCCTCCGGAAGCGGCGTCAGCCACGGCTGGGGTCTGACCCCAAAGTGCCGCTGACGCCGCTTCCGGGGGGCATTAGGCGGAATCGGCAAGAGCGGTTATAATTGTCCCCGGCGGGCCCCTGCGCATTGCGGCATGGCCAACCTGGTCAGGTCGGGAACGAAGCAGCCACAGCTATTCACCGCAAGTGCCGCAGATCAGGCTCGCCTTTTAGAAAGAAGCTGCTTACCCAAGCGGCTTTTTTTTCGTTCCGCTTTTTGGCGCGGCCAAAGCCGCCGTCGCATCCCGGCTGTGGGATGGTAGAATTCCGCCATGTCCTATCAAGTCCTCGCCCGTAAATACCGTCCCCGGAACTTTGAAACGCTCGTCGGCCAGGAGCACGTCGTGCGCGCGCTCACGCACGCGCTGCACAGCGGCCGGCTGCACCACGCCTATCTGTTCACCGGCACCCGCGGGGTCGGCAAGACCACGCTGTCGCGCATCCTGGCCAAGTCGCTCAACTGCGTCGGCCCGGACGGCGACGGCGGCATCACCGCCACCCCGTGCGGCGTGTGCGAGGCCTGCACCGCCATCGACGGCGGCCGCTTCGTCGACTATATAGAGATGGACGCGGCGTCCAACCGCGGCGTGGACGAGATGGCGCAGTTGCTGGAGCAGGCGGTGTACGCGCCGTCGAACGCGCGCTTCAAGGTCTATATGATCGACGAGGTGCACATGCTCACCAACCACGCCTTCAACTCGATGCTGAAGACGCTGGAGGAACCGCCGGAGCACGTGAAGTTCATCCTGGCGACCACCGACCCGCAAAAGATCCCCGTGACCGTGCTGTCGCGCTGCCTGCAGTTCAACCTGAAGCAGATGCCGCCCGGCCACATCATCGGCCACCTGGACAACATCCTGGGCCAGGAGGGCATCGCCTTCGAGCAGCCCGCGCTGCGCCTGCTGGCGCAGGGCGCGCACGGCTCCATGCGCGACGCGCTGTCGCTGACCGACCAGGCCATCGCCTACGCCGCCGGCGAGGTGACGCTGGAGGCGGTGCAAGGCATGCTGGGCGCGCTGGACCAGTCCTACCTGATCCGCCTGCTCGACGCGCTGGCCCGGCAGGACGGCGCCGACCTGCTGGCGGTGGCCGACGAGATGGCCACGCGCAGCCTGTCGTACAACGGCGCGCTGCAGGACCTGGGCACCTTGCTGCACCGTATCGCGCTGGCGCAGACGGTGCCGTCGGCCGTGCCGTCGGACCTGCCGGAATACGCGGACATCGTGCGCCTGGCCGCCGAGTTCGACGCCGAGGAAGTGCAGCTTTATTACCAGATCGCCGTGCACGGCCGCAATGAACTGGGACTGGCGCCGGACGAGTACGCGGGCTTTTCCATGACGCTGCTGCGCATGCTGGCCTTTCGGCCCGGCGTAGGCGGCGCCGAGGGATTGCCGGCCGCCGCCCGTGGCCCGGGCGCCGCGCGCGCCGCCGCGGCCGCCGCGGGTGTGGTGGCAGGCGCGCCGGCACGCGCCGCGTCCGCCTCGCTGGCCAGCCACGCGTCGTTGCCGCCGTCGCCGTCGCCGTCGGTTGTCGCCGGTGCCGCCGCCATGGCGCGCGCCGACGCGGGCCGTCCGGCCGCGCCGCAAGCCGCTGGCTTTCCGGCCGGCGGGATGAATGCACAGCCGGCGGCGGCCACCGCCGGCACGGGTGGCCATATGGCGGCGCAGCCCGCCGGCGCCGCGCCGCGGCCCGCCGCTCCCGCGCCACAGCCAACGGCGTCCGCGCCGCAGCCCGCCGCGTCCGCACTGCGGCCTGCCGCGTCCGTGCCACAGTCTACGGCGTCCGTACCGCAGGCCGCCGCCTCCGCGTCCAGTGTGCCGCTGAGTCCGGCCCGTGCCGCGATCCAGGCGGCGCTGGAAGCCGCCCGCGCGGCGTCCGGCATGAAGCCTCTGAACCGTCCGGTCGCGCCGGCGCCCTCGGCCGAGGCTGCGCCAGCCGCGCCGCAAGCGCCGGCCGCGGCCGAGGCCGCAACACCAGCGCCAGCCGCCGCGCGCGCGCCGGCGCCTTGGGAGGATGCGCAGCCCGACGCCACGCCGGCCGCCGGCGCGCCGCACTCCGCCGCGTCGCCCGCGTCCGCCGGGACGGCCCCGTCCCGCGCCGCTTCGCCCGCGCCGTGGGAGGACGCCTCCTCGGCGGACGCGCCCGGGACGGCCGGTCGCGCCGCCGGCGCGCCGTCCGCGCCTTGGAACGACGCGCCCGCCGCGAACGCGTCCGCCGCGCCGCGTGCCGCCGCGTCTGCGCCATGGGATGACGCGTCGGGGCAAGCCGCGCCGTCGCGCGCATCCGCGCCCGCGTCGGCCCCGTGGGATGATGGCCGCCCCTCGATGGGCGCCGCCGCGCCCGCCGCGGCCCAGCGCCAGCCCGAACCCGAGCCCGAGGACGACCTGCCGCCATGGGTCACCGAATTCTCCGACGACAGCGCCAGCGCCATGCCGGCCGGCGAGGCCGCCGCCGCGCCGGCCCCGCAGCAGCAGGCGCCGTCGCGCGCCCCCGCCAGGCCGACCTACGCCTACGTGATCACGCCCGTTCCCGAGCTGGACTGGGACGGCAACTGGCCCGCGCTGGCCGCCCGCCTGCCGTTGCGCGGCGTGGCCCAGCAACTGGCCACCCAGGCCGAACTGATCGAATGCCTGCCGGACGGCGCGCACAGCGCCCAGTTCCGCATCCGCGTGCCGATCGAAACCTGGCGCACGCCGGCCAACGTGGAGAAGCTGGCCGTCGCGCTGACCGAGCGTTTCGGCCGCCCGGTGCGCGTCGAGACCGAGCTGGGACCGGCCTTCTACACGGCCAGCGCCGAGGCCGCCGCCCACCGGGAGGCGGTGCAGCGCGCCGCCGAGCAGACCGTCGCCAACGATCCCTTTATCAAGAGCATGATCCGCGACTTCGGCGCCTTCGTGGTGCCCGGTTCGATCGTGCCGCCGCCGGCCCCTGCCGCGCATTAAAATCCCTATACTTATCCTCAACGGAGCACACCATCATGATGAAAAACCAACTCGCCGGTCTGATGAAGCAGGCGCAAGCCATGCAGGACAACATGAAGAAGGCCCAGGAGGCGCTGGGTTCGATCGAGGTCGAGGGCCAGTCCGGCGCCGGCCTGGTGAAGGTGGTGATGACCTGCAAGAACGACGTCAAGCGCGTGTCGATCGACCCGTCGCTGCTGGCCGACGACAAGGACATGCTGGAAGACCTGGTGGCCGCCGCCTTCAACGACGCCGTGCGCAAGGCCGAGGCCACCTCCGCCGAGAAAATGAGCGGCCTGACCGCCGGCATGGCCCTGCCGCCCGGCTTCAAGATGCCGTTCTAAGCCGGCCACGCGTCATGTTCATCATCGCGCTCACGTACCTCAAGCCCGCCGAGGAGATCGACGCCCTGCTGGCCGCGCATCGCGAGTACCTGCGCGAACAGTATGACAACGGCATGTTCCTGATGTCCGGCCGCATGGTGCCGCGCACCGGCGGCGTCATCATCGCCACGGCCGACAGCCGGGCCGACATCGAGGCGGTGATCGAACTCGATCCCTTCAACGAGGCCGGCGCGGCCAGCTACGCCATCACCGAGTTCGTGCCGACCATGACGGCCGACATCCTCAGCGCCTTCAAGCAGGCCTGATCGATGGCGAAGTCGCTGGAGTTCCTCACGGAGGCCTTGCGCCGCCTGCCCGGGGTCGGGCCGAAATCGGCGCAGCGCATGGCCTTCCACCTGCTGCAGCACGACCGCGAGGGCGCGGCCATGCTGTCGCGCGCCCTGTACCAGGCGGTGGAGGCGGTGCACCACTGCGCGCTGTGCAACACCTTCACCGAGGACGAGGTCTGCGCCACCTGCGCCGACGAGCAGCGCGACAAGGCCATGCTGTGCGTGGTGGAGACCCCGGCCGACCAGATGATGATCGAGCAGACCCTGACCTACAAGGGCCTGTACTTCGTGCTGATGGGCAGGCTGTCGCCGCTGGACGGTATCGGCCCCAAGGACATCCACCTTGAAAAACTGGTCGAACGCGCCAACGACGGCGTGGTCGGCGAGGTGGTCCTGGCCACCAACTTTACCAACGAGGGCGAAGCCACCGCGCACTACATCAGCGAGATGCTGAAGGCGCGCGGACTGAGGGTGAGCCGTCTGGCGCGTGGCGTGCCGGTCGGCGGCGAGCTTGAATATGTGGACGCGGGCACCATCGCGCGGGCCATGCTCGACAGGCGCAGCACATAGTGAAACCCACCCACGGCCCTTTGCGGGGCATCAAAGTCTTGGAACTCGGCACGCTGATCGCGGGCCCGTTTTGCGCGCGCATGCTGGGCGAATTCGGCGCGGAGGTGATCAAGGTGGAGGCGCCCGGCGAGGGCGATCCGATCCGCAAATGGCGGGTGCTGAAGGACGGCACCTCGCTGTGGTGGTCGGTCCAGGCGCGCAACAAGAAGAGCATCACCCTCAACATGAAGGACGCGCGCGGCCGCGCCATCGCCAAGCGACTCGCGCTGGAGGCGGACATCATCATCGAGAACTACCGCCCCGGCGTGCTGGAGAAGTGGGACATCGGCTACGAGCAGCTGAAGGCCGCCAGGCCGTCCACCATCATGGTGCGCCTGTCCGGCTTCGGCCAGACCGGTCCAATGAGGGACCAGCCGGGCTTCGGCGCCATCGGCGAATCGATGGGCGGGCTGCGCTACGTGTCCGGCCACGCGGACCGGCCGCCGGTGCGCGTCGGCGTGTCGATCGGCGACTCGGTCGCCGCGCTGCACGGCGTGATCGGCGCCATGATGGCGCTGCGCCACCGCGACGCCACCGGCGGCCGCGAGGCCGGCCAGGGCCAGATGGTGGACGTGGCGCTGTACGAATCCGTGTTCAACCTGATGGAATCGCTGGTGCCGGAGTTCGACCACGCCGGCGTGGTGCGCGAGCGCACCGGCGGCGCGCTGCCGGGCATCGTGCCGTCCAACACCTACACCACCAGGGACGGCGAGAACATCGTCATCGCCGGCAACGGCGACGCCATCTTCAAGCGCCTGATGCTTGCCATGGGCCGCATCGACATGGCGGGCGACCCGCAGCTGGAACGCAACGACGGCCGCGTGGCGCGCACAGCCGACATCGACGGCGCGATCCAGGCCTGGTGCGACACCAAGACCATCGACGAGGCGGTGGCGGTGCTGAAGGCGGCCGACGTCCCGGCCGGGAAGATCTACTCGGTGCGCGACATGATGACGGACCCGCAGTTCGTCGCGCGCGGCATGTTCGAGCAGCACCACTTCGCCGACGGCACGCCGGTCAAGCTGCCGGCGATCTCGCCCAAGCTGTCGGAGACGCCGGGCCACACCAACTGGATGGGGCCGGGGCTGGGCGAGCACAACGACGAGGTGTTGCGCTCGCTGGGCTACTCGGACGCCGACATCGCCGTCCTGCGCGCCGAGAAGGTGCTGTAGCTAGGCCAGCCTCGCGATGGGCCCGCGCTGCACCGTGAGCATCTGCGTGATGGCCTCCTGCGGAGACGGCCGCCCCAGGAGGTAGCCCTGGGCCATGTCGCAGCCGTATTGCTCCAGCAGCAGCAATTGCTCGTCCGTCTCCACCCCCTCGGCCACCACGATCATCTTCAGCCCGTGCGCCATGGCGATGATGGCGCGCGTGATGGCGGCGTTTTCCGAGTCCTGCGGCAGGCCGCTGATGAAGCTCTTGTCGATCTTGAGCGCGCGCACGTCGAAGCGCTTCAGGTAGTTCATCGACGAGTAGCCGGTGCCGAAGTCGTCGATCGACAGGAACACGCCGATGCCGCGCAACTGCTCCAAGGTGGCCATGGTGGCGCGCGCGTCGTCCATCAGCGTCCCCTCGGTCAGCTCCAGTTCCAGCAGGCGCGGCTCCAGGCCGGTGTCGACCAGCGCGGACACCACCGTCTGCGTCAGGTTGTCGTCCTTGAACTGGCGCGCCGACAGGTTGACCGCCATCCGGATCGCGCGGCGGCAGGTGTGCTGCCACGCGCGCGCCTGGCCGCAGGCGGTGCGCAGCACCCATTCGCCGATCGGCACGATCAGCCCCGTCTCCTCGGCCAGGGGAATGAACTCGTTGGGCGGAATCACGCCGTGCTCCGGATGGCGCCAGCGCACCAGCGCCTCCACGCCCACGATCTGCGAACTGGCCACGTCCACCTGCGGCTGGTACAGCAGATACAGCTCGTTGTTCTGCATGGCCTTGCGCAGGCCGACCTCCAGCTTCACGTGGCTCATGATCTGCATCGTCAGCGAGGAGCTGTACAGCTTGGCGTTGTTCTTGCCGCAGTTCTTGGCGTGGTACATGGCGGTGTCGGCGAACTTGAGCAGCGAGTCGCAATCCTCGCCGTCCTGCGGGTACAGCGAGATGCCGATGCTGGCGGTGACGAAGATCTCGTGGCCCTCCAGCTGGAACGGGCGCCGCATCGCGTCCTTCACGCGCTGCGCCACGGCCAGCGCGCTGTCCACCTTTTCCAGGTCCGGGATCAGGATGGTGAACTCGTCGCCGCCCAGGCGCGCCAGGTTGCCGTGGTTCTCGGCGCGCGTGACGGTGTCGCTGGGGCGGATGGTTTCGCGCAGCCGCTCGGACACCACCTTGAGCAGCAGGTCGCCGATGTTGTGGCCGAGCGTGTCGTTGATGCGCTTGAAGGAGTCCAGGTCCATGAACAGCACGGCGAACTTCTTGCCGAGCTGGCGCGAGCGCGCCAGTTCCCGCTCCAGCGTCTCCAGGAAGGCCTGGCGGTTGGGGATGCCGGTCAGGCTGTCGCAATAGGCCAGGCGCCGGATCTGGTCCTCGGCGCGTTTGCGCTCGCTGATGTCGCGCACCAGTCCCAGCACGTCGCCGGCGCCGGTGCTCACCAGGCGCGCCTCGAAGTGCATCACCTGTCCCTCGTGCTGCAGCTCGTAGTCCAGCGAGCGGATGTTGTGTGTCTCCAGCACCATGTTCATCTCCTCCAGCACGTGCACGGCGATGGCCGGCGGCAGCACCTCGCTGACGTGGCGGCCGACGCAGTCGGTGGTGTCGATGGCGGCGCAGGCGTCCTGGCCCTGCTCGTAGTCCAGGTAGTAGCCGTCGCGGTTGATGCGGAAGAAGGTGTCCGGAATGGCCGCCAGCACCGCGCGGTTGTGGGCGTCGGCCACGCGCAGGCGGGCGATGGCGTCGCTGGCGCGCAGCACGTACAACACGCGGTGGCCGAGGATGGGCCAGTTGATCGGCTTGGAGATGAAGTCGGTGGCGCCGTCCTCGTAGGCCTGGGTCACGGCCTCCAGGTCGTCGCTGCCGGTGACCATGATGATGGGGACGGTGGCGCCGCTCTCCAGCGCGCGGATCGCGCGGCAGACGGTGAAGCCGTCCATGCGCGGCATGTCGACGTCGAGCATGACCAGGTCGGGCTGGATGTGCTGGTAGCAGGCCAGGGCGGCCGGGCCGTCCTCGGCCTCGATCGCGTCCAGGCCGACCTGGGCCAGCATTTCCAGCATCAGCAAGCGCATGACGGGATCGTCGTCGGCCACCAGGACGGTGCCGCGGGGAGTGGGGGTGAGCGCAGCCATGTCATATTTCCCTTTCGAGGATGGCGCTGAGCGCCAGCCGCGCGCACTGGAATTCGTGTTCCATGGCGGCCAGCACGGGGGAGGCGCCATCGGCGATGCCGGCGCGCCCCAGTTGTTCGATGTCCTTGCACAGGCGGGCCAGCGTGTCGGCGCCGACGTTGGCGCTGCTCGACTTCAGGCTGTGTCCCGTCCTGCAGAGCGTGGCCGCATCGCCTTCGGCGATGGCCTGGCGCAGCGTCTCCAGGTGGGTGGGCGTGTCGCGCAGGAAGGTGCGCAGCACGCGTTCGAGCAGGGCGCCGCCGCGCTCGGGATTGAGCGCGCGGATGTGCTCCAGCGCGCGCAGGTTCAGGGTGGCCGGGGCGGGCGCCGCGGGGATGGCGGGACGCGCCGCCGCGCCGTCGTCCTGGGGCTCGCTCGCGCGCGCCTGGCGCGGCTGCGGCAGCTTGATCCAGCGCGCCAGGGTGTCGCTCAGGCCCTGCTGGGTGAAGGGCTTGCTCAGGTAGTCGTCCATGCCGGCGGCCAGGCAGGTTTCGCGGTCGCCGGGCAGGGCGTTGGCGGTGATGGCCACCACCGGCACGTGCCGCGGCGGCGCGAGCCGCTGCTCGTGGCGGCGGATTTCGGCGGTGGCGGCCAGGCCGTCCATCACGGGCATCTGGCAGTCCATCAGCACGGCGTCGAAGGAGCCGCCGCGCACCGCGTCCAGCGCCTCGGCGCCGTTGGCGGCGCGGCTCACCGTCAACCCCAGGCCCTCCAGCATGGCCGACGCCACCTCGACGTTGACCGGATTGTCCTCCGCCAGCAGCACCTTGCGCTGGCGCCCGCGGCGGCCCTTGCCGTGCGGGTGCGCAGGGGCCTGGGCCGGCGCCGTTCCCGGCGCGTCCGCCGCGTATCCAGCCGCGTGTAGCGCGGCTTGTCCCGCCGTTCGTCCCGCCGTTTGTGCCGCCCCTTGTCCCACCGCGTTTGCCGCCGGCCGGTCGGCGGGCCCGCTGGCCGGCTCGCCGGCGCGCTCGCGGGCCGCCTGCGCCGCGTGCGCTTGCCCGGGCGCGGCGTACGCCCCGGCGTCCGCGTCGCCGGCGTGCGCGCCACCGGGGGCTGCGGGCGGGGGAGGGGGCGGCGCCGCGCGTTTGCGCTCCTTGCCGCGCGGCGGGGCGGCGATGCAGTCGTACAGGTCGCAGGCGCGGGGCGGTTTGATCAGTTGGAAGGCCACGCCCGCCTGGCGGCGCTGCAGCGTGTCGGCCGCGTTGCGCTCGCTGCTCAGCAGGATCACGCGCGTGCCGGCGATCAGCGCGTCGGCCCTGATCTCGGCCGCCAGCATCAGGCCGCTGCCGGTCGGCAGGTCCATGTCCACGATGGCGACGTCGTAGGGGTGGCCGCGGGCGGCCGCCTCGTGCAGCAGGCGCAGCGCCTCGGCCGCGTCGCCGGCGCTGTCGCTGTTCAGCTGCCAGCGCGCCAGCTGGCGCTCCAGCGGCAGGCGGCCCTCGGCCCGCTCGTCCACCAGCAGCGCGCGCAGGCCCATGGTCAAGGTCGGCGTGAAGGCGCCGTCCTCGCCGTCGACGCGGCGCTTGTCGAAGGACACGGCGAACCAGAAGATCGAGCCCTGCGTCAGCGCGTGGTCGACGCCGATGGAGCCGCCCATCAGTTCCACCAGCTGCTTGGAGATCGCCAGCCCCAGCCCGGTGCCGCCGTGCTTGCGCGTGGTGGAGCCGTCCGCCTGCGAGAAGGAATCGAAGATGCGGCCGCGCGCCTCGCGCGAGACGCCGATGCCGGTGTCGTGCACCTCGAAGCGCAGCCCGACCGCCTGCGCGTCCTCGGTGGTGACATGGACCTTGACGGTGATCTTGCCGGTCTCGGTGAACTTGATGGCGTTGCCCAGCAGGTTGAACAGCACCTGGCGCAGCCGGTTCGGGTCGCCGCAGATGGCCACCGGGATGTCGTTGGCGATGGCGAATTCGAGCGCGATGCCCTTGCCGTGCGCCTGCGGCGAGAACACCTGGTCGATATCGTCGAGCAGCTCGCGGAAGTTGAAATGGATGTACTCCACCGTCAGCTTGCCGGCCTCGATCTTGGAGAAGTCCAGGATGTCGTTGATGATCACCAGCAGGTGCTCGCCGGAGCGCTTGACCATCTCCGTGTAGTGGCGCTGCTGCTCGGACAGCGGCGTGGCCAGCAGCAGGTCGGTCATGCCCAGCACGCCGTTCATGGGCGTGCGGATCTCGTGGCTCATGGTGGCCAGGAAGGCGCTCTTGGCCTGGCTGGCCGCCTCGGCCGCGTTCTTCGCCTTCTCCAGCTGCTCGGTGCGCACGCCCACCTGGCGCTCCAGCTGGTCGCGGTATTGCGCCAGCTTGGCGTCGCGGCTGGCGATCTGCGTCAGCATGTCGTTGAAGCTGTCGATCAGCGCGCCCAGCTCGTCGCCGCGGTTGTGATGCAGGTGCACGCCGGCCTGGCCGTCGGCGGCCTGGCGCGCCGCCGCGATCAGGCTGGCGATGGGCTCGGCCACGCCCTCGCGGAAGCGCCGCGCCAGGAATTGCGCGCACAGGAAGGACAGCACGGCGGCCAGCGCCCCGGCCAGCAGGTTTTGCAGCACGCCCAGCCACATGCGCGGTATGCCGGCCTCGAGCATCACGGCGCCCACCTGGTCCTGGTGGAAATGCACGCCGCGGTAGAGGCGCATGCCGGGCGTCCAGAACGGCCCGCTGAACTCCCAGGCGCCGGCCTTGCCCGCCTCGAGCAGGCGGTGGTGGTCCAGGTCCGGCGGCGCGGGCGGGCCGTCCTCGCGCGTGGCGCTGCGCGACAGCAGCTTGCCGTCGCGGTCGAACAGCACCACCTGGCGGATGTCGTCGCGGCCGTCGAAGGTGGCCAGCGCCAGCACCTGGTCGCCCTGCGACGGGTCCACATACAGCAGGGCCAGTTCGCTGGCGGCGGCCAGCGTGCCGGCCAGGGTGTACAGTTGGCGGCGCTCCAGTTCCAGCTGGCTGATGACGTGGGTCGTGGCGAACACGGCGAACGCCAGCAGCAGTGCGCTGCCGGTCGACCAGGCACTGATGATGGTTAATTTCCGGCTCAAGCCGGAGCGTTCAAAGCTGAGCATATGCCGGTCCTGACCTCATTCCACCTGGAAAAATATAACTGGCAGAAAAACCGACACATTGATATTTGTCTAACGAATTACCATTTGGTAATTTCGCCACGGCGAAAAAAAAGGCTATGTCGCGGCTAGGTGTGGAAATACGCCGACCGCTGCTTTCAGTAGTGTCGTTGGTGTATTGATGCGCCGAGCATCCAGTGCCCACCGCCATCCCAGGTAGTTGGGGAGGTAGTGCGTTGCGACGCCATGAAATCGCGCCAACCATTGGCGACAGCGACTGTGATAAGCATTGACGTTTTGTACGTGGATTGCGCCCCTTACTCGCTGTTTCGCCTTCAGGTTGATCACTTCGTGAGTAATCTGAGCTTCGCTAGCGAAGTAGCGATAAGCAGCGTTGGAATCACTGACCAGTAACACGTCCTTGTCGATCACTGGCCGCAAATATTGATGGAGCTGG
>NZ_FPBO01000031.1 GCF_900116645.1 Pseudoduganella namucuonensis | reverse complement strand
TGGTGCCGGACAGCGTGTGCGAGACCAGCCGGGTGCGCAGCTCCTTGTCGCGGATTTTCACCACGTAGTCGTCGCCGGCGTAGGCGGCCTGCATGTCCGGCCATTGCGCCAGCAGTTTTTTCGCGCCGGCCTCCATGGCGCCGTCGCGCTCCGCGATCAGTTCGTCGAAATCGGCGCCCAGGTCCAGGCCGGCCTTGGCGGCGGCCAGCATGCGCTTCGATTCCCGCAACTGCTGGCGTTCGCGCGCCAGTTTCACCTGTTTCGCCGTGTTCTTGTGGTAGCCGCGCACGGTGTCCGAGATCTCGGCCAGGTAGCGCGCCCGCGCCGGCGGCACGATCACGTTCCTGCCGCTGCTGAAGCGCACCGTTTCCACCGGCAGCACGCCGGCTTGCGTCTTCATGCCGAATTGCGCCAGCTTGGGCAGCAGGCCCTGGTACAGGGCGGTGACGCCGTCGTCGTTGAAGCGCGAGGCCTGGGTGCCGAACACCGGCATCTCCTCGGGGCGCTGGTTCCACAGCTCGCGGTTGCGCTGGTATTGCTTGGCCACGTCGCGCAGCGCGTCCTGCGCGCCCTTGCGGTCGAACTTGTTGATGGCGATGAAGTCGGCGAAGTCCAGCATGTCGATCTTCTCCAGCTGCGAGGCGGCGCCGAATTCCGGCGTCATCACGTACATGGACACGTCCACGTGCGGCACGATGGCGGCGTCGCCTTGGCCGATGCCGGAGGTCTCGACGATCACCAGGTCGAAGCCGGCGACCTTGCACGCGGCGATCACGTCCGGCAGCGCCTGCGAGATCTCGGAGCCGGCTTCGCGCGTGGCCAGCGAGCGCATGAAGACTCGGCTTCGCAGTTCGCCTTCCTTGGCCCACGGGTTGATGGCGTTCATGCGGATGCGGTCGCCCAGCAGCGCGCCGCCGGATTTGCGGCGCGACGGGTCGATCGAGATCACGGCGATGTTCAGCGCGTCGCCCTGGTCCAGGCGGATGCGGCGTATCAGTTCGTCGGTCAGCGAGGACTTGCCGGCGCCGCCGGTGCCGGTGATGCCCAGGGTGGGCACCGGCAGGCCCTCGGCGGCGGCCAGCAGTTCGGCGCGCAGCGCCGGGGAGGCCTTGTCGTTCTCCAGCGCGGTGATCAGCTGGGCCAGCGGGCGGTGGCGGTCGGCGATGGGGCCTTCGCGCAGCGGCGCCAGCGCCGTGGGCGAGTACTGGGACAGGTCGATGTCGCATTGCTCGACCATCCATTGGATCATGCCGACCAGGCCCATGCGCTGGCCGTCCTCCGGGCTGAAGATGCGGGTCACGCCGTAGGCGTGCAGGTCGGCGATCTCCTCCGGCACGATCACGCCGCCGCCGCCGCCGAACACCTTGATGTGGGCGCCGCCGCGCTGGCGCAGCAGGTCCAGCATGTACTTGAAGTATTCGACGTGGCCGCCCTGGTAGCTGGAGATGGCGATGCCCTGCACGTCCTCCGCCAGCGCGGCGGTGACCACCTCGTCCACCGAGCGGTTGTGGCCCAGGTGCACCACTTCCACGCCGTTCGACTGCAGGATGCGGCGCATGATGTTGATCGAGGCGTCGTGGCCGTCGAACAGCGAGGCGGCGGTGACGAAACGGACTTTGTTGGCCGGCTTGGCCTGCTCGGGCGCGGTGGCGAGTTTCGGTGCGGAAAGGTCGTTCATGGGTGTCCTTATCGTTCTGGAACGAGGTGTTCTGAATTATATGACGCTTACGTTAACGTCAAGTCAAGCGAAAAATTCGTAAAAACCAGCGGCGAATTCCGGGGTCAGACCCGACGGGTCTGACCCCGGCCTTTGCTTCTGGTTTAGGCGGCGTGCTGGTGGCCGCCGCCGAGGATCGCCAGCAGGCGCGCCTTCTCCGCGCGGAACTCGGCCACCGCTTTTTCCTTCACGTGTCCAAAGCCGCGGATCTTCTCGGGCAGCATGGCCAGCGCCACGGCCGTGTCGTAATTGCCCGCGTTCAGCTGCGCCATCACGGTCGCCACCAGTTCCCGGTATTCGGCGACCAGTGCGCGTTCCATCTTACGCTCTTCGGTGTAGCCGAAAATGTCGAACGCGCCGCCGCGCAGGCCTTTCAGCTTGGCCAGCAGCTTGAACGCGCTCCACATCCACGAGCCGAATTCGGCCTTCACCAAGTGGCCCTTGGCGTCCTTCTTCGCCAGCAGCGGCGGCGCCAGGTTGAACTTCAGCGAGAAATTCCCCTCGAACTGCTGTTGCAGCTGCTCGACGAAGCGGCCGTCGGTGTACAGGCGCGCCACCTCGTATTCGTCCTTGTAGGCCATCAGCTTGGACAGCGACCTGGCCACGGCCATGGTCAGCTTGTTGCCGAGATTGAGGGACGCGTCCTTGGCGCGCACCTGCGCCACCATGTCCTCGTAGGTCGCGGCGTAGGCGGCGTTCTGGTAGCCGGTCAGGAAGTCCACGCGCTTCTTGATGACGGTGTCCAGCGATTGCGGCATTTGCACCACGATGGCCTGCGCCGGGATCGCGGTCTTCTCCACGCGCTTCAGGTCCACGGCGGCGCGGCGGCCCCACAGGAAGCTCTTCTTGTTCGCCTCCACGCCCACGCCGTTGAGTTCGATCGCGCGCAGCAGCGACGCCTCCGTCAGCGGGATGCGGCCGCGCTGCCAGGCGTAGCCCAGCATGAACAGGTTGGCGGCGATGGAGTCGCCCATCAGCGCGGTGGCCAGCCTGGTGGCGTCGATGAAGTCGGCCGACGAGCCGACGGATTCGTTGATCAGCGCCTTCACCTCCTCGGCCGGATACTGCCAGTCGGCCTGCTGCGCGAAGGTGCCGGGCGGCTGCTCGTGCAGGTTGACCACGGCCAGCGTGCGGCCGGGGCGCATTTTCGACACCGCGTCCGCCGCGCCGGCGGTCAGCATGTCGCAGCCCAGGATCAGGTCCGCCTCGCCGGTGGCGATGCGCTGCGCGCGCAGGTGGGCCGGCGAGCGGGCGATCTTCACGTGCGAGGTGACCGAGCCGTTTTTCTGCGACATGCCGGTCATGTCCAGCACGGAGGCGCCCTTGCCCTCCAGGTGCGCGGCCATGCCCATCAGCGCGCCGACGGTGATCACGCCGGTGCCGCCGATGCCGTTGATCAGGATGTTGTACGGCTGTTCGCATTCGGGCAGCGCCGGCTGCGGCAGCGGCGCCCAGCCGTCGTCGGTCTTGGTGGCCCCGGTCTTCGATTTTTTCAGCTTGCCGCCCTCGACGGTGACGAAGCTCGGGCAGAAGCCTTTCACGCAGGAGTAGTCCTTGTTGCAGGACGACTGGTCGATGGTGCGCTTGCGGCCGAAGTCCGTTTCCTTCGGCAGGATGGACACGCAGTTGGACTGCACGCCGCAGTCGCCGCAGCCCTCGCACACGGCTTCGTTGATCACCATGCGCTTGTCCGGGTCCGGGAATTTGTTCTTCTTGCGGCGGCGGCGCTTCTCGGCGGCGCAGGTCTGGTCGTAGATCAGCACGGAGGCGCCCGGCACCTCGCGCAGTTCGCGCTGCACCGCGTCCATGTCCTTGCGGTCGTGCAGGGAGACGATGGAGGGCAGGGCGGCGCGGTCGGTGTAGCGCGACAGGTCCTCGGTCACCAGGGCGATCCGTTTCACCCCTTCGGCGGCCATTTGCTGCGCGATCATCGGCACGGACACGGTGCCGTCCACCGGCTGCCCGCCCGTCATGGCGACGGCGTCGTTGTACAGGATCTTGTAGGTGATGTTGACCTTGGCCGCGACGGCGGCGCGGATCGCCAGGTAGCCGGAGTGGAAATAGGTGCCGTCGCCCAGGTTCTGGAACACGTGCGGCACTGTCGAGAACGCGGCCTGGCCGATCCACGGCGCGCCCTCGCCGCCCATGTGGGTGGTCAGCTTGTTGAACTCGGGGTAGATCGAGGTGGCCATCACGTGGCAGCCGATGCCGGCCAGCGCGAAGCTGCCCTCGGGCACCTTGGTCGAGGTGTTGTGCGGGCAGCCGGAGCAGTAGAACGCGGGGCGGAACGGCGTGCTGATGGCTTTTTTGAGCACCGCGTCCTTGGCGTCCAGGAAGGTCAGGCGGGCCTTGATCTGGTCCTGGATATGGGTGTCGCCGATGTAGCGCTTGACCCGGCTGGCGATCACGCGCGCCACCTGGGACACCGAGAAGTCGGCCTTGGACGTCAGCAGCCACTCGCCGCGCGGCGCGACCCACTCGCCCTTCTCGTCGAACTTGCCGATCACGCGCGGACGCACGTCGTCGCGCCAGTTGTACAGCTGTTCCTTCAACTGGTACTCGACGATCTGGCGCTTTTCCTCCACCACCAGGATCTCGTCCAAGCCCTGCGCGAATTCGCGCACGCTGTCCGGCTCCAGCGGCCAGGGCATGGCCACCTTGAACAGGCGCAGGCCGACCTTGGCGGCCATGTCCTCGTCGATGCCCAGTTCCTCCAGCGCTTCCAGCACGTCCAGGTAGGACTTGCCGGAGGCGATGATGCCCAGCTTTGCGTCCTTGGAGTCGATGGTGGTGTGGTTCAGCTTGTTTTCGCGGGCGTAGGCCAGGGCGGCGTAGATCTTATAGTCCTGCATCAGCGCTTCCTGGTTGCGCGCCTGCTGGCCCAGCGGGATGCTGGACAGGCGCGCGTTCAGGCCGCCCTCCGGCATGTGGAAGTCGTGCGGGATCCTCACCTCCACGCGGAAGGGGTTGGCGTCCACCGAGGCGGACGATTCCACCGTGTCGGCCAGCGCCTTGAACGCCACCGTGCAGCCCGAGAAGCGCGACATGGCCCAGCCATGCACGCCCAGGTCCAGGTATTCCTGCACGTTGCAGGGATACAGCACGGGGATCATCGAGGCCGAGAACAGGTGGTCCGACTGGTGCGGCAGGGTGGACGAGTAGGCGCCGTGGTCGTCGCCGGCCACCAGCAGCACGCCGCCGTGCTTCGAGGTGCCGGCGTGGTTCATGTGCTTGAAGACGTCGCCGCAGCGGTCCACACCGGGGCCCTTGCCGTACCACATGGCGAACACGCCGTCGTACTTGGCCGGGCCGATCAGGTCCACCTGCTGCGAGCCCCAGACGGCGGTGGCGGCCAGGTCCTCGTTCACGCCCGGCACGAACTGCACGTGGTGCGCCTCCAGGTGCTTCTGCGCCTTCCACAGGTTCTCGTCCAGGCCGCCCAGCGGCGAGCCGCGGTAGCCGGAGATGAAGCCCGCCGTGTTCAGGCCGGCGGCCTCGTCGCGCACGCGCTGCATCATCGGCAGGCGCACCAGCGCCTGGATGCCGGACAGGAAGATGGTGCCGGAGGTGGCCGTGTATTTGTCGTCGAGGCTGACGGTGCCCAGGCGGGAAGGGGCCTGCTCCGCGGACGCGGGCGTGGCGGGTGCCGTGATATCGGCCATGGTGATGTCTCCAAAATGGTATTCGGGATGGCGCCGGACTTGGGTGCGCCGGGTAGGCGCGTTCAGGTCTGGCGGTGGCGCCGCGGGTGGGCGGCGCATACGGATAGTTTAAGTCTAAAAAATCCGTTCAGTCGCCTAGTTTACGGCCAAGTTGACGTATACGGAAATACCGATTCGGGATAGGGCCATAAGAAAAAATGATGGCCACCGAAAAATAGCCCAGGGCTATTTAAATAAATAGCCCTGGGCGCTTTTTCGGCGCGCGGCGCGCTTACAGCAGGCGGGCGCCGAGCCAGTAGCCGCTGGCGCACAGGTCGGCGGCGACTTCGGCCGTCAGCCGGCCGACGGCGGCGGCGGCGTTGGTGAGGGGGATGTTCTTGGAGCCGCACAGCACCACCGTGCGCGAGATCGCCGGGCCGTGGATGGGCAGCGCGCGCATGTCGCCGCGCTCGACCTCGGCCAGCACCGGCGCCACCGGCAATATCGTGGCGCCCATGCCGGCCAGGATCGCGGATTTCAATATGGCGATGGAGTTGATTTCGATGACGTTGGCGGTGGCCAGCCCGGCGCCGCGCGCCACGCTTTCGACGCGCGGCCGCACGCCGTGCCGCGGTCCCGGCAGGATCAGCTGCGCGGCCAGCGCGTCGGCCAGGGAGATGTCGCCGCGATCGGCGCCGCAGGCGGCGTCGGCGCGGCAAATGAAGCGCAGCTCCTCCTCCACCAGCGGCGTGCAGACGAAGGGCGCCAGCTGGCCGTCGTCGAACAGCACCGCCAGGTTGACGCGGCCCGATTTCAGCTGCTCAACCAGGTTGCCGGTCAGTTCCTCGGTCAGTTGCAGGGTGATCTCGGGGAAGCGGGCGCGCGCCGCCGTCAGCAGGGGCAGGGCCAGCGCGCCGGAGATGCTGTGCGGCAGGCCCAGCGTGACGCTGCCGGAGGGCCGGGTGGCCGATTGCGTCACCGCCGAGCGCGCGTCCGACACCTGCTTCAGGATGGCTTGCGCGTGCTCGTAGAAGACCTTGCCCGCGTCCGTGCTGAGCACGCCCTGCGCGGAGCGGTGCAGCAGCTGCGCGCCCAACTCCTCTTCCAGCTGGCGCAATTGCTGGGTCAGCGCGGGCTGGGCCACGTGCAGCACCGTGGCCGCGCGCGACAGCGAGCCGTGGTCGACGATGGCGACGAAGTAGCGGAGTTGGCGTAATTCCATTTAAAGAATGTTGTGTGGAGGATAAAACAATGAGTCCGGGTGGAAACTATTTGTTATACTGATTTTAACCCTTCCATCGCCTCCCGCAGGTTTTGCGTATGCTCAAGAAAGTCGATTCCTCCCAGCTGAAAGTGGGCATGTACGTCCAGGACCTGAGCTGCGACTGGATGACCCACCCCTTCATGCGCAACCGTTTCCTGCTGGGCAGCGAGGACGAGATCCGCAAGATCGTCCAGGCCGGCATTCACGACGTGGTGATCGACAGCGCCAAGGGCTTGGACGTGCAGGACGCGCCCACGCTGGAGGAGGCCCAACTGGCCACCGAGCGCGAACTGACGGAACTGGCGTCCCAGCCGGCGCCCATGCTGCGCGTACCGCTGGGCGAGGAGCTGGCCCGCGCGGCGCAGATCCGCCACCAGGCCTCGAGCCTGGTTCGCACCGTGATGGCGGACGCGCGCCTGGGCAAGGCCATCGAGATCGGCCAGGTGCAGCCGGTGGTGCAGAACATCACCGAGTCCATTCTGCGCAATCCGGGCGCGCTGGTCGGGCTGCTGCGCATCAAGAACAAGGACGATTACACCTTCCTGCACTCGGTCAGCGTGTGCGCGCTGCTGGTGGCGTTCTGCCATTCGCGCGGCATCGCGCCGGAGACCACGCGCCAGGCGGGCCTGGGCGGGCTGCTGCACGACACCGGCAAGGCGCTGGTGCCGGACACCGTGCTGAACAAGCCGGCCGCGCTGACGGACGAGGAGTTCGCCGTCATCCGCCGGCATCCGCAGGACGGCTACGAGATCCTGCGCCAGTCGCCGGAGGTGAACGACATCGCGCTCGACATCACGCTGCACCACCACGAGCGGCGCGACGGCAGCGGCTATCCGCACCAGCTGTCGGGCGACCAGATCAGCGAGCTGGCGCAGATGGCGGCCATCGTCGACGTGTACGACGCCATCACGGCGGACCGCTGCTACCACAAGGGCATGTCGGCGGCGGCGGCGCTGCGCAAGATCTACGAGTGGAGCAAGTTCCACTTCAATCCGCAGTACGCGCAGGAGTTCATGCGCTGCGTGGGCATCTACCCGGTGGGCACCATGGTGCTGCTGGAATCGGGCCGGCTGGGCGTGGTGGTGGAACCGCACGAGAGCAACCTGCTGGCGCCCAAGGTCAACGTGTTCTTCCATACGAGGAAGAACGTCTACATCAAGCCGGAAACCGTGGACCTGGCGCGCGGCGTCGGCTTCGGCGGCGCCGACAAGATCGTCGGCCACGAGTCGCCGTCCAAGTGGAACGTGGATCCGATGCGGTTTTTGTCGCTGGCCTAGAAGAATTCGGCGGTGTCGTTGGATTCGATGGTCTGCAGCAAGCCGCCGCTGACCAGCTCGTCGTAGTGGCAGGTCATGTTGCGGCCGTGGCTCTTGGCGTAGTACAGCGCCTGGTCGGCGTGGCCGAGGATGATCACCGGCGCCTCGTAGGCGCTGATGCTGACGTAGCCCACGCTCACCGTCACCCGGCCCACCTGCGGGAACTCGTGCGCCTCCACGTCCATGCGGAAACGGTCGATGATGCGCTGCGCGTTGGCCTGCGTGGTCGAGCGCAGCAGCACGACGAATTCCTCGCCGCCGAAGCGGAACACGCGGTCCTGCGCGCGGAACGAGGAGGTCAGCAGGTTGGCGATCAGGATCAGCACCTCGTCGCCGTACAGGTGGCCGAACTTGTCGTTGACGTTCTTGAAGTGGTCGACGTCGACCACCGCCAGCCACTGTTTTTCCTGGTCCGAATGGTGGCGGCGTTCCTCCTCGCCGGGCGGCAGCGCCAGCGCGTCCTGCTCGATGCTGCTGGCCTGCAGCATCTTGGCCAGCTGGTCGTCGAAGGTCTTGCGGTTGAGCAGGCCGGTCAGCGAGTCGCGCTCGCTGTAGTCCAGCAGGTTCTGGAAGTTGCGGTAGACGCTGACGATGCCGGCCACGATGTGGATGGTCTCGTTGTTGTAGGGCGTGGGGTCGACGATTTCCAGGCAGGTGTTGGCCTTGTCGCCCAGCCAGATCGGCAGCCACAGCGTGTGGTTGCCGTCGGCGTCGAGCTGGTCGGCGCTCGACTCGTGGCGCGCCAGGCAGGCCGCCAGCGCCGGGAAATTGCCGATCGGGTCGCCGGCGCCGGCCGGGTCGGCGTGCTCCTCCATGCGGGCGGCGCTGCCCACCGAGATGGTGGCGCGGCTGCGCACGAAGATCTGGCCGCGCACGGTGGTCAGGGTCAGCACGCGCGTCTGCCGCGCACCGGCGAGCTCCTGCACCGCCGAGATCACGGAGATGTCGAGCATTGTGTGATCGCGGTGGCCGGTCATGTCCACCATGTGTTTCAGTAGGGAATCCATCGTCGTTCTCTGATCACACACCCATAGCCTCAAGCTTCATACCAGAAAGCCCATCATAGCGAGTTTTGCCGCGGCTGCAAGGCTCACAGTGCTTGGAAGCACGAGGCCTTTCCAAAAGACAGCTAAGCAGAATAATCGCTTTTTATATTATAGGCAATTCGTCAATGCGAAAATTCTGCTAAAACGCCACGATTCTACCTCTCCGCGCCAAGCTTGAGCGCGCCGCAGCGGGCCTTGCCGCGCAAGGGGCGCGCGAATCCCGCGCGAATCGCCCTCAAAATAATTCCACATGGAAAGCTTGTTCCCTATCAACATGCATCCGAGCACCGCGCCTATAGTGGACGTAATGGCGGCGGCGTGGCTGCAGACAGGCTGTCCGCCAGGGTTTGTTCAACCTTTTTCAAGGAGCACATCATGAACACAGTCATCACAACCATCCGTAATTTCGCCCGGGACGAGGAAGGGATCACAGCCATCGAATACGGCCTGATCGCGGCCGTCATGGCCTTGGGCCTCACCACCCTGTTCACCAGTCTGACCGGCGGCCTGGACGCCGCCTTCGATGACATCGTGGACAAGCTGACGCCGTAACGCTGCCGCGGCGCGCCGGCGGTTTCGCCGGCGCGTCTGGCAACGGAGAACGCGATGCTGAACGCGATCGAAGTTGTACTGCTGTGGCTTGTCATCCAGGCCGCGGTCACGGATCTTGCCGTGCGCAAGATCCCCAATGTGCTGGTGCTCAGCGGCTTGCTGCTGGCACTGGCCTTGCACTGGAGGATGGGGCCGCCCTGGGCGACCCTGTCGTCCTGGCTGGCCGGCGGCGCGACCGGTTTCCTCCTGTTCCTGCCCCTGTACGCGCTGCGCGGCATGGCGGCGGGCGACGTCAAGCTGATGGCCATGGTGGGCGCCTTCGCGGGCCCCGCGCAGGCGCTGCACATCGCCCTGCTGAGCATTATGGCCGGTGGCGTGCTGGGCCTGCTGATGATGGCGGCCAGCGGACGCCTGCGGCAGGGCCTGCGCAACCTGGCCACGCTGCTGTGGCCCATGCTGTTGCGGCTGGCCGGCGTGCCCGCGCAGCCTGTGCCCTTGCCGCGCGGAGCCAGCGTGGGCGGCATGCCCTACGCCGTGGCGGTGGCGGCCGGCTCGGCGCTGTCCATACTGTCGGGGCATTTCCACACGGCAGGTTAAGGTTTGCTGACGGTCAATATCCGCCAGGAAAGCAATTGCTAGTATCGATTCCTCACCGAGGAGAACATCATGATGGATGTCGAATCCCTGCTGCCCGCCACCCGCGTCGCCGAGGAGGAAAACGGCGCGGTGCTGCCGCCGCAGCCGCGCAATGTGCGCGAAACCGGGCTGGAGCAGCAACTGATCGTGGAGCTGATCGCCAAGGCCATCTTCACGGGCGGCCGCACCCACCTGCCCATCCTGGCCACGCGGCTGCGGCTGTCGGTCAACGTGCTGCGCGAGGCGCTGGACTTCATGGTGGCCGAGCAGGTCGCCGAGGTGGCCTGGCGCGGCGACGCCGACATCGACGTGCAATACCAGCTGACGGCGGCCGGCAAGCAGCGCGCCGCCGGCTGGCTGGAGCGCTCGCCCTATGTCGGCCCGGCGCCGGTGCCCCTGGAGAGCTACCGCGCCATGGCGGCGCGCCAGGCCGCGCAGCTGGCCACGGCCACCGTCACGCCGGACGAGGTGGAGGCGGTGTTCGGCGACTGCGGCTTCGACGCCGGCGTGCACCGCCTGGTGGGCGCGGCCATGCACGCCGGCCGCTCGATGCTGTTGTACGGCGCGCCGGGCAGCGGCAAGAGCACGCTGGCGCGCAAGCTGGGCCGGCTGCTGCCGGGCGCGGTGCTGGTGCCGCACGCGGTGGCGGTGGGACGCGAGATCGTGCAACTGTACGACCCCGCCGTGCACCAGCCGCCGGCGCCGCAGCCGGGCGCGCTGCCGCGGCCGGTGCTCGAGCGGCGCAGCGGCGACGCGCGCTGGATGCTGTGCCAGCGTCCGCTGGTGCAGCTGGGCGCCGAGCTGGACGCGTCCATGCTGGAGCTGCGGCACGACGCCTTCTCCGGCTGCTACCAGGCGCCGGCGCACTGCAAGGCCACCCACGGCCTGATCGTCGTCGACGACCTCGGCCGCCAGCGCATCCCGGCGGCGGCCTTGCTGAACCGCTTCATCCAGCCGCTGGACGCCGGCCAGGACCAGCTGACGCTGCAGGGCGGCTACAAGTTCGCCATGCCCTTCCACGCGATGCTGGTGTTCGCCACCAACCTGCCGCCGCAAACCCTGCTGGACGGCTCGGCGCTGCGCCGGCTGGGCTACAAGATCCATGTGGGCGAGCTGAGCGAGGCGAACTATCGCGCGCTGTTCCGGCGCCTGTGCCGGGCCGCCAACCTGGCGCCGGACGAGGCCGCGCTGCGCTACCTGATCGAGGAGCTGCACGGCGGCGGCGGCCAGCCGCTGCTGGCCAGCTATCCGCGCGACATCCTGGCCCGGCTGGCCGACTTCGCCAGCTACGCCGGCGAGGCGCCATGCCTGACGGTGGCGGCGCTGGACCAAGCCTGGTCCAGCATGTTCGCGGCCGGCCAGCCGGCCGAGGCCCAGCGCGAAGCGAGGATGGCATGAAGAACCGCCGCGCCTATTTGATGCTGGGACTGGCCGTGCTGCTCGGGCTGGGGGCGGTGCTGCTGGCGTCGCGCTGGCTGCTGGGGCGCCAGCCCGGCGCGGCCGGCCGCATCGTGGTGGCCGCCACCGACGCCAGCCTGGGCCAGCGCCTGACCGTGGAGATGGTCAAGCTGGCCGACTGGCCGGCCGACAGCCTGCCGCCGGGCGCGCTGCGCGACCCGCGCAAGGTGGCCGGCCGCGTGCTGAAGTACGGCATGCTGCGCGGCGAGCCGCTGAGCGAGGCCAAGCTGGCGCCGGCCGGCACGCTGGGCGGGCTGTCGGCGCTGATCGCCGAGGGCAAGCGCGCCATCACCGTGCGCGTCAACGACGTGGTGGGTGTGGCCGGCTTCGCGCTGCCGGGCAACTACGTCGACATCATCGTCCACACGCGCACCGGCGGCGAATCGCAGCGCGAGCACGACATTTCCAAGATCGTGCTCGAGCGCATCCTGGTGCTGGCGGTGGCGCAGGAGGTGGGGCGCGACGACACCAAGCCGCGGGTGGTGAACGCCGTCACGCTGGAGGTGACGCCCGAGCAGGCCGAGCACCTGGACCTGGCGCGCTCGGTGGGCACGCTGTCGCTGGCGCTGCGCAACCAGGTCGATCCGCGTCCCGGCGTCACGGACGGCGCCACCAAGCTCACGCTGCTGGGCGCGCAGGAGGCGCCGCTCCAGCCGCCGAAACCCGAGCCGGCCCCCCGGCCGCGCCTGGCGCAGCTTCCCGCGCCGGCCGCCGCCCCGCGGCCGGACACCCGGCATTGCGTCGGCGTCATCGACGGCGTGCGCAGCAGCCGGGAATGCCTTTGAGGACCAGCCATGAAAACTTCCGATCTCCTGGCCGCGGCCTGCATGGCCGCGGCGGGCGCCGCCGGCGCCGCCGTCCCGTCCGCGGCCCAGTCCGCCGCGCCGTCCGCCGCCCCCGCGGCGGCGCGCCCGGCCGCGCCGCCGCGCCCGGCCGCGGCCCTCCCGGCGGGCGCCGCCGCCCCGGCGCGCAACGAGGGGCCGCGCTGCACCGGCGAACTGGGCGCGCCCTCGCGGCTGGCCCTGCAGCCGGGCAAGTCGACGCTGCTGCGCCTGCCGGAAACGGTGGCCAGCCGCAGCGTCGGCAACCCGGCCGTGGCGCAAGCGATGCTGGTGGCGCCGGACACGCTGTACGTGGCCGGCGTCGACTTCGGCGGCACCAATATGATCGTCCAGTTCAAGAGCGGGCGTTGCAGCGTGGTCGACGTCGACGTCGGCATGGACGCGGCCGGGCTGCAGGCCAGCCTGGCGGCGCTGCTGCCGCACGAGAAGGACATCCGCGTCAGCGCCGCCGCCGACGCGCTGGTGCTGAGCGGCACGGTGGAGGACGGCCCGACCGTGGCGCAGGTGCTGGAACTGGCGCACGCCCACGTGCGGCGCGCCACGCCCCAGTCCGCCGTGCTGCGCGGCGAGGGCGAGCGGGCGGCGCCCGCGCCGAAGGCGGAGTCCGCCACCGCGCAGGGGGCGCGCGTGATCAACCTGCTGGCGGTGGCCGCGCCGCAGCAGGTGATGCTGGAGGTGAAGATCGCCGAGGTGTCGAAAACCCTGCTCGACAAGCTGGAGGCCGGCGTGATGCTGCACTACGCCGGCGGCGGCTGGGCCGCCACGCTGTTGTCGAACTTCCTGACCGGCGTGGCGCGCGGCCAGTTCGACGCCAGCCGCAACAGCGGCGCCACCGGCTCCCGGCGCCTCACCATCGACGCCGAGAGCCAGGACAGCCTGGTGCGCATCCTGGCCGAGCCCACCGTGATGGCGGTCAGCGGCCAGGAGGGCAGCTTCCTGGCCGGCGGCAAGATCCTGATCCCGGTGGCGCAGGACGACCGCCGCGTCACGCTGGAGGAGAAGGAGTTCGGCGTCGGCCTGCGCTTCACGCCCACCGTGCTGTCGGGCGGGCGCATCAACCTGAAGGTGTCGCCGGAGGTGTCGGAGCTGTCGCGCGAGGGCGTCGGCATCCAGGCCGGCGGCATCGGCGGCACCGCCATCCTGCCGCTGGTGACCACCCGGCGCGCCTCGACCACGGTGCAGCTGTACGACGGCCAGAGCTTCGCGATCGGCGGCCTGATCCGTAACAACCAGAGCAGCAGCGGCAAGCGCCTGCCGCTGCTGGGCGATGTGCCGGTGCTGGGCGCGCTGTTCCGCAGCACCGACTTCCAGCACGAGCGCACCGATCTGCTGTTCGTGATCACCGCCCGGCTGGCCAAACCGCTGCCGCCGGGCCAGCCGCTGCCCACCGGCGACATGACGCCGCCGTCGCGCGCCGAACGGTTCCTGGGCGGCAAACAAGAGCAGCCATGAGGTCCGTCATGAAACCAGCCACGCAATCCGCCCTGAAACCCGCCACCGGCCCCGCCGCCGCCGCCGCGGCGAGGTCCGCCGCCGTCCCGCTGCTGGCGCTGTGCCTGCTGCTGGCGGGCTGCGCAGCCCCGCGCGCGCCGCAGCCCTTCGGCGTCGCCACCCGCTCCGCGCTGGCGCTGCAGGTGGCCAACCCGGCGCCCGCCGCCGCCGGCCGCGCGGCCGGCATCGACGGCGCCACCGCCGCGCGCGCGCACGAGCGCTACCTGAAGTCCTACGCCGCGCCGGCGCGGCAGCCGGACGTGTTCGCCATCGGCGCGGGGGAGGGGAAATGACACACCGCCCCGTCCAAGCGAAGGAAACCCCATGAAAGCGCTACTGATCAGCAAGGACAGCCTGCTGTACGCGGAAATCGAGGCGCAGGGCTCGGCCCGCGTGCCGGCCGTGCAGGTGTCCTCCTCGCGCCACGGCCTGCGCGACGCCATCGAGCGCCAATTGCCGGAGCCGCCCGAACTGGTGATCCTGGACGCCAGCGAGCTGGGGCCGGACGAGGAGGCGCTGGTCGAGCGCCTCGGCAAGCACTATCCGCGCGCCAGCTACATCCTGCTGACGCGCGCGCCGCGGCAGGACTTGCTGATCCGCGCGATGCGGGCCGGCATGCGCGAGGTGCTGGCGCTGCCGCTCGACCACCGCGCCTTCCACGACGCGATGGACCGCATCGAGGTGGAGACCGGCGTCACCCATATGCGCGACGGCAAGGCGCTGGCCTTCATCTCCTGCAAGGGCGGCAGCGGCGCCACCTTCCTGGCCACCAATTTCGGCTACGCGCTGGCCGAGCTGGCCGGACGCAAGGTGCTGCTGATCGACCTGCACGGCCAGTTCGGCGACGCCACCTTGTACGTGTCCGACCAGAAGCCGGTGATGACCCTGTCCGACGTCTGCGGCCAGATCGGCCGCATGGACGGCGCCTTCCTCGATTCCTGCCTGGTGCACGTGGCGCCCAACTTCGGCGTGCTGGCGGCGGCCGACGACGCCGGCCACACGGTCGACATGAAACCGGACCACATGGACACCATCCTGCGCGTGGCGCGCCAGCACTACGACTACATCGTGCTCGACGTGGGGCGCCAGATCGACGCCATCTCGCTGCGCGCGCTGGACAACGCCGACACCATCTACCCGGTGCTGCAGCTGGCGCTGCCCGACATCCGCGACGGCCGCCGCCTGCTCGACATCTTCCGTTCGCTCGGCTATCCGGGCGAGCGGATCCGGTTGATCGTCAACCGCTACGAAAAGGGCGGCAAGCTGCGCCTGGCCGACCTCGAGTCGGCGCTGGGGGCCGAGGTGGTGCACACGGTGCCCAACGACTACCCGGCCGCGACCGATTCCGTCAACCAGGGCGTGCCGCTGCTGCGGCTGTCGCGCGGCAGCCCGCTGGCGCGCAGCCTGGCCGACCTGGTCGAGCAGGTGACCGCGCGCCGCGTGTCCGAAAGCAAGGGGCTGTTCGACCGCTTGTTCGGTCGCGGCGACGCCGAACTGTGAAGGAGCCATCATGAGTCTGCGTGAACGCCTGGCCGGGACCGACGACGCGCGCCTGGCCAGCCTGCCCCCGGCGCCGCCGGCCGGACTGCCCGACGCGGTCTACCAGGAATTGCGGAAATCGATGCACCAGACGATACTGGACCGCATCGACCTGGAGCGGCTCAAGCAGCTGACCCAGGAGCAGTTCAAGCACGAGCTGGCGCTGCTGGTGCAGCGCGTGATCGAGGACGAGCGCATCGTGCTCAACCAGCACGAGCGGCACCGGCTGGTGCTCGACATCCAGCACGAGATGCTGGGCTTCGGCCCGCTCGAGCCGCTGCTGGCCGACGCCGGCGTGTCCGACATCCTGGTCAACACCCACGGCAAGGTGTACGTCGAGCGCGCCGGGCGGCTGGAGCTGACCGGCGTGACCTTCCACGACAACGCCCACCTGATGAAGATCATCGAGAAGATCGTGTCGCGGGTCGGGCGCCGCATCGACGAGTCGACGCCGATGGTGGACGCGCGCCTGCCGGACGGCTCGCGCGTGAACGCCATCATCCCGCCGCTGGCGATCGACGGCCCGATCCTGTCGATCCGGCGCTTCGCCGCCAATCCGCTCACGATCGCCAACCTGCTGGCCTACAAGAGCCTGACGCCGCCCATGGTGCAGGTGCTGGAGGCGCTCAGCCAGGCCAAGATCAACATCCTGATCTCGGGCGGCACCGGCAGCGGCAAGACCACGCTGCTCAACGTGCTGTCCGGCTTCATCCCGGCCTCCGAGCGCATCGTCACCATCGAGGACGCGGCCGAGCTGCAGCTGCGCCAGCCGCACGTGGTGCGGCTCGAGACGCGCCAGCCCAACATCGAGGGCCGCGGCGAGGTCACCCAGCGCGCGCTGGTGCGCAACGCGCTGCGCATGCGGCCGGACCGCATCATCCTGGGCGAGGTGCGCGGCGCCGAGGCGATCGACATGCTGCAGGCCATGAACACCGGCCACGAGGGCTCGCTGGCCACGATCCACTCCAACTCGCCGCGCGACGCGCTGGCGCGGCTGGAGAACATGGTCGGCATGGCCGGCGTGCACTTGACGCCGCGCGCCATGCGCCAGCAGATCTGCTCGGCCGTGACGGTGGTGCTGCAGGTGTCGCGCCTGACCGACGGCGCGCGCAAGCTGGTCAGCCTGCAGGAGGTGACGGGCATGGAGGGCGACATGGTGGCCATGCACGAGATCTTCCGCTACGAACAGACCGGCATCGACGCCGCCGGCAAGGTGCAGGGCCGCTTCCGCGCCACCGGCGTGCGGCCCCGCTTCGCCGAGCGCCTGCGCATGTACGGCGTGCCGGTGCCGGACGCCGCCTTCGATCCGGACAAATCATACGAATAAGGGGGATGCGATGGACATGGTCTTTTCCGCTTTCGCCGTGCTGCTGTTCGCCGCCGTGATCCTGCTGACCGAGGGCCTGTGGCTGTGGTGGTCCGGCAGCCACGGCGGCGGCGCGCGGCGCATCGCGCGCCGCCTGCGCCTGATGGCCGCGCAGGGCGACGGCGCCGAGCGCGTCACCATCCTCAAGCAGCGCCGTTACAGCGACATGCCGCGCCTGGACCGCTGGCTGCGCGGCGTGCCGCAACTGGCCGCGCTGGAACGCCTGCTGCTGCAGGCGGGGCGGGGCTGGTCGGTGGCGCAGTTCCTGGCGGCGCAGGGCGCGCTGCTGCTGGCCGCGCTGGCGGGGCCGCCGCTGCTGGCCGCGCCGGCCCCGCTGCTGCTGGCCGCGCTGGGCGGCGCGCTGCTGGCGCCGGCCATGCTGTTGCTGCGCGCGCGCGCCGCGCGGCTGCACAAGATCGAGCAGCAATTGCCGGAGGTGGCCGATTTCCTCAGCCGCGCGCTGCGCGCCGGCCATTCCTTCGCCAACGTGCTGCAAATGGTGGGCAGCGAAATGCCCGAGCCGATCAGCGGCGAGTTCCGCATGGCTTACGAGGAGATCAATTACGGCGTGCCGATGAACGAGGCGCTGCACAACCTGGCCGCGCGGGTGCCGCTGACGGACTTGCGCTACCTGGTGATCGCGGTGCTGATCCAGCGCGAGTCGGGCGGCAACCTGGCCGAGCTGCTGGGCAGCATCAGCGCCATCGTGCGGGCCCGCCTCAAGCTGATGGCCCAGGTGCGCGTGATGTCGGCCGAGGGCCGGCTGTCGGCCTGGATACTGGGGCTGTTGCCGCCGGTGCTGCTGCTGGTGATGGCCCTGGTCCATCCGCGCTACGTCAGCGTGCTGTGGACCGACCAGGCCGGCCAGCAACTGCTGTGGTACGGCGCCGGCGCCATGCTGTGCGGCGCGGTGTGGATGCGCAAGCTGATCAGGATACGCGCATGAGCGCCGCCCAACTCGTGTTCCTGGCGGTGGTGTTCGTGGTGGTCGCCGCGATCGCGCTCACGGGCCTGCTGCTGTTCGCGCCGGGCGCGCTGCGCCAGCGCCTGGGCGGGGGCGCGGCGCCGGACCAGGCGGCCGGCGCCGACGGCTGGGTCGAACGCATGGCCAGGGTGGCGCAGCCGTTCACCCGCTTGTCGCTGCCCGAGGAGGGCTGGGAGCGCTCGCCGCTGCGCACCTGCTTCATCACGGCCGGCTGGCGCCATCCGGCCGCGCCCACGCTGTACTTCGCCGCCAAGACGGTGCTGGCGCTGGCGCTGCCGGCGCTGGCCGCGCTGCTGGCGGCCGGCGCCGGCGCGGCGTCGCAGCGCTTCTGGATGACGCTGCTGCTCGGCGCGGCCGCCTGCGGCTACTACCTGCCGAACGTGGTGCTGGCGCGCCTGGCCCAGCGCCGCCAGCGCGCCATCTTCGAGCACCTGCCCGACGCGCTGGACTTGCTGACGGTGTGCGTGGAGGCCGGCCTGAGCCTGGAGCGCGCGCTGGCCAAGGTGGCCGCCGAGATCCATATCAAGAGCGTGCCGCTGGCGCAGGAACTGCAACTGGTGCTGATGGAGCTGCGGGCCGGCTTCAGCAAGGAGCGCGCCTTGCGCAACCTGGCGCTGCGCAGCGGCGTGGAGGACATGGACACCCTGGTGGCGATGCTGATCCAGTCGGAGCGCTTCGGCACCAGCATGGGCGACTCGCTGCGCATCCACGCCGACAACCTGCGCACCAAGCGCCGCCTGCTGGCGGAGGAGGAGGCGGCCAAGATCGCGCTCAAGCTGCTGTTCCCGCTGATCTTCTGCATGTTCCCGGCCCTGATGCTGGTGCTGCTGGGGCCGGCCATGCTGCAGCTGACGCGGGTGCTGGCGACCACCCTGGGCGCGCGCTAATCGGCCACCGGGGACGCCGCCGCTCAGTTCCAGGCCACGCTGCCCAGCCCGCGCGAGCTGGCGTTGCGGTTGGCCGGCTTGCCGTACACGGTGGCCGAGCCCAGGCCGGTCAGGCGCAGGCTGGCCGAGTTCTTCGCGTACACGGTGGCGCCGCCCAGGCCGGACAGGTCGACGTCGACGCTGTCGGCGCGCAGCCGCTGCGCGTCCAGGCTGCCGATGCCGCCCAGCGTCGCGCGCAGGTTCCTGCTCTGGCCGCTGATGACGATCTGGCCGGCGCCGCGCAGGTTCAGGTCCACCTGTTCCGACTCGCCCGCGTTCACGTTCATGCTGCCCACCCCGGTCAGCCGCGCGTTCACCACGCGGTAGCGCGACACCAGGTTGACCGAGCCGGCGCCTTCCAGCGCCAGGCGCACGGCGTCGCCGGTGAAGCCGCTCACCTCGGCCGAGCCGACCCCGGCCGACACCAGTTCCCGCAGGTCGGGCAGCGTGAGTTCCGCGTTCAGGCTGGTGTTCCCCATGTGTACGCCGCGCAGGTCGGTGCCGATGCGCAGCGTGTCGCCGTTCTGCGTCACGGTCACCTTGGACAGGTGGCGCTTGTCGCCGGAGACCACCAGCGAGGCGTTGCCGCCTTGTTTCAGTTTGAGGTTGATGACCCCGTCCAGCACCACCTTGACGGCGCGGCCGTCGATGTTGCGGACCTCGCTGACAACCTCGTCGGCGATCGCCAGGCCGTGCGCGGCGTACAGGGAGACGGCCATCATGGTGGCGCTGAAAAACTTGTTCATTGTTTGCTCCGTCCGGTTGCGTGTCGTTGAGTTGTGTGGTCCATGACATGTGCCATGGACCCAACTATAGACAGCGGACGGGCGCCGCCCCAGCGGCGTGCGACGAACCGCGGTTTCGGCGACATGGAATGCGTTTGCGCGGGCGCGGGCCCGGCCGTCAGGCGGCCTCCTCCTCGTCCACGCGCGCCGAACGCATCCACGCCACCAGCGGATAGGCGTCCCGCATGCCGTTGGCGATCAGCGGCAGCAGCAGCTCCGGCTTGTTCAGGTCCAGGTCGATCTCGGTCCAGACGAAAAAGCTCTTCAGCTTGATGAATTCGATGTGCTCGTGGTCCGCATCGAATCCCTTGGGCGGGCGCTGCAGCTTGCCCTCGTTCTGGATGGTGCCGTAGCGCAGCTTCAGATTCTTGTTCTTCAGCACCTTCGAAAAGCCCGCCGCGTCCTCCACCATGGCCCGGCGCAGCGCCTTGACGCGGTGCGGCGGCGGCATGTACTCTCCGGCGCCGAACAGCAGGCGGCCCTCGCCGTCCAGCTGGAAGTAATAAGTGGGGCCGCCCGCCATCGACGGCCGGCGCATGTCGTTGGGCGCCACCGCGGCCGAGAAGCGCGTCTTGTACGGGCTCTTGTCGTGGGCGAAGCGGACGTCGCGGTTGATGCGGAACAGCGCCTTCTTCGGATTGCAGAACTTCACCGCCGGGTCGAACTTGCCCAGTTCCACGATCAGCTGGGTCACCAGTTCCAGGAATTCCTCGCGCAGGATGTCGTAGCGCGGCTTGTTCATGATGAACCAGGGGCGGTTGTTGTTCTCGGCCAGTTCGGTGAGATAGTTTTTCAGGTCGCGCAGGTGCATAACGGATAGGGGATTAACGGGAACGGGGGCGCTTGCCGACGGTGATGGCCAGCTCGGTTTCGCGCGTCTTGCGCAGCACGCGCATTTTAGCCTTTTCCCCCGGCGGCAGCTGGGCGATCAGGTTCAGCATGTCGTTGGTGTCGTTGACCGCCTTGCCCTCCACCGACAGCAGGATGTCGCCCGGCTGCATGCCGCCCTTGTCGGCCGGGCCGTTGCGCACCACGCCGGCGATGATGGCGCCGCTCTGGCGCTTCAGGCCGAAGCTCTCGGCCAGCTCGGGCGTGATCTCCTGCGATTCCACGCCGATCCAGCCGCGCGTCACGTGGCCGGTGCTGATGATGGACTCCATCACCGACTTGGCGGTCGAGACGGGAATGGCGAAGCCGATGCCGACCGAGCCGCCGGACTGCGAATAGATCGCCGAGTTGATGCCCAGCAGGTTGCCGCTGGTGTCGATCAGCGCGCCGCCCGAGTTGCCGAAGTTGATGGCGGCGTCGGTCTGGATGAAGTTCTCGAAGTTGTTGATATGTAAATTGTTGCGGCCCAGCGCGGAAATGATGCCCATGGTGACGGTCTGGCCGACGCCGAAGGGGTTGCCGATGGCCAGCACCACGTCGCCCACCTTGGCCGCCTCGGCCTGGCCGAGCACGATCACGGGCAGCTTGTCCAGGTCCACCTTGATGACGGCCAGGTCGGTTTCCGGGTCCGTGCCCACCACCTTGGCGGCGGCCTTGCGGCCGTCGGCCAGCACCACCTGGATCTCGTCGGCGGCGTCCACCACGTGGTTGTTGGTCAGGATGTAGCCGGCGCCGCTGACGATGACGCCCGAGCCCAGGCTGGACTGTTCATCGTCGTGCTCGCCGTCCTGATCGCGGTCGCCGAAGAACTTCTTGAAGAAGGGGTCGCGCGTCAGCTCGCTCTTGCGGCGCTGCGCCTTGCTGGTGAGCACATTGACCACCGCCGGCATGGCGCGCGCGGCGGCCGCGCGGTAGGAGCCGGGCGAGGGCGCGCCGCCGGCCTCGAGGATGGCGGCCGGGCGCGCGTTGCCGCCGCCCAGCAGGCGCGCCACCGGCGGCGCGGCGCGGAAGTCCGGCCGCATCGCGCTGTAGACGAAATACAGCGCCAGCACCACGGTCACCGCTTGTGCAAACAATAACCACAGTCGTCGCATCATGTTTCGTCCCAGGCGGCGGGCCGGCGCCGCCGCCGTCCAGCCTTATTTTTTCAGCGCGTCGCGGATCTCGCGCAACAGCAGGATGTCCTCCGCCGTGGGCGCCGGATCGGCCGGGGCCGGCGGCGGCTCGGCGCGGCGGGCCTTCTGCAGCACGCGCACCATCTGGAAGATGATGAACGCCAGTATGACGAAGTTTAGCAGGATGGTCAGGAAGTTCCCGTACGCCAGCACCGCGCCCAGTTTCTTGGCCTCGGCCAGGCTCAGGCTGGTGGCCTGGCCGTTGAGGGGCAGGTAGTAGTTGGCGAAATCGAGCCCGCCGACCAGCTTGCCAATGGGCGGCATGATGATATCCTGCACCAGCGAATCGACGATCTTGCTGAAGGCGGCCCCGACGATCACGCCGACCGCCAGGTCGACCACGTTGCCCTTCATGGCAAAGTCTTTGAACTCCTGCATCATGCCCATCGCGCCCTCCCGGCTAAAGTGTGGTCCGATGATAGCCGGTTTTTGTTGCCATTCACAACATCATTGCTTACCGACAATTCGTCGATAGCCGCAATCGATCGATATGGGGCTGAATTTAGACAAATACAACAGTTTCGCTTTAACTCGCTTATTTGTTCGCCTATAATTTAAGGTTGCTGGAAGCTCTGTTGACGCATAATAACTATTTCGCAATTTGATGATTGGGGTTTGTGTATGAGTAACGAAAAGCAGGTCGATACTGGCCGACGTGGCTTGCTCGCGGCGACATGCGCGGCGGGTGGCGTAGTGGGTTTGGCCACTGCAGGTGCCTTGGTTAGTACGTTCCAGCCGTCCGAAAGGGCGAAAGCGGCCGGCGCACCGGTCGAAGTCGATATCTCGTCGCTGCAGCCGGGCGAAATGAAAACCGTCGAATGGCGCGGCAAGCCCGTGTGGATCCTGCGCCGCACCCCCGACATGCTGGCGTCGCTGAAGAAGACCGACGCCCAGGTCGCCGACGCCAAATCCGAGCGCAATCCGGCCGAGTTCACGCCGGAATACTGCATGAACGAATACCGCTCCATCAAACCCGAATACCTGGTCGCGATCGGCATCTGCACCCACCTGGGCTGCTCGCCGTCGACCAAATTTGCGCCCGGCCCGCAATCGTCGCTGCCGGACGACTGGCAGGGCGGCTTCCTGTGCCCCTGCCACGGCTCGACCTTCGACCTGGCCGGCCGCGTCTTCAAGAACAAGCCCGCGCCGGACAACCTGCCGGTGCCGCGCCACATGTACATGGGCGAAGGCAAGCTGGTGATCGGTAAAGACGAGAAAGGCGAGGCATAAACATGGCCGCTTTCAAAGAGACCAAATTCCCGGCCGACGCCCCCGCCGCGCAGAAGGCGCTGGGCTGGGTCGACGACCGCTTCCCGCTGACCAAGCTGTGGAACGACCAGTGGGGCAAGTACTACGCCCCGAAAAACTTCAACTTCTGGTACATCTTCGGCTCGCTGGCCATGCTGGTGCTGGTGCTGCAGATCGTCACCGGCATCTTCCTGACCATGCACTACAAGCCGGACGCCAACCTGGCCTTCGGCTCGGTGGAATACATCATGCGCGAAGTGCCATGGGGCTGGCTGGTGCGCTATATGCACTCGACCGGGGCCTCGGCCTTCTTCATCATCGTCTACCTGCACATGACGCGCGGCCTGCTGTACGGCTCCTACCGCAAGCCACGCGAGCTGATCTGGCTGTTCGGTTTCGCCATCTTCCTGTGCCTGATGGCCGAGGCCTTCTTCGGCTACCTGCTGCCATGGGGCCAGATGTCGTACTGGGGCGCGCAGGTGATCGTCAACCTGTTTGGCGCGATTCCGCTGATCGGTCCCGACCTGTCGCTGTGGATCCGCGGCGACTACGTGGTGTCCGACGCCACCCTGAACCGCTTCTTCGCCTTCCACGTGATCGCCATCCCGCTGGTGCTGCTGGGCCTGGTCGCGGCGCACCTGATCGCGCTGCACGAGGTGGGCTCGTCCAATCCGGACGGCATCGAGGTCAAGGACAACCTGGGTCCTGACGGCCACCCGGTCGACTCGATCCCGTCGCACCCCTACTACACCGTGCACGACCTGTTCGGCGTGTCGGTGTTCCTGCTGATCTTCAGCACCGTCGTGTTCTTCGCGCCGGAAATGGGCGGCTATTTCCTGGAATACAACAACTTCCTGCCGGGCGACTCGCTGAAGACCCCGCTGCACATCGCGCCGACCTGGTACTTCACGCCGTTCTACTCGGTGCTGCGGGCCACCACCGCCGACTTCATGTGGGTGCTGATGGCCGCCGTGGCCGCCTACGTCGCCTTCCTGTGGCTGAAGTCGCGCCTGTCGTTCACCGTCAAGGCCGCCATCGCCGTGATCGCGCTGGTCGCCATCGTCGGCATGCTGCCTTCCGTGCTGGACGCGAAATTCTGGGGCGTGGTGTTCTTCGGCGGCTCGGTGGTGATCCTGGCCTTCCTGCCGTGGCTGGACCACTCGCCGGTGAAATCGATCCGTTACCGTCCGGACTGGCACAAATACGTGTACGCCCTGTTCGGCCTGGCCTTCGTCACCCTCGGCTACCTGGGCACCCAGGCGCCGAGCGTGATCGGCACCATCGTCTCGCAAGTGTGCACCTTGTACTACTTCGCCTTCTTCCTGCTGATGCCATGGTGGAGCGCGATGGGCCAGTTCAAACCTGTCCCGTCCCGCGTGACCTTCCACCCGCACTAAACGCCGATCATCGCTGAAGAGGACAACACATGAATTTTGCAAAGAAACTGCTCGCGATCCTGGCCTTGGCGCCGGCCCTGGCCCTGGCCAGTGAAAGTAGCCACCCGCTGGAGAAGGCGCCGGACCGTTCCACCAACATGGCCGCCCTGCAAAACGGCGCCAAGTTATTTGTGAACTACTGCCTGAACTGCCATAATGCGTCTTCCATGCGTTACAACCGCCTGAAGGACCTGGGCCTGACGGAGGAACAGATCAAGGGCAACCTGCTGTTCACCGGCGAAAAAGTGGGCGAAATGATGACCACGGCGATGCCGGCCAAGGACGCCAAGGTCTGGTTCGGCGTGGTGCCACCGGATCTGTCGGTGATTTCGCGCGCGAAATCGGGCCCCGGCGGCACCGGCGGCGACTACCTGTATACGTATCTGCGCACCTTCTACAAGGATGACTCGCGCCCGACCGGCTGGAACAACCTGATCCTGCCGAACGTGGCGATGCCGCATGTCCTGTGGGAAATGCAGGGCGTGCAGGCCGCCAAGTTCGCCGAGGAGAAGGATCCGCACGACGCGGGCAAGACGGTGCACAAGTTCGTCGGGTTCGAGCAGGTGCAGAAGGGCAGCATGAGCAAGCTGGAGTTCGACACCGCAGTGGCGGACCTGGTCGGCTATATGGAATGGATGGCCGAGCCGGCCCAGCAGACCCGCAAGCGCCTCGGCGTTTGGGTGCTGCTGTTCCTGACCGGCTTCGCCCTTCTGGCCTGGCGCCTGAACGCGTCGTACTGGAAAGAAGTCAAATAAGTGAGGCATGCCGGCTGGTCCGGCGTGTGTGTTTTGCGCCGCCCGCGTGGCGGGCGCGTCCTGGGGTGAGCCGTGTTTACGGCTACATCCCATTTTGTTTCTAAGGAACTACAAAAATGATGGTTCTCTATTCGGGCACGACCTGCCCATTCTCCCAACGCTGCCGCCTGGTCCTGTTCGAAAAAGGCATGGACTTCGAAGTGCGCGATGTGGACCTGTTCAACAAGCCGGAAGACATTTCGACCATGAACCCGTACGGCCAGGTGCCGATCCTGGTCGAGCGCGAACTGATCCTGTACGAATCGAACATCATCAACGAGTACATCGACGAGCGCTTCCCGCACCCGCAGCTGATGCCGGCCGACCCGCTGATGCGCGCGCGCGCCCGCCTGATGCTGTTCAACTTCGAGAAGGAGTTGTTCGTCCACGTGCACACGCTGGAAAGCGAGCGCGCCAAGGTCAACGACAAGAGCCACGACAAGGCGCGCGCGGAAATCCGCGACCGCCTGACCACCCTGGCGCCGCTGTTCCTGAAGAACAAGTACATGCTGGGCGACGAATTCTCGATGCTGGACGTGGCGGTCGCTCCGCTGCTGTGGCGTCTGGACCACTATGGCATCGAGCTGTCGAAGACCGCCGCGCCGCTGATGAAGTACGCCGAGCGCATCTTCTCGCGTCCGGCCTACATCGAAGCGCTGACGCCATCCGAAAAGGTCATGCGCCGTTAACACCATGTCCGAGATCTCTACCAAGCCCTACATGCTGCGCGCCATCTACGAATGGTGCACCGACAGCGGCTACACGCCCTACCTGGCCGTCAAGGTCGATGCCGCCACCACGGTGCCGATGGAGTACGTCAAGAAGGGTGAAATCGTGCTCAACATCAGCTTCGGCGCCACCGCCGGGCTGAAGATGGACAACGACAGTATCCGCTTCAACGCCCGCTTCGGCGGCGTGTCGCGCGAGATTTTCGTGCCGGTGAACAACGTCATGGCCATCTACGCCAACGAGAACGGCCAGGGCATGGCGTTCGAGCCGCAACTGGGCATGTACGCGCCGGACACGCAGGCGCCGACGGCCAGCGCGCCGGCCGCGCCCGCGGCGCCGACCTTGGCGCCGGTGCCCAGCCCGGCGGCCGAATCCCGTCCCGCCGAGATCCGCGGCGACGACGGTCCGGACGACGGCGGCGAACCGCCCAAAAAAGGCGGCCGCCCGACGCTGACCCGTATCAAATAAGGTATAATCCACGCGGAAAAGTTACGCCGGCTTAGCTCATTTGGTAGAGCAGTTGATTTGTAATCATCAGGTGGCCAGTTCGAAACCGGCAGCCGGCACCAGCATTCGCGAGCCCAGCCTATATGGCTGGGCTTTTTGCTGTCCGGACTGTATATTTATACAGCTTGGAGTCGGCGAATGTGTCACTATATGCTTTTGCAAAGCTTGTTCACTTCACTAAGGAGGCAATATGGCGTACTCAGCAATGGCCGTTGCGAATGCCTTGGTCAAGCGCGCGAAGGAGGGCAAGGTCGCCCATCTTTCGCCGATGAAGCTGCAGAAGCTCTTGTTTTACGTGCAATCCTGGCATCTGGCGAAACAAGGGCGGCCGCTGATCGACGACTTTTTCTGCCGCTGGAAGTACGGTCCGGTCATTCCATCCCTGTATCACGAGTTCAAGGAATACGGGCCGAATCCCATCACGGCCTATGGCGGGCATATTGTGGAGGAGGAGGGTGCGCTCACCAAGCGCCGCCCCATCGTCAGCGAGCAGGATACGCGCACCTGGGAACTGATCGACGAGATCCTGGCGGAATACGGCGCCTACTCGGGTTCGACGCTTTCAACCATGACGCATGAGAAAGACTCCGCCTGGTCCACCTCGGGCGGCGTGGATGGCAATCCCATCCCGAACGACATGTTGCGCGAGGCGACGCTGCGGGACGGCAGGTTCAAGGCGCGGGGCGCGGCTTGAGTCAGCGGGAGGACGGGGGCCAGGAGCCTGAACCGGTCGAGGCAACCGAAGACGCGCCGCCCGAGGCATATGTCGGCGAAAGCGGTCCTCTTCAGGACGTCCTCATTAATGAGGAAGCGGAAAACCAGAAAGCCAACCGGGCGCTGCGCGCCACCTACGCGGACAAGGCTTATTTCCTCGCTTCCGCATGTATCATCTTCTGGGCCTTCGCCATTTCCTCGAACGCCATCGTCTACGCCTGCACCGGCAAACAAATGATCAGCGACACCGCGCTGATCGCGATCACCACGGGCGTGACGATCAACGTCCTGGCCGCGTTCCTCGGCGTCATACGAGGACTCTTTCCCTCCGAACAAGCCAAAAAGCCCGGCGGGAAAAAGGGCGCCAAGAAGGAGCCGTAGCGACCGGCCGCTATCCGGAATCGCGCTAACGCGGCTGCGAGCGCGGGCAAAGCCATCGTTGGTCAGCTGAAGAAAATCCCGTCCTCCGTGATCCCCACCAGCGCGACTTGTTCTCAGCGCTTTGACATTGGAAAGGCTGGTGAAAACGGAATTCGCGTCCATCACGGAAACAGTGTCGCCAGCATCCTTGTCGACGATATAAATATCGCGACCGCTGGAGAATACGACCTCGTCAAAGCCTGAGCCGCCATCAATCTTGCCGACATCGCTCTCCACGCGAATCTTATTGTTGAACGCGTCGCCGTTGACAGTCTTGGTGCCGGTGGATGCCAGGTTATTGCCAGGTTATTGCCAGCGTAACTGATGCTCAGCAGCTCTATACCGTTCATTCCCACGCGGGGATGCCAAGCGGCAGGCCGCGTTTGGGAAGTGATGGCCAAACCCGGAAATATCCGGCGCCGGATTTTCTATTGGCCTCCCATGCGGATTCATATTACGGCTGAGTGAGGATGACCGAGGGCTGGAGTGATCGCCCATTCGCAGTTTTTCCCGCCACCGGCAGGATTGTCCCTTGCACCTCACAACGCCAACGAAGTGTTGGATGCTGCGCGCGGATTGACTGAATGGGCGCGTTTCTTCTTGAAGTCTTGCGAGAATGGAGTACGGTTGACGAGCCAGCTGCTGGCGCGCGTTGAATTCATTCAAATGACGGGACGGGGGAGTGCACCGCCCGGTCGCTTTTGCCTCGCATGTTGACGACCAAAGTATTAGCCTTTATCCGGAGGCCGGTATAGGTGATGAATAGCGATAATATTTATCGCTATATACGTTGGGTTTTCTGGCATTGAACATCTTGACTATTGCTCTCCTTCCCGGGCTCTCGCGCCGTCTGCATGCCGATTTCCGGCATGATCATGCCAATAATTGGCGCAAAACCGCAGCTGTACGCGCCATGGTGGCCATTTTTGTGCAAGAATGGCCATATGCGCCATCTCCGCCTTTTCCTCGTCGCTTTGGTATTCCTGCTGCAAGCTTCCTCAAGCGCGGCGGGATCGGTGCATAGTTGTTGCGATGAAATGGATTGCGGCGTGGTGCAATGCGCCGCGATGGGTTGCCTGACGGAACAGCCTCCGCAATTCGCCGCCTTGATTATCGCGCCGCCCGCCATCGCAAAGCCGGTTGGCCCTTCAACGGAATTGGTGTGGTATTTGCCTCAACGGATCAGCGAAGTATGGTGTCCGCCTGATTGAATGTCATTCGACGAAACCGAATTGAACTTCACTCATTAAAAGGAATAACCATGAAATCCAAACTGATCAAACTTTCCGCGGCTGCCGTGCTAATGACGATTTCCGCCGTGGCGCTGGCGTCCAATATGGATTGCTGCGCGAGCATAGAATGCTGCCTGCGTATGCTGGCGGATTGCTGCTAATGGCCTAGCGGCCGAATAAAAGGGCAGTGGCAGGAATGCGCTGCCCTTTTTTAATGGGAGGGCATTATGGCGCTACAGCACGCTTCATCCGGACAGGCGATTACGCTCGTCAAATCGGCGGAGGATTTAAGCCAATTCGCGTCCATCGCGCTGGTTAAAACCGAGCAGCTGGAATTGATGAGGATGGTGATACCGAAGGGGAAAGTCCTGCCTTCGCACCAAGTGAAAGGCGAGGTGACGCTGCAATGCCTGCAAGGGGAATTGGCGATCACGGCGCATGGCCGGACCACCTTGTTGCGCGCGGGGGAAATGCTTTATCTGGCCGCGTGCACGCCGCATATGGTGCAGGCGGAACAGGATACGCTGGCGCTGAAAACTATTTTGCTGCGGGATTAACGGATTCACCGCGCGGATCGCGCGCCAACAACCTCGCGACCATGGCTTGCGGCTGGTCGCCGTCGAATAACACGCCGGCCACCGCATTGGTGATGGGCATATCGACGCCCAGTTTGGCCGCCAATTCGCGCACGGCCTTGGCGCAGGGAACGCCCTCGGCCACGTGTCCCAATTCGCCGACCACGGTGTCCAGCGATTTACCTTGGGCCAATCCCAGACCGACCCTGCGATTGCGCGACAGGTCGCCGGTGCAAGTCAGGATCAGGTCGCCCATGCCGGTCAGGCCCATGAATGTTTCGACCTGGCCGCCGAGTGCGCCGCCGAGCCGGGTGATCTCCGCCAGGCCGCGCGTGATCAGGGCCGCGCGGGCGTTCAGGCCCAGGCCCAGGCCGTCCGCGATGCCGGTCGCGATGGCCAGCACGTTCTTGACGGCGCCGCCCACTTCCACCCCCGCCAGGTCGGCGCTGGAGTAGACACGGATATTGCCACCGTGCACGGTCGCGACCACGTTGTCGCGCAAGGCGTCGGAGCCGGAGGCGATGGTCAGCGCGCACGGCAGGCCGCGTGCCACCTCTTGCGCGAACGACGGACCGGACAGCGCGCCGCCGGCCACCTTGTCGCCCAGCACTTCCTGGACGATCTGGTGCGGCAGCAGCCCGGTCTCGTACTCGAATCCCTTGCACAGCCAGACGATGTTGGGAATCTCGTGGCCTTGTAGTTGTTGCAACAGTGGCCGCAGGCCGGCCACCGGGCAGGCGGCGATCAGCAGTCCGTCGGCGGCGTGGGCCACGGCGGCGTCGAAATCGAAGGAGATGGACAGGTTGGGCGGGAAGGGATGGCCGGGCAGGTAGGCGACGTTGTCGCGCGCGGCGGCCATTTCCTGCATGACCAGGGTGTTGCGGCCCCACAGCACGACCTCGTGGCGCTGCGCCAGGGCGATTGCGACGGCGGTGCCCCAGGCGCCGGCGCCCAGCACACTGATCCTGCGCGCGCCGAGGACGGGCGCGGTGTTGCTCATATTGTCATGCATGCTTCAGATGCCCCAGATGTCGCTGCTTTTCACGTAGCCGGTCGCGCCGTCGCGATGGCGCACCTTGATCCAGCCGCCGCCGGCCACTTCCTGCAGTTCCAGCAGCACGCCCTTGTCGGCGGTGAAGGCGGGGGCGGCGTTCTCGTCGGCGGCCGCGCGGACCTTCACATTGGCGTTGCGTACCACCACGGTGCGGCGCGGGCTCAGGCCCTTGGCCTCGGTCCAGGCCAGGTCGCCGTTGGCGTCCCGCACCTTGACCCATTCGCCGTAGCTGAGCACGATCTCCACCGGCATGCCGCGCGGCGCCACGAACTGCTTGACGCCCTTGGTGGACGGGGCGTCGTACAGGATGACCGGCGCGGCGCCCACCGATTTGAAGTCGAGCGCGTGGCTGGCCGCGGCTGCCAGCATCAGCGTTGCGCCTGCGATCAATCGGAATACGGTCATGCCTGGCCTCTGTAGCGAAAATCGGGTGTGGAAAAACTCAAAGGCCGCTGCCGGCCTTTGAGGGGTACTACATATTACTGGAATTACAATTAGTGCGTCGCACCATCCGCTGGCGCGGCGGCGGCGGCGGTGGCCGCTTGCTGTTCGGCCAGGGCTTGCAGACGCTGCTGGTAGAACACTTCGAAGTTGATTTCGGCCAGGTGCACTGGCGGGAAGCCGGCGCGGGTGATCAGGTCGGCGATGTTGGCGCGCAGGTAAGGGTAAACGATGTTCGGGCAGCCGATGCCCAGCAGCGGATCCAGCTGTTCGGCCGGAATGTTGCGCGCCTCGAAGATACCGGCTTGCTTGCCTTCTACCAGGAAGGCCACTTTGTCCTTGACCTTGGCGGTCACGGTGATGGTCACGGTCGACTCGAAGATGCCTTCGGCCAGCGGCTCGGCGGCCACGTCCAGCGCGACTTCGATGCTAGGCGCTTCCTGTTCCAGGAAAACGGCCGGGGAGTTCGGTTGTTCCAGCGACATGTCTTTCAGGTAGACGCGTTGGATTTGGAATACTGGTTGCAGATTTTCGTCAGACATGGAACGCTTTCTAAGATTGGAAAAGAGCGGCGGGGCCGCTCAGGCGGTCGCGCTCGCTGCGAGCGCTAACGTGGCCCGCGCAGGCGCGCCGGTAATTGTATCAAAAACCGATGTCGCGAAAACCAATTTGAGGGCGCTTAGCCTTTTAACAAGGGGTCCAGCCGCCCGGCTTGATCGAGCGCATACAAATCGTCGAAACCGCCGACATGGGTGTCGCCGATGTAGATCTGGGGCACCGTGCGGCGGCCGGTCTTTTGCATCATGATCACGCGCTGTTCCGGATCGAGGTCGACGCGGATCTTTTCGATGCCGGTCACGCCTTTGCTTTCCAGCAGGCGCTCGGCGCGCACGCAATAGGGGCACACGGCGGTGCTATAGAGCAATACATGGGCTGTCATGTCGGTTTCCTCCAATGTCTTTACTTGGCCAAAGGCAAGCCAGCGGTCTGCCAGGCGGCTTGACCGCCGTCGAGGACCACCACGTTCTCATATCCAGCCTTTTCCAGGGTCTTGGCGGCGCCAAACGCGCGGCCGCCGGTCTGGCAAACCACGACAATGGTGCGGGTTTTGAACTTTTCCAGCTCGCCGGCGCGGTTGGCCAGCTCGGCGGACGGGATGTTCTTGGCCTCCGGCAAGTGGCCAGCCGCGTAAGCGGCCGCATCCCTGATGTCCAAGATGGTGGCCTTGGCGCGGTTTATCAACAGCGTCACCTCCTGCGGGGAGGCTTTTTTACCGCGCTGGGTCAGCACTGGCCACAGCAGCGCGCCGCCGGAAAGAACGGCGATGCCGATCAGAAAGATTTGGTCGATGAGGAATTTCACGGGTTTCCAATGGTTACAGGTTATCCGCGCATTATAAAATAGAAGCTTGAAACCCACCTCAGCAGCTTTTTTCACACTTTTATAGACAGAGCTATGTACAAAATCGTTTTCATGCGTCACGGCGAATCCACCTGGAATCTGGAAAACCGCTTCACCGGCTGGACCGATGTCGACCTCACCGAGAAGGGCGTGGCGGAAGCCAAAGCCGCCGGCAAGGTCCTCAAGGACGAGGGCTACACCTTCGACCTGGCCTACACCTCGGTGCTGAAACGCGCCATCCGCACGCTGTGGCTGACGCTGGACGAGATGGACATGATGTACCTGCCGATCAAGCACGACTGGCGCCTGAACGAGCGCCACTACGGCGCGCTGCAGGGCCTGGACAAGGCGGAAACCGCCGCCAAGTACGGCGACGCGCAGGTGCTGGTGTGGCGCCGCAGCTATGACACCCCGCCGGAGCCGCTGGCCGAGGACGACGAGCGCACCTCCTACAACGACCCGCGCTACGCCGGCCTGCCGAAGTCCAGCATCCCGCTGACCGAATGCCTGAAGGACACCGTGGCCCGCGTGATGCCGGCCTGGGACGAGGAGATCGCCCCGGCCATCCGCGCCGGCAAGAAAATCATCATCTCGGCCCACGGCAACAGCCTGCGCGCGCTGATCAAGATGCTGGACGGCATCAGCGACAGCGACATCGTCGGCCTGAACATCCCCAACGGCCAGCCGCTGGTGTACGAGCTGGACGCCGACCTGAAACCGATCCGCCACTACTACCTGGGCGACCCGGCCGCGATCGCCGCCGCGCAGGCCGCCGTCGCCAACCAGGGCAAGGCCAAGTAAGGCTCCGGTAAACCACGAGATGTCCTGGTCTTTCATTTCCCGCCGCGCGGGGGCCTTGCTGCTGCCCGCGCTGCTGGCGATGGGCGCCGCCCATGGCGCGCCCAAAGCCACCGAGCGCAGCAAGCAGAAGCTGGCCGCCGAGGCAGAGCGCGCCGAGCTGCAGCAAAAGCTCAGCAACCTCAAGCGCGACATCGGCAAGACCGAGAGCGCCAAGGACGACGCGGCCGACACCCTGGCCGAGTCGGAGGAGGCGATCTCCAACGCCAACCGCAGCCTGCGCGAGCTGGCCGAGGAGCAGTCGCAAACCAACCTCAAGCTGAAAACGCTGGCGGAGGAGAAGCTGCGCCTGCAGGCCACGGTGGAGCTGCAAAAGCGCCAGCTGGCCAAGCTGCTGCGCGAGCAATACGTGGCGGGCAATGAGGACCGCATCAAACTGCTGCTGTCCGGGGACAACCCGAACCGCATCAACCGCGACCTGCAAATGATGGCCTACGTGTCGCAGGCGCAGGCGCGGTTGCTGGAATCGCTGCGCGCCAACCTGGCGGCCGTCGAGGGCAACCAGGCCGAGGCGCAGAACGCGCGCGACGAGCTGGAGGAGATCGCGCAGGAGGAACGCCAGCAGAAGGCCGTGCTGGAACAGGAAAAAGCGAAACGCGCCGCCGTGCTGGCCGGCCTGTCGCAGCGCCTGGTGGCGCAGCGCAAGGAGGCCGGCAAGCTGGCGCAGGACGAGCAGCGCATGGCGGGGCTGGTGGACCGCCTGAACAAGCTGATCGAGGAACAGGCGAAGGCGGCCGCCGCCGAGAAGCGCCGCCAGGAACAAGTGGCGGCCGCCAAGGCCGCCAAGGCCAGGGCGGAGGCCCAGGCCGCCGCCGAGGCCAAGGCGCAGGCCCAGGCGCGCGCCCTCGCGCTGGCCCGCGCCAAGGCGGCGCAGGCGGCCCAGGCCGAGCGCGAACGGATCGCCAGGCAGCAGGGCAAGCCCGCGCCCAAGCCCTTGCCGGCGCCGGAACCGGTCAAGCCGGACCCGAGGCCGGAGCCCCGCCCCGACAGGCCGGACCCGGCCGGCGCGGGCGACACGCTGGCGTCGCGTCCGGCGCCGCCGGCCACGCCGTCCGCGCCCCCGGCGCCGGCCGCCGGCCAGCCCGCCGCCGCGCCGGCGCGCGAGGAGCCGCCGGCCCGCGCGGCCGACGTGGCGCTGGCCCCGGCCGCGCCGGAGGGCGCCTTCTCCGCGCTGAAGGGACAGCTGCGCCCGCCCGTGTCGGGCAAGCTGGCGGCGCGCTTCGGCAGCAAGCGCGGCGACGGTCCCAGCTGGAAGGGCGTGTTCATCCGCACCGCCGAGGGCGCCGAGATCCACGCCGTCGCCGCCGGACGGGTGGTGTTCGCCCAGTGGCTGCGCGGCTTCGGCAACCTGATCATCGTCGACCACGGCGGCCAGTACATGAGCATCTACGGCAATAACCAGTCGCTGCTGCGGCGCGCGGGCGAGGCCGTCAAGGGCGGCGACGTCATCGCGGCGGCCGGAAATACCGGTGGCAACGAGGAATCGGGTTTATACTTTGAGCTCAGGCACAAGGGTAAAGAGTTCGATCCGGCGGGCTGGGTCAAGTTTTAATCCACGCAATATCCACGCAACAGACCAGCGGCGCGCGCGCCGCAATCGCGGAAGAATCATGGGCAACAAGTTCAATAGTTTCGGCCTGATCGGCCTGGGCATGGTGGCCGGCATGGCCGCCACCCTGCAGTTTTCCGCCGTCGCGCAGAAATCGGTTGGCAATCCGCTGCCGCTGGAGGAGTTGCGCCAGCTGTCCGACGTGTTCGGCCTGATCAAGTCCGACTACGTGGAGGACGTGGACGACAAGAAGCTGGTCACCGAGGCCATCTCCGGCATGGTGGCCTCGCTCGATCCGCACTCGGTCTACCTGGACAAGAAGGCCTTCCGGGAAATGCGCGAGACCATGCTCGGCAAGTTCGTCGGCATCGGCATCGAGGTGGGCATGGAGGACGGCTACGTGAAGGTGGTCTCGCCGATCGAGGACACGCCCGCGTTTCGCGCCGGCATCAAGGCGGGAGACCTGATCACCCGGCTCGACAACACGCCCATCCGCGGCCTGTCGCTGGACGACGCGATCAAGAAGATGCGCGGCGAGCCGCAATCGAAAATCGTGCTGACGCTGTCGCGCAAGGGCGAGGACAAGCCGCTGGTGGTGCCCATCATGCGCGAGGAGATCCGGGTGCAGAGCGTCAAGGCCAAGATGGTCGAGCCCGGCTACGCCTGGGTGCGCGTGTCGCAGTTCCAGGAGCCCACCGTGGAGGACATGGCCCGCAAGCTGGCCGCGCTGTACGCGCAGAACCCCGGCATCAAGGGCCTGGTGCTGGACCTGCGCAACGATCCCGGCGGCGTGGTGCCGGGCGCGATCGGCGTCTCGGCCGCCTTCCTGCCCAAGGACGTGGTGGTGGTGTCCACCAACGGCCAGTTGCCCGACTCCAAGCAATCGTTCCACGCTCGCCCCGAATACTATTCCGGCCGCCAGAACAGCGACCCGCTGGCCAAGCTGCCGGCCGCGCTGAAGACGGTGCCGATGGTGGTGCTGGTCAATTCCGGTTCCGCCTCGGCGTCCGAGATCGTGGCCGGCGCGCTGCAGGACTACAAGCGCGCCGTCGTGATGGGCACGCAGACCTTCGGCAAGGGCTCGGTGCAGACGCTGCGCCAGCTCACCGCCGACACCGCCGTCAAGCTGACCACGGCGCGCTACTACACGCCGCACGGCCGCTCGATCCAGGCGCGCGGCATCGTGCCCGACATGCTGGTCGACGAGACCGCCGACGGCGACGGCCTGAACAGCCTGCGCCTGCGCGAGGCGGACTTGGTCAAGCACCTCGGCAACAAGGACGAGCAGGAACTGCCGTCGCCGGTCCGCCACGACGAGCTGGAGGAGGAGCAGCGCATCGCCGCGCTGGCCAGGACCCAGAAGCCGGTCGAGTTCGGCGGCAAGGACGACTTCCAGCTGGCCCAGGCGCTGAACCATTTCAAGGGACTGCCGGTCAAACTGTCGAAAACCGAAGTGGTGCGCGAACTGGAAACCGCCGTCAAAGAGCCGAAGAAAAAATAAGAAAGACGCATGGACGACAACCAGCTGCTGCGCTATTCGCGCCATATCCTGCTTGACGAAATCGGTATCGAAGGCCAGCAGAAATTGCTGGACGCGCGCGTCCTGGTCATCGGCGCCGGCGGCCTGGGTTCGCCCGCCGCCATGTACCTGGCCTCGGCCGGCGTCGGCCGGCTGACCCTGGTCGACAACGACACGGTCGACCTCACCAACCTGCAGCGCCAGATCGCCCACAACATGGAGCGCGTGGGCCAGCCCAAGGCGCTGTCGGCGCGCGCCACGCTGGCGGCCATCAATCCCACCATCGTCATCGAGGCGCTGGTCGAGCGCGCCGACGAGGCGCGCCTGTCCGAGCTGATCGCCGGCGCCGACGTGGTGCTGGACTGCACCGACAACTTCGCCACCCGCCACGCCGTCAACCGCGCCTGCGTGGCGCGCCAGGTGCCGCTGGTGTCCGGCGCCGTGATCCGTTTCGACGGCCAGATCAGCGTGTTCGACCCGCGCGGCGGCGCCGCCCGCGGCGCGAACCAGCCCTGTTATTCCTGTCTGTTCCCGCAAGACCAGCCCTTCGAGGACGTGGCCTGCTCCACCATGGGCGTGTTCGCGCCGCTGGTGGGCGTGGTCGGCGCCATGCAGGCGGCCGAGGCGCTCAAGCTGCTGATGGGCATAGGCGAGCCGCTGTCCGGCCGCCTGCTGCTGCTGGACGGGCTGCGCATGGAATGGACCAGTATCGGTATCGCCCGCAATGCATCCTGCCCGGTTTGCGCCACAAGCGCGGCGCCGGGCGCACCACCATCCCCAGGAGAACCCGTCCGATGAAGCGAATGATTCAGTCTGTCAAGCAACGCACCCCAGCAGTCCTGTCCATGCTCCTTTCCGCCGCGCTCGCCGCCTACGCGCCGGCCGGCGCGCACGCCGCGAACCAGAACACGCGCTACGTGATCATCTCCGAGAACGGCAAGCAGACCGGCGAACAGGTGGTCGAGCGCGGCGACGACGGGCTGACCAGGGTGCGCTTCATCTACAAGGACAACGGCCGCGGCCCCGAACTGAGCGAGGAGCTGCGCTACGCCGCCGACGGCACCATGGCCAGCTACAGCGTCAAGGGCAATTCCACCTACGGCGCCGTGGTGGACGAGCGCTTCGAGCACAAGGACGGCAGGGCCGCGTGGCGTTCGACCACCGAGAAGGGCGAGCTGGCCGTGGCCGGCGGCGCCATGTACGTGCCGCTGAACAGCTCCTTCGAACCCGTGTCGGCCTCCATCGCCGCGCTGGCCGCCGCGCCGGACGGCAAGCTGCCGCTGCTGCCGTCCGGCACGCTGACCCAGCGCAAGCTGGTCGAGGCCAGGGTCGTCAACGCCGGCGAGGAGCGGACCGTGCAGCTGCTGGCGCAGACCGGCCTGGGCCTGTCGCCGCAATTCTACTGGGCCACCACCGGCGCCAAGCCGCGCCTGTTCGCCGTGGTGGAGCCGGGTTCCTTCACCGCCATCGAGGCGGGCTGGGAAGCCAACGGCAAGGCGCTGGCCGGGCTGCAGCACGAGGCCGAGCAAAAGATGCTGGCCGAGCTGGCCGCCACGCTGCAGCATCCGCTGAACGGCCTGACGGTGGTGCGCAACGCGCGCGTGTTCGACAGCGAGAAGGCGGTGCTGGGCAAGCCGTCCGACGTGTACGTGCTGCGCGGCCGCGTCACCGCCGTGCTGCCGGCCGGCTCGCCGGTGCGCGGCGCCGTCAACGAGATCGACGCCGCCGGCCGCGTGATGCTGCCCGGCCTGTTCGACATGCACGGCCACGTGAGCCGCTGGGAAGGCGGCCTGAACCTCGCGGCCGGCGTCACCACCGTGCGCGACATGGGCAACGACAACGCCCAGCTGCAGCAGATGCTGGACGAGACCGCCGCCGGCAAGCTGCTGTCGCCGCAGATCGTGCCGACCGGCTTCCTGGAGGGCGAAAGCGCCTATTCGGCCAACGGCGGCTTCGTCGTCAAGTCGCTGCCGGAGGCGAGGAACGCCATCGACTGGTACGCCGAGCACGGCTATCCGCAGTTGAAGATCTACAATTCCTTCCCCAAGGCCATCCTGAAGGACACGGTGGCCTACGCGCACAGCCGCGGCATGCGCGTGTCCGGCCACGTTCCGGCCGGCCTGCGCGCGTTCGAGGCGCTGGACCTGGGCTACGACGAGATCCAGCACATCAACCAGGTGATGCTGAACTTCCTGGCCACGCCGGCCACCGAGACGCGCACGCTGGAGCGTTTCATCCTGCCGGCCGACAAGACCGCCGCGCTGGACTTCGATTCGAAGCCGGTCAAGGACTTCATCGCCCGCCTGGCGAAACAAAAGACGGTGATCGACCCCACGCTGGCCACCTTCGCCTTCCTGAAGCAGAGGGACGGCGACATGAACGCGCCGTTCGCGCCCATCGCCAAACACATGCCGCCCGACGTGCAGCGCAACTTCCACGTCGGCACCATGAAGATCGCGGACGACGCGACCCTGGGGCGCTACGAGAAGTCCTACGCCAAGATGGTGGACTTCGTCGGCCGCCTGCACCGCGCGGGCGTGCCCATCGTGGCCGGCACCGACGAGCTGGCCGGCTTCACGCTGCAGGCCGAGCTGGAGTTGCTGGTGCAGGCGGGCTTGACGCCGTCGCAGGCGCTGCAGGTGGCCACCCGCAACGGCGCGCTGTACACCCGCACCAGCCACGAGCGCGGCAGCGTCGCGCCCGGCAAGCTGGCCGACCTGGTGCTGGTGGACGGCGACCCGACCACCAACATCGCCGACGTGCGCAAGGTCGCGGCCGTCATCACGCGCGGCTACCTGGTGTATCCGCACGAGATCGACCAGGCGCTGGGCATCGCGCCCTTCGTCGCCGGCGCGCCGCGGCTGAAGGCGCTGGCGCCGGTGTCGTCCAACATCGCGGCGGGCGGCAACGGGGCGGCGCCGAAGCGTGTCGGCATGTCCGCACGGCGCCACGATTAAGGCTTATACTTCGCCACTCTTACGCGCATTTTTATCCTTTACTGGTCCTCTTTCTATGCAAAACGTAACACTCCGCCGCCGCGCGCGCGGCTTTACCCTGATCGAGATCATGGTGGTCGTGGTGATCATGGGCGTGCTGGCCGCGCTGGTCGTGCCCAAGCTGTTGAGCCGTACCGGCGAGTCGAAAATCGCGGCCGCCAAGGTGGACATCGCCACCATCATGCAGGCGATGAAGCTGTACAAGCTGGACAACCAGCGCTATCCGACCACCGAGCAGGGCCTGCAGGCGCTGCTGAGCAAGCCCACCGCCGGCCCCGCCGCCAACGGCTGGAAGGCCGGCGGCTACCTGGAGAAGATGCCCAAGGATCCATGGGGCGCCCCCTACCAGTTCCTGTCGCCGGGCGTGAAGGGCGAGATCGACGTGTTCTCGCTGGGCGCCGACGGCCAGCCGGGCGGCAGCGGCGACGACGCCGACATCGGCTCCTGGGACAACTAAGCGTCCCAGGCCAACCTGGCAGCGTCGGCGAACGCCATGCAGGCCCCGGGCCATCCGCCGCGCGCGACCGCGCGCGCGCTTGCGCACCCCTCCCGTCCGCGCGGCCGGGCCCGCGGCTTCACGCTCATCGAATTGCTGGTGGTGCTGGTCATCTTCGGCATCACGCTGGGGCTGGTGTCGCTGAACTCGGCGCCCAGCCAGCGCCAGTCCATGCAGCAGGAGGCGCAGCGCATCGCGCTGCTGCTGCAACTGGCGCGCGACGAGGCCATCGTGCGCAACCGCCTGGTGGCCTTCGAGGCAGGGCCGGAATCCTACCGTTTCCTGGTGCGCGGCGAGCAGCGCGTGTGGGAGCCGGTCACGCAGGACGACCTGCTGCGCGAGCGCCCGTTCAAGAACAGCCCGGTGACCCTGCTGCTGCAGCCGGCCTCGACGGTTCCAGGCGACACGCTGCGCATCATCTTCGGCCGCGAACCGGTCGACAAACCCTTTGTGCTGACCATGGCCAGCGGCGACATCAGCGTCGCCATCCGCGCCGACGGCATCGGCCATTTCACGGTGGACTGACATGGCGCGCCTTTTCCCCCCGCTCCGCCGCGCGCGCGGCTTCACCCTGCTGGAGGTGCTGGTGGCGCTGGTCATCGTCGGCACCGCGCTGGGCGCCTCGCTGCGCGCGGTCGGCAGCCTGACCCAGAACAGCGACGGCCTGCGCGCCACCATGATGGCCACCTGGTCGGCCGAGAACCGGCTGGTGCTGGTGCGCCTGGCCAAGCGCTATCCGGCCATCGGCAAGACCTCCTTCGAATGCCCGCAGGGCGAGATGCGGCTGATCTGCCAGGAGGAGGTGATCGCCACCCCCAATCCGCGCCTGCGCCGCCTGGAGGTCAGCGTGTTCGACGAGCGCCAGCCGGACCGCCTGATCATCAAGCTGGTGCAGCTGGTGCTGCAGGAATGAACGCGGCGCGCAGCCGCCGCGCGCCGCGCGGCTTCACCCTGGTCGAGCTGCTGGTGGCGGTGGCGGTGCTGGCCATCGTCGCCGTGCTGGGCTGGCGCGGCCTGGACGGCATCGTCCGCTCGCGCCAGGCCTTGACCGAGCAGATGGACCAGACCCGCGGCGCCCAGCTGGCCTTCGCCCAGCTGCAAAGCGACCTGGAGCAACTGGCCACCGTGCCGTCGCTGCGCCAGCGGCGGCAGCTGGTGGCCGACGCCACCCGCATCGATTTCGTGCGCTCCGTGTTCATGGAAGGGGAACCTTCTCGCTTGCAGGTGGTCTCCTACCGTATCCGCGACGGCGTGCTGCTGCGACGCGAGTCGGCCGGCACGCTGGACCTGCTGCAGCTGGACAAGCTGTGGCAGGCCGCGCTGGGCGACACCGACCCGGCGCCGGACGTGACCTTGCAGGCCGGCGTGCAGGCGATGACGACGCGGCTGTGGGAGAACGGCGACTGGCAGCCGGCGCCGACGCCGCAGGCGGCCGGCGGCGCGGCCACCGCGCAGCCGCAGCCGGCGATGGTGACGGCGGCGCTGGGCGTGGCGGCCGGTCCGGCCGGGCTGGAGTGGTCCCTGCAATTGCAAAACCAGGCAAATCCGCTGGTCAAGATCTTCCTGCTGGGGGCAAAATGACGGCGCAGCTGGGGTTCCGCTCCCGCTTCCGCGCGCCGGGCCGCCAGCGCGGCGTGGCCATCATCACCGCGCTGCTGCTGACCACGCTGGCGGTCACCATCGTGGCCAGCCTGTTCTGGCAGCAGCAGGTGCAGGTGCGCTCGATCGAGAACCAGCGCCTGCACTTGCAGACCAAGTGGATCTTGCGCGGCGCGCTGGACTGGGCGCGGCTGATCCTGCAGCAGGACGACCGCGACAGTTCGATCACGGCCGAGACCAGCGTGTGGGCGACCGCGCTGGCCGAGACGCGGCTGGACGACTACGTCGAGCGCGAGCGCACCGACAACGAACGGTACGACGCCACCCTGTCGGGCCAGATCACGGACGCGCAGGCGCGTTACAATCTCGCCAACCTGGCGGCGGACAGGTTGCTGGACGCGGGGCAGGTGGCCGTGTTCGGCAAGCTGCTGGAAAACCTGCAGCTCAATCCCGCGCTGGCCAAGGCGGTGGCGGAACGGGTGGCGCGCAGCCAGAAGGGGAAGGCGCCGGACACCGGCGGCACGGCGCCGCCCGCCGGCACGCCGCAGCCCGTGGGCACCGACGGCACCGAGCCGGTGGAACTGATGCGGGTGGAGGACTTGCTGGCGGTCAGCGGCTTCACGCAGCAGGGCATAGAGCGGTTGCGCGAATTCGTGGTGGTGCTGCCCGACACGGGCACCGGAGTGACGGCCATCAACGTAAACATGGCTAAGCCCGAATTGCTGGCGGCCTTGGTGGAGAATTACTCGGTGTCGGAGGCGGCGTCGCTGGTGCAGTTCCGCAAGCGCACGCCGTTCTTGAGGACGGACGATTTCAAGGCGGCCCTCACCGGCAAGACGCTGCGCAGCGACAAGATCACCGTGAAGAGCGACTTCTTCCTGGTGCTCAGCCATATACGGCTGGGCCGGGCGGCGCTGGACGCGGAGTCGCTGATACGGCGCGCGAACAAGCAGGCCACCCTGGTGTGGATACGGGAAAATTGAACGAAAGCGAGAACCTTTGACGACACTATACATCCGGTATCCGGCCCGCGCCGCCTCCGACAGCGGCGCCGTCCAGCCCTGCCACTACGCGCTGCTGGGCGACAGCGGCGGCGTGACGCAGCAGGGCGTGTCCGCCCTCGGCAACCTGGCCGAGCTGGTGGCGTCCGCGCGCCGCGTGGTGCTGCTGCTGGCCGCCGCCGACGTCACGCTGTTGACCGTGAAGGTGCCGCCGCTGTCTGCGTCGCGCCTGAAGGCGGCCCTGCCGGCGCTGGTGGAGGACCAGCTGCTGGGCGATCCGGCCGATTGCGTCCTGGCCCTGGCGCCGGTGCTGGGCGACGTCGAAACACGCGTGGTGGCCGTGGTGCAGCGCGCCTGGCTGGAGGTGCTGGTGAAGACGCTGGTGGCGCAGGGCGCGCACGGCGTGTCCGCGCTGCCCGCGCAGCTGTGCCTGCCGTTGCAGCCGGGCGGCGTCTCCGCCGCGCTGGCGCAGGACGGCGCCGGCCTGGAACTGACCCTGCGCACCGACCAGCAGCAGGGCCTGGGCCTGACCGTCTCGCCGCAGCCCGAGGCCGCGCTGCAAACGCTGCGCGCGCTGGCCGGCGACGCGCCATTGACGGTGTACGTGCCGGGCTCGCTGGCGCCGCAGTTCGAGCCGCTGGCCGGCGCCATGCCGGGCGTGGCGCTGGAGGCGGACCAGTGGGAGCACTGGATGGCGGGCGCCAAGACGGCGGGACCGGACCTGGCCGCCGGCCTGGGCGCCACCGGCGCGCAGTCGCGCGCCTGGCAGCGCTGGCGCTGGCCGCTGCGCTTGGCGCTGCTGGCGGTGGCGGTCAACATCGCCGGCCTGAACGCCGACTGGCTGCGCATGAAGCGCGAGGCGGCCGAGGTGCGCAAGACGATGGACCAGACCTTCCGCGCCGCCTATCCGAAGGAAACCGTGATCCTGGACGCGGCCGCGCAGATGCGCAAGAACATCGCGCTGGCCAAGGCCGGCAGCGGCGAAATCGCCGCCGACGAGTTCACCGCCGTCGCGGCCGCCTTCGGCGAGGCGCTGGCGGGCCTGGGCAAGCGCGACGTGGTGGCCGGGCTGGAATACAAGCAGCGCGTGCTGACCGTGAAACTGAAACCGAACGCGGTGGACGCCAACACGCTGGCGCAGGCGCAGGCGGCGCTGGCCGCGCGCGGCCTGGCGCTGACCGAGACCGGGGCCGGCGTCTGGCAGATCTCGCAAACCCGCACTGGAGGCAAATCGTGAGCGAACTCAGCGTGAAAGCGCACAAGCTGCAAGCCGCCGCCACCGCCTTCTGGCAGGAGCGCACGGAACAGGAACGCCGCATGCTCGGCGTCGGCGGCGCCGTGGTCGGCCTGGCGCTGGTGTACGGCCTGCTGATCGACCCCGCGCTGGAGGGCCGCGCCAAGCTGCGCGCCTCGCTGCCGCTGCTGCGCCAGGAGGCCGCCGAGCTGCAGGCGCTGGCGCGCACGGCGGCCGAACTGGCGGCCCGCCCGCCCATCCAGGCGCCGCGCATGACCAATGAGAGCATGACGGCCAGCCTGGCCGCCAACGGCCTGAAGGCGCAGTCGCTGGCGCTGACCGGCGAATACGCCAAGCTGGAGCTCAAGGGCGCGCAATTCGCCGCCCTGGTGGCCTGGCTGGACGCGCAGCGCCGCGGCGCCGGCATCGTGGTGCAGGAAAGCGCGATCACCGGCCTGGCGGCGCCCGGCACGGTGGACGCGGCGCTCACGCTGCACCAGCCGGCGGGCGGGGCGCGGTGAGGCGCAGCCTGCTCTGGCTGCTGGCGGCGCTGCTGGGGGCGGCGGCCACGCTGCTGCTGTTCTTCCCGGCGGCGTGGATGTCCAGCATGGTCGAGAAGCAGACCGGCGGGCGTTTGACCTTGGGCGACGCACAGGGTACCCTGTGGCGCGGTTCGGCCTTCATCGGCGGCGCGGCCAGCGCCGGCGGGGCGGTCACGCCGCTGCTGCCGGGCCGCTTCGCGTGGAAGCTGTCGCCGCTGGCGCTGGCGGGCGTGGTGGACCTGGAACTGGCCAACGAGCAGGCGCTGGCGCAGCCGGTCAACTTCAACGGCGGCTGGACGCAGTGGCGCCTGAGCCCGTCGGCGCTGCTGCTGCCGGCCGACGGCCTGGCCGGGCTGGGCGCGCCGCTGAACACGCTGGCGCCCAGCGGCAGGGTCAAGCTGTCGTGGACCACGCTGGAGCTGGCGTTGCAGGGCGACCGGGTGGACGTGAACGGCCGCACCACCTTGGAGATGGCGGACATGTCGTCCAAGCTGTCGCCGATCAAGCCGCTGGGCACGTACCAGTTGGCGCTGGACTGGCGCGGCCAGCAGGCGCAGCTGGAGTTGCATTCCCTGAAAGGCCCGCTGCTGCTGAGCGGGAAAGGCAGCCTGCAAAACGGGCGCCTGCAGTTCTCCGGGCAGGCCCAGGCGGCCGACGGTTATGAGCAGACGTTGGGCAATCTGTTGAATTTGCTGGGCCAGCGCCGTCCCACCAGTGACGGCAAGAACATCATCGCTTTAGAGTTCAGATAATGAAAAAACAGTCTGTAGGCAAATCGACCCTTCCAATGCGTGTTTCCCGCCGCGTGAGCGCGGCCGCATTGATGTGCTGCGCGGCGGCCGCCGCGCCATTGCTGGCGCCGCTGGCCGCGTGGGCGGCGCCGGCGCCGGCCGACCAGGCCGCGCTCAACTTCGTCGGCGCCGACATCGAGTCGGTGATCAAGGCGGTGGGCCACTACACCAACATCACCTTCCTGATCGATCCGCGGGTGAAAGGCACGCTGACCCTGGTGTCCGAGGGCTCGCTGAGCAAGTCGCAGGCCTTCGCGCTGCTGGCCTCGGCGCTGCGGCTGCAGGGCTTCGCCATCGTCAGCGGCGACGGCTACGCCAAGGTGGTGCCGGAGGCCGAGGCCAAGCTGCAGGCCACGCCGACCCAGATCGGCGCGACCACCTTGAAGGGCGACCAGATCGCGACCCAGGTGTTCCCGCTGAACTACGAGTCGGCCGCCAACCTGGTGACCGTGCTGCGCCCGCTGATCACGCCCAACAACACCATCAACGCCAACATCGGCAACAATTCGCTGGTCATCACCGACTACGCGGACAACCTGAAACGCCTGGGCAAGATCGTCGCCGCGCTGGACGCGCCGGCCAGCTCCGACCTGGACGTGATCCCGGTGCGCTACGCCATCGCCAGCGACCTGGCCACCATGGTCAACAAGCTGATGGAGCCGGGCGGCGCCGGCGGCGCGGACGCCGGCCGCGTCAGCGCGCTGGCCGACCCGCGCACCAATTCGCTGGTGCTGCGCGCGCCGTCGCTGGCGCGCGCCAACCTGGCCAAGTCGCTGATCGCCAAGCTGGACCAGCCGACCGCGCAGCTGGGCAATGTGCACGTGGTGTACCTGAAGAACGCCGAGGCCACCAAGCTGGCGCAGACGCTGCGCTCGGTGATCTCGGGCGACAGCTCGCTGACCGGCGCCGCGCTGGGCGCGGCCGGCCTGAACAACCAGAGCACCGGCGGCACTGGCCAGGCCGGCGGCAACAGCATGACCGGCGCGCAGGGCCAGGGTGGCATGGGCGCCACCACCGGCTCCACCAATCCGCTGCTGAGCGGCGGCGGCAACACCGGCAACCAGCTGAACGCGGGCGGCGCGGGCGGCTTCATCCAGGCCGACGCGTCCACCAACACGCTGATCATCACGGCGCCGGAATCGGTGTACCGCAACCTGCGCAACGTGATCGACCAGCTCGACGTGCGCCGCGCCCAGGTCTACATCGAATCGCTGATCGTCGAGGTCACGGCCGACAAGACGTCCGAATTCGGCGTGCAGTGGGTGGGCGCCAGCGGCAACGAGAACAGCACCTACCGCGTGGGCGGCCTGCAATCGCTCAGCAGCGGCAACAACAACCTGCTCAACATCGCCGCCGGCATCTCCAACAACACGCCGGTGGTGGGCAACGGCCTCTCGGTCGGCATCTTCAAGCAGCTGGCCAACGGCACGCTGGGCCTGGGCGCGGTGGCGCACACCCTGCAGGCCGACAGCGGCACCAACATCCTGTCGACGCCGAACATGGTCACGCTGGACAACGAACTGGCCACCATCCGCGTCGGCCAGAACGTGCCCATCCTGACCGGCCAGTTCACCACCACCTCCGGCACCACCACCAACCCGTTCCAGACCATCGACCGCAAGGACGTGGGTCTGACGCTGAAAGTGCGGCCGCAGATCTCGGAGGGCGGCACCATCAAGCTGGCGATCTACAACGAGAGCTCCAGCATCGACACCTCGGTCACATCGAGCAGCGGCATCATCCTCAAGACGCGCGCCATCGAGACCAACGTGATCGCCGACGACGGCCAGATCGTCGTGCTGGGCGGCCTGATCTCGGACGACGCCAACGGCGGCGTGGAGAAGGTGCCCGGCCTGGGCGACCTGCCCGTCATCGGCAACCTGTTCAAGTACCAGTCGCGCACCCGCAAGAAGACCAACCTGATGGTGTTCCTGCGCCCGGTCGTGATGCGCAACCGCGAGCAGGGCATGAACCTGGCCACCGACCGCTACGACTTCATGCGCGCCACCCAGCAGGCCGTCAAGCCCGAGGACTCGGTGCTGATCAAGGACCTGGGCCAGCCCATGCTGCCGCAACTGAACAACGGCCAGCCATTGCCGGGCAACGGCCACCTGGCGTTGCCGGTCGCGCCGGGCGCCCCCGCACCCGTGCCCGTCCCGCCCACCGACAACAAGCAACCAGAATGAGCAACCTGCTGCCCTACGCCTTCGCCCGCGACTACGCGGTGCTCGCCAAGCCGGGCGAGCAGGCCGAGCACGCGGTGGACGTGTTCGTGTCCGCCGCCACCGCGCCGGCCGCCATCGCCGAGGTGTCGCGCCGCTTCGGCCGCGTCAACATCCGGCACCTGGGCCGCGCCGACCTGGAGGAGGCCATCGCCGCCGCCTACGCCGGCGCCGGCGGCGACGCCTCGCAGGTGGCCGACGAGTTCGACGCCGACCTGGACCTGACCAAGCTGCTGCAGGACGTGCCGGCCATCGAGGACTTGCTGGAATCGTCCGACGACGCGCCGGTGATCCGCATGATCAACGCGCTGCTGACGCAGGCGCTGCGCGAGGGCGCGTCCGACATCCACATCGAGCCCTTCGAGCAGACCTCGGTGGTGCGCTTCCGCGTCGACGGCGCGCTGCGCGACATCGTCAAGCCGCGCAAGGCCATCCACGGCTCGCTGATCTCGCGCATCAAGATCATGGCGCAGCTGGACATCGCCGAGAAGCGCCTGCCGCAGGACGGCCGCATCACCCTGCGCGTGGGCGGCAAGCCGGTGGACGTGCGCGTCTCGACCCTGCCCACCGGCCACGGCGAGCGCGCCGTGCTGCGCCTGCTGGACAAGGAGGCCGGCCGGCTGGACCTGAACCATCTGGGCATGAGCGCGGCGATGCTGCCGCGGTTCGACCAACTGATCAACCAGCCGCATGGCATCGTGCTGGTGACCGGGCCGACCGGCTCCGGCAAGACCACCACCCTGTACGCCGCGCTGTCCATGCTGAACTCGACCACCACCAACATCCTCACGGTGGAGGACCCGATCGAGTACGACCTGCAGGGCGTGGGCCAGACCCAGGTCAACGCGCGCATCGACATGACCTTCGCCAAGGCCCTGCGCGCCATCCTGCGCCAGGACCCGGACGTGATCATGATCGGCGAGATCCGCGACCTGGAAACGGCGCAGATCGCGGTGCAGGCCTCGCTCACCGGCCACCTGGTGCTGGCCACGCTGCACACCAACGACGCCGCCGCCGCCGTCACCCGCTTGCTGGACATGGGCATCGAGCCCTTCCTGCTGTCGTCCTCGCTGCTGGGGGTGCTGGCGCAGCGCCTGGTGCGCAAGCTGTGCGAGTCCTGCAAAAAGTACGACGAGCGCGACGGCCAGTGGCACGCGGTCGGCTGCGAGCAGTGCGGCCACACCGGCTACCACGGCCGGGTCGGCATCTACGAGCTGCTGCAGACCACCGAGCCGATACGCGCGCAGATCCACGACCGCGCGTCCGAGGCCGAGGTGCGCGGCGCCGCCCAGAAGGACGGCATGATCACCATGCGCGAGGACGGCGAACGCTGGCTGGCGCAGGGCGTGACCACCCGCGCCGAGCTGCTGCGCGTGGCGAAGGACTAAGCCATGCCGGCCTACCGCTACGAAGCCGTCGACGCCGGCGGCGCCACCAGGAAGGGGGTGGTCAACGCCGACAGCCCGCGCTCGGCGCGCGCCGACCTGCGCACGCAGGGCCTGACGCCGCTGAAGGTGGACGCCATCTCGGCCCAGGTCGACGCGGCCGGCAAAGCCACGCGGCACGGCTTCGGCGAGCGCCTGTCCACCACCGAGCTGGCGCTGTTCACGCGCCAGATGGCCAGCCTGCTGGAGGCGGGGCTGCCGCTGGAGCAGGCCTTCTCGGCCCTCTTGGAGCAGGCCGAGCGCCCCTATGTGCGCGACCTGATCGCGTCGATCCGCTCCGAGGTGATCGGCGGCGCCGCGCTGTCCGACGTGCTGGCGCGCCACCCGCGCGACTTCGCCGAGATCTACCGCGCGCTGGTCGCGTCGGGCGAGCAGATCGGCCACCTGTCGCGCGTGCTGTCGCGCCTGGCCGACTACATCGAGCGCCGCAACGCGCTGGTGGACAAGGTCAAGCTGGCTTTCACCTATCCGGCCATCGTCACCGTGGTGGCGTTCTCGATCGTCATTTTCCTGCTGACCTATGTGGTGCCGCAGATCGTGTCCGTGTTCGCCAACACCAAGCAGAAGCTGCCGGTGCTGACGGTGGTGATGCTGGCCGTGTCGGACTTCGTGCGCAACTACGGCGTCATCGTGCTGGTGCTGCTGATCGGCGCCTGGTTCGCGTGGCGCCGCGCGCTGCAGAACCCCGCGCTGAAGACGCGCTGGCACACCTGGCTGCTGACGGCGCCGCTGTACGGCAAGTTCGAGCGCAGCCTGAACACGGCGCGCTTCGCCAGCACGCTGGCCATCACCAGCGGTTCCGGCGTGCCCATCCTGCGCGCGCTGCAGACCAGCCGCGACACGCTGACCAACGTCGCCATGCAGCACCTGGTGGAGGACGCGACCGACTCGGTGCGCGAGGGCGTCAGCCTGGCGCGCGCGCTGTCGGCGCAAAAGCACTTCCCGCCGATGCTGATCCACATGATACGGGCCGGCGAGATCACCGGCGAACTGCCGGCCATGCTGGAGCGCGCCGCCGCCGCCCAGGAGGCGGACCTGGAGCGCCGCACGCTGCGCATCGCCGGCCTGCTGGAGCCGGCGCTGATCCTGGCCATGGGCGTGGTGGTGCTGCTGATCGTGCTGGCCGTGCTGATGCCCATTATCGAAATCAACCAGCTCGTGCGCTGAACCACGTTAGAAAGACCTCATGAAGCGTTTGCCTGTCATAGCCGTATTCGTCGCCGTGGTGGCCTTGTCCGCCTCGTGCGCCTACTGGGGGCTGCAGCTGTTCAAGCCGCAGCAACGGCCGATCGCCGCGGTGCCGATGCAGGCCGCGCCGGAACCGTTGATCACGGCGGCCAAGGGCCTGTTCGGCGGCGACACCGCCGTCGCCGCGCCCAGCAACTACCAGCTGCGCGGCGTGGTCGCCTCCGGCGTCGGGCGCGAGAGCGTCGCCATCATCGCCGCCGACGGCCAGCCGGCCAAGGCCTACCCGGTGGGATCGGAGGTGGCCAGCGGCGTCAGGGTGCAGGAGGTGCACGCGAAGCACGTGGTGCTGGCCGAGGGCGGCGTCCCCAAGCGGGTCGACCTGATGCAGGACGCGCCGGGTTCCGGCGGCGCGGAAATGGCGCCGCCGATGCCGATGCAGCAGCAGGCGCCGCCGCCCGTGCAGCAGCCGCAGCAGCCTCCCGCGCCGCCGGTGGTCACGCCGTCGATGCGGCCCGGCGTCGACATGCCGCCGCCGACCAACGTGCCGCCGCGCCAGTAAAGTAGGTACGTCGTATCCGAGGGGACAGACCCTCGCGCCACAAGCTGTCGCAGAGGCACGTGGCTCTGGTCGCGGGTCTGTCCCCGGTTGGCCGTGCAGAGGGAATAGTCCGGTGGATTAGTCGCCGGACTTCCCGGGATCGATTTTCTTGAGGGCCTGCTTGGCCGCCTGGCGTTGCGCCGAGGCGGGTTTGACATGCGGGCCGGCCGAACGCGCCTTGGCCAGCGCCGCATAGGGATTGCGGGGTTTTTGCGAAGGCTCGACGCGGAACTGCATCTTCTGCCGCGTCGCCAGTGCCTTGTTCGCCATGGTCGCCTCCCTTTCCCCGCCTACAGCACGTAGCGCGACAGGTCCTCGTTGACCGCCAGCGCGTCCAGCCGCGCGTTCACGTAGGCGGCGTCGATGGCCAGGGTCTGGTCGCCGGCGTCGCTGGCCGTGAACGAGATCTCCTCCAGCAGCTTTTCCATCACCGTGTACAGGCGGCGCGCGCCGATGTTCTCGGTGCGCTCGTTGACCTGGTGCGCGATCTCGGCCAGGCGCGTGATGCCGTCCGGCGCGAAGGCGATGGTCACGCCCTCGGTGGCCAGCAGCGCCTCGTACTGCTTGGTCAGGCAGGCGTCGGTGCTGGTGAGGATGCGCTCGAAGTCGGCGATCGACAGCGATTCGAGCTCGACCCGGATCGGGAAGCGGCCCTGCAGCTCCGGGATCAGGTCGGACGGCTTGGCCAGGTGGAAGGCGCCGGACGCGATGAACAGGATGTGGTCGGTGCGTATCATGCCGTACTTGGTGTTGACGGTGGTGCCCTCGACCAGCGGCAGCAGGTCGCGCTGCACGCCGGCGCGCGACACGTCGGCCCCGCCCACCTCCGAGCGCGAGGCGATCTTGTCGATCTCGTCCAGGAACACGATGCCGTTCTGCTCGACGTTCTGGATCGCCTTCTGCTTCATCTCGTCCTCGTTGACCAGCTTGGCGGCCTCCTCGTCCAGCAGCAGCTTCATGGCCTCCTTGATCTTGACCTTGCGCGCCTTCTTGCGCCCGCCGCCGATGCCCGAGAACATGGACTTGATCTGCTCCGTCATCTCCTCCATGCCGGGCGGCGCCATGATCTCCATCTGCGGCGCGCTGTCGGCCAGCTCGATCTCGATCTCCTTGTCGTCCAGCTCGCCCTGGCGCAAGCGCTTGCGGAAGGTCTGGCGCGTGGTGTCCGGCTTGTCCTCGGGGGCGGGCGTGGCGGCGGCGCTGAAGCCGAAGTCGCGCGCCGGCGGCAGCAGGATGTCGAGCACGCGGTCCTCGGCGGCGTCCTCGGCGCGCGCGCGCACCTTGGCCATCTCGGCCTGGCGGGTCTGCTTGACGCCGATGTCGATCAAGTCGCGGATGATGGTGTCGACGTCGCGGCCCACATAGCCCACCTCGGTGAACTTGGTGGCCTCGATCTTGATGAAGGGCGCGTCGGCCAGCTTGGCCAGGCGGCGCGCGATCTCGGTCTTGCCGACGCCGGTGGGACCGATCATCAGGATGTTCTTCGGCGTGATCTCGTGGCGCAGCGGCTCGGCCACCTGCTGGCGGCGCCAGCGGTTGCGCAGCGCGATGGCGACCGCGCGCTTGGCCTTGCCCTGGCCGACCACGTGCTTGTCGAGTTCTCCGACGATTTCCAGCGGTGTCATGTTCATGGCGCTTCCCCGTCCAGGGTTTCAATGATGTGGGACATATTGGTGTAAATGCACAGCTCGCCGGCGATGGTCAGCGACTTCTTCACGATCTCGGCCGGGCTGAGCTCGGTGTTTTCCTGCAGCGCCAGGGCCGCCGACTGGGCGTAGGTGCCGCCGGAGCCGATCGCGCCTATGCCTTTCTCGGGCTCGAGCACGTCGCCGTTGCCGGTGATCACCAGGGTGGAGGTGGCATCGGCCACCAGCAACATGGCCTCCAGGCGGCGCAGCACGCGGTCGGTGCGCCAGTCCTTGGCCAGCTCGACCGACGCGCGCAGCAGGTTGCCCTGGTGTTTTTCCAGCTTGGCCTCGAAGCGGTCCAGCAGCGTGAAGGCGTCGGCGGTGCCGCCGGCGAAGCCGCACAGGACCTTGCCCTGGTACAGCTTGCGCACCTTGCGGGCCGTGCCCTTCATGACGATATTGCCCAACGTTACCTGGCCATCGCCGCCCAGCGCGACCTGGCTGCCGCGCCGCACGCACAGGATGGTGGTGCCGTGAAATTGTTCCATGTTGACCTCAAAGTAAAGACGTTCGACGCAGTGTGAACGCCAGCCGCTGAAATGGGGGCAGGGCGCGCAATTGCAAGACATGCCACGCCCCGCTCCATGCCGCGGGGCAAATCGGCGCTAGTACTTGTGGGCGAAGACGCGGCCCAGGCCGGCGTAGCCCAGCAGCCGCATCAGCGCGGCGACCAGGTGGTTGACCTCGCGGAACTCGACCCGCCTGCCGTCCGCCGCCAGTGTTTGCAGCTGGGCCAGCAACTGGTTGCCGGCGCCGAACTCCAGCCGCGCCAGGCGCGAGCAGTCGAACACCAGCGCCGGATATTGTTCCGCGTAGGCGCCGATCGCCGCCAGCAGGCCGCCGATGTCGCCGCCGATCACCGGCGGCAGCATGTAGCGCTCGGACGGCGCCGCCACCGGCTGGCGCGCGGCCGTTTCGACCTTGCGCGGCGCCTGGAACGCGGGCGGCGACACTTCGAAGGTCACGCAATAATCCATGCTGGTTTCCTCGAAATCCTTCTCGCGGTTCAGCAATTGCAGCGTTTCCAGCAACAGCAGCCAGATGGCCTCGCCGTCGTCGCGCCGGCCGACGCACACACAGGAGCGCAGCAGCTCCGCCAATTCGGCGGCGGCCACCACGATCAAATCCTGCTGGCGGGCCTGCAGCGCGCGCAGCGTTTCCAGCAGCAGCGCGCAGCCGGCCGCGTCGACGGTGGCGATGTGGCTGAAGTCCAGCCGCAGCAGCGGCACCGATTGCGCGCGCAACCGTTCCAGCTGGGCGGCGACGCCCGCGTCCAGCGCGTGGCCGAAGACGTGGGTCGGCGCCACGCCGCCGGCGGCCCCGTCCGCGGCGTCCGCCGGCGGCCCGTGCGCGGGGCCGCGCCAGGGCGGGGGCGAGGTTTCAAAGGTGCTGGCGTAGTCGATGGACAGGCTGTCGAACGCGTCGCGTTGGCCGTCCGCCTGGTACAGGTCGAACAGCAGCCACCAGGGCGTGCGGTCCTGCGCCGCGCCTTGGCCGGCCGCTTCCGCCAGGGCCGCCCTGAGCATCTGCCCGGCCACGGCGCCTTGGCCGTTGGCGTACAGGATGGCGCTCTCCTCGACCACCGGCGCGGTTTCCTCGGCCGCCACCGGGGCCGGCATTTCGTCGTCGGCCAGCAACTGGGTGGTGTGGGCGTCCAGCAGGGGCAGGGTGTCGGGATTGTCGTCGCCGGCGGCGGGCGCGGGCGGACGTGGCGGTCGCTGCGGGCGGCTGCCCCAGGCGGGCTCCGGCTCGTTGAAGATGTCCGCCTCCATCGCCGCCTCGATGGCGTCGATCTTCATCGCGGTGGCGCGCGCGATGTCGCGCTGCAACTGGGTCTGCGCGCTCATCCGCTGCGCCTCGCTGTCCGCGGCCAGGCGAGCGGCGGCCTCGTCGCCCTCATCGGCGGCGTCCGGTTTGCCTTTCTTGAACAGGGAAAACAGGCCCACGGCGCTCCTCGCTAGCAGGATACATAGTGTAGCCGATGAGTATCACGCGGACACAAAAAAAGCACGCGGCGCGGGCCTGCATGCTTTTTTCAAGTGAGACGGCCGGCTCCGGCGTCGCGCCGGTGCGGGGCTGCCGGTCCGCGACGGCGTTCAGTCGCCGTACAGCTTCTGCTTCAGCTCGCGGCGCTGCTGCGCTTCCAGCGACAGCGTGGCGGTGGGACGCGCGATCAGGCGGGGAATACCGATCGGCTCGCCCGTCTCTTCGCACCAGCCATACTCGTTGTTGTCGATGGCCACGATCGATTGCTGCACTTTTTTCAGCAGTTTGCGCTCGCGGTCGCGCGTGCGCAGTTCCAGCGCGTGCTCTTCCTCGATGGTGGCGCGGTCGGCCGGATCGGGCACCAGCACGGTCTCGCGCAGGTGTTCGGTGGTTTCGCCGGCGTTCTTCAGCAACTCTTTCTCCAGGCCTTGCAGCTTCGCCTTGAAGAAAGCCAATTGGGCTGGATTCATGTAGTCGGCCTCGCCCATCTTCAGAATCTCTTCTTCGGTGAGGACGCGTTCTTCGCTGGCAGGGGTTTTATTAGTTTTAGTCATGACTTCTTACCTTCGATACGACAGAGTTTTCAAATTTCAGTTGATGCGGCCTTGCCAACAACTGCACCGGCACGCTCCTTGCTAACCGGTACCCCAAAAAACCCGGTTAGTTTATACCAAACATTGTTCCAATCCGCGAATAAAGATGTCTTTCGGTAGATTTTTGCCAATAAACACCATTTTGCTGCCACGTGTCTCGTTTTCCCCCCATTTGGCGCCCAGATCGCTGCCCATCAGTTGATGTACTCCCTGGAAAACAACCTTTCTTTCCGCGCCTTGCATCAACAATACGCCTTTGTAGCGCAACATGCGAGGGCCGTACACATTGACCAGGCCGCCCAGGAACTCGTCCAGCTTGGCGCTGTCGAACGGACGGTCGCTCTTGAACACGAACGCGGCGATCTCGTCAGTATGATGGGAATGGTGGTGATCGTGCGCATGACTGGGGTGGTCGCAGTGTTCGCCATGCGCGTGGTCGTGGTGCTCGTGATGATCATGACCGTGCGCGTGCTCCTCGGCCGCCAGGAAGTCCGGGTCCAGTTCCAGCTTCTCGTTCAGGTTGAAGCCCTTCAGGTCCAGCACCTCGGCGATCGGGGCGTTGCCGAAGTCGGACTTGCCGATCGGCGCGCGCGGGTTGATGCGCTTCAGGCGGGTGGTCAGCGCGGCCAGTTCGTCCGGTTGCACCAGGTCGGTCTTGGACAGCAGCAGCTTGTCGGCGAAGCCCACCTGGCGCTGCGCCTCCTCGTTGTCGTCCAGCTGTTGCATGGCGTGGCGCGCGTCCACCACGGTGACGATGGCGTCCAGCATGTAGTTGCCGCCCACCTCGTCGTCGATGAAGAAGGTCTGCGCCACCGGGCCGGGATTGGCCAGGCCGGTGGTCTCGATGACCACGCGGTCGAAGTTGAGCTCGCCGGCGCGGCGCTTGGCTGCCAGGCTGCCGAGCGCCACGATCAGGTCGCCGCGCACGGTGCAGCAGATGCAGCCGTTGTTCATCTCGACGATTTGTTCCTTGCTGTCCTGCACCAGGATCTCGTTGTCGATGTTCTCCTGGCCGAATTCGTTCTCGATCACGGCGATGCGCATGCCGTGGCTTTCCTGCAGGATGCGGTTGAGCAGGGTGGTCTTGCCGGCGCCGAGGAAGCCGGTGAGGATGGTGGTGGGGATCAGTGCCATGTCTGCTTGCCGATTATGGGTTGGGGCCGCCGGGCGGTCCGGGAATCGAGCGATTATGCCGGAATTTCGCACGCGCGGCCAAACGGCTGTCTTGATACCGCGCATGTTCGCGGGCGCGGCGCACGGGCTACTTGATTTTCGCGCGCGGATGCGCCTGGTCGTAGACCTGCGCCAGGTGCTGGAAATCCAGCGCCGTATACACCTGGGTCGAGGCGATGCTGGCGTGCCCCAGCATTTCCTGCACCGCGCGCAGGTCGCCGGACGACTGCAGCAGGTGCGAGGCGAAGGAATGGCGCAGCATGTGCGGATGCACGTTGGCGGGGGTGCCGGCGGCCAGGCCGTGCGCCTTCAGCCGCAGCTGCACCACGCGCGGCGAGACGCGGGTGCCGCGCGCGCTCAGGAACAGGGCGTCGCCGCCGTCGGTCGGCGCCGGGCGCACCGCCAGCCAGGCCGCCAGCGCGGCCAGCGCGGCGGCGCCGACCGGCACCCTGCGCTGCTTGCCGCCCTTGCCGGTGACGACCACCTCGCGGTTGTCCGCCTCCAGCCAGCCCAGCGAGGCCGGGCCGTCCCTGTCCGCCTTGCGGTAGCGCGCGTCCAGCCCGGCCAGCTCGGACACCCGCAGGCCGCTGGAATACAACAGCTCGAACATGGCGTGGTTGCACAATTCGGCGGGCTCGGGCGTGGCGGCGGCGCGCGCCGGCGTCGCCACCAGGTGCACGGCGTCGTCCACCGACAACGCCTTGGGCAAGGTGCGCGCGCGTTTCGGCGCCCGCACGCCCTCGACTGGATTGGCCGCCAGCGGGATCTGGCGGCTCAGCCATTCAAAGAAGCCGCGCCAGCCGGACAGCTTGCGCGCGATGGAGCGGGGATCGAGCTGCCGGCCGTGCAGCCTGGCGGCGTAGCGCCGCACGTCGAAGTGGGTCAGGGCGCTCCAGGCGGTGTCGCCGCTCAGTTCGCGCAGCTCGGCCAGGTCGCGCCCGTAGGCGGCCACGGTGTGCGGGGACAGCTTGCGCTGCACCCGCAACTGGTCGAGATAGGCGGCGGTCCATTCGGCCTTGCCGCGCGCCGCCTCCATGGCCTCAGGCCAGCAGCGGCGCCAGCGCGGTGCTGGCGGTCTCGCCGATGTGGACCAGGAAGTCGGTCGCCATCAGCGAGGTGAAGCGTTCGGAGTCGGGCGAGCCCAGGATCAGCAGGCCGAAGGTGGCGCCCTTGGAGCCGGGCTTGCGCAGCGGGATGATGACGGTGGACTGGATGTGGCCGGCGTCCTCCAGCCAGCGCACGGCCTCGAAGTCGTTGTTGCTGCCGCAATACGGCGCCATCAGGCTGTTGGCGAAGATGCGCGCGTCGTCGGACACCCCGGCCGTGAACCACTGGTCCGCGTGGGCCGGCGCGGCCTGCCACAGGCGCAAGGTGGTTTGCGGCACGTGGAAGGCCGATTTCAGGCTGTCGACCAGCACGCGCGGCATGTCGCCGTCCTCGCGCACCCGCAGCAGCGCCTGGGTCCAGGTGTGGAAGCGGCCGGCGATGGTCTCGTTTTCCTTGGCGTGGCGCGCCAGCTCGGCCATGCGCAGCTCCAGCGCCTTGTACTTGTCGCGCATCACCTCCATTTGCCGCTCCTGCAGCGACACGGCGCGGCCGGTCAACGGGCTGGACAGTTTGACGTCGCCCAGCAGGCTGGCGTGCTCTTCGAAAAAGTGCGGATGGTCGGCCAGGAAGCTGGCGACGGCGGCGGAATCCAGGGTGGTGGTGGTCATTGTTCTTGGTTGCTAAGGGTAGAAGGCAATCCGCATTCTAACCGACGCGCCATGAAAAAAGACGCCCGGGGGCGTCTTTCGTGGCGGGGCGGAACGCGCTTAGAAGCGGTGGCGCATGCCGATCTGCACGCCCTTGCTGGACATGCCGGGCTTGGCGGTGAAGCCGCCCGAGGCGCTGGCCGCGCCGATCGCGTACTGGCCGTCGTTCTCGTTCTTGATGTAGGCGCCGATCAGGTAGACGTCGGTGCGCTTGGACAGGTTGTGGTCGTAGCCCAGGCCGAACTGGGTGGCGTCGCTGGCGTCGGCGCGCTTGTCGTCCTGGCGCACCACGGAGGCCATCACGCGGCCGGCGCCCACCTTGTAGTGCAGGCCGACCTGGTAGCTGATCGCGTCCAGGTAGAAGTTGCGCTTCAGGTTGGTGTTGATGCGGCCCAGCATGGTGGGGATCAGCGGCGCCACGGCGGCCGGCAGGCCGGCCGGCAACTGCGCCGCCAGCGTGTCGCCGACCAGGCGGATGATCACCGAGTTCTCGTTCTTCTGCTTGTGCGCGCCGGCGAACAGTTTCCACTGGTTCACGGAGTAGGCGCCGGCCAGGGTGGTGGTGATCAGGCCGCGGTTGCCGACCTGGTCGGTGCCGTGGTTGTGGCCCAGGCCCAGGTCGAAGCCGTTGGCCACGTAGCGCACGTTGGCGCCCCAGGAGCGCTTGTCCAGGCCGATGTAGCCCGATTTCTCGGTGCCGTACATGGCGGCCGCCTTGATGCCGTTCGGCAGTTCGATGCGGTACTGGATCGACTTGTCGGAGCGGATCGCCACGCCGGCCGTCAGCAGGCCGCCGGTGCCGCCCACGATGCCGCCCCAGCCCGCCGCGGTGCCCGATTCGAACACGTCGCCGGCGGCCAGCACCTCGTAGCCCGGGGTGTACATGCGGCCCAGCAGGACCGCGCCCACCGGCGTGATCAGGCCGACCATCGAGGTGCGGTCGAACAGCGCGTTGCTCGGGTTGACGTTGATGGCGGGATTGACGGCGTTTTGCACGATGCCGGCGACGGCGGTCGAGACGGCGGCCGGCAGGCCGGGGATGGTCAGGTTCAAGCCCTCGGTCAGCGCGACCGTCTGGTTGCTGCTCAGGTTACCCGTTTGCTGGCGGCCCGTGTCCAGCTCCACCCGCGCTTCCAGGTTGAAGATGGCTTTCCAGCCGCCGCCCATGTCTTCCGTGCCACGGAAGCCCAGGCGGGAGCCGTCGGCGATGCCGCTGACCAGTTTGGTCTTGGCGTCGCCGCCACCATTGCGCACGTGCATGATGCCGGCATCGGCGATGCCATAGATCGTCACGTTCGATTGCGCCATGGCCGGGGCGGCGAAACAGGCGGCGATACCAGCTGCGAGGAATTTTGCTTTCATTGTGTCTCCAGTGAATTATTCTTTGTTCTAGAAATAGTACGTGCGTACTAATTCGGTAGGGCTAATATGACATCGTTCCGTAGCCTTGTACAGAAAGCCATGTGGCGCGCCACGCCACGGTTGCAAAAAAGTCACAAACTGGCGAATTCCGCCGGGATGAAAAAAGGCCCGGTCGCCCGGGCCTTGCTGTCGCGAGCGACCGGATGCGGGCTCCGGTCAGAAGTTGTGGTGGATGCCCAGCGAATAGTGGTTCAGGCTGCTGTCCGAGGCGGCGGTCACCGGCACCGGCAGCTTGCGGTTCGACACGTCCACGTATACATAGGTGCGGGCCGACAGGCTGTACTCGTAGCCCAGCGAGATTTCCTTGGTTTTCAGCACGCCGTCCGGATGCTTCTGGCCATAGCCCACCAGCACCTTGCCCGGGCCCATGGTGTAGTTGGCGCCGATCACCCAGGCGTCGGTTTCGGGATTGACGCGCAGCGTGTGGTCCTGGTCCTGCTGCTGGTAGGAGGCCATCAGTTTCAGCGCGGTGGTGGGTTTGTACGAGGCCGCCACCGACCACAGCTTGGTCTCGATCGCGTTGCGCTCGGTCGCCGCCATGGCCGCGAACGGGCCGTTGTTGTAGGTCACGCTGACCGAGTACGGATGGGCCGAGGCCTGGGCGTTGGCCGCGTATTGCGGCGCCAGCGCGGTGCCGCGGCCGATCACGGCAGGGCCGCCGTTGGCGTCCTTGGTGCCGAAGGTGCCGTTGAACTGGAAGCCGCCCCACACCGGCGAGTTGTACCACACGCCGTTCGAGAAGCGGTTACCCGAGTTGCCGGCCGGCGACAGCGGATCGCTGGTGTAGCCGGCCACCTGCAGGTTGGTCTGGAAGCCCGCCACCGCCGGCAGGCCGTTCCACGGCTCGAAGGCGGTGATCGATTCCTGGAAGGCGGTCAGGCCGCGGCCCAGGCGCACGGTGCCGAAGCCGCCCTGCAGGCCGACCCGGCTCTGGCCCTGGAACAGGGGGCGGGTGACGCCTTCGATGGTGCCGGTGTCCGGCTCGTAGCGGATTTCCAGGTGGAACAGGGCCTTCAGGCCGTTGCCCAGGTCTTCCACGCCGCGGAAACCCAGCTTGTTGTTGTCGCGTTTGCCGATCTGGGCGGTGGTGCCGGTGGTTTTGGAAATGCCGGCGTCCACCGTGCCGTAAATAGTGACGGAGGATTGCGCTTGGGCTCCAGCGAAGGCGCCCATGAGTGCCAGGGCCACTAACGATTTTTTCATTGTTGTTTCCTTTAGTGAGAAATCTTCAACTATTTGCAAAGACGCGTAAAAGCGCGGACCACGCCGCCGCTTCCGATGTACTAAACCTTAATTGCTCGTCACGGCAACCACCGATCATTGGTCGATTATGAAGGCTAATATTGGTCAAAAGCTAAAAAAAAGGACGTTCCTGTTGTTTTTTTGTAACGCTTGATAGGCTGTTCATAGCTGGTTATTTATCCATATGTCCTTTCTGGAAATTAATAACTAATGTACAGCGTACATGCAATTACCGATGCGAATACTTGAGCAATATCAAATACTTAGTATTTGGAAGGGAATACGAAATCGCGCGCATACTACACTTGCCGTCACTTTTTTAATGTGCTGGTTTGTTGAGATGTGGCAAGATTACTAAAGGCGCCGTACGCCGGCGGCAACCGCCGCCGCGTTTTTCTTGAATGAATCATATTAATAGTGGAACGATGGCAAATCGTGAAGAACTAGGAATGATCCGAGGGGCGCGCGCCGGCGACGCCGAATGCCAGCTGGCATTGGGCAAGCTGTATTTATTCGGTGGCGCCAGTTTGCCGCAGAGCCCGCCAACCGCGCTGCACTGGCTGCACCGCGCGGCCGCGCAGGGGCGCGACGAGGCGTGGCGGCTGATCGGCAAGCATGTCGGCTTCGAGCACGCGCGGCACAGCCGCGGCGCCGTGCTGCCGTGGTACGAACGGGCCTGGGAGGCGGGCGTGGCGCCGGCCGGACTGGTGCTGGCGCAGCTGGTGTTGTCGGCGCCCGACGGTGTTGCGTCCGCGCTACGCGCCAAGGCCCTGCGGGCGTTGGAGGCGGCGGCCCGCGCCGGCCTGCCCGACGCGCTGCGCCTGCAGGCCCAGCACGCCTCGGCGGCGTTGGCCGCCGGCGCGCACGGCGCCGCCGGCGAGCGGCCCGCCGTCCCCGAGGGCGAACCGGACCGGCCCGACCATTACGCCGCGCTGGACCTGGCCTGGCGCCAGCAGCCGCGCGCGGTCTTCCTGGCCCACGCGCTGCCGCTGGCGCGCGCGCTGGTGCGGGATGCGCCGCCGGACGCCGAGTCGGCCCGGCTGGGCGGCTGGCAGGCGCCGCCGGCGCAAGTGCTGCTGCTGTCGCGCTGCGCCCAGGCGCTGGCCGACGGCGACGACCGCCACGGCGAGCGCCAGCGCTTTTGCGAGCTGGCCGCGCACGGCGGCGACCGCACCGCGCAGCTGGCGCTGGGCCTGTGGTTCGCCCGCATGAACTGCGACGGCGAGCGCGTCAGCGACGGCATCGCCGCCGCCAATTTCAAGCGCGCCATCCGCTGGCTGACGCAGGCCGGCGAACAGGGCCTGGCCGACGCCTGGTTCGCGCTGTCGCGCATCTACATCAAACCGGAATTCTCGCAGCGCAGCGTGGCCGAGGCGCAAGCCTGCCTGGAGCGCGCCGCCGACATGGGCCACAGCGCGGCCCAGCTGGAGTGCGGCATCCACGCCTGGCGCGCGCGCCGCGGCGACGAGCAGAACGACGTGCGCGCCGCCTACTGGCTGCAGAAGGCGGCCGCGCAGGGCTCGGCCGAGGCGCGGGCCGCGCTGGCCCGCATCGCCCCCGACGGCGACGCGGCGGACTGGATCGCGGCGCCGTCGCCGCGCGGGCTGGCCGGCAGCCAGCCGCTGCTGGCGGCGCGGCTGGAACTGGCGCGGCTGTTCAGCCTGACGCGGGCCGAGGCCTTGCTGCTCGACGTGCGGGCGGCCGACCAGGGCCATTGCCTGGTGGTGGATATCCGCGCCAGCTACGGGCGCAGCAAGCGGCGCCTGGTGCTGGTGCGCACGGCCCAGCAGCGCCAGGCGCTGGACCGCGTCGCGCGGCTGTTCGAACAGGTCGATTGCAGCCTGGCGGGGCCGGAGGGCAATTACCGCCAGCGCCTGTACCGGCTGAAGAGCTGGCTGCCCGGCGACGGGACGGATGGGGACGCCGGCCTGGTGCCGGCCTGAGTTTTACCTTTTTAGATCTCGATCTCGCCCTCGAACACCGTGACGGCCGGGCCGGTCAGCCACACCGGCTGGCCCTCGCCCTCCCACGCGATCGACAACTGGCCGCCGCGCGCGTCCACCCTCACCGGGGAGTCGAGCAGGCCGCGGCGGATGCCCGCCACCACGGCGGCGCAGGTGCCGGTGCCGCAGGCCAGCGTCTCGCCCACGCCGCGCTCGAACACGCGCAGGCGGATGTGTTTGCGGTCCAGCAGCTGCATGAAGCCCGCGTTGACGCGGCGCGGGAAGCGCGGGTGGTGCTCGATCAGCGGGCCGGTCAGCTCCACCGGCGCGCTGTCCACGTCCGCCACCAGCTGCACCGCGTGCGGATTGCCCATCGACACCACCGACACCAGCACGGTTTCCTTGTCGCCGGCCAGCTCCAGGGTCAGCGGCCACAGCACGTCGCGGCCCTCGGCCACGCCCCGCAGGCCCTCGGCGTCGAACGGCACCAGGGCCGGATCGAGCACCGGCGCGCCCATGTCGACCGTGACGCTGCCGTCCGCCTCCAGCCGCGGCGCGATGACGCCGGCCATGGTTTCCACCGAGATGCTGGAACGGTCCGTGAGCCCCTTCTCCGAGACGAACTTGGCGAAGGCGCGCGCGCCGTTGCCGCACTGCTCGACCTCGCCGCCGTCGCTGTTGAAGATGCGGTAGCGGAAGTCGCAGCCGGGCCGCGTGGGTTTCTCCACCACCAGCATCTGGTCGGCGCCGATGCCGAAGCGGCGGTCGCCCAGGCGCTTCCATTGCTCGGGCGTGAAATCGATGCGCTGGTTGATGGCGTCGATGACCACGAAGTCATTGCCGGCGCCGTGCATTTTGGTGAATTTGAGTTTCATTGAGTGCTCTGTAAGTGTGCCTAGCGGGTCTGGCCGTAGAACGACGGCTCGCCATGGGGACGGGTCTTGAAACGCTTGTGCGTCCAAAAATACTCGGCCGGCGCCTCGCGCACGCGCTCCTCGATGAAGGCGTTCATGCGGCGCGTGGCCTCGGCCATGTCCGGGCCGGGGTAATTCTCCCACGGCGCGTAGAATTTTACCTCCCAGCCGCGATAACCGGGCAGGAAGGTGCAAATCACCGGCATCACCTGGGCGCCGGTGGCGGCGGCGATGCGGGCGGTGGCCGTCAGCGTGGCGGCCTGGATGCCGAAGAAGGGCACGAATTCCGCGTCCTTCTCGCCGAAGTCCATGTCCGGCAGCATGAAATACGGCAGCTTGTCGCGCAGCGCGCGCAGGATGGGCTTGATGCCGTCCAGCCGGGTGAACAGCTTGACCGGCTGGAAGCGCGCGCGGCCGTCGCGCAGCACCTTGTCGAAGGCGGCGTTCTTTTGCTGCACGTACATGGACGAGGCCGACATCTCCATCGCGATCGACGCGCCCGCCACGTCCAGGCACACGAAATGTGGACACAGCAGGATGGTCGGCCGCGCCGAGATCGCCTCGACCGGCACGCCGTTGCTGTCGGGATGGGGGCCGTCCCACGACGTCACACGGATCAGGCGCTTGAGCCGCGATTGCGGCGCCCACCACAGCACGCCGCGCTCGAACACGCTGCGCGTGTAGCCCTGGAAGTGGCGGCGCGCCAGCGCCACGCGCTGCGCCTCGCCCAGCTCCGGCATGCACAGGCGCAGATTGGTCAGCGTGATGCGGCGCCGCTTGCCCATCACGGCGAACAGCAGCGAGCCCACGGCCGCGCCGAAGCGGCCCAGCAGCGGCAGCGGCAGCCAGTGCAGCAGCCACATGAATCCCAGCATCAGCCTCATGCCGCCACCCCGCCGTCGCCGTCGTTGCCGGCGTCATCGGCGCCGGCCGGCACCTTGTAGCGGTTGTAGCTCCAGTAATACTGGGCCGGCGCGCGCGCGATCAGCCTTTCCATGGCGCCGTTGATGGCGCGCGCCTGCTCGGCGGTGGAGCCGTCCAGCGCGCCGTCGAAGGGCACGAAGCGGATCAGGTAGCCGCGCCCGCCCGGCAGCCGCTCGGCGTAGGTGACGATGACGACCGCGTCGCCCATCTTCGCCAGCTTGGCCGGCAGGGTCATGGTGTAGGCGCGGCGGCCGAAGAAGTCGGCGAACACGCCCTCGCCCTCCTGCGGCACCTGGTCCGGCAGCAGGCCGATCGGCATGCCCTTCTTCAAGGTCTTGGCCAGCATGCGCACGCCGGACATGTTGGCCGGCGCCAGCAGCAGGTTCTTGCGCGCCCGCGCGCCCTCGATCAGCGGTTTCAGCGCGGCTTTTTTCGGCGGCCGGTACATCACCATCAGCTCGGTGCGCAGCGCGATCTCCTGGGCGACTATCTCGAAGCAACCCAGGTGGGGCGTGAGGAACACGATGCCGCGGCCGGCGTCCAGCGCGCCCTGCACCAGCTCCCAGTTCTCGGTGCGGGCGTGGCGCGACACGCGTTCCGCTGGCGCGCACCAGATGAAGGGCAATTCCAGTATGCTCTTGCCGGACTCCGCGATCGCCGCGCGCACATGGCGTTCAAAGCCGGCCTGCCGCATGTTCTCGCGCATGCGGCGGCGGTGCGATGGTGACAGGATATAAACCAGCCAGCCCAATGCCGCGCCCAGCGCGTGCAAGAGTGGCAAGGGAAGGACGGAAAGGAGACGAAATATGGTGACAAGCATGTATGAATCGGTCGCCGCAAAGAATTTTGCTTTGCCAAAAGTTTTTTAAGAAGCGTAAAATACCACGTATGCAGTAACCGCCGAGTTAACAGACAACTTGCGAGGCGGAATATAAATCTCGCTAAAGCGTCGCCAGCCGGTTTGGTTGTTGCGACATGTTTAAACAATCAAATCAACTGGAGCTTGCGATGTCCGCAAATGATTATCTGTTCACTTCCGAATCCGTATCCGAAGGCCATCCCGACAAGGTCGCCGACCAGATCTCGGACGCCATTCTCGACGCCATCCTGGCGCAAGACCCGAAAGCGCGCGTAGCCGCCGAAACCCTGTGCAACACCGGCCTGGTGGTGCTGGCCGGCGAGATCACCACGCACGCGAACGTGGATTATATTCAAATCGCGCGCGAAACCATCAAGCGCATCGGCTACGACAACACCGAATACGGCATCGACTACAAGGGTTGCGCCGTGATGGTGTGCTACGACAAGCAGTCGCCGGACATCGCCCAGGGCGTGGACGAGGGCGCCGGCCTGGACCTGGACCAGGGCGCCGGCGACCAGGGCCTGATGTTCGGCTACGCCTGCGACGAGACGCCTGAACTGATGCCGGCCGCGATCTACTACTCGCACCGCCTGGTCGAGCGCCAGTCGCAGCTGCGCAAGGACGGCCGCCTGCCATGGCTGCGTCCGGACGCCAAATCGCAAGTCACCTTGCGCTACGTCGACGGCCGCCCGGTGGCCGTGGACACCGTGGTGCTGTCGACCCAGCACGCGCCGGAGGTGAGCCACCGCCAGATCGAGGAGGCGGTCATCGAGGAGATCATCCGTCCGGTGCTGCCGGCCGCGTGGTTGAAGGAAACCAAGTTCCTGGTCAACCCGACCGGCCGCTTCGTCATCGGCGGCCCGCAGGGCGACTGCGGCCTGACCGGCCGCAAGATCATCGTCGACACCTACGGTGGCGCGGCCCCGCACGGCGGCGGCGCGTTCTCCGGCAAGGACCCGTCCAAGGTCGACCGCTCGGCCGCCTACGCCGCCCGCTACGTGGCGAAGAACATCGTCGCCGCCGGCCTGGCGCGCCAGTGCCAGGTGCAGGTGTCGTACGCGATCGGCATCGCCCGTCCGATCAACATCACGGTGTACACCGAAGGCACCGGCGTGATTTCGGACGACAAGATCGCAGCGCTGGTGCTGGAGCACTTCGACCTGCGTCCGAAGGGCATCGTGCAGATGCTGGACCTGCTGCGTCCGATCTACCAGAAGACCGCCGCCTACGGCCACTTCGGCCGCGAAGAGCCGGAATTCAGCTGGGAGCGCACCGACAAGGTCGCCGCCCTGCGCGCGGCGGCGGGCTTGAACTAAGCCGGCCCGAACTAAGCAAGATGTTGTAACGCCGCCGCGTCACACAGACGCGGCGGTTTTTCGTGTAAAATTCCCCTCCCGAGGAGCGCTGCGACCCGCCTATCAGCTGGCCAGGCTCGGAAATCAACACCGCGCTCACGTTACTTTTTTCAACTTTGAAAGGAGGGCGTGATGAACGCCGTACTCAAATCTTCGCAAGACTACATCATCGCTGACATCGGCCTGGCCGCGTGGGGCGAAAAAGAAATCAAGATCGCCGAAACGGAAATGCCGGGCCTGATGGCCATCCGCGAGGAGTTCGCCGCCGCCCAGCCGCTGAAGGGCGCGCGCATCACCGGTTCGCTGCACATGACCATCCAGACCGCCGTGCTGATCCGCACGCTGGAGGCGCTGGGCGCGCAAGTGCGCTGGGCCTCGTGCAACATCTACTCGACCCAGGACCACGCCGCCGCCGCCATCGCGGCCGCCGGCACCCCGGTGTTCGCCGTCAAGGGCGAGAACCTGGACGAGTACTGGGACTACACCCACCGCATCTTCGAGTGGCCCGGCGACAACGTCTACTCGAACATGATCCTGGACGACGGCGGCGACGCCACGCTGCTGCTGCACCTGGGCGCGCGCGCCGAGAAGGACATCTCGGTGCTGAACAACCCGGGCTCGGAAGAAGAGATCTGCCTGTTCAACTCGATCAAGGCCCACCTGGCCGTGGACGCCACCTGGTACTCCAAGCGCCTGCCGCAGATCCTGGGCGTGACCGAGGAAACCACCACCGGCGTGCACCGCCTGTACCAGATGCACAAGGACGGCAAGCTGGCCTTCCCGGCCATCAACGTCAACGACTCGGTCACCAAGTCCAAGTTCGACAACCTGTACGGTTGCCGCGAATCGCTGGTGGACGGCATCAAGCGCGCCACCGACGTGATGATCGCCGGCAAGGTCGCCGTCATCGCCGGCTACGGCGACGTGGGCAAGGGCTCGGCCCAGGCCATGCGCGCGCTGTCGGCCCAGGTGTGGGTCACCGAGATCGATCCGATCTGCGCGCTGCAGGCCGCGATGGAAGGCTACCGCGTCGTCACGATGGACGAGGCCGCATCGCAGGGCGACATCTTCGTCACCTGCACCGGCAACTACCACATCCTGACCGAGAAGCACATGCTGGCCATGAAGGACCAGGCCATCGTCTGCAACATCGGCCACTTCGACAACGAGATCGATGTCGCCTCGCTGAAGAAATACGAGTGGGAAAACATCAAGCCGCAGGTCGACCACGTGATCTTCCCCGACGGCAAGCGCATCATCCTGCTGGCCGAGGGCCGCCTGGTGAACCTGGGCTGCGGCACGGGCCACCCGTCGTACGTGATGTCGTCGTCGTTCGCCAACCAGACCATCGCGCAGATCGAGCTGTTCGCCAACACCGCGCAATACCCGGTCGGCGTGTACACCCTGCCCAAGCACCTGGACGAGAAGGTCGCGCGCCTGCAGCTGAAAAAGCTGAACGCCAAGCTGACCACCTTGACCGAGGAGCAGGCCGCCTACATCAACGTCGGCGTCGAGGGCCCGTACAAGCCCGACCACTACCGCTACTAATCAGCCGAGGGCCGGCCCAGCCGGCCCTTTTCACGTCAGCTGCGAGGCTTATCTATGCGTTTGGTCCTTACCTGGTTAATCAATGCGGCAGCCCTGTTCGCAGTGCCCTACCTGATGCATTCCGTCAACGTCACGAGCGTTGGCGCGGCCCTGGTCGCGGCCCTTGTGCTGGGCCTGGTCAACACGCTGATACGTCCCGTGCTGCTGCTGCTCACCCTGCCGGTGACCATGCTGTCGCTGGGCCTGTTCATTCTCGTCATCAACGGCTTCCTGTTCTGGGCCGTGGCGCAGATGGTGGACGGCTTCCATGTCGACAGCTTCTGGTCCGCGATGGGCGGCGCCATCCTGTACAGCGTGATCTCCTGGGCTCTGTCTACCCTACTTTTGAAGAACGCAGATGGAAACTCCTAACTTCAGTATCGAATTCTTTCCGCCCAAGACGGCGGAAGGCGCGGAAAAGCTGCGCGCCACGCGCGCCAAGCTGTCCGAACTGCACCCCAAATACTTCTCCGTGACCTTCGGCGCCGGCGGCACCACGCAGCGGGGCACGCTGGACACGGTGCGCGAAATCCTGGCCGCCGGCGAGGACGCCGCGCCCCACCTGTCCTGCGTGGGCGGCACGCGCGAATCGCTGCGCGCCATCCTGGCCGAGTTCAAGGCGTCCGGCATCAAGCGCGTGGTCGCGCTGCGCGGCGACTTGCCGAGCGGCTACGGCGCCGCCGGCGAATTCCGCTACGCCAACGAGCTGGTGGAATTCATCCGCGCCGAGACCGGCGACTGGTTCCACATCGAGGTGGCGGCCTATCCCGAGGTGCACCCGCAGGCCAAATCGCCGCGGGACGACCTGCAGGCCTTCGTGCGCAAGGTGAACGCCGGCGCCGACGCCGCCATCACCCAGTACTTCTACAACGCCGACGCCTACTTCCAGTTCGTCGAGCAGGCGCGCAAGGCCGGCGTCACGGTGCCCATCGTGCCGGGCATCATGCCGATCACCAACTACACGCAGCTGATGCGTTTTTCCGACATGTGCGGGGCGGAAATCCCGCGCTGGGTGCGCCTGAAGCTGGCCAGCTTCGGCGACGACACCGCCTCCATCAAGGAGTTCGGCCTGGACGTGGTGACCGGCCTGGCCCAGCGCCTGCTGGCGGGCGGCGCGCCCGGCCTGCACTTCTACAGCATGAACCAGGCCGCGCCGACCACGGCGCTGTGGCAGCGGCTGGTTTAACCGGCCTCGGTCAGCACGGCGTCCAGCGCGACGTCGTGGCTATCATCCGGGAAGTCGGCGCGCGTGATCGAATACGCGACGCCGACCGTGGCCGGACGGGGCTCGCGCGCCAGCGTGCGGTCGTAGAAGCCGCCGCCGTAGCCCAGGCGGTAGCGGTGCGCGTTGTAGCCCAGGCAGGGCACCAGCAGCGCCGGCGGATACGGCGCCATGCGCAATTCGGCCGGCACCGCCACCCCCATCGCGTCCTTCACCATGGCCTCGCCGATGTCCCATTCCGCGAACTCCAGCGCCGCGTCCCTGCGCACCACCACCGGCAGCAGCAGCCGCACGCCGCGCCGCGCCAGCTCCGCGTAGGCGGGATGCAGGTCCGGCTCGTCGCGCAGCGGCCAGTAAACTCCCAGCACGTCGCACTTGTTTTGCAGCTGCCACGCCAGCACATGGTCACAGAGCGCGCGGTCCCATCGCGCGCGCGTCTCGGCTTCCAGCGCGCGGCGCGCGGCCAGTAGCCGCTTGCGCAACGCCGTCTTGAGCGGCGCCGGGGGCGCTGGTTGCTGTACAGGGTTGCGTGGTATTCTAGGGTCGCCAGTCATGTCTGAATTTTAGTGAGAGCCGTACATTGATTTCCCTGTCGAAATGGATCACCGGCGTCGCGGTAGCATGCGCCATCACCTCGTTCGCGCACGCCGACGACGGTGGCAACGATAGCCGTAAAGAGGACGACTCCTTCCTGCTGCTGCGCGAGGCGGTGCGCAAGGATGAACCGCAGAAGGCCGATTTCTACGCCGCGCGCCTGGCCAATTATTCCATTCCGTCCTATGTCGATTATTATCGGCTGAAATCCCGTTTCAGGGACGCCACCACCTACGATATCCGCGAGTTCCTCAAGCGCCACGAGGGCAGCGCGATCGCCGACCGCCTGCGCAACGACTGGCTGCTGGAGCTGGGGCGCAAGCGGGACTGGCCCAATTTCGACGACCAGTACCCGCAGTTCGTGCTGAACGACGACACCCAGGTCAAGTGCTACGCGCTGCAATCGAAGGCCCTGAAGGGCCTGAAGGTGGCCGACGACGCGCGCACGCTGCTGACGGCCCCCAATGGCTACGGCGAGGCCTGCGCGGGCCTGATCGCCACCCTGTACCAGGCCGGCCAGTTCAGCGCGGAGGACGTGTGGGCGCAGGTGCGCCTGTCCGGCGAATTCAACGCCACCGGCCAGGCGCGCCGCGCCATCCTGCTGCTGGGCGGCGCCGACAAGAAGATCTCGCAGGCGGTGGACACGCCCATGGTGGCCATGGCCAAGGGCCCCGGCGCGGGCCGGGCCGACCATGAAACCTTCCTGGTCGCCGTCGGCCGCGCCGCGCGCACCAGCGTGAAGCTGGCGGCGCTGGCGCTGAACAAGGCGGAGTCCAGGCTGACCGCGCAGGAGCAGGCCATAGGCTGGGCCAACATCGCGCTGGCGTCCTCGTACTCGCTGTCGCCCGAGACCAGCGAATACTGGCGCAAGTCGGCCGGCGCGCCGCTGTCGGTGGACCAGCACCAGTGGAAGACCCGCATCGCGCTGCGCGACGGCGACTGGAAGCAGGTCAAAAAGAACATCGCCGCCATGCCCGAGTGGCTGCGCAACGATCCGGCCTGGATTTACTGGCGCGCGCGCGCCTTGATGGCCGAAGCCGGGGCGTCACAGCCGACGCCGGAGGCGGCCCAGCTGCTGCGCGGCATATCGGAGCAGCAGCACTTCTACGGCCAGCTGGCGCTGGAGGAGCTGGGCCGGATGATCACCATTCCGCCGCCGGGCGCGCCGCTGGCGCCGGCCGAGGTGGCGGCCATCGGCGAGCGTCCCGGTTTCCAGCGCGCGCTCAAGTTCTTCGGCATGCGCCTGCGCTTCGAGGGCACGCGCGAATGGAACTGGGAGCTGCGCAGCCTGAACGAACGCGAACACCTGGCCGCCGCCGAATTCGCGCGCCAGCACCACATCCTGGACCGCATGGTCAACACCTCCGACCGCACCCGCGTGCAGGTCGACTACACGCAGCGCTTCCCCTCGCCGCACGACGACATCATGCACCCGGCCACGCAGACCCTGGGCCTGGACAAGGCCTGGGTCTACGGCCTGATACGGCAAGAGTCGCGCTTCATCATGGACGCGCAATCGTCGGCCGGCGCCTCGGGCCTGATGCAGGTGATGCCGTCCACCGCGCGCTGGCTGGCCAAGAAGCTGGGCCTCACCGACTACGCGCAGGACGCGATCAGCGACGTGCGCACCAACATCATGCTGGGCACGAACTACATGAACATGGTGCTGGGCAATATGGACGGCTCGCAGGTGCTGGCCACCGCCGCCTACAACGCCGGCCCGGGACGGCTGCGCTCCTGGCGCGCCACGCTGGACAAGCCGATGGAAAGCGCCGTCTTCATCGAATCGATTCCCTTCTTCGAAACCCGCGTCTACGTGAAAAACGTGATGTCGAACGCCACCTATTACGCCGCCCTGTTCGAGGGGCGCCCGCAATCGCTGAAGGCGCGCCTGGGCGTGGTGGGGCCGAAGGGCTACACCGAGCAGGAACGCCAGGAAACCTCCTTCGGCGGCCGCTGACAACAATTCAAACACCATCGGAACGCAAGCATGCAAACCACAGAACTCGACCCCTCCCTGTCGCAAGCCCTGGCCGCCGCGCGCGAGCCCGGTCTGACGCTGGTCATCGGCAATAAGAACTACTCGTCCTGGTCGATGCGGCCCTGGGTGGCGATGACCGCCTTCAACATCCCGTTCCAGGAGGTGCGCGTGCTGCTGGACCAGGACGACACCGCCAACAAGATCGCCTCCTACTCGGCCTGCGGCCGCGTGCCGGTGCTGCTGGCCGGCGAGATGACGATCTGGGACAGCCTGGCCATCTGCGAATACCTGGCCGAGCAGTTCCAGGAAAAGCACCTGTGGCCGCAGGACGTGGCCGCGCGCGCGATGGCGCGCTCGATCTGCGCCGAGATGCACTCGGGCTTCTCCAGCCTGCGTAGCTCCATGTCCATGAACATCAAGGGCAGCTATCCCGGCAAGGGCCGCACGCCCGGCACCCAGGCCGACATCGGCCGCATCAGCGAGATCTGGGAGGAGTGCCTGAGCCGCTTCGGCCACCACCAGTTCCTGTTCGGCGACTTCTCCATCGCCGACGCCTACTACGCGCCGGTGGTCATGCGCTTCCACACCTACGGCGTGACCTTGCCGCCCGCGCTGAACGCCTACTGCGAACGGGTGCGCGCGCATCCGGCCGTGGCGCGCTGGATCACGGAGGCGCTGGCGGAAACCGAAACCTGCCCGCAGCACGACGCGGAAATGCCGGATTGAGCATGCGCATCTACACCGTCGGCGGCGCCGTGCGCGACGAGCTGCTGGGGCTCCCGGTCAAGGACCACGACCACGTGGTGGTCGGCGCCACGCCGGAGGAGATGGTCAAGCAAGGCTACCGCCCGGTGGGCAAGGACTTCCCGGTGTTCCTGCATCCGCAAACGCAGGAGGAGTACGCGCTGGCCCGCACCGAGCGCAAGACCGCGCCCGGCTACAAGGGCTTCGTGTTCCACACCTCGCCGGACGTCACGCTGGAGGATGACCTGGTGCGGCGCGACCTCACCATCAACGCCATCGCCCGCGCCGAGGACGGGACCCTGACCGACCCGTTCAACGGCCGGCGCGACATCGAGCTGCGCGTGTTCCGCCACGTGTCCGACGCCTTCGCCGAGGACCCGGTGCGCATCCTGCGCGTGGCCCGCTTCGCCGCCCGTTTCGCCGACTTCGTCGTGGCCCCCGAAACCAACGCGCTGATGCGGCAAATGGTGGAGCGGGGCGAGGTGGACGCGCTGGTGCCCGAGCGCGTGTGGCAGGAGGTCGCGCGCGGCCTGATGGAGCACAAGCCCTCGCGCATGCTGCAAGTGCTGCGCGACTGCGGCGCGCTGGCGCGCATCGTCCCAGAGCTGGACGCCCTGTGGGGCGTGCCCCAGCCCGAGGCCCATCATCCGGAAATCGACACCGGCATCCACATGGAGCAGGTGGTGGACTACGCCGCCTCGCAGGGCCACGAACTGCCGGTGCGCTTCGCCGCGCTGATGCACGACCTGGGCAAGGGCCTCACGCCGCCCGAAAAGTGGCCGTCGCACCACGGCCACGAGGGCGAGGGCGCGGCGTTGGTGGAACGGGTGTGCAAGCGGTTGAAGGCGCCTAGCGAATGCCGCGACCTGGCGGTGATGACGGCGCGCGACCACGGCAACGTCTCGCGCGCGCTGGCGCTGCGGCCCAACACGATGGTCAAGCTGTTCGAGCGCAGCGACGCCTTCCGCAAGCCGGCGCGCTTCTCGCAGATGCTGATGGCGGCCGAATGCGACGCGCGCGGCAGGGAAGGGGGCGGCGTCAGCTTCCGCGACCAGCCCTACCCGCAGCGCGCCCACCTTGAAAAGGCGCTGGCCGCCGCGCGCGGCGTCAACGCCGGCGAGGTCGCCCAGGCCTGCGCCGACCATCCCGCGCGCATTCCGGAAATGGTGCACCAGGCCCGGGTGGCCGCCGTGCGCGCCGCGCTGGGCGCCGGCATGGATGACGACGAGGTATAGCGCGTCCGAAACCAGAGGCGTAACCCTGGGGTCGGACCCCCAGGGTCCGACCCCGGCATTTGCGGCGGGTTTTAACAGGCCGGCCGGTCCGCTAGAGTCCATCCTCGGTATCAATCCGGTGGTTGGGCTACAATGGTTGTCGATGTTGCGCCGCACAATGCGCACGGGGAGCCGCGAATGACCAAGCTGAATCTGTTCCGCAATCCGTTCAAGCGCTGGTTCCCGGGCGACGGCGAGTCGCGCCCGACGGTGCTGGTGAAGGAACTGGCCGAGCGCGACCGGCGCCGCATGCTGCGCCACTTCCTGGCGCTGGAAAGGCCGGACCGCCTGCTGCGCTTCGGCTCCCACGCCCCGGACCAGCAGGTGACCAACTACGTGTACGGCATCGACTTCGCGCGCGACATGGTGTTCGGGGTCTACAACCGGCTGTTCAAGCTGGTGGCGGTGGGCCACCTGGCGTTCGCGCCCAGGGAGGCCAAGAACTCGCTGACCGAGAAGGAGAGGGTGGCGGAGTTCGGCGTGTCGGTGTCGAAATCGGCGCGCGGCCTGGGCATCGGCTCCAAGCTGTTCGAGCGCGCCGCCATCCATTGCCGCAACAACGACGTCGACACGCTCTATATGCACTGCCTGTCGTCCAACCAGACCATGATGCACATCGCCAAAAAAGCCGGCATGCAAATCCAGCGCGACCACGGCGAGGCGGACGCCTACCTGACCCTGCCCGCGCCCAGTCCCGTCACCATGCTGCAGGAGGCGGTGGAGGAGCAGTTCGCCACGCTGGACTACGCGCTCAAGGCCAACACCCGCGCCGCCGCCAAGTGGCTGGACAAGATCAAGAACGACTGAGCGGCCGGTCTCAGAACACCGCGTCCAGCGCCACGCTGACCAGCTTGGAGCTGCCGCTGAAGGCCACGTGGCTGCGGTCGATCACGGAGTCGAACTGGATCTTCAAGTCCATGTTCTTGCGGAAGTCCCAGCGCAGCGCCGCGAAGCGCGTGCTGTCGAGCTGCAGGTCGGTGTAGCCGGCGGTCAGCTTTTCCTTGTAGCGCGAGTAGCCCACCAGCGGCGTGAAGTCGCCGATCTTGTAGCCCACCGTCGCGGTCCAGCTGGACGCCTTGTAATCCTGCGCCGGGCGGCGGAACTGGTTGGCCTCGGCGCGCAGCAGGAAGTTGTTGTAGTCCACGCTGGCCGACACGCCCATGATCTTCTGGCGCAGGCCGCGGATCTCTTCGGCGTCGGCCGGGTCGGCCGGGAAGCTGGTCAGGTCGATGCTGTTCTGCATGTAGATCAGGCGCATGCCCATGAAGTCGTTGGACACGTCCAGGTAGGCGCCCAGGATGCGCTTCCAGGCGTCGTCCACGCGCGCGTCGTAATAGATGCGCTCCATCTCCGGGTTGCCCTTGCTGACCTCCTGGCCGGCGAACACGTTGCCCAGCACCACCCAGTCGCCCACCGTCTTGCGGTGGCTGATGTTGGCGCCGTTGTAGGCGCCGATCTCCCAGCCGTAGATGTCCTGCGGCACCCGTATCCACGGCAGCGTGTAGCCGATGTAGACGCTGTCGGAGAAGGCGTAGATCGGCAGGCGGCGGCGGCCGGCCTGCAGCGTGGTGTCCGGCGTGATGTCCCAGCTCAGGTAGGCCCAGTCGATCTCGCCCTTCATCTTCTCCGAGGCGCGGCTGACCACCTGCGCGGTGGCCGACACGGTGTCGCTGAACTTGTACTTGAGCTGCAGGCCGGCCAGCGATTCCTCGGCCAGGCTGACGCGGTTCTTGTCGTAGACGGCGCCGTGTTCGTAGTTGGCGATGTTGCACGGGCAGTCGAAGGCGTTCCATTTGCCCTGGTCGCCGTCGAAGGCCTTGCCGGCGGCCACGGTGGCGAAGCCGGAAACGGAGAGGTCGCCCGCGTGCGCCAGGCTGGCGGCGCCCAGCAGCAGGCCGGTAATCAGTTTCTTCATAGGTAAGCGTGGTTTCAATTGAGGGTGGCGACGATCTTGACGCTGGCGTCGACGTCCTTCTTGTCGATGTAGCCGATCTTGTTGGGATCGGATGCGACGGTTTTTTTCATGTCCTGCTCGCTGTCCACCTCGACCGGCGGCGTGCCGCCGCCGGTGAAGATCAGCTTGGACCAGATGGAGCGCACTTGGGCCGGGTCCTTGTGGCAGGCCTTGGCGTAGAACTGGTCGCGCGCGGCGTGCTTCTCGGGCAGGTTGACGGGGGCGGGCTGCTTGATCTTGCCCAGGTAGGACTGGCAGATCAGTTCGGCGGCCGGCGCGGCGGCCTTGGCCGAGACGATCACCACGAGTTCGGCGCGGGCCTGCGCCGGCAGCAGGGCGGCCAGCAGCAGAAGCGCGGGCGCGGCTAGGGGTTTGATGGGCATGGTTGGCGTTGCGGTTACGTTAATCGGGGGATGGCGGCCGCCTGCGGCGCGGCGGCGTGCCGCGGCGGGTGGAGGGCGTCGGCCTGCATCAGCTTGAAGGTGCCGACCTCCTCGGCCAGGCTGGTGGCCTGTTCCAGCAGCGAGACCGCCGCCGACGACGCCTGCTCGACCAGCGTGGCGTTCTGGCGGGTGTCGCCGTCGATGGCGCTGATGGCGTGCTGGATCTGCTCGATGCCGGCGCTCTGCTCGTGGCTGGCGCGGGTGATCTCGCCCATGATGCCGGTGACGCGGCCGATGCTGTCGACGATGGCGGTCATCGTGGTGCCGGCCTGGTCCACCAGGCGGGCGCCGTCGTCGATGCGCTGCACCGAGTCGTCGATCAGGGTCTTGATCTCGCGGGCGGCGGCGGCCGAGCGCTGCGCCAGGTTGCGCACCTCGGTGGCCACCACGGCGAAGCCGCGGCCCTGCTCGCCGGCGCGGGCCGCCTCGACCGCCGCGTTCAGCGCCAGGATGTTGGTCTGGAAGGCGATGCCGTCGATCACGCCGATGATGTCGACGATCTTCTTCGACGAGGCGTTGATGGCGCCCATGGTGTCCACCACCTGCGCCACCACGGCGCCGCCCTGTTCGGCGACGCCGGAGGCCGAGCGCGCCAGTTCGTTGGCCTGCTGCGCGTTGTCGGCGTTCTGGCGCACGGTGGCGGTGAGGCGCTGCATGGACTTGACGGTCTGCTCCAGCGCGCCGGCGCCGCGCTCGGTGCGCGCGGCCAGGTCGCTGTTGCCGGCCTCGATCTCGTGGGCGGCGCTGGCGATGGTGGTGCCGGCCGCGCGGATGCGCAGCAGGGTGCCGGCCAGCTTGTGCTGCATGTCGCGCAGGCTCAGCAGCAGACTGGCGCTGTCGCCGCGCATGGTGCGGATGGGGCTGGTGAAATCGCCCTCGGCCACCGTCTCGGCGATGGCGATCGCGTACTCCGGCTCGCCGCCCAGCTGGCGCCACAGCTGGCGGATGATGAAGGCCGAGGCGGCGGCCAGCGCGCCCACCGCCAGCGCGGCCACCAGGATGTTCAGGGTCATCAGGAACTTGACGTCGCGCGTGCCGTCGCCCAGCGCGGCGGTCAGCTGCTTGCTTTCGCGCGCATAGCTGCGCTCCAGGTCCTGGTTCAGCACCTTGTGCGCGGCCTGCATGCGGGCGATGGCGCCGGGCGCGTCGCCGCTCTCCAGCCCCAGCATGATCTTGCCGGCCTGCAGCGTGGGCGCGTAGTAGGCGTCGAACTCCCTGCCCAGGCGCTCGGCGTCGGGCGCGTGGCCCTCGATGGCCCGGATGGCCGCCAGCGTGGCGCGGATGCGCTGTTCCGAGGCCTGGATGGCCACCAAGCCGTCCTTCTCGCCGTCGGTCACCGCGTTCTTCATGTCCTCGGAAATGGCCCGCACGTCGCGCAGCATGGAGTTGAGCCGGTCCAGCGCCGGGTAGTCGACATTGCCGGCGTGGGCGATGTGCGACAGCGCGGACGAGGTGTAGCTCAGATTGATGGCGATGCCGCCGGCGAACAGCAGCGCGGCGATGGCGGGAATAGACCAGATTCTTTGCTTGAAAGTGAGCGACATGCGGTCCTCGTCGATGAATTTTCCATGATGTTACAGAAATTATCGATTGGAAATACTATCGAAAACTAACAAGCTAGCGATTTGATACTATCGGGGCGCCGGCTGTGGCGTTTTCACACCTTTTCATCCCGTCACACCAGCGGCAGCGGCAGCGCCGTGGTGTCCTTGATGCGCTGCAGGGCGAAGCTGGACTTCACGTCCAGCACCGCCGGGTGGCGCAGCAGGGTGGCCATCATGAAGCGCGAGAAGTGGTCCATGTCCTCCACGTGCACGCGCAGCAGGTAGTCCATTTCGCCCGTCATCGCGTAGCAGGCCACCACCTCCGGCCACTGCTCCACGGCCACCGCGAAGTCGGCGCGCGGCGAGGCGGAGGTCGGGTTCACGCCCAGCGCGCGGGCGTTGCTGTGGGCCACGGCGGCCGCGTCGCTGTGCTTTTCCAGCCGCACGTTCACATAGGCCAGCAGTCCCAGGCCGATCTTGTCCGGGGCCAGCAGGGCCACGTACTGGCGTATCACGCCCTCCTCCTCGAGCCGCTTGATGCGGCGCAGGCAGGGCGAGGGCGACAGGCTGACCTGCTCGGCCACGTCCTGGTTGGACAGCCGGCCGTCGGCCTGCAAGATGGACAAAATCTTGCGATCGGTTTTGTCGAGCGCGATCTTGGTCATAAAATCCTCTTTTGGTCGTTTTTACGGCAATATTATTGCGCAAATTCCCGATGCCTGGGAATTGTTCGCAATTTAATGCCCGCCCCCGGGGTCTATACTGTGCGAAAAATAAGCAATGTATTTCGCCAAGGAGACGCAGATGAAATTCGAGTCCTGGGACAACCCGATGGGAACCGATGGTTTTGAGTTCGTCGAATACGCCGCGCCGGACCCGAAGGCCCTGGGCGCGCTGTTCGAGAGCATGGGTTTCACCGCCATCGCCCGCCACCGCCACAAGGACGTGACCCTGTACCGCCAGGGCGGCATCAACTTCATCATCAACGCCGAGCAGGACTCGTTCGCCCAGCGCTTCGCCCGCCAGCACGGCTCGTCGGTGTGCGCGATCGCCATCCGCGTCGACGACGCCGCCTACGCCTACCAGCGCGCGCTGGAACTGGGCGCCTGGGGGTTCGACAACAAGACCGGCCCGATGGAGCTCAACATCCCCGCCATCAAGGGCGTGGGCGACTCGCTGATCTATTTCGTCGACCGCTGGCGCGGCAAGAACGCCGCCAAGGGCGTGCCGGACGGCGCCATCGGCGACATCAGCATCTACGACGTGGACTTCGTCGCCATCCCCGGCGCCGAGGCCGACCCGGTGGGCAACGGCCTGACCTATATCGACCACCTGACCCACAACGTCCACCGCGGCCGCATGAAGGAATGGGCCTCGTTCTACGAGAACCTGTTCAACTTCCGCGAAATCCGCTACTTCGACATCGAGGGCAGGCTGACCGGCCTGAAGTCCAAGGCGATGACCTCGCCCTGCGGCAAGATCCGCATCCCGATCAACGAATCGTCGGACGACAAGTCGCAGATCGCCGAATACCTGGACGCCTACCACGGCGAGGGCATCCAGCACATCGCGCTGGGCACGGACGACATCTACCGCTCCATCCAGCGCATGCGCGACGCCGGCATCGTGTTCCAGGACACCATCGAGACCTATTACGAGCTGGTCGAGCGCCGCCTGCCGCACCACGGCGAAAACCTGGAGGAGCTGCGCCGCCTGCGCATCCTGGTCGACGGCCACAGCACCGAGAGCGAGCGCGAACTGCTGCTGCAGATCTTCACGCAAAACGTGATCGGGCCGATCTTCTTCGAGATCATCCAGCGCAAGGGCGACCAGGGCTTCGGCGAGGGCAACTTCCGCGCGCTGTTCGAGTCCATCGAGCTGGACCAGATCAAGCGCGGCGTGCTGAAGGACGATGCGCCGGCGGCCTAAAACCGGGGTCAGACCATCCGCGCCATAGTCCGTCGCAGAGTGTGGAGGTGCGGATCGCGGGTCTGACCCCATAGCCACAGTGTGTGCTAACCTGTTTTGCATAAAGTATTCACCGGCGGCGTCCTCACGAGGGGCGCCGCCGCGCAATCCGAGAACAATGGAGACAACTTAATGAATGCACCCGTCAAAGGTTCCCACCTGGAACCCGGCTCGCCCGCCCACGACATCACGCTGGACGACAAATGGACCCTGGAGCGCGGCCGCGCCTTCATCACCGGCACCCAGGCGCTGATCCGCCTGCCGATGATGCAGCGCGAGCGCGACGTCGCGGCCGGCCTGAACACGGCCGGCTACATCACCGGCTACCGCGGTTCGCCGGTCACCAGCGTCGACATGACGGCCATGAAGGCCAAGAAATACCTGGACGCGCACCATATCAAGTTCCATCCGGGCATGAACGAGGACCTGGCCGCGACCGCCGTCTGGGGCACGCAGCAGACCAACCTGTTCCCCGGCGCCAAGTACGACGGCGTGTTCTCCATGTGGTACGGCAAGGGTCCCGGCGTCGACCGCTGCGGCGACGTGTTCAAGCACGCCAACAGCGCCGGCTCGTCCAGGCACGGCGGCGTGGTGGTGCTGGCCGGCGACGACCACGCGGCCAAGTCCTCGTCCATCGCGCACCAGTCCGACCACATCCTGAACGCCTGCGGCATCCCCGTGCTGTACCCGGCCTCGGTGCAGGAATACATCGACTACGGCCTGCACGCCTTCGCCATGAGCCGCTACACCGGGCTGTGGGTGTCGATGAAATGCGTGACCGACATCATCGAGTCCGGCGCCGTGGTCGACTTCGACCCGGACCGCGTGCGGATCCAGATGCCGACCGACTTCGAGCTGCCCGCCGGCGGCCTGAACATCCGCTGGCCGGACCCGGTGCTGGACCAGGAAGCCCGCATGAACAGCTACAAGTGGTATGCGGCCCTGGCCTATGTGCGCGCCAACAAGCTCAACAAGATCATCTGGGACAGCCCGGCGCCGAAGATCGGCATCATCACCGCCGGCAAGTCCTACCTGGACACGCGCCAGGCGCTGGCCGACCTGGGCATCGACGAGCAGGCGGCGGCCGACATCGGCCTGCGCCTGTACAAGATCGGCATGACCTGGCCGCTGGAGGCGGAGGGCGTGCAGCAATTCGCGCGCGGGCTGGACGAGATCCTGGTGGTGGAGGAGAAGCGCCAGATCCTCGAATACCAGCTGAAGGAGGAGCTGTACAACCTGAAGGACGGCGAGCGCCCGCGGGTGGTCGGCAAGTTCGACGACACCGGCGAATGGTCGAACAACCCGCGCACCGGCCACGGCGACTGGCTGCTTCCCGCCACCTACGAGCTGAATCCGGCGCAGATCGCGCGCGCCATCGCCAGCCGCATCTCGCACTACTGCGCCGGCCACCCGGTGGCGCGGCGCGTGGCCGAGCGCATCGCCTTCCTGGAGGCGAAGGAGCTGGTGCTCAACAACATCAACGTCAAGCCGGACCCGCAAAAGGACCGCACGCCGTTCTTCTGCTCCGGCTGCCCGCACAACAGCTCGACCAAGGTGCCCGAGGGTTCGCGCGCGCTGGCCGGCATCGGCTGCCACTACATGGTGCAGTGGATGGACCGCGAGACCGCCACCTTCACCCACATGGGCGGCGAGGGCATCACCTGGGTCGGCCAGGCGCCGTTCACGAATGAAAAGCACGTGTTCACCAACCTGGGCGACGGCACCTATTTCCACTCGGGCCTGTTGGCGATCCGCGCGGCGGTGGCGGCCAAGGTCAACATCACCTACAAGATCCTGTTCAACGACGCGGTCGCGATGACCGGCGGCCAGGCCTTCGACGGCCCGCTCGATCCGGGCATGATCTCGCGCCAGATCGCGGCCGAGGGCGTGGGCCCCATCATCGTCGTCACCGACGAGCCGGAGAAGTATCCGGACGATTACAAATGGGCGGAAGGCGTCACCATCCGCCACCGCTCCGAGTTGATGGACGTGCAGCGCGAACTGCGCGACGCGCCCGGCGTGTCGGCCATGATTTACGACCAGACCTGCGCCTCCGAGAAGCGGCGCCGCCGGAAACGCAACGAATACCCGGACCCGGCCAAGCGCGCCGTCATCAACGAGGCCGTGTGCGAAGGCTGCGGCGACTGCTCGGTGCAGTCCAACTGCCTGTCGGTGGAACCGCTGGAGACGGAACTGGGGCGCAAGCGCCAAATCAACCAGTCGTCCTGCAACAAGGACTTCTCCTGCACCACCGGTTTCTGCCCGAGCTTCGTGACGGTGGAGGGCGGCGGACTAAGAAAGCCGAAGAAGGCCGGCGGCGAGGGCGGGTCCAACGCGGCCGCGACGCCGCCGCTGCCGACGCCGGTCTTGCCGTCGACGGCCGAGCCGTTCGGCATCCTGGTGACCGGCATCGGCGGCACCGGCGTGGTGACGGTGGGGCAGATCCTGGCCGTGGCCGCGCACGTCGAGGGCAAGGGCGCCATCGTGCTGGACATGAGCGGGCTGGCGCAGAAGGGCGGCCCGGTGATGTCGCACGTGCGCCTGGCGGACAAGCAGTCCGACCTGCACTCGACCCGGGTCGGCACCGGCGCGGCCAACCTCGTGATCGGCTGCGACCAGATCGTCACCGCCAGCCGCGACGCGCTGTCGCGCATGGGCGAGGGCCGCACTTGGGCGGCGGTGAACTCCACCGGCGCCACCACGGCCGCCTTCGTGAAGAACCCGGACTGGCAATTCCCGGCCGCCTCGTCGCAGGCCGAGATCGTGAAGGCCTGCGGCGCCGGGCGGGTCGACTTCATCGACGCCGGCCAGATCGCCACCGCGCTGATGGGCGACTCCATCGCCACCAACATGTTCATGCTGGGCTACGCCTTCCAGAAGGGGCAGGTGCCCCTGGCCGAGGCGTCGATCGTCAAGGCGATCGAGCTGAACGCCGTGTCGGTCAACTTCAACAAGGCCGCCTTCCACTGGGGCCGCACCGCCGCGCACGACCTGGCGCTGGTGACGAAGCTGACCACGCCGGCCAGGGTGATCGAGTTCAAGCGCAACGAAACGCTGGACGACATCGTCGCCCGCCGCGTCGAATTGTTGACCGCCTACCAGGACGCCGGCTACGCCAACCAGTACAAGATCTTCGTCGACGAGGTGCGCACGGCCGAATCGAAACTGGGCGGCAAGCAGCTGCGGCTGACGGAGGCGGTGGCGCGCTACTTCTACAAGCTGATGGCCTACAAGGACGAATACGAGGTCGCGCGCCTGTACACCGACCCCGCGTTCAAGGCCAAGATCGAGAACATGTTCGAAGGCGACTACCAGCTCAAGTTCCACCTGGCGCCGCCGCTGCTGGCCAAGAAGGACGCGCAGGGGCACCTGATCAAGCGCCAGTTCGGCCCATGGATGATGAAAGCCTTCGGCGTGCTGGCCAAGTTCAAGGGCCTGCGCGGCACGGCGTTCGACATTTTCGGCCACACCGAGGAGCGCAAGATGGAGCGCGCCCTGATCGCCGAGTACCGCCAGACCGTGAGCGGCCTGCTCGGCAAGCTCACGGCGGACAACGTCGGCCAGGCGGTGGCGATCGCCAGCATCCCGGAGGACATCCGCGGTTACGGCCACGTGAAGGAGCGCCACCTGAAGTCGGCCAAGCAGAAGGAGGCCACCCTGCTGGCCGCCTACCACAACCCCGTCGCCAGCCAATCCCCGCACGCCGCATAGGCGAGGGGGGGCACCAAGAAAACCGGCGCCGCCCCTGCGGCCGCCGGTTTTTTTTCGCCCCCAATAAAGCGCCCAGGGCTCTTTTTCCCATGCGGCAATAAACGCCCAGGGCTATTTTTCGGCGGCGAATCGCATACGACGCCCTTGGGCGAGACCGTTTTTTGCAGCCACGGTAATATTAGCCCTGGGCTCTTTTTCCCGCGCGGAAAAAATGGCCCTGGGCGATTTCTTTGGCTTGCAAAAAGTTATATACAAATCACTAATGGCATCTTAGAATTTCCGTAGAGATACATTTTTGAGGGGATATCATGGACGCCATCCATGCCGGCCAGTCGGCGGCGCTGATCGAGCAGCTGGCGCGGCCTTCGCCTTCGTATAAGCGCAGCGCGCGGCTGGCGGTGGCGGGGCTGCTGGGCTTCGTGCTGTTGTATTTCTTGCTGGCCGGCTGGTTCGCCTGGACCGCCTACCGCCTCGCCCTGGTGGCCTACCATTCGAACCAGCATGTGCTGTGGACCGGCCTGGCGGCGTTCTGCTCGGCCTTCTTCGGCGCGTTCATGCTGAAGGCGATCTTTTCCATCCGCAGTTCCATGCCCGAGGGGCTGGCCGAGGTCACGGCCAAGGAGCAGCCGCGCCTGTTCGCCTTCCTGCACGCGCTGGCCGACGCCGCCGGCGCGCCGCGCCCGCACCGGGTGTTCCTGTCCAACCGGGTCAACGCGGCGGTGTTCTACGACCTGTCGCTGCTGAACCTGATCTTCCCGTCGAAAAAGAACCTGGAGATCGGCCTGCCGCTGGTGAACGCGCTGCCGCTGGGCGAGCTGCGCGCGGTGCTGGCGCACGAATTCGGCCACTTCGCGCAGCGCTCGATGGCGGTCGGCCGCTGGGTCTATGTGGCGCAGCAGATCGCCATGCACCTGGTGTCGCGCCGCGACCGTTTCGACGCCTTCCTCGACGGCCTGGGCCGCATCGACCTGCGCCTGCGCGTGCTGGCCTGGGCGCCCAAGCTGGTGGTGTGGTCGATCCGCTCGCTGGTGGAGTCGGCCTTCCACGTGGTGGTGCTGATGCAGAGCGCCCTGTCACGCGAGATGGAGATGCAGGCCGACCTGGTGGCCGTGTCGCTGACCGGCAGCGACGCGCTGGTGCACGCGCTGCACCGCCTGCGCTCGGCCGACGACGCGTGGAGCCGCGCGCTGGGCTTCGTGCACGGCGAGCGCGCCGAGGGCCGCGCCACGCGCGACGCCTACGCGGTGCAGAGCCACATCACGCAGCGCATGGCGGCCATCCTGGACGATCCGTCCTACGGCGCGGTGCCGCCGCTGCCGGAGCGCGATCCGGAGGCGCACCGGCTGTTCAAGGCGGAGCTGGCGCAGCCGCCCAGGATGTGGCAGACCCACCCGCTGAACCACGAGCGCGAGGCCAACGCCAAGCGCCTGTACGTGCCGGCGCCCATCGACCAGGCCAGCGCGTGGTCGCTGTTCAGCGAACCGGTCGCGCTGCGCGAGCGCATGTCGGCGCGGCTGCTGGACGCCGCGGGGCCGCGCGGCGACGGCGCGCCCGAGCTGGCGGACACGGAGCTGGAGGCGTCCCTGCGCAAGCTGGGCACCTATTACCGCCGCGAGCAATTCAACCGCCGCTATTGCGGCGTCTATTTCGGCCGCGCGCTGGCGCGCCACGCGGCCAGCCACCGCGAGCTGGCCGACCAGCTGTATGCCGCCACGCCGGAGGAGGCTGCGGCCTTTTATCCCCTGTCGCTGAAGGACGATGTGCGCCAGGCGCGCATGCTGGCCGATGAATGCGGCCAGCTGGAGGCGCTGGTGGCGGGCGCCGCCCGCCTGTCCGGCGGCAGCGTGCAGCTGCGCGGCGTGGACTACCGGCGCAAGGAACTGCCGGCCGCGCTGGCGCGCGCGAGGGGGGAACTGGCGGCGGTGGAGGGCCGGCTGCGCGCGCACGACCGGCTGTGCCGAAGCTGGCACCAGGCCATGGCGGCGCGGATGGAGGGCGGCTGGCAGCCCTACCTGGACGGTTTGCTGGCGCTGCTGCACTACGTCGAGCACACCGAGGCCAATCTGCGCGACGCGCACGGCCTGCTGTTGAACGCGGCCAGCGTGGTCACGGCGATCCGCCACGTGACCGACGAGGGCGTGGTGCGCGTGGTGTCGGAGGCGAACCAGCTGCACTACCTGCTGGGGCAGGTTTACAAGCAGCGCGAGGCGCTGGTGCTGGACACGCACCTGGTGGCGCGCCTGGAACTGGAGGGCAACTGGAAGGAGATGCTGGGCGAATTCGGCCTGCCGCTGGCGGGGCGCGAGAACATCAACCAGTGGATGGGCGCGATCGACGGCTGGGTGGGCCACGCGACCGGCGCGCTGACGGCCCTGCGCGGGGCGGCCCTGGAACAGCTGCTGCTGACGGAAACGCTGATCGCCCGCCATGTGCACCTGAAGGCCGCGCCCAGGCCGGCGCCGGCGCCGTCCCGCGTGCCGTACGACTACGCGCGGCTGGCGCCGGGCGACGAGCGCAAACGCCAGACCCGCCTCGGCGCGTGGGCGCGCTTCCTGCGCGCCGACGGCGTGCTGCCCGGGGCGGCGCGGCTGGCGGTGGCCGGCGGCGTGGTGGCGGCGGCGCTCGGCGCCGGCATGCTGCAGACCGACGCCGTCCTGACGGTGTACAACGGCCTGGGCGTGCCGGTGCGGGTGACGGTGGACGGGCGCGCCGCCACGGTGGGGCCGTTCAGCCATCGGGAGCTGCCGGTGGCGCCGCAGGAAAGCCATCGCGTGGCGGCGCACACCGCGTCCGGCGCGCTGATCGAGGAATTCGACAGCGGGGCCGGCGCCGGCGGCTCGCCGGTCTACAACGTGGCCGCCGCCGGGCCGATGGTGGAATGGACCGCCAGCTACGGCCGCGCCGCCGCCGTGCCGGACCGCCGCCTGGGCGCGCCGCGCTGGCTGGGGAGCCGGGCCGACGTGCTGTTCGGCGCCGCGCCGAAATCGATCTCCGCCAAGGGCGGCGGCACACGCACGGTGCTCGAGGGCGCGGCGGCGCTGGCGCCGTCGGCGCAGCTGGACCTGCTGCCGGACGACGCCGAACGCCGCCGCGTCACGCTGCTGCACGCGCGCTGGGACGACACGCGCCAGCCCTACACGGCCGAGTGGCTGGCGCGCGCCATCGCCGCCGACAGCGGCCAGTCCACCCTGCTGGCGCGGCGCCTGCGCGAGGCGCCGGGCGACGTGGCGCTGCTGCGGCTGGAGCAGGACGCGGCCGGCGGCGAGGCCCACGCGGCCGTGTGCCTGCGCCACGAGGAGCGCGCCCGGGCGGCGCCGGACGACCCGGACCTGGCCTACCTCGCGCTGCGCTGCGCGCCGGAGGGCGAGGCGTCGCGGCAGGGCTACCGGGACGCGCTGCGGCGCTGGCCCGCGCATCCCTGGCTGCGCAACGCCGTGGCCTACGAGGCCCTGCTGGACGGCGATTTCGCCGCCGCCGCGCCGCACCTGGACGCGGTGCGCACCCAGTTGCCGCAACTGGCCGCCGAATACAGCCTGACGCTGGCGCGCATCCAGCGCCTGCAACGGGGGACGATGGACTACCAGGCGCTGGCGCCGTTGTCGCCGCGGCTGCGCCAACTGTCCGAGCTGGAGGAGGGCTACGGCCCGCAGGACACGCCGACCCGCGCCTATGCCCAGTTGAACCGGGGCGCGCTGGCGGCGGCCATGGCCTTCACGGCGGACACGCCGGCGGCCGCGCGCATGCTGCGCCTGGCCGCGGCCTCCGACGGCGCCGGGCCGGACACCATCCGCCGCGCGCTGGCGCTCAAGCCGGACCAGGGCATCGACGAGGCCACCGTCTGGACCAGCGTCGCGCTGGCGCTGCGCCACGGCGCGTCGCCGGAGCCGTACATGGAGGCGGCCGGCCGCCTGTACGGCCCGGAACAGCCGCGCGTGCGGGCCTTCCTGGACGCGGTGCGGCGCGGCAGCGGCCAGGCCGAGGCGGAGGCCTTGCTGCGCGGCGCGCAGCCGGAGGTGCGCATGCTGGCCTACAGCGCGGCGCTGGTGCTGGCCGGCGAGCGCGCGCCGGCGGACTGGCGCCTGGCCGGCAAGCGGCTGCTGTTCGCGCCCGAGCGGCCTTACTTCCGCTAGCGCTATAATCGGTGGATGAAATCGATTCCCATACGCGCGCGTTTAGTCGCGCTGGCCACGCTGGCGATCCTGGCGGGCTGCGGCGGTAGCGGCAATAGCGATACCGGCACGACCAACACCACCGCCGCCACGCGCCAAGGCGCCGCGGCGGCTTCGCCCTCGGCCGCGCCGGCCGCCGACGCGGCGCTGGCCGAGGTGCCGGCGCTGCCGGCCTATTCGGCGTTCCAGAACCTGTGCGCCGCGCCGCGCGCGCCCGGCCCCGGCAAATACTACGCGGACCGCCCCGGCACCCTGGACGACGAGAAATCCTTCCTGCGCCTGTGGAGCGAGGACACCTACCTCTGGTACAGCGAACTGCCGGCCGCCGACCCGGCCGCCTACGCCACCGCGCCCGCCTACTTCAACGCGCTGAAGACGCCGCTGCTGACCGCGTCCGGCAAGCCCAAGGACCGCTACCACTTCACCTACGACAGCGACGAATACGAGGAACTGTCGCGCGGCGTGGAGCTGGGCTACGGGCTGACCTTCGTGCGCAACGCCGCGCCCAACATCCCGCGCACCTGGCGCATCGCCTCCATCGCGCCGGGCTCGCCCGCCGAGAAGGCCGGCCTGAAGCGGGGCGACCGGCTGGAGCAGGTGGACTACGAGGACTTCGTCTGGAAGGGCGACGCCGCCACCGTGGCCAAGCTGAACGCCGGCCTGTTCCCCGTCAAGGCCGGCGAAACGCACGAGATGGTCTTCTCGCGCGGCTTCCAGATGCTGATGGTGTTCATGCAGGCGCAGAAGGTCGACGTGGCGCCGGTGCAGAACACCAGGGTGCTGGAGACGCCGACCGGCAAGGTCGGCTACCTGACCTTCAACAGCCACAACGCCGTCTCCGAGCTGCAGCTGATCGAGTCCTTCACCGCGCTGCAAAACGCCAAGGTGAACGACCTGGTGCTGGACCTGCGCTACAACGGCGGCGGCCTGCTGGTGATCGCCAGCGAACTGGCCTACATGATCGCCGGCCCCGGCCCCACGTCCGGCAAGACCTTCGAGCACACGCTCAACAACGGCAAGGGCAGGCAGGAGACGCCGCTGATCTTCCTGCCTCTGTCGCTGGGCCTGCACACGGCCAAGCCCGCGCCCTACCTCAAGCCGCTGCCGACGCTGAACCTGAAACGGGTGACGATCCTGGCCGGCCCGGGCACCTGCTCGGCCAGCGAATCGGTGATCAACGGCCTGCGCGGGGTGGACGTGGAGGTGACCCTGATCGGCGGCCAGACCTGCGGCAAGCCCTACGCCTTCGTCCCCACGCCCAACTGCGGCACCACCTATTTCACCATCCAGTACCAGGGCGTGAACGCCAAGGGTTTCGGCGACTACAGCGACGGCTTCGCGCCCACCTGCGCCGTGGCGGACGACTTCACCCGCCACCAGGGCGACCCGGCCGAGGCCCTGCTGGCCGAGGCGCTGCACTACCGCGCCAACGGCAAGTGCAGCGCGCCGGCGGCCAGCGCCCGCGCGCGCGCCGGCGGCGCCAGCCCCGGCATGCTGATGGTGCCGGTGCGTCCGCCGGTCAGCGAAATCTCGATTCGTACCCCGTAGTCCCCGTCGACGCGTGCGGGCCGCGCCTATCCGGCGCCGGCTCGCCGCGCCGCCCGTTCCCAACCCCGCCACCACGGAGCCTTGATACATGAAACGTCGCGTCTTGCCGCTGTTCCTCGCCACCTCCCTGTCCGCCGCCGTCGCCCCGGCCCACGCCGCGCCCGACCTGGCCACCGTCTCCGAGCGCTCGGGCTTCCAGCGCACCGGCCGCTACGACGAGGTGGAGCGCCTGTGCCAGGCGTTCCAGAAGGCCCATCCGAAGGCGGTGCGCTGCTTCGAGTTCGGCCGCACGCCGGAAGGGCGGCCCATGCTGGCGCTGGCCGTCTCGCGCACGGGCGCGCTGACGGCGGACCAGGCGAAAAAGCGCGGCCTGCCGGTGCTGCTGGTGCAGGGCGGCATCCACGCCGGCGAGATCGACGGCAAGGACGCCGGCTTCCTGGCGCTGCGCGAGGCGCTGGAGAACCGGGCCGCGCCGGGCGCGCTGGACAAGCAGGTGCTGCTGTTCGTCCCCGTGTTCAACGTCGACGGCCACGAGCGCTTCGGCCAGTGGAACCGCCCCAACCAGCGCGGCCCGGTCGAAATGGGCTGGCGCACCACGGCGCAGAACTACAACCTGAACCGCGACTACGTGAAGGCCGACGCGCTGGAAATGCAGGCCATGCTGGCGCTGGTGAACGCCTGGGACCCGCTGGCCTACATCGACCTGCACGTGACCGACGGCGCCAAGTTCCAGCCGGACGTGTCGATCCAGGTCGAGCCCATCCACGGCGGCGACGCGGCGCTGATGAAGTCCGGCGTCGCGCTGCGCGACGCGGTGATGGCCGACCTGCGCGCCCAGGGCTCGGACCCCAAGCACTTCTACATCTCCTTCGCCAAGACCGACGATCCGACGTCCGGCTTCGAGGACAGCATGGCGCCGCCGCGCTTCTCGACCGGCTACTTCCCCATGCGCAACCGCTTCGCGATGCTGGTGGAAACCCACTCGTGGAAGGATTACCCGACCCGCGTGCGCGTCACGCGCAACACCATCGTCTCGCTGCTGTCGCAGGTGGCGCGACACGGCGGCGCCTGGCGCAAGCAGGTCCAGGAGGCCGACGCGCGCGCGCTGGCGCTGGGCGGCCAGCCCTTCCCGCTGAGCTACAAGGCCACCGGCCGGACCGAGATGATCCAGTTCGCCGGCTATGAATACAAGCGCGTGCCGTCCGACGTGTCCGGCGCGCTGTGGACGCAGTACGACGAGAGCAAGCCGCAGATGTGGACCGTGCCGCTGCGCGACGAGGTGGTGCCCGCGCTGCAGGTGGCGGCGCCGGCCGGCGGCTACATCGTGCCGGCCGCGCAGGCGGCGCTGGTGGGCGCCAAGCTGAAACAGCATGGCGTGGCGTACAAGGTGCTGGACAGGGCGTTGGCGCGGGCCGAGGTCGAAGTGTTCCGCGCCGGGGCGGCGAAACTGAGCCCGCAGTCCTTCGAGGGCCGCCAGACGCTGGCGCTGGAAGGCGCGTGGACGACGGAGGCGCGTCCGGTCGGCAAGGGCGCGCTGTTCGTGCCGATCGCGCAGCCCAAGGCGCGCCTGGTGATGACGATGCTCGAGCCGCAGGGCGCCGACTCGCTGCTGGCCTGGGGCGCCTTCAACGCCGCCTACGAGCGCAAGGAATACATGGAGGAATACGTGGCCGAGGTGGTGGCGCGCGAGCAGATGGCGGCCGACCCGGCGGTCGCCGCCGAGTTCAAGCGCAAGCTGGAGAGCGACCCCGCCTTCGCCGCCAGCCCCGCCGCCCGCCTGGACTTCTTCGCCCGCCGCCACGCCTCGTGGGACGAGCGCTACCTGCTGTATCCGGTGATGCGTTCCGCCGTCGCGCATTGAGGAGCTTGGGGGAGCGACTATGCCTCCAGCAACCGGCCGCAGGCCAACTTGCGCAACTCCGGCCTCGCGGGCAGGTCGTGCGGCAAGCGTGTATCCCACACGAGCCCCAACCGGCGTAGTGCGCACAGCGCCCACCACCCCGGGTCCCATTCATCGGCGTACAGGCCCAATTTCGCGGAACCCGGGTAGGCATGGTGGTTGTTGTGCCAGCACTCGCCCATGGTCAGGAGCGAGGTGAAGCGGATGTTGTGCCCCTGGACCGCCGCGCCCTCCACCTCGGCGTGCATTTGGCCGTGGTTGTGGGCGAAATAGCCGATCAGCCAGTGGCCGAAGATACCCGCGGTGATGCGCGCGCAGACACCCCACGCGACAAAGCCCCAGCCGCCCGCGGCGTAGAGGAGCAGGGCGGGCGGCAGTTGCTGCAGCATCCAGGTCCGCTCCATGGCACGGTAAAACCGGTCCGTCGCGATGCGCGGCTCCAGATGCAATGCGGGTGGCCGCTCCAGCACCAGCTCGCAGTTGAGCTGCCACCAGCCGTCCAGCCAGAACCCCCCACCATGGCGCAGGTAGCTGTGGCAAGCCGGCAAGCGCTGCGCGTAGTCGCGCAGCTCGTGCTGGCGCAGCAGCCCCAGCGGACCCGCCAGCCCGACCTGCACGCCGCAATACACCAGCAGGTATTCCAGCCATTTTGGGCACTGGAAACTGTCGTGTATCAGCTTGCGGTGACTGCCCAGCGAGTGTCCGAACAGCAGCACGCACGCCGTCGTCGCGAGGAACAGGGCGAACGCCGTCCAGGTGAACGTGATCGCGCCGCCGACCAGCGCGGCGCCGGCCATGCCCAGGAACCACAGCGATTTGACAGGGGAATAGCGCACCCTGCCTTGTAGCGCATCGGCAGGATCGCCGCTACGGACGCGATGCTGTTTCAGGCTTTCCGGCAAGGGTGGCATGATTCCTCCTGATCAGGTTTTACCGGCGCGACGCTTCGCCGCGATGGCCGCGGATTCGCGTTTCAGCGGCCGTCCCTCGGGACACAGTTCCAGCGCGTAGCTGGTCAGCGTGTTGGCGACGTTGTCCGCCGTCAGCTTGTAATAGACGAATTGCCCGCGCCGTTCGCCGCTCACCAGCCCCGCGTTCTCCAGCACGGACAAGTGCCGGGAAATCGCGGGCGCGCTCATCCCGAAGCGCTCGGCCAGCTCGGAGGTGTTCATTTCCGTCTGGCCCAGATAGGCCAGGATCTTGCGGCGCGGCGCCGAGGCCAGCGCCTCGAAGACTTTATCGAGAGACATTCTGATTTAATTATCTAATTAACGAATTTGTTAATTAACTATATGACTTTGCTGTTGCCAAGTTTCATCGTCGTCGGCGAATTCACCGCGGTCGGCGGCCGCGATGGCGTCCTGCAGATCCAGCAGTTGCGCCGTGCGCCAGCCCACATAGTCTTCAAGCGCCTGGGCCGCGATCTGGCTGACGGGCTGGCCGGTCGTCTCCGCCAGTTTTTCCACCGCGGCTTTGAGTTCGTCCGAAATCCGCACGTCAATATTGAGAGTGGTGCTCATCGCGTACTCCAGTAATGAAGGTCCATTGTACGCCTGGCGGCCGGGAAGGGACGCGTGGCGGCGGGCGCGCGCCGCCACGGGGGCGTTACAGCGGCTGCAGCGGGATCGTGCCCGGCATGGCGGCCGGCGTGGAGCAGGGCTCCTCGTCGAAGGCGATGTCGCCCTGCGGGTTGGCCAGGCCGTCGGCCTTGATGTCGGCGAAGCCGAACAGATCGCGGTCCATCAGGTGCGACGGCACCACCGTCGACAGCGCCGAGAAGGTGTTCTCCACCCGGCCCGGGTGCTTCTTCTCCCAGTCGCGCAGCATGGCCTTGATCTGCTTGCGCTGCAGGTTCTCCTGCGAACCGCACAGGTCGCACGGGATGATGGGGAAGCCCTTCACCTGCGCGTAGCGCTCGGTGTCCTCCTCCTTCACGTAGGCCATCGGCCGGATCACCATGTGCTTGCCGTCGTCCGACACCAGCTTGGCCGGCATGCCCTTGAGCTTGCCGCCGAAGAACATGTTCAGGAAGAAGGTCTCCATGATGTCGTCGCGGTGGTGGCCCAGCGCGATCTTGTTGCAGCCCAGCTCGTCGGCCACGCGGTACAGGATGCCGCGGCGCAGGCGCGAGCACAGCGAGCAGGTGGTCTTGCCCTCCGGGATCAGGCGCTTGACGATGCTGTAGGTGTCCTGGTTCTCGATGTGGAAGGGCACGCCCAGCTTGGCGAGATACGCGGGCAGGATGTCGGCCGGGAAGTTCGGCTGCTTCTGGTCCAGGTTGACGGCCACGATCTCGAAATCGATCGGCGCGCGCTCGCGCAGGGTCATCAGGATGTCCAGCAGCGCGTAGCTGTCCTTGCCGCCGGACAGGCACACCATGACCTTGTCGCCGTCCTCGATCATGTTGAAGTCGCCGATGGCCTGGCCCACCAGGCGGCACAGGCGCTTGTGCAGCTTGTTGTTTTCCAGCGCGGTCTTCTCGACCGATTTCTGGCTCGGCTCGGCGGCCGGGGCGGTGATGTTGAGCACGGCGTTCATCACACGTTGTCCTTGATGGAGAACACTTCCACGCCCACGCCCTCGCAGTCGGGATAGACGTCCGGCTTCATGGTCGAGACGCGCACGGCGCGCACGCGCGGGTGCGACAGCATGGCCCTGACCACGTCGTCGCACAGCGTTTCCTGCAGGTGCACATGGCCCTCGGCCATGCGGCGCGCGATGGTGTCGCGCATGAAGTCGTAGTCCACCACCTCGTGCAGCTCGTCGGCCGACGGGGTCGACACCGCCAGCGGGATGTACAGGTCGACGTTGATGAGGACGCGCTGCTCGCCCTTTTTCTCGAATTCGTGCACGCCGATGTTGATCAGCACTTCGTAGTTGCGCAGGAACAGGCGGCGGCAGTCTTGCAGGCGGGGATGGGTCAGGGCGGACAGCATGTCAGGTCTTTCGTAAGGTGTTGTGGGGTGTGGCTATTTGGCGAGGAACATCACGTCGCGCGGCAGCGCCGTCAGGTGCTGGCCGCCGTCGACCAGCAGCGTGCTGCCGGTCAGCGCGCGCGCGCCGGCCGCGTACAGCACCGCCTCGACGATGTCGTCCGGCGTGCTGGAGCGTCCCAGCGGCGTCCGCCGGTGCGCCTTGGCGAAGCCTTCCTCGCTTTGCTCGCCGGACACCAGCGTGATGCCGGGCGCGACGCCGACCACGCGCAATTTCGGCGCCAGTTCCTGCGCCAGCAAGGTCGTCGCCGTGTGCAGGGCGGCCTTGGACAGCGTGTAGGACAGGAAGTCGGGGTTGAGATTGTACAGTTTTTGGTCCAGCAGGTTGATCACCACGGACTGATACCCGTCCGGCGTGGCCGCGTGCAGCGCCTGCGCCAGCAGGATGGGCGCGGCCACGTTGGCCGCCATGTGCGCCTCCAGCCTGGCCAGCGTGAAGTCGGCCGCGCTGTCGTAATCGAACAGCGAGGCGTTGTTGACCACGCAGGAAACCGGTCCCAGCAGCGCGGCGGCGCGCGGCAGCAGCTGGCGCACGTCGGCCTCGTCGGCCAGGTCGCAGGGCAGCAGGGCCGCGCGCCGGCCCAGCGCGGCGATCTCGCCGGCCACCAGCCGGGCCTCGGCCTCGGAGTGGCGGTAGTGCACGGCCACGTCCCAGCCGGCGCGCGCCATGCCGAGCGCGATGGCGCGGCCGATACGGCGCCCGGCGCCGGTCACCAGGGCGACCGGCGCCGCCGCGCCGCCGTTGTCGGAATTCGTCGTTGTCATTTGCATAATCCGCTGTTTCAAAAACCGCCGGCGGGCCGCGGCGATACACTAAAATGCCGGAATGTCCCTACCCGCACCCACCAGTGACGCGCTGGCCGCGTCCCACGCCCTGCAGAACCTGATCGCCGCCGACATCGCCGCGGGATCGGGCGCCATTTCCTTCGCCCGCTTCATGGAGCTGGCGCTGTACGCGCCGGACCTCGGCTACTACAGCGGCGGCGCCGCCAAGCTGGGAAAAGACGGCGATTTCACCACCGCCCCCGAGCTCACGCCGCTGTTCGGCGCCACGCTGGCGCACACGGCAGCCGCTATTATCGCCCAAAGCGCGCCCAACATCCTCGAATTCGGCGCCGGCACCGGCAAGCTGGCGCGCGACATCCTCACCGAGGCGGCCGCCGCCGGCGTCGCCGTCGAGCGCTACGCCATCGTCGAGTTGTCCGGCGAACTGCGCGCGCGTCAGCAGGAATTGCTGCGCGGCTTCCCGCAGGTGGAGTGGCTGGACGGCTTCCCGGACGCCTGGACCGGGGTGGCGATCGGCAACGAGGTGCTGGACGCCATGCCCGTGCACCTGGCGCGCAAGACGGCCGCCGGCTGGCGCGAACTGCACGTGACGGTCGCCGACGGCCGCTTCGACTATGTGGAGGTGGAGGCGGGGCCGGCCCTGCTGGACCAGCTGGCCGCCCAGGTCCACCCGGAGGACGAGGCGCTGCTGCCGGAGGGCTACACCACCGAGCTGCATGGCTCCGCCCGCGGCTTCATGGCCACCTTGGCGCGCATGCTGGCGCGCGGCGCGGGCGGCGCCGCCATCCTGCTCGACTACGGCTTCCCCGCGCACGAGTACTACCTGGGCCAGCGCGAGGCCGGCACCCTGATGTGCCACTACCGCCACCACGCGCACGCCGACCCGTTCTACCTGCCCGGCCTGCAGGACATCACCGCCCACGTCGATTTCACCGCCATGGCGGTGGCCGCTCAGGACGGCGGCGCCGACGTGCTGGCCTATATGAGCCAGGCCAGCTTCCTGCTGGCGGCCGGCATCGGCGAGCTGCTGACGCGCACCGACCCGGCCGACGCCAAGGCCTACCTGCCGCGGGCGAACGCCGTGCAAAAGCTGCTGTCGCCGGCGGAAATGGGCGAGCTGTTCAAGGTGCTGATCGTCGGCAAGGGCGTGCGACTGGCGCCCGCGCTGGCCGCCGCCGACCGCAGCCACCGCCTGTGATCGCGTGAACTGGACGGTTTTACATCGCCTGCTCGATGCGAACGCCGCCGCGGAATCGGCTATGATGATCGACTCAGCGCGACAATCCCGTCGCCGCGCGCCTGTTAAAACCTCAACCGACTGATGGGAAAGATACATTCTCACTACGACAACCTGAAAGTGGCCCGCATGGCGCCGCAGGAGGTCATACGCGCCGCCTACAAGGCCTTGAGCCAGAAATACCATCCGGACAAGAATCCCGGCGACGAGAAGGCCGCGCGCATCATGGCCATCATCAACAGCGCCTACGGCACCCTGTCCGACCCGCAAAAGCGCAAGGAGCACGACGAGTGGATCGCCGCCGAGGAGTGGGAGATCGAGTGGCTGGAAAGCACCCGCGGCGAGGACGGCCACCGGCCCGCGCGCCAGGACGGCCCGGCGCAGGCCTGGCCCGACATGGCCGAGCCGCGTCCGGTGAAGACCCTGCTGCGGCGCAACTGGAAATGGTGCGTGGCGGTATCGGTCGGCGTGATGGCGGGCTGGGTGGGCGGCGTGCTGTCGGCCGGCCAGCCGCGGCTGCAGGCGGTGCTGGCCGCCGCGCTGGGCAATAACAGCGAGCTGAGCGCCACCGTGGCGCCGGCGCCGCGCGCCGCGCTCAAGGCCAAGGCCAAGGCCGAGGAGGCCAGGACCGACCCGCTGGCCGACAGCTGGGCCGTGCCCAAGCCGCACGTGGCGGGCGCGACCCTGTCGGCGGCGCCGGCGATCAAGGTGGTGGCGCTGTCGCAGGTGGTGTTGCCGGGCTCGGCCGTGGCGCAGGATTGCGAGGGCGAACCGGCCGCGCTGATGGCGCCCAACGGCGAGCCGTGGCCGGCGCAGTCGGGTTACGTGGATGGTTTCCCGGTCGGAAACAAGGGCGAGGACATGCAGCTGACCCTGGACAACGCCAACAACCCGTCGGCGGTGTTCATCAAGGTGTACGACCTGGAGCGCAAGTCCAATGTGCGCTACGCCTATGTGCTGGCGCGCGACACGCTGGTGGTGGACAAGCTGGCCACCGGCCGCTACGAGATCCGCTACCAGAACCTGCACACCGGCGCCGACCGGCCGGGCTGCCGGCGCTAGCCGGCGCTGGCCCGGCGCTTGCCGGCCTCGTCCCGGGGCTGGCCGGCGCCTGGTGGGGGCGGCCCGGCGCCGGCCCGGCGTTTCCCCGCGTTGGCCGGCGCGGGGCGGCCCCGCGGCTTAGAACTCCTCCCAGCTCTCGTCCGGCGCAACCTGCGGCTTGGCGTTGCCGGCGCGCGTTGCCGGCTTGGGCGTCGCGGCGGCGGAGCGGGGCGCCGTCGCCGTCCTGGCGGGCCGGGCCTGGTCGACCGCGCGCAGCGCCGGCGCCGCCGTCTTGGCCGCCGCCGCCCCCTCGCCGCCGTGCCGCTCCAGCACCTTGAACACGCTGACGGACTGCGCCAAGGTGCCCGCCTCGTCGCGCATGGCTTGAGCGGCGGCGGCGGCCTGCTCGACCAGCGCGGCGTTCTGCTGCGTCATCTCGTCCATCTGCGAGATCGCCTCGTTGACCTGCTCGATGCCCATGCTCTGTTCCTGGCTGGCGGCGGTGATCTCGCTCATGATGTCGGCCACCTGCCGCACCGAGGTGACGATCAGTTCCATGGTCTGCCCGGCCTCGTCGACCAGCTTGCTGCCGCCGTCCACCTTTTCCACCGAGTCGCCGATCAGCGTCTTGATCTCCTTGGCGGCCGAGGCCGAGCGCTGCGCCAGGTTGCGCACCTCGGAGGCCACCACCGCGAAGCCGCGGCCCTGCTCGCCGGCGCGGGCCGCCTCGACCGCCGCGTTCAGCGCCAGGATGTTGGTCTGGAAGGCGATGCCGTCGATCACGCCGATGATGTCGACGATCTTGCGCGAACTATCCTTGATCGAGCCCATGGTGTCGACCACCTGCGCCACCACCTGGCCGCCGCGCTGCGCCACGGACGAGGCGGATATGACCAGCTGGTTGGCCTGGCGCGCGTTGTCCGCGTTCTGCTTGACGGTCGAGGTCAGCTGCTCCATCGAGCTGGCGGTCTCCTCCAGCGAGCTGGCCTGCGATTCGGTGCGGCCCGACAAGTCCATATTGCCGCTGGCGATCTCGCCGGAGGCGCGCGAAATGGTGGCCGAGCTGTCGCGCACCCCGCCCACCGTGCGCGACAGGCTCTCGTTCATGTGCCGGAGCGCCAGCAGCAGCTGGCCGGTCTCGGTGCGGTCGTCGCCCGGGACGGCGATGCAGCTGGTCAGGTCGCCGTCCGCCACGTCCCTGGCCACCGCCACCGCCTTGTCCAGCGGGCCGGTGATGGAGCGCGTGATCGTCAGCGACAGCGCGGCCGCCAGCGCCAGCGCGGCCAGGCCGATGCCGGTGATCAGCGCGCGCGCGAAGGCGATGTCGCCGGCCGCCTTCGCGCCGGCCTCGTCGATGTCGCGCTGCTGCTTGTCGACCGTGGTCTTGATCGAGGCCAGCAGCGTGTTCAGCGCCGGGAAGGTCTCGCTGTTCATCAGCTTGGCGGCGTCGTCCTTGCGGTCCTCCTCGACCAGGTCGGCCACCCTGATGAAGGAGGCGGTGTAGGCGGCCAGGTCGGCGCGGATGGTGGCCAGGCCGCGCTTGCCGTTGTCGGACTCGACCACCTTGTCCAGCGTGGCCAGGGCCTGCTCGATGGCCTTCTTGTTGGCGTCGATCTGGCCGTAGAACACGCCGCGCTGGGCCTTGTCTGGCAGGATGAACAGGGCCAGCGTGCGGCCCACGTTCTCGCGCGCCAGCGCGTCCACCGTCGTGGCGGCCTGGGCGCTGACGAAATCGCGCTCGCGCATGGCCTTGTTGTCGTTGCCCACCGCCGTCAGGCTGCCGAACGCCAGCGCGATGGTGATGGCCAGCAGGGCGGCCAGCACGCCGAAGCCGGCGGTGAGGCGGGTGCGTATCTTCAGTTTGGACAGGTTCATGGTTTTTTTGGGTAGGGGGAGTCAGGGGGCGATGGCGTCGATCAGGCCCATCTCCGGGCTGGACATGAGCTTGTCGATGTCCACCAGGATCAGCATGCGCTCGTCTATCGTGCCCAGGCCGATCAGGTATTCGGTGGAGAAGGCCGTGCCCATCTCGGGCGCCGCCTTGACCTGCTCGGGCGTGAGCGTGGTCACGTCGGACACCGAGTCCACCACCATGCCGACCACGCGGCCCTTGATGTTGAGGATGATGACCACGGTGAACTGGTCGTACACCGGCTCGCCCAGGCGGAACTTGATGCGCATGTCGACCACGGGAATGATGATGCCGCGCAGGTTGATGACGCCCTTGATGAACTCGGGCGCGCTGGCGATGCGGGTGACCGCCTCGTAGCCGCGGATCTCCTGCACCTTGAGGATGTCGATGCCGTATTCCTCCTTGCCCAGCTTGAAGGCGAGGAATTCGCGGCCGGCGATGTCGCCGCCGGATTGTGCGCTGCTGCCTGCTGTATCTTGCATAATGGGTCCTTGGGGGTTCGGTGTGGTCCGATGTGATGACGGCGCCGATGCTTGCCGATAATCATCAGATTAGCTGGTTTTCGGGGACTTTGCTGATTGTTGCCAGGATGCGCCGGTGGCAAGTGTGGGGGTTGTCATGCTTGCAAAATCTGATTATGCTGGGAACTAGACACCGAGCGCCGCCTCGAGCGCAATGCGCGTGAACCCGACGGGCTCGTGCGACCTGGGAGACTGTATGACCGATTCAACCGCCGCGGAAGAAAACTGGCTGCTCGACGAGGATGAAGACGAGGCGCCAGCGGCCAGCCCGGCTGCTCCCGACCAGCGCCTCTGGCGCGTGCTGATCGTCGACGACGACGTCGACGTCCACGCCGTCACCCGCCTGGCGCTGCGCAACGTGAGCTTCAAGGGCCGCGAGCTGGAACTGTTTTCCGCCCACAGCGGGCGCGAGGCCTTCGACATCCTGCGCGACACCCCCGACATCGCCCTGGTGCTGCTGGACGTGGTGATGGAGACCGACGACGCCGGCCTGCTGCTGGCGCGCCGCATCCGCGAGGAGCTGCACAACGCCATCGTGCGGGTGGTGCTGCGCACCGGCCAGCCGGGCCAGGCGCCGGAGCAGCGCGTCATCATCGAATACGACATCAACGACTACAAGGCCAAGACCGAGCTGACCACGCAGAAGCTGTTCACCACGGTGATCTCGGCGCTGCGCGCCTACGAGAGCCTGAACATGCTCGAGCGCAGCCGCGTCGGCCTGGGCAAGATCCTGGCCGGCGCCACCAACCTGTACCAGATCCATTCGCTGCGCGAGTTCGCCTCCGGCGTGCTGAACCAGGTGTCGGCCATCCTCGACGTCGGCGCCGACGGCGTGCTGTGCCTGATGCAGGGCGACACCGGCCCGGCCACGGTGGTGGCCGCCACGGGCGGCTACGCGGCGCTGGCCGAGCACGAGTTGATGCCCACCAGCCACCCGCTGTGGCCGACCATCGCCAAGGCCTTCGCCGAGAAGAAAAGCCAGTTCGAGCACCCCGCCAACGTGCTGTTCATCCACACCCAGGAAAACCGCGAGGTGGCGATCTCCGTCACGCCGCCGTGGCCGCTGGCGCAGATCCAGCGCGACCTGCTGGAAGTGTTCTGCCAGCGCATCGCGGCCGCGTTCGACAACCTGTACATGTTCGGCCAGCTGCGCAAGGCGCAGGAGGCCACGGTGGTGGCGCTGGCCGACCTGGCCGAGTTCCGCGACCGCGGCACCGGCGGCCACGTGCGCCGGGTGCAGGCGCTGTCCACGGCGATCGCCAACGCGATGGCCGAGCGCGGCGTCTACCCGGAGCAGCTCACGCCCCAGCTGCTGGACATGATAGGCCTGGCCAGCATCCTGCACGACGTCGGCAAGGTGGCCACGCCGGACCACATCCTGCTCAAGCCGGGCATCCACACGCCCGAGGAGCGGGTGCAGATGCAGAGCCACGCGCAAGTGGGCCAGACCATCCTGGAGCGGGCCGCCAACATGGTCGACGGCGTCAGCTACCTGACCTACGGCGCCGAGATCGCCGGCGCCCACCACGAGCACTTCGACGGCAACGGCTATCCCAACGGGCTGAAGGGCCAGGAGATCCCGTTGTCGGCCCGCATCGTCGCCATCGTGGACGTGTTCGACTCGCTGCTGCACGAGCGGCCCTACAAGGAGCCGTGGCCGTATCCGGAGGTGATGACCTACATCCAGGCCCGCGGCGGCGCCCAGTTCGACCCGGAAGTGGTGCGCTCGCTGATGGACGTGGTGGCGCGCGATCCCACGCTGGGCCAGAAGCCGGCGCCCGGCGAACATTGACGGCTTGCCATTGTTTTTTTGCCAGTCTGTGGCGGGCCAGCCCCGCCGCGGACGGCGAATGCCCCCGATTCTCTCCAATTTCCACGATTTCCGTTTCTTTCCCGCACTAGCGGAATATACTTCCGAAAGAGCAGCCGGCCGCCGCTACCCGCGCGCCCGCCGCGTCACGTGCGCCTCGTCCCTGCGCAGACGGAACTCTGGAAATGGAAAAATGAACCCAATGAAGGGCCCCGCGGCGCTTGCGCCGTACACCGCCGAGGCCGACCTCAAGCCGGTGCGCGGCGCGCTGTTGAAAAAGCTGTGCAGCGACGAGAACGTGTTCGCGCTGGGCGTGTCCGTGGCGCGCGTGGTGCAGCTGATCGACTCCGACGACGGCGGCACCCACGACCTGGCCTACTTCGTCCTGTCCGACGCGGCGCTGACGCAGAAGGTGCTGCGCTTGGCCAACACCCCGCGCTTCCGCACCGCCGCCGGCACGCCGGTGACCACGGTGTCGCGCGCGATCTCGCTGCTCGGCTTCGACAACGTCAAATCGTCCGCGCTGGCCATGCTGCTGGTGGACACGCTGGCCAACAGCCGCCATGCGCAAAGCATACGGCTGGAGCTGGAGGCGGCGCTGTGCGCCAGCCTGGTGGGCCGCGAGATGGCGCGCGTGAGCGCCCACCAGGGCGCGGAGGAGGCCTCGATCGGCGCGCTGTTCAAGAACATCGGCCCGTTGCTGGTGGCGGCCCAGCAGCATGAGCGCTACCGCGAAATCAACGCGCTGGTGGCCGGCGGCAGCCACGGCGCCGGCCAGGCCTCGCAGATGATACTGGGCAGCAGCTACGACGCGCTGTCGGCCGCCATCCTGCACGAGTGGAAGATCCCGGAAGTGATCGTGCGCTCCATCGGCCCCTTGCCGCCCGGCCCGCTGAAGGCGCCGCAGCACCGCCAGGAATGGGTGCGCATGGTGGTGTCCTTCAGCATGGAGGTGGCGCGCATCCTCGGCCGCGGCGGCAAGCCGTCGGCCGCCGCGCTGCAGGCGCTGCTGCAGCGCTACGGCGCCGCGCTGGCGCTGGACCGGGACCAGCTTGCCGACCTGCTGGGCACGGTGCGTGGCGGCATGAACGAGTTGCTGGACAGCCTCAACATGCGGCCGCCGGCGGCGCCCGGCGGCGACGACGCGGAAGAGGGCGCGGACGGCCTGCCCAACGTGCTGCTGCTGGCCGCGCTGGACGCGGGCGGCGGCCCCGCCGCCGGCTGCCATCCCAGCGGCAAGCCCTACAACGCGCGCGACCAGTTGCTGTCCGGCGTGCAAGAGGTGGCGCAGATGCGGGCCTCCGGCAACAGCAAGCTGAACGAGCTGATCCAGGCGGTGCTGGAGACGCTCTACCGCGGCATGGGTTTCCGTTTCGCCACCGTGTGTCTGCGCGACATGCGGGTGGGGCAGTTCCGGGCCCGCATCGCGTTCGGCGAAAAGCACGTCGAGCGCATGGCCGGCTTCAGCTTCCCGCTGGCGGGGCCGGACCTGTTCCACCTGGCCATGAAGAACGACGCCGACCTGATGATCGCCGACGCCGGCACGCCCAAGATCCGCGCGCTGCTGCCGGACTGGCACCGCGCGCTGCTGCCGGACGCGCGCAGCTTCATCGTGTTGCCGCTGGTGGTGCAGGGCACGCCGCTGGGCCTGTTCTACGCCGACCGCAACGTCCCCGCGCCGGAGGGCGTGCCGCCCGACGAGACCGCGCTGATCCGCGCGCTGAAAAGCCAGCTGATCGTGGCGCTGACCCCGCCTTGAAAACCGCACAGCGGTGTCATGTCACGCGGCCGCCGCGGGTGTGGGGTCGGACCCGTCGGGTCTGACCTCGGCCGTTGCCGTTGGGTTGCCGCGCGCCAGCGCCTCGAAGCGCTCCACCGGCAGCGGCCGCGCGAACAGATAGCCCTGCGCCTCGTCGCAGCCCTTGCTGCTCAGGAAGTCGCGCTGGGCGGCCGTCTCCACGCCCTCGGCGATCACTTGCAGCCGCAAGGTGTGCGCCAGCGCGATGGTGGCCGCCACGATCACCGCGTCGTTCGGGTCGCTCTCGATGTCCTTGACGAAGCCGCGGTCGATCTTGATGCGGTCCAGCTCGAACAGCTTCAGGTAGCTGAGCGAGGAGTAGCCGGTGCCGAAGTCGTCGATCGCCACCTTCAGCCCGCGCGAGCGCAGTTCGCGCAGCAGGGCGCGGCTGCTTTCCGGATCGCGCATGGCGGCCGACTCGGTGATCTCCAGTTCCAGCAGCGCCGGCGCGATGCCGTGCCCGGCCATCTCGGCCAGCAGGCCGTCCAGCAGCGGCAGCAGGCCGCCGCCGTGGCATTGCCGCGCCGACAGGTTGACCGCCAGCCGCAAATGACCCAGCCCCTGTTCGCGCCAGCGCACCAGCAGCCGCACCGCCTGCCGCAGCACCCAGTCGCCCAGCGGCAGGATCAGGCCGGACTCCTCGGCGATGGGGATGAAACGGTCCGGCCCCACCGTGCCCAGCTCGGGATGGTGCCAGCGCAGCAGCGCCTCGGCGCCGATGATGGCGCCGCTCGCCAGTTCCACCTGGGCCTGCAGGTGCAGTTCGAACTCCTCCTGCTCCAGCGCGCGCCACAGCCGGCTCTCCAGCAGCAGGCGCTCGTGCGTGGCGGCGTTCATGTCGCTGGAGAAGAACTGGAAATTGCCGCGGCCCTGGCTCTTGGCGGCGTACATCGCCGTGTCCGCGTGACGCAGCAGCGTGGCGCTGTCCTCGCCGTCGGCCGGATACATGGCCACGCCCACGCTGGCGCCGCTGTGCACGGTGGTGCCCTGCAGCGCGAACGGCGCCGACAGGGCCTCGACGATGCGCACCGCGATCTGGCTGGCCGTGTCCGGCGTGACACCGTCGGCGGTGACGATGATGAACTCGTCGCCGCCCAGGCGCGCGATGGTGTCGACCTCGCGCAGCATCTCGCGCAGGCGGTTGGCCACCGCCTGCAGCAGCAGGTCGCCGGTCTGGTGGCCGTGGGTGTCGTTGATCTTCTTGAAGTGGTCCAGGTCGATGAACATCACCGCCGCCATGCCCTGGCCGCGGCGCGCCTGCGCCAGCGTCTGGTCCAGCCGCAAGTTCAGCGACAGCCGGTTGTCCAGCCCCGTCAGCGGGTCGTGGTGCGCCAGGCGGTGGATGCGCTCCTGCGCGCGCCGCTGCTCGGTCAGGTCGTGCAGGATGGCGACGAACAGGTGCTCGTCGGGCAATTCCACCTCGCTGACCGACACCGCCAGCGGGAAGGCGCTGCCGTCGCCGCGCCAGCCGGTGGCCTCGTGCTCGTGGCTGGCGCCGCCGGCCACGCCGCGCAGCAGGCCGGCCGCCGTCTGCCCCGGCGGCAGCGGCAGCAGGCGCGACAGCGGCAGGCCCGGCATGCGCTCCGGCGCGTAGCCGAACAGCCGGCCCGCCGCGCCGTTGGCCGACAGCAGCACGCCGTCGCGGTCCAGCGTCAGGATGGCGTCGGCCGCCTTGTCGAGGATGGCCTGCAGCCGCGCCTCGCGCTCGCGCAGGCGGGCGGTGCTGTCCTTGACCTGGGCCTGGATCTGGGCCCGCTCGCCCGAGATCAGCAGCATCATGCCGCCCAGCAGCGCCGTCAGCAGCAGGCCGCAGGTCAGCACGGTCCAGCTCTGCCAGCCGCGCTGCTGGGCCGCGTAGGCCGCCGTGGGCGCCAGGGTCAGCAGGTAATGGCGGCCGCCGAAGCTCAGCGCGCGCTGCGCGTCGCCGCGGCGCGGCGGCCGCCCGAGCTGGTCGTGCAGCGGCAGCGGCGTGCCGTCGCTGATGTCGTCCAGCCGCACCCGCAGCGCGGGGAAGTTGACCTGCAACAGCGCGCGCTCCACATAGGATTCGACGTGCATGGAGATCAGCAGCATGCCCGCCGGCTCGGCGCTGCTGCCGCCGGCGTAGGCGGCCTGCATCAGCAGCAGGCCGCGCTGGCTCTGGCGGAACAGTTTGAGCGGCGCGGTGGCGCTGGGCTGGCCGCTGCGCAGCGCCTGCCGCACGGTCTCGGCGCGCAGCGGCTCGCCGAGGAAGTCCACCCCCGCGTAGCGCCGGCTGGCGGCCGGCTCGATGTAGGTCGACACCATGTGCTGCGCGCGCTCGGGCGCCCGCTTCAGGCCGCCGGGGCCGCCGTCGCGGATCTCGAAGCCGGGCTCGATGTACCGCCGGCCCCAGGCCTCGAAGCCCGGGCGCTGCTCCCGCGTGACGGGTTTGAGCCACATCATCGACAGCAACTCCGGGCGTTTGTCCAGGTAGCCGCTGGCCAGGTTGCGGAAGTCATCGGCGCTGGGCGCGCGGCGCGGGTCGCCGAGCGCCCGCGACAGCGCGTAGATGAAGCGCTCGTGCTCGCTGAACTGGGCCTGCAGCAGGTCGCCCGCCTGTTGCGACTTGAGGCGGAAGGTCTGCATCTGCTGGGCGTTTTCCCAGTGCTCGACCTGGAAATAGATGACGATGAAGACGGCCGCCGACAGCAGCAGCGGCAAGCCCACCAGCCAGCGGCGCCGCAGCCACAGCGGGCGCGGGCGTCCGATGGCGATCCAGGTCAGCGGCGCCGCCAGCAGGATGCCGGTGGTGTCGCCCAGCCACCAGGTGAACCAGGTGATGGCCATCTCGGCCGCGGGCAGGCGGCCCAGCAGCACGGTGGCGCCCACCGCGAGGGTGCAGCTGATGGTGGCCAGCACCGGCGTCAGCAGCATGAAGCCGAGCACGTCGCGCCCGGCGCCGACGGCCGGCTGCACCAGGCGCCGCAGCACCAGCATGGCGGTCCAGGCCTGCAGGCTGGCGCTGGCGGCGGCGGCCAGCGCCGCCAGCGCCTGCACGCCGTCGACCGGCATGCCGTTGCCCAAGGGGATCAGGTTGACGCCGAGCGAACCGAGCGCCACGCCCGGCAGCACGCGCGGCCCCAGCGTGTAGACCGCGGCCAGCGCGATGCCGGCCGGCAGGAACAGTGGCGAGGCGTAACTGCCGCCGATCGCCAGTTGCAGGCCGAGGCGCCCGGTGGCCAGGTAGGCCAGCGCCAGGAGCAGGTTGGCCAGCAGGGGCGCGCGCCAGTTCGGTTGATTGCTAGTCCGCATATGCTCAGCCTGTGCTCCATTCGCCCGGTTGCGGTCGATTGTATAAGAATTTTGACCCGATTCATTCCATGTAAAAACTACCCTTGCGCTTTCGAATTTATGTGCTTATAATTTCGTCCCGAAGCAGACGAGACATCGCAGCTTGCAGATCGGTCGGTTGAATGAACTGCGGGATGTGTTGACAAGTCAAAGTAATTGCTTCATACTCTGCGGTTCCTCGCGGAGGGGTGGCCGAGTGGTTAAAGGCGACAGACTGTAAATCTGTTCTCTATGAGTACGCTGGTTCGAATCCAGCCCCCTCCACCAAGTTTTTGCAAGAAGACTGAGTGGCAAGCAGTAAAGAAAGTGAACGAATACCTCGCGGGTGTAGCTCAATGGTAGAGCAGAAGCCTTCCAAGCTTACGACGAGGGTTCGATTCCCTTCACCCGCTCCAGTTGGACTTGCAATGCATAGCAGCGCATCGCAACAAATAAAAGCCCTTTTAGCTCAGTGGTAGAGCACTCCCTTGGTAAGGGAGAGGCCACGTGTTCAATCCACGTAAAGGGCACCAGAATTCGCAGTATCTTCAGCAGTCGGGCGCGTGCCCTGCACACTTATCAAATTTGTTAGGAGTCTAAAATGGCAAAAGAAAAGTTCGAGCGGACTAAGCCGCACGTGAACGTTGGCACCATCGGTCACGTTGACCATGGCAAGACCACCCTGACCGCTGCGATCGCAACCGTTCTGTCGAAGAAATTCGGCGGCGAAGCCAAAGCGTACGACCAGATCGACGCTGCTCCAGAAGAAAAAGCACGCGGCATCACCATCAACACCGCGCACGTCGAGTACGAAACCGCCAACCGTCACTACGCCCACGTTGACTGCCCAGGCCACGCCGACTACATCAAAAACATGATCACCGGTGCCGCGCAGATGGACGGCGCGATCCTGGTGTGCTCCGCCGCCGACGGCCCAATGCCACAGACCCGCGAGCACATCCTGCTGGCCCGTCAGGTTGGCGTTCCATACATCGTCGTGTTCCTGAACAAGTGCGACCTGGTGGACGACGAAGAGCTGCTGGAACTGGTTGAGATGGAAGTGCGCGAGCTGCTGTCGAAATACGAGTTCCCAGGCGACGACCTGCCGATCATCAAGGGTTCGGCACGTAAAGCACTGGACGGCGACACCGGTCCGCTGGGCGAAGAAGCCATCATGGCCCTGGCCAACGCGCTGGACAGCTACATCCCTACGCCAGAGCGCGCAGTGGACGGCGCCTTCCTGATGCCAGTGGAAGACGTGTTCTCGATCTCCGGCCGCGGCACCGTGGTGACCGGTCGTGTCGAGCGCGGCGTTGTCAAAGTCGGCGAAGAGATCGAAATCGTCGGCATCACCGACACGGTGAAAACCACCTGCACCGGCGTGGAAATGTTCCGCAAGCTGCTGGACCAGGGTCAAGCCGGCGACAACGTCGGTCTGCTGCTGCGCGGCACCAAGCGTGAAGACGTGCAACGTGGTCAAGTTCTGGCGAAGCCAGGCTCGATCAAGCCGCACAACCACTTCACCGGCGAGATCTATGTGCTGTCGAA
>NZ_FPBO01000030.1 GCF_900116645.1 Pseudoduganella namucuonensis | reverse complement strand
GCGCTGCGGCAGCAGCATGTCGCGCGTGACGTGTTCGGAATAGTCCAGGCGCAGGCGCAGCGGGCGGTTGGCGGTGACCAGGTCGTTCTCCGCCAGTATGAAGTCGAGGAAGTCGCTTTCCACGGGATCTCCGGATCGAAAGATTGCAGTTCAGCAATCGTCACATCGAATCCGTGGACACCCATTGATCGGCGGCAAACATCGCCCGCGCGGCGGCCGGCCGATCAGCGGCGCGCCGGCGTGACACTTAGGGCGCGGTGGCCAGCGCGAAGCCTTCGATGATCTCGTCCGCGTCCTCCGGCCGCACCACGCGCGCGACCTCCTTGCCGTCGCGCAGGAAGATCAGCGTGGGCCACAGCTTCACGCGGAAGGAGCGTCCCAGCAGGCGCCCGGGGCCGTCCTCCACCTTGTAGTGCGGCACCCGCTCGTGGCCGGCGTAGGCCTGCGCCAGCGCGCCCTGCGCGCTGCGGCAATAGCCGCACCAGTTGGTGCCGAATTCCAGCAGCGCCGGGCCGCTCAGCGCGTCGATGTCGGCGCGCGTGGGCGCCGTTTCCTTGTAAACCGTTTCCATTGTCGTGTCCTCCTCAGGCTACATGCTCTACGATTTTGGCTTGAGGCTGGCGCACGGATCGGGACGCTGCTTCGAGGCAATCTTGACGTGGGTGTCGAACTCGCTCTTGCCGGGCGCCGCCTCCGTGTAGGCCACGCTGCGCACGGTCAGCCTGGGCTCGACCGCGTCCAGCCAGCGCGGCACGCCATAGTCCTTGCGCACGTGGCCATTGCCGGCGATGAGCACCACGTCGCGCGGCAGCTGCTCGCGCACCAGCTTGGCCATCCAGATGTCGCGCGCGATCTGCGCGTTGACCATGCCGGGGACCATCATGTCCGGCAGCATGTTGCAGTGGCCGGCGACGATCTCCTTTTCCTGCGCCTTGACGATGTCGGCCGGCAGCGCCTGCTTGAGCTTGTATTCGGCGATGGTCTTTTCGTCGAAGGTGGAGGCCACGCCGTCGCGCACCACGCGCGAGGCGTCGGCGCGCGACAGGTTGGCCGCGATCAGCGGCAGCTGGTAGTGCAGCGCCATCTCGATGATGGGCTTGTACTGCGCCCAGTCCCAGCGCGGGCTTTGCATCACCAGGATCAGGCACTGCGCGTCGCGGCAGTCCTTCTGCGCCCGGTTCAACAGGGGCTGGGTCTCGCGGTCGAACTGCTCCATCGCGATGGCGGGCCGCCAGCCCGCCTCCACCCGCTTGCGCAGGTCCGCGTAGCGCCGCTTGTGGCCCTCGGCGTTGTCGTGCACCTCGCCCAGCAGCAGCACCTGCGGGTTGTCGGTGTCGGCGGCGGCGCGGTTCTGGGAGGTGGAACAGCCGGCGGCGGCAACGGCGATCAGCAGCAATGCGGGGATGGCGGGTTTCATGATGCTCCATTCGATAAGGCGACAGCGTAGTCTAGCGCATGCCGCCCGGCCGGGCACTGGAAGGCCGGCGCCAACTATGGGTACACTGGCCCCGGGAAAACGACAAGGACAAGCATGCGGCGCGACTTCGACGACATACAACTGGGTAGCATCGAGCTGTTTTGCCTGGCGGCGGAACTGGGCAGCTTCACGGCGGCGGCGGCATCGGCGGCGGTGACGCCGGCGGCGGTGAGCCGCTCGGTGTCGCGGCTGGAGCAGCGGCTGGGCGCGCGGCTGTTCGTGCGCACCACGCGCCAGATCCGCCTCACCGACAGCGGCCAGGCGTATTTCGAGCAGTGCCGCCAGGCGCTGGACCAACTGCGGGAGGCCGAGCGCGTGGTCACCGGCAGCCACGGCGCGCCGGCCGGCCCGCTGCGCATCAGCGTGCCCACGCCCTACGGCCATTACCGGCTGCTGCCGCTGCTGCCGCGTTTCCGCGCGCTGTATCCGGACGTGCGGGTGGAGGTCCACATCAGCAACCGCAACATCGACTTCGCCGAGGAGGGCTTCGACCTCGCCGTGCGCGGCCGCGACCCGGCCGATTCGACGCTGGTCGCGCGCAAGCTGGAGGACGCGGAACTGGTGCTGGTGGCGGCGCCGTCCTACCTGAAGCGGGCCGGCACGCCGCACACGCTGGACGAGCTGCGCGGGCACGACTGCATCCAGTTCGAGCTGCCCAGCACGGGCCGCAGGATACCGTGGCCCTTCATGGTGGACGGCGAGCGGGTGGAGGTGGCGACCGAGGGCGGCTATTGCTGCGCCGAGGATTACCTGGGCATCGCGACGCTGGCGAGGCACGGGGCGGGCGTGGTGCAGACCTACCGCTACGTGGTGGACGAGGACCTGGGGCGCGGCGAGCTGGTGGAACTGCTGCCGGCGCACGGCGGCGCCTCGCGGCCCTTCATCCTGCTGTATCCGCACGCGCGCCACCTGTCGCTGCGGGTGCGCACCTTCGTCGATTTCCTGATGGAGAACCTGGGCCGGAAGCACCGCTGACGCCGCTTTGGGGTCTGACCCCAAGTACCTGTTGACGCCGCTTGATCAGGAGAAACCGGCGGCGAAGGCCTGGCGGGCGGGATGCAGCACCACGTCCTCGCGCCACACCAGCATGGTTTGCACCATGGCGAATTCGGGCGGCAGCGTGTGGACGCGGATGGTGCCGGCCAGCTTGCGCTGCTTGAGCACTTCGCGCGGCATCAGCGCCACGCCCATGCCCGCCGCCACGCAGCCGATGATGGCCTCGAAGGTGCCGAACTCGGACACGCGCGACGGCGTCACGCCCGCCTCCGCGAACCAGCCCTCCAGCTTGCGCCGGTAGGCGCAGCCGGAACGGAACACCAGCAGCGCCTTGCGCCCCACGTCCTCCGGACCGCTCACCGGCCCGTGCCTGTCCCCGGTCAGCAGCACCAGCTCCTCCTCGAACACCGGCACCTGCTCCAGTTCCGGCCGCGTCACCGGCGCCGCCACCAGCGCGGCGTCGAGCTTGTGGTTCAGCACCGCGTGCACCAGTTGGTCGGTGGGGCCGGTCTCCAGGGTCAGCTCCACGTCCGGATGGCGCTTGTGGAAGGCCGCCAGCACCTGCGGCAGGCGCGCGGCCGCCGTGGTTTCCATGGCGCCGATGCGCAGTTGGCCGGCCGGCCGCTGGTCGCCGCGCACGGCGGCCTGGGCCTCGTCCGCCAGCCGCAGCAGCCGGCCCGTGTAGGCCAGCAGGCGCTCGCCCTCGGCCGTGATTAGCAGGCGCCGCCCCGAGCGGTGGAACAACGCCACGCCCAGCCCCTCCTCCAGCTGCGCCAGCCGGGCGGACACGTTGGACTGCACGCGGTGCAGCCGCGCCGCCGCCTGCGTCACGCTGCCCTCCTCCGCGACGGCCTTGAAGATGCGTAGCGCCGAGAGCTCCATATCGATTCTCTTTAAGTGATTTATCGATTCAGTATTATTCATTTTTCACGATATGTAAACCCGCCTATAGTGGAAGCATGAAAACCGCTCCCAACCCCCTCATACTGCTGGCGTGCAGCTTCGCCTTCGTGATCGTGCAGCTGGACGTCACCATCGTGAACGTCGCGCTGCCGCAAATCGGGCAGGAACTGCGCGCCGGCGTCGACGACCTGCAGTGGGTGGTCGACGCCTACACGCTGGGCTTCGCCGTGTTCCTGCTGTCGGCGGGCGTGCTGGGCGACCGCTTCGGCTCGCGCCTGGCCTTCCTGTCCGGCTTCGGGCTGTTCACCGTCGCCTCGCTGGCCTGCGCCGTCGCGCCGGACGCGCCGTTGCTGAACGTGGCGCGCGCCGCGCAGGGCGTGGGCGCGGCGCTGCTGGTGCCCAGTTCCCTGGCCATCCTCAACGCGGCCTACGCGCACGACAAGCACATGCTGGCCAAGGCGGTGAGCTGGTGGACGGCGGCCGGCGGCGTGTCCATCGCGGCCGGCCCGGTGCTGGGGGCGGCGCTGATGGAGCTGGCCGGGTGGCGCAGCATCTTCTGGGTGAACGTGCCGCTGTGCGTGGCCGGCTTCTGGCTGACCCTGCGCGTGGCGCCCGCCATGGCCGCCAAGGATCCGCGGCGCGCCTTCGACGTGCCGGGCCAGCTGCTGTCCGTGGTCGCGCTGACTGCCTTCATCGGCGCGGTGATCGAGGTGCACGCCCTGGGCTGGACGCACGGCCTGGTGCTGGGCGGCCTGGGCCTGGCGCTGGCGGCGGGCGCGCTGTTCCTGGCGGTCGAGGCGCGCAGCGCGGCGCCGATGCTGCCCTTGACGCTGTTCCGCAAGCCGGGCTTCGGCGGCGCCGTGATGTTCGGCGTGCTGGTGAACTTCGCCTATTACGGCGTGATCTTCGTGCTCAGCCTGTACCTGCAGCGCATGCGCGGTTTCACCGCGATGCAGGCCGGCCTGATCTTCCTGCCGCTGACGGGCACCTTCATCTTCTCCAACATCGTCAGCGGACGCTTGTCGGCCCGCGCCGGGGTGCGGCCGCCGATGATCGCCGGCGCGCTGATCGCCGCCGCCGGCTATGCGCTGCTGTGCGTGCTCGGCATCGCGCCGGGATCGGGCTTCATGGCGATGCTGCCGGGACTGGTGCTGATCCCGGCGGGCATGGGCCTGGCCGTGCCGGCCATGACCACCTTCATCCTGTCCAGCGTGGAGCGCCACCAGGCCGGCACCGCGTCCGGCGTGCTGAACATGGCACGCCAGGTCGGGGGCGCGCTGGGCGTGGCGGTGTACGGCGCGCTGGCGGCCGGGCCCTCGGGCGTGCGGCTGGCGGTCGGCGTGTCGGCCGGGCTGCTGCTGGCCGCGTGTGTCATCACTTATTACACGATGTATCAATTCAATTGCGGAAAGCGGTATTTATCTACGCCGAACGCAAAAGTATAGTGATTCCACACCAACCAAAAAAGGAAACACCATGAAAACCGTCATCGTCACCGGCGCATCGAGCGGCATCGGCTTCGCACTGGCCCGGGCCTACCTCGAACGCGGCGACAACGTGGTGGGCAACGCCCGCACCATGGACCGCCTGCTGACCGCCGCCGCCATGCTGGGCGACCCGCCCAACTTCCTGCCGGTGGCCGGCGACATCGCGCTGCCGGCCACCGCGAAGGAGCTGTTCGAGCGCGCCATCGCCGCCTTCGGCCAGGTCGACATCCTGATCAACAACGCGGGCATCTTCATCCCCAAGCCCACCACGGAGTACACGCAGGCGGACGTGGATGGCATCGTCGGCACCAACCTGATGGGCTTCTTCTACCCGTCGCAGCAGGCGGCGGCGCACATGGCGGCCAGGCGCGACGGCCATATCGTCACCATCACGGCCAGCATCGCGATGCAGCCGAACGCCAAGGTGCCGGCGCTGCTGCCGGTGCTGATCAAGGGCGGCTTGAACCACGCGACGCGCGCGCTGGCGCTGGAACTGGCGCCGGCCAACGTGCGCGTGAACGCGGTGGCGCCCGGCATCATCGACACGCCGATGCACGGCGCCGACGAGGGCACGCAGGCCTTCCTGCGCTCGCTGTCGCCGGCCGGCGCGACGGGGGACGTGCAAGAGATCGTGGACGCGGTGCTGTACCTGACCGGTTCCAGTTTCACCAGCGGCGCAACGCTGGCAGTGGACGGCGGCGCTTCGGCCGGCGTCTGGTAATCATCGATAGACCAACAGGAGAGAAATATGCCGTATGTGAACATCCGCATCACCCGCGAGGGCGTGACCGCAGAGCAGAAACAGGCCTTGATCGAGGGCGCGACCGAGTTGCTGGTGCGCGTGCTGAACAAGAATCCCGCCACCACCTTCGTCATCATCGACGAGGTGGAGACGGACAATTGGGGCGTGGCGGGCCAGAACGTGACGTCGCTGCGGCGGAAGGCGAAAAGCTAAAAGCTAAAGGCGGCCGTCCGCAGCCGGCGCCGTCACCGCAGGCCGCACACGCTGGCGATGCTGCCCAGCGATACGCCGCTGGACACGGCGCGGCCGATGCAGCCGGCCTTTTGCCAGCCGTTTTCGGCCAGCGCGAATCCGCCGATCACCAGCGCCAGCACCAGGCCGACCATGATCAGGATGCCTTTTAACAGATCGTTGTTCATTTTATTGCTCAACAGCAATTCATCGGGCCGCCATTGTAGCGCCTCCGGCGGGCGCTAGGCAATCGGCGCCAGCGCGTAGTCGAAGGCGTAATAGTGCCGGCCCTCCTCGATGCGTATTTCCAGTGTACCACTGAGGCCGGTCAGGTCGCCGCTGCCGGAGTCGGGCACCACCGTCACCATCAGGGCCGGCGCGCCGCGGTTCATGATGCCGTGGTGCTGGATCGTGAAGCCGCCCTTCAGGCCGTCCAGCACGCCCTCCACCCGCTCCATCGCCACGTAGCCGGCCGAGTCGGGCGCGGCGCCGCGGAAGCTGAGCATCTCGCCATTGCCGGTGGCGTCCAGCGCGCCGTGGTAGCGCTTGTCCAGCACCATGCGCCCCAGGCCGAAGCCGGAGGCGGCCACCGACATCAGTTCGGGGGTCATGGTTACGTCGAATTCTCCGGCGGCTACGGGCATGGCGGTTCTCCAGTGGGGGTTAGATCGGGTTCGAAATCAGGCCGGCCGTTCGCAAGCCAGCGCGTGCAATTTCCTTATGATGTTCCAGTTGCGCGTGGTGACCGCGTCGCCCAGCAGCGTGCCCATGGCGGCCGCCGCGCGGCTGGCCAGCACGCCGTCCGCGCACCACAGGTAGGCGGCCCAGCGGCCCACCGCCATCGCCTCCGGCTCCCAGCGCTGGTGCGCCAGCGGCGCCAGGCGCTCGCGGTCGGACGGGTCGCTGAGCACGGCCACCAGCAGGCGCGTGGGGTCGTCGGCCACCGGCTCCAGGCTATTGTCCTCGACCACGTGGGCCAGCTGCTCGGCGTCCAGCACCGTCACGCGCGCGGCCACGCCCAGCTTGAGCACCAGCGCCTCCTCGATCAGGGCCGCCGCCTCGGCGGGACCGGGCTGGCCCTGTTCGGGGCAGTCGTACACCACGTTGCCGCTGTTGAGCACGGTGTTGACACCGCGAAACCCCAAGTCGGTCAGCAGCTTGCGCAAATCGGCCATGGCCACGCGCTTCGCGCTGCCCACGTTCAGACCCCGCAGCAAGGCAATCTGCCGGCATGTTCCCATCGTCGCCTCCTCTGGCTACCTGCAATTAAGCGCAAGTATGCGGCAGGCGCGCGCGCGGTGGCGCGCAGATAGGCGCAAGCCCCCCGGCCGCTCAGGCGTGGGCGCCGGCGCCGGCGCGCGGCTCGCCGCCTTGCGCCCCGTGCTCCTGCGGCGTCACGCGCGGGATGCGCAGCACGAAACTGGCGCCCTGCCCCAGCACGCTGCTGACGGTGATGCTGCCGGCGAACTGCTTGGCGATCAGGTTGAACACGATGTTCAGGCCCAGGCCCGTGCCGCCCTGGCCGCGGCGGGTGGTGACGAAGGGGTCGAACACCTTGTCCAGCATGTCCGGCGCGATGCCCTTGCCGTTGTCGACCACCTGCATCTGGATCCAGTCGCCGTCCGGCCGCACGTTGATGTTGATGCGGCCCTCGGTCTCGGCGTCGAAGGCGTGCTCCACGCAGTTCAGCGTGAGGTTGGTGATGACCTGCGCCAGCGCGCCCGGATAGCTGTCGAGCACGATCTCGGGCGGGCAGTCGATTTCCACGCTCAGGTGGGTCTTCTTCAGCTTGGGCTGCAGGCTGGACACCACCTCGCCGATGTACTCGCGCAGTTCGAAGCGGCGGCGCGCCTCGCTCACCTGGTCCACCGCGATCTGCTTGAAGCTGTGGATCAGGTGCGCGGCGCGGTAGGCGTTGTTCATGATGAGCTTGGTGCTCTCCTCGGCCGTCTCCAGGTAGCGCAGGATGTCGGACTTCCTGATGGCGCCGTCGGCCACCGCCTGGTGCACCTTCTCGGTGGCCTCCATCAGCACCGAGGCGCTGGTCAGCGCGATGCCGACCGGGGTGTTGATCTCGTGCGCCACGCCGGCCACCAGGCCGCCCAGCGAGGCCAGGCGCTCGGCCTGCAGCAGCGACTCCTGGGTGCGCTGCAGGTCGTCCAGCGCGCGGGCGGTGGCGGCGGCCGCGCGGCGCGCCTCGTCCTCGGCCTCGCGGGTGCGCGCGATGATGGCCTTCACGCGGCGCTGGATGGCGTTGAAGCCGCGGATCACGTCGCCCAACTCGTCGCGCCGGTTGTCCGGCAGCTCGCCCACCTCGTCCGAGCCGCGGGTGGCCAGGTCGTGCAGGCCGTCGCGCAGCTGCTTCAGGGGTTCGAACACGATGCGCAGGCTGAGCGCCAGCGCCGCCACCAGGATCAGGTCCAGCAGCAGCACCTCGATCACCTTGCGGCGCACCTCGGCCGCCAGCGTGGCGTCCATCTGCGCGCGGCTGAAGTTGACCACCACGCGGCCGACGATGACGGGCTTGGGCGCGTTGCCGGCGGCGCCGGCGTCGCGGTAGGCCAGGTCGGCCACCACCGGGACGCCGGCCACCTGGCTGTCGTTCTCCAGCGAGGCGACGCTGCCGTCCTCGCGCCGCAGCTTGCCCGAGAACAGGCCGACCGAGGTGTCGTAGACGCGGATCGCCACCAGCTCGGGCGGCAGCATCTCGGCCGCCACGATGTTGTCCACCTTGGCCTTGTCCAGGTCCCACAGCGCGGACGGCAGGCTGGTTTGCAGGCGCGTCAGCACTCCCTGGCGCAGACGCTGGTTGCCCACCTCGAGTTCGTGGCTCAGGCTGTACTGCGCGTAGGTGCCCGAGATGGCCAGCACCAGCGTGACGATGACCACGAACAGGAAAGTCAGCCTACCCTGGATACCAAACATCGAACCCGCTCCTCGCACCAATTTGATGGCAACGTCCCAATGTAAAGTATGCCTAGCCTCTTGGCAAGATTAAAGGCCCGCCGCGCGGCGGGGCGCGCGCCGGCCGCCACAGACATTGTCCAGCACGGGTGGTAAGATCGAACAAAGGACGAGGGAGACCGCCATGACCACCAGTTATCAGCACCTCGCGCTCGACCAGGTGCAAGCAGGAATGACGCTGTCCGACGAGCTGCTGGACGTGCAGGGCCACGTGCTGTTGCCACAGGGCACGGTGCTGACCGAGGCGATGCTGGCGCTGATGCCGCGGCACGGCATCGTCTCGCTGCCGATCGCGGTGCCGGACGAGCCCAGCGAGGCCGAGCTGGCCGCGCAGCGCGAGCGCCATCTGGCGCGCCTGGAGCGCCTGTTCCGCAAGAACGATCCCGACAGCGACCAGGACTGGGCCACCGCCCTGCTGCGCCGCTTCGTCACCGATTTCCGTCTGGGCCTCGCGCCCGCTGAAGAATGAGCCCCATGCTGACTTACGACGACATAGTGGAAAACCTGGACGACCTGCCCTCGCTGCCGGCGGTGGTGATGGAACTGCTCAACAGCATCGACCAGGAGGACGTGGACATCTCGGTGCTGGCCAAGAAGGTGTCGCACGACCAGGCGCTGACCGCCAAGACGCTGCGGCTGGCCAATTCATCGACCTACGGGCTGCAGGTGAAGGTCACCACGATCCAGCAGGCGATCACCTTCCTCGGCTTCCAGACCACGCGCAACCTGATCACGGCGGCCGCCGTCACCGGCTGCTTCGCCGAGCGCCAGTGCGCCGGTTTCGACCACAAGGCGTTCTGGCGCCACTCGATCGCCAGCGCGGCCTGCGCCAAGGTGCTGGCGCGGCAGATGCGCTTCAACCAGGACTACGCCTTCACGGCCGGCTTGCTGCACGACATCGGCCGCCTGGTGCTGGTGGCCTGCTATCCGAGGGAATACGAGAAGGCCATCGCCCACCGCGACGCGCACGACTGCTACATGCGGGAGGCCGAGCGCGCGGTGCTGGGCATCGACCACGTGGACGCCGGTATGGCGCTGGCCGAGCGCTGGAACTTCTCGGACACGATGCGGCTCGCCATCGCCCACCACCACACGCCGGAGGCGCAGGGCGCGGGCTTCCTGGCCGCCATCATCCACGTCGCGGACGCGATCGCGCACGCGCTGGACCTGGCGCAAATGCCGGACGGCCTGGTGCCGCCCGTGTCGACCGTGGCCTGGACGGCCCTCGGCCTCGATGAGGAGATTTATCTGCAGCTGTTCCGGGAAACGGAACTGCAGTATGAGGAGATCGCGATGGTGCTGCTGTCCTGAAGGGGAGGACGTTGACCGGAACACTGCGGTTCCGGTCAGCGCGCCGCTGTCATGTCAGTGGGCGTAGTTGCCGCCACTGCCTTCCTGCGGCGCCGCCTTGTTTTCAGGACGGTCCTCTGGCTTCGGACGGCCCTGGGCGTCGGACAGGCGGTACTTGGTGCGGCGGTCGCCCATCAAGTCGCGCAGGTCGCGGATGCTCATGCCTGTCACTTCGTGCATCCTGATCAGCAGCGAGGCGCCGACCGGCAAGCGGTGGTGGCGGATCTTGCTGATGACAGGCGGCGCCACTTCCAGCATGCGCGAGAGCGCGGCGTCGTTCTTCAGCTGCATTTTTCCAAGCAGCATGTCCAGCAGGTGGTTCGGGTTGTAGCTTTCCTGTGATGCTAGGGCGTGGTGTGCCATGATGTTCCTCGTCTAAGTGAGTTGTCGAGATCCCGGCGGCGTTGCAATTGCAACAATATTGTACGCCTGAACCGGCCCGGTCCGCCAAGCCGCGGCCTAGCGGTAGTTGTGTAAGCTCAACCATCCGCTAGAATTCTTGGCAACAATGCCATTTCAACATAGTGGGATATTCCGTGGCGCACGAAAGAACTGGCAGGAAATAATGACGCTGGAAAAACTCGGCCGCGCGACGCCGCGCGGCCCCCGCGGACGGGGTTCAGGCGGTGGTGTCGATGGTCTGGCCGACGCGCGACGAGGGCGCGGTGCCGGTCTGGCTGCGCTGCTGGGCGTCGAGCTGCTGGCGGCGCACGGCGTCGGCCTGCTCGGTCTGGCGCTGCTGGTCGGCCTGCGCGGCCGCGCCGGCCTGCTGCGACTGTCGCGCCTCGGTTTGCGACTGCGCCTCCAGCCGCGCCTGCTCCTCGCGGCGGGCCTGGCGCAACTGCTCGGCGCGCGGATCGGCCGCGGCGGTCAACTGCTGGGCTGCGCCGCCACCGGCGGCGGGGATGGAACTGACGGCCATGGTATGTCTCCCGGGTAATGGTTAGAGGGTAGGACAACTTGCGCGCTTTGCAATGTTATTGCATCAACAGGCATGGAAAATAGCCGCGCGCGTCGCCGCGCGGCCGGCATTACGGTAAACTAGCGCTTTGCGGTACAACCCCTGTTGCGATATCCCCATTGAAAACGAAGACCCCCGTACAGCCGTCCTATTTCATCCCCGAGCCGCTGGACAACACGCGGCTGGCCCACTTGTGCGGTCCGCTCGACGAGAACCTGCGCCAGATCTCGGCCGCGCTGGACGTGACCATCTTCCGCCGCGGCGAGAAGTTCATCGTCAACGGCGCCAACGCCGGGCGCGCGGTCGAAATCCTCGAGCAGTTCTACAACGTGGCGCAGAAGGTGGTGCCGGTGGAGGAGGTGCAGCTGGCCCTGGTGGAGCAGCGCGCCGGCCTGGCGCCGCCGCTCGAGCCCAGCCACGAGGAGCCGCCCTTCAACGAGCCTGACATCACCAGCCCCACGCTGAAGACGCGCCGCGCCGACCTGCGCGGGCGCACGCCGCACCAGATCAAGTACCTGCGCAACATCCTGGATCACGACATCAGCTTCGGCCTGGGCCCGGCCGGCACCGGCAAGACCTACCTGGCGGTGGCCTGCGCCGTCGACGCGCTCGAGCGCGACGCCGTCAAGCGCATCATCCTGACCCGCCCCGCCGTGGAGGCGGGCGAGCGCCTGGGCTTCCTGCCGGGCGACCTGGCGCAAAAGGTCGACCCGTATCTGCGTCCGCTGTACGACGCGCTGTACGACCTGCTGGGCTTCGACCGCACCCAGAAGATGTTCGAGAAGGGCGTGATCGAGATCGCGCCGCTGGCCTATATGCGCGGCCGCACCTTGAACCACGCCTTCGTGATCCTGGACGAGGCGCAGAACACCACGGTGGAACAGATGAAGATGTTCCTGACCCGCATCGGCTTCGGCAGCAAGGCCGTCGTCACCGGCGACACCACCCAGATCGACCTGCCGAAAAGCCTGAAGAGCGGCCTGGTGGACGCCACCCACGTGCTGCGCGACGTGCGCGGCATCGCCTTCACGCAGTTCTCCAGCGCCGACGTGGTGCGCCATCCGCTGGTGGCGCGCATCGTCGACGCCTACGAGAGCGCCCACAACGCCACGGCCGAAATCGCGCCCCTGTTCAATCCCGTGAAGACCGCGAGCGTCAAACATGTCCGAAAAAAATAAGCTGACCCTGTCGGTGCAGTACGCCGACCCGCGCCTGCAGGAAAGCGTCACGCGCCCGCTGGTGCGCAAGTGGATCAAGGCGGCGCTGTTCGCGCCGGCCGAACTGACGGTGCGCTTCGTCGACGCCGCCGAGGGCCAGGCGCTGAACCGCGACTACCGCGGCAAGGACTACGCCACCAACGTGCTGACCTTCGCCTACAACGAGGGAGAGGAGGTCGCGGACGACGAGCCGACCCGCGCCGACATCATCCTGTGCACCGACGTGCTGCGGCAGGAAGCCGCCGAGCAGAGGAAAACGGTGGAGGAGCACACCGCCCACCTGATCGTGCACGGCGTGCTGCACGCGCAGGGCTACGACCACATGGACGACGAGGAGGCGGCCGAGATGGAGGGCCTGGAGACCGAGATCCTGGCCGGCCTGGGCTACGCCGATCCCTACGCCTGAACGGGACCAACCGGCGAAATCGGTGGGGGCCTTGCAATTAGTGTATGCTATAGGACTCCGAAACAACTGGCTCACGCCTGCCATGCAAGAGCACTCTAGTGGCGTCAAGACTGACGCCAAACCCCACCGGTCGCTATTTGAGCGACTCACCGCACTGATTTCCCCCGAGCCCGAGAACCGCGCGGAACTGCTCGAAGTCCTGCACGATGCCCACGAACGCAACCTGATCGACGCCGACGCACTGTCGATGATCGAAGGCGTGTTCCAGGTGTCGGACCTGTCCGCCCGCGATATCATGATCCCGCGCTCACAGATGGACGTCATCGACATTTCCAAGCCCATCGAGGAATGGATGCCCTCCGTATTGGAGACCGCCCACTCGCGCTTCCCCGCCATCGACGGCGAGCGCGACAAGGTGATCGGCATCCTGCTGGCCAAGGACCTGCTGCGCTACTACGCGGAAGAATCGTTCGACGCGCGCGACATGCTGCGCCCGGCCGTGTTCATTCCGGAATCCAAACGCCTGAACGTGCTGCTGCGCGATTTCCGCGCCAACCACAACCACATGGCCATCGTCGTCGACGAGTACAGTGGCGTGGCTGGCCTCATCACCATCGAGGACGTGCTGGAACAGATCGTCGGCGACATCGAGGACGAATACGATTTCGACGAGGAGGAGGACAACATCCTCTCCATCAAGGAAGGCAAGCAGGGTCCGCGCTGGCGCATCAAGGCGCTGACCGAGATCGGCCAGTTCAACGAGGAACTGGACACCGACCTCTCCGACGAGGACGCCGACACCATCGGCGGCTTCGTCGTCAAGCACCTTGAACGCATGCCCCACAAGGGCGACACGTTCGAGATCGACAACCTGCGCTTCGAAGTGCTGCGCGCCGACGCGCGCCAGATCCACGTGCTGCTGGTCGAAAAACTGCCCCCGGCGGTGGACGAGCAAGACTGATGCGCTTCAGACGCGCCGCCGCCACCGACACGCCCCCCCCACAGCGCAGCACCCGCAGCCGGATGATCATCGCCGCGCTGGCGGGCGCCGCCAGCGTGTTCTCCTTCGCCCCCTTCGGCTGGTGGCCGGTGCAGATCCTGTGCCTGTCGCTGCTGTTCTACCAGGCGCTGCGCGCGCCCTCGGTGCGGGACGGCGCGTGGGTGGGCTGGGCCTTCGGCTTCGGCTGGTGCCTGGCGAACGTTCACTGGCTGGTGATCGCGCTGAACCGCTTCGGCGGCCTGGCGCTGCCGCTGGCCGTGGTCTCGATCGCGCTGCTGGCCGCCCTCATGGGCGGCTACGCGGCCATGGCCATGTACGCCGGCCTGTGGCTGCGCCGGCGCTGGGCCCTGCCCCTGCCGGCCGCCGCGCTGCTGGTGCTGCCGGCCATGTGGGCCGTGTTCGAATGGGTGCGCGGCTGGCTGTTCACCGGTTTCTCCTGGGCCTCCGCCGGCTACGCCCACAACGACGCGCCGCTGGGCGGCTTCGCGCCCGTCGTCGGCGTGTACGGCGTCGGCTGGCTGGCCGCTGTCTGCGCCGGCGCGCTTCTGCTGGCGGCGCACCGCGCGCGCTGGGCCGCGCTGGGCGCCTTCGCGGCGCTGTTCGCGGTGGGTTTCGGCCTGAAATTCGTCGAGTGGACCACTCCCGTGGGCCAGCCCATCTCGGTGCGCCTGGTGCAGGGCAACACCCCCTTGCTGCAGAAGTTCGACGCCTCCCACACGGAGGCCACGCTGCGCCGCTATTACAACAGCGTGACGGCGGAGGCGGCCGACCTGGTGGCCACGCCGGAAACGGCCGTGATGCTGTTCCCGCACCAGCTGCCGCCGGACTACCTGCCCGCCCTCGGCCAATTCGCCAAGCGCTCCGGCAGCCACCTGGTGCTGGGCATCCCGCTGATGGACAGTCCGACCCAGTACGCCAACAGCGTGATCGGCCTGCCGCCGGACACCGGCCTGCCCACCTACCGCTACGACAAGCACCACCTGGTGCCCTTCGGCGAATTCATCCCGCCCGGCTTCCGCTGGTTCACCAACATGATGCAGATCCCGCTGGGCGACCAGACCCGCGGCAAGCTGCTGCAGGCGCCGTTCCAGGTGAAGTCGCAGCGCGTGCTGCCCAATATCTGCTACGAGAACCTGTTCGGCGAGGAGATCGCGGAGCAGCTGGCGTCCGATCCCAGGCCGGCCACGCTGCTGCTGAACGTGTCCGAACTGGCGTGGTACGGCGAATCGATCGCCATCCCGCAGCATTTGCAGATCTCGCAGATGCGCAGCCTGGAGACGGGCCGCCCCATGCTGAGCGCCACCAACAACGGCGCCACCGTGGTGATCGACAGCCACGGCAAGGTCACGGCGGCCCTGCCCTATTACCAGGCCGGCGTGCTGAAGGCCACCGTGCGGGGCACGGAGGGGACCACGCCCTACATCCTGCTGGCCAACAAACTGTTCCTCGCGCTGGCGGCGCTGGCCGTGGCCGGCGCGTGGCTATGGTCACGGAAAAACGCAAAAAACGCGGCCAACGGGGCCTAATCCCTTCCAGGGCCCGCAAAACCCGCTAAAATTAGCCGTTTTGGCAAACTCGATATAGCCCAACGCAACAGCCCAACGCTAGCCAGCGCAAAAGATCAAAGACGATGCTCACATTTCAACAAATTATCCTGACGCTGCAAACCTACTGGGACAAGCAGGGCTGCGCCCTGCTCCAGCCATACGACATGGAAGTGGGCGCCGGCACCTTCCACACCGGCACCTTCCTGCGCGCGATCGGCCCGGAGCCATGGCGCGCGGCCTACGTGCAGCCTTCGCGCCGTCCCAAGGACGGCCGCTATGGCGAAAACCCGAACCGCGGCCAGCACTACTATCAATACCAGGTGGTGATGAAGCCGGCGCCGGAAAACATCCTGGACCTGTATCTGGGTTCGCTGGAGGCGCTGGGCCTGGACTTGAAGCAGAACGACGTGCGCTTCGTCGAGGACGACTGGGAAAGCCCGACCCTGGGCGCCTGGGGCCTGGGCTGGGAAGTCTGGCTGAACGGCATGGAGGTGACCCAGTTCACCTACTTCCAGCAAGTGGGCGGCCTGGATTGCAAGCCGGTGCTGGGCGAGATCACCTACGGCATCGAGCGCCTGGCCATGTACCTGCAGGGCGTGGAGAACATGTACGACCTGGTGTGGACCGAGTGGGAAGAGAACGGCGAAAAGAAAACGCTGAAGTACGGCGACGTGTTCCACCAGAACGAGGTGGAGCAGTCGGCCTACAACTTCGAGCACTCCAACACCGAGCTGCTGTTCGCGCAGTTCAACAACCACGAGTCCGAGGCCAAGCGCCTGATCGAGCTGCAACTGACGCTGCCGGCCTATGAGCAGATCATGAAGGCCTCGCACAGCTTCAACCTGCTGGACGCGCGCGGCGCCATCTCGGTGACCGAACGCGCCGCCTACATCGGCCGCGTGCGCGCCCTGTCGCGCCTCGTGGCGCAGGCCTACTACGATTCCCGCGAGCGCCTCGGCTTCCCGATGCTGCCATCGACGACCCAAACCGCCGCGTAAAGACCAGAACGACATGAACCAGACCCTGTTAATCGAACTGCTGACCGAAGAACTGCCGCCGAAAGCCCTGTCCAAACTGGGCGCCGCGTTCGCCTCGGCCATCGTCAACGGCTTGAAATCGCGCGACTTCCTGGAAGAGGACAGCGTGGCCACCACCTACGCCACGCCGCGCCGCCTGGCCGTCTCCATCACGAAAGTGCGCGCCACCTCGCCGGACAAAGCGATCCGCGAAAAAGTGCTGCCCGTGACGGTGGCACTGGACAAGGAAGGCAATCCAAGCGCGCCGCTGGCCAAGAAGCTGGCCGCGCTGGGCTTCCCCGACCTGACCATCGCCGACCTGGAACGCGCGCAGGACGGCAAGGCCGAGAGCTTCTTCTACACCTACACCGCGCCCGGCTCGCAGCTGCTGGCCGGCGCGCAGGCCGCGCTGGAGGAATCCGTGGCCAAGCTGCCGATCCCGAAAGTGATGAGCTACCAGCGCCCGGACGGCGCCACCGTGCAATTCGTGCGCCCGGCCCACAGCCTGATCGCGCTGCATGGCGCCACCGTGCTGCCACTGACCCTGCTGGGCCTGACCGCGTCCAACGCGACCGAGGGCCACCGCTTCCTGACCGCCCCCGGCGCGCGCGCCGTGACCGTGGCCGACGCCGACGGCTACGCCGCCACGCTGGTGGAGACGGGCAAGGTGGTGCCGGCCTTCGAGGACCGCAAGGAAAGGATACGCGCCTCGCTGCTGGAGAAAGCCGGCGCCGACCAGGTGCTGATGCCCGAGGCGCTGCTGGACGAGGTGACCTCGCTGGTCGAATGGCCGGTGGTGTACGAGTGCCGCTTCGAGGAGGAGTACCTGGCCGTGCCGCAGGAATGCCTGATCCTGACGATGCAGACCAACCAGAAATACTTCGCGCTGACCGACGCCAACGGCAAGCTGCGTTCGCGCTTCCTGATCGTGTCCAACATCGCCACGGCGACGCCGGAAGCCATCATCGGCGGCAACGAGCGCGTGGTGCGTCCGCGCCTGTCCGACGCCAAGTTCTTCTTCGAGCAGGACAAGAAGAAGACGCTGGAATCGCGCCTGCCGCTGCTGAAGAACGTGGTCTACCACAACAAGCTGGGCACCCAGGCCGAGCGCAGCGAGCGCGTGACCGCGATCGCCGGCGCCATCGCCGCCAAAATCGGCGCGGACGTGGCCTTGGCCGAACGCGCGGCGCGCCTGTCCAAGGCCGACCTGCTGACCGACATGGTGGGCGAGTTCCCCGAGCTGCAAGGCATCATGGGCACCTACTACGCGCGCCACGACGGCGAGCACGAGGACGTGGCGCTGGCCGCCTCCGAACACTACCAGCCGCGCTTCGCCGGCGACGCGCTGCCCGCCACCGCCACCGGCACCGCCGTGGCGCTGGCCGACAAACTGGAAACCCTGGTCGGCATCTGGGCCATCGGTCTGCAGCCGACCGGCGACAAGGACCCGTTCGCGCTGCGCCGCCACGCCCTGGGCGTGCTGCGCATGCTGCTGGAGAAGCGCCTGCCGCTGTCCATCTCCGGCCTGCTGGCCGACGCCGTCAAGCAGTTCGGCGCCGTGGCCGGCTTCAAGGATCCGACGCTGGAAGTCACCGCCTTCGTGCTGGACCGCCTGCGCGGCATCCTGCGCGAGCGCGGCTTCACGCCGAACGAGATCGAGGCCGTGGTGGCGCAGAATCCGGACCGCCTGGACGACATCGTGCAACGCCTGGAGGCGGTGCAAGCCTTCGCCGCGCTGCCGGAATCGGTGTCGCTGGCCGGCGCCAACAAGCGCATCACCAACATCCTGAAGAAAAACGAGGAGGCGCTGGCGCAGGTCGCGGCCGGCGTGAACAACGCTTTGCTGCAGGACGAGGCCGAGAAGAAGCTGGCCGCCTCCATCGCCCGCGTGCAGCCGGAAGTGGACGCCGCCTTCGCGAAAGGCGACTTCGCCGGCACGCTGAAGACGCTGGCCCAGCTGCGCGACGACGTCGACGCCTTCTTCAACGACGTGATGGTGATGGCCGAGGATGTCGCGCTGCGCAACAACCGCCTGGCGCTGCTGTCCTCCCTGCACGGCATGATGAACCGCGTGGCCGACATCTCGAAACTGGCGGCCTGAGATGGGCAACCCGATGAAGCTGATCATCCTCGATCGGGACGGCGTGATCAACCACGACTCGCCGGACTTCATCAAGTCGCCCGCCGAATGGATCCCGATTCCGGGATCGCTGGAGGCGATCGCCCGCCTGAACCAGTCGGGTTACCGCGTGGTGATCGCGTCCAACCAGTCCGGCATCGCGCGCGAACTGTTCGACATGACTGTGCTGAACGCGATCCACCACAAGCTGCACACGCTGGCGCAGCAGGCGGGCGCGGAGATCGAGGCGATCTTCTTCTGCCCGCACTCGGCGGCGGACGGCTGCGACTGCCGCAAGCCCAAGCCCGGCATGTTCGCCGAGATCGCCAAGCGCTACCAGGTCAACCTGAAAGGCGTGCCGACCGTGGGCGACTCGCTGCGCGACCTGCAGGCCGGCTTCGTCAGCGGCTGCGCGCCCTACCTGGTCCTCACCGGCAAGGGCGAGAAAACCCAGGCCACCGGCGGCCTGCCGCCCGGCACCCAGGTCTTCCCCGACCTCGCGGCGATGGTCGACCATCTGCTGAAAGTCCCGGCGCCGCACGCGGCAAGTTAACTAGAATTATTGGAGAGCCGCATTGCGCAACACCGTTCCGTTCCTTCGTTCCCTGCTGTTCACCGTCATCATGGCCGTGGCGACCATCGTCTGGTCCTTCGTCTGCATGCTGGTGGCGCCGCTGCCCTATAACAAACGCTACTGGGTGGTCTCGCGCTGGAACGTGTTCATCATCTGGTGCGCCAAGGCCATTTGCGGCATCGAATACGAGATCAAGGGCCGGGAAAACTTCCCGGACGCGCCGGCGATCGTGCTGTCGAAGCACCAGTCGGCGTGGGAGACCATCTTCCTGCTGGCGAACCTGCCGCGCCCCCTGGTGTTCGTGTTCAAGAAGGAGATCCTGTACATCCCCTTCTTCGGCTGGGGCATCGCCATGCTGCGCATGATCCCGATCGACCGCAAGCAGGGCAAGCACGCCTTCAAGCAGGTGGTCGCGCACGGCAAACGCCGCCTGAAGGACGGCCAATGGATTATCATGTTCCCGGAAGGCACCCGCATCCCTGTGGGCCGGAAGGGCAAGTACAAGAGCGGCGGCACGCGCCTGGCGGTGGACACCGGCGCGGTGGTGGTGCCGATCGCGCTGAACTCGGGCGAGTGCTGGCCGAAGAATTCGTTTATCAAGAAGCCCGGCAAGGTGACGGTTTCCGTCGGCAAGCCGATACCCTCGGAGGGGCGCACCCCGGACGAGTTGATGGAGCAGGTGGAACAGTGGATAGAATCAGAAATGCGCGTCATTTCGCCCCACGCCTACAGCGCTGGCTAGACGACCTGGCCACCGCCGCCCGACCGGCGGCCAGCCAGGCGGACGAGGGGCAGCTGGACTTGTTCGGCGAAAGCACGCCGGGGCAGGTCGCATCCCGTCCGGCCGCCAACGCGCCGGCCATGCATCCCCCCGCCGTTCCCGCGCCGTCCACATGGCAGGCGCCCCGCCCCCCGCTTCCAGCCCATACTCCGCCGTCCACCGCCGCTCCATCCTCCGCCGTCCCCGCAGTCTCCCGCCCCCCCGACACCGCGCAGCCACTGGCGCCGCCCACCGCCGCGCATGGCTCGGCCATGCCGCAGGCCGGGCGCGGCGCCGCGCCACCGGGCCAGCAGGCCTGGTCGGCCCCCGCCGATGGCGGCGCCGCGCCGGGCGCCCATCTGCTGCGCCCCCCGCCGGTGCCGCTGCGCGCGCCCGAGCCGCCGAAGGCGCCTCCGCACGACGGCCTGCCGCGCCGCCAGTTGATGGTGGCCGGCTATGTGCTGGAATACTCGCTGCGGCGCTCCACGCGCCACTCGATCGGCTTCATGATCGACGACGACGGCCTGCGCGTGACGGCGCCCAAGCGCGTGAGCATCGCCGAAATCGACAACGCCATCCGCGCCAAGCAGAACTGGATACTGAGCAAACTGGAGGAGCGCCGCGAACGCCGCGCCGCGCGGCTGCGGAAGCCGCCCGTCGAATGGGTGGACGGCACCTCCCTGCCCTACCTGGGCGGCGAGCTGAAACTGCGCCTGTACACGGCCACCCGCAATCGCAGCGACTACAATCCGGACACGCGCGAGCTGCACATGGGCCTGGTCCAGGGCGCCACCGAGACGCTGCTGAAGGAACGCGTGAAATCGTGGATGCGGCAGCAGGCCGAAGGCCTGTTCCAGCAGCGGCTGGACCTGTACGCGGCGCGCCTGGGCGTGCAATACAGCGGCTTCGCGCTGTCGTCGGCCGGCACGCGCTGGGGTTCGTGCACGGTGCAGCGCGTGATCCGGCTGAACTGGAAGCTGATCCACTTCTCGCTGCCGCTGATCGACTACGTGGTGGCGCACGAGCTGGCGCACATCCTGGAGATGAACCACAGCCCGCGCTTCTGGGCGCAGGTGGGCCGCATCTATCCGGCCTACGAGGAAGCCAAGGCGCTGCTGCGCCGGCGCGCCCAGGAACTGCCGGTGCTGTTCGGCTGATCCCTTTCGGGCCCGGTCTACGCCGCCGGGCCGGACTGCGGGCGCATCGCGCTCCGCAACTCATCCACCTTGCGCCGCAGGCCCTCGAGGAAGCGGGCGGAAACGCCGTCGTCGCACTCGTTGCGGTCGTGGCCCGTAAACCACGCGTCCGGCCGCACCATGGCCGGATCGCGGTCCGCCGCCCCTATTCCCTGCTTCACCGTCTTGAAGTATTCAAGGCTCTGGGTGACGTAGTGGTTGATCCTGAACTTGCCATAGGACGGCGCCAGCCCCGGGTCGTTCAGCATGGGCGTCGTCATGGGCCGCAGCAGCTCGTCGTAGGTGCCGTTCGGCGTGGCGAAGATGTGGGAGCCCACGCAGTGGACGGGCTGGCCGCCGCGCACGATGGATTTGATATGGCGGTTGGGCCCGAAGGCGGCGTCGCTGTGGCGCGGGTAGTTCTCCATGACGAGGCCTTCCGGCTCGGTGGCGTGGCCGCTGCTGCCATAACAGACCCAGTAGACGCCCAGGGCGGACAACGGATGGTTCTCGTATTCCGCGAGGGTCTCGGCCATGCCCGCATGGGCGGTCGGGAACAGGAACTCGTCGCCGTCGATGAAGGCCATCCAGTCGATGTCGGCGTTGTGCGCGTTCCAGGCGTGCTGGTAGGCGGCCAGCTGGGGCTTGTCGTCGGAGTCGAGCGCGTAGACCGTGATCGGATAGTGGCGCGCCAATTGCACCAGCGTCTCGCGCATGCCGTCGTCGGTTTTGTGGCAGTAGATGAAGAAACGGTTGAAACCCACCAGCATGTGAAAGGCCAGCCACTCGACGATCCAGGGATTGCGGTTGCGCTGGATCGAGGTGACCGCCAATCTCACGCCGCGCCCCTCTCCGGCAGCAGCGACGGCAGCAGCGACAGGGTGCGCGCCGTGGCGCCGCGGTGGTGGTTGGCGAAGGCCAGGGCGTGCCGGCCCATCGCCGCGCGCGCCTCCGCGTCCGACAGCAGGCGCGCGGCGGCGCGCATCAGGGCGTCGGCGTCGTCGGCGCGTTCGGCGCCGCCCTCGCGCAGGCAGTCCTCGGTGGCCTGGGCGAAGTTGAAGGTGTGCGGGCCGACCAGGACCGGCTTGCCCAGCGCGGCCGGCTCGATCAGGTTCTGCCCGCCCAGCGGCAGCAGGCTGCCGCCGATGAAGGCGATGTCGCACACCGAATAGTAGGCGAACATTTCGCCCATGGAGTCGCCCAGCATGACTCGCGTGGCGGGCCCGATGGCGGCGCCCGGCGCGGTCAGCGCGCCGCGGCGCTGCACCGGCAGGCCGCGCGCCGCGACCATCTGCTCCACCGCGTCGAAACGCTGCGGATGGCGCGGCACGATCAGCAGCAGCACGTCCGGCGGCAGGGCGTCCCGCGCGCGCTGGAAGGCGTCCAGTATCAGTTCCTCCTCGCCCTCGCGGGTGCTGGCGCACAGCAGCACGGGGCGCGCGCCGATCTGCGCGCGCAGGCGGGCGCCGGTGGACAGCGCCGCCGGCGGCACCACCACGTCGAATTTGATGCTGCCGGTGACGGCCACTTCTCGCGCGCCCAGCGAGCGCACGCGCTCGGCGTCCGCCTCGGTCTGCGCGGCCACCAGCGCGATGCCGCCCGCGGCCTGCCGCATCAGCGCGCCCAGGCGCCGGGCCTTGCGCAGCGAGCGCTCGGACAGGCGGGCGTTGGCCAGCATCACGGGCACTTTCGCGCGTCCGCATTCGGCGATCAGCGTGGGCCACACCTCGGTCTCCATCAGGATGCAGATGCGCGGCTCGAAATGCTTGATGAAACGGCGCACCATGCTGGCCGTGTCGTAAGGCAGGTAGGATTGCGCGACGCGCGCGCCGTGCTTGCCGAACAGCTGCTTGCCGGTGGCGCGGCCGGTGGGCGTCATGTGCGTGAGGACGATGCGGCTGAGGGGATAGTCCTTCAGCAGGGCCTCCACCAACGGCTCGGCGGCGCGGGTCTCGCCCACCGACACGGCGTGCACCCAGATGGTGTGCGGCTCGTCGTTGGCTGCGCGGCGGCCGTACAGGCCGAGGCGTTCGTTCCAGTGGCGGCGGTAACCCGGCTCCTGGCGGCCGCGCAGCCACAGCCGGCCCAGCACCAGGGGCATGGCCAGCCACCACATGAGGGAGTAGAGGCGCAGCATGGTCAGGGCGACTTGCGGCTCGGGATCCCCGCCTGCGCGGGGACGACCAGGCTGCGGGCGGCGGCCAGGACCTCGGCCACCGATGGCGGCGCGCCCCGGTCGCCCAGGTTGATGATTTTCGGCGACCAGTTGCCTTCGGTTTTCCAGCGCGGCGAATCGGCGTAGATTTCCACCGTGGGGCGCGTGAAGGCGGCCGCGATGTGGGTCAGGCCGGTGTCCACGCCGATCGCCAGCGCGGCGTGGCGCGCCAGCAGCACCGCGTCGCCCATGGACAGCTTGGGCAGCACGCGCGCGTTCGGCAGGCTGGCGGCCAGCGCCTCGGCCTCGGCCTTCTCCTTGGGCGAGCCCCAGGGCAGCAGGATGGTCGTCGGCGCCAGCGCGGCGCCCAGTTCTATCCAGTTGGCGGGCGCCCATTTCTTGGCGTCGCGCGCGGTGCCGTGGAAGTACACGGCGTAGGGACCGGCCGGCATCCAGTCTGGACGGGGATCGGATGGCGAGAAAGGCGGGGCGTCCGGCAGGCCGAAGTCGGCCGGCGTGTCCACCTTGTAGCCCAGCGCCGCGCCCACCACCAGGCGGCCGCGCGCCACCGCGTGCGTGCGCGGGTCGAGCGGAACGCTCCTGGTGTGGAACAGGCGCGAGACGCCCTCGTAGCCCGAGCCTTCGCTGCCGTTGGCCAGGCCCACCTTCTGCCCGCCCTTCACCACCCGGGCCGCGCCCATGATGATGCCGGTCTTGAGCAGGCCCTGGGTGTCGAACACGTAGTCGTAGCGCTGCGCGCGCAGCGTGGCGAAGAAGGCCTTGATCTCGGCGCGCGTGGCCCGCTCGCGCAGGCTTTTGCGCCAGCGCCGCAGCGCGAACGGGATGATGTTGCGCACCCGCCCGTTCAGCCGCACCAGGCTGGTGTAGCCCTCCTCCACCACCCAGTCGATATTGGCGTCCGGGTAGTGGCGCGCGATGTCGGCCACGATGGGCATGTTGTGCAGCACGTCGCCCAGCGACGAGACGCGCACCAGCAGGATGTTCAGTGGCGTCGCGGCGCCGGCGCTGCCCATGGCCATCAGAACGGCAGTTCGGCGTCCGGCTTGGCGGCCAGGATCACGCTCTTGAACTGGCCCTGGATGCGCTCCAGCGCGGCCGGGTTCTCGGCCTCGAAGCGCATCACGATCACCGGCGTGGTGTTCGAGGAGCGCGCCAGGCCGAAGCCGTCGGCGTATTCCACGCGCAGGCCGTCGATGGTGATGATGCGCTCGTGGCCGGGGAACACGGCGTCGCTGCGCAGCTTGTCCATCAGTGTGAAGTTCTCGCCCTCCGCCAGGTGCAGGTGCAGCTCCGGCGTGCTGTCGGACTGCGGCAGGGAGTTCAGCAGGGCCGACGGATCGGCCTCGCGGGTCAGGATCTCCAGCATGCGCGCGCCCGAGTACAGGCCGTCGTCGAAGCCGTACCAGCGGTCCTTGAAGAAGATGTGGCCGCTCATCTCGCCGCCCAGCGGGGCGCCGGTTTCCTTCAGCTTGGCCTTCACCAGCGAGTGGCCGGTCTTGTACATCAGCGGCTGGCCGCCGCACTTGGCGATCCACGGCGCCAGGTGGCGCGTGCATTTCACGTCGTACAGGATCTGCTCGCCCGGATGGCGGGTCAGCACGTCCTGCGCGAACAGCATCATCTGGCGGTCCGGGTAGATGATCTGGCCGTCCTTGGTGACGATGCCCAGGCGGTCGCCGTCGCCGTCGAAGGCCAGGCCGATCTCGGCGTCGGTCTCTTGCAGGCAGCGGATCAGGTCTTGCAGGTTTTCCGGATGCGCGGGATCGGGGTGGTGGTTGGGGAAGGTGCCGTCCACTTCGCAGAACAGCTCGATCACTTCGCAGCCCATGCCGCGATACAGGTCGCCGGCGAAGGCGCCGGCCACGCCGTTGCCGCAGTCCACGGCGATCTTGATCGGGCGGGAAATCTTCACGTCGCCGATGATGCGCTCCAGGTAGGCGGCGCGGATGTCGTGGGTGGCGTAGCCGCCGGGAACGGCGGCGAGCTTGTCGGCGTCGGCGAGGATGCTGTCGTACAGGCCGGTGATGGCCTCGCCGTGGATGGCCTCGCCGGCCAGCACCATCTTGAAGCCGTTGTAGTCCGGCGGATTGTGGCTGCCGGTGACCATGATGCCCGAGGCCGCGCCCAGCACGTTGGTGCCGAAATAGACCATCGGCGTGGCGACCACGCCCAGGTCGATCACGTCCATGCCGGCCGACTGCAGGCCCCGCGCCAGCGCGGCGGACAGCTCGGGGCCGGACAGGCGGCCGTCGCGGCCGATCACCACCTTGCGCTCGCCCTTGGCGGCGGCGGCCAGGCCGAAGGCGTGGCCGATCTGTTTGGCGACGCCGGCGTCCAGCGTTTTACCGATGATGCCGCGGATATCGTAAGCTTTGAAAATCGACTTGGAGAGGGTAACCATATGTGCGTGCGTGATTGTGCGTGCGGAACCGCTGCCGGGCGCGTGGCGCCAGCCGGTGGCGGAAACGGGTGGGTGGAACGGGAATGCCGGTGGTGGCAAAAACGCCGGGAACTACCGATATAGATATAGTAAGGGCGATACCCGCGGCAGGCAAGCTCCGCGAACCTCGAAAAACCTACTGCGCGTTGCACTGTCGACCTGCGATGCTCGCTGTACTCTCGTACAGCTGCGCCTCTCGGTCAACATTGCCGCCGCTCGCTACGGTTTTTCAAGGTCCGCTTTTGAGCGCCCGCCCGCCGCGGCCGGGGGCTGGATCAGCCCTGGATGCGCAGGCCGTCGAGGGACTTGCCGGCGTCGACCCAGTCCTTGACCCACTTCGGTTGGCGGCCGCGGCCGGTCCATTGCTGCGAGGCGTCGGCCGGGTTGCGGTAGCGCGCGGCGACGCTGCCGCCGCCATTGGCGCCCTTGGCGCGCGGCTGGGCGCTGGCGATCAATTCCTGCACCGGCACGCCGACGCTTTTGGCGATCGCCAGAATCTGCTCGCGCGCTTTGGCTTTATCATCGCTTTCGCGCTTGACGAGTTCGCGCTTCACCTGTTCCTGCAGATCGCGCAATTGGGCGGCGGACATATTCGACAGATCCATGGGTATCCTTTAAAAGAGTGAATGAAGATGCTGCCAGAATATACTACAAAGCGCGGATTTTTTTAATGTTTCTTATGCCGTATCATCCAACGCGGCGCCTTGAATCGCACAATGCGCACATATAACCAGATGTAGCTCACCATGAATAACAGGCAGAATCCCATCAGCAGCGTGGTATTACGCCAGAACATGGTGGCCGGTATCACGGCCATCAGCGAAAACATCCACAGATACGGCGACGTCAATGAATTGCGACGCAATAAGGCGCGGCCTTCCTTGCGGCCCACCGCCCATTGCACCACGCGGCGGAATATCAGGCTGTGCAAATGGATACCGTCCGGCATGGCTGGGGATTTTCCACGAATAAACATCCTGCGGTAGGCGGAAAACAGGGTTTCAAACGCCGGATAGATCAGCAGCAGCGCCGCGTACCAGGTCGACACCTGCGGATTGCGGATCACCAGCAGCAGCGCCAGCTCGCCCAGCATGAAGCCGATGAAATAGGCGCCGCCATCGCCCAGGAAGATCAGGCCCACCGGGTAATTCCAGATCAGGAAGCCGGCCGTGGCGCCCGCCACCATCAGCGCGGCCACCAATACGAACATGTCGTTCACCTGCAGCGCGACATAACCCAGCGACAGCAGCATGCAAATGGTGACCACGCTGGCCAGGCCATTAAATCCGTCGATGATATTAATCGCGTTGGCGATGCCGGCCACGGCCAGCACGGTCACCGGCAATGCCAGCCATATCCAGGTGATCGGCAGGACGGAGAAAGGCAGGTCCAGGCGGTCTATTTTGGCGTCGAGCAGGAAATAGGCGAGCAAGGCCGCCATCATCGTCAATACCAGGCGGCGCGCGGCGCTCACGCGGCCGGTGTAATCCTCGACGATGCCGCCGGTGAATGCGACGGTGGCGCAGGCCATCAGCGACAACATCCAACTGGTCATGGCGGGCACCCGCCAAATGGAAATGCAGGCGGCGATCGCCACCGCGAAGAATATCGACAGGCCGCCGATGCGCGCCACCGAATGCGCGTGCACTTTCTGCACGCCGCCGAAATCGGCGTCAAGCGCGGGGCCGTGCAATTTCACTTCCTTTATGACCAGCAGGGTCAACAAGGCGGAAGCGATAAAGCTCACTAGAAATGAAAACATTGTTTTTTATCAATACAGGTCCGGAGCGCAGGCTTGCGGCACGATCAGAATCGGACGGGGGAGGCGCCCCGGCAATGCGCGGGCAAGATTCTAGCAAATGCCGCCGCGCCCGCCCCGCCGAGCTTACCATTCGATACAAAACGCTCAGCGCAGGCAGAGTTCCAGCGCGCTCTTCCAATCGGGCAGCTGGCAGAAGCGCTCGATCAGCTTTTGAGACGACAGCGCCGAATAATGCGGCCGTTTGGCCGGCACCGGATATTCGGCGCTGGTGATCGGCACTAGGCGGCAATCGATGCCCGCCAGTTCGGTGATGGCCCGGGTGAAGTCGAACCAGGTGGTCTGGCCCTGGCTGCTCAGGTGGTAGACGCCGCTGTTTTCCCGCCACCAGTCGCCGCCGTCCTTGCGCGCCATGGCGTTGGCCAGCACGAGGGCCGTGGTGTCGGCGATGGTGCGGCTCCAGGTGGGCGCGCCGTGCTGGTCGGCCACGATGCGCAACTCGTCGCGCTCGCGCGCCAGCTTGAGCATGGTCAGCAGGAAGTTCTTGCCGCGCATGCCGTACACCCAGCTGGTGCGGAAGATCAGGTGCGGCACGCCGCTGGCGGCGATGGCCTGTTCGCCGGCCAGCTTGCTGGCGCCGTACACGTTGATGGGGCCGGTGGCGTCGGTCTCCACGCGCGGCGCCGGATCGTCGCCGGGAAACACGTAGTCGGTCGAATAGTGGACCAGGGCGGCGCCCAGTTTTTTCGCCTCCTCCGCCATCACGGCGGGCGCCTCGGCGTTGACGCGGTACGCCAGCTCCGGCTCGCTTTCGGCCTTGTCCACCGCCGTGTAGGCGGCCGGATTGACGATCAGCCCGGGCCGGACCTCGCGGATCACCGCACGCACCCGGTCCAGGTCGGCCAGGTCCATGCGCGAGCGGTCGACCGCCACCACCTGGCCCAGCCCCTGCAGGGAACGCTCGAGCTCGTAACCCACCTGGCCGGTGCAGCCGGTCAGCAGGATTTTCATGGATACACCTCGGCCTGCGACAGGGGCAGGGCCAGCTTGTCCTTGCCGGACAGCAGCGGCTCGCCGTCCAGTGGCCAGGCGATGCCCAGCGCGGGATCGTTCCACAACAGCGAACGCTCGAACTCGGGCGCGTAGTAATCGGTGGTCTTGTACAGGAATTCGGCGTGCTCGCTGGTGACCAGGAAGCCGTGCGCGAAGCCGGCCGGTATCCACAGCTGGCGCTTGTTCGCGGCCGACAGCTCCAGCCCGTAGGACTGGCCGAAGGTGGGCGAACTCTTGCGCAGGTCGACCGCGATGTCGTACACGGCGCCCTCGGTCACGCGCACCAGCTTGCCCTGCGCCTGCTGGATCTGGTAGTGCAGGCCGCGCAGCACGCCCTTGGCCGAGCGCGAATGGTTGTCCTGCACGAAGTCGGCGTCCACGCCGGTCAGCTCGGCGAACCGGCGGGCGTTGAAACTCTCATAGAAAAAACCGCGCTCGTCGCCGAACACCTTCGGCTCGATCACAAACAGGCCGGCGAGCGGCGTAGCAATGACATTCATCGTGGAATTACCTTGTCTTCCAATATCTGCAGCAGATATTGGCCATAATTGTTTTTCTTCAGCGGCTCGGCCAGCTTGCGCAGCTGGGCCGCGTCGATATAGCCCTTGCGGTAGGCGATCTCTTCCGGGCAAGCCACTTTCAGGCCCTGGCGCCGTTCGATGGTGGCGATGAACTGCGAGGCGTCCAGCAGCGACTCGTGGGTGCCGGTGTCCAGCCAGGCCATGCCGCGGCCCATCAGTTCCACGTTCAGCTCCTGGCGCTCCAGGTAGACCCGGTTCACGTCCGTGATCTCCAGCTCGCCGCGCGCCGACGGCTTGATGGCGGCGGCGATGTCGCACACCTGGTGGTCGTAGAAATACAGGCCGGTCACCGCGTAGTTCGATTTCGGCACGGCCGGCTTTTCCTCGATGCTGACCGCGCGCCGCTGGCCGTCGAACTCGACCACGCCGTAGCGTTCCGGATCGTGCACGTGGTAGGCGAACACGGTGGCGCCGTCGGTGCGCTCGGCGGCGCTGCGCAGCAGCGCGTCCAGGTCGTTGCCGTAATAAATGTTGTCGCCCAGGATGAGCGCGGACGGCGCGTCGCCGACGAATTCGCGGCCGATGATGAAGGCCTGCGCCAGCCCGTCCGGCGACGGCTGCACCGCGTAGCTCAGCTCCAGGCCCCATTGGCTACCGTCGCCCAGCAGCTCCTTGAAGCGCGGCGTGTCCTGCGGCGTCGAAATGATGAGGATTTCGCGCATGCCGGCCAGCATCAGCACCGTCAGCGGATGGTAGATCATCGGCTTGTCGTAGATCGGCAGCAGCTGCTTGGAGACCGCCATCGTGATCGGGTACAGGCGGGTGCCGGAACCGCCGGCCAGGATGATGCCCTTACGGTTGGGTACGGCAGATACGTTGCTGGTCATCACGCTTCCCGGTTGAAGTAATTGGTTTCCACCCATTTGGCGTAGGCGCCGGACTGCACGTCGGCCACCCAGGCCTGGTTGTCCAGATACCATTGCACGGTTTTCTTGATGCCGGACTGGAAGGTCTCGGCCGGTTTCCAGCCCAGTTCGCGCTCCAGCTTGCGCGCGTCGATGGCGTAGCGGCGGTCGTGGCCGGGACGGTCCTTGACGAACGTGATCTGGTCGCGGTAGCTGCCGGCCGCCTTCGGCTTCAGCTGGTCCAGCATGTCGCACAGCGTGTGCACCACGTCCAGGTTGGCCATCTCGTTCCAGCCGCCCACGTTGTAGGTCTCGCCAAGGCGGCCCGCCTCCAGCACGCGGCGGATCGCCATGCAATGGTCGCTGACGTACAGCCAGTCGCGCACCTGCTGGCCGTCGCCGTAGATCGGCAGCGGCTTGCCGGCCTGCGCGTTGGCGATGATCAGCGGGATCAGCTTTTCCGGGAAGTGGTAGGGACCGTAATTGTTCGAGCAATTGGTGGTCAGCGTGGGGAAACCGTAGGTGTGGTGGTAGGAGCGCACCAGGTGGTCGGACGCCGCCTTGGACGCCGAGTACGGGCTGTTCGGCGCGTAGGGCGTGGTTTCGCTGAAGGGCGCATCGTCCGGCCCCAGCGTGCCGTACACTTCGTCGGTCGACACGTGCAGGAAGCGGAAGGCGCCGCGCTCGGCCTCCGGCAGCCCGTTCCAGTAGGCGCGGGCCGCCTCCAGCAGGCTGAAGGTGCCGTTGATGTTGGTCTGGATGAACTCGCCGGGGCCGTGGATGGAACGGTCCACGTGGCTTTCCGCGGCGAAATGCACGATCGCGCGCGGCTTGTGCTGCTGCAGCAGGGCGGCCACCTGGGCCTGGTCGCAAATGTCGCCGCGCACGAAGACATGGCGCGCATCCTGTTTCAGGGACGCCAGGTTGTTCAGATTGCCGGCGTAGGTCAGCTTGTCGAAATTGACCACGGGCTCATCCGATTGCGCCAGCCAATCGAGTACGAAATTGGACCCGATAAAACCCGCACCACCTGTAACAAAGATCATTTAACATCCTTGGCTGCAATTAATCATGCTTGTTATTCTATGTGAAACTCGCACCGGATCGGGGAAATAATGCGCTCAAACGCGACGCCATGGCGCCACAAACCATGAAAACATACGTTATAGGGGACCTGCAGGGCTGCCACGACCAGACCGTCGCGCTGGTGGAACGAATCCTGGCGGAGGAGGCCGAGACGCCGTCCATCCTGTTCACGGGAGACCTGATCAACCGCGGACCGGACTCGCTGGCCACGCTGCGCTACGTGTACGCGCTGGCGCGGGCCAGCAGCGGCCTGGTGGACACCGTGCTGGGCAACCACGACCTGCACCTGCTGGCGGTGGCCAACGGCATCCGCCCGGCGCACGATTCCGACACGCTCAGCCACATCCTGGAGGCGCAGGACGGCCCCGCGCTGATGGACTGGCTGCGCACGCGGCCGATGGCGATCCACCGCGGCGGCCACCTGCTGGTGCACGGCGGCGTGCTGCCGCAATGGGACGCGGACCAGGCGATGGCGCTGGCGGGCGAGGTGGAGGCGGCGCTGCGCGGGCCGGACTGGGCCGGTTTCCTGGCGCACATGTACGGCAACCAGCCGGCCGCCTGGCACGACGGCCTGGAGGGCGCGGAACGGCTGCGCTGCATCGTCAACGCGCTGACGCGGCTGCGCTTTTGCACGGCCGGCGGCGTGATGGATTTCAAGATGAAGGAAAGCGCCAAGGCCGACCCGGCCAGCGGCCTGATGCCGTGGTTCGAGGTGCCCGGCCGCCGCACGCAGGACGTGACGGTGGTGTTCGGCCACTGGTCGGCGCTGGGCCTGATGCTGCGGCCGCGCCTGATCGCGCTGGACACCGGCTGCGTGTGGGGCGGCTACCTGTCCGCCGTGTGCCTGGAGGACCGCTCGCTGATGCAGGTGCAGTGCCCGGAATACCGGGCCCACGCCGGCAAGGCCTAGTATTGGCGCGGCGCCACGCCCAGCGCGCCGGCGATGGCGTCGTGCGCGGCCTGCGCCAGTTCCCGGCGGTGGGCGCCGTCGGCGTCGATCGCCGGCAGGCTGTGCAGGCGCGCGCGCACCGGCTTGCCGCCCAGGATGGCCACCACGCTTTGCGCGAACGTCATCTCGCCGAGGAATTCCACTGCCGGGTGCGGCGCGCCGTCCCGGTCCACATAGCTGAGCGCGAATGGCTGCACCATCACCTTGGCGTCCACCGCCGCCTCGAACAGGTTGGCGTGGAAGGGCAGCACGGTGCCCTGCGGCGCGGTGGTGCCCTCCGGGAAGAAGGCCACGCGCTCGCCCGCCTGCAGGCTGTGCACCAGCCCCTTGAAGATATGGCGCAGGTCGCGCCGGTTGCCGCGCGCGATGAACACGGTGCCGGCCTTGTCCACCAGCCAGCCGGCCAGCGGCCAGTCGCGGATCTCCGCCTTGGCCACGAAGCGGCAGGGATAGAGCGCGTCGATGACGAAGATGTCCAGCCACGAGACGTGGTTGGCCACCACCATCGCGTGCCCCAGCGGCTCGACGCCGCCGGGCGCCACCTCGACGCTGACGTTGCAGATTTTCAAAAGACGGCGCGACCAGCGCAGGATGTGGCCGTTGCGGGCCGCGGTCCCTATCCAGGGAAACACGACGGCGCACACCGCCATGCCGTAAAACATATGCAGGACGAGCCGCGCCAGGCGGAAGATAAGCAAAAAAAAACCTCGCGATGTCTTGTCAGAACCACATCGGTGTCAGGCACCGATGTGGACATTTGGTGGACATTTCTTACTGGAATCAGCGCGCGTTGCGCTCGTAGGCGACGTGGCCGGCGACGATGGTCGCTTGCACCTGGCCCGCCAGCTCGTAGCCGAGGAAGGGGGTGTGCTTGCCCTGGCTGGCCAGCGCGCCGCCCTCGACGGTCCAGCGCGCGGCCGGGTCGAACACGCAGACGTCGGCCACGCTGCCCACGCCCAGCTGGCCGGCATTCAGGCCGGCCACGCGCGCGGCGTCGGCGCTGATGCGGCTGACGGCCAGCGCCAGCTTGCCGCCGGCGTAGTCGTCCGACCATTTCAGCGCCAGCGACAGCAGCAGTTCCAGGCCTGTGGCGCCGGGCGAGGCCTCGCCGAAGGGCAGCAACTTCTCGTCGTCGTCGACCGGGGTGTGGTCGGAGCAGATCGCGTCCACCGTGCCGTCCAGCAGGCCGGCGCGGATCGCGTCGCGGTCGCGCTGGCTGCGGAACGGCGGCGTGACGCGCGCGTTGGGGTCGAAGAAGCCGATGTCGGCGTCGGTCAGGTGGATGTGGTGGGCGCCCACGTCGCAAGTGACGGGCAGGCCCTCGGCCTTGGCCGCGCGCACCAGTTCCAGCCCGGCGGCGGACGACAAGCGGCACAGGTGCACGCGCGCGCCGGTGGCGCGCATCAGTTCGAAGATGGTGTGCAGCGCGATGGTCTCGGCCATCACCGGCACGCCGGACAGGCCCAGGCGCGAGGCCAGCGGGCCGGCGTGGGCGACGCCGCCGCGGCCGATGTGCGCGTCCTGCGCGCGCAGCCACACGGTGAAGCCGTAGGTCTTAGCGTACTGCATGGCGCGCAGCAGCACGGTGGTGTCCTCGATCGGCTCCTCGGCCTGCGAGAAGCCGATGCAGCCGGACTCGGTCAGCTCGGCCATCTCGGTCAGCGCCTTGCCCTTCAGGCCCATGGTCAGCGCGCCCAGCGGGTGCACGTGGGCCTGGTTCAGGCGGCGCGCGCGGTGCTTCAGCATCTCCACCAGGCCCGGCTCGTCGAGCACGGGGTCGGTGTCCGGCGGGCACACCAGGCTGGTGACGCCGCCCTGCATGGCGGCCTGCATTTCCGAGTCCAGCGTGGCCTTGTATTCGTAGCCCGGCTCGCGCAGGCGGGCCGACAGGTCGACCAGGCCGGGGGCGACCACCAGGCCGCTGGCGTCAATGGTGCGCCCGGCCTTGAAGTCCGCCGGGGCGGCGCCCACGCCGGCCACCTTGCCGTCCACGATGTACAGGTCCCGCACGGCGTCCACGCCGTTGGCCGGGTCGATCACGCGGCCGTTTTTGATCAGTAAGTTCATGCTTGCGTTGTTCATGCCTGCGTCCCAGCCAAAATGCTCATCACCGCCATGCGGACCGCGATACCGAATGTCACCTGCGGCAGGATCACCGCCTGCGGGCCGTCCGCCACGGCGGAGTCGATCTCCACGCCGCGGTTCATCGGGCCCGGGTGCATGACGATGGCGTCCGGCTTGGCCAGCGCCAGGCGTTCCGGGGTCAGGCCGTAGCTCTTGAAGTATTCCTGCGCCGACGGCAGCAGCGCGCCGTTCATGCGCTCGTTCTGCAGCCGCAGCATGATGATCACGTCGACGCCCTTCAGGCCCTCGTTCATGTCGGTGAAGGTGCGCACGCCCATCTGGTCCAGGCCGCCCGGCAGCAGCGTGTGCGGGCCGATGGCGCGCACTTCCGGCACGCCCAGCGTGGTCAGCGCGTGGATGTCCGAGCGCGCCACGCGGCTGTGCAGGATGTCGCCGACGATGGCCACCGTCAGGTTCGAGAAATCCTTCTTGTAGTGGCGGATGGTGTACATGTCCAGCAGGCCCTGGGTCGGGTGCGCGTGGCGGCCGTCGCCCGCGTTCACCACGTGCACGTGGTTCTGCTTGTGGTCGATCAGGTGCTTGGCGATCAGGTAGGGCGCGCCGGACTGCGAGTGGCGCACCACGAACATGTCGGCGTGCATGGCCGACAGGTTGTCGATGGTGTCGAGCAGCGACTCGCCCTTGCTGGCCGACGAGGCCGAGATGTTCAGGTTGATCACGTCCGCCGACAGGCGCTTGGAGGCGATCTCGAAGGTGGTCCGGGTGCGCGTGGAGTTCTCGAAGAACAGGTTGAACACGCTCTTGCCGCGCATCAGCGGCACCTTCTTCACTTCGCGGTCGGACACGCCGACGAAGGAGGACGCGGTGTCCAGGATGTGGGTGACGATGGACTTGGGCAGTCCCTCGATCGACAGCAGGTGCTGCAGTTCGCCGTTTTTGTTCAGTTGCGGATTAAGCATGGTCGTTTTCAATGGTGAGCGTGAATTGTCCGGCGTCGGCGCGTTTCAGCACCAGGGCCTGGCCCTGCGGCACGGCGACCTTGGCGGCGACGAAATCGGCGGCCACCGGCAATTGGCGGCCGCCGCGGTCGACCAGCGCGGCCAGCATGATCTTGGCCGGGCGGCCGTAATCGAACAGTTCGTTGATGGCCGCGCGCGTGGTGCGGCCGGTGTACAGCACGTCGTCCACCAGCAGCAGGGTGGCGCCAGCGACGTCGAAGGTGATGTGGGTCGGCTTCATGCCGGCCGGCAGGCCCTTCTTGGCGTAGTCGTCGCGGTAGAAGGAGACGTCCAGCACGCCGCAGCGCTCGCCCAGGCCGAGGTCGGCGGCCAGCCGTTCGGCCAGCCAGGCGCCGCCGGAATGGATGCCGACGATGGCCGGCTCGTGGGCGTCGGCCAGGCCGGCTTTGACCTGCCGCAGCAGCTCGGCGTAGAGCGCCTCCGCGTCCAGGCTGGAAGGATTGGGGATGTTAGACATGTTCGTCGAAGTATTGTTGCAGAATGATGGAGGCGGCGCGGTCGTCGATGACCTCCCCGCGCTTGGCGTGGATGACGGCGGACGAATAGCGCTCGTCCACCAGGTCCACGGGCAGGTTGAAGCGGCCGTTCAGTTGATTGGCGAACTTGCGGCAGCGCGCGGTCATGTCGTGCGCGGTGCCGTCCGGATGCGTGGGCAGGCCGACCACGAAGCGGGTCGGTCCCCATTTCGCGATCAGCGCGGCGATCTCGGCGAAACGCGCGTCGTTGGCGGCGGCGGAAATCACCGCCAGCGGCGCCGCTTGCCGTATCAGCGTGTTGCCCATCGCGACGCCGATGCGTTTGACGCCGAAATCGAAACCGAACACGGTGTCGATCGCTTGAGCGGGCACCGGCGCGCCCGCCGGCGCGGACACCGGCGCGATACTTTCCGCTTCAGGCATGGCCCGCCTCGGCGGCCAGCATCAGCGGGTCGAAGCCCAGCAGTTTCATGGCGGCGAAATAGCGCTCCTCGACCGGAACGTCGAACAGGATGTGGGGCTGGGCGCCGACGGTGAGCCAGCCGTTGCGGCTGATCTCGTCCTCCAGCTGGCCCGGGCTCCAGCCCGCGTAGCCGATCGAGACCAGCATGCGCTCCGGGCCGGTGCCCTTGGCGACGGCCTCCAGCACGTCGATCGACGTCGTGAAGGCGACCTCGTCCGTCACGGTCAGCGACGAGGAATAGCGGGCGCCGGGCGTGTGCAGCACGAAGCCGCGGTCGTCCTGCACCGGGCCGCCGAACATGATGGGCTCGTCCACGATGGCCGGCGACAGGTTGGTGGCGGGTTCCAGGTCGATGCGTTCGAACAGCACCTGCATCGTCATGTCGGTGGGCTTGTTGATGACCACGCCCAGCACGCCGTTCTCGTTATGCTCGCACACATAGACGACGGTGCCGCCAAAGACGGGGTCTTCCATGGACGGCATGGCGATCAGGAAATGGTTTGCCAGGTTGAGCGCGGGGGCCGGCGCCGCCACGGGCGCCAACGGGTCGGTGGGCTCCTGCATCAAACCAGGTGCGGGCAGAGGGTGACCGGCTTTAGTTTTCTTCATACGCTTGCTCTCTCTGCTGGTCTGCGGGGTATTTTATTGTGATCTTTACGGTAATATTGCACGTTTGTTCGCTACGGTTATGGCGACAGTTTACTATGAATTGCCATCACGGCCACGTATGCCACTCAATACCTCGTTAGTTTGGTTCCGCCGCGACCTGCGCGCCTTCGACCACGCCGCCCTGCACCACGCCCTGCGGCGCGGCGGAAAAGTCCATTGCGCTTTCATATTTGACAAGGAAATCCTGGACCCGCTGCCCCGCGCCGACCGCCGCGTGGCGTTCATCCACGCCTGCGTCGCCGAGCTGCGGGCGGAATTACAACAGCTGGGCGGCGACCTGATCGTGCGGCACGCGGCGGCGGTGGAGGAGATCCCCCGCCTGGCCGCCGAGCTGGGTGTGGACGCGGTGTTCGCCAACCACGACTACGAGCCGCAAGCCATCGCCCGCGACGAGTCGGTGGCCAGGGCGCTGGCCGCCGACTCGCGCCCCTTCTTCACCTTCAAGGACCAGGTGGTGTTCGAGAAGAACGAGGTGCTGTCGCAGGCGGGCACGCCGTTTTCCGTGTTCACGCCCTACAAAAACGCCTGGCTGAGGAAAATGCTGGCCGAGCCGGCGTGCCTGGCGCCGTTCGACATCGAGCCCCACGCCGCGCTGCTGGCGCCGCCGCTGCCGGCGCCGCCGCCGCCGTCGCTGGAGGAGCTGGGCTTCCAGCGCGGCGACCTGGACCGGCTGGGCATCCCCACCGGCATGAGCGGCGGCGCGCGACTGTTCGAGGACTTCCTGTCCCGTTTGGCCGACTACGGCGTGGCGCGCGACTATCCCGCCGTGCGGGGCACGTCCCACCTGTCCCTGCACCTGCGCTTCGGCACGGTGTCGATACGGCACCTGGCGCGCACGGTGGCCGAGCTGTCGGCCCGCGGACTGGCGGGCGAAGGCGGCGCGGTGTGGCTGTCGGAGCTGATCTGGCGCGAGTTCTACATGATGATCCTCTACCACCATCCGCGCGTGGCGGTGTCGTCGTTCAAGCCGGCCTACGACGCCATCGAATGGGAAAGCGGCGCGGAAGCGGACGAGATGTTCGCCGCCTGGTGCGAGGGCCGCACCGGCTATCCGCTGGTGGACGCGGCGATGGCGCAGCTGAACCAGACCGGCTATATGCACAACCGGCTGCGCATGGTGACGGCCTGCTTCCTGGTGAAGGACCTGGGCATCGACTGGCGCCGCGGCGAGGCCTATTTCGCGCTGCGCCTGAACGATTTCGACCTGGCGGCCAACAATGGCGGGTGGCAGTGGGCGTCGTCGTCCGGCTGCGACGCGCAGCCCTACTTCCGCATTTTCAATCCGGTCACGCAGTCGCAAAAGTTCGACGCGCGGGGGGAGTTCATCAAGCGCCACCTGCCGCAACTGAAGGCGCTGGACCACAAGGAGATCCACGCGCCGTGGACCGTGCCGCGCGCGGTGCTGGAGCGGAAAGGCGTACGGCTGGGGGAGAACTACCCGCCGCCGGTGGTGGCGCACGACGAGGCGCGCAAGCGGACGCTGGAGCGCTACGCGGTGGTGAAGGCCGGCGGCTGAGCCGGCCTTCCCGTCACCGGTCCGCCAGCAATCCCTGGATCGCGCCCAGCAGCACCGGTTCCTGGAACGGCTTGCCGAAATAGGCGTTCACCCCCAGCTGCATCGCGTAGTTGCGGTGCTTGTCCGCGCTGCGCGAGGTGATCATGATGATGGGGATGTCCTTGCCGCGCTCGTCGCCCCGCACGTTGCGGGTGAGGTCGAAACCGTCCATGCGCGGCATCTCGATATCGACCAGCATCAGGTCCGGCCGCGTGTCCTGCATCTGTTCCAGCGCGTCCACGCCGTCCTTGGCCAGGATCACCTGATAGCCCTCGCGCTCAAGCAGGCGCTGGGTGACCTTGCGCACGGTGAGCGAATCGTCCACCACCATGATGCGCGGCGCGGCCGGCTGGCCGGCCGCCTGGGCGGCCTCCGCCGGCGCCACCCGCAGTTCCGGATGCTGCGCCAGGTGCTGGGCCAGCGCCAGCGGCTGCAATATCAGCACGATCTCGCCCGAACCCAGCACTGTGGCGCCCGCGATGCCCGGCATGCGCGCCAGCTGCGGTCCGATGTTCTTGATGACGACCTCGCGGTTGCCGATGATCTCGTCCACCTGCAGCGCGAGCCGTTCGGCGCCGCTGCGCAGCATGAGCACCGGCGCCGAACGCTGCGCGGGCGGATGGGCGGCGGCGTCGCCCAGCATGGTGGGCAGGTAATCCAGCGGCGCCCGCACGTCCTGCAGCGCGACGTGGCCCTTGCCGCGCGCGTCGGCCAGCGCCGCCTCCTTCATCTGCAGCACCTGCTCGACCAGCGTGGACGGCAGCGCGTAACTGCGGCCGGCGGCGGCGATCAGCACCACCTGCGTGACGGCCAGCGTGAGCGGCAGGCGGATCGTGAAGCGGGCGCCCTTGCCGCGCTCGGTGGCGGTCTCCACGCGGCCGCCCAGGGCCTGCGCCTCGGAACGCACCACGTCCATGCCGACGCCGCGGCCGGCCTGCTCGGTGAGGGTGTCCGCCGTGGAGAAGCCGGGTTCGAAGATCAGGTCCGCCGCCTCGGCGTCGCTCAAGTCCTCGCCCTCCACCAGGATGCCGATGTGGCGCGCCTTGTCGCGGATGCGGTCCAGGTCCAGGCCGGCGCCGTCGTCGCTGAATTCGATCACCACCTCGTTGCCTTGCTGGCTGACCTGCACCAGCAGCTCGCCCGTCTCGTCCTTGCCCGCCAGGCTGCGCATCGCGCGCGTCTCCACGCCGTGCACGATGGCGTTGCGCAGCATGTGCTCGAACGGCGCGGCCATGCGTTCCAGCACGCCGCGGTCGATCTCGACGGCGCCGCCGCGGATGTCGAGGTTGACCCGCTTGTCCAGTTCCTTGGCGCTCAGGCGCGCCACGCGGAACAGGCGCTCGGAGATGCTGGCGAAGGGCACCATGCGCACACGCATCAGGTCGCGCTGCAGGTCGCGCGTCATGCGCGCCTGCTGGACCAGGTCGCCGCTGGCGCCATCCACGCTGCGGGTCAGGCTCTCGTGGAAGGAGGCCACGTCGTTGACGCTTTCGGCCATCATCCGCGTGAGTTCCTGCAGGCGCGTGAAACGGTCGAATTCCAGCGGATCGAATTCGCGCTCGCTGGAGATCGCCATGCGGGAGGCGATCTGCGATTCGGCCTGCATTTCCACCTCGCGCAGCTGGCGGCGCAGTTTCGCCAGGTTGTCCGAGAAGTCGGCCAGCGAGGTGCGCAGGTTGGCGACCTCGTTCTCCAGCCTGGAGCGGGAGATCGACACCTCGCCAGCCTGGTTGACCAGGCGGTCGAGGATGTCGGCGCGCACGCGGACCAGCGGCGCGCGGGCGGAACCCTCCTCGTCGCCGGCCGCCGGGATGGCGGGGCGCGCGGCGGGTGCCGATGCGGGCGCCGACGCGGGCGCGGCGCCATCGGGCGACGGGGCGGCGTGGCCGGCGCCGGTGGCCTCCGCCGGCGCGGACGCGAATTCTTGTGGCGCCGTGTCCGGGACGGGATGTTGCAGGCGCTCGAACAGCAGCAGGGCGTGGTCGTAGTGCGTCAGCAGTTCCTCGAACGCCTGCGGCGTCGCGCTATTCGCGTGCACCATGTTCTCGATGTGCGTCTCGATCTCGTGCGCGTGCTGGCCCAGGCGCATCGCGCCGGCCATGCGGGCGCTGCCCTTCACGGTGTGCAGCACGCGCTGCAGCATGTGGGCGTGGCTGAAGTCCGTCGGGTTGCGCTGCCAGGTGCGCAGGGCCTTGCCGATCTGCGGCATCAGGTCGGCGCCCTCCTCCAGGAACACGGGCAGCAGGTCGGGGTCCAGCTCGTCGGTGTAGCTGCCGGGGGTGATGGACGCCAGTTCGGCTGGCGCGTCCGGCAGCGTCAGGACGCGCACGTCCGGCTCGGGTTCGGGTGGAGGCGGCGCGACGGCGGCGGGTTGCAGCACGGCCGGCGCGTCCTCCGGCGCCAGCACGGCCAATGCCGGCGGTTCCGGCTCCAGTTCCGCCAGCGACAGTAGTTGATCCTCCAGCGCGGGCTCTTGCTCGACAGCGGCGACGGGCTCCGGTTCAGCCTGGGGCTGGGACTCCAGCGCGGGCAAGGATTCTGGTTCGGCTTCCGCTTCGGACGATGGCACGGGCGCCGGCGTGGCTTCGGCCGGCGGCGGAGCCGGTTCCAGCGGCTGTTCGGCGCCGGACTCAGGAGCGGCGAAGGCCAGCAATTCGGCGGCGGCGACGGCTTGGTCCGGCGATGGTTCGGCCATGGTCGATCGTGGCGCGGCGAAGGCGTCGTCGAACGCGGAATCGAACAGGTCGTCGATGTCGTCGCTTGCCGACGGCTTGGCGGCGCGGGGCGCGGCGTCGAACAGGTCGTCGATGTCGTCGTTCGCGGACGGTGTGGCGGCGCGCGGCGCGGAGGGCTTGGCGACGGGCGCGCTGCCGGCGAAATCGGACGCCGGCGCCGGATGGCCGGACAGCTCCTGGTAGGCGGCGGCGAACAGCGCCTCCAGCCTGTCGGCCAGTTCGCCCTCGCTGGCGGGCGCCTCGATAGGCGCCGGCGCGCTGGCCGGGGCGCCGGCGGCGTCGCTGTGCGCGTCGAACGGCTCCGCCAGGACTTCCACCTCGGCGGGCGGCGCGTTGCCGACGATGCTGTGGAAGGTGTCGGCGAACAGCGCGTCCATGCGCGCGTCGAACTCGGTGCCGGTGCCGCGCGGCTTGGCCAGGTCCTCGCGCAGCTGTCCCAGCGCGCCTATCAATTCCGGCTGCTCGGGCGCGACTTCGCCCAGCGCGAAGCTTTGCAGCATCTGGCGTATGCGCTCGATCGCGAAATCGAGCAGATCGTGCTGCGCCTGGTCCAACTGCGGCGCGGGGGGGCGCAGGGTTTCCAGCGCCAGCTCCAGCGCGTGCGCCAGGTCGCGCAGGGAGCGGAAGCCGACAGTGGCGGAGGTGCCGGCCAGCGTGTGCGCCGCCTGCAAGGCCTCCGGCGCGACCGGACGGCGCGGCTCGTGCCGCCATTCGCCGAAGTCGCGCGTCAGCAGGCGCACCAGCTCGTCGGTTTCGGCCAGGTAGATGTTATACAGCGGCAGCGGGATCGAGAGCGCGCCGATGTGCTTGATGTTGTCGTCCTCGGGCGGGACCAGGGGCGCCACGTTGCTCGGGAAGTCGATGACGTTGCCGCCGGCGTGGGAGAGCGCGGGGGCGAATTCGAGGTCCTCGGCGACAGCCTCGCCGGCAGCGGCCCTCTCGGTTTCCGGGCCGGTCGCGGCATCGGCCGCGGCGGAGACTTCGACGTCGGGCAGCGACTGGTCCGGCGCGGTCTCTGCGTCAGCGGCTTCCTCGGTCACCGGCTCCGCCGTTATGGCTTCCTCCACTACGGCCTCCCCGGCTGCAGATTTCGCGGCAATGGTTTCCTCGGCTACGGCCTCCCCGGCCGCGGCTTCGTCGGCCGCGGTCCCGGTGGCGGATACCGCACCGCCATCCTCGAGCATGTCGAACAGGCCGCCCTCCTGCACGCGCACCGCCGCCGCGGTCAGCGCGTCCGAGGTGCGCGCGGAGACGCCGTTGACGATCAACTCCTCCACCCACGCGCTCAAGTCGCCGGACGCGCGTTCCAGCAGGCCGAATAGCGCCTCGTTGGCCGGCCGCTCCTCGGCCAGCCAGACGTTCATGGTGCGCTCGATGCCCGCCGCCGCGTCGGCGAACTGGTTCAGGCCCACCATGCGCCCGCTGCCCTTGAGCGTGTGGAAGGAGCGCCGCAACATGGTGAGGTTGTCCTGGCCGCCCGCCACGTCTCGCGGCTTGAGCAGCGTTTCACGCACGAACACCAGCACTTCCTGCGCCTCGGCGATGAAGATCTCCAGCAGCTCGGCCTCGATCGCCGCGTCGCTGGACACCGCCTGTTCCGGTTCCGGCTCGGGCGTGGGCGGAGAGGTCGGCGAGGCGACCTCCTGGTCCAGCAGCGGCACCGGCCCGGCGGCCGCGATCTTCTTGAACGGCACCGCGCGGAAGGCGCCCTGCTCCTCGTTGAAGGCGAAGCGCTCCCTTGCGCCCGCCGCGTTCTGCGCCAGCATGTCGACAAAGAAGCCCAGCGCGCCCACGTTCTGCGCGATCTCGTCCAGCACGCGCGGCTCCTGCGAGGGATCGTCCCGCCCCGCCGCCAGGTCCGCCACTTCCCGCCTCACGTGCTGCGCGGCCCGCGCGGCGTCGTCCTGGTCCAGGATGGCCAGCGCGCCGTGCAGCTGGTGCAGCACGCCGTCCAGCTCCCGCAGCGAGGGTCGCAGCGACGGGTCGCCGTAGTAGTCGTCCAGCACCTTCTCGACCTGGCGCAGGCCGGTCTTCATTTCCAGCGCCAGCGCCACCACGGTGTCGTCCTGCCGCATCTGCCGCGCGATGCCGCCCTGCCACTGCGCGGGCGCCGGCGGCGTGGCGCCGGCAAGCAGCGCCTGCAGGCGCGCGCCGATGGTGTCGGCGTGCGCGGAAAAATCGTCCGGCAGGTGGCGTATCTGTTCCAGGCCGTGCTCGCCGAACAGCAGCGCGGTGGTCATTTCCAGCGACAGCGCCTCGCCGCGGCCGGTGTTGACGGCGGCCTTGGCCACCTGCGCCAGCTGGCGCATCAGCGTGGCCAGGGCGGCCATGCCCAGCTTGTCGCAGCTGGCCGCCACCGCCGCCAGCGCCTGCGCGAAGCGCTCGTCCAGCGCCGGGTCGATGATGGCTTCGGAGAGCCGTTCCCAGGCCGATTTGGCGTCGGCGATCGCCTCCTTGGCGCGCGCCAGCGCGGCCGCGTCGATCTGGCCGTAGCGCTTGGCCTCGTAATCGGCCGGCACCATGCCGTCCAAGGCGAACACGCTGCACAGGTGGTGCGCCAGCGGCGACACGTCGTCGTTGTCGGCGCCGGCGATGAAGAACAGCGCGTCGCGCAGCATCACCTGCGGCAGGTCCGTGACGCCCTGCGTGAGGCGGCGCATCTGCAGGTTGATCAGGCCGAACAGCTGCTTCACGTACAGGCCGCCCTCCAGCTCGCCGGCCGCCACCAGCTCGGCGAAGGCCTGCATGGCCAGCCAGAAGGTGCGCGCGCCGGGCTCGCGCTGGGCGTCCGCCACCAGCGTGACGGCGTCGCGCAGCGCGGCCGCGTGGACCGCCTGGGCCGCCGCGTCCGCGCTTTTCAGGTAGGGCAGCAGCGCGCGCTCGAAGCGCTGGCGGTAGGCCGGGTAGTCGGGCGCGGCGTCGTGCGCGGCCGAGGGCACGCGCGCCTGGTGGCCCAGGTCGGGGAAGAACAGGTCGGCCGGGTGCACGCGCTCCACGCCCAGCATCTCCTGGATCGCGCGGTAATACGGGAACAGCCGCACCGGCTGCAGCGGCGCGCCGGCCAGCAGCTCCTCCAGGAACTCGATCACGGCCTGGTACAGGTTGGCCACGGTCTGCGCGTTGTCGGTGCTGCATTTGAGGGTGCCGGCCTTGAAGCGGTCCAGCGCCTCCTCGGCCAGCCGCGTCACCAGGGGCACGCCGTCCACGTCCACGATCTGCAGCGCGCCGTGCGCCTGGTGCAGGTGCGACTTGGCGTGCTGCAGCGCCGTGGCCTGGTCCTCCGGATCCCGACCGCCCGCCTCGAACAGCGCGGTCTTGGAGCGGCCCAGCGCCTCGCGGATTTCCACCATCACCCAGGACAGCGGTCCGGTGTCGAATTGCGGCGTGGCCGGGAAATCGGGTTTGGTCATGCTGGACTTTCTATATGGTCAGGATGCCGAGATGCGGAAGCGCGACACCGAGTTTTTCAGTTCCTGCGCCAGCTGCGACAGCTTGTGGATGGACTGCGCGGTCTGCTGGGTGCCGTCCTGGGTCTGCTGCGTGACCGACAGGATGTGCTGGATGTTCTGCGCCACGCCGTTGGCCGAGGTGGCTTGGGTGCCGGTGGCGTAGGAGATGCCCTGGATCAGCTCGGCCAGGCGGTTCGACACCTGCGAGATGTCCGACAGCGCCGCGCCGGCCGCGTCGGACAGGCGCGCGCCCTCCACCACGCCCTGGGTCGACTTCTCCATCGCCGCCACGGCGTCGTGGGTGTCGGTCTGGATGGTGCGCACCAGCGCGCCGATCTGCTTGGCCGCCTCGGCCGAGCGTTCGGCCAGCCGCTGCACCTCCTCGGCCACCACCGAGAAGCCGCGCCCGGCCTCGCCGGCCGACGCGGCCTGGATCGCCGCATTCAGCGCCAGCACGTTGGTCTGCTCGGTGATGTCCGAAATCAGCTCGGTGATCTCGCCGATCTCCTGCGACGATTCGCCCAGGCGCTTGATGCGCTTGGAGGTTTCCTGGATCTGCTCGCGGATCTCGTGCATGCCCTTGATGGCGTTCTCCACCGCCGTCGAGCCCTGCCGCGCCGCCGCCACCGACTGGCGCGCCACGTCGGCCGACTCGGAGGCAGAGCGCGACACGTCGGTGATCTCGTTGGCCATCTTGACGACCGTGGCGCTGGCGTCCTGGATCTCGCGCGACTGCTGTTGCGACGCCAGCAGCAGGTCGCTGGAGATGCTTTGCGCGTGGGTGGAGGCGGCCGTCACGTGTTCGGCGGTGGCGGTGACCCGGCCCACCAGGCCGCGCAGCTCCTCGACCGTGTAGTTGACCGAGTCGGCGATGGCGCCGGTGATGTCCTCGGACACGGTGGCCTGCACCGTCAGGTCGCCGTCGGCCACCTCCTGCAGCTCGTTCATCAGGCGCAGGATGGCGGCCTGGTTCTGGTCGTTCATGGCCTTGGCCTCCTCCTCCTTGCGCTGCGCCTGCGTGCGCATGGCCTCGGCCTCCTGGCGGCGGCGGTCGGCGCCGCGGGTGCGGTTGTTGGAGTCCTGCAGCAGCACGCGGCCGATGGCCGCCGCCGACAACAGCGTCAGCACGGCGCCGGCCACCATCAGCCAGAAGGCCGGGGTCAGCGCCTCCTGCTCGGCGCGGTAGCTGGCCAGCACCGCGCCCAGGCGCTGGCGCAGTTCCTCGTTCTCGCCGAAGATCCGGCGCTCGGCCGCCTTGGCGGCGCCGAACTTGTCCAGCTTGTCCAGGATGGAGGCCACCAGTTTCTGGTATTCCTCGAACTGGCCCTTGAGGGCGGCGAACTTGGCGCGCAGGTCCGGGTCGCGCGTGGGCGCCAGCTGCAGCGGCGCGCTGCCGTCCAGGAAGCCGTCCACGGTGGCGCGGAACACCGTGGTGTCGCGGCCCAGCTGGAACGCGGTCTCCGAGCCGATGCCGCCGGCGCTGACGAATTCGGCGGCGCTGCGGCTCATGCGCTGGGTCAGCATGGACAGCTTGCCCAGGGCGGCCAGTTCGCGCGCGCCGGCGCCGCGTTGCAGCTTGAGCGCGGCCAGTTCCTCGGTCATGGCCAGCAGCGCGGGCGACATGGCGTCGAGCTGCTTGAGCGTGCGTTCCAGGCCGCTCAGCTCGGACTTGAGCAGCAGGATGGTGCTGGCCGCCTGGTCCGACGCGGCCCATTTCTGGCGCGCCGCCGCCACCGCCGAGGCCATGGCGGCGCTGGGCGAGCCGATGTCGCGGCCCTGGTAGCTGCCGCCGGCCATCATCAGCTTGAAGTCCTGGATCAGCTCGTTGCGGCTCTCCTCCAACTGGCGGAAGGCCTCGGCGTTGCCCTGCACCGCGTTCGGCGCGGCCTTGCCGAGGCGCTGCGAGTGCATCAGCGCGTCGCTGGCGATCTGGGTCTGGGTCGAGCGGATGCTGTTGTTGCGGATGTTCAGGCCGACCGCCGCCACGCTGAGCAGCAGGCACAGGGCCAGCGCGGTGGACAGGATGCTCAGCTGGCGCTGCGCCGGCAGGCCGCCGATCAGCGGCAGCTTGATGCCGGGACCGCTCTCGGCGGCCCCGCCGGCGCGGCGGCGGCGCAAGGCGTCGCGCAGGCGCAGCGGGGCGGCGGAGTCGCCGCCGCCATCGGCCGGCGCGGCTGCGGGAGCCGGGGGCGGGGGCGGCGCGGAAGCCGGCGCCGGCGCCGGCGGGGGCGCCGGGGCGGCGGCGCCGTAGCTGGCGAACTCCGAGTCGGGCGCGGGGGCCGGGTCGGCGGCCGGCTTGCGGCGCGAGAACATATCCAAGATAAATCCCATCACATCGTCCCTCGCTTGCTGTTTTTATCGGCCCACTTGCAGGAAACCGGCCTCGCGCACCAGCAGCGCCAGGTCCAGCCGGGTCCATTGCTGCCCTTCCGGGTCGGTGAATCGCTGCGCGCACCAGGCCGGCGCGGCGCCGTCGGGCTGGCGCGCCGTCATGTCGTCCAGCTTGCGCAGGCCCAGCACGCGCGCGGCCAGCAGCGCGCAATTGAAGCCCAGGCCGGGCGCGAACGTGATGACGCTGCAGCCCGCGGCTGGCGCGGTGGCGGCCTCGCCCAGGTAGCGCGCCAGGTCGATCACGCCGGTCAGGCCGCCGCGGATGTTGGCCAGGCCCAGATACCAGTCGCGCGCCAGCGGCACCGTCGCGAGGGGCTGGCCGGGCTGGAAGGGCACGATCTCGCCCACCTGCGTCAGGTCCAGCAGGCAGCGCGCGGCGCCCAGCTGCACGCCCAGCTCGCGGCCGGCGGCCGCCTCGCCGCTCTTGGCCGCGTGCATGCGTTCCAGCAGTTGCGCCTGATAGCGGCGCAGGCGGCTGCGGCGCTCGGCGCCGGTGGGAGCCGGGGCGGAGGCCGGAACCGGGACCGGTTCCGGTGCGTGTGGGAGGTCGCCGGCCGCGCTGCTCATCGTTCAGCCGCCGAGCGCGGCGATTTTGGCCAGCAGCGCGGCGGCGTCCACCGGCTTGACCAGGTAGTCCTTGGCGCCCTGGCGCAGGCCCCAGATGCGGTCCGTCTCCTGGTTCTTGCTGGAGCAGATAATCACCGGCACGTCCTGCAGGTCCGGATCGCGCGCGATGGCGCGGGTGACTTGGAAGCCGTTCGCGCCGGGCATCACCACGTCCATCAGGATCAGCTGCGGCTTCTCGGCCTTGATCTTCACCAGCGCCTCCTCGCCGTTTTCGGCGGTGGTGACGGTGTAGCCGTTTTTGACCAGGATGTCGGTCAGGTAGTAACGCTCGGTCGGCGAATCGTCGACGATCAGGATACGTTGAATGGCCATATGCCCCTCGCTGTTTTGGTGCACCTCAGGCGCCCGCCAGGCCCGCGGTATGCTCGCGCACGGCCGCCAGCAGGCTGTCCTTGGTGAATGGTTTGGTCAGGTAGGCGGCCGAGCCGACCATGGCGCCGCGCGCGCGGTCGAACAGGCCGTCCTTGGAAGAGAGCATCAGCACCGGTGTCGCATGGAATTTGGCGCTTTTCTTGATCAGCGCGCAGGTCTGGTAGCCGTCCAGGCGCGGCATCAGGATGTCGCAGAAGATCAGCGCCGGATGGTGGTCGTTGATCTTGGCCAGGGCGTCGAATCCGTCCTCGGCCAACACCACCTGGTAGCCCGCCTGGCCCAGGAAAATCTCCGCCGACCGACGTATCGTGCTGCTGTCGTCGATGACCATGATCTTCAATCCTGTCGCTTGCGGCGTGTTCGTCATATAGTTTCACCGTTATAGGCGTATCGACACGATAGCATAGCGCGCCGCGATTTGGCACGGCGCCGGACGGGCGGGGCGGACAAGGTGGACGGCCGCCGCGGCGATTACAGCGCCACCATTTCGAAATCGTCCTTGCGGGCGCCGCACTCCGGGCAGCTCCAGTTGATCGGCACGTCGGCCCAGCGCGTGCCGGGCGCGATGCCCTCCTCCGGCAGTCCCGCTTCCTCGTCATAGATCCATCCGCAGATCAGGCACATCCAGGTTTGGAATGGCTGGGTCGATTCGTTGCTACTCACGTTGTCTCACCTTCTATCAAGTAAAATGCCGAATCAGGTATCTTAATCTACCCGCCGTGCAAAACCAAACTTCTCCCCTTATCCTGACATTCGGCGCCGCCGACCCCGTGGGCGCCATCGGCGTCACAGCCGACATGGCCGTGTTTTCCTCGCTGGGCTGCCACGGCCTGGCCGTCACCACCGCGTTGCTGATCGGCGACAGCGCCGGCGTGGAGGACATGCAGGAGGTCGATCCCGACTGGGTGGCCGACCAGGCCCGCGTGCTGCTGGAGGACGCCCACGTGTCGGCCTTCAAGATCGGCGCGCTGGAAAACCTGGAGCACGCCTCGGCCATCGCCGAAATCGTGTCCGACTATCCGGACGCGCCGCTGGTGCTCGATCCATTCAGCTCGCGCCTGCCCTCGCAGGGCGAGGACGCCGAGGAGCTGCTGACCATCGTGCGCCAGCTGCTGGTGCCGCAAACGTCGGTGCTGGTGCTGTCCCAGGTCGAACTGGGCCGGCTGGCCGAGACCTGGCGAGAGGACGCCGCCGCCGGTCCCGCCGGCGGGACCGGCGACCCGGCAGCGGACGGGGACCCGGACGACGGCGACGAGGCCGGGCCGGAGGACGAGGAGGACCTGTGCGAGGCGCCGGCCGAAGGCGACACCATGGCCGACGACGTGCGCCACCTGATCGAACTGGGATGCGAATTCGTGCTGGTCACCGGCACGCCGGCCAGCCCTGGCCACAGCGACGGCGCGCGCGCCAACACGCTGTTCGGCGCCGACGGCGTGGTGCGCCACGATTGCTGGCTGCACCTGCCCGGCCCCTTCCTGGGCGCGGGCGGCACGCTGTCCGCCGCCATCGCCGCCTACCTGGCGCAGGGCGCGGACACGCCGAGCGCGGTGCAACTGGCCATGGATTACACCCAGGGTGCGCTGGCCCACGCGCAGCGCTACGGCATGGGCAAGCTGGTGCCCAACCGCCACCACCGCATGCTAGCCACACTCCTTTCATAACATCGAGACAACAAATGACTGAATCACGCAACGACGCGCTGTTCGCCCGCGCCCAGAAAACCACCCCCGGCGGCGTCAACTCCCCGGTGCGCGCCTTCCGCTCGGTGGGCGGCACGCCGCGTTTCATCACCCGCGCCGACGGCCCTTATTTCTGGGACGCGGACGGCAAGCGCTATATCGATTACATCGGTTCCTGGGGTCCGGCGATTGTCGGCCACGCCCATCCGGAAGTGGTGAAAGCGGTGCAGGAAGCGGCGACCCGCGGTTTATCCTTCGGCGCCCCGACCGAGGCGGAAATAGAAATGGCGGAGGAAATCTGCCGCCTGGTGCCGTCGATAGAACAGGTGCGCCTGGTTTCCTCCGGCACCGAGGCGACCATGAGCGCATTGCGCCTGGCGCGCGGCGCCACCGGCCGCGATAAAATCGTGAAATTCGAGGGCTGTTATCACGGCCACGCCGATTCCCTGCTGGTGAAAGCGGGCAGCGGCTTATTAACTTTCGGCAATCCGACTTCGGCCGGCGTGCCCGAGGATTTCGTCAAGCACACCCTGGTGCTGGACTATAACAATGTGGCGCAAATCGAAGAGGCGTTCGCCAGCTTCGGCAATGAAATCGCCTGCGTTATTGTCGAGCCGGTGGCCGGCAATATGAATCTGATTAAAGGCACGCCGGAATTCCTGCAATCCCTGCGCGACCTGTGCACCAAACACGGCGCCATTCTGATATTCGATGAAGTGATGTGCGGATTCCGCGTGGGCCTGGGTGGCGCGCAAGCGCTGTACGGTATTAAACCGGATTTGACCGCGCTGGGTAAAGTAATCGGCGGCGGCCTGCCGGTTGCGGCATTCGGCGGCAGCGCTGAATTGATGGGTAAAATGGCGCCACTGGGCGCGGTTTATCAGGCGGGCACCTTGTCCGGTAATCCAGTGGCGGTCGCGGCCGGCATGACGACCTTGAAGCTGATACAGCAGCCTGGTTTTTACGATAAACTCGCCGCGTCGGCGAAACGCCTGGCCGATGGATTGACGGCGGCGGCGAAAGAGGCCGGCGTGACTTTCTGCGCGGACGCCGAAGGCGGCATGTTCGGTTTGTATTTCAGCGAAACGCCGCCGAATAATTACGCCGAAATGATGGCGGGCGATCGCGCGAAATTCAATGTGTTCTTCCACGCGATGCTGGACGAGGGTGTTTATTTCGCCCCGGCCGCTTTTGAAGCGGGCTTCGTTTCCATTCAACATGATGACGCGGTGATCGACGAAACCATCGCGGCGGCGCGCAGGGTATTCGCGACGCTGGGCTGATCGGTTTAATCCAGCGACCGGGCCGGGACTGTGTTCCCGGCTTTTTTTCGTCCCGCAGGGGCGCGATCCGCCCGAATCAAGCCAGAATCTGGCGCGTTCAAGCCAGTTTTGAGTGCGCGGGAGGCGAACCAGGGCCGCCGGGGCCGTTTCTGGCCAGGTCGCGCTGGGCGCGGACGCGCGCAATTCGTGATGGCCAAGGTGCACAATCCCGCCAATTCGGCGGTGGAGGAGCAGGCGGTGCAGGTCGAATCCATCGTCGAGGGATTGCAAAGCCAGCTTTGGGCCGGCGGTTTCAATCTGGACGATTTTATAGATGCCGCGAATACCGCCTGCCTGGCGCGCGGCAAACCGCCATTCGATTTCAATCCGCGCGTGGCTTGAGACGGGCAAGCACGGTGGCGGTATCCACCACTTCCGCGAATTCCCCATTTACGCTGGCCAGCGCGGTGTCATGCATCAATTCGGCCGAATAATGACGGCCATCCGGCCCGGTCCGTTCGAAAGTCGCGGTGGCGTCGGAGATAATCAAGGTCGTGAAATCCAGATTGCCCGCCATTCTGGCGGTGGTGGAAACGCAATGGTCGGTCGTTATTCCACACACCACCACGGTTGGCGCGCCCATCGCGCGCAGGCGTTGTTCCAGATCGGTGCCGATAAAAGAACTGTTCACCTGTTTGTAAATAACCGTTTCACCCGGCAAGGGCACAGCCTCGGGTTTGACCTTGGCGCCCGGCGCATCCGAATGAAACAGGCCTTTCGAATCGCGCGAGCGGTGATGCACGTGGATCAGCGGCTGGCCGGCTTTGCGCCAGGCCGCCAGCAAGGCGGCGATGTTTTCTTCCGCCATTGGATTATTGCGCTGTCCCCAGCGGGGATCATTGAATGCCTGCTGCACGTCCACCACTATCAAAACCGCCTTGTCCATTTCGCACTCCCTCGGGTTGTAAAACCCCATCTTCGTCCGCCGGGGCTTTGCCCCGCAACCGAAATACCCTATAGTTGGCGCTTATCCATGAAGGATTTCGATGACCAAACCCAAGTTGAATCAGCTGGAAATGCTGGTGGCGGTGGCGGACGAGGGCAGTTTCGGCGGCGCGGCGGCGGCGCTGGACTGCACGCAATCGCGCGTCAGCCACGGCATAGGCGAACTGGAAAACACATTGGGCCAGCGCCTGCTGCACCGCTCGCGCAGCGGCTGCACGCCCACCGACGCCGGGCACCGGGTGCTGGCCACCGCGCGCCAGATCCTGCGCCTGGCCGCCAGCCTGGGAGACGCGGCGCGGGAGGACGCCGCGGTCGCGGGCCATCTGCGGCTGGCCTGCTTCCGCAGTGTGAGCACCCACTTGCTGCCGTCGGCGCTGGCGGCGCTGGAGGCCGACCATCCCGGCCTGCGGGTGGATGTCGACGACGGCTTCGAGGAGCGCGACGCGCTGGCCCAGGCCTTGCGGGACGGGCGGGCCGATGTCGCCATCGTGCAGCTGCCGGCGGGCGCCGGCTTGCGGACGCGGGATTATGTGGCGGATTCCTATGTGCTGGTGGCGCCCGGGTCCCTCGCCTTGCGCGCCCCGCTGAGCTGGGAGCAGCTCGACGGCCTGCCGTATATCCAGCTCGATTGCGCCGGGGCGCTGGGCGTCGCGGCGCGCTGCCGGGAGGCGGGATTCGCCGCGCCGCCGGCGCGCACGCTGGCGACCGACAGCAGCATCGCCGCCCTGGCCGCGCGCGGGCTCGGCTATTCGATCCTGCCCCGGCTGGCGGTCCATCCGCTGCCGGACGGCGTGCAGACGATGCCGCTGCCGATCCCGGCGCGGCGCCAATTCGCCATCGCGGCGATGCCCGCGACGGCGCGCGAGCCGGCCGCTCGGGCGCTGATACGCTATCTCGCCAACCCGGCGTTGCAGCGGCAGAGCGAGGCCTACCGCAAAGGACTGCTGGAGTAGGCGCTTTGCCGGCTTATTTCAGCCAGCCGCGGTGGCGGAAGTACAGGAAGGGGGCGATGGCGCTGGTGATCATCAAGCCCCAGGCCCACGGGTAACCCAGGGCCCATTTCAGCTCGGGGATGCTGTCGAAGTTCATGCCGTAGACGCTGGCGATCAGGGTCGGCGGCAGGAAGGCGACGCTGGCCACCGAGAAGATCTTGATGATCTTATTCTGGTTGATGTTGATGAAGCCGACCGTGGCGTCCATCAGGAAGTTGATCTTATCGAACAGGAAAGAGGTGTGGCCGTCCAGCGATTCGATGTCGCGCAGGATCTGGCGCGCCTCCTCGAATTGCTCGGAATTGAGCAGCCGCCCCCGCATCAGGAAGCTGACCGCGCGGCGCGTGTCCATCATGTTGCGGCGGATGCGGCCGTTCAAGTCCTCCTCGTGCGCGATGGCGCTCAGGGCGTCGGCCGCGTCCTTGTCGGTGAATTCCTCCTGCAGCACGCGGCCGGACACTTCCTCCAGGTTCTGGTAGATGCCCTCAAGCGCGTCCGCCGAGTATTCGGCGTCGGTCGCGTACAGGTCCAGCAGCACGTCCATGTAGTCGGCGATGGAGCCGGGACGCGAGCGGGCGCGCATGCGCACCAGGCGGAACACCGGCAGATCGTCCGTGTGGACGGAGAACAGCATTTTCTTGGCCAGAATGAAGGCCACGGTGACGATGCGCGACGGGCCGTCGTCCTCTTCCAGCAGGAAGTCGGTGCGCAGGTGCAGGTCGCCGTTTTCCGCCTCGTAGTAGCGGGCCGACGCCTCGATGTCCTTGACTTCGTCTTCGCCCGGCAGCGTCACGCCGTAAATGGCCTTGACCCACAGACGCTCATCGTCGTTCGGATCGGTCAGGTCGACCCATACCGGCTCGGCTTTCTCCAGATCGTCGCGGGTCTCGATGGGAACCTGGTTGAGACGGCCATTTTGTAAGACGAAAACATTGATCATAGGCACTCTCAGCCAACTGGGGTCCGGGCGCCCGCAAGCGCAGAAAATGAAACAGCGCAAGTGTACCCGCAAAGCCGTTTTGCAGGCCACCCTTGCGTTGGAATTTTTACCCGGAGCAGGGGCAAAAAGCCGGGGCCGGGCCGGGGCAAGCGGGGCGGCGGGTGCGCCCTCCCCGGCAGCCGGCCGGGGGCGGCACGCATAAGGATATCCCTACCAGCGTTTCGGAATGCGCTGATGTTGCCCGTCCAACGATTGGGTTAGCGTTCATAGCCCGCCAGCATCCGCCGAGACGGGGCCCATCGCGCGTGTGCCGATGTCGAGCCTTGGACCAGCTCGGACAATCCTGACGAAAACAATCGCGCGCCTCCCGAGGGGATGACCGCCACAACAAAGGATAGAGAATTTATGAAACTAAGCGTACGCAAGAAGTTCCTTGGCGTTATCGCCATCATCCTCCTGATGCAACTCGCACTGGGCCTGTTCTTCCTTACCCGGCTACAGCGGTCGTCGGACGAACTGGACGCCATGTATCGCGTCGATTTGCAACAAACCGCCGTCGTCGGCGAGATCGACGGCTTGCTGACCAGGGTGGACATCAATATTCTGCGCATGATCGCCATCGGGGACCAGGCATCCATCGCCGCCTGGAAGAACGAGAACGCCGACCGCTTCGCCAAGGCCGACAACGCGATCGGCAGGCTGGCCGCGGCCAGCCAGGGCGCCCGGCAGGATACCATCAAGGCACTGCAGGACGCGTACCGGAAAATGCAGGCCGGGATGACGCATCAAGTCCAGCTGATCGAGCAGGGCGACATCAAGGGCGGCGCGGAAGTGAACCGCCTGGAGGTGAAGGACAACGCCAACCGCGTCTTCACCATCCTGGCCGACATGAAGCAGACGGTTCAGGCGGCGGCGCTGGCGCGCTTCGAGAGCCAGCAAGCGGCCGCCAGCGCCACCCGCCACATCTCGGCCGGCGTGGTCGCGGCCGTCGCCCTGATCGCCGTGGCGCTGGGTTTGCTGGTGGTGCGCGGCTTGCTGTCCCAGCTCGGAGGCGAGCCGGACTATGTGGTCGCGGTGGTGGACCGCATCGCGGCGGGCGACCTGGCCGTCGACATCGTCACCGGCGAAGGCGACCGGGGCAGCATCCTGTTCGCGATGCAGTCCATGCGCGACAACCTGAGCAGGATGATAGCCGACGTGCGCGGTGGCACCCACACCATCGCCACCGCCTCCGAACAGATCGCCAGCGGCAACCAGGACTTGTCCGCGCGCACCGAGCAACAGGCCGGCTCCCTGCAGGAAACCTCCTCGTCCATGGAGGAATTAACCGCCACCGTCAAGCAGAACGCGGACAACGCGCGCCAGGCCAACCAGCTGGCGATCATGGCCTCCGAGGTGGCGGTCAAGGGCGGCGTGGTGGTGTCGCAGGTGGTCGACACCATGGGTTCGATCAACGCCTCGTCGCGCAAGATCGTCGACATCATCAGCGTCATCGACGGCATCGCCTTCCAGACCAACATCCTGGCGCTGAACGCGGCGGTCGAGGCGGCGCGCGCCGGGGAACAGGGGCGCGGCTTCGCGGTGGTGGCCTCCGAGGTGCGCAATCTGGCGCAGCGCTCGGCGGCGGCGGCCAAGGAGATCAAGACGCTGATCGGCGATTCGGTGGAACAGGTCGACAGCGGCGCCAAGCTGGTGGACGAGGCCGGCTCGACCATGCGGGCCGTCGTCGACAGCATCAAAGGCGTGGCCGACATCATGGCCGAGATCACCGCCGCCACCCAGGAGCAGACCTCGGGCATCGAGCAGATCAACCATGCCATCACGCAGATGGACCGGACGACCCAGCAGAACGCGGCGCTGGTGGAGCAGGCGGCGGCGGCGGCCGGCGCGCTGCAGGACCAGGCCGCCAGCCTGGCGCGCGCGGTCAGCCAATTCAAGGTCGACCAGGGCGTGGCGGGCACGGCGCCGCCAATGACGGCCGGCCGGCGGGCCGGTAGCGCCGCGCAACCATCCTCCGCTCGCCCGGCAAGCCACCCGGCGCGGCGCGCGGCGCCGGTGAAGCAGGTCGCCAGCACGCCGGCCGCCATCGACGAGTGGGAAGAGTTTTAAGCGGCTGCCGTCCGGCGGCGCCACACCGGCCGCCCGCGGCTTAGCGGGTGGCCTTTTCCACGCCCTGGTTGATCATCTTCTCGCGCAGCGAAGGCGCGCCGGATTCGGCCGGATCGGGCTTGGGAACCCTGGGCGCCTCGATGCCGCGGGTCTCGCGCACCTGGATGGTTTTGCTGGTCGGATTGCCGTCCTTGCACTCGGTGTTCGAGACCACCGTCCGGCCGTCGATGACGCAGCGGCGCAGCGGCGCGGCCGGGGCCGCCGCCGGCGCCGCCTGCTTCACGACGGCCTCGGCGCCGCTCTTCCTCATCAGCTTGTCCGCCCCCTCGGCGAACAGGTTGCGCTCGTGGCGCATGGAAAACAGCGCCGCCATCACGGCGGCGGCCAGCCCGCCCATCAGCAATGCGACCGCGATCAGGCTCAAGCCACGCTGGCGTTGCATCATGTCGACCTCCCCAGTTGTAATGCCTTATGGTAACTCAGCCGAGCCCATGCGTCTGAGAATCACGCCGGTGCGGCGGGCCAGGTAGTTGGTGTCGCGATGGGCGTCGTAATAGCGCGGATTGGGCAGCATCACGGCCAGCTTGGCCGCCTGCGCGGCGCCCAGGTTGGCGGCGCTGGTGCGGTAATAGTGCCGGGCGGCCGCCTCGGCGCCGAAGATGCCCTTGCCGAATTCCACCACGTTCAGGTAGATCTCGAAGATGCGCTCCTTGTCCATCAGCGCCTCCAGCATATAAGTGATGATCAGCTCCTGGCCCTTGCGCAGGTAGCTGCGCGAGCCGGACAGGAACAGGTTCTTGGCCAGCTGCTGGGTGATGGTGGAACCGCCGGACACGACCTTCTTCTTCTTGCTGTTCTTCTCATAGGCCTTTTGCAGCGCCTCCCAGTCCACGCCCTCGTGGTCGGAGAAATTGGCGTCCTCGGAGGCGATGATGGCCCGCTTCAGGTTGCCCGAGATGCGCTTGTACGGCACCCACTGCTGCTGGATGTTGGCCTTGGGGTTCTTTTCGCGCAGCGCCGACTGCTGTTCGCGCATGAACGAGGTCATGGTGGGGTTGTGGTCCACCCACCACCAGATCTGGATCAGGAAATACAGCTGCACGCCGATGAACAGCAGCGCGGGGACGATGAACAGCCATTTGACCCAGCGCCACTTGCCACCGGACGCGGCAGGTTTGCGCGCCGTTGTCATAGCGTCGCGCGCAGCCGGGCCAGTACCTCGGTGGTGTGCGGACGCACGCCGCGCCACGCGAGGAAGGCCTCGGCCGCCTGTTCGACCAGCATGCCCAGGCCGTCGCGCGCGATCGCGCCGTGCTCGGCGGCGAAGCGCATGAACACGGTCGGCTCCTTGCCGTACATCATGTCCAGCGCCAGCGCGCCGGGGGCGAACACGGAGGGCGGCACGGGAGGCAAGTCCGCGCTCAGGCTGGCGGAGGTGGCGTTGACGACGATATCGTATTGGCCTTGCACCCCGGCGTAACCGCGGGCGGACAAGGCCGCGCCGCTGGACAGCGCGGCGAACTGCGCCACCAGCGCCTCGGCGGTGGCGACCGTGCGGTTGGCGATGGTCAACTGGGCGGGGTTGTGCTCCAGCAGCGGCAGCACCACGCCGCGCGCCGCGCCGCCCGCGCCCAGCAGCAGCACGCGCTTGCCGGTGACCGGCACGCCGGCGTTGACGACGATGTCCGTCACCAGCCCGGCGCCGTCGGTGTTGTCGCCGACGATGCCCTCGTCCGTGAACAACAGCGTGTTGACGGCGCCCGCCGCCTGCGCGCGCATGGTCAGCGCGCGGGCCAGCTTGTGGGCCTCCAGCTTGAACGGCACGGTGACGTTGGCGCCCTTGCCGCCCTCGGCGATGAAGTCGCGCACGGCGGCGGCGAAGCCGTCCAGCGGCGCCAGGCGCTTGTCGTAGCTCAGCGCCTGGCCGGTCTGGGCGGCGTAGGCGGCGTGGATGTCGGGCGACTTGCTGTGGGCGATGGGGTTGCCGAAAACGCAGTACTTGTCAACAGTTCGGTCCATCAATTCGCTCCGCCGCTCAGGTTGGCTTCCATTTTCTCTTCCCGTGTGAATTTAAAACTGGTGGTGATGATCCAGAGGTCGTCCCGCTCGTCCGACAGCATGTTGGGCGGGAACTTGCCGAAGGGCGCGGCGCGGCGCACGATGGCGACGGCGGCCGCGTCCAGCGCGGCGTTGCCCGAACTGCGGTCCACCCGCACCCCGCCATCCTTCTCGTAGATGCTGCCGTCCTGGAAGATGGGGATGTGCAGCACCAGCTCGCCGTACAGCTTGCGGCCATTCTTCTGCGGGAAGTTCAGCGTGCCGATCTCCTCCACGCGACGCTGCATCTGCTTGTAATACATGGCGTAGCCGACCTCGCGCGTGCTGGGCGTGATGAAGGTTTTCTTCGGCCGCTTGTTCTGGTCGTCGATGGTCTGCGTGATCTCGGCGGCCATGCGGGCGATGGCCTTGCTGCTGTCGATCAGGTCGGCGCCGGTGGGCTTCGGGTCGGGCTTGCTCTTCTCGGTGACCGGCGCGGCGGCGAACGGCGTCTTGCGCACCTGGGTCAGCAGGTTTTGCTGGCGCTCCTCCAGCTCGGCGATGCGGCGCTTGGTGGCCTTCACGCTTTCGCCGGTCTCGTTCTTGCGCATGTCCGGCAGCGGCGACTTGGCGCGGCCCGCGTCGGCGCTGCCGCCGCCGTCCAGGTTGGCCTGCGCCAGCACGTCCGCCTTCAGCGGCTTTTTCGCGTGCTTGGCGTTGACCAGGATGACTTCCAGGCCGGGATCGGTCGGCTCGACCTTGAAGTTCCTGGGCGCCACGAAGTTCACCGCCAGCAACGCGCCGTGGACCACCAGCGAGACGCCGAGGGCCAGGTACAGGAAGCGGTTTTCTTTGAAGGACTTCACGCGGTTTCGATTGAGTCAGGTTGCTGGATTGACGATGCCATGGCCGCGGACGGCGCCATGGCGGGCTGCGCTTTGCTTACCCCGCCCTACGTGGTTTGTTCCGGGGCCGGTTCGGTGACGGCCGTTTCACTGGCGAGCTCGGCGATTTCGGCCTGGTCGTCCGGCGGGGCGGCGGGATCGGCCGCGGCGTCGGCGTCGGCGGACGCGTCGGCGCCCTCGGCTGCCTCCTCTTCCTCCTCCTCGCCCAAGTCGGCGGCGGGCGCGGCCACGATCTCCAGCAGGCGCGCCTCGACGCCCAGTTCGACCTCGTCCCAGCCGATGACGTCCAGCTTGACCTGGGCGCCGCGGGCGGCCGGCGGCATGCCGGCCAGGCGGATGATCAACGGAATCTCGGTCAGGCGCAGCACCTCGTCCTTCAGCACCACGGCGTCCACGCGCTTGGCGCCCTCCTGGCCCAGCCAGCGCAGGCACCAATAGCGCTCCATATTGCCCTGGAAGTCGTTATAGGCCGAGTAGGCCGCGTCGAAGGCGGAGACGATGGCGAACAGGTTGGCGTCCTTGTGCTTGAACGGCGCCACGAAGGGCGCGGCCACGCCCTTCTCGGCCACGGCCAGGATCTGCCACTGGTTGACCAGGTCGGTGTAGCGGCGCAGCGGCGAGGTGCTCCACGCGTACTGGTCCACACCCAGGCCCTGGTGCGGCGCGGCCTGCGTCAGCATGCGCACCTGCATCTTGGCGGCCCAGCCGCCCGCGCCCTGGCTGCGGTAGATGCCGGGCACGCCGTTGTCGTGCATCAGCTTGCCCCAGGTGCTGTTGGCGAAGATCATCAGCTCGGCCACGATCTTGTCCAGCGGCGCGCCGCGCTTGCGGCGCGAGATGGTGACCACGTCGTCCTCGACGTAGAAGTTGAAGTCCACGCGGTTGTTCTGCTCCGGCTTCAGGCCGAAGGCCTCGCGCTTCTTCATGCGGCCGGCCTCCAGCTGCAGCGCCCATTGCCACAGCAGCGCCAGCTCGGCCTTGCGCGGGTACTCGCCTTCGCCGCTGGCCAGGGTTTCCTCGTTGACCAGGTCGTCCAGGTCGTTGTGGCGCAGGTTGTTGGCGATCGGCACCATCTCGGCGCGGGTCTCGGTGCCCACGACGCTCCAGTCGGCCGGGTCCAGGGTGGCGTACAGCGACAGCGCCGGGCAGGTCTTGCCCTCGGCCAGGGTGAAGGCCTCGACGATGGCGTCCGGCAGCATGGTGATCTTATCGCCCGGCATGTAGACGGTGGACATGCGCGCGCGCGCCATCTTGTCGACCGCGTCGTCCGGGCGGATGCCCAGGCCGGGCGCGGCGATGTGGATGCCCACGCGCAGCTTGCCGTCCGCCAGGTGGGTGATGGAGAAGGCGTCGTCGATCTCGGTGGTGGTCACGTCGTCGATGGAGAAGGCCTCGACGGCCGCCAGCGGCAGGTTGGACGGCGCCTTCGGCACCGGCACGTCCGGGAAGCCCGCGCCCTTGGGGAAGTTCTCGAACAGGAACTTCGACATGTGCAGGTCCTTCGGCGAGGCGACCCCGCCGACGGCCAGCATCAGGCGCTGCGGGCTCTGGCGCAGCTCGTTGCAGGCCGCCTCCAGCGCCTTGTATTCGATGGTGTTCTTGTCCGGCTTGAACAGCAGTTGCTGGACGATGTGCTGCATGGAGGCCGGCAGCTTGTTCGCCTTCAGCTCCTCCACGTACTGGGCTTGCACCAGCGCCTGCTGTTTCTTCTTCTCGATGCCGGCCAGCGCGGCGCGCAGCGATTGCTCGGGCGCCTTCTTGTAGCGGCCGCGGCCCTTCTTATAGAAATAGATGGGCGCGTTGTGCAGCGCCAGGATCAGGCCGGCCGCCTCGAAGGGCAGCGGCGCGTGGCCGAAGTACTCGGCGCCCAGCTCGGCGAAGCCGAACTCGTCCTCGCCGGCCACTTCCCACAGGAATTCCAGGTCGATCTCGGCGGCGACGGCCCTGGCCTGCTCCTGCAGTTCGCCGGGGGTGGGCTTTTCATATTGCAGCAGCACGTCCTTGGTCTTGACCTTGGTGCGCTTGCCGCTGGCCATCTCCACCTGGTGGGCCTCGCCGGCGGTGGACAGTACGGTGCCGACCTTGAAATCGCCGGATTCTTCAAAAAATACGTTCATTATTATGTTCTGTTCTCAAAAGTCGCGATCGCACCGGCTTTCACCAGCTTCAGCACCGATGGCAAGAATACCTCGGTCACCAGCAGCAATCCATTGTGGCGCCGGTATAGGCAGCGCCTTGCATACATTATCGCCTCATCGGCGTCGTCCGCCCCCGGCGATCCCGCCGCCGCGCGCACGCGCTTGGCCAGCGGGTGGCTGGCGCGCAGGCGGGCGAACTCCAGTCCGCCGCGCCGCACGCGCGGATCGCCGAACAGCGTGCTGCCCAGCGAGCGCTCGCCCAGCGAGCTGAAGGCCGGCCAGTCGCTGGCGGTCGCCGTCATCGGCACCACCGTGTGGCCGAACACCACGGGCGTATTATCACACCGCAGCAAGACCTCGCGTTCCATCACGCGGCTGGAGCGGTGCAGGCCGATCACGGCCGCCTCGTCGTTCAGGCACAGCGCCGGCCGCTGGTGCAGCTTCTGCACGCGGAAGGCCGCGCTGTGCTCCCTCAGCATGGCGGTCAGCGAGCCGCCGGCGGTCAGCCAGCGCGCCAGCCGCGGCGGCGCGTTGACGGCGTTCACGTGCGGATGCCACAGGGCCTGCCGCAGCGAGCGGCCCTTCACCGCGCACCGCCAAGGTCCACGCCGCAGAAGGCCAGCACCTCGTCCATGTGGTCGGCGAATTCGCCGATGCCGTGGTCGCCGCCCTGTATCACGTGTTGGCGCGCATGGGCATAGTGCGCCACCATGTCGCGGTAGTCCAGCACTTCGTCGCCGGTCGCGGCCAGCAGGAAGTAGCGTTCGGGCCGGGTGATCGCCGGCACGGCCAGCGCGCGCAACTCCGCTATATACTCGCGCTTGAATTCGAAGGGCTGGTCCGAGTGGAACGCGGTGGTGACGCCCACGTGCTGGTCCAGGCTGAGCTGCGGCACGATGGCCGGGTTCAGCAGCGCCGCGCGGCAGCCGAGGCGCTCGGCCATCCAGGTCGCGTAATAGCCGCCCAGCGAGGAGCCGACGATGGCGAGCTCGCCCGCGGGCACGCCGTCCACCAGCGACAGCGCCAGTTCCATCGCCAGCTTCGGCGAGGCCGGCAGTTGCGGGCAGACATAGTCGGCGCCGCGGCCCAGTTCGGCCATGCGCGCGCCCAGCAGGCGGGCCTTCATCGACAGCGGGGACGAGCGGAATCCGTGCAGGTACAGGATCATCGGGCCAGCGCCTCGAGCAGTTTCTGGTGCACGCCGCCGAAGCCGCCGTTGCTCATGACGACGACGTGGTCGCCCGGCCGCGCCTGCGCGACGATGGCGCGCACCATGGCGTCGATGTCCTCGTGGGCGGTGGCGGTGGCGCCCATGGGCGCGAGCGCCGCGGCCAGGCTCCAGCCCAGCGCCTTTTCACTGCCGAAGCCGAACACCAGGTCGGCGTCCACCAGGCTGCCGGGCAGCGCGTCCTTCATCGCGCCCAGCTTCATGGTGTTGGAGCGGGGCTCCAGCACGGCGAGGATGCGACCGTCCTTGCCCAGCTTTTGACGCAGGCCGCCGACGGTGGTGGCGATGGCGGTGGGATGGTGGGCGAAGTCGTCGTAGACGGTGACGCCGCCGACCACGCCGCGCACCTCCATGCGGCGCTTGACGCTGACGAAGCGGCCCAGCGCCTCGGCCGCCTGCGCGATCGGCACGCCGACGTGGCGCGCGGCGGCGATGGCGGCCAGCGCGTTCAAACGGTTGTGCTTGCCGGTCAGCTCCCAGCGCACGGTGCCGGCGGTGTCGCCGTTGAACAGCACGTCGAAGCCGCCATCGGCGTGCTCGCGCACGCGCCAGGCGGCGCCGTCGGCGTCGCCGAAGCGCTCGCGCTCGCTCCAGCAGCCGCGCTGGAGCACGCGGTCCAGGGCCGGCTCGTTGGCGTTGGCGATCACGCGGCCGATGCCCGGCACGGTGCGCACCAGGTGGTGGAACTGGGTTTCGATGGCGCCCAAGTCGGGGAAGATGTCGGCGTGGTCGTACTCCAGGTTGTTCAGCACGGCCGTCTTGGCGTGGTAGTGCACGAACTTGCTGCGCTTGTCGAAGAAGGCGGTGTCGTACTCGTCCGCCTCGATGACGAAGAAGTCGGACTCCGCGCCCGGACCCGCGAGGCGGGCCGAGACGCCGAAGTTCATCGGCACGCCGCCGATCAGGAAGCCGGGCGCGTAGCCGGCGTCCTCCAGGATCCAGGCCAGCATGGCCGAGGTGGTGGTCTTGCCGTGCGTGCCGGCCACGGCCAGCACCCATTTGTCGCGCAGGATGTGCTCGCCGATCCATTGCGGGCCGGACACGTAGGGCAGGCTGCGGTTCAGGATTTCCTCGACCAGCGGGTTGCCGCGCGAGACGACGTTGCCTATTACATACAGATCCGGATCGAGCGCCACCTGCTCCGGCCCGAAACCCTGGATCAGTTCGATGCCCTGGGCTTCCAGCTGGGTGCTCATGGGGGGATAGACATTGGCGTCGCAGCCGGTGACGCGGTGGCCCGCCTCCTTGGCCAGCACGGCGAGGCCGCCCATGAAGGTGCCGCAAATACCTAATATATGAATATGCATGTTGAGAGTGCGCAAGCGTTGGATCAAGAGTGCGATTTTACCTGACAGGTGGCCTCTTCCGGTTCAGAGTATGATCACGGTCATGACGTCCCCCCATTTCGATGAAGTCCAACTGTTGCGCGCGGAGATCGCGGCGGCCGCCGCGCGGCTGATCGCGCAGGACGGCCACGACTACCTGACGGCGAAACGCAAGGCGGCGCGCCAGATCCTGGGCGAGTCGCAGGCCAACAGCAACGCGCTGCCGGACAACGATCAGATCGAGGGCGAGCTGCGGCTGTACCACGCGCTGTTCAACGCCGACACCCAGCCGGCCCGCTTGTTCCGCCTGCGCACCGTCGCGCTGCAGGTGATGGAGGCGCTGGAGCGATTCCAGCCCTACCTCACCGGCGCCGTGCTGAACGGCACCGCCGGGCCGCACGACGACATCCACCTGCAGCTGTTCGCCGACAGCGCCAAGGAGGTCGAGATCTTCCTGCTGAATAAGAACGTCAACATCGACATCTCCGAGACGCCGCATTTCAAGGGCCCGCGCTTCGCGCCCGTGGAAACCGTCAGCTTCCTGTGGAACAAGGAGGGCGTGCACGCCGCGCTGTACGAGCTGGACGACCTGCGCGGCGCCGTCAAGGCGCGCGGCGATGGCAAACAACTGCGCGCCGACGCGGCCGGCGTGCGCTCCCTATTAATAGCAAGCACCCACGAAGCGATATGATCGTCAAAAAGAACTATCTTATATACGCGATAGCCGCTATAGGCTGCGCCGCGGCCGGCGCCTGGTTCCAGCAGGCAGAAAAAGCGCCCATCCCGGCCCCGAAGGCGGCCGCCGTCCAGCCCGGCGGCCCGGTCGACGAACTGTTCCTGGCGCAGCTGAACGACGCCAAGGGCGCCAAACAGGCGCTGGCGCAGTGGAAGGGCAGGCACCTGGTGGTCAATTTCTGGGCGCCGTGGTGCGGCCCGTGCGTGGAGGAGATGCCGGAGCTGTCCCGCCTGCAGGCCGAAGTTAGCGCCAAGAACGTGCAAGTTATCGGCATCGGCATTGATACGCCGAGCAATATCGCCGATTTTAGCGAGAAGAACAAAATTTCCTATCCCGTCTACGTGGCCGGCATGGGCGGCACGGAGCTGTCGCGCAAGTTCGGCAACAACCAGGGCGGCCTGCCCTACACGGTGCTGATCGGCGCCGACGGGCAAGTGCTGAAGACCTATCTGGGCCGGCTGAAATTCGACGAGTTGCGTGCAGATCTTGCAAGGTTGTGAGAATTTAGGCAATATGTTTTTACTTGCCAAGGGTCGCTGTTGACGGCAAAATGCGGAACTTTTGTGGACAACGGTGTCAGACCCATGGCAAAAAACATCCTGCTGTTGAATGGCCCCAACCTGAATTTGCTGGGCACGCGCGAGCCGGGCGTGTACGGCGCGAGCACCCTGGCGGACGTGGAACAGGCGGCGCAAGCCCAGGCCGCGGCGGCCGGCGCGCAGCTTTCTTGTTTCCAGAGCAACCACGAGGGGGCGCTGATCGACCGCGTCCACGCCGCGCGCGGCGAGGGCGTGGACATGATCGTCATCAACCCGGGGGGCTTGACCCACACCAGCGTGGCGCTGCGGGACGCGCTGGCGGGGGTGGCGATACCGTTCATCGAAGTCCATATTTCGAACATTTACCAGCGCGAAGAATTTCGCCACCATTCATTCTTAAGCGCGATCGCGCAAGGGACGATCTGCGGCCTCGGCATCGAGGGATATCGCTTAGCCATCGACTTTGCAATTAAAAAACGTTAATCTACGCGATCTGCGCGCATTTATAGCGGCGAGACCGCCGCTGCCCCACAATCACAAAACAGAACCCAGGGAGTCCCAGATGGATCTACGCAAGCTCAAGACCTTAATAGACTTGGTCGCCGAATCGGATATCGCAGAACTCGAAGTGACCGAAGGCGAGAGCAAGGTGCGCATCGTCAAATCCTCCGCCATGCCGCAGAACCAGGTTGTGATGATGCAGCCGCAGGGCATGCAGCCGCAATACCACGCCCCGGCGCCGGCGGCCGGCGCCGCCCCCGTGGCCGCCGTGCCGGCCGCCCCCGCCGAGCCGACCGGCCACGTGGTGAAATCGCCGATGGTCGGCACCTTCTACCGCTCGTCCGCGCCCGGCGCCGCCGCCTTCGTCGAGGTCGGCGCGACCGTCAAGGAAGGCGACACCCTGTGCATCATCGAGGCGATGAAGCTGCTCAATGAAATCGACTCGGACAAGTCCGGCGTCGTGACCCAGATCCTGGTGGAAAACGGCCAACCGGTCGAGTTCGGCCAACCCCTGTTTGTGATCGGCTAAATCGGCCGCGCGGCCATGGCGGGTCCCCGTGGGATCGCCGGCCGCCCCGATCTGGTTCCGCAACCCCTCTACACCCAGGAGCCAAGGCTCCGCACAAACACACAAACCTGCCATGTTTGAAAAAATCCTCATTGCCAATCGCGGTGAAATCGCGCTGCGCATCCAGCGCGCGTGCCGTGAAATGGGCATCAAGACGGTGGTGGTCCACTCCGAAGCGGACAAGGACGCCAAATACGTGAAGCTGGCCGACGAATCGGTCTGCATCGGCCCGGCCGCTTCCACGCTGAGCTACCTGAACATGCCGGCCATCATCAGCGCGGCCGAGGTGACGGACGCGGAAGCGATCCACCCCGGCTACGGCTTCCTGTCGGAGAACGCCAACTTCGCCGAGCGCGTCGAGAAGTCGGGCTTCGTGTTCATCGGCCCGCGCGCCGAGTCGATCCGCCTGATGGGCGACAAGGTGTCGGCCAAGCAGGCCATGATACGCGCCGGCGTGCCCTGCGTGCCCGGTTCCGAGGGCGCGCTGCCGGAGGACCCGAAGGCGATCGTGCAGATGGCGCGCAAGATCGGCTATCCGGTCATCATCAAGGCAGCCGGCGGCGGCGGCGGACGCGGCATGCGCGTGGTGCACACCGAGGCGGCGCTGATCAACGCGGTGGCCATGACCAAGGCGGAGGCCGGCGCGGCCTTCGGCAATCCGGAAGTCTACATGGAGAAATACCTGGAGAATCCGCGCCACGTGGAGATCCAGATCCTGGCCGACGAGCACAAGAACGCGGTCTGGCTGGGCGAGCGCGACTGCTCGATGCAGCGCCGCCACCAGAAGGTCATCGAGGAGGCGCCGGCGCCGGGCATTCCGCGCAAGCTGATCGAGAAGATCGGCGACCGCTGCGCCGAGGCTTGCCGCAAGATCGGCTACCGCGGCGCCGGCACCTTCGAGTTCCTGTACGAGAACGGCGAGTTCTATTTCATCGAGATGAACACCCGCGTGCAGGTGGAGCATCCGGTGACGGAGATGATCACCGGCATCGACATCGTGCAGGAGCAGATCCGCATCGCCGCCGGCGAGAAGCTGCGCTTCCGCCAGCGCGACGTGATGCTGGCCGGCCACGCCATCGAGTGCCGCATCAACGCCGAGGACCCGTTCAAGTTCACGCCGTCGCCGGGACGCATCACCTCCTGGCACGCGCCGGGCGGCCCCGGCGTGCGGGTGGACTCGCACTCGTACGCGGGCTACTATGTGCCGCCGCACTACGATTCGATGATCGGCAAGGTCATCACCTACGGCGCGACCCGCGAGCAGGCCATCCGCCGCATGCAGATCGCGCTGTCGGAAATGGTGGTCGAGGGCATCCAGACCAACATCCCGCTGCACCGCGAGCTGATGGTCGACGCCCGCTTCATCGAGGGCGGCACCAACATCCATTACCTGGAACAGAAACTGGCGGCGATGCCCAAGGCGGGCGCATGAACTACGTCGAGATCGTCATCGAGGTCGCGCGCGACCACGCCGAGGCGCTGTCGGACGCGCTGATGGAGGCGGGCGCGCTGTCGGTCTCGGTGGAGGACGCCGACGAGGGCACCGACGCCGAGAAGCCCCTGTTCGGCGAGCCGGGTATGGAGCCGGAAGAGGCGGCGTGGGACCATTCGCGCGTGGTGGCGCTGACGGCGGAGGACGCCGACCAGGCCGCCATCGTGGCCGACGCGGCCGCGTCGGTCGGCCTGGCCGAGGCGCCGAAGTACGCGCTGCGCGGCGTGGAGGAGCAGGACTGGGTGCGCCTGACGCAGTCGCAGTTCGATCCCATCCACATCGGCACGAACATCTGGGTGGTGCCGAGCTGGCACGAGGCGCCGGACCCCGGCGCGCTGATCCTGGAACTGGACCCCGGCCTGGCCTTCGGCACCGGTTCGCACCCCACCACCCGGCTGTGCATGGAGTGGCTGGAGGCGCACCCGGCGCCGGGCAAGACCGTGCTCGATTACGGCTGCGGCTCCGGCATCCTGGCCATGGTGGCCCGCAAGCTGGGCGCGGGCGCGGTGGCCGGCGTGGACATCGATCCGCAGGCGATCGAGTCGGCGCGCGACAACGCCGAGCGCAACAAGGTCGGCGAGATCGAGTACTTCCTGCCGGACGCCTTCGCGCAGTCGGCGCACGCCAACGCGCGCTTCGACGTGGTGGTGGCCAACATCCTGTCCAGCCCATTGAAGTTGATGGCGCCGATGCTGTCCGGCCGCGTGGCCGACGGCGGCGCGCTGATCCTGTCCGGCGTGCTGGCGCGCCAGGCCGAGGAGGTGGCGGCCGCCTACGCGCCGTTCATCAAGCTGGGCGTCTGGGCCGAGCACGACGGCTGGGTCGCGCTGCACGGCGTGCTGGGCGCCGATACCGTTCCGCCGGCGCGCTAAGCACAGCCAGCAACGATGGCGCTCGCCACCAAATGCCCCCACTGCAACACGATATTTCGCGTCGCGCACGACCAGCTCAAGCTGCGCGGGGGCATAGTGCGCTGCGGCGCCTGCAATGAGGTCTTCGACGGCAACGCCGCGCTGGTCGATCCCACGCCCAAGCAGCCCGTCATCATCGACATCCCGGCGGCGTCCCCGACGCCCGCCACCTCCCCAGAACTCGACGCCCTGATCTCGACGCTGGATACGATCCACGCGGCGGAGGAGCATGGCGAGCCGGAAGCCGGCCCGATGGCCGTGGCCGCGCCCGGGTTCGAGCCGGAGCCGGCCTCCGGGGCCGAGCCGGCGCCCGCGTCCGAGTCCCGGTCGGAGTCCCGGTCCGGGCTCGAGCCGACGCCCGAGCCGGCGACAAACTCCATGCCCGAGCCGGAACCGCGGCTCGACCTGCCCGAGCCCGTGGCCGCCGCGCCGGAGGAGGAAGTCTTCGACCTGGACCTGGACGTTGAGCCAGAGCCGGAGGACGCGCTATCCATCGGCGAGGAGCGCGAGACCGTGCCGGAGCCCCTGGAGGACGTCCTGGAGCTCGACGTGGAGCCGGACGGCGACGCGGCGCTTCCCGAGCCCGAGGGCGCCCATAGCGCGTGGCCATACGCGCCAACGCACCCGAGCGCCCCCGCCGAAGCCGACCACGCCGACCACGCCAACGCCGGCGCCGACACCGACGCCAGCACCGAGGCCACGCGCGACATGGACGCCGCGTTCGACGCCTCCCCCGTCCCCGCCTACGACGGCCGCGTGGAACCGACGCTGGACATCCCCGACGAGCACCTGACCGCCGTGGCGCTGCACGACAGCTTCGAGCTGGACGCCTATCCGCATCTGCGCGATGAACAGCGCGATGAGAGACGAGACGCGGAGGACGACGGCGACGCCCGCCCGCCCGCCATCCATGACGACGAGGAAGACGAGGACGACGCCCACGTGGTCACGCTCTCCGGCGGCACGGCGCTGGCCGCCGCACTGGACGGCGCGGACACGGACGGCGCGGACCTCGGCCGGGACGCCGCCGACGACGCGCCGGCCGCCGCCGATCCCACCGCCGCCGCCACGCCGGTCTCCGCGGGCGCGCCCGAGGAACCGGGCTTCGTCAAGCGCAGCCGGCGGCGCGAGCGCTTCGGCAAGACCGGCCGCGTGCTGATGATCTGCGCCATCCCGCTGCTGCTGGCCGGCATCGCGGCGCAGGTGGTGGGCACCTTCCGCAACCCGCTGGCCGCCGCCGTGCCGGCGCTCAAGCCGGCGCTGGTGTCGGCCTGCGCGCTGGCCGGCTGCAAGGTCGAGCTGCCGTCGCAGATCGACGCGCTCAGCATCGAACAGGGCGAGCTGCAGACCATGGCCGACAACGTGTTCAGCTTCGCCACCTCGCTGCGCAACCAGTCGGCCAGCGCGCAGGCCTGGCCGCACATAGAACTGATCCTCAACGACGGCGCCGACAAGCCGGTGTTGCGCCGCGTGTTCGCGCCGCGCGAATATTTGTCGTCGCGGGCCGAGGTGGAGCAAGGCTTCTTGCCCCGCTCCGAACAATCGGTCAAACTGTACTTCGAACTGGCCCAGGTCAAAGCATCGGGCTATCACATCGCTGTTTTCTACCCTTAAGAAACTATGAACCAGACCTCCCTGATTTGCGGCTCGCTCGCCATCGACTTCATCATGACGCACGAAGGCCGCTTCTCCGACACGCTGCTGGCGGACCAGCTCCACAAAGTGAACGTCTCGTTCCTGGTGCCGACCATGCGCACCGAATTCGGCGGCTGCTCCGGCAACATCGCCTACAACCTGAAGCTGCTGGGCGGCGAGGGCCGCATCGTCGGCGTGATGGGCCAGGACAGCGGCCCCTATCTGGCGCGCCTGCAGAAGCTGGGCATCTCGACCGCCAACATCCTGGTCAAGGGCGACGCCTACACGGCGCAGTGCTTCGTCACCGCCGACAGCGAGAACAACCAGATCAACGCCTTCCACCCGGGCGCGATGTCGTTCGCGCACGAGAACCCGGTGGCCAACGCCGGTCCCGCGCGCGTGGCCATCATCTCGCCGGACGGCCACTTGGGCATGCTCAAGCACGCCGAGGACCTGGCCGCGCTGGAGATCCCGTTCATGTTCGACCCGGGCCAGCAGCTGCCGATGTTCAACGGCGAGCAGCTGACTGGCTTCATCGACAAGGCCACCTACGTGACCTGCAACGACTACGAGATCGAACTGCTGGTGCAGCGCACCGGCCTGTCGCTGGAGCAGATCGCGGGCCGCGTGGAGGCGCTGATCGTCACGCGCGGCGAGCAGGGTTCGGAGATCCACACGGGCGGCAAGCGCATCGACATCCCGGCCGTGAAGGCCGAGGCGGTGCTGGACCCGACCGGCTGCGGCGACGCCTACCGCGCCGGCCTGCTGTACGGCATCACGCACGACCTGGGCTGGGAAACCACCGGCCGCCTGGCCAGCCTGCTGGGCGCGATCAAGATCGCCCACAAGGGCGGCCAGAACCACGCGCTGACCAAGGAGGAAATCGGCGACCGCTTCGAGGCGGCCTTCGGCTACCGCTACTAAGCGGCGCGCGCCAAAAACAAGGGCAGCCTCGGCTGCCCTTTTTTCATGCGTGTCTCGTGTCCCTGGCCGCTAACCCTTGAACAGCATCGTCAGCACCAGTTGCGCGATCTGCAGCAGGATCAGCGCCACCAGCAGCGACAGGTCCAGGTTGCCGACCAGCGGCACCACCTTGCGCAGGGGACGCAGCAGCGGCTCGTTGAGCGCGCGGATGAAGGGCGCCAGCGGCGCGTGCGGGTTGACCCAGCTGAAGATCGCCTCGATCACCAGCATGGCCATGAAGCCGTACAGCACCCATTGAAGGAAGCGGTGCAGCGCCATCAGCAGCACGGTCTGCAGCGACAGGCCGGCGATGAACAGCACCGACGTGGCCAGGAAGACGATGAGGAAAGCCCCGATCAGGCTGGCCCAGTCGTAGCCGCCCACACCGGGGACCAGGCGGCGCAGCGGTCGCACCAGCCAGTCTGACAATTGAAACGTGAATTGGGCCACCGACGATGGCGGACGGACGCGGATGGCTTGCATCCAGAAGCGCAGCAACAGCACCGCCCCGAGCAAACCGGCGATGGTGTCTACAATCAGCATGACGATACTTAGCACAAAGGTCCCTCCATAAAAAAAACCGCTGTGCGATTGTCTCACACAGCGGCCTCGCCCCGTAAGGCTCCTGGGCTCAAGCTCAGGAAGGACGGGTGCTGGTTGGGAAAGGCCATGCGGCAGCGGGCGTCAGCACGGTTTTGGCGGCTGGAGCTGGTGCTGGGACGGCGGCCGGTTTGGCAGCTGCTTCCTTCTTGGGAGCGGCGGCTTTCTTCGGCGCGGCTTTCTTCTCCGCCGGTTGGGCGGTTGCTTCTGGTGCGGCAGCGGTTACTGGTGCTGGTGCGGCGGCCGGTGCTGCAGCCGGTTTAGCCGCGGCTTTTTTTGCTGCAGGCTTCGCTGCGGGTTTGGCGGCTGGCGCGGCTGCCGGGGTGGCGGCTACGGTCGCTGCTGGCTTGGCGGCGGCTTTCTTGGCGGCCGGCTTGGCGGCCGGTTTAGCCGCTGGCTTGGCTGCCGGTTTGGCGGCGGCTTTCTTGGCCGCTGGCTTGGCCGCTGGTTTGGCCGCTGGTTTGGCGGCTGATTTAGCTGCTGGCTTGGCCGCAGGCTTGGCGGCGGCTTTCTTGGCTGCTGGTTTAGCTGCTGGCTTGGCGGCGGGCTTCTTCGCTGCCGGTTTGGCCGCTGGCTTGGCGGCGGCCTTCTTGGCTGCCGGTTTAGCTGCTGGCTTGGCGGCGGCTTTCTTGGCTGCCGGTTTGGCCGCTGGCTTTGCGGCGGCTTTCTTGGCCGCCGGTTTAGCCGCTGGCTTGGCGGCGGCTTTCTTGGCCGCCGGTTTGGCCGCTGGCTTGGCGGCGGCTTTCTTCGCTGCCGGTTTAGCCGCTGGCTTGGCGCTCGGCTTGTCAGTCGAGCCCTTCTTCGCCGCCGGTTTAGCCGCTGGCTTGGCGGCTGCTTTCTTCGCTGCCGGTTTAGCCGCCGGTTTGGCTGCTGCTTTCTTCGCTGCCGGTTTGGCCGCTGGCTTTGCCGCCGCTTTCGCCGCAGGCTTGGCCGCCGCTTTCTTCGCCGCAGGCTTGGCCGCAGGTTTAGCCGCCGCTTTCGCCGCGGGCTTTGCCGCTGGTTTCGCAGCCGCTTTGGCCGCTGGTTTGGCGGCGGCTTTCTTCGCCGCTGCTGGAGCGGCAGCTTTCGCTGCCACCGGTTTCTTCACTTCTTTTTTTGCTGTAGCCATTTTGGTCTCTCCTTCATCTAGAGATGAGAATTACGCACAAGATTTAAACCCGTCCGGCCCCCATGGGCCAGGCGAATTATTCATCGGCACAAACGACGGTTTGCGCTAATGAATTCGGCACCAGCTGAACTGCTGCAACTCCTCACGTCTGCAGCACTTCAGCCATCGATACCGACGCGGCACTCACAGGCACGCGGCGGCTATCTAAATCTTGTTCGATGCATGTGTCGTCACGGGCGTGCGCTCAGCGCCGATCTCCACATCGCAGCCACATCACGGTTTTCTTTTTCAAAGAAAAAACCGCCCGACCTGAGCAAGTTTCAGGCGAGGCGGCTTAATGAAAACGGTGTGGTCTTGTGCATACTTGTGCGTGTCTGTATCCCATTTTGTTCATCGTTTTGCGGGCTCGCGCAGCTTCAAAAACCGCGCGTGAAAATTCACGCAAATTCAAATTCGTAAAGTACACGAAAACCTTGTTAATGCGCAACCAGCACGATAGCTTTTCACACTGTTTTTTACACGATAAGCTCCCTATCGCACATTCGCGCGTCAAATAGACGTGTCGCGCGTCGTCAAGCGCGCGCGCGATGATCGATGAAGGCGTTCACGCGCGGCGCGCGACGCGCTCTTCAAGCATGCGCGAGCGGCGTGTGTCCGCGCTCAAAACACGCGCGCGAAAAGGCGCGCTTGCGCGCGCGACGAGGCATCGAGGCGCGAAAAAAATCGATTGCCTAAGCGGCCCCGCGACGCTCGATCAACGCGTGGATCGCCATGCCCGCGAGCATGGCGATCACGAACACGATGGCCTTGATCTCGCCGGTCCCCAAGGACACCAGCGCGGGTCCCGGGCAATAGCCGGCGAGTCCCCAGCCCACGCCGAACGCCACGCTGCCGAGCACGAGGCGGCGGTCGATATCGCGCCGCGACGGTATCGCGATGTCGGCGCCCAGCAGCGACACCGTGCGCCGCCGCGCGACGAGAAAGGCGCACGACGCGACGGCGATCGCGCCCACCATCACGAACATCAGCGACGGGTCCCACGCGCCGGCCAGGTCGAGGAAGCCGAGCACCTTGGCGGGGTTGGCCATGCCGGAGACGATCAGGCCGAAGCCGAACACGAGGCCGGCCAGCAAGGCGGTCACGATCAGCATGGCGCGCCTCATCCGATCAGGTGACGCAGCACATGGACGGTGGCGAAGCCCGCCGCCATGAACACCAGCGTCGCCACCACCGAGCGGGGCGACAAGCGCGACACGCCGCACACGCCGTGGCCGCTGGTGCATCCCGCGCCGTAGCGCGTGCCCACGCCCACCAGCAGGCCGGCCGCGATCAGCGCGCCATAGCCTGCGTCGATCCGCGCCGGCGGCAAGGCCACGAACACGCTATACAGCAGCGGCGACGCGACGAGGCCGAGCACGAAGGCCACGCGCCAACCCGTGTCGCCCTTGCGCGGCGCGAGCACGCCGGCGACGATGCCGCTGACGCCGGCGACGCGTCCATTCAGCAGCAGCATCATCGCCGCCGCGCTCCCGATCAACACGCCGCCCGCCGCCGCGGCCAGTGGTGTGAAACCAGTCCAATCGATGCTCATGCCAGCTCCTCGTTTTGTGCGCCGCCGAACTGGCGCGCCACCCACTCTCTCAATATCATAGCCGCCGGCCGCGCCGCCGCGCGCGGACTGCACACCAGGTCGTAATGGAAGCTCTCCAGCGACAGCTCGAACGGGCGCACCAGCACCCCGGCGGCCAGCTCCTCCGCCACCAGCGTCAGGCTGAGCAGACCGATGCCCTGCCCGGCGATGGTGGCCTGCACCGCGTGCAGCTCTTCCGTGAAGGCCAGGCCCGCGTCCGCGTCCACGCCCTGCACGCCGGCGCCGTCCAGCCACTGCCGCCACACGACGGCGCGCTCGTCGTCGCGCGCGCCCTCGCCCCATTCGAAATGGATCAGCGTCGCCTTGCGCAGGTCGCGCGGCGTACGGATGTTCAGGCGCGGGCTGCACACGGGCGCGAAGCGGTCCTGGAACAAGTGCTCGACCAGCAGGCCGGGATAGCGGCCATTGCCATAACGAATCGCCGCGTCCGCGTCGGAGTCCAGGTCGACCAGCTTGTTGGACGCGTCCAGGCGCAGCGTCCAGTCCGGGTACGCGTCCCGGAACGAGCCGGCGCGGGTGGCGAGGCGGCGCGCCATGAAGGCCACCGTGGACGACAAGGTGGCCACCTGCGATCCCTGCGCGCGCCGCACCTGTTCGATGGCGCGCTCGAAGCCGTCGAAGCCGTCGCGCAGGGTCGGGAACAGCAGGCGGCCGGCGGCGGTGAGCGCGACCTTGCGCGGCGTGCGCTCGAACAAGGGGACGCCGATGGCCTGCTCCAGATGCTTGATCTGGTGGCTGACGGCGGTGGGCGTGACGCTCAATTCCTCGGCCGCGTCCTTGAAGCTCAGGCGGCGCGCGGCCGCTTCGAACACGCGCAGGGCACCGAGCGCTGGCAATTTCCTCATGGCGTCATGGATTAGTTTTTCTCATCTATATGGTGAGAAACGATCATTTGCCGGCGTTTCAGCGCTTTTCCATAATGGGTGCAGGCGACCGAACGCAGGGATGTTCGGTTGATTCTATCTCAACTATCGCAAGGAGCAGCCATGAAAATCGAACAAGTCCATACGCGGCCGGACCCGTACGCGCCCTACCTGCTGTCGCAGGCCATACGCGCGGGAGGGCTGGTGTATGTGTCCGGCCAGGCCGGCGTGGGGGATGACGGCGCCATCGTCGGCGCGGACGATTTCGACGCGCAGGCCGAGCAGGCCTTCAGCAATCTGCGGCGCGCGCTGGAGGCGGGCGGGTCCAGCTTGCGGCACGTGGTCAAGGTGACGATCTTCCTGACCTCGATGGCGAACTTCGGCAAGATCGTCGAACTGCGCCGCCGCTGGTTCGCCCCGCCCTACCCGGCCGACACCATCGTCGAGGTCTCGGCGCTGTACTCGCCGGACGCGATGATAGAGATCGAGGCCATCGCGGCGGTGGCCGGCGGCTAATCGGCCTTGCAGTCGTCGATCATGTAGTCTTCGAGCCGCCGATGCTTGGGCAGGCGGCGCTCGGGTATCTTCGCCGCCTCGTGGCTGGCGTGCTCCATCAGGGCCAAGGTGGTGTGCAAGGCCGCGCTCATGCCTCTCGCGGCGACGGCCATCACCTCGGCCGGCGACGCGGGCGTCGCGCGCTGTTCCAGGTCGCTCCGCAGTTTGGACGCCCGCACCCAGTTCTTTTCGCCGTTCAGACGCACCCAAAGCTCGCGCCAGGCGTTGCGGCCGGGGCCGGCGACCATGAGGGTGAATTGCCTGGGCGACACCGGCCGGCCCAGGTAGAGCAAGTCCTCGCCATTCACTTCGGCGTAGTGACAGCGAGCATCATGGTGCATCCTCACGCGGCTGCCGGACTCGTGGCAGTTTAGTCATCCTCACTTACAGCCAACAGCACTCCTCGTCGGGCCAAGCTCTCGCGCGCCTCCGTGAGCGCGGCATGCAGCTTGCGCTCCAGTTCATCCTTGGGTGGAAGTTCCGTCCAGTATTCCGCCACGGTGATCCCGTCTTTATGCATTTGCAGCAACTCCACTTGTTCACGGCTGGACTCCGCGCACAGGATCAAGCCTATGGGGACCTCCTCCCCAGGCTGGCGTTCGTGCTTGTCCAGCCATTTCAAATACAGCTCCATCTGGCCCTTGTGGGAGGCTTTGAAGCGGCCGAGCTTGAGTTCGATAGCCACTAGCCGACGCAGGCGGCGATGGAAAAATAGAAGGTCGAGGTAGAAATCCTCACCATCGATCACCATCCGCTTCTGACGTTCGACAAAGGCAAAACCACGGCCCAGTTCCAGAATGAATGCCTCCAACTGGCGGAGGATAGCCGATTCGAGGTCGGCCTCATCATGACCTTGGTTCAAGCCCAGGAAGTCCAGGAAATAGGGATCCTTGAACACCAGGGCCGGACCACTCCCGGCCGGCATCGAGGTGGTTAATTCTGGCGCCTGTACACTGGCAATCACTCGGCGCTCGTAGGCTTTGCGCTCGATCTGAACACGCAGTTCGCGCACACTCCATTGCTCCAGCGCGGCTTGCTCTGCGTAATACCGTCTAGCCTCGTGCACCTTCAAAGGCAACAACGCCACGATATGGCTCCAGCTTAATTGTCGTGACAGCGTCACGACAATCTCGGACTCCGCAAACCCTTGGGCAAACTGCACCATACGACGCAGGTTTTTGGTTTCAAAACCACGGCCAAACTCCTGGGCCAGCTGTTCACCCAACCGATCCATTAGTTGCGTGCCATATTGCGCACGGTCGCCGCCCAGCACTTCGGTAACCAAGCGCCGCCCCACTGCCCAGTACAGGCACGTGAGCTCCGCATTGACGGCTCCCGCCAAGCGCTGACGACTGGCGGCAATCAAGCTTCGCAGCTCAGCATGCAGCGACGCTAGAGCGTTAGCGGAAACCAGATTTCTCTCTGTCATGCATTCACCTTGAACGAGACGTATTGAATCTAGCATACAGTAGAAAAAACACCTCTGAAAACCAAGAAGCCCCGCATGTGCGGGGCTTCCAGATGCAAATCCAAGGCTGGAACTTAATCCCAGTTCAGCGCGCCGCCGGTCTGGTATTCGGTCACGCGCGTCTCGAAGAAGTTGCGCTCCTTCTTCAGGTCGATCATCTCGCTCATCCATGGGAATGGATTCTCGGGCTGGTCGAACAGCGTTTCCAGGCCGATCTGGGTGGCGCGGCGGTTGGCGATGAAGCGCAGGTAGCCCTTGAACATGGCCGCGTTCAGGCCCAGCACGCCGCGCGGCATGGTGTCCTCGGCGTAGGCGTATTCCAGCTCCACGGCCTTCATGAACAGGCCCTTGATCTCTTCCTTGAAGGCCGGCGTCCACAGCTGCGGGTTTTCCATCTTGATCGTGTTGATCAGGTCGATGCCGAAATTGCAATGCATCGATTCGTCGCGCAGGATGTACTGGTATTGCTCGGCGGCGCCCATCATCTTGTTCTGGCGGCCCAGCGCCAGGATCTGGGTGAAGCCGACGTAGAAGAACAGGCCCTCCATCAGGCAGGCGAACACGATCAGCGATTTCAGCAGCTTCTGGTCGTTTTCCACGGTGCCGGTGGTGAAGGCCGGGTCGGTCAGCGTGTTGATGAACGGAATCAGGAACTCGTCCTTGTCGCGGATCGACTTGACCTCGTTGTAGGCGTTGAAGATCTCCTGCTCGTCCAGGCCCAGCGATTCGACGATGTACTGGTAGGCGTGGGTGTGGATCGCCTCCTCGAACGCCTGGCGCAGCAGGTACTGGCGGCATTCCGGCGCCGTGATGTGGCGGTAGGTGCCCAGCACGATGTTGTTGGCGGCCAGGGAGTCGGCGGTGACGAAGAAGCCCAGGTTGCGTTTCACCAGGCGGCGCTCGTCCTCGGACAGGCCGTTCGGGTTCTTCCACAGCTCGATGTCGCGCTGCATGTTCACTTCCTGCGGCATCCAGTGGTTGGCGCAGCCGGCCAGGTATTTGTCCCAGGCCCATTTGTATTTGAACGGCACCAGCTGGTTGACGTCGGTCTGGCCGTTGATGACGCGCTTGTCGTCGGCGTTCACGCGGCGGGCGATCTGCTCGGCGGTGCCTTCGGCGTTCAGCGCGTGGATGGGCGCGGCTGGCGCGGTTTCTTCGTCCCAGGATAGCATGATGGTTTTCCTCTTCTAATATAGTAGCCGAACCGCGCACGTGGCGCGGTCCCGTTGAATTCTCGCGCCCTCGGGCGCCGGCTTGGCGGATCGGCCGGGTGGACTCACCCGCGCGCGATCCGCCGTGTGGCCTTTACCTCGCCATCACTGGCAGGCTTCGCATTCCTCGAAACCGTCGTCGCCCGGACGCAGGTAGCAGGCGGCGCCGTCCTCCACCGCCGGCGCGGCGGCTGGAGCTGCCGACACGGCCGGCGCGGCCGAGGCGGCGGCGGCGATCGCGCTGGCGGACATGCCGCCGTCCACGGCCACCGCGTTCAGCGCGCCGGTCTTGGAGGTGGATTTCTCCATGTGCGTGGCGGCGATGGTGCGCAGGTAGTAGGTGGTCTTCAGGCCGCGCAGCCAGGCCAGCTTGTAGGTCTCGTCCAGCTTCTTGCCCGAGGCGCCGGCCATGTAGATGTTCAGCGACTGCGCCTGGTCGATCCACTTCTGGCGGCGCGAGGCGGCTTCCACCAGCCAGGTCGGCGACACCTCGAACGCGGTGGCGTAGATGTCGCGCAGGTCCTGCGGCACGCGGTCGATCTTGGTCAGCGAGCCGTCGAAGTATTTCAGGTCGGCGATCATGACCTCGTCCCACAGGTTGCGCGCCTTCAGGTCGCGCACCAGGTAGGAGTTGATCTCGGTGAACTCGCCGGACAGGTTGGACTTCACGTACAGGTTCTGGAACGTCGGCTCGATGCAGGCCGACACGCCGATGATGTTCGAGATCGTCGCGGTCGGGGCGATCGCCACGCAGTTCGAGTTGCGCATGCCGAACTGCTTGATGCGGTTGCGCACCACGGACCAGTCCATCGATTCCGAACGGTCCTGCTCCAGGTAGCCGCCGCGCTCCTCGGCCAGCAGCGCGATCGAGTCCTGCGGCAGGATGCCGCGGTCCCACAGCGAACCCTTGTACGATTCATAATGGCCGCGCTCCTCGGCCAGCTCGGTCGAGGCCAGGTAGGCGTAGTAGCACACCGCCTCCATCGAGGTGTCGGCGAAGGACACGCAGGCGTCCGACGAGAACGGCACGCGCATCATGTGCAGGCAGTCCTGGAAGCCCATCACGCCCAGGCCGACCGGACGGTGGCGCATGTTGGCGTTGCGGGCCTTGTCGACGGCGTAGTAGTTGATGTCGATCACGTTGTCGAGCATGCGCATCGCGGTGCGGATGGTCTTCTGCAGCTTCACGTGGTCCAGCTTGCCCTCTTTCATGTGGGCCGGCAGGTTAACGGAGCCCAGGTTGCAGACGGCGATCTCGTCCGGACCGGTGTTCAGCGTGATCTCGGTGCACAGGTTGGACGAGTGCACCACGCCCACGTGCGACTGCGGCGAGCGGATGTTGCACGGGTCCTTGAAGGTGATCCACGGGTGGCCGGTTTCGAACAGCATGGACAGCATCTTGCGCCACAGGTCCAGCGCGGCGATCTTCTTGAACACGCGGATGTCGCCGGCGGCGGCGCGCGCCTCGTAGCCGGTGTAGGCCAGCTCGAACGCCTTGCCCACTTTATCGTGCAGGTCCGGCGTCTCGGACGGCGAGAACAGCGTCCAGTCGCCCTTTTCCATCACGCGCTTCATGAACAGGTCGGGAATCCAGTTCGCGGTGTTCATGTCGTGGGTGCGGCGGCGGTCGTCGCCGGTGTTCTTGCGCAGGTCGAGGAATTCCTCGATGTCCATGTGCCAGGTTTCCAGGTAGGCGCACACCGCGCCCTTGCGCTTGCCGCCCTGGTTGACCGCCACGGCGGTGTCGTTGACCACTTTCAGGAACGGCACCACGCCCTGCGATTTGCCGTTGGTGCCCTTGATGTGGGCGCCCAGCGCGCGCACCGGGGTCCAGTCGTTGCCCAGGCCGCCGGCGAACTTGGCCAGCAGCGCGTTTTCCTTGATGGCGTCGTAGATGCCCTCCAGGTCGTCCGACACGGTGGTCAGGTAGCACGACGACAGCTGCGAACGCAGGGTGCCGGAATTGAACAGGGTCGGGGTCGACGACATGAAGTCGAAGGTCGACAGCAGGTTGTAGAACTCGATGGCGCGCGCCTCGCGGTTCGCCTCGTTCAGCGACAGGCCCATGGCCACGCGCATGTAGAAGGCCTGCGGCATTTCGATGCGCACTTCGCGCACGTGCAGGAAGTAGCGGTCGTACAGGGTCTGCAGGCCGATGTAGCCGAACTGCAGGTCGCGGTCGGCCACCAGGGCCTTGGCCAGCTTGGCCAGGTCGAACTCGGCCAGCTTGGGGTCCAGCAGCTCGGCCTCGATGCCCTTGGCGATGTATTGCGGGAAATAGGTCACGTACTCGGCGGCGGCCTTGGCCTGCGCCACCTCGTGGCCGAACACCTCCTTGCGGATGGTGTGCAGCAGGATGCGGGCCGTCACCTGCGAGTAGGCCGGGTCCTTTTCCATCAGCGCGCGGGCGGCCAGGATGGCGGACTTGTGCAGTTCCTCGACCGGCACGCCGTCGTACAGATTCTTCACGGTCTCGGCCAGGATGGCGTCGGCGTCGACGTGCTTTTCCAGGCCGGAGCAGGCGGCGTTGATCAGGTCGCGCACCTCCTGCATCACCAGCGGACGGCGCACGCCGTTCTCGGTCACGCTCAGTTCGGGCTCAATAGAACCCGCGCCGCCGGTCGCAGCGCTTTGCGCCGCGTTCTTGGCGCGGCGCTCCTCCATGTGCTTGGCGCGGTACAGCACGTAGGCGCGCGCCACGTCGTGCTCGCCGGAGCGCATCAGCGCCAGTTCCACCTGGTCCTGCACGTCCTCGATATGGAAGGTGCCGCCCGATGGCTGGCGGCGCACCAGGGCCGACACCACGTTGTTGGTCAACTCCTCGACGATCTCACGCACGCGCGCGGAAGCCGCGCTCTGGCCGCCGTGGGTCGCCAGGAAGGCCTTGGTCATGGCGACGGCGATCTTGGACGGTTCGAACGCGACCACGGCGCCGTTGCGGCGGATGATGCGGTAATCGCCCAGTGCGCTCGCGGTCGTGGCCAGGCCGCTGGCGGCGCCCGTCGACGTCGGCACATGCGGTGCCTGGTTCGTGGTGATGTCTTGAGTTGATTGCATTTAAGCTCCCGAGGAACCGCCGTTGCGCGAGCGCGGCGTATTTGTTTTAAAAAGACAATATGAAACGGCCAACCCGTGCTTCAGCTGGCTGTACAGCGATTATTGCGAATAAAGTTCATTCATTGCCGAAAAGCAGCTTTGAAGTTATGGCAAGCTTTTGCACTACATCTAGTAAGGAGTACAAAAGTTGGCACTAATTGTAGTGACCATCCCCAAGGTAGACAAGAGGGAAATTGACCGAAACGGACGATTTTTCTGTTGACTTTTGGGGACGCCATACGCGCCGGGGCGTAGCGGGATAGCAAGCGCTCACGCCGTGTTTCCCGCCGCCCGGGCCGGGACGGGTCAGCATTATAGTCCAAGCCGGCGGATCGGCGCGGCGCGTCAGCCGTCCGGTTCCTGGATGTTGAGTTTCTGCATCTGATAGCGCAACTGGCGGAAGCTGATGCCCAGCAGGCTGGCGGCCTGGGTGCGGTTGTACTGGGTCTGCGCCAGCGCGCGCTGGATGATCTCGCGCTCGACCGCCGCCAGGTATTCGGGCAGGTTGCTGGGCAGCACGTCCAGCAGGGGCAGCGGGGGCATGGCGCGCGGCGGCGCCTCCTCCGGCACCGGGGGCGCCGCGGGGGGCGGCGCGGACGGCGCCACCGGCGGCACGCCGAACGCCTGGTGCACGCCGAACGCCTGGTGCGCGCCGAACGCCGGCGCCGCCGGCTGGCCGGCCGGCGCATGGACGGCCGCGTGCCGCCCGGCGATCGCGGCGGCGGCGGCCTCCGGCGCGCTGGCCCAGGCCGGAGCCGCGCCCCGCCCCGCCGGATCCGGCTCGTGCGGCGGCGGCAGGTAGCCGGGCGGCGCCTCGGCCAGGCGCGCGCCCTTCAGCGCCAAGTCCCGCACCTCGATCACGCCGTCGTTGGCGAAGGCCAGCGCCCGCTCCAGGATGTTCTCCAGCTCGCGCACATTGCCGGGGAAGGAATAGCCGCGCAGCGCCTCCAGCACGCCCGGCCCCAGCCTGACCTTCTGGTCGAAGGTGCCCAGCCGCTCCAGGATGGCGTCGGTCAGCACGCCCAGGTCGTCGAGCCGGTCGCGCAGCGGCGGCAGCGCCAGCTCGATCACGTTCAGGCGATAGAACAGGTCCTGCCGGAACAGCCCCTGCTCGACCAGCCGCTCCAGGTGCTTGTGGGTGGCGCTGATGAGGCGCACGTCCACCGGCTCCTCGGCCGTGGCGCCGATCTTGCGCACGCGCCGCTCCTGGATCGCGCGCAGCAGCTTCACCTGCATGGCCAGCGGCAGGTCCGCCACCTCGTCCAGCATCAGCGTGCCGCCGTTGGCGGCGTGGAAGAAGCCGTCCCGCTCGTCGCTGGCGCCGGTGAAGGCGCCCTTCTTGTAGCCGAAGAACTCGGCCTCCATCAGCGCCTCGGGGATGGCGCCGCAGTTGACCGCGATGAAGGGCTTGCCGGCCCGCGACGACTGCGCGTGGATCTCGCGCGCCGCCAGCTCCTTGCCGCTGCCCGACTCGCCGGTGATGGCGATCGGCGCCATCGAGCGCGCCAGCCGGCCGATCTGCGCGCGCAGCGCCTGGATCACGGCCGACTCGCCCTTCAGCCGGCTGCCCTCGCCGGCGCCGGGCGCGTCGGCGGCCGGCGCGTTCAGGCGCAGCGCCGACTGCACCATCAGCCGCAGCTGGTCCAGCGCCACCGGCTTGCTGATGTAGTCGAACGCGCCCGCCTTCAGCGCCACCACCGCGTTGTCGGTGCTGCCGTAGGCCGTCACCACCGCGATCGGCGTGTTGCGGAAGGCGGCCGACACCTCCCGCACCAGTTCCAGCCCCAGGCCGTCCGGCAGGCGCATGTCGGTCAGCACCAGCGCGTAGCCGCCGAGGCCCTCGGCGCGCGCCAACAGCGCGCGCGCCTGCGCCAGGTTCTCGGCGCCGTCCACGTCCAGCCCCATCTTGAGCAGCGTGATTTCCAGCAGCTCGCGCAGGTCGGCCTCGTCGTCGACCACCAGCACGCGCGGGCAACCGCGGGGAGCGTTCATGTCGGTCTCTCTATATGGATGGTTGCGGGCCCGGCTTGGCGGCGGCGCGGGCGAAGGTGATCACGAAGCGGCCGCTGGACTTGCGGCTGCCGTCGGGCTGCGCGTCGGAGTCGAAGCGGTACTCGTAGTCCAGCATGGCCTCGTTATTCAAGCACAATTCGCGCGCCAGATACAGTCCCAGGCCGGTGCCCTTGCTGGAGGTGGTGTAGAACGGCTCGAACAGGTGCGAGCGCACCTCGGACGAGATGCCGGGGCCGTCGTCCTGCACGTGCAGCTCCACCCGGCGCACGCGGTCGTGCACCACGAACAGGCGGATGCTGCCGGCCGCGCCGCTGGCGTAGCGCACCGCGTTGTTGAGCAGGTTCAGCACCACCTCGCGCAGGTGCAGCGCGTCGAAGCGCACCATGACCCTGGCCGCGCCGCCCAGGCGCACCACCTCGGGCGCCAGCGCGTGGGTCTCCTCGAACTCGGCCACCAGCTCGGCCAGGAAGCCGTCCAGCGCCAGCGGCTCGCTGTGCGGCTGCACCTTGCGCGACAGCTGCAGGATGTCCTCGACCATGCGGTTCACGCGCGCCACGTTGTCGCCGACGATACGCAGCAGCCGCTGCTGCACCGGCGTGGCCAGGTCCTCGCTCAGCAGGGAGGTGGCGTGGCCGATCGCCGACAGCGGGTTGCGCACCTCGTGCGCGATGCTGGCCGTGAGCCGGCCCATCGAGGCCAGCTTCAGTTCCTGCGCCTGGTTCTCGATGCCGGTCACGTCCTGCAGGAAGATCACGCTGCGCTCCACGCCCAGGCCCGAGGTGTCGACGGCGGCGAAGCGCGCCTTCAGGTGCGCCGCCAGGTCGCGCCGCGCGCTCCACGCCGCCGTCACGCCCTGCAGCGCCGGGTCCATATAGGGCTTGATGGTGACGAAGGCGGTGTGCTGGGTGGCGTCGGCGTGCCACTCGTCGAAGGCCTGGGCCAGCGGCTCGAGCGCCGGCGCGCTGGCCAGGCGGAAGTTCAAGTCCTGGCCCACCAGTCCCAGCATCTGCTGCGCGGCCGGGTTGCCGGCCAGGACCTGGCCGTCCACGCCCAGCACCACGATGCCGTCGCTCATGTGCGACATCACCAGCCGGTTCACCGCCTGCTGCACGCCGATCTCCACGCCGCGGCGCACCGCCAGCTCCTCCTGGCCGATCAGCTTGGCCGCCATGCGGTTGACCACCACCACCACCGCCAGGAAGGCCGCGCCGGACAGGCCGGCCAGCAGCATGGTGGTGTCGCCGTCGGTGACGATCTGCCAGGCGCTCTCGCCCAGCATGAACAGCGCCACCAGCGAGGCCGAGAACAGCGCCAGCAGCAGCGGCGCCAGGATGGCCATGCCGGCCAGCGGGAACAGGTACAGAATGGCCAGGCCGCTGCGCACGCCGCCGGCGGCCAGGTACAGCAGCGAGATGATGGCCAGGTCGCAGGCGATCTGCGCCAGCAGCTGCAGCAGGAAGCGCCGGCGCGCGTACACCGTCAGCAGCGCGAACACCGCCGCCAGCAGCAGGTACACCAGGCACACCTCGGCGTAGATGAACTGGCCGCTGACGCGCAGGCCGCGCGCGTCGAAGCTCAGATAGACCAGCAGCACGACGGCGATCACCACCCGCGTGCCGTTCAGGGTCTGCAGCGAGCGCCAGAAGGTCTCGCGCGACTCGGCCGTCAGTGCGTGCAGGCGCGCGACCACCGCTCAGCGCGCCGGCAGCGGGGCGTGCGCCTGGCTGCAGAAGTCGCGGCCGTCCACCGCCACGTTCTCCGAGGCGGGGAAATACACGCCGCAGTGGGCGCAGCACAGCATGGTCTCGGCCGGCCCGGCCTGGTCGACGGCGGCGCGGGCGCCGGCACGCATCGACGGGCCGCGATCGGCCGCGTCGCGCATGGCCTCGGCGCGCGCGGCGGCCGCGCGCTCGGCCTCGACCCGGGCCGCCTCGCGCGGGTCGTCCCTCATTTGCTGCTGGCGCTTGGCCTGGCGCAGCTTGGTGCGGATGGCGGCGACGACCAGGAAGGCCAGCGCCAGCCAGAACAGAATACGACTCATGCGATACCCCGGTGCAGGACCACTTCCAGCACGAAACGGCTGCCGACATAGGCCAGCAGCAAGGTGGCGAAACCGGCCAGCGTGAAGCTGAGCGCGGTCTTGCCGCGCCAGCCGCGGAAATGGCGGCCGGCCAGCAAGGCCGCGAACAGCAGCCACGACAACAGCGTGAAGACGGATTTGTGGTCCCACTTCAGCGCCTTGCCGAACAATTGCTCGGAAAAAACGATCCCCGACAGCACGGTCAGGCTGAGCAGCGCGAAACCGAAGGCGATCAGGCGGAACAGCAGTTTTTCCATCGTCAGCAGCGCCGGCAGCTGGTCCAGCGCGGCCGAGAAGAAGGACGCGCCCTCGCCGCGCGTGTGCAGGCGCGACTCCTGCAGCGCCATCAGCACCGCGTGGAAGGCGGCGATGGTGAGCGTGCTGTAGGCCAGCGTGGCGATGGCCACGTGCCAGCCCAGGGTGGCCGAGCTGTCGTCCAGCGCCAGCAGCGCGCCGGGGAACAGGCCCTGCAGCGCCACGGCGGCGGCGGCCGGCGGCATGACGATGCGGCGCAGGCCGTCCAGCGAGAAGTTGCGGTTCTCCAGCCAGTAGGCTCCCACCGAGATCCACAGCGCCGACGACAGCATGGTGGCGAAGCCGATGCGCAGGAAGCCCGGCGTGAGCACGCCCAGCCACAGGCTGGCGCCGTGCAGCAGCCAGGCGGCGGCGGTGGCGGCGGAGATGGCCGCCCCCAGGCGGGACGGCAGGACGGCGCACAATATATACAGCAGCGTGGCTGCGATCAGAAAGTAAGTCTGCATGGGGGTCGAGTTTAAACCAGAATCGGCCGGCCGGGGTCCGCCCGCGCCGCCCGCCGGCCCCTCCCGCCCCCCGCGGCGCGCTAGTCCGCCGCCTCCCGCCGCAGCTCGTCGTGCTGGTGGCGCCGCTGCTCCTCCATCACCAGCGTCCCCAGCTCGCGCGCGAGGGCGTTGAACCCGGGCGCGGCCGGATCGCGCGGCCGCGGCAGTTCGACCATCAGGTCGCGCTTGACGGTGCCGGGCCGGTACGTCATCACCACCACCCGGTCCGCCAGGTAGATCGCCTCCTCGATGCTGTGGGTGACGAACAGGATGGTCTTGCCCAGTTCGGCCCAGATGCGCAGCAGCTCGTCCTGCAGGTTGCGCCGGGTGAGCGCGTCCAGCGCGCCGAAGGGCTCGTCCATCAGCATCACCGGCGAATCGAGCGCCAGCACGCGCGCGATCGCCACCCGCTGCCGCATGCCGCCGGACAGGTCCTTCGGATAGCGCTGGCCGAAGTCGCCCAGCGACAGCATCGACAGCAGCCGCGCCACGGTGGCGTCGATCTCGGCCCGGCGCGCGCCCTTGATCTCCAGCCCGAAGGCGATGTTGTCGGCCACCGTCATCCACGGGAACAGCGCGTACTCCTGGAACACCATGCCCCGGTCCGGCCCCGGCCCGGCCACCTCCCGGCCGTCGGCGACGACGCGGCCGGCGCTGGGCGGGGCGAAGCCGGCCACCGCGTTCAGCAGGGTCGACTTGCCGCAGCCGGAGGGCCCCAGCAGGCAGACGAACTGCCCGCGCGGGACCGCCAGGCCGATGCCGCGCAGCGCCACCACCTCGCGCCCGCCGCTCTGGTACACCTTGCTGACATTGTCGATGACGATATGCGGCGCGTCCATGTGCGGGTCCCTCATCAGTGCTCCAGGCCGCGGTGCCAGCGCAGCAAATGGTTGTTCAAACGGTTCACGCCCGCGTCGATCGCCAGCCCCAGCATGCCGATGGTGGCCATGCCGGCGATGATCTTGTCGGACCAGAAGTACTCGCGCGCCTCCAGGATGCGGAAGCCCAGGCCGTTGTTCACGGCGATCATCTCGGATACGATGACGACGATGAAGGCGGTGCCGATGCCGATCCGCGCGCCCGACAAGATATAAGGCACGGCGGCCGGCAGCATCACGCGCAGGAACATGACGCGGCCGGACGCGCCCAGGTTGCGCGCCGCCCGGATGTAGATGCCGTCCAGCTGGCGCACGCCGGCGATGGTGTTCATCAACACCGGGAAGAAGGCGCCCAGCGCGATCAGGAACACGGCCGGCGGATCGCCCAGGCCGAACCACAGGATGGACAGCGGGATGTAGGCGATGGGCGGAATCGGCCGCAGCAGCTGCACCAGCGGATTCATCCAGGCGTACGCGCGCGGGCTGGCGCCCATCGCCAGCCCCAGCGGCAGCGCCAGCCCGGCGCCGATGGCGAAGCCGAGGCCGACGCGGTACAAGCTGCCCAGCGCGTCGTGTATCAACTCCCCCGACAGCGCCCACGCCAGCCAGCCGCCGCCGGCGTAGGCCTGCGTCGGCAGCAGGTAGCCGAACCACTTCTCCACCACCGCCAGCGGCGCCGGCAGCACCTGCGGGTTGACCCAGCCCAGCATCGCCACCGCCTGCCAGCAGGCGACGACGAGCGCCGGCGCCACCATGCCCACGCCGATTTCACGCCATTCGATGTTCGCCATGGCCGCCCCCTATTTGACGTTCAGGCTTTTCTTGGCCGCCAGCAGCAGGTCGGTCTTGACCCAGTCGCTGGCCACCGGCGGCCTGGCCATGCGCCCCACGCCGGTCCTGACCATGACGTCGGTGGTGACCTGGATGTGCTCCGGCGTGATGTCGTAGGAATACGGCGCGTTGCCGATCGCGTCGCGGAAGTCGTCGCCGCTGATCTGGCCCTTGAACACCACCTCGCGCACGTACTTCTCGGCCGTGGCGGGCTGCTCGATGAAGGTCCGGGTGGCCTCGACGAAGCAGCGCATGAACTTCGCGGCCAGCGCCGGCTTGTCCTTGTAGAAGCGCTCGGTCATCACCATGGTGCGCACCGGCTCGCCGATCGGCGTGCCGTAGGGCTTGACGATCTCGTTGCCGAAGCCCTTGTTCAGCGCCTGCGACGACTGCGGCTCGGACTGCATCATGGCGTCGATGTTCTTGCCCAGCAGCGCCTGGTTCAGGTCGGCGTACGCCAGGAACACCAGTTGCACGTCCTTGCCCGGCTGGTCGGACGCCGTCAAGCCGGCGCGCTGCAGCTCGGCCAGCAGCAGCACCTCCTGGATGGCGCCGCGCGTGACGCCCACCCGCTTGCCCCGCAAGTCCCGCACCGCCGTCATTTTCAGGTCGGCGCGGCCCACCAGGCGCGCGCCGCCCTTGGCGAAGCCGGCCACCACATAGATCGGCGCGCCGCCCGCGCGGCCGGAGATGGCCGCCTCCGACGCGGTGGCGCCGGCGTCCAGTTCGCCGGCGATCATCGCCTGCATCACGTCCAGGCCCTTGGCGAACATGTGCTCCTCGACCCGGATGCCGCATTTCGGCCCCAGCTCCTTCATATAGGACACCGCGCCGAAATGCGCGAACTTCAGATTGCCCAGCCTTACCACCTCCTGCGCCCGGGCCGGCGCCGCCGCCGCCACCCCCGCCACCCATGCCGCCACCGCCAGTGCCTTGCCGATCGCTATCAGTCCCATGCCGCCTCCCCGGTTATCGATGAATGCCTTGCGCCAAGCCGGATTGTGCCCAGATCGCGGGAGGCGACTGTAGACAAAAAGCAAGAACAGTGGGGAAACCGGGAACGCGGATGCCGAAACTGGCGCCGCCGCACTAAGGTAGAATGGCGGTTTCGTCCCGGCCGGGGCCACCGCATCCATCCTGGAATGGCGCTTTCGTTCCGGCCGCGGCCACCGCATCCATCTATATATATAGTAGGTAGAACATGCTAGACAATCTGACTCAACGCCTCGCCAAGGTCGTCAAGACCATGCGCGGCGAGGCGCGCCTGACCGAGGCCAACACCGCCGAGATGCTGCGCGAGGTGCGCATGGCGCTGCTCGAGGCCGACGTCGCCCTGCCCGCCGTGCGCGAGTTCATCGCCAAGGTCAAGGAAAAGTCGCTGGGCGAGGAGGTGCTCTCGTCGCTGTCGCCGGGCCAGGCGCTGGTCGGCGTGGTGCAGCGCGAGCTGGCCTCGCTGATGGGCGCGGACCTCGGTCCCGAGGCCGCGCAACTGAGCTTCGCGCAGCAGCCGCCCGCCATCATCCTGATGGCCGGCCTGCAGGGCGTGGGCAAGACCACCACCGTCGGCAAGCTGGCCAAGTACCTCAAGGAGGAAAAGAAGAAGAAGGTGCTGACCGTCTCGGCCGACGTGTACCGTCCCGCCGCGATCGCCCAGCTGCAATCGGTGACCGGCCAGGTCGGCGCCGACTTCTTCCCCTCCACCGCGCAGGACAAGCCGGTCGACATCGCGCTGGCCGCGCTGGACTGGGCCAGGAAGCACTACCACGACGTGCTGATCATCGACACCGCCGGCCGCCTCGGCATCGACGAGGAGATGATGCGCGAGATCGCCGCCGTGCACGCGGCCGTGAAGCCGATCGAGACGCTGTTCGTGGTCGACGCCATGCTGGGCCAGGACGCCATCAACACCGCCAAGGCCTTCAACGACGCGCTGCCGCTGACCGGCATCGTGCTCACCAAGCTCGATGGCGACTCGCGCGGCGGCGCCGCGCTGTCGGTGCGCCACGTGACGGGCAAGCCGATCAAGTTCGCCGGCGTGTCCGAGAAGCTGGACGGCCTGGAGGCCTTCGACCCGGCCCGCATGGCCAACCGCGTGCTGGGCATGGGCGACATCCTGGCGCTGGTGGAGGAGGCGCGCAAGGGCGTGGACCAGAAGGCGGCGGCCGACCTGGCGGCCAAGGTCAAGTCCGGCGGCAAGTTCGACATGAACGACTTCAAGTCGCAGTTGGGCCAGATGAAGAAGATGGGCGGCATGGCCGGCCTGGTGGACAAGCTGCCGGCCCAGTTCCAGCAGGCCGCCGGCGGCGCCAACATGGACCAGGCGGACAAGCAGGTGCGCCGCATGGTCGGCATCATCGACTCGATGACGCCGGCCGAACGCGCCAAGCCGGAGCTGATCAAGGCCACCCGCAAGCGCCGCATCGCGGCCGGCGCCGGCGTGCAGGTGCAGGAGGTGAACCGCATGCTGAACCAGTTCGAGCAGATGCAGACCATGATGAAAAAGCTGTCCGGCGGCGGCATGATGAAGATGATGCGCTCGATGAAGGGCATGATGCCGGGCCTGCGCTGATACGGGTTTTGCCTATGGGAGCCGGCCGCGCGCCGGCTTTTTTTCGCCCGCCGCGGGCCAGCGGCCCAGCAATGGCGGGCTTTACGTGTCGTTTCCGAGAAAAAACACGAAAAACACTTGCATCGTGGGCAAATCCCCACCAATATTAGCCGTGCGATTGAATTGCGCAACTTTTCCCTGTGTTCGTTAAGGAGGCTCGAATATGGCAACAGCCAAGAAAACCCCAGCAGCACCAGCAAAGAAAGCAGCAGCGGCAAAACCGGCTGCGAAGGCGGCACCAGCGGCAAAGCCGGCGGCTGCGGCAAAAAAGGCCGCCGCGCCACGCAAGCCCAACGCAGCGTTCATGAAAGAGATGAAGCCATCGGCCTCGCTGGCTCCCGTGGTCGGCGCCAATCCGCTGCCACGCACCGAAGTGACGAAGAAAGTGTGGGACTACATCAAGAAGCACAATCTGCAAGACGCGGCCAACCGCCGCATGATCAACGCAGACGACAAGCTGAAAGCCGTATTCGGCGGCAAGGCGCAGGTCTCGATGTTCGAGATGACCAAGCTGATCTCCGACCACCTGTCCTGAAGAACGCGCGTTGCGCAACGCGCCAAGCCCCCGTCGCGCCGAGCGGCCGGGGCCTTTTTTTCGCCCAAGCAAAACCGACGTCGCGGCATAGGGGACAGACCCGCGTTCACTGTCCCATGAACTTGCGACGATGCGTGGCGCGGAGGGTCTGTCCGCGGTTTAGGCTAGAAGCCGAAAGCCGCCTTCATCAGGTCGAACACCCTGGTGTTCTCCATCGTCCCCTTGAAGTCCCGCGCGCCCGCGCCCACCGCGTACAGCTTGACGTCGCCGCCGCCGTGCGTCTCGCCGTTCAGGCGCACGCCGGTCTCCTGGTGGTAGCCGTCCGCCAGCACCTTTTCGCTGCTTAGCTCCGCGCGCTCGTTCGGGCGGTTCGGGCCGTTGCCGAAGTTGAGCGCCGTGTAGCTGCGGCCGTCCGCGTCGCGCGCCGGCGCGCCGGCGGCGTCGCGCACGATGTCCAGGATAGGATTGCCGCGGCGCGCGTTGCCGTTGAAGGCCAGCGTGTGGTCGTGGTCCGCCGTGACGACGATCAGCGTCTCGCGCAGGCCCGGGTCCAGCTTCTGCATGCGGTCGATCGCGGTCTGGATCGCGTCGTCGAACGCCACCAAGTCCACCACGGCGTTCTTCGCCTGCGAGTCGTGCAGCGCGTGGTCGATCTTGCCGCCCTCCACCATCAGGAAGAAGCCTTCGCGCTTGGCCGACAGCAGGTCGATGGCCTTGGACGTCATCTCCGACAGGCTGGGCTGCCCCGCCGCCTCCGAGCCCGCCTTCGCGGCGGCGCGCTCGTTCTCGTACGCCAGGTGGCCCTGCCTCGCGTACAGGCCGACGAACTTGCGGCCCGGGCGCGCCTCGGCCATCCGCGCCTTGTCGGTGGCCACCAGGTAGCCGCGCGCGGCGAGTTCGGCCAGCAGGTCGCGCCCGTCCGCGCGGCCGCGCGGATTGGCCTGCGCGTCGTACGGCGTGAAGTGGTGGCGGCCGCCGCCCATCAGCACGTCGAGCCCGTCGCCCAGCGCCGCGTTGTAGCCGGCGCCGCCCGGCACCGCCTGCGCGGCGATGGCGTAGCCGCTGTCGCGGTGGCAGCTGTGCGCGTAGGTGGAGGCCGGCGTGGCGTGGGTCGCCTCGGTGGTGGTGACCGCGCCCACGGCCTTGCCGCGCGCCTTGGCCAGTTCCAGTATCGTCACGGCGGGCTTGCCGTTGGCGGGGGCGCAGGTGTCCACCGTGTTGTTGCCGTGCGCGTCCTTCTTCGGCGCGCTGGCCTTGGTGTCGGACGACATGGAGATCACCTCGTTCTGGATCTTCACGCCCGTCATGTAGGAGCCCATGGACGGCGCGCTGTCGGTGGTCTGCGCGTCCTGCGAATATGTCTTGACGCGCGCCACGCGGTCCAGCCGCTCGAACTTGAGCAGGCCCTCCTCCTTGTACTGGTGGATGCGCGCGGCCGTGATGATGGTCGGCCCCATGCCGTCGCCGAGGAAGAAGATGACGTTTTTCGCCTCGCCGGCGGCGGCGGCGTGCAGGGACGCGGAGGCCAGCAGCAGGCCGGTGATGGATGCGATTTTCTTCATGTGTGGGTTCCTGCGCCTCACCAGCCGGCCGCGGTTTTGATCATCGTGTGCACCTGCGTGTTCTCCAGCGTGCCGCGGAAGTCCGCCGCGCGCGCGCCGATGGCGCCCAGGTAGACGTCGGTGCCGCCGTTGGTGGTGGCGCCCGGCGCCATGCGCACCGTGGCCTCTTGCCGGTATTCGGCCTCCGTCACGATGGCGTCGCTCAGCACCTGCCCGCCGGCGCGGCTGCCCTGCACCCGGTGCGTGCCGTTGCCGTAGCCGATGATGGTGTAGGGCACGTCGTCCAGGTCCTTGTAGTAGGCGCCGTTGGTGTACTTGCGCACCAGCCCCAGCACGCCCGGCTGCGTGGGCGTGGTCTTGCCGGTGCGGATGGAGTAGCCGTTCAGGATCAGCGTGCTGTCGCTGGTGGCCGTCATCACGATCAGCGTGCGTTTCAGGCCGGGGTCGATGGCCTGCATCTTGGCGATGGCGGTTTTCAGCGCGGCGTCCAGCGCCACGGTTTCATCGAGCGCGCGGCGCGCCGTCGACGAACGCTGCGCCTGGCCGATCTGGCCGTTGCCCACCACCAGCAGGAAGCCCGCGCCCCGCGCGGCCAGCACGTCGATGGCGCTCGCCGTCATCTGCGGCAGCGTGGGCTGCTTGCCGGCGCCGAACACGCCCACCACGCGCTGCGCGGCGGCGGGCCGCAGCGCCTGCAGCGCGGCCGCGTCGGCCACCGACGTGTAGCCTTGCGCGCGCAGCTCGGCCAGCAGGTCGCGGCCGTCGGCGCGCTTGTGGAAATGCTGGGCGCCGCCGCCCAGCACCACGTCCAGGCCGCCGGTCAGCTGCTCGTTGTAGCCGGCGCCGCCGGGCACCAGCGCTGCGGCGATGTCGTCGCCGCGCGCGGCCTGGCAGGCGTGCGCGTAGCCGGCCGCCGTCAATGGATCGGTCACGCTGGCCGCGTTCACGACGCCCGCCGACCAGCCGCGTTTGCGCGCCGTCTCCAGCAAGGTGGCCGGCGTGTGCGGCGCGGCGGTGCCGCAGCCGCCGATCGAGAGCTGGCCGTTGTTGGTCTTCACGCCCGTCATGTAGGCGGACATCGCGGCGGCGGTGTCCGTCACCTGCATGTCCCTGGAATAGGTTTTGACGTAGGCCGATTCGGGCAGCGTGTCGAGCGTGAGGTCGCCGTCCTCGCCGACGGCGTAGGTGCGCGCGGCGGTCAGCGTGTTGAAGCCCATGCCGTCGCCGACCAGCAGGATGATGTGCCTGAGCGATTGCTCTTCGCCGGCCATGGACGGCGGCACCGGCGCGGCGGGCGCGGGCCCGCCCTTGTTGGCGCCGGGGCCCGCGCAGCCGGCCAGCAAGCCGGCCGTCAGCGCGGCGGCCATCGCGGCGGAACCCGCCGACCATACCTTGTGTTTCATGTGGGGCCCTTGTGTCGCAAAGGCTGTCATCTTAGCTGAAATCCGGGGCGCGGAATACAGCGCTAAAACGAGGGGGAATGCTTCCACTTGTTCCACGCCGCCAGCACCGCGTTCGGGTAGTCCGGCTTGCCGCGCGAGCCGTTGTAGCGGCCCAGCGCGAGGAACAGGTTGCCGCGCTCCATGTCCAGGTACATGCGCAGGATGGCGCAGCCGTAGCGCAGGTTGGTCTGCATGTTGAAGAGTTTGCGGCGGTCGCTGTCGCCGATCACGTTGGTCCAGAACGGCATGACCTGCATGTAGCCGCGCGCGCCGACGACGGACACGGCGTACTTGCGGTAGGCCGACTCCACCTGGATCAGGCCCAGCACCAGGCCCGGATCGAGTCCGGCGCGGCGCGCCTCGTACCACGCGGTTTCGAGGAATTCGGTGCGCATCTGCTCGTCCGGCAGCTTGCGCCTGAGGCGCTCGGACATCTGCGCCAGCCACTGCTCGTAGCGCTGGCGGTCGGCCAGGCTGGTGAAGGCCGGCTTGGGCGGACGGGCGTCCATGATGGCGTTCGACAGCGCCAGCCGCACCGAATCGGCCAGCGCCTCCTCCTGCTGGTTGCCGGCGAAGCCGAACGGCGCCGACAGCACGCCGCCGGCGAAGGCCAGCACATGCCACCAGCGCAGGGGGCGCGCCCAGAACCGGCGCCGCTCGGCGCCACTCCGCTGGTGTTGTCGACGGTTCACCGCTGCACTTTAGCCTTGACGAAGTTGATGGTGTCGGCCACCGGCACGGCGGTCGCCTCGGTGTCGCGGCGGCCCTGGTATTCCAGGTTGCCTTCCTTCAAGCCGCGCTCGCCGATGACGACGCGGTGCGGCACGCCAATCAGTTCCCAGTCGGCGAACATGGCGCCCGGACGCAGGCCGCGGTCGTCGACGATGACGTCGACGCCGGCCGCTTGCGCCTCGGCGTACAGCTTGTCCGTGGCTTCCTTGACCAGCTCGCTGCGGTCGTAGCCCATCGGGCACAGCACCAGCTCGAACGGCGCCAGCGACGCCGGCCAGATGATGCCCTTGTCGTCGAAGTTCTGCTCGATGGCGGCGCCCAGGATGCGGGTCACGCCGATGCCGTAGCAGCCCATCTGCAGCGGCGCGGCCTTGCCGTTCTCGTCCAGGAAGGTGGCCTTCATGGCCTCCGAGTAGGCGGTGCCCAGCTGGAACACGTGGCCCACCTCGATGCCGCGCTCGATCGCCAGCACGCCCTTGCCGTCCGGCGACGGGTCGCCCTCGACCACGTTGCGCAGGTCGGCCACGATGGCCGGCTCGGCCACGTCGCGGCCCCAGTTGGCGCCGGTGTAGTGGTAGTCCGCCTCGTTGGCGCCGGTGACGAAGTCCGCCATCAGCGCGACGGTGCGGTCGGCCACCACGGTGACCGGCGCCTTGGTGCCGATCGGGCCCAGGTAGCCGGGCACGCAGCCGTACACTTCCAGAATTTCCGCCTCGGTCGAGAAGCGGTGGTTGGCCAGGCCGGCCACCTTGCCCACCTTGATCTCGTTGAGCTCATGGTCGCCGCGCAACAGCAGCATGAAGTATTCCTTCCCGCCCCCATCCTTCTCGACGGTCAGCGCCAAGGTCTTGAGGGTCTGCTTCAGGTCGATCTTCAGCAGCGCCGCGACGTCCTCGCATTTCTGCGCCTTCGGCGTGGAGGTCTTGACCAGCGCGGCCGACGCGGCCGGACGCTCACCGGTGGCGACCGCCTCGGCCGCCTCCATGTTGGCGGCGAAGTCCGAGTCCGGGCAGTAGACCAGCGCGTCCTCGCCGGTGCTGGCGATCACGTGGAACTCGTGCGAGCCGGTGCCGCCGATGGCGCCGTTGTCGGCCGCCACCGCGCGGAACTTCAGGCCAAAGCGCGTGAAGATGCGGGTGTAGGCGTCGAACATCACCTTGTACGATTGCTGCATGCCGGCCAGGTCGCGGTCGAAGGAATAGGCGTCCTTCATGGTGAACTCGCGGCCGCGCATCAGGCCGAAGCGGGGACGGCGCTCGTCGCGGAACTTGGTCTGGATGTGGTAAAAATTCAACGGAAGCTGCTTGTAGGACTTAATTTCCGAACGCACGACATCGGTGATCACCTCCTCGGACGTCGGCTGGATCGCGAACTCGCGGCCGTGACGGTCCTTCACGCGCATCAGCTCCGGCCCCATCTTGTCCCAGCGGCCGGTCTCCTGCCACAGCTCGGCCGGCTGCACCAGCGGCATCAGCAGCTCGATGGCGGCGGCGTTGTTCATTTCCTCGCGCACGATGGCCTCGACCTTGCGGATCACTTTCAAGCCCATCGGCATGTAGGTGTAGATCCCCGAGCCGAGCCGCTTGATCATGCCCGCGCGCATCATCAGCTGGTGGCTGACGATCTCGGCGTCGGACGGTGCTTCTTTGAGAGTTGAAATAAAAAATCGGGAGGCACGCATACGGTGAATTCTTTTTTAAAAAGAGAGAGTTATAATCAACCTAATTTTAAAGGATTAGCTGGCTGATGCGTCCAAACTTTATACAAATGCGTTCATTAGATGGCTTGCCGACGGCTTTCGTACCCGGAAAGCTGGATCGGCACGCATGTTTGTGGGCAAAAATATAAGAAGGGCGCACGGCGGCAGAAAGTTTGAGGTGCACTATGCTCGACCGTGAAGGGTTTCGGCCCAACGTCGGCATCATCCTGCTCAACGCCCATAACGAGGTGTGGTGGGGCAAAAGGGTGCGCGAGCACTCGTGGCAATTCCCGCAAGGCGGGATCAAGTATGGAGAGACGCCAGAACAAGCAATGTACCGGGAGTTGGAAGAGGAAATAGGATTGCGGGCGGAGCACGTCAAGATCATCGGCCGCACGCGGGACTGGCTGCGCTACGAGGTGCCGGACCACTTCATCAAGCGGGAAATCCGCGGCCATTACCGTGGCCAGAAGCAGATCTGGTTCCTGTTGCGCATGTGCGCGCGCGACAACGACGTCAACCTGCGCCTGACGGACCACCCGGAGTTCGACGCCTGGCGCTGGCACGAGTACTGGGTGCCGCTGGACGTGGTGATCGAGTTCAAGCGCGACGTCTACCAGCGCGCGCTGCAGGAATTGTCGCGCTTCCTGACGTGGCCGGCGCACGGCAACGGGCACCGGCACCACACCTCGCGCTACCTGCGCCAGCCGCACGCGCCGCGCGGCATCAATGGCCAGAACGGCAACAGTGCCGGAAAGGCAAGCGGCGCCACGGCCGCCACCCGGCCGGAACTGGTGGCGGCCAGCGGCGAGGCGCCGTGCGACTGCGATCCGCCCGGGATCGCGGAGGCCGGCAAGGAGTGAGCGAAAACGGACGCCGCGGCGTCCGTTTTTCATGCGCGGTACAATGGCGGATTGTTTCCCCGGTCCGGCCAGCAACCCATGTTCAATCCCTCCTCCGACGACGTGCGCCGCTTCTTTTGCGGCGTGTTCCGCAAGCAGCGCGCCCGCGAAGTGCTGACCCCGCTCGAAACCATGGCCGGCGACTGGATCCGCCACCACCCCGAGTACGAGGACGTGCTGGCCGACGAGGAGGCCGCGCTGGCGCGCGAATTTCCGGTCGACGGCGGCCAGACCAACCCCTTCCTGCACCTGTCCATGCACCTGTCGATCGACGAGCAGATCTCGATCGACCAGCCGCCCGGCATCCGCGAGGCGGCCACCGCGCTGACCTTGAGGCTCGACTCCGCGCACGAGGCGCAGCACCAGATCATGGAATGCCTGGGCGAGATGATCTGGAACGCCCAGCGCAACGGCCTGCCGCTGGACGGCGACGCCTACGTCGAGGCCGTCAAGCGCCGGATCCGCTAAACCAAAGGCGGAATCCGGGGACAGACCCGCGGGTCTGTCCCCAGCCTTCGCTTCAGGTTGGGGTAAAAAAAAGCCACGCGATGCGTGGCTTTTTTCCTTGCGGCGGCGGCGATCAGCGATGGACCGCCATGGTGCCCGGCAGGCTGTGCAGGTAGGCCGCCAGGTCCTTGATGTCCTGGTTGGTCAGCGGCTTGACCTGGCCGGTCATGATGGCGTTGCTGCGGCCGTTGGCGGCGTCGCCGCGCTTGTAGGCGGTCAGCGCGTGCTGCAGGTAGTCCTTGTGCTGGCCGGCCAGCTTCGGATAGCTCGGGTCGATCGGCGAATTGTAGTCCTTGCCGTGGCAGGCGGCGCAGCTGTATTTCTCGGCCAGGGCCTTGCCCGCGTCCACATTGCCGCCGGCGGAGGCGCCGAACGAGACGGCGGAGCAGAACAGAGCGACGATCAGCTTGTTTACCTTGTTATTCATGTTTCGGTGCCTCATTTCTGCGCGGTTTTGGTTTGCTGCGAGTAGTAAGCGGCGATGTCGGCGATGTCCTGGTCCGACAGGCTGACGGCGATGCCCTTCATCGACGGGTGCTTGCGCTCGCCCTTCTGATAGCCCTTCAACGCGTTCTCGATGTACTTCGCCGACTGGCCGCCGATCATGGGCACCTGGAACACCTCAGGGAACGTTGCTTTGTAGCCTGGAATGCCGTGGCAACCGATACACATTTCGATCTTGGCTGGAGCCGCCTTGGCGTCTCCAACGATGTCCGCTGCCGCGGCCACGTTGGCGATGCCGGCAAGCGCGAGAACTGCGTAGATTTTTTTCATGGTGATGGCGAGGTTAACGAGCGTCAGTAAAATGTGATACCGCGAGGGCATAAAAGTTGACTTTTACGCTACCAACTCGCGATTCTAAACGTTTACAGGGGGCGAGTCCACATCATCCGCCCGCAGTGTGGTATAGCGTTCTGGCATATACTCAAGGGATCGTTTCCCATTATGAGATATCACGTATGCATGCTAACAAGGGCCAGGGCCAGCGTTTCGAGGGCTCCGACAACTACGTCGCCACCGGCGACCTGAAACTCGCCGTCAACGCGGCGCTCACCCTGCAACGCCCCCTGCTGATCAAGGGCGAACCGGGCACCGGCAAGACCATGCTGGCCGAGGAAGTGGCCGCCGCGCTGGACATGCCGCTGATGCAGTGGCACATCAAGTCCACCACCAAGGCGCAGCAGGGCCTGTACGAATACGACGCCGTGTCGCGCCTGCGCGATTCCCAGCTGGGCGACGAGCGCGTGCGCGACATCCACAACTACATCGTCAAGGGCGTGCTGTGGCAGGCCTTCACGGCGCCGGAACCGGTGGTGCTGCTGATCGACGAGATCGACAAGGCCGACATCGAGTTCCCGAACGACCTGCTGCGCGAGCTGGACCGCATGGAGTTCTACGTGTACGAGACGCGCGAGATGGTGCAGGCCAAGCACCGCCCGCTGGTCATCATCACCTCCAACAACGAGAAGGAACTGCCGGACGCCTTCCTGCGCCGCTGCTTCTTCCACTACATCAAGTTCCCGGACAAGGACACGATGGAGGCCATCGTCAAGGTCCACTATCCGACCTTGAAGCAGGAGCTGCTGGCCCAGGCGCTGCAGACCTTCTACGAGGTGCGCGACGTCCCGGGCCTGAAGAAGAAGCCGTCCACCTCCGAATTCCTGGACTGGCTCAAGCTGCTGCTGGCCGAGGACATCCCGCCCGAGGCGCTGCGCAGCAAGGACGCCAAGGCCGTCGTGCCGCCGCTGCACGGCGCGCTGCTGAAGAACGAGCAGGACGTGCACCTGTTCGAGCGCCTGGTGTTCATGAACCGGACCAACCGCTGATGGACGAGGTCAAAGCGATCACGCTGGAACTGGACGGCGTGCGGCTGGAACCGCTGGAGCCGCGCCACGCCGAGGGCCTGCGCGCGGCCGCCAGGGACGGCGAACTATGGAGGCTGCGCATCACGTCCGTGCCGGAACCGGCCGACGTGGAGGACTACATCGCCACCGCGCTCGCGATGCGACCGGGCCGGCTGGCCTTCGCCGTGATCGACGCAGGTGTTGGCAACGGCGCCGGCGCCGTGATCGGCACCACCAGCTACCACGATATCGTGCCCGCCATCGACCGCCTCGAAATCGGCTACACCTGGTACGCGCGCAGCCGCCAGCGCACCTACGTCAACACCAGCTGCAAGCTGATGCTGCTGTCGCACGCCTTCGACACGCTGGGCTGCGCGCTGGTGGGCTTCCGCACCGATAACTACAACCACACCTCGCAGGCCGCCATCGAGCGTCTGGGCGCGAAAAAGGATGGCGTGCTGCGCCACCACGCGCCGCGGCGCGACGGCACCGTGCGCGACACCGTCATGTACAGCATCGCGCGCGGCGAATGGCCCGAGGTGCGCGCGCATCTGCGCTACAAGTTAAGCAGGGACTGATCATGCTGATCGATTTCTTCTTCACGCTGAAAGACGCGAAGATCCCCGTCTCCATCAAGGAGTTCCTGACCCTGCTGGAGGCGATGCAAAAAAACGTCATCGACTCCTCGATGGACGACTTCTACTACCTGTCCCGCCTGACGCTGGTGAAGGACGAGGCCCACTTCGACAAGTTCGACCGCGCCTTCGCCCAGTACTTCAAGGGCATCAACGGCGCCTTCGAGACCAACAGCGCCATCCCGCTGGACTGGCTGATCAAGCGCATGGAACGCGAACTGTCCGACGAGCAGAAGGCCGCGCTGGAGAAGTTCGGCTACGACAAGCTGATGGACCGCCTCAACGAGCTGCTGAAGGAACAGAAGGAGCGCCACGAGGGCGGCAGCAAATGGATAGGCACGGGCGGCACCTCCCCGTTCGGCAACGGCGGCACCAATCCGGAAGGCATCCGCATCGGCGGCAAGGGCGGCAACCGCACCGCGGTCAAGGTGTGGGAGGCGCGCGCCTACAAGGACTACGACTCCGAGCGCGAACTGGGCACGCGCAACATCAAGGTCGCGCTGCGGCGCCTGCGCAAGTTCGCGCGCGAGGGCCACGAGGACGAACTGGCGCTGGACCAGACCATCCGCGCCACCGCCAACAACGCCGGCTTCCTCGACATCAAGATGCAGCCCGAGCGCAAGAACAACATCAAGGTGCTGATGCTGCTGGACGTGGGCGGCACCATGGACGACCACATCGAGCGCACCGAGGAGCTGTTCTCGGCGTCGAAGACGGAATTCAAGAACATGGAGTTCTTCTACTTCCACAACTGCGTCTACGACTACCTGTGGAAGAACAACCGCCGCCGCAACGCCGAACGCTTCCCCACCTGGGACGTGCTGCGCAAGTACACGCCGGACACCAAGGTGATCTTCGTGGGCGACGCCACCATGAGCCCCTACGAGATCCTGCAACCGGGCGGCTCGGTCGAGTACAACAACGAGGAGGCCGGCGCCGAATGGCTGGCGCGCTTCACGCACGCCTTCCCCAAGTTCATCTGGCTCAATCCGGAACCGGAAGGCCTGTGGCAATACCGGCAATCGATCGCCGTGATCCGTCAGATCATGAACAACCGCATGTTCCCGCTGACGATAGAAGGCCTGGAGCGGGCCATGCGCATGCTGAGCAAATAAACCCGGGACCTCCCCCCGGGGTCAGACCCGGCGGGTCTGACCCCGGCCTTTGCGCTTGGGTTTGGCGAAAAAAACGCCGCCGCTGTAAGAAACCCGTCCGGCGAGTGACTACCTTGCTAAGAACAGCTCTTACACACCACACCATGACAGCACGCCCGCCCTCCGCCGCCGCCGCCGGCCAGGACAGCCGCTACCGGCAAGCCATCGCCAGCCACGGCCCGGACATCGCCCGCTTCGCCATGGGCTACGAACGCGACGCCGCCAAGCGCCGGGAACTGCTGCAGGAAATCCACGTCGCCCTGTGGCAAAGCTTCGCCAGCTTCAAGGACCAGTGCTCGCTGCGCACTTGGGTCTACCGCGTCGCCCACAACATCGGCGTCACCCACATCCAGCGCAGCTTCCGCGCGGCCGACCGCATCAGTCTGGACCTCGACGAGGCCGAAGCCGTCGCCGACGAACGGGCCGACATCGCCAACACCGAACGCCGCCTCGACATGGAGCGCCTGCTCGCCCTGATCCACCGCCTCGCGCCGCTGGACCGCGAAGTCATGCTGCTGTACCTGGAGGACCTGGACGCGGCCGGCATCGGCGAGATCACCGGCATCTCGGCGCGCAACGTCGCCACCAAGGTGCACCGCATCAAGGCCCTGCTGGCCAAACAAATCGGGAGCAAGACATGAACGACCAGGATCCGAAACAGCTGTGGAAAACCCAGCCCGCGGCAACCGCTCCTCTCACCGAAGAGGAATTGAAAAAACGCGCCAGCGGTTTCCAGCGCGGGATCAGGCTGCGCAACCTGATCGAGGTGCTGGCCGCCGTCTTCGTGGTCTACTGCTTCGGGCGCTACATCTGGACCTACCCGCAGCCGCTGATACAGCTGGGCAGCGCGCTGATCATCCTCGCCACCTTCGTCGTGATCCACCAGTTGTACCGCAGGACGTCCGGCGGCCCGCCGCCAAGCGCGGACGCCGCCCTGCCCAGCCGCGACTTCCACCGCGCGCAACTGGTGCGCCAGCGCGACGCGCTGCGCTCCGTGTGGCTCTGGTACATCGCGCCCTTCGTTCCCGGCATGGCGCTGTTCCGCTGGGGCGTGGAAACCAGCCTGGACGCCTCCGCGCCCTTCGCCCGCGGCCTCGGGGCCAACCTGGGGATCGCCGGCGTGCTGCTGTCCATCTTCCTGATCAACCTCTACTCCGCCCGCCGCCTGCAGCGCGAGATCGACCAGCTGGACGCCGAAAGCTGACCGCCGGGGGAGGACATTCAAGGGCCGGATCAGGCGACGCGCGCCCATCCCTGGTCCGACTGGCCGGCCGGCGCGGCGATGGCTTTCCTGCCCGCGCCCGCGCGGGGCAGGGGAATGGCGGCGCCGGACTGGCGCGCCGAGCCCAACTCGAATTGCCCCACCAGCGCCACCAGCCGCGTCGCCCGCTCCTGCAGCCCGTCCGCCGTGGCCGCGGCCTCCTCGACCAGCGCCGCGTTCTGCTGGGTGGTGCTGTCCAGTTCCATGACGGCCTGGCTGATCTGCTCGATGCCCGAGCTTTCCTCGGCGCCGGCCAACGTGATCTCGCCCATGATGCGGTTGACATGGCCCGTGCTGTCGACGATCTGGTCCATCGTCGCGCCGGCCTGGTCGACCAGCCGGCCGCCAGCCTCCACCCGCGCGACCGAATCGGCGATCAGCGCCTTGATCTCCCTGGCCGCGACAGCCGAGCGCTGCGCGAGATTGCGCACCTCCGAGGCCACCACGGCGAAACCACGCCCCTCCTCGCCGGCGCGCGCGGCCTCCACCGCCGCGTTCAAGGCCAGGATATTGGTCTGGAACGCGATGGCATCGATCACCCCGACAATGTCGGCGATCTTCCTGGACGATTCGTTGATGGTGGCCATCGTGGCCCTGACCTCGGCCACCACGGCACCGCCCCGCAGGGCGATGTCGGACGACGAGCGGGCGATGTCCTGCGCGTTCCTGGCGATGCCGAAATGGTGCTTGACAGCCGACGCCAGCTCTTCCAGCGAGGCCGACGCCTCCTCCAGCGAACTCGATTGCTCGGCGGTGCGCGTCGCCAGATCCATGTTCCCGGACGCGATCTGTTTCGAGGCGGCGGAGATGGTGTCGGAGCTGACGCGCACCTCGCCGACGATGCGCACCAGGCTGTTGTTCATCTCCGCCAGCGCCGCCATCAGCTGGCCGGTCTCGTCGCGCGACGGCGCGACGATCCGCGACGTCAGGTCCCCCTTCGCGATGGTCTGCGCGATCTCCATGGCGCGCCGCAGCGGGCGGGTGATGGAGCGCGTGGTCCACGCCGCGCCCGCGGTCCCCGCCAGCAAGGCGAACAGCCAGGCGCCGGCGAGAAAGGCCTGGCCACCGGCGTTTTGCGCCCCGACCTCGCGCGCGACGCCCGCCGCCCTGTCCTGCTGATGCCGCGCCAACGCATCGATGCTGGCGAGGTAGGCGGCCAGCGTGGGTGCGAACCGGCTTTCTATCAACTGGTTCATCTCGGCGAGCCTGCCATCCTGCCTGGCGCGGAACACGGTGGCGCGCGCCTGCACGTAGTCCTGCCGGCGCGATGACACCGCCGCGTACAGTTCCTTGCCAGCGGCGCTGAGAAGCGTTGATTCCAGCTGCTTTTGCAATTGGCTGATGGTGGCGCTGGTCGCCTTGATATCGCGTTCGATGCGCTCTTGCTCCTCTGGATTGCCGCTGCGCGCCACCACCAGGGTGCGCATGCTGTTCAAGCGGGTCGCGTGGTACCACTCGACCACCAGGCGCTCCTTCGCGACGGCGTCATTGAGCATGAAATCGGTGGCGCTCCCCAACCGCGCCAGCAGCCACACGGCCGTTCCCATCAACACCGTCATCAACACCAGCACCAGGGCGAAGCAGCCGCCCAGTCGCACGCCGATACGTAAATTGGACCAATTCATCGCATTACTCCTTGCCGAGGTTAAGCACTGATCGGTAGAAAAAACGGAATTGCCGGAACTGGACGACGGCGTGCCGCGCGCGCGAAGCGCGCGGCGGACACAGGACGAAACTGGAAAAGCGTGGGGCCGGAGCGCGAAGCCGCCGGCGCGTGCCATCGTGGCGGCGCGGGAGATCATTCCCAGCCGCAAGAATTCATTCTAGTATTTCATTTCGAAAAGAAATACGCGCTTTGTAACAAAGGCAAGAAATATGGCGCGATACAAATCCCGATCAAGCCCAGGGCTGGTATTCGACACCGTTGACCATGGCGCCGACCAGTTGGGCGTAGTTCTCGCGGCTCTCGCTGAAATAGCTCAACACGCCGGCGACCGTGTCCTGCCGGGTGTCGAGGATGTTCACCCAGTAGTCCAGGCCAGCCTGGTCGGGCGCGCGGTTCAGCACATTCTCGTAGAACTCGTTGACGATCGCCAGGTTGGTCGGGCGCGCGCCATACAGCGCGCGGAACTCGTCCGATGCCACGAACGCGCCGGACACCTCGCGCAGGCTGGCGCCCTGGTCCAGTTGGGCGATCCAGTAACCCAGTCCCACCTTGTCCGGCACACGGTCGAAGGCGGCCTGGTACAGGCGGTAGGCCTGGCCACCCTCGCCGTTGATGTCCAGCGCGAGCGACACGTCCTTGAAGTCGATGCGCTCGATGTCCGACAGCAGGTCGTCGCCATCCGTGCCGTAGTTGTCGTAGACCCAGAAGCGGTCGCCGTCCGCGTGCACCGTGTATTCGGCGCGGCTGCCGTTGTAGAAGGCCTCGTCGATGCCGGAACCGCCGTCGAGGTAATCGTCGCCGCGGCCGCCGAAGAGCGAATCGTCGCCGCCGAAGCCGAACATGTCGTCGGCGCCGGCCGTGCCGTCGAGGTCATCGGCGCGCGAGGTGCCACTGATCACCTGCACGTTGGCGGGGCTCACGTCCTCCAGGATCTGCAGGCTGACCCGCTGCTGGCTGGAGAAGCCGCCCTGGTCCCAGGAGGCGTCCACGTAATAAGTGCCGGAATACGGCGCGACGAAGGTCAGATGGTCCTCGCCGGCCCAGCCGCCGCGGTCGTCCTCGGCGATCGGGTCGCCGTAGGCGTCGAACACCAGCAGGACGGCCGGGTCGAAGTGGCTGCTGGACGTGATGGAATAGACGGCGCCGGCGATGCCGGTCCAGCTGAACACGGCGTCGTTCTCGGCGCCCGCGTAGTCGGCGCGGAACAGCGCCGCGTTGTCGTAACCGGCGCCGTTGCCGCTGCTGGGGGTGTAGGCCGGCAGCGGCAGGTACGACGCGTCCGCCATCTCGCGCGCGGTCAGGCTGCCGTAGTTGGGAAGTATGCTGTAGCTCATCATGGTCTCCAGAAGTGCGTGCTTTGACAACCGATGGCTAATCTTAGGATGCGCTTCTGGTCCGGATGGAAACAATTACATTTTGTTTCGCGGGGGTGGCTATCCCACCGTCGCGCCGACGCTGCCTATCAGTTTGCAGCCGCATTCGGTCCGGCAATCGTGCACGGCGACGGGGATGCCGCCGGCGGTCAGCGTCGCGTGCGCGGTGATGATTTTGTTGACGCCGTGGGGCCGCCCGCCGGGATAGAACTGGGGACAGGCGACCTCGTCGCCAAGTCGGGCGATGGCGCGGCCGGCTATGTCGTGCGTGGGCGATCCGCTGACGACCTTGCCGCCATGGTCGGTACTGTCGCCGACTGTGATGATTTTCAAAGGCATGTATGTCCTCCGCTAATCAATAGGTCGGCGGCCCGTCCGATTCGGGCGTGATCACATCGGAAACGCCCCGCCACTCCGGAAGCTTCGCTGGTGGCAGTGGCAGGAACTCATTCAGTCTATCTAGCCTCAAGTCAGGGTTAACTTGTAAAGCCTCGCTGATGGCTAGATAACGTCGGCCTCGTTCCTGATCCGTCGTTATTCCCGTGGCCTCGAATATCTCCTTTCTCTCTGCCATCCGCACATCTGGGTTGAACATCAGATATAAATTATCGGCACATATTCGGCTACCAAACCTCACGCCCTCTTGGTATAAATTAAGTGATTCCCAGTACTTCCCCCTCACCTCTGCGCGGAGAGCCAGCTTATAGGCGGCAGGGCCGTGCCCTTGCTGAAACGCGCATTGCCACATCGCATCGTGAGCGTCTGAGCGACCAGCATTCTGATACGCCTCGGCCAGCGCCATCTGCGCATCGGGACTGCCGACCCGCGCCGCCTTCAAATAGTAGGCCCACGCGATATCCTGGTCGTATATCGCACCGCCATAGCCATGTTCGTGCGCGACACCCAAATCGTAAAATCCCCACGGCTGACCTGCAGCCGCAGCTTGACGCGCGATCTCAACTGCTTTGTCTGCATTCTTGTCGAGCACCTTGTTTGACGAAAGAGGCCCTAGTCCAGTTCGATAAAAATAGGCCATCAAAGCACGCGCGCCCCAATCACCTCTTTTCGATGCCAGATCGACATCATCCAATATCTTCCGAGCTTCAGAATGGGTGAGTTCCCATTCAATCTTGCTCCGCCAAAGTTTGCGCGCTTGCATATACAAATCATACGTAGCCCGATCGCGAGTAGCAGGCATATGCTGCTTCCAGCGACTGCAATCAGGAATTGGATCGGCCACTCGGAATTCATGAAGTCCTTCTGGCATGCGGTGCATAGCCATCTCCCTCAGATAATCGATGAAAGAAAAGATGGCGATCCCCATGACAAGCATGAGGCCGCCCTTTATCAACCAACCGTTCCGCTTGATATGGTTCATCAGGTCACAGGACTTCCTGGGAAGCAGACTATGCCACGCATGGGTGAGCCACCGATGACTTTACCGCCATGGTCGGAGCAATTGCCGACTGTGATGATTTTCAAAGGCATGTGTGTGTCCTCCGCTAATTAATAGGTCGGCGGCCCGTCCGATTCTGGCGTAACCACATCGGAAACACCTCGCCATTCCGGAAGCTTCGCTGGAGGCAGCGGCAGGAACTCATCCAGCCGACCTAACTTCAGATCGGGGTTGATTTGAAGCGCGTTGCTGATCGCGTCATACCTAGCCTTCCGTTCTGGATCTGCTGCAATTCCTATCGCACTCAGCGCCTCTCTTTCTTTTGATGAGGCGCCAGTCCAATATCCTCTGGAGAACAGCAGGAAAAGCGCATCGGCGCAGTCTTTGTCACCAAACGTAATCCCAGCCTGGTACGTCGCAAGCGCTTCGCGATATTGCTTTCGAACCTTCGCATCAATCGCCAGCCTGTATGCGGCAGCCCCATGCCCCTGCTGATAAGCACACTGCACCATGGCATCCTCAGCATCCGACCGGCCTGCTTCGCTGTAGGCATCAGCCAAAGCCAGTTGCGCATCCGGGCTGCCAAGTCGTGCGGCCTTCAAGTAGTAGGCCCAAGCGATTTCCAGGTCTTTGGCAGCACCACCATAGCCATGCTCGTGAGCGACACCCAAATCGTAGAGTCCCCACGGTTGACCTGCGGCCGCAGCCTCGCGCGCAATAGCCACTGTCTTGTCTGCGTCCTGGTCGAGTACCTTGTTTGATGAGAGAGGCCCCAAGCCGCTTCGATAAAAATATGCCAGCAACGCCCGTGCACCCCAATCACCTTTTTTCGATGCCAGTTCAACATCAGCCAGTATCTGCTGAGCTTCAGTACGGCTAAGTTCCCATTCGATCTTGCTTCGCCAAAGCTTGCGCGCTTGAATATATAGGCGATAAACTTCCGGATCACGAGTGGCGGGCATGTTTTCCTTCCAGCGGCCACAATGCGGGATAGGATCAGTTACGTTGAAGCGGGTTAGCCCCTGTGGGATAGCATGCATAGATCTGCGCTCCATATAGAAATCAAAGAAATGGCCGCCACCAATAACCGCAGCAGCTAGAACGCTCGCAAAAAAATAACATTTAGGGTTAGAAACCATCTCACACCACTGGAGAACCAGGTTTTCTGTCGACGTAAAAAGACAATAGTTGGGAAGAAATCAGTTCGTTTTTCTTTTTAAGAGCGAAATTCGAGGCCGTCAATGCTGTCCATTCCCGGAATGTTTCATCCATATCGGCAAACTGCTGTGGACCAGCTTGACCAGTACACTGCCGAAACAGGTCGCAGCGAAGCTGATAAGCGACCTCCCGCGCGTCGCTCAGAACGTTTAGTTCGCTGTCCAACGCCATACTGCGCAAATTCAAGTTGGCGGAACCGATCGTGAACGCCGCATCATCGACGATGGCGACTTTGGCGTGAATGTAGATTTCCTCATACTGGTCCGGGCGCAGCCGGCCATTCGCCAGCGGCTCGGCGCATGTCCACAGAGACCCCATAACAACATTGATGCCACGCCTCGCCATATCTTTGGGAGAGATGGGCTTGGGCCCCTTGCCTTTGCGCTCTTTTGCCAGGGCCTCGTTGTGCTCCTGCACCATGGCGTCGCTTAGTCCGATCGTCCTGGCCACATCGTAGGTCGGCAAATCCATGCCATTAATCTCGGGAGTGGAAGTCAAGATGAAGACGTAGACCTGCTTCCTGTATCCACCGGCCCGCATCCGTTCCACACATTCGCACAAGTGCTCCGCCCAGGTTTCGTACTGCACGTACTGGTTCTGGATGAACATGTAGTGATGCATTTGCCGTGTGAGATTCGCGTAGCATTCCTTGATGGCCTTCTCGCCATGCATCGGCTGCGTGCGCAGCAGTTGGACGCTGTGCTGGCCACCAGGCACCTGGAATTTTTCCGCTGGAATCGCCTTGCGCCGCTGGATAAACGGCTCCTCGGCATCGCCATAAATCTTGGCGGCCACCTTGCTCGTCGCATCCTTCAATTTCTGCATAAGCGGCACTCTGGCCACGATCCGGAATGCGTCAAGAAACATCGAGCTGGGAGGCTCCGACTCTTCCCAAGCCTGGCAAAAGTTATGGTTGATGTCCGCCAGCACCGGCCCCCGCAAGCGGGAGGAGACGTCCTGATAGGGTTTGGCGACAAAGCTATGCTTGTCCAGATAAGCCTTGACCGCGCGTTCCTTCTGAGCCAGTTCGTATTCCGTGGGTTTATACCCCGGCGCCGAGGGGTTGAGCGATGGTCCCTGCTCCCAGGCCTCCTTGTGTGTGCTGATGGGGTCGTTGTAGTAGAGGCGTTCCCGCCTGGGATCGCGAAACACATGCTCCTCGGTGTCCCAGAAATCGGTGGTCGAATTGTGGCCCATCACATAGCCGACCGCGAGCGGCGGCCGCTCGTAGTCGATGAGGATCATCTTCTGGTGATGCGCCGCGTACAGTTTGCTCACGTCGGCCATCAGGCCTTTCGGAACCGACTCGCCCCGCAGACATGGAGCCCTCGCGCTGCCGGGAACCGAACGCACATGAAAGCGGATGTTGGGGATCTCGCCGGCGCATATTTGCTCGAACCACTCGGCGTTGTATCGCATGTGCTGTTCGCTGTAAAAGCTGGTGGCCCCGGAGCCATAGGCGGAGAAGCGCCGGCCATAATAGCCCGGTATGTTTTTCATTTTCATCTGCGACAAGGGATCGTCGTGCCATACCAGCAGCCTGACCTGCACCTCCGGCGCCCTGCACAGTGCGACTTCCTTCAGCAAATCGCCAAACCGCTGGCCCGCTTCGGCGGTGGAGTCGCGCTCCAGCACCATGCCTGGATCAAAACCCCAGGTGATAATGTCCACGCTGTGCTTGGCCTTGCGAATATCCTCGGCGATCCGCCCGAACACTTTCTGGCCGCAATTCAGCAGTTCGATCTGGCAGCGATGGCGTGGCGAATACACAGGGTGGGGCGCACGTACCCACCATGGCAGCACCAGGCATTGATACGGCGCCGCGTGGCGGTTGTAGTACAGCGAAAGGTCGTAGAGATCCGCGTTCTCGTTCATGCTGGCCATGTTTTCTCCTTCAAGACGCCCGCTTCTTGCCGCACGCGGCGGGGTTGCAGGCCAATCTGTCCTCGTCCAGGGACATCGCGTCGTCGTTCAAATATCCGCCGGCGTTCTGGTAGCCATGGAAACCGATCGCCGCGCTGATTCTGGATTGCTCCACCTGCTCGTCCGGATCGATGGCGTAGCGCTGGCCATTGGCCAGTTCCAGCTTGTAGGCCGCTTGCGCCTCAAGGTCATGCGTGAAAACCAAGTTGCCCTCTTCGTCGAACTGGCCTTGCTCCAGCAAGACGTCGTCCTTGAACAGTTTGTAAGGCGCGCCGCCGAATGCCCGTCCCCCGGCGGTGGGATGACTGCCCAGGTTCAGGGCGCCCTCTCCCTTCGGATCTGACAGCTCCGGCATCGCCATCGACACCGCCACGTTCTTCGGCCCCGGCAGGCTGTGTTTCGCCGCGTGCGCGACGAAGTCGCCGGTCGTGCCCAGCTCGATGCCGCCTTCACTGAA
>NZ_FPBO01000093.1 GCF_900116645.1 Pseudoduganella namucuonensis | reverse complement strand
GCACCAACGCGCTGCAGATCAAGACCGGTTCCATGTCCCGTTCGGACCGCATGGCCAAGTACAACCAGCTGCTGCGCATCGAGGAAGACCTGGGCAACACCGCGACCTACCCAGGCCGCGGCGCGTTCTACAACCTGCGTTAAAGGGCACTCACGGCCCGGCATCGCTGGAAGCCTTCGCGCACGCACTCCCGCAGCAGCGCGTCGTTCCAGGGCTTGGTGTAGAAGCGGTCGATCGCGCCGCGGTTGACCGCCGCCATCATCGGCTCCAGTTCGAACTTGCCGGACAAGACGATGCGGAAGGTGTCCGGGTACATGGTCTTGACCCGGTCGAAGAAGGCCACGCCCTCCATCCGCGGCATTTGCTGGTCGCACAGGATGACGTGCACGTCGTGATGGGCCAGCGTGTCGAAGGCCTGCTCGGCGGACGGCGCCGACAGCAGCCGGTAGCCCTCGTGCTCGAACAGGGTCAGCAGCAGCTCGCGCATGAAGGGATCGTCGTCGATGATGAGCAGGGTGCGTTCCGGCGCGTCGGCGTCGGCGGGGCGCCCGGCGTGCCTGCTTTCCTGCAAAAAGCCGGTGATCGCCTCCGGGGGCAGGGGCCGGCTGTAGAAATAGCCCTGCGCCTCGTCGCAATCGTGGCGCCGCAAATAGCTCAGCTGCGCGGCCGTCTCCACGCCCTCGGCCACCACCAGCAGGTTCAGGCTGTGCGCCATGCTGATGATGGCGCGCACGATGGCGGCGTCGTCTGGGTTGTTGGTCAGCTCGCGGATGAAGGCGATGTCGATCTTCAGCTTGTCGATGGGGAAGCGGCGCAGGTAGGCCAGGCTGGAGTAGCCGGTGCCGAAGTCGTCGATGGCGATGCGCACGCCGCGGTCGCGCAGGTTGCGCAGGCAGGCGATGGTGCGCTCGGTGTTGAGCATCAGCGAGGTCTCGGTCAGCTCCAGTTCCAGCAAGCCCGGCGGCACCGCGTATTGGCCCAGCGCGCGCAGCACGTCCGCCTCCAGGTCGCCCTCCACGAACTGGCGGCCGGCGACGTTGACGGCGATCCGCATCGGGCCGACCGGACCGTCCAGCCAGGCCTGGATCTGGCGGCAGGCCTGTTCGATCACCCACTGGCCGACCCGCACGATCATCCCCGTCTCCTCCAGCGTCGGGATGAAGGCGGACGGCGGCACCAGCCCGTGGCCGGGGCGCTCCCAGCGCAGCAGCGCCTCCACGCCGGCGCCCTGGCCGCTGGCGATGTGCTGCTTGGGCTGGTAGTGCAGCACGAACTCGCCGTTGTCGATGGCCTTGCGCAGCGCGCTTTCCAGTTCCAGCCGCCGCAGCACGTCGGTGTTCATCTGCGCGGTGAAGAAGCGGAAGGTGTCGCGTCCGGCGTGCTTGGCCTGGTACATGGCGGTGTCGGCGTACTTGATGAGCAGGTCCGGGTCGGCCGCGTCGTCGGGATAGACGGTGATGCCGACGCTGGCCGTGACGGTGACCTCGTAGCCCTGCAGGTGGAAGGGCGCGCGCAGCGCGCCGCAGATCTTGTCGGCGATGTGGCCGACCACCTCGTGGTCGTCGCGCACCATCAGGATCAGCGCGAACTCGTCGCCGCCCAGGCGGCCGACCACGTCGCGCGCGCGCAGGCACGCCGTCAGCCGCTGGCTGAACTGCGCCAGCAGTTCGTCGCCGATGGCGTGGCCCAGCGTGTCGTTGACGTTCTTGAAATGGTCGACGTCGATGAACATGACGGCGACCTTCCAGCCGCGCGGACCGGCGTGCTCCAGGGTGTGGGCCAGGGTCTGGTAGAACAGGGTGCGGTTGGGCAGGCCGGTCAGCGGGTCGTGGTGGGCCTGGTGCTGCAGCTTTTGCTCGGCCTCCTTGCGTTCGCTGATATCGCGCACCACGCTGACGATGATCCAGTCGCCGGCCGAGCGCATCGCCTGGCGGTGCACCTCCACCTGCAGCGGCGTGCCGTCCTTGCGCGTCAGCGCCGCCTCGCACAGTTCCGGGTGGGCCTGGCCGGCGATGATGGCGTCGTAGACGCTTTTCAGCTCATCCAGCGTCCAGCCGCCCAGTGCGGCCGGGCCCTGCTGGAGCATCTCCTCGCGTGTGTAGCCCAGCATCTTGCAGCTGGTGGCGTTGACCTCCACGTAGCGCATGGAGTCGCGGCTGACCAGCATGATGGCGTCGGCGGTGGCGTCCATCGCGGTGCGGAAGCGCTGCAGGTCCGCGGTGCGGGCGCGCACCTGCTGCTCCAGGATGAAGCTGTAGTCCTGCAGGTCGCCGTAGGATTTCAGGCGCAGCAGGTTGCGCACCCGCAGCCACAATTCGGTGCGGTCGACCGGCTTGGTCAGGAATTCCTCGGCGCCGGCGTCCAGCCCGGCCAGGCGCGCGCCGCGCTCGGTGTGCGCGGTGACCATGATGATGGGGATGTTGGCGGTGGCCGGATTGGCCTTGACGATGCTGGCCACCTGGTAGCCGTCGATGCCGGGCATCATGATGTCGAGCAGGATCAGGTCGGGCGGGCAGTCGCGGATGGCCGCCAGCGCCTCCTCGCCGCTGGCGGCGGTGTAGGTCAGGTAGCCCTCGGGGCGCAGCAGCACGGCCAGCAGCCGCCGGTTCTGCGCCTCGTCGTCGACGATGAGGATGGTGGGGGCGGTGTGCAGGCTCATATCGGTGCTCCATTCGGTAAAAGGGCGTCGATCGCCGCGTACAGCTGCCGGTAGCAAAGCGGCTTGACCAGATAGGCGTCGCAGCCGGCGACCTGGCTCTTCTCCTGGTCCTCCTTCATCGCCATCGCGGTCAGCGCGATGACGGGGATGGCGGCCGTGCGGCGGTCCTGCTTGAGCAGCGCGGTGGCGGCCAGGCCGTCCATGCCGGGCAGCTGGATGTCCATCAGGATCAGGTCCGGCAGCTCGGAGCGCGCCATCGTCAGGCCCAGTTCCGCGTCGGCGGCGCACAGCACGTGGTGCGCCGCCTTGCGCAGCAGCAGCGACACCAGCTTCATGTTCGCCTTGTTGTCTTCGATTACCAGCACGGTGGCCATGGCGGGGTCCTAGCCCGGATATTTCATCAGTGAGTCTCTGCCCTGGCGAGATTCGGTGCAGAGGTGGCGAGGGTGCCCAGGTCGGCTGTTTTCGACGAGATTG
>NZ_FPBO01000047.1 GCF_900116645.1 Pseudoduganella namucuonensis | reverse complement strand
GACGACGCGGCCTTCATCATGGCCAACGCCGAAACCGTGATCATCGTGCCGGGCTACGGCCTGGCGGTGGCGCGCGCCCAGCACTCGCTGAAGGAGCTGGTCGAGAAGCTGACGCACAAGGGCGTGACCGTGAAGTACGCGATCCACCCGGTGGCGGGCCGCATGCCCGGCCACATGAACGTGTTGCTGGCCGAGGCCGAGGTGCCGTACGACCAGGTGTTCGAGATGGAGGACATCAACGGCGAGTTCGGCCAGACCGACGTGGTGCTGGTGCTGGGCGCCAACGACGTGGTCAACCCCGCCGCCAAGGATCCGAAATCGCCGATCGCCGGCATGCCCATCCTCGAGGCCTACAAGGCCAAGAGCATCATCGTCAACAAGCGCTCCATGGCCTCGGGTTACGCCGGCCTGGACAACGACCTGTTCTACCAGTCCAACACCATGATGGTGTTCGGCGACGCGAAGAAGGTCATTGAAGACATGGTCAAAGCCGTCGAGTAAGCGAGCTGAGGCCACAAAAAGGGGTCAGGTTCGGTATTTTTTAAAAAAATACCGAACCTGACCCCTTTTTTTATCGGCGGCCGTACATCATCAGCTCGGCCAGCAGGCCGCGCGCGGGGGCGACGAGGTCGATGGCGGCCAGCGAGGCGCCCAGCAGCGCCTGCGCGGGGCTGTCGTTGGCGAACACGCGGGCCATGGTGTCGGTCAGTTGCACGGTCAGGCCGCGGTCGGCCTTGCGCTGCTGGTTGAAGCGGTCCAGCATGGTGGGGTTGGCGCCTTGCGCCAGCAGGCGCGCCAGCACGGCGGCGTCGCGCAGGCCCAGGTTCAGGCCCTGGCCGGCGACCGGGTGCAGCGTCTGCGCGGCGTTGCCGATGGCGGCGATGCGCGGCGTGCCCTGCGCGCCGGCGTTCAGGCCCAGCGGAAAGGCGAGGCGGCGCGTGGCGTGCGTGAACCGGCCCAGGCGCGCGCCGAAGGCCTCGCCCAGCCTCGCCAGGAAGGCCTCGTCGTCCAGCGCGAGCAGCTCCCGCGCGTGCTCCGGCTTCACGCACCAGACCAGGGCGTATTCATCGTCCTGCGGCAGCAGCGCCAGCGGGCCCTCGCCGGTGAAGCGCTCGTAGGCGCGGTGCGCCACCGGCGCGCTGGCGCGGACCTGGGCGATGATGGCGGTCTGGCCGTAGTCGCGCTGGCTGGCCTTGGCGTTTTGCTCGCCGAACAGGCCGCCCTCGGCCTGCACCACCACGGCGGCGGCCAGCGTGCGCTTGCCGGCCTCGTCCTCGATGGCGATGTCGACGCGGTCCGCGTGCTCCTCGAAACCCGTCACCAGCGCGGGACGCAGCGCGGCGACGCCGGCGCGGTCGCAGGCGGCGCCCAGTTCCGTCACCAGCGCGCCGTAGCGGCTGACGTAGCCCAGCGCGGACAGTTTGTGCTCTTCGCGGTCGATCACGCTGCGGCCGAACCGGCCCTTGCGCGACACGTGGATCTGGTGGATGGCGGTGGCGGGCACCGGCCAGCACTGGATGTCCTCCAGGATCTGGCGGCTGCCGTGGGACAGCGCGAGCGAGCGCGGGTCGTTGCCGGCCTGCTGCAAGGTGCGCGCGTCGATCAGCGCGATCCGTGCGGGCGCCACGCCGCGCTTGACCAGCAGCGCGGCCAGCGCCATGCCGGCCGGGCCGGCGCCGCAGATGGCGATGTCGACATCCAGCGCGGCGGGAACGCTGCAAGCGGCCGCGCCGTTGCCGTCGTCGCCGCCGATGTCGCCGCCGCCGCCGGCCCGCTGGCGCCCGGTCTCGCCGCCGTGCGCCGCGCCGCCGTTGGCCGTGTGCGGGCCGCTCATGCCGCTTGCCGCATCAGTTGTTCGATCTCGTCCACCGTCTTGGGCGCGGCGGCGCTGAGGATGGTGTAGCCGTCGCCGGTCACCAGCACGTCGTCCTCGATGCGGATGCCGATGTTCCAGTACTGCTCCGGCACGCCTTCCGCGGGCCGCACGTAGATGCCCGGTTCCACCGTCAGCACCATGCCGGGCTGCAGCGGGCGCGATGGCTTGCCCGCCGTGCGCACGTCGCGGTACAGGCCCACGTCGTGCACGTCCATGCCCAGCCAGTGGCCGGTGCCGTGCATGTAGAACCGCAGGTAGGCCTTGCTGGAGATGACCTCGTCCACCGAGGCGTGTTGCGCCTTGTCCAGCAGGCCCAGGTCCAGCATGCCCTGCGCCAGCACGCGCACGGCGGCGTCGTGCACCGACTGGTAGGGCTGGCCGGGGCGGATCGCCTGCAGCGCCGCCGCCTGCGCGGCCAGCACCAGCTCGTACAGCGCGCGCTGCGGCGCGCTGAAGCGGCCGTTGACGGGATAGGTGCGCGTCACGTCGGAGGCGTAGCCATCGAGTTCGCAGCCGGCGTCGATCAGGACCAGGTCGCCGTCCCTGGTCTGGGCGTTGTTGGCGACGTAGTGCAGCACGCAGGCGTTGGCGCCCGCCGCCACGATGGTGGTGTAGGCGGGCGCCTGGGCGCCGTTGAGGCGGAACTCGTACAGCAGTTCCGCCTCGATCTCGTATTCGTGCATGCCGGGCCGCGAGGCGCGCATCGCGCGCGCGTGGGCCTGGGCCGAGATGGTGGCGGCGCGCAGCATGATGGCCTGCTCGCCGGCGTCCTTGATCAGCCGCATCTCGTCGATCAGCGTCGGCAGGTCGTGCGCGGTGGCCGGCGCGGTGACGCCGCCGCGCGACTGCGCGCGCACGGCGCCCAGCCAGCCCTGCATCCGCGCGTCCAGTTTGGCGTCGCGGCCGAGCGCGTAGTAGACCGCGGGCGCGTTGCCCAGCAGCTTGACGATTTCCGTGTCCAGCGCGGCGATGGGAAAGGACGCGTCGAAGCCGAAGGCGGCGCGCGCGGCCTCTGGGCCGTGGCGGTGGCCTTCCCAGATTTCGCGCTCGGCGTTCTTCTCGCGGCAGAACAGCACCGACAGGGCGGGCGCATCGCCGCGCGCGGCCACCAGCACGGCCACCGCCTCCGGCTCGCCGAAGCCGGTGAGGTAGTGGAAGGAACTGTCGTGGCGGTAGGGGTAGTCGCTGTCGCCGTTGCGCGCCACTTCCGGCGCGGTGGCGATGACGGCCACGCCGCCCGGTTCCATTTGCGCCAGCAGGCGCGCGCGCCGCGCGGAATAGGGCGTCATTGTTTCGGCGCTCCCGGTTTCACGCCGTTCAGTTCATCGAGCTGCTGCGCGGTGCCGACGTTGACCCAGTCGCCATCGAACACCTCGCCGCCCACCTGGCCCAGGTCCGCGTACTTGCGCAGCAGCTTGCCCAGGCCCGCGTGCTGGCCGGGCGCTATGCCGTCGAACATCTCCATGCGGTAGACGCCGATGTTCCCGAAGTTCCACAGCCGCTCGCCCTCGTTGGCCACCGTGTACAGGTTCAGCGCGAAGTCGCCCTTGGGGTTGTGCCACGGGTTGGGCGTCAGGTACAGCCAGGCCACGTCGCGCTTTTCCTTGGGATAGGGGTTGCCCCACATGTCCTTGTCGTGCAGGACGTCCTTGACCTGCTCGAAGTCGAAGTAGGGGCAGTAGATGTCGGCCGAGATGGCGAGGAAGGGTTCCTCGCCCAGCAGGTGGCGCGCGTAGGCCACGCCGCCCGCCGTTTCCAGCGCCTCGGCCTCGGCCGAGTACTGGATGCGCGCGCCGAACCGGCTGCCGTCGCCCAGCGCCTCCTCGATCATGTGGCCGAGGTGGGCGTGGTTGATGACGATCTCGGTGATCCCGGCGCGCACCAGGTTCAGGATGTGCCAGACGATCAGCGGCCGGCCGCGCACTTTCAGGAGCGGCTTGGGGCAGGTGTCGGTGAGCGGACGCATACGTTCGCCGCGTCCGGCGGCGAAGATCATGGCTTTCATACGGTCCCCTTAGAAGGTGTAGCCGACCTGGGGCTGCTTGTTTTCCAGCGCGTCCAGCAGGCGCACCAGCGGTTTCAGGTCCTTGTAGCGGTTGGCGGTCTTGCGCACGTAGTCCATCACGGTCGGCAGGTCGCCCATGTAATTGGGCTTGCCGTCGCGGTGGTTCAGGCGGCAGAAAATGCCCAGGATCTTGATGTGGCGCTGCAGCGCCATGTATTCGAAGTCCTTGTAGAAGGCGTCGATGTCGCGGTTGACCGGCAGGCCCTCGGCCTTGGCGTGCTGCCAGTAGCGGATGGCCCAGTCCAGCACCAGTTCCTCGTCCCACTGCACGTAGGCGTCGCGCAGCAGCGAGGCCACGTCGTAGGTGACGGGGCCGTAGACGGCGTCCTGGAAATCGAGGATGCCGGGGTTGCCCTCGTCCATCCACATCAGGTTGCGCGAGTGGAAATCGCGGTGCATGAACACCTGCTGCTGCGCCGTGCAGTTGGCCAGGATGGCGTCGAACACGCCTTTCAGTTCGGCCGCCTGCTTGTCGGTCAGCGTGACGCCCAGGTGCTTGCCGATGTACCACTCGGGGAACAGGTCCATTTCGCGCTGCATGAAGGCGCGGTCGAATTCGGGCAGCACGCCGGGCTGGCTGGCCTTCTGGATCTTCACCAGCGCTTCCAGCGCCTCGGCGTACATGGTGGAGGCGTTGTCCGGGTCCAGCACTTGCAGGTAAGTGCTCACTCCGAGATCGGACAGCAGCAGCAGGCCGCGCTCCACGTCCCGCGCGACGATGGCGGGCACGGAGACGCCGGCGTCGGCCAATAACTGATCGACCTTGACGAAGGCGGGCACGTTCTCGCGCTCGGGCGGCGCGTCCATGACGACCAGGGTGGCGCCCAGTTCCGCCTGGTGCGCGGGCAGCACGTCGACGCGGAAATAGCGGCGGAAGCTGGCGTCGGCGGAGGCGGGGCGGGCGGACGCGGGGTCCACCAGGTCCAGCGTGCGCAGCCAGTCTTTCAACAGGATCAGGCGGGCATCGGCGCTGGCATCGGCGCCGGATTGTGATGAGTTAGACAATAAAGACATGAAACAGGCCTGTGGAATCCGGTTGATGGTAAAGATTCCCATATAATAAGGGATTCAACTTAAAAAATCGCCTGCAATGGTGTCACGACCCTTCATTTCATGAGCCGGTTCCCAGCCCCTCCCAACCCGCAACGCTGGGCGTTTGCCTTTACCGCGCTCGTTACCGCAACGACGGTGCCCGGCTACGCCCAGGTCGCGCCGAAACGCGTGCATGTGGTGGACAAGAACGCGCCCACCGTGGTGCGCGCCGAGGAGATTTCCGGCCGCCCCGAACGCGAATTGAACCTGGACCGCGACGTCGAGATCGTGCGCGACAAGACCCGCGTGACCGCCGACACGGCCTGCTTCCGCCACGTCGAGGACGAGATGGAGGCCAAGGGCCATGTGCGCATCTGGCGCTTCGGCGACTATTACACCGGCGACGAGGTCAAGCTGAACCTGGAGTCGGGCAAGGGCTATCTGCTCAACCCCACCTACCAGCTGGAGTTGAACCACGCGCAGGGCAAGGCGCAGCGGGTCAATTTCATCAACGAGGACGAGGCGGTCGTCATCGACGGCACCTACAGCACCTGCCAGGGCCCGAACCCGGACTGGTACCTGAAATCGAGCACCCTGAACCTGGACTCCGGGCGCGACGTCGGCGTGGCCGGCAAGACCGTGGTCTATTTCAAGAACGTGCCGCTGATCGGCACCCCGGCGCTGTCGTTCTCGCTGTCCGGCGCGCGCCGCTCCGGCTGGCTGCCGCCGATCCCGGGCTTCGGCTCCAAGGGCCGCGCCGAGCTGACCGTGCCCTACTACTTCAACATCGCCCCCAACCGCGACCTGACCGTCTACCCGCGGCTGATCGCGCGCCGCGGCGTGCAACTGGGCGCGCATGGCCGCTACATCGGCGAGACCGACGCCGGCAGCTACGCCGGCGACACCTTCGTCGAGTACCTGCCGAACGACAAGCAGGCCGACAAGGACCGTTGGATGATCATGTCCAACCACACCCAGGCCATCGCCAAGGACTGGTCCTACGGCTGGAACGTGCGCGCCGCGTCGGACGACAACTACCCGAACGATTTCTCCAAGACCGTGGCCGGCAGCGCCGAGCGCCAGCTGCTGCGCGAACTGCGCAGCGACTACCGCGGCGAGTACTGGAGCCTGTCGGCGCGGGTGCAGAAGTACCAGGTGCTGCAGGACCCGGCGGCCATCACCGACCCGTCGCTGTTCGTCACGCGGCCCTACGACCGCCTGCCGGCCGTCAATTTCCACGCCGCGCGCTACGACGTGGGCGGCTTCGACTGGCAGGTGGACGCCGAGGCGACCAGCTTCTGGCATCCGACCGCCATCCGCGGCAACCGCATGGTGGCGATCCCGCAGATCAGCTATCCCATCATCGGCCCCAGCTTCTTCGTCACGCCCAAGGTCATGCTCAACGCCAGCGCCTACCAGCTGGAGGCGCACGACGGGCGCGAGGCGCGCTCGCTGACGCGCACCGTGCCCACCGTGTCGCTGGACTCGGGCCTGGTGTTCGAGCGCGACTCCACCCTGTTCGGCCGCGCCGCCACGCAGACGCTGGAGCCGCGCCTGTTCTACGTGAAGACGCCGTACCGCGACCAGACCGATTTCCCGGTGTTCGACACCGCCGCCTCCACCTTCAACTTCTCGCAGATCTTCAGCGAGAACCGCTTCGTGGGCTCGGACCGGGTGGGCGACGCCAACCAGGTGACGGCGGCCGTGGTGTCGCGCTTCCTGGAGTCCAGCGGCGCCGAGCGCCTGCGCCTGGCGTTCGGCCAGCGCTTCTATTTCAGCGACCAGCGCGTGCAGCTGGGTTCGACCACCGCCAGCCAGGACTCCAAGTCCGACATGCTGCTGGCCGCCACCGGCCGCATTTCCGAAAGCTGGGGCGTGGACAGCGCGGTGCAGTACAATCCGTCCGACAGGCGCGTGGTCAGCTCGAATTTCGCGCTGAACTGGATGCCCGGACCGAAGAAGGTGCTGAACCTGGGCGCCCGCTTCCTGCGCGACAGCGTCAACACCACCACCGGCCTGGCCAACAACGACGGTTTCAAGAACGTCGACCTGTCCAGCCAGTGGCCGCTGACGGACCGCTGGTTCGGCGTCGGCCGCATCAGCTACTCGCTGAAGGACAACAAGATCCTGGAAAGCCTGGTGGGATTGGAGTACAACGGCGATTGCTGGGTCTTCCGCATGGGCGCGCAGCGCTTCGTGACCACGGCCCGGCAGGCGTCGACGCCGATCTTCTTCCAGCTGGAGCTGAACGGCCTGTCCAAGTTCGGCATCGGCAACCCGCTGGAGGCGCTGCGCAACAGCATCCCCGGCTACCAGCGCCTGAACGAAGGCAGCAACCGCCATTAACGCGGCAAGCAAGGCAGCAAGTTGAATTCACCGATCCACCTGACTCATGAGCGTCACATCTATGCGTAATGCCCGTATGCACCAACTCAAGATCGCAGCCCTGCTGCTGTGCGCCGTCGCCGCCGGCGGCGACGCGCTGGCCCAGGACGCCAAACCGGCCGCGGCTCAGGCGGCCGGAACCAAAGGCTTCACGCCGCCGGTGCCGGTCGGCGAGAGCCGCAACGCGCCCATCGATTCGATCGCCGTGGTCGTCAACGACGACGTCATCACCCGCCGCGAACTGAGCGAGCGCGTGAAAACCATGGTGCAGCGGATGAAGGCGCAGCAGGTGCAACTGCCCGGCGAGGCCGACCTGCAGCGCCAGATCCTGGAGCGCATGATCGTCGAGCGCGCCCAGATGCAGCTGGCCAAGGAAATGGGCGTGCGGGTGGACGACAACCAGCTCGACCGCACCATCGCCCGCATCGCCGAGCAGCAAAAGATGACGGTGCAGCAGATGCGCGACCAGCTGGAGAAGGAGGGCACTTCCTTCGCCACCTTCCGCGAGGAGATCCGCGAGGAGATCATCATGCAGCGCCTGCGCGAGCACGAGGTGGACTCCAAGCTGCAGATCTCGGAGGCCGAGGTGGACGCCCACATCGCCGCCGAGGCGGCGGCCGCCGCCGAGCAGTTCGAGATGAACATCTCGCAGATCATGGTGCGCATCCCCGAGAACGCCTCGCCCGAGGTGATCGCGCAGCGCAAGGCGCGCGCCGACGAGGTGATGCGCCAGCTGCGCACCGGCGCCGACTTCGCCAAGATGGCCGCCACCTATTCGGACGCCAGCGACGCCCTGAAGGGCGGCGAGGTGGGCTGGCGCGCCCCCGACCGCCTGCCGCCGCTGTTCGCCGAGGCGCTGACCAAGCTGAAGCCGGGCCAGACCACGCCGGTGATGAAAAGCGTGACCGGCTTCCACATCCTGAAGCTGGTGGACCGGCGCAGCGTGGCCGAGGCGCAGGCCGCCTCCGCCGTGCAGCAGACCCGCGCGCGCCACATCCTGATCAAGGTGACGCCGACCATGAGCGCGGCCGACGCCAAGCGCAAGCTGACCGAATTGAAGGAACGCCTGGACAACAAGGCCGCCAAGTTCGAAGACCTGGCGCGCCTGGTCTCCAACGACGGCTCGGCCGCCAAGGGCGGCGACCTGGGCTGGTTGTACCCGGGCGACACCGTGCCCGAGTTCGAGGCCGCCATGAACGGCCTGAAGCCGGGCGAGGTCAGCTCGCCGGTGGAAACCAGCTTCGGCTTCCACCTGATCGAGGTGCTCGAGCGCAAGAGCGAGGACGTGTCGAAGGAGAAGCAGCGCAACGCCGCGCGCAACGCCATCCGCGAGCGCAAGCTGGAAGTGGCCGTGGACGACTGGCAGCGCCAGGTGCGCGACCGCGCCTACGTCGAATACCGCGCGGAAGAACTGAAACCGGCACAGTAACCAACAAGGGGGGCAAGCCATGGGCGCCACTTTGCACAATCGGCGCCCGGGAGCGCGCCCCGCCATCGCCGTCACCAGCGGCGAGCCGGCCGGCATCGGTCCCGAGATCGCCATCCGCGCGGCCTGGGCCATGCGGGCCGAGGTCAACTGCGTGCTGCTGGGCGACGCGGCCTTCCTGGCCATGACGGCCGGTTACATCGATCCCGCCATCCGCCTGTCCGCGCTGTCGCTGCAGGCGGTGCGCAACGGCGGCATGCCGCATTTCGGGCCGGACCGGATCAGCGTGATCGACGTGCCGCTGTCGGCCCACGTCGTGCCCGGCCAGCTGGACAAGGACAACGGCCGCGCCGTGCTGGCCACGCTGGACGCCGCCATCGAGGGCGTGCGCGCCGGCTGGTTCGAGGCGGTGGCCACCGCGCCGCTGCAAAAGAGCACCATCAACGACGCCGGCGTGAAGTTCTCCGGCCACACCGAATACTTCGCCGAGCGCACCGGCACCGCCCAGGTGGTGATGATGCTGGCCGGCCAGCCCTGCGCGCCGGCCGACAGCCCGCCCTTGCGCGTCGCGCTGGCCACCACCCACTTGCCGCTGAGGGACGTGGCGGCCGCGCTGACGCGGGAAGGCCTGGCCACCACGCTGGACATCGTCGCGCACGACCTGAGGACCAAGTTCGGCATCGCCGCGCCGCGCATCCTGGTGGCGGGCCTGAACCCGCACGCGGGCGAGAACGGCTACCTGGGCCGCGAGGACATCGAGGTGGTCGGTCCCGCCGTGGAGGCGGCGCGCGCGCGCGGCATCGACGCGCGCGGCCCGTATCCGGCCGACACGCTGTTCCAGCACAAATACCTGAAGGACGCCGACTGCGTGCTGGCCATGTACCACGACCAGGGACTGCCGGTGCTGAAGTACGCGACCTTTGGGCGCGGCGTCAACATCACGCTCGGCCTGCCGCTGATCCGCACCTCGGTCGACCACGGCACGGCGCTGGACTTGGCCGGGAAGGGGCTGGGCCTGGCCGAGCACGGCAGCATGGAAGAGGCGATCGCCACCGCGCTGCGCATGGCCAACGCCGTGCATGCGGCCGGCAAATAAACCCGACAAGAAAAACATCATGAAACACATCGCACGCAAACGCTTCGGCCAGAACTTCCTGCACGACGACAACGTCCTGAGCAACATCACCGAATCCATCAACCCGCGCGACGGCGACACCATGGTGGAAATCGGCCCCGGCCTGGCCGCGATGACGGACCAGCTGCTGCGCTCCCTGAAGCACATGCACGTGGTGGAACTGGACCGCGACCTGGTGGCCCGGCTGGAAAAGAAATACGAGCCGTCGCGCCTGACCATCCACTCCGGCGACGCGCTGAAGTTCGATTTCGGCGGCATCCCGGTGCCGGAGGGGAAGAAGCTGCGCGTGGTCGGCAACCTGCCGTACAACATCTCCAGCCCGCTGCTGTTCCACCTGGCCGAGTACGTGGACAAGGTGCAGGACCAGCATTTCATGCTGCAAAAGGAAGTGGTCGAGCGCATGGTGGCCGAGCCGGGCAGCAAGGTCTACGGCCGCCTGTCGGTGATGCTGCAATGGCGCTACAACATGAGTTTGCTGTTCGTGGTGCCGCCGGAGGCCTTCGACCCGCCGCCGCGGGTGGATTCGGCGATCGTGCGCATGATTCCGGTGGCCAATCCGCTGCCGTGCGACGGCCCGACGCTGGAGGCGGTGGTGCAGAAGGCGTTCTCGCAGCGCCGCAAGGTGATCCGCAACTGCCTGTCCGGCATGTTCACCGAGGAGCAGATCGTGGCCGCCGGCATCAACCCCACCGACCGTCCCGAAACCGTCGGCCTGGCCGCCTACGTCGCCCTGGCCAACCTCCTCAAGCCCGCCGCCTGAGCAAAAAAAAAGCCCGCTCAGGGAGCGGGCTAAATCCAATTCTTGTTGAGAGAGTTGGAGGAGACAGGTGCAATTATGCTGCGTTGCGGAATATATGGCCAATTTATTTTGGCCATACCATTCATTCCCCTCCTGAATATCTCTACTTCGCCACGCAAGTGACGACGATGTTGTTGCGCGGGCTCTCGCCCATGATGTCGGAGCCGTTGGCGACCGTGCAAGAGAGGTTGGCGGGCTGGCTCAGCACCGCGACGCCGTAAGGCGTGCCGTCCGCCACCGGGGTCGCGAAGGTGAAGTTCAGGGCATCCTTGGTGACGCTGACTTGGCCGCCGGTGCTGCCGTTGATCAGCACCACGGTGCCGTCGCCGATCGGGCCGGTCAGCACGCCGCCGATGGTGTAGGCGTTTTGCGTGCAAATCACGGCCACCGTGACGGACGCCAGATGGCCGGCCGAGCCGGAGCCATTGCCCACCGTGCAGCTCTGGTGGCTGGGGTTGGCCTTGAGGGTGACGTTGTACTCGGTGCCGTAGTCGATGGATTTCGGGAACTTGAAGGTGGTGACGCCGGCCGGAACGTTCACCTCGTCGCCGTTTTTATTATTGACCAGCACTAGGCCTGGATTGTTCAGGCCGCTAACGGTGCCGTTGATGTCGAACGAGGCTTTGCCGCCGCAGGCGCCCAGGGCCAGCAGAGTGGCGAGCGCGGCGGTCGTACGCGCGTTGAATACTTTCATTAAATAACCCCTTTAGGAACGCAATTGACCACGATGTCGTTGACGTCGGCCATCGGCATCTTGGAATTGGGCTGGTTGATACTGGTGCCATTCAACACCGTGCAGGTCAGGCCGGTGGGCTGCGACAGCACCGTCACGCCGTAGGGCAGGCCGTTGAATACCGTCTTGCCGAAGGTGAAGCTGGTGGCGTTGATCACCGGCGACACGGTGGAGGCGCCGTTGGCCAGCACCAGGCCATTCGCGGTCAGGCCGCTGATACTGCCGCTGAGCACGAAGGGCTCGGTGGTGCAATTGATCACCGTCTGGCTGTAGGTGTAGTAGTTGGCCTTGCTCTTGTTGTTGCTTGGAGTGCAAGTTTGTCCCGGCGGGTTCTGCGCGACCAGGACTTCGAACTCCGCGTCGGTCGCGATCGTTTCCGGGAAGGTGAAGGAAGTCGGGGTGGAGGAGTAGACCACGGTCAGCTGCTTGCCCTTGTTGCTGAGGATCAGGCCTTCGCGGTTCAGGCCGTTGATGGTGCCGCTCAGCGGGAACGCGCCGTCGTCGCCGCCGCCGCAGGCGGCCAGCGTGGTCGCGCACAGCAGCGCTGCGCCGCAACGCGTGTACAAACTTTTCATAAAACTCTCCAAAAACGTATGGGTCGGGAAGCTGGGCCGTGGCGGCGCGGCGCCTATTTTAGTTCATCCGTGGTGGGCAACTTGTAACAGCATGTGACTTCGCCATGGCTAAACTGTCTATTGTACTTGGGCTAGCTCGCACACGGAGCTTCGGCCGCTGACGCGGCAGCGGTTTTTTACCGCGCCATGGCGGTCGTGCAGCGTCACGCGCCATTCGCCGGGCCCGTCCCGCTCCATGCGCTCCAGGGCCATGAAGCCGAAGCCGCCTATCCAGGTGCTGAAATGCCGCACCTCCACGCCCGCCGCCGGCATGGCTTCCGGCGGCAGGGTGGCGGGCAGCGGCGCGGTGTCCTCGGCGGAACCGGAGATGCCGGCCACGAACTGGCTGGGGTGGTCGGTCGCGAAGCTCAGCTGCTCCCACAGGTGGGCGTGGCCCGAGATCATCGCCTGCATGCCGGATGGCAGCAGCGCCGGGTTGAGCGAGCCGAAGCTTTGCTGCAGGCCCAGGTCGCCCTTGTGCCATTCCAGCTTGCCGTTCTTGAGCTCGGCGCCCACGCCCAGGATGGGGTGGTGGGCGACGCCGATGTTCCAGGCGGCGCGGCGCGCCAGCGCGTCCAGCTTGCGGTAGGTGTCGCGGTATTTCTCGTAGCCGGTGTCGCCCGGTTTCAGGCCGCGCCAGGTGGTGGCGGCCGTGTCCATCACCAGCAACTGCGCGCCGCCGCCCAGCGGCACGGCGTAGGGATCGCTGTAGTCGCCGACGTGGTCGGCCGCGGGGGCGTCGCAGTCGCGGCCGGCCAGCAGCGGCCGGGTGTCCAGCAATCTCCACCAGCCCTGGCCGGCGCGCTCGCAGCTCTCGTGGTTGCCGCGCGCGGCGATCCACGGCGCGGCCCGCAGCAGCGGCGCGGCGGGGCCGAACAAGTCGGCGCGCCAGGTGTCCCAGCCATAGCCCCAGGGGCTGCCGGCGCAGCCGGCGTTGCCGTCCGGGCAGGCGTTCTCGCGGTAGTGGTAGTCGCCCACGTGGATCACCAGGTCCGGTTTCCAGGCCGCGGCGGCGGCGGCCACGGTGGCGAAGGGGAACAGTTCCGGATCGTTGCATTCCTGGAATTCATTGTCCTTGCGCTTCAGGCGGCAGCCGCTGTCGCCGACCACGACGATGCGCCGGGGCTCGGCGCGCGGCAGCGGCAGCGCCATGCCCAGCACGCTGGCGCTGGCGGCGCCGGCCGGCAGCACGGTTTCGCAGGTCAGCAGCGGGAAGACGGACGGCTTGCTGTCGGCCGGCGACGACGCGGTGGGCCGCTGCGCCAGCGTGGCGGGCAGGGCGCGCACCCGCATGGGCTGGCCGCGGCCGTCGATGGCGATCTCCGGGCAGGCCGGCGCGTCCACGACCACGCGCGCCACCGCCGCGCCTTCCTCGCCCAGCAGCACGTAGGCGTGCGCCTCGCCGACAGGCGCCGGCGGCGGCGCGCTGGCGCAGGCGCTCAGCAGCAGGGGAACGAGGGCCAGCAGGGCGCGCGGGGCGGGGCCGGCGCGCCGGGAGCGGCGGACGGTGCCGGGCGCATGGGCCGAAAATGAATGGAACGGCGAACGGAACGGGAACGGTGTCGGTATCGGCAAGGCGCGGGCTCCGGATGGTCAATCCGCTAATTTAACATGGCGCGCCGCGTTGCAGAGCCGTGACCGGCGGTGCGACAATAGCCCCATGACTACCGTGAAAGCCATCCTGTTCGACCTGGACGACACCCTGTGGCCGATCGCCCCCGTGATCGCGCAGGCCGAGGTGACCCTGCATGCCTGGCTGGCCGAACACGCGCCCAAGGTGGCGCAACGGTTCACCATCGAGGAATTGCGGGCCCGCCGCATGGCGCTGCTCGAGCGCCAGCCCGAATTCCACCTGGACCTGGCCAAGCTGCGCCGCGCCGGCCTGCGCGCCGCGTTCGCCCACGTGGGCGAGGACGAGGCCATCGTGGAGGAGGCCATGCGCCATTTCCACGCCGCGCGCAACGCCGTCACGCCCTACGACGACGTGCTGCCCGGCCTGCTCAAGCTGCGCGAGAAGCTGACCTTGGGCACGGTCACCAACGGCAACGCGGACCTTGAACTGGTCGGCCTCGCCCACCATTTCAAGGTGTCGCTGGCGGCCAGCCATTTCGGCCGCGCCAAGCCGGATCCGGCCATTTTCCTGGCCGCCTGCGAGGCGCTGGGCGTGGCGCCGGCCGAGGCCGTGTACGTCGGCGACGATTTGCGGCTGGACGTGGAGGGCGCGCAAAAGGCCGGCCTGCGCGCGGTGTGGATGAACCGCACCGGCAGCAGCGCCCATCTGGAGGCCGGCGTGCGGCCCGACGCCATTTGCGCTACATTGGACGAGCTGATGGACTGGATCGCGGCCCAGCTGGAAGAATGATCCACCGGGACGCGCCGCCAGCGTGCATAATAAGCAGGTAAATAATAGCCAGTAAGTGATAGTGTCCGGCAGAAACCATGCAACTCGATACCCGTGCCCAAACCCTGCTTAAAGCGCTCGTCGAGCGCTACATCGCCGACGGCCAGCCCGTCGGCTCGCGCGCGCTGTCGAAAATCTCCGGCCTGGACCTGTCGCCGGCCACCATCCGCAACATCATGGCCGACCTCGAGGAAATGGGTTACGTGGCCAGCCCCCACACCTCGGCCGGCCGGGTGCCCACGCCGCGCGGCTACCGCATCTTCGTCGACACGCTGCTGACGGTGCAGCACATCGACGAGAGCGCGGTCGAGGCGCGCATGCGCATGCCCAGCCAGCAGCAGCCGCAAAAGCTGATCGCCAACGCGGCGCAGATGCTGTCCTCGCTGTCGCAGTTCGCCGGCGTGGTGCTGACGCCGCGCCACGAATCGGTGTTCCAGCAGATCGAGTTCCTGCGCCTGTCGGAGAAGCGCATCCTGCTGGTGATCGTCGGCCGCGGCGGCGACGTGCAAAACCGCCTGCTGCTGACCGACGTGGATTACACGCCGGCGCAGCTGATCCAGTCGGCCAACTACATCAACCAGAACTACAGCGGCCTGGCGCTGGACGAGGTGCGCGGGCGCATGCAGGGCGAATTGCGCCAGTTGCAGACCGACATGGCGCGCCTGATGCAGGTGGCGGTCGAGGCCGGCAGCGAGGCGATGGCCGAGAACAACGAGGACATGGTGATTTCCGGTGAGCGCAACCTGCTGTCGGTGAGCGACCTGTCCTCGAACATGAGCTCGCTGCGCCAGATGTTCGACATGTTCGAGCAGAAGACCGGGCTGATGCAGCTGCTGGACGTGTCCAGCAAGGCCTCTGGCGTGCAGATCTTCATCGGCGGCGAATCGAACCTGGTGCCGATGGACGAGATGAGCGTGGTCACCGCGCCGTACGAGGCCAACGGCAAGATCGTCGGCACGCTGGGGGTGATCGGGCCGACGCGCATGGCCTACGAGCGGGTGATCCCCATCGTCGACATCACGGCCAAGCTGCTGTCGAACGCGCTCAGCAACAACTAAAAAAGGGCGAAAAAGGGGTCAGGTTCAATATTCCGCGCAGCGGAATATTGAACCTGACCCCTTTTTCGAATATTGAACCTGACCCCTTTTTTTCTATCTCAGCCCGGCTTGTGCGGGCAGGCTTCCTTGACGCAGTTGCCGTAGATGGCCAGCGCGTGCTCGGCGATCCGGAAGCCGCGCTGCTCGGCGATCATCTGCTGGCGGTGCTCGATCTCCTCGTCGAAGAACTCCTCCACGCGGCCGCAGTCCAGGCACACCAGGTGGTCGTGGTGCGAGCCCGCGTTCAGCTCGAAGATGGCCTTGCCGGTCTCGAAGTGGTTGCGGTTCAGCAGGCCGGCCTGCTCGAATTGCGTCAGCACGCGGTAAACGGTGGCCAGGCCCACGTCCATATTATCGGCGAGCAAGATCTTGTAGACATCCTCGGCGGTCAGGTGGCGCACCGAACTGTTCTGGAAAATGTCGAGGATCTTCAGGCGCGGCAGGGTCGCTTTCAGGCCGCTCGCCTTCAGGTCGGTAGGGTTGTTGCTCATGTTCTTACTCGTGTGGGGGACAAAGTGCTTTATCATATAGTGTTTTGGCACTTCCGCTCAATCGATTTGAGGTCACTATGCGCGTCACCCAGGCTATACCGCAGTCCCAGTTGCATCGTTTGAAACATCGCGCGCCGCTCGTGGCGGGCATGATCTGCGTCGCGCTCGCCATGGGCGGCTGCGCGTCCACCAGCACCCTGGGCGAAAAGAAATCCGACCTGAAAGCCGAGGACGCGCCGGTGGTCGCCGCCAAGGGCGCGCAGGTTAAGACCATCAGCCAGCTGCAGAAGTTCATGTGGTTCTTCTCGCCCTACCGTCCGGACATCCAGCAGGGCAACTTCATTTCGCAGGAAATGCTGCAGCAATTGAAACCGGGCATGACACGCGACCAGGTCAAGTTCATCCTGGGCACGCCGCTGCTGACCGACATCTTCCACGCCGACCGTTGGGACTACCCGTTCCGCCTGGCGCGCGGCAATGGCGAGACCATCGAAAGCACGGTGGTGGTGTTCTTCAAGGAGGGCAAGGTCGACCGCTACGAGGGCGGCAACCTGCCGACCGAGCAGGAATACATCGCGCTGATCGCCGGCCCGCCGAAGAACGCCAAGGACGCGCTGAAGCAGAAGGCCGCCGCGCCCGTCAACACGCAGCCGATGCCGTCCGGCCAGGACCGCCCGGCGCCGTCGGCCGTCGAGATCGACATCAAACCGAAAACCGAATCGAAGTAAGAAGAGAAACATGACTGAACTCCACATCGCAATCGCAGGGGCCGGCGGCCGCATGGGCCGCATGCTGATCGAAACCGTGCTGGCCGAGCCGGACGCGCGCCTGGCCGGCGCCCTGGACATTCCGGGCGCGCCCAGCATCGGCGAGGACGCCGCCGCCTTCCTCGGCAAGCCGGCCGGCGTGGCCATCGAATCGGACCTGGCCAAGGGCTTGGCGAACTCCCGCTTCCTGATCGACTTCACCCGCCCCGAGGGCACGCTGCGGCACCTGGCCTACTGCGCCGAGCACGGCGTCAAGCTGATCATCGGCACCACCGGGTTCGACGAGGCCGGCAAGGCCGCCATCGCCGAGGCCGCCAAGAAGACCGCCATCCTGTTCGCCCCCAACATGAGCGTGGGCGTGAACGTGACGATGAAGCTGCTGGAGTACGCGGCCAAAAACCTGAACATCGGCTACGACATCGAGATCATCGAGGCGCACCACCGTCACAAGGTGGACGCGCCGTCCGGCACCGCGCTGAAGATGGGCGAGGTGATCGCCGGCGCCCTGGGCCGCGACCTGAAGGAATGCGCGGTCTACGCGCGCGAAGGCGTGACCGGTCCGCGCGACCCGTCCTCGATCGGCTTCGCCACCATCCGCGGCGGCGACATCGTGGGCGACCACACCGTGCTGTTCGCCGCCGACGGCGAGCGCATCGAGATCAGCCACAAGTCCAGCAGCCGCCTGCACTACGCGCACGGCGCCCTGCGCGCCGCGCGCTTCCTGGCCGACAAGGACACCGGCCTGTACGACATGTACGACGTGCTGGGCCTGAACTGACGATGGAGCCGGGACTGGAGAACCATTTCAGCCTCGCGCGCTATTGGGAGCAGGGCGACGCCCTGAGCCACGCGGTGGCCTATGTGCTGCTGGCGATGTCGCTGGTGAGCTGGTACTTCATCCTGGCCAAGGCCTACGCCTCCTGGCGCGTGCGCCGCGGCGCGCCGGCCGTGGAGGCCTTCTGGTCCGCGCCCACCATGGGCGACGGCGTGGCCGCGCTGGAGGCGGCCGATCCCGAACAAGTCTATCTGCCACTGGCGCGCCAGGGCGCGGCGCAGCTGGCCGCGCCCGGCCGCGCCACCCTGGCCGGCGAGATGGGCCACGCCGAGCAGGTCACGCGCGTGCTGCGCGCCGCCATCCACCGCTCCACCATGCGGCTGGAAAGCGGGCTGACGCTGCTGGCTTCCATCGGCGCCACCGCGCCCTTCGTCGGCCTGCTGGGCACGGTCTGGGGCATCTACCACGCGCTGTCGGCCGTCTCGGCCGGCGGTACGGTGCAGATCGACAAGATCGCCGGCCCGGTCGGCGAGGCGCTGATCATGACCGGCATCGGCCTGATGGTGGCCATCCCGGCGGTGCTGGCCTACAATGGTTTCAACCGCGTCAACCGGCTCACCCTCGCCGAGCTGGACGCGTTCGCGCACGACCTGCACGCCTACCTGACCACCGGCGACCGCGTGCGCAAGGATTAAGGAGCGGCGGCATGGCCTTCGGCGCGTTCAACCACCACCGGCAGCGTGAGTCCATGTCGGACATCAACGTCACGCCCATGGTGGACGTGATGCTGGTGCTGCTGGTGATCTTCATCCTGGGCGCGCCCGTGTTCACCGGCGCCGTCAAGCTGGACCTGCCGAAGGCGCAGACCGCGCAGCCGCCGCAGCCCGCCGCGACGGTCACGGTGGCGATCGACGCCGCCGGCAAGTTTTACTGGAACAACGAGGCGGTCCAACAGGCCGTGCTGGAGCAGCGCATGGCGGAGGCCGCGAAGATGGCGCCGCAGCCCGAGCTGCAGCTGCGCGCCGACAAGGACACCCGCTACGAGACCGTGGCGCAGGTGATGGCCGCCGCGCAGACGCGCGGCCTCACGAAAATGGGTTTCGTCACCGACCCCAAGGATAAAAAATAATGGCTACCGCGGAACTGAATGGCGCAGCGATCAAGGACTTCCCCAGCTTCCACGCCGAGTGCGCGGCCGCCTTCGGCTTCCCGGACGGCTACGCCTCCACCATGGACGCCTGGGTCGACTGCCTGAGCTACCTGCGCGACGAGGACGGCATGACGAAGTTCCGGCTGAAGGGCGGCGAAGTGCTGGAGATCGTCGTCAAGGACGCCGCCGCCATGCGCGCCGCCGCTCCCGACATCCTCGAGGAGCTCACCTACTGCGTCGGCGGCATCAACGAGCGCTACGAGGACTACGGCGAAAAGCCGGCCCTCAAGCTGACGCTGCGCTGAGATCCGCCAGGGTGATCATCAGGGTCATCGGATCCAGCGGGGAGGCGGCGAAACCCAGTTTCTGATAGAACGCTCGCACGTCATCGTTGACCGCATGGACCAGCAGGCCGCGTATACCGATCGTTTTGGCCGCCTGCAGGACGCGTAAGCCGGCATCATGAAGCAGTGCCCGCCCCAAACCTTCACCTTGAAACCGCAGGTCCACCGCCAAGCGGCCAAGCAAAACGACCGGTATCGGATCAGGCATGTTGCGCCGCAAAGTACCCGCCGCCGCGTTCAGGCGGATGGCGGAGGAAGCCAGGGAGTAGTAGCCGGCCACACGCGGACCATCGCAAGCGACGAAGGTGCGCGATGCGCCGCTGGCCTGGTTCTTGAGCGCGCGGCGCTGTAGCCAGCTGTTCAGAATTTCAACGCCGCAGTCGAACGCGCTTGAGTCAGGGGAGCTAGTCAACGGTTCCGGCGCCCGGGGGCTCACTCCTTATCCCAAGGTGGTGGAGTCCGCATGGTTTTTCGAAGCCGTTCATTTGGCTGCGGCGGCCGATCCAGTGCTGCCACGAGCTCGGCAAAGATAGTTGGATTCGCGGCCATGTCCGGCTGATCCAGCAACGCCTCTTCCGCCATGCCGCGCGCCGCGTCCAGGATGAATTCGGCTCGGGTTTTGCCCAATAGCGTGGCAGCGCGGTCGATCAGATCCCGCTCTTCTGGGTTGATGCGGATGGTTAATGTATCGCGCTTGTCTTTGGTGGAAGACATATTGGTCTCCTGGCTGGTAGTGTCAGTATAGTCTGCGCGCAGTCACCCGCGCGCATTTGACATCCCGCAGGCTTAGCCTTGCTCGCCCGGCGCCAGCGTCAGCACCTCGAAGCCGGTCTCGGTTACCGTCACCATGTGTTCCCACTGGGCGGACAGCGAGCGGTCGGCCGTGACGACGGTCCAGCCGTCGGGCATCTGGCGCGATTGCGCCTTGCCGGCGTTGATCATCGGTTCGATCGTGAACAGCATGCCGGGCCGCAGCACCATGCCCTGGCCGGGCTTGCCGTAGTGGCGCACCTCCATCGACTCGTGGTAGACCAGGCCGATGCCGTGGCCGCAGTAGTCGCGCACCACGCTGAAGCCGGCGTTCTCGGCCACCGTCTGGATCGCGTGGCCGACGTCGCCCAGGGTCGCGCCCGGCTTCACCGCGCGGATGCCGGCCCACATCGATTGATAGGTCACGTTCACCAGGCGCTCGGCCTGCTTGCTGGGTTGGCCCACGTAGTACATGCGGCTGGTGTCGCCGTGCCAGCCGTCCTTGATCACGGCCACGTCGATGTTGATGATGTCGCCGTCGCGCAGCACGCGCTTGGGCGAGGGGATGCCGTGGCAGATCACCTCGTTGACCGAGGTGCACACGCTGGCGGGGAAGCCGCCGTAGCCGACGTTGGCCGGTATCACCTGCTGCACCTTGACGATGTAGTCGTGGCAGATCTTGTCCAGGTATTCGGTGCTGACGCCGGCCTTCACGTGCGGGCCTATCATGGTCAGCACGTCGGCCGCGAGCTGGGCCGCGACGCGTGCCTGGGCGATCTGGTCCGGCGTCTTGATGAGGATTTCGTCGCTTTTCTTACGCATGCGCCCTCCGCTCGGCCGGCGCCAGCACGGGGCCGCCTTCCTGCGCGGCGCGCAGCAGCATCTGGCAGATGTCGCTGTAATCGAGGCCGGGATTGGTTTCGGCGAGCATGCCGATGCGCATCCAGTGCTCGGCCTGCGCGTTGATGGAGCGGTTCAGCGCCCCGCTCGCCACGCGCAGGTTTTCGTGCATCTGGTCCGAGATTTTCACTATGCCCATGATTTTCCTATATATGGTTCGTATATGGTTTGTATATGAACCGTATATTATCATGGGCCCGTCGAGCTTGCTAGTGCCCGCTTATCGCACATCCTCCAGCTTGAACACCGGGTTGTAGATCAGGCCCAGCAGATTGCCGTACGGGTCGGCCAGCTCGGCCACTTTGATGCCTTCGCCGACTTCCTGGACCGGGGAATGCTCGGTGGCGCCCAGGGCGATGATGCGCGCCACCTCCGCCTCGATGTTGTCCACGCCCCAGTAGACGCGGCTGCCGGCGGTGCCGGGCTGGGCGTCCGGCATCAAGCCCAGCTCGAAGCCGCCGACCGCGAAGCCGATGTAGAACGGCTGGTCGAAGTAGGGCGCCACGCCGAACACCTTGGTGTACCAGGCCTTGCCCGCTTCCATGTCCGGCACCGGATAGATGGCGGTGCGTAATCCCTTGATCATGTCGGTCTCCTTGTTTGATGAATAACGTGGCCATCTTGCCATGCCCGGCGCGCGGACGATGGGAAAATCCCGCACGTACATGGGTGTATGGTCTCCTTATACCGCAGTGCAACGTCCGGTCATGCTAAGGTCCGTCATGTGCCAGTATAATGACCGGCTAATCTCCACCAATCCATCCACCAATCATGCAAGATAAATATAGTCCCGCCGACGTTGAACAAGCCGCTCAATCCCATTGGAAGGCCATCGACGCCTACAAAGCGGTAGAAAACGACCCGCGTTTCCCGAAAGGCAAGTACTACGCTTGCTCGATGCTGCCTTACCCTTCGGGCAAGCTGCACATGGGTCACGTGCGCAACTATACGATCAATGACGTGATGTACCGCTACCTGCGCATGAACGGCTACAACGTGCTGATGCCGATGGGCTGGGACGCGTTCGGCATGCCGGCGGAGAACGCGGCGATGGCCAACAACGTGCCGCCGGCGCAATGGACCTATTCCAACATCGCCCACATGCGCGAGCAGATGGAGTCCATGGGCCTGGCCATCGACTGGTCGCGCGAGATGACGGCCTGCAAGCCGGAATACTACAAGTGGAACCAGTGGATGTTCCTCAAGATGCTGGAAAAAGGCATCATCTACAAGAAGACCGGCACCGTCAACTGGGACCCGATCGACCAGACCGTGCTGGCCAACGAGCAGGTGGTCGACGGCCGCGGCTGGCGTTCCGGCGCGCTGATCGAAAAGCGCGAAATCCCGATGTACTACGCCCGCATCACCGACTACGCGGACGAGCTGCTGGAATACGTCGACACCAAGCTGCCGGGCTGGCCCGAGCGCGTGCGCACCATGCAGACCAACTGGATCGGCAAGTCGACCGGCGTGCGCTTCGCCTTCCCGCACGAGATCAAGGACGCCGACGGCGCGCTGGTCCAGGATGGCAGGATGTACGTCTTCACCACCCGTCCGGACACCATCATGGGCGTGACCTTCTGCGCCGTCGCCGCCGAGCACCCGCTGGCCACGCACGCGGCGCAGGGCAATCCCGAGCTGCAGGCCTTCATCGCCGAGTGCAAGATGGGCTCCGTGATCGAGGCCGACATGGCCACCATGGAGAAGAAGGGCATGCCGACCGGCCTGTTCGTCACCCATCCGCTGACCGGCGAGCAGGTCGAGGTCTGGGTCGGCAACTACGTGCTGATCACCTACGGCGACGGCGCCGTGATGGGCGTGCCCGCCCACGACGAGCGCGATTTCGCCTTCGCCAACAAATACAATCTGCCGATCAAGCAGGTCATCACCACCGCCGCCAACGCCGAATACTCGACCGCCGAATGGCAGGAATGGTATGGCGACAAGGAAGCCGCCATCGTCGTCAATTCCGGCAAGTACGACGGCCTGGATTACGCCGCCGCCGTGGACGCGGTGGCCGCCGACCTGGAAGCCAAGGGCCTGGGCGAGAAGAAGATCACGTTCCGCCTGCGCGACTGGGGCATCTCGCGCCAGCGCTACTGGGGCACGCCGATCCCGATGATCCACTGCGCCGATTGCGGCTCGGTGCCGGTGCCCGAGAAGGACCTGCCGGTGGTGCTGCCGGAGGACTGCGTGCCGGACGGCAGCGGCAACCCGCTGAACAAGCACGAGGCCTTCCTGAAGTGCGACTGCCCGCAATGCGGCAAGCCCGCGCGCCGCGAAACCGACACCATGGACACCTTCGTCGATTCGTCCTGGTACTACATGCGCTATACCTCGCCGGGCTCGAACGAGGCCATGGTGGACGCGCGCAACGACTACTGGATGCCGATGGACCAGTACATCGGCGGCATCGAGCACGCCGTCATGCACTTGCTGTACGCGCGCTTCTGGACCAAGATCATGCGCGACTTCGGCCTGGTGAAGTTCGACGAGCCCTTCGTCAACCTGCTGACCCAGGGCATGGTGCTGAACGAGACCTACTACCGCGAGGATGCGGCCGGCAAGAAGACCTGGTTCAACCCGGCCGACATCGAGCTGACCACCGACGACAAGGGCCGCCCGCAAAGCGCGCTGCTGAAGGCGGACGGCCAGGCTGTGCACATCGGCGGCACCGAGAAGATGTCCAAGTCGAAGAACAACGGCATCGACCCGCAGGCGCAGATCGAGCAGTACGGCGCGGACACCGCCCGCCTGTTCACCATGTTCGCCTCGCCGCCGGAACAGACGCTGGAATGGTCGGGCAGCGGCGTGGAGGGCGCGAACCGCTTCCTGCGCCGCGTGTGGGCCTACGGCTACGCGCAGAAGGGCCGCATTGAGGCCGCCGGCGCCAGCGCCGCGGCGACGGCGTCGACCGACGCGCAGAAAACCCTGCGCCGCGAACTGCACAAGATCCTGCAGCAGGCCGACTACGACTTGAAGCGCATCCAGTACAACACCGTGGTGTCGGCCTGCATGAAAATGCTGAACACGATGGAATCGGCCAAGCTGGAGGACGGCGCCGAGTCGGACGCCGTGCTGTCCGAGGGCTACGCCATCTTCCTGCGCCTGCTGAACCCCGTCGCGCCGCACATCACGCACGTGCTGTGGGAGGAGCTGGGCTACGGCAAGGCGCTGGGCGACATCCTGAACGCGCCATGGCCGCAGGTGGACGCCGCCGCGCTGGAGCAGTCCGAGATCGAGATGATGATCCAGGTGAACGGCAAGCTGCGCGGCTCCGTGAAGGTGCCGAAGGCCGCCGACAAGGCCGCCATCGAGGCCGCCGCGCTGGCCGAGGAAAGCGTTCAGAAGTTCATCGAGGGCACGCCGAAGAAGGTCATCGTGGTGCCGGGCAAGCTGGTCAACATCGTGGTGTAAGCAGATGACGACGACATCCGGCAAAACACGCAAGGCGGCGGCCACGCTGCTGATGGCCGCCGCGCTGGCGGGCTCCCTGTCCGCCTGCGGCTTCCACCTGCGCGGCTCGGGCGGCCAGTACACGCTGCCGTTCCCGTCCATGTACGTGGGCCTGCCGGAGTCGTCGCCGCTGGCCATCGACTTGAAGCGCAACATCCGCGCCAACGGCGGCACCGAGGTCGTCAACGACCCGGCCAAGGCCGACGGCGTGATCGAGGTGCTGACCGATCCGGAACGCACCCGCAGCAAGACCATCCTCTCGCTGAACAGCAATGGCCGCGTGCGCGAGTATCTGCTGGCCTACAACATCGTGTTCCGCGTGCGCGACAAGACCGGCAACGAGCTGCTGGCGCCCACGCAGATCACGCTGAACCGCCCCATCACCTTCAACGAGACCCAGTTGCTGGCGAAGGAGCAGGAGGAGGCGCTGCTGTACAAGGACATGCAGACCGACCTGGTGCAGCAGATGATGCGCCGCATGGCCGCCATCAAGCCGGTGTCGCAGATCTCATTGGCGCCGGCCGTTCCCGCGTCCGCGCCCAAGGAATAAGACCATGCAATTGAGGCTGGAAGCGCTGGACGGGCACGTGGCCAAGCCGCTGGCGCAGCTGTACGTGATCACCAGCGACGAGCACCTGTTGGCGCTGGAGGCGGCCGACAAGATCCGCCGCGCCGCGCGCGCCCAGGGCTATTCGGAGCGCGACGTGCTGACCGTGGAGCGCAGCTTCAAGTGGGGCGAGCTGCTGGCGGCGAACCAGGCGCTGTCCCTGTTCGGCGACAAGAAGCTGATCGAGCTGCGCATCCCCACCGGCAAGCCGGGCAAGGACGGCGGCGCGGCGCTGCAGAACTACGTGAAGGACCTGAGCCCCGACAACCTGACCCTGATCACGCTGCCCAAGCTGGACTGGCAGACGCAGAAGGCGGCCTGGGTGGCGGCGCTGCAGCAGGCGGCGGTGTACATCGACATCCCGAACGTCGAGCGCGCGCAGCTGCCGGGCTGGATCGGCTCGCGCCTGGCGGCGCAGGGCCAGGGCGCCGACCGCCAGAGCATCGACTTCATCGCCGACCGCGTCGAGGGCAACCTGCTGGCGGCGCATCAAGAGATACAGAAACTGGGCCTGCTGCACGAGGCGGGCAAGCTGACCTACGAGCAGGTGCACGACGCCGTGCTCAACGTGGCGCGCTACGACGTGTTCAAACTCAGCGAGGCCATGCTGTCCGGCGATCCCGCGCGGCTGGTGCGGATGCTGGAGGGGCTCAAGGGCGAGGGCGAGGCGCTGCCGCTGGTTTTATGGGCGGTCTCCGAGGAAATCCGCACGCTGCTAAAATTGAAGGCCGGGATGGCGCAGGGGCGTCCGCTGGGCGCGTTGCTGAAAGAGCATCGCATCTGGGGGCCGCGCGAGCGCATGATGGACCCGGCGCTGCGCCGCATCTCGCTGCCCGTGCTGGAAAGCGCGCTGCGGCAGGCGGCGCAAATCGACAAGATGATCAAAGGCCTGCGCGCCAAGGCCTACGCCGGCGACGCATGGGATGCAATGCTGCAGCTGGCGCTGAGGGTGGCGCGCGGGTGATAAACCAACGGCAAAACCTGGGGTCAGACCCCTTGGGGTCTGACCCCGGCATTTGCCTCTGGTTCTAAAGGACAAAAAAATGGACATCAAGCAGTACATGGAACAAGTGGGCAAGCAGGCGCGCGTGGCGTCGCGCGCCATGGCCCGCGCCGACAGCGCGCAGCGCAACCGCGCCCTGACGCTGATCGCCGACGCGATCGAACGCGAGGCGGACGCCCTGCGCGCCGCCAATAAGCTGGACCTGGACGCCGCGGCGGCCAACGGCCTGGCCCCGGCCATGCTGGACCGCCTGGCGCTGTCCGACTCCGCCATCGCCACCATGGTCGAAGGCCTGCGCCAGATCGTCGCGCTGCCGGACCCGATAGGCGAAATCAGCGGCATGAAATTCCGCCCGAGCGGCATCCAGGTCGGCCAGATGCGCGTGCCGCTGGGCGTGATCGGCATCATCTACGAGGCCCGCCCGAACGTGACGGTGGACGCGGCCGGCCTGTGCATCAAGAGCGGCAACGCCACCATCCTGCGCGGCGGCTCGGAAGCCATCAACTGCAACCGCGCGCTGGCGAAACTGGTCAAGGAAGGACTGGCCGGCGCCGGCCTGCCGGGCGACGGCGTGCAAGTGGTCGACACCACCGACCGCGCCGCCGTGGGCGCGCTGATCACCATGCCGCAGTACGTGGACGTGATCGTCCCGCGCGGCGGCAAGGGCCTGATCGCGCGCCTGATGGAGGAATCCACCGTGCCGATGATCAAGCACCTGGACGGCATCTGCCACGTCTACATCGACGCCAAGGCCGACCCGCAAAAGGCGCTGGACATCGCCTTCAACGCCAAGTGCCACCGCTACGGCACCTGCAACACCATGGAGACGCTGCTGGTGTCGCGCGCCATCGCGCCCACCGTGCTGCCGGAACTGGCCAAGCTGTACGCCGCCAAGCAGGTCGAGCTGCGCGCCGACGCCGAAGCCCACAAGATCCTGGAGGGCTACCCCCACCTGGCGCACGCCACCGAGGAGGACTGGGCCACCGAATACCTGGCCGCCATCCTCGCCGTGCGCGTGGTGGACGGCCTGGACCAGGCCATCGACCATATCAACACCTGGTCGTCCAAGCACACCGAGTCCATCGTCACCGAGGACTACACGGACGCCATGCGCTTCCTGCGCGAGGTCGATTCGGCCTCCGTGATGGTGAACGCCTCCACCCGTTTCGCCGACGGCTTCGAGTACGGCCTGGGCGCGGAGATCGGCATCTCCAACGACAAGCTGCACGCGCGCGGCCCGGTCGGCCTGGAGGGCCTGACGTCGCTCAAATACGTGGTGTTCGGCCACGGCGAAGTGCGGAAATAACCGCCTGAACAAACAAGGAAAGTCATGCTCTGGCTAAAAGCGTTCCACATCGTCTTCGTCGTGTCCTGGTTCTCCGGCATGTTCTACCTGCCGCGCATCTTCGTGAACCTGGCGATGGAGCAGGAGCGCGAGCATGGCGGCGGGGTGACCACCGAGCGCCTGCTGCTGATGGCGCGCAAGCTGTACCGCTTCATGATGATGCTGTCGGTGCCGGCCGTTCTGCTCGGCCTGTGGCTGGCGTGGATGCAGTACGGCTTCAAGCTGCCGGGCTGGCTGCACGCCAAGCTGGCGCTGGTGTTCCTGGCGATCGGTTATTCGCACGCCTGCGGCGGCGTGCTGAAGAAGTTCGAGCGCGGCGTGAACCAGCGCAGCCACACCTGGTTCCGCTGGTTCAACGAGGCGCCGGTGTTCCTGCTGGTCGCCATCGTCATCCTGGTCGTCGTCAAGCCATTCTGATATGAGCAAAGTCTGCCTATACTATTTCGCGCCGCACTCCCCCTGGGCCTACCTGGGGCATGAGCGTTTCGTGGCGCTGGCCAAGGCCAAGGGCGCGCAGGTGGACATCCGCCCGTGCGACCTGGGCCGGGTGTTCGGCGCGTCCGGCGGCCTGCCGCTGGCCAAGCGCGCGCCGCAGCGCCAGGCCTACCGCCTGACGGAACTGGCGCGCTGGTCGGCCTTCCTCGGCGTGCCGCTGAACCTGCAGCCGAGGTTTTTCCCGGTGTCGCCCGACGCGGCGGCCAAACTGATCATCGCCGCGCGCCTGGCGCATGGCGTGGAAGCGGCGCTGAACCTGTCGCAAGCCGTCATGCGCGGCTTGTGGGCCGAGGAGCGCAACATCGGCGACGACGACACGCTGGCGCAACTGGCCAACGGCTGCGAGCTCGATGGCAAGGCGCTGCTGGCGGCGTCGCGGACGGCCGGCGTGCAGGCCGAGTATGACCGCAACACGGACGACGCCAACGCGGCCAGCGTTTTCGGCTCGCCCTGGTACATCTACGAAGGTGAAAGTTTCTGGGGACAGGACCGGCTCGATTTCCTCGAGCGGGCCATGTCGCGATAAGAACCAGAGGCAAACGCTGGGGTCAGACCCCGTGGGGTCTGACCCCGGATTCTGCATCTGGTTTTAAGTTTTTAACGGATAAAAGGTACTCCTATGGCATCCTATTTTTGCCCATGCCCGCGCGGCATGGAAGCGGCTTTGGCCGAAGAACTGGGCGAAATCGCCCTGCTGCCCGGCAGCACCCTGAAGGTCCACAACCAGGTTCCCGGCGGCGTGCATTGCTCCGGCGCCCTGGAGGACTCCTACCGGGTCAACCTGCACTCGCGCATCGCCTCGCGCGTGCTGATGCGCATGGCCGCCGGTGGCTACAAGAACGAGAACGACATCTACGACCTGACCCTGGCGCAGCCATGGGAGGAATGGTTCGGCTACGACCACACCATCCGCGTCGACGTCACCGCCGTGAAATCCCCGCTGAAAAGCCTGGAGTTCACCACGCTGAAGATCAAGGACGCGATCTGTGACCGCTTCCGCGACCTGTACAGCAAGCGCCCGTCGGTGAACACGCGCGAGCCGGACATGCGCATCGTCGGCTTCCTGGACGCGCACCAGTACATCGTCTACCTGGACACCTCCGGCGAGGCGCTGTTCAAGCGCGGCTGGCGCGACGAGACCGGCGACGCGCCGCTGCGCGAGAACCTGGCCGCCGGCCTGCTGCGCGTCTCGGGCTGGAAGCCGGGCACGCCGCTGTTCGACCCGATGTGCGGCTCGGGCACCATCCTGTGCGAGGCGGCGCAGATGGTGCAGGGCATCCCGCCCGGCGCGCGCCGCCAGTTCGCCTTCGAGAAGTTCCACGACTTCGATCCGACGCCGTGGCTGGACATGAAGACCTCGATCAAGCCCAATCCGCTGCCGTCCGAGCCCACCATCTTCGGCTCCGACATCTCCGGCGACATGGTGGCCATGACGCGCCACAACCTGCGCTGCGCCGGCATCATGTTCGAGGTGCCGCTCAAGCAGATCGAGGCGCAGCAGGTGCAGGCGCCGGCCGCCGCGCCGGGCGTCATGCTGACCAATCCGCCGTACGGCGAGCGTATCGGCGTGCGCGGCGACAGCACCTTGCCCGAGGACGACCTGGCCAAGTCCTTCTACTCGGCCTTCGGCACCACGCTCAAGCAGCGTTTCGCCGGCTGGACCGTGTTCCTGTTCACGGCGGACTTGGGCCTGCCCAAGCTGCTGCGCCTGAAGGAGGCGCGCAAGACGCCGTTCTTCAACGGCGCGCTGGAATGCCGCCTGTTCCGCTTCGACATGGTGGCCGGCTACAACCGCCGCGAAGAAGCCAAGCCCAAGGCGGAATAAGCGTCACCATCCCCCGCGCCGCCCTCCGCCACGCGGGGGAAGGGGCGGGGCTCACCAGGAATCCGCATGCTCCCAGACACACCGGCCCACCTGCCGTCCGACGACGTCGCCGTCCCGCCGCCCGAACCCAGCCACAAGAAGCCCCTGCCGCGCTTCGCGCTGGCCTGCGTGCTGGCCTCGCTGTCCATGCTGGGGCCGTTCTCCATCGACGCCTACCTGCCGGCCTTCCCCAACATCCAGGCCAGCCTGCACGCCACCCCGATCGAGGTCCAGCAAACGCTGACCGCCTACATGCTGGCCTTCGCCGCCATGGTGCTGTGGCACGGCGCGCTGTCCGACGCGTTCGGGCGCCGCAATGTGGTGCTGGTGTCGCTGGTGCTGTTCGCCATCGGCACCATGGGCTGCGCGGCGGCCAGCTCGGTGCACTACCTGTGGTTCTTCCGTGTGCTGCAGGGGGTGTCCGCCGGTGCCGGGGTGGTGGTGGGGCGCGCCATCATCCGCGACCTGTACGCGGACGCGCAGGCGGCCCGGTTGCTGTCGATGGTGACGATGATCTTCGCCATCGCGCCCGCCGTCGCGCCGGTGCTGGGCGGGATGATCGTCAAGCACCTGGACTGGCGCGCCATCTTCCTGTTCCTGTTCGTCTACACCGTGCTGCTGTTCATCGTCTGCTACCGGCGCCTGCCGGAGACGCTGCCGCCGCACAAGCGCCAGCCCTTCAATCCGAAGTTCCTGGCGCGGAATTACGGCAGCATCCTGCGCTCGCCGCTGTTCCACATGAAGTCCGGCGTGGTGGCGCTCAATTTCGCCGGCCTGTTCGTGTTCATCACCGCCGCGCCGGAGATGCTGCCGAACCAGCTGCACCTCGGGCCGGACCAGTTCGGGTGGCTGTTCATCCCCGCCGTGGCCGGCATCTTCCTGGGCGCGCTGGCGGCCAACCGCATCGCCGGCAAGATCAGCTTCGCGCGCCAGATCGGCGTCGGCTTCGGCTTCATGCTGGCGGCGGCCGGCTGCAACGTGGCCTTCCACCTGCTGCACGCGCCGGCGCTGCCGTGGACCGTGGCGCCGCTGTTCTTCTATTCCTTCGGGATGTCGGTGGTGGGCCCGGCGGCCACCCTGCTGGGGCTGGACCTGTTCCCGCACCTGCGCGGCACGGCCGCCTCCTGCCAGTCGTTTTCGGTCACGCTGCTGGGCGCGGTGGTGGCCGGCGCCATCGCCCCGGCGCTGGGGCATTCGGTGTTGTGGCTGGCCTACGGTCAGCTGGCGTTTACCATGCTGGCGCTGGCATTGTGGTTGACGTCGCGCGTATACCGGCGCATGCTACTACGCCACCCGGCGGGGTGATAACGGCAACTTTGAAAAAATATTTAGCGCCATATCCCTTGCAGATAAGTCACGGAAGTTGGTTATGCTACTATAACTTCTTGCGTTGAATGTTTCCGTATGGAATCATCTAGCCAGCAACCCATCTGTGGAGCCTTTGCCGTTGGGCGCCACTTCTTTTTTGACGACGTCCTTTAGCGGCAATGCTTGATACGATGCATCAATCAGACCATGACATCCGCAATCGCCTGCTGATTGCCCGTCTGCCGGCCATGCCGCAGATATTGATCAAGTTGATAGAGCACTTGCAGGCTGACGACGCCGGCATGCCGGAGCTGGCCGCGCTGATCGCCAAGGACGCCGGCATGACCAGCAAGATCCTGTCGGTCGCCAACAGCTCCGCGTATCACCGCAACAACCGCGCCGTGGGACTGGAACAGTCGCTGGTCTCGCTGGGCACGGACATGATCAAGACGCTGGTCATCAGCGAATCGGTGTTCCAGACCTTCAACAGCTTCCCCCACTCCGGCAGCACCGACCTGCGCGCCTTCTGGCGCGACTCGCTGACCACGGCCGTCATCGCGCGCGACATCGCCAAGCAGACCGACTACCCGCACGTGGAGGAGGCCTACCTGGCCGGCCTGCTGCACAACGTGGGCCGCCTGGCGCTGCTGGCCACCGCGCCCAAGGAATACGCCTTCAACTTCACCGCGCGCGACGACGAGGACCTGTGCGCCGTCGAGCAGCGCACGCTGCAGATCACGCACTCGGAGGCGGGCGCCTGGCTGATCGAGCGCTGGAACCTGGACTCCTTCCTGGCCGACAGCGTGCTGTACCACCACGAGCCGGTGGCGCGCCTGGAGTCGGCCCATCCGCTGATCCGCATCGTGCGCCTGGCGCACCTGATGACGACGCACGAGGAGGACGAGGCCATCGCCATCGGTTCCGGCCTGAGCAGCCTGGACGACGACGCGCTGCACGTGATCGCGCAGGCGGCCGCGCGCCAGGTGGAGAAGGCGGCGGCCTACCTCGGCATCGAGCTGGCCGGCGCCGACGACATCGTCGCGCCACCGGCCAGCATGCCGCCGCCGGACCCGGTGCAGCAGCGCCTGTCCGAGGAGGTGCGCAACATGGTGCTGGTGTCCGAAATGGGCCAGACCTTCGCGCGCCAGCAGGGCGAGACCGGCATGCTGGAGGCGATGACGCGCTCGGCGCGCATCCTGTTCGGCTTCGACAACACCGCGGTGCTGCTGGAAAACCCCACCGGCCACGCGCTGGTCGGCGTGGCGGCGGGCGAGCAGCAGCAGCGGCTGTCCGAATTCTCCATCCCGCTGGCCAAGGGCGGCGCCATCGCCGACGCGGCGCGCGGGCGCAAACCGGCCTTCCTGACCCGCGGCGCGCAGGGCGGCATCGCCGAGGAGCAGCTGTTCCGCATCCTCGGCAGCGACGCCCTGGTGTGCCTGCCGCTGGTGGCCGGGCAGCGCTGCCTGGGCGTGCTGGTGGGCGCCGCCGCCGCGTGGCAGCTGCCCTCGCACCAGAAGCGCGAACGCTTCCTGCAGGCCTTCGGCAACCAGGCCGCCGCCGCGCTGGAGACGGCCATCAGCGAGCGCGGACACGCGCGGCGCCAGATCGCCCACGTGGCCGAGGAATACCGCGAGGCCTCGCGCCGCGTGGTGCACGAGGTGAACAACCCGCTGTCCATCATCAAGAACTACCTGTCCGTGCTGGACCACAAGCTGGCGCGGCGCGAACCGGTGGTGGGCGAGATGTCCATCCTGAACGAGGAGATCGACCGGGTCGGCCAGTTGATCAACGGCCTGGCCGACCTGCAGCCCACCGAGGCCACCCGCGTCACCGACGTGGGCCGCGTGGTGGACGACGTGCTGCGCCTGTTCCGCGCCACCGACTTCGTGCCGGCCTCGGTGCAGATCCTGGTGCGCATGCAGGACGGGCCGGCCGAGATCGACGGCGACGCCGACATCCTCAAGCAGATCCTGGTCAACCTGATCAAGAACGCGGTCGAGGCGCTGCCCGGCGGCGGCCGGATCGAGATCTCCAACCGCGGCCACGTGAACCGCGAGCGCCGCCTGTACCTGGAACTGGTGGTCAGCGACAACGGCCCCGGCCTGTCGACCGAGGTGCTGGCCAACCTGTTCACGCCCGTCCGCAGCAGCAAGGAGGGGCAGCACCACGGCCTGGGACTGTCCATCGTCCACAGCCTGGTCAAGAAATTGAACGGCATGATCACCTGCCGTAGCGGGACCGCGGGCAGCACCTTCGCCGGCACCACTTTCGAGATCCTGCTGCCGGCCCGCGGCAGCTCCAGTCAAATCGCCGGCGCGCAAGCGCGGGCGATGGATTCAGTTTAAGGCCAAGATGAACGCGACACCTGCCAACGCCCAAACCCTGCACCTGGCAACTGACGCAACGCACGCCGTACCGCTTACCAGCGACCATGGCGAGTATTGCCCGCGGCTGTTACTTGTGGACGATGAACCCCGACTGCTGTCGTCGCTGTATGAACTGCTGCGCGACCGCGACTACACCCTCGTCACCGCCACCTGCGGCGCGGAGGCGCTGGCGCAGCTGGGAAAGCTTAAATTCGACCTGGTGCTGCTGGACCTGCGCCTGCCCGACATGAGCGGCCATGAGATCATGGACTTCATGAACGGCAAGGGCATCGACTCCGACGTGATCGTCATGAGCGGCGACGTCGGCATCGAGGCCGCCATCGGCGCCTTGAAGCGCGGCGCCTACGACTACCTGCGCAAGCCCTACAGCCGCGAGGAGCTGCTCAAGACGGTGCAGAACGCGCTGCAGCAGCGCCGCCTGGCGATGGACAACCAGCGCATCGCGCAGCGCCTGGAGAACTCCGAGCGCATGTACCGCTACCTGGTGGACAGCTCGCCGGACATCATCTACACGCTGAACCACGAGGGCCACATCACCTTCGTCAACGACCGCGCCTACCAGCTGCTGGGCTTCGCGCGCGAGGAGCTGATCGGCAAGCACTACACGGTGCTGGTGCACGACGACGACCAGGAGCGCGCGCGCTACGTGTTCAACGAGCGCCGCGTCGACGAGCGCGCCTCGCGCAACGTCGAGCTGCGCCTCAAATGCAAGCTCAACGGCGGCAAGGGCGGCGGCGTCGAACGCACCTTCAACAACACGCTGATGACGATCTCGCTGAACGCGATCGGCATGCACCTGCCCGAGCACGACGGCAAGCGCCATCCGCAGTTCGGCATCTACGGCGTGGCGCGCGACATCACCGACCGCAAGCGCGCCGAGGAGGTGATCTCCTACCAGGCCTACCACGACATCCTGACCGACCTGCCGAACCGCATGCTGTTCAAGGACAGGCTGGGGCTGGCCGTGATCCAGGCCAAGCGCAAGCTGACGGAGCTGGCCGTGATGTTCGTTGACCTGGACCGCTTCAAGCTGGTCAACGACACGCTGGGCCACGTCAAGGGCGACGAGCTGCTGCAGCAGGCCGCGCAGCGCCTGAAGGAATGCCTGCGCAAGGGCGACACGCTGGCGCGCCAGGGCGGCGACGAGTTCACCATCGTGCTGCCGGAGCTGCGCGACCGCCACGACGCCAAGGTGATCGCCGAGAAGTTCCTGGAAAGCCTGCAAAAGCCGTTCGACCTGGACGGCCACCAGGTGCACATCTCGGCCTCGATCGGCATCGCCATCTACCCGGCCGACGGCGAGAGCATCGACGAGCTGCTGCGCCACGCCGACATCGCCATGTACCAGGTGAAGGCGCTGGGCAAGAACGGCCACAGCTTCTACCACAACTCGATGCTGGACATGTCGCACCAGAAGATCGCGCTGGAGCAGGCGCTGCGCAAGGCGCTCGAGCAGAACGAGCTGGAAATGTACTACCAGCCGCAGATCGACGTGGCCACCGGCCGCATCATCGGCGCCGAGGGCCTGATGCGCTGGAACCACCCGCAGCGCGGCCTCTTGTCGGCCGGCGAGTTCCTGCCCTTCGCCGAGGAGAACGGCCTGATGCTGCCGATCTCGGACTGGATGCTGGGCGCGCTGTGCCGCGACCTGCTGCAATGGAACGCGGCCGGCGGCGAGGCGATCCGCCTGTCGCTGAACCTGTCGCCGCAATACCTGGACCGCGGCGACTTCTTCGAGAAGATGCGCGGCGCGCTGACGCGCTACGGCATCTCGCCGGCGCAGATCGAGGTCGAGATCACCGAGAACATCTGCATCCGCAATCCGCTGTACGCGATCGAGCAGTTGAACAAGCTGTGCCAGCTGGGCGTGTCGGTCGCCATCGACGATTTCGGCACCGGCTATTCGTCGCTGTCCTACCTGCACCGCTTCCCCATCCACACCATCAAGATCGACCAGTCCTTCGTCAAGGAGATCCACGACGAGAACGGCCACTACCCGGTGATCCTGGCCATCATCTCGATCGCGCGCGGCCTGGGGCTGCACCTGGTGGCCGAGGGCGTGGAGACGCCGGTCCAGGCGCGCTACCTGCAGGCCAACGGCTGCACCACCATGCAGGGCTATCTGTACCACCGGCCGGTGTCGCTGACCAGTTTCATCAACGTGCTGCGGGCGCAGGAGCGCGGCCCGGTCGAACCGGCGCAGCCGCCGCAGGCGGCCATGGTCGCGATTCAAGCCTAGGCGCGCAGGGGCCATCATGCAGAAGTTCCCGGCCGCGGAGGCCGACGCCGCGGACGCCGGCAACGGCCCAGGCAAGGACGCCGGCGGCTACACCGCCGAATACCTGCGCGTGAAGGACCTGGCCGAGCGCGGCGTGGCCAACGCCCAGCACAGCCTGGGCTTCATGTACTTCAACGGCCAGGGCGTGGCGCAGAGCTACGAGCTGGCAGTGGCCTGGTACCGCCAGGCCGCCAACGCGGGCCTGGAGCACGCGCAATACAACCTGGGCGTGATGTGCCAGAAGGGCCAGGGCGTGGAGCAGGACCTGGCGGAGGCGGCGCGCTGGTACCAGCTGTCGGCCGAGCAGGGCTACGCCGCCGCCCAGTACAACCTGGGCTGGATGTACGCCAAGGGCCAGGGCGTGGCGGCGGACACCCAGCGCGCCATGCACTGGTTCAGCAAGGCCGCCGAGCAGGGCGACGCCGGCGCGCAGAACAACCTGGGCATGATGTACGACACCGGCAAGGGCGTGCCGCAGGACTTCAGGCAGGCCATCATGTGGTACCGCCGGGCCGCCGAGCAGGGCTACGCGCGCGCGCAGTTCAACCTGGGCCTGCGCTACGACAACGGGCAGGGCGTGGCGCGCGACCCGCACCAGGCCATGTCCTGGTACCGCAAGGCCGCCAACCAGGGCTACGCCCCGGCGCAGTTCAACCTGGCGCTGCGCTACGACAAGGGCGACGGCGTGCCGCAGGACAGCCAGCAGGCCATCCAGTGGTACCGCTGCGCCGCCGAGCAGGGCCACGCCAGCTCGCAGTTCAACCTGGGGCTGATCCACGACAACGGCCAGGGCGTGCCGCGCGACGAGCAGAAGGCGCTGCACTGGTACCGCAAGGCGGCCGACCAGGGCCACGCGGCCGCGCAGAACAACCTCGGCCTGCGCTACGACCACGGCCAGGGCGTGGCGCAGGACTTCGAGCGGGCGCGGCACTGGTACCGTCTGTCGGCCGAGCAGGGCCACGCCGCCGCCCAGTACCACCTGGGCCTGCTGTACGACAACGGCCACGGCGTGGCGCAGGACGCGCAGGAGGCCGTGTTCTGGTACCGCAAGGCGGCCGACCAGGGGCATCTGCGCGCCCAGTTCGACCTGGGCCTGCGCTACGAGACGGGCGGCGGCGTGCCGCGCGACCACCGCATGGCGCTGGGCTGGTACCGCAAGGCCGCCGAGCAGGACTACGCGGCGGCGCAATACATGCTGGGCCAGCTGCTGGACCGCGACGACGGCCCCGCGCCGGACGCGCTCCAGGCGGCGCACTGGTACCGCAAGGCCGCCGGGCAGGGCCACACCCTGGCCCAGTTCGCGCTGGCGCTGCGCTACGACACGGGACAGGGCGTGGCGCGCGACTACGCCGAGGCGCTGGCGTGGTACCGCAAGGCCGCCGAGCAGGGCCACGCGCGCGCGCAGCTGAACGTGGGCCTGATGTACCTGAGCGGCCAGGGCGCGCCGGCCGATCCGGCGCAGGCCTGGCTGTGGCTGGGCATGGCCGAACGGGGCGGGGCGCCGGGCGCCGCCAAATACCTTCGGGCCGCCGCCGACCGCATCGACGCGCCCCAGCTGCAGCTGCTGCGCGAGCGCATGGAAGCGGCGCCGGCGATCCTGCCGCTGCCCGTCTGAGCGCGCGGCGGCCACGCTAGGCCGTCAGCGGCCCCGGTTCCCCCAGCATGTAGCCCTGCGCGAAGTCGACGCCGATCTCGGTCAGCCGCGCCAGCGTCGCCTGGTCGTTGACGAATTCGGCGATGGTGCGGCGCCCCATGATGTGGCTGATCTCGTTGGTGAAGCGCACCATCTCGAAATCGACCGTGCTGTCCATCATCGGTTCGATGAAGGAGCCGTCGATCTTCACGTAGTCCACCGGCAGCTCCTTCAGGTAGGCGAAGGAGGCCAGGCCGGTGCCGAAGTCGTCCAGCGCGAAGCGGCAGCCCAGTTCCTTCAGCGCCGCGATGAAGGCCTGGGTCTGGCGCATATTGGCCACCGCGCCGGTTTCCGTGATCTCGAAGCACAGCCTGTCCGCCGGCACCCCCGCGTCGCGCACGCGCGCGGTGGCGTGCCGCAGGAAGGCCGGATCGGCCAGCGCCCGCTGCGACAGGTTGATGGTGCACAGCGCCAGCCGCGCCACGTGCGCGGGATTGCGCTCCAGCCATTCCAGGCTCTTGTTCAGCACCCAGCGGTCGACCTCGGGCATGATGTCGTAGCGCTCGGCGGCCGGCAGGAACACGCCCGGTTGGATCGGCGTGTTCGGGCCGTCGCGCAGGCGCAGCAGGATCTCGTAGTGCAGCCCGCCGTCGGCGGCGCCGAGCGCGTGGATGGGCTGGCGGTACAGCTGCAGCAGGTCGCCGCGGAAGGCGTCGCCCAGGCGCTTGGCCCAGTACATGTCGTTGCGCCGCTGCCGCATCTCGCCGCCCGGGCGGCGCTGCACGAAGACGCGGTTGCGGCCCCGCTCCTTGGCGATGTAGCAGGCGTGGTCGGCCTGGCGCAGCGTCTCCTGGGCGCTCTGCGCGACCTCCTGCAGCGGCACCAGGCCGATGCTGACGCCGATCCGGAACGACTGCTTGCCGTGCACGAAGCGGAAGGCGCGCGTGGTGTCGAGGATCTTGCGCGCCACCAGCAGCGCCTCCTGCACCGTGCAGTGTTCGACGATGAGCGCGAACTCGTCGCCGCCCAGCCGGGCCAGCGTGTCGCGCTCGCGCACGTGGGCGCTGTAGGCCGCCGCGAGCTGGCGCAGCAGGTCGTCGCCGGCGGCGTGGCCGCAGGTGTCGTTGACGATCTTGAACCGGTCCAGGTCCATGTACAGCAGCGCGCAGCCGGCGCCCTCCTGCGTGCTCCGCTCCAGCGCGCGCTGCAGGCGCAGGCCGAACTCCTGCCGGTTCACCAGGCCGGTCAGCGCGTCGTGGCTGGCCTGGTGGCGCAGGCTGCGCAGCAGGCCGTGCGCCTCGGACACGTCGTTGAGCACCACCACCGCGCCGTCCACCTCGCGCCCCGGCGGCAGCAGCGGCGCCACCGCGTATTCGACCGTGTGGCGCGCGCCGCCGCGCGCCGCCAGCAGGGCCGGCGCCGGCGACACCAGCACCCGCCGCTCGGCCATGCTGCGCGCCACCGGGTCCGGCAGCGCCGCGCCGCTGGCCTCGTCGGCCAGGCGCAGCACCTCGGCCGCGGGGCGCCCGCGCACCTCGTCCTCCATCCAGCCGGTCAGGTGCTCGGCGGCCGCGTTCATGGTGTCGATGCGGCCGTCGCGGCAGGTGGTGAGCACGCCGTTGGTGATGGCGCGCAGCGTCACCTGGGCGCGTTCCTTGGCCGAGCGCAGCGCCATCTGCAGCCGCATCTGGCGGTCGATGTCCACGCACACGCCCTGCAGCAGCGCGCGGCCGGCGCGCGACGAATGGCACCAGCTGGCGCGGATGTCGTGCCAGTGGCAGCGCCCGTCCTTGCGGCACAGGCGCGCGTGCAGCGCCAGCGGCGCGTACGGCGCCTGCTCGGCCACGCGGCGCAGCCGGGCCCGCAGTTCGGGCAGGTCCTCCCGCGCCACCAGCGCGGCCCAGTCGCGGAAGTGCGGGCCCAGCTCGTTCTCCTCGTAGCCCAGCAGCTCGAGCAGCGCCGGCGACAGCCGCAGCAGGCCGTCCACCGGGTCCCATTCCCAGGTGCCGGCCTGCGCCGCGGCCAGGATGCGCTGGTTCTCCGCCCGCTCGTCCAGGCAGCGCTCCAGCTCCTTGTGCGGCGTCAGGTCCAGCGTGACCTTGGAATAGCCGCGCAGCGCCCCGTGCTCGCCGCGCAGCGCGGTGAGCGCGATGTGGGCCCAGAACAGCGTGCCGTCCTTCTTGCGGCGCCAGCGCTCCTCGCTGTAGTAGCCGTCCCGGTGCGCGGCGCGCAGGTTGTGCTCCGGCCAGCGCCGGGCCCGGTCCTCCTCCGTGTACAGCATGCGGAAGTGGTGGCCGATGGCCTCCTGCGCCGTGTAGCCCTTCATCACCTCGGCGCCGCGGTTCCAGACGGTGATGCGGCCCCTGGTGTCCAGCAGGAAGATCGCGCATTCGCGGATTTCCTCCGCCATCAGGCGGAACAATTCGGCCGCCTCGTGCGGCGGCGGCGTGATGACGGGCTGGGCCATGGCGTCCGGGGCAATGTGGGCAATGTGGACAAAAGGTATACACGTAGATTCGCCGCGCCAAAATAAGTTCCGGCGAAGTTGCTTTCGGTTAAAGACCTGCTCCCGCCGTGCCGTTACCGTCGTAGGGCCGCCCTCATCGCGGTAATTGACGAAAATGCAAATCAACACCAACATCCTCTCCATGAACGCCGGGCGCGGCTTGCTGCGCGCGGCGTCGGATGTTGGCGTCAGCATGGCGCGGCTGTCGAGCGGCATGCGCATCAACACGGCGCGCGACGACGCGGCCGGCCTGGCCATCGCCGAGCGCATGACGGCGGGCGTGCGGGGCATGAACCGCGCCGCCCAGAACGCCAACGACGGCATCTCGCTGGTGCAGGTGGCGGACGGCGCGGCCGGCCGGCTGGCCGACAATTTCCAGCGCATCCGCGAACTGGCGGTGCAGGCCGCCAACGGCACCTACACCGGCGGCGACCGCAAGGCCATCCAGCGCGAGGCCGACGAGCTGATGAAATCGAACTTCGACATCGTCACCGGCACCCGTTTCAACAACCTCAACATCCTGGACGGCACCTTCCGCGAGGACTTCCAGATCGGCGAGCAGGCCGGCCAGACCATTTCGCTGGCGATTCCGGCCGCGCTGCCCATCAACGTCACCTCGCTGCAGCTGAAGGACGTGCCGCTCAAGCGGGTGAACGCGGTGGGCAATGTGCAGGGGGCGCTGGCGCAGGGCAGCCTGGTGCTCAACGGCACGGCGGTGGGCGCCTCGGTGACGGGCGCCGAGCCCGGCCAGACCAGCCTGAGCGCCTACGCGGTGGCGCGCGCCATCAACCAGGCCTCGCCGGCCGGCTTCACCGCCACGGCGGAAAACGACACCAGCGGCACGGTGGGCGGCGCCGGCGGCGTGGCCAACGGCGGGCTGCTGATCAACGGCGTCGGCGTCGGCGCGTTCAGCGGCCTGACGGGCGCCGCCTACGCCGCCGCCGCCGCCGCCGCGATCTCGGGTGCGGCCGGCGCCACCGGCGTGACGGCCAGCGCCTCCGGCACCACGCTGACCTTGACCGCCGTCGACGGGCGCGATATCAGCATCGGCGACACCTCCGGCGGCGCCGCCATCGGCTCGCTGGGGCTGACGGGCGGCACCACGCGCGGCACGGTGACCATCAACAACGCCGAGGACGTGGAGCCGGACAGCCTGGTCATCAGCGGCAACAATCCCGGCCTGGCCGGCTTCGCGCCCGGCACCGTGGCGCCCGAGGAGACCGGCAACACGGTCAGCCTGCTGCGGCCGGTGGGCTCGGGCGACCCGCCGCTCGACCTCTCCACGGCGGCCAGCGCCAGCGCGATGCTGGACTACATCGACGCCAAGCTGGAAACGGTGAACGGCATGCGCTCGATGCTGGGCGCGGCCGAGAACCGGCTGATGCACGCGCACGACAACCTGGTCAACGGCGCGCTCAACCTGTCGGCCGCCCGCTCGCGCATCCGCGACACCGACTACGCCGCCGAGACCATGCAATTGACGCGCGGCCAGATCCTGCAGCAGGCCGCCACCGCCATGGTGGCCCAGGCCAACGCCATCCCCAGCCAGGCGCTGGCGCTGCTGCGCGGATGAGTGACCGGCCGCCTGCGCAGCCAAGCGGCTAATCCGCCTTGGGCGGGCGGTGCTGGAACTGACGGTCCAGCCAGTCGTAGGCGGCGTCCTGGACTTCCATGGGGAAGACGTGGCCGAGGGGCAGCATGCGCGCCTCGAAACGCTCGGGGGCGCCCCACGCCTGCCATACCTGCCGCATCTTGCCGAACGCGTCGCGCGCGGCCTGGGCCGGGAACAGCCGGTCCGTCTCGCCGTTGAGGAACAGCGCCGGCTTGGGCGCGGCCAGGCTGGCGATGTCCGGGTAGTCCAGGTGGCGCGCCAGGCCCGGGTGCAGCATGTTCCAGCCCGAGCCGCCCTTGAGCTGGTTGTTGCCGGGCACCATCAGGCCGTGCAGCGTCGCCATCCAGTTGGCCGCGATCACGGCCGTCACCGAGTCCGACAGCGCCGCCACCTGCCAGGCGCGGTAGCCGCCCATGGAGAAGCCGATGGCCGCCACGCGCCGCGGATCGACCTCCTGCAGGCCCGCGAGGAAGCCGGCGGCGCGCGCGTCCTCCAGCGCCATCAGGCCCGCCATCGAGGTGCCGAGGTTGAAACTGTTGGCGGCCAGGGCCTGCTGCGCATCGCCGGTCAGCGGGCCGCGCTCGCCCCAGCCGAGGGCGTCCACCGCCAGCACCACGTAGCCGCGCCGGGCCAGCGCGTCGCCCGGATAGCGGCCTGAGAAATGCTTGTCGGCCCAGGCCTGCGACGAGGCCCGCCGCTCGGCGTCGCCCCAGGGCTCGATGGCTTTTTCCTTGCCGATGTCGAATTTGCCGCCGTGGTCGTGCAGCATCAGCGCGGCGGGGAAGGGCCCTTTGCCCTTGGGCACCAGCATCAGCGCGCGCACGCGGCTGTCCCCCGTCAGGTTGAACACGACCTGGCGCGCCAGGTACGCGCCCCGGTCGATTTCCGCGATCACCCGCGGCTGGAACGGCGTCTGGTCCGGCTGCTGCAGCGTCGCCTCCCACACCTTGGCGCGCCCGGCCTCGCGCCATGCGCCCAGATCCTTCACCCGGGGCGACCACGCCATCGGAAACGTCATCCTGGCCTTCAGCGCCTGTTCGAACACCGGCATGTTGTTGGCCACGCCCGCGCGCTGGTAGTCCTGGGCCGAGGCGAATGGGGCGATGCAGGCAAGCAGTGTGACCCGCGGGAGGGTTGTGCGCATGGGAGAGGGAGGTCGGCAAGGGGAGCCGCCAAGATACCCCGTCGTGCGGGACTTGACAATGCGCCCGCGCTCAGCGAGCTGATTAATTGCAGCTTGTATAGATGAGTTGAAAATTGGCGAGCGACGTCATGTCTCCTTGGAATTAGTTTCTTAATAAAAATTTCCATTTAAAAACAAATAGTTGATGTGTTGTCCTGAACATGGCGCACAATTGAAAGACAGTCGGGGCTGGCTATTTATATGCTATTCTGATTCGCTACGTTGTTTCTATGGAAACTTTTCACCGGAATTCGGCCTTTCCATCGGCGACGTATGCGCTCTGGAATCAACATAAAGGATACGATATGAAATCGCTAAGCCAGAAATTAACCCTCGCAGCCGCGTCATTGCTGCTCGCGGCGAGCGCCTCCGCCGAGATAGGGACGGCGTCGGCCGCCGACGTGACGCTGGACGGAAGTCCGGCGGACGCGTTCGCCTACATGGCGGGCTGGAATCCCCAGGCCGGACCCGGCGGCGACACCAGCGGATTCGGCACCACCTTCGACGCCTTCGGCAGCGGCGGCTGGACCCTGCTGGACAAAATGAACACCACCACCGGCTTCTCCAACACCGGCACCCTGAATTTCTCCTTCGCCGAAATCACCGGCACCAATGGCACCTGGTCCGTCACCAACACCAGCGCCACCCAGGCGCTGCAGCTCGACCTGGTGTTCGCCATCCACGCGGGCAACCAGGGCGGCGCGTGGCTGTTCGACGACCAGAACGTGCTGGCCACCCAAACCCTCGCCGGCACCTGGATGATCAACTGGACCGTCGGCCAGGGCCAGGGCAACAGCCCGGACTTCTCGAACGCGACGATATTCGCGCGCGAAGTCACCCCGGTGCCTGAGCCCGCCACCTACGGCATGCTGCTGGCCGGCCTGGGCGTGGTGGGCGCCATCGCCCGCCGCCGCAAGCAGGCGTAAGCCATACTCCGCCGCGCCCCCCGGGTCGCGGCGTTCTGGATTCAGGCCGCGCCGTACGGCGCGATCGGCACGATGCGGCCCGCCTCGTCGTACTTCAGCTCGGTGACCTTCACCGAGCGCAGGTGCGTGACCCCCTTCGATAAGCTGCTGTCGTGGTAGTACAGATACCACCTGCCTTCGAATTCGCAGATCGAATGGTGGGTGGTCCAGCCGATCACCGGCGTCAGTATCGTGCCCTGGTGGGTGAAGGGGCCGTAGGGGCTGTCGCCGGTGGCGTAGCACAGCAGGTGGGTGTCGCCGGTGGAGTAGGAGAAGTAGTACTTGCCCCGGTACTTGTGCATCCACGGGCCCTCGAAATAGCGTCGCGCATGGTCGCCCGCCAGCAGCGGCTCGCCGTGCTCGTCGAGGATGACGACGGCCCTGGGCTCCTCGGCGAATCCCTTCATGTCCGCCGACAGCCGCGCGACGCGGGGCTGCAGCGCGGGCTGGTCCGCCTCCGGCTCCTCGAACGAAGCGCCGTAGCGGTTGTCGCGGTACTTCTGCAGCTGTCCGCCCCAGATGCCGCCGAAATACATATAGTGCTCGCCGTCGTCCTCGAACACGGCGGGGTCGATCGAATAGCTGCCTTCAATGGGCTCGGGCTCGGCCGTGAACGGCCCGGCCGGATGCCCGCCCACCGCCACGCCGATCCGGAAGATGCCGTCCGCGCGCTTGGCGGGGAAGTACAGATAGTACTTGCCGTCCTTGCGGGCCACGTCCGGCGCCCACATCTGGCGCTCGGCCCAGGGCACGTCGTCCACATGCAGCGCCACGCCGTGGTCGACCGCCTCGCCGTCCGGGCTGTCCATGGAGAGGACGTGGTAGTCCTCCATGGCGAAATGGTCGCCGTTGTCGTTGAACGCGATGCCGGCCTCGACGTCGTGCGACGGATAGATGTAGATCTTGCCGTCGAAAACGTGCGCCGAGGGATCGGCCGTGTAGATGTGGGTGACCAGCGGCTGCGAAATGGCGCTTTCCAGGGCGCGTTGCAGGCCCGCTTCGTCCAGGGTATCCGGCATGTGTGACTTTCCTTGTGATGTAGATTGAACGGTGGTGTCAGGCGGGCTGGCGGGCGCGGCGCGCGCCCAGCTCGGCCTCGATCTGGCGCTCCGTGGATTTCCTGATTTCGTAGAAGAACAGTCCGGCCACCCCCAGCAGGAAGGGGATGGCGGCGTAGAAGCTGACCGACAGGCGGATGCCGTTCACCACCGCGTCCGGCTGGGCCGCCAGCGCCGCGTCGTAGCCGTAGAAGGACAGGATGCCGGCCACCAGCGCGCCGCCTATGCTCAGGCCCGCCTTCAGGCCGAAGATCATGGCCGAGAACAGCAGCGCGGTCGCGCGGCGGTTGTTCTTCCATTCCGAGTAGTCGGCCACGTCGGCGATCATGGCCCACAGCAGCGGGATGGTGATGCCGTAGAAGAAGCCGTGCAGCAGCTGCGACACGAACACCAGGCCGATGGAATCCGGCGCGTAGAAATAAAAGCCCAGCATGAACAGCGTGGACACCAGCAGCGCCGCGCCGAACACGTCGCGTTTGCCGTAGCGGTCCGCCAGGTGCTTGGAGAAGCCGATGCCGACGATCATGAACACGATGCCGCCCGCGTTGAACAGGCTGAAGCCGGAGGTGGCCGCGTCCTCCGGCCACTGGAAGCGCGTCAGGCCGGCGCCGGTCAGCACCCCGTTGAGGCCGTTGATGAAGCCGACGAAGCCGACGTCGCGCAGGAAGGCGGCCAGCGCCGGCTCGCTCAGGTAGTTCTTGAAGTAATAGATATACATGCCGCCCTTCAGCGCCAAGGTGACGAACACCAGGATGGTCAGCACCAGCATCACCACCCAGGGCCGGTTGCCCAGCAGGTCGGCGATGTCCTGGCGCACGCTGGACTTCTGCGCGGCGGTGGGCACCACGCGCTCCCGCGTCAGCGCGAAGGTGGCCAGGAAGAACACGGTGCCGACCGCGGCGAACAGGATCATGGTGTTGTGGAAGCCCGCCATCTTGTCGCCGCCGCCCAGGATCAGCACCAGCGGCAGCAGCAGCACCTGAATGATGAACTGCGCCACCATCACCGCCACGAAGCGGTAGGCGGACAGGCTGTTGCGCTCCGCCATGCTGCCCGTCAGCACGCCGCTCAGCGCGGAGTAGGGCAGGTTGTTGGCCGAGTAGATCAGCATCAACAGCACATAGGTCAGCGCCGCGTAGATCACCTTGCCGCGTTCGCCCAGCTCCGGCGTGCTGAACGCGAGGATGGACACGAGGCCGAAGGGCACGGCGGTCCACAGTATCCACGGGCGGAACTTGCCCCAGCGGGTCTGGGTGCGGTCGGCGATCAGCCCCATCAGCGGATTGAAGCAGGCGCCGGCCAAGCCGCCCAGGAAGATGATGGTGGCGGCGGTGTTCGGCGGTATCTTGTACACGTCGGTGTAGAAGAAGGCGATGAAGGTCAGCAGCGTCTGGAAGATCAGATTGGCGGCGAGGTCGCCCAGGCTGTAGGCGATCTTTTCCGCGGCGCTGAGCTTGGCGCCCGGGGCGGGCGTATTCAAAGTGTCCATTTTATAGTTCTCGAAAGCACCGGTCTCCACCAGTGTGCTGCATAGGGCTGTTATAAACTGTTATGGTAAAACTAAATGAATAGCGCTACCATTCGATGATGCCGCATTTGTCACGCCGCGTCAAATAGCTTCTAAGCCGCCGCGGCGTGGTAAAGTTGCTGCTACGTTACGTTTGCGCAAACATTCCAGGAAAGGAAGCAGGACCGCGATGAGTACCTCACAAGTCGAAGCGTCGCCGATGGGCGACACCAGGGGTGCTCCCAGCATGGCGGACGTGGCCAAATTGGCTGGCGTGTCGCCGATGACGGTGTCGCGCGTGTTGAACGGCAGGGACACGGTGCGCCCCAGCACGCGCAAGAAGGTGGCCGAGGCGATCGCCGCGCTCAACTACGCGCCCAACCAGGAGGCGCGCACCCTCACCGGCGCCAAACCGATACAGGTCGGCTTCCTGTACAGCAAGCCCAGCGGCGGCTACCTCGCCGAATTCCTGCTGGGCCTGCTGGCCCAGGCCAGCCTGGACAATGTGCAGCTGCTGGTGGAGTGCTGTCACCTGGGCCAGCCGGCCGAGGAGCAGACGCGGCGCCTGATCGCGCAGGGGCTGGACGGCATCATCCTGCCGGCGCCGCTGTGCGACGACGCCGCCATCGTCGACCGCATCGTCGCCGCCGGGGTGCCGCTGGTGGTGGTGGCGTCGGGCAAACCGGACAGCCGGCTCAGCGCCGTCAGCATCGACGACCGCCGCGCCGCCTACGACATGACGCGCCACCTGATGGAGCTGGGCCACGAGCGCATCGGCTTCATCACGGGCCACCCGAACCAGTCCGTCACCGCGCCGCGGCTGGCGGGCTACCAGGACGCGCTGCGCGAGGGCGGCGTGGAGCCGGCCGCCGAACTGGTGGCGCCGGGGCTGTTCAATTACCGCTCGGGCCTGGACGCGGCCGAGGCCCTGCTGGGCCTGGCCCAGCGGCCCACCGCCATCTTCGCCAGCAACGACGACATGGCGGCCGCCACCGTCGCCGTGGCCCACAAGCTGGGCATCGACGTGCCCGGCGACCTGACCGTCGCGGGCTTCGACGACACCGCGCTGGCCACCACCATCTGGCCCGCGCTGACCACGGTGCGCCAGCCGATCGGCGAAATGGCGGCGGCGGCGGTGCAATGCCTGGTGCGGCGGGTGCAGGCCGAGCGCAGCCGGCAGGCCGGGCAGGTGGAGCACATCGTCATCGATTTCAGCCTGATACGGCGCCAGTCCGACGCCGCGCCCCGCGTGCGGCCGCCATCCCGGCCGCCGTCCCAAGTGCAGCTCTGAGCGCGGCCCTGAGCGGCGCGCCGATTTGTGCTACAGTTTGTTTGCGCTAACATCTAGGAATGCCATGACAATCACAGGACATCAACTGATCGGCTCCCGGCAGGTATGGGGCAGCCAGGACAACACTTTCCACGGGGTCGACCCGTCCACCGGCCAGAAGCTGACGCTGACGTTTTCCAGCGCCGGCGCGGCCGAGGTCGAGCAGGCCTGCGCGCTGGCCGCGCAGGCGTTCGCCAGCTACCGCCAGACCACGCCGGACCAGCGCGCCGACTTCCTCGAGAAAATCTGCGTCAACATCCTGGCGCTGGGCGACGAGCTGATCGACCACGCCGCGCGCGAGACCGGCCTGCCGCGCGCCCGCCTCGAGGGCGAGCGCGGCCGCACCGTCGGCCAGCTGCGTCTGTTCGCCGCCACCGTCCGCAAGGGCGAATGGCAGGGCGTGCGCGTGGACCGCGCCATCCCGGACCGCCAGCCCCTGCCGCGCTCCGACCTGCGGTTGCGCCACATCGGCATCGGCCCGGTCGCCGTGTTCGGCGCCAGCAACTTCCCGCTGGCCTTCTCGGTCGCCGGCGGCGACACCGCCTCCGCGCTGGCGGCCGGCTGCCCGGTGGTGCTGAAGGCGCACCCGGCCCATCCGGCCACGTCCGAACTGGTCGGCCGCGCGGTGCAACAGGCGGTCGCCGACAGCGGCCTGCACGAGGGCGTGTTCTCGCTGCTGGCGGGCGCCTCCATCGAACTGGGCGGCGCGCTGGTGGCCGATCCGCGCATCAAGGCGGTGGGCTTCACCGGCTCGCGCGGCGGCGGCATGGCGCTGATGCGGATCGCCGCCGCGCGTCCGGAACCCATCCCCGTGTTCGCCGAAATGAGCAGCATCAACCCGGTGATCCTGTTCCCCGGCGCGCTGGCCGCGCGCGCGGACGCCATCGCCGGCCAGTTCGTCGCCTCGCTGACCATGGGCGCCGGCCAGTTCTGCACCAACCCCGGCCTGGTGCTGGCGGTGGCCGGACCCGGCCTGGACGCCTTCATGGCCGCCGCCACGGCGGCGGTCACCAACGCGCCGGCCGCCACCATGCTGACGCCCGCCATCCACGGCATGTTCAGCAAGCAAACCGCCGAACTGGCGGGACAGCCGGCCGTGAAGCAGCTCGCCCGCGGCTTGGCGCCGACCGGCCCGCACCAGGCGCAGGCCGCGCTGATGTTGGTGGAGTCGGCCGACTTCCTGTCCGACCCGGTGTGGCACAACGAGGTGTTCGGCGCCTCGTCGGTGGTGGTGCGCTGCCCGGACCTGGAGACCGTGGCGGAAGTGATCAGCCACCTGGAAGGCCAGTTGACCGCCACCTTCCAGCTCGACCCGTCCGACGTGGAGACGGCGCGCGCGCTGGTGCCGGCGCTGGAGGAGAAGGTCGGCCGCATCCTGGTCAACGGCTTCCCGACCGGCGTGGAAGTGGCGGACGCCATGGTGCACGGCGGCCCGTTCCCGGCCACCTCGGATTCGCGCATCACCTCCGTGGGCACGCTGGCCATCGTGCGCTTCCTGCGCCCGGTGTGCTACCAGGACTTCCCGGACGCGCTGCTGCCCGATAGCCTGAGGGACGCCGCGCTGAAGCGGTAAGGCTACACGGCCGGGGAGGCTATCCCGTTCGTGCGATCCGTGGCCGGGGCGCGGCCGGCCGCTCCGCGCCGGCGCGGGCCGCCGCCAGCTCGATGACCGGCGCCGGTCCTCCAGGCTGGTCGATGGAGAACACGCGCACCACTTGCAGCAGGCCGTCCGCCTGATCCCGCAAGGAGTTGACGGCGGATGTCGCCTCTTCCACCAGCTTGCCATTCTGCTGGGTCACTTCATCCATTTGGGCGATGGCCTGGTTGATCTGCTCCAGGCCGGCGGTTTGTTCCTGGCTGGCGTTGCTGATGTCCGCCATGATGTCGGTGACGCGGCGCACGCTGTCGACGATGTCGTTCATCGTCGCGCCGGCCTGGTTGACCAGCTTGGCGCCGGCGTCCACCCGTTCCACCGACGCGCCGATCAGCTGCTTGATTTCCTCGGCGGCGGCGGCCGAACGCTGGGCCAGGTTGCGCACCTCGGACGCCACCACGGCGAAGCCGCGTCCCTGCTCGCCGGCGCGCGCGGCCTCCACCGCCGCGTTCAAGGCCAGGATGTTGGTTTGAAAGGCGATGCCATTGATCACGCCGATGATATCGACGATCTTTTTCGACGAGTCGTTGATCGCGCCCATGGTGTCGACCACCTGGGACACCACGTCGCCGCCCTTGACGGCCACGCTGGAGGCGTCGAGCGCCAGCCGGTTGGCTTGCTGGGCGTTGCCGGCGTTTTGCCTGACGGTCGATGTCAGCTCCTCCATCGACGCGGCGGTCTGCTCCAGCGCGCTGGCTTGCTGCTCCGTGCGCGCCGACAAATGCTGGTTGCTGGTGGCGATTTGTTGCGAGACCTGGGCGATGGTGCTGGTGCCGCCCCGCACTTTGCCGACGATGTGGATCAGGCTGCGGTTCATCTCGTCCAGCGCCTGTAGCAGGTCGCCCGCCTCGTCGCGGCCTCCGGTCTGGATGGCGCTGTTCAAGTCGCCGGCGGCGACCCGCTTGGCGACGGCGACGGCGGCGTTGAGCGGCCCGACGATGCTGTTGGTGATGAGCTGGGAAAAGACGATGCCGACCACCAGCGCGAGCAGGCCGATCACCGACAGCACATACATCAATTGCTGGCCGGACGCGGTGGCGTTCGCCAGCAGCTGGTTCTGTTCCGCCTTCTGCAGCGCGACCAGCTTGTTCATTTCCACCAGCACCGCGCGGTACAAGGGATCGATGCGGGTCGAGATCAGGCTGGCCACGGCTTCGGGATTGAAGCCGAGCGCCTGCGCGATCGCGTCCGAGGTCGGCGCCTCGAGTTCCCGGTCCAGCCGGGCCAGATTGGCGAAGATCTGCTTGCCGGCCTCGGACACGCCGAGCGCCATGAGCTGGTCGCGCGCCTCCACATACAGCTTGCGTTGCTGTTTGAGGCGCTCCTGCTCCTGGTTCATGGCGGCGGCCTCGGTATGCAGGCCGATGCTGCGGATCGCGACCACGCCCTCCAGCTGGGCCGCCTTCATCCGCGCCGTCAGTTCGACCTTGACGTTGGATGCCGCGATGCCATCGAACAGGTGTTCCCGGTTCTTGATGCTGATGACGTTGTCGGTCACGAGGACCGCGACCAGCAGCGCCAGGATCACGCCGAAACCGAAGCGCAGACGGGTGCGAATACGAAAATCGTTTAACCAAGCCATGGCCCAACTCCGAGGTGTGACGGTTATTTATAGATGCCCACGCCGACCAGGACATCCTCGTGTTTTTCGACATAGGTCGATTTGGGTTCGACCGCGTTGCTGACCTTGTTGAACCATTTGTAATCGACCCAGCCCTTGCCCTTGGTCGTGGCGACCTCGATGAAACTCTTGACGATGAAGACGCCGTTGGCGTCCTTGATGTCGAGCAGGTTCTTGCCGATCAGGCGGGGGTTGCCGCCGTGCGCCTTGTTCAGGCCTTCCATGTCGTAGACCATGACGTACAGGTCGCCCTGGACGAATTGACCGCCGGGGTTGTTGAATTCGGCGAACGCCTTCTCCTTGCCGTTTTTCTTGATGAATTCCTTGGCTTTTTTCACCATCGCCACGGCTTCCTCCGCCGTGCCCTTCTCGGCGGCCGCGATGGCGCCGTGGAAACCGCACAGGCAAAGACTCAACAGGACGATCTTGAACAGGTTTTTCATGCTTTTCATGCCGCGCTCGCTTTGTAGTGGTGGAAAGGGAGTGGCCTGCTGGCTGGAAACGGAAATGTGCAGGCCGAAATTTATATTGCACTGCACCATAGTAACTCTGCCGCGGGGCGGACTCAAGCGCAATCGCGAGGGCATGCGGCTTTTTGTCGGCATGTCGCCCGGTTCCATTTTCCGTCACTGCAACCATACTGCAATGTTGTCAACAGCGTACAAAGCCGCGTAGAATGCACGGCATGCGGGTGTAGCTCAATGGTAGAGCAGAAGCTTCCCAAGCCCCGCCACATCAATAAACGCCACTATTCATGCGCGTTTCAAGCGCATGAATATGCGATCTCACCAAAACTCCACTTTAATCAACAAGTTAGATGCCATCACAGTTTCGACCCCACCTTGCGTAGGAGAAAGCTGCTGATGTGATTATTTATCGGCGCCGTAAATTTATCCGCAAGCTTCAGAAAATCGTTCCACCCATATCTGTCCATTTACAAGTTCATCATAAAGCATCTCCAAATCTATAGTGCCTAATTTATTTTGGGGCGTAGTGAAAATAGAACGACTAGTTCCGTCACTGAGTAAGACAGGCGGCAGTTGTAAGAGGTTAAATTTTAGCCCTGGGGACACTAAATCTATAAGGCTGAAATTTTCTTTGCCAGCCAAACCAAGTTTTCTAATGCTATTTATTTTTGATCTGGATAATTCGTCTGCTAAAAAATCTATTTCACCAATGGCCTCTTGTTGAATCTCCTCAAGATTGGTTCCCAAGAGGCTTAAAGCGGACTCTATGCCGGACTTTAAGTTCGCCGATCCTGACGCTGAGTTCGTTGGTAAGAGTTGAGTTAGCAAGTAAAATAATACTCCTGGATTACATTGTTGCAGACCAGTGTTTATAATTTTTATTACTTTATCAGTGCCGCTAGACCAGCCCATCTTTTCACCTACTTCAGGCGTAACCTTGATTTTTCTGTAGAGTCTTTCTGGGATGTTTAAAATAATTCGACCAAGTGTTGCACTAATTCTGTAGGCGACAAAAATATCGTCGCAATTTAAAGTGTTTGCCACGACATGAGCGCAGGCAGTATATTCTGTAAGTTTCGGGTTGTAGATAATGCTCTTGACTTCCCGCGTATACTTATTGCGCTCTACAATTTTCTCATCTTCTTTTAATTGATCAATTAGTGCAAATGTCGAGCTTATCTCTTGAAACATTGCTGATGCTTCAAGGATGGCTATAGATGATAACGGTGAGCGTGCAATGGGAGTTCCATCTGCTTTGTCGAAACGTGCGAAAATAATTGGCCTGTCTGATATCAATCCATCGCTGCCAAATTGAAATCCAACAGTTAGTACGTTTCTCCAAGGCAACTGAGGGTCAACATTCTTCTCGACGACAGTATAGTAGTCTGGTAGACGTAATGTTCGGACTTCGTCAAAGAATTTTTTTGCGTGATGAAATCCGGTTTCACTTCCTCCAAATCGGCGGTCATCAGCCAAATATGCGTTATTCATCATGCTTAGGTGTTTTAGTCCCCAGGCGGTTGAGGTTGAGTCAATGAAGTGGGTATACTCGTGGATGGCGAGCGGCATTATTTTTGAGGCTGCTTCATACGCCGAAAAACTAAGCTGTACCGGTCCATTTTCCTCTCTGCTTTTTATCGTCTTATTAGCTAAGTCATCAAAGTCCGCCGGCCTCACTGAGTCAAGGGAAATTATTGATGTGTAAAAATCGAACGAACCTAAAACATCAATTTTAGAAAAACAATTCCATCGTTTGCTGGAGGATTTATATCTCTCAAAAAAATTCATCTTTGCAGCTCTCTTTTATTATGAAATCACATGATGGCCGTACCCTTGACATCAGTTTCTATTTCTTGCTCTCATGGGAAGTTTAGTTGCAGATGATTTAAGGTGTGCGCAATCAAGTTATGTTCCGCTTCGAACGGCAATTTTTGTTGCCTCATCATACTCCCATAACTCAACATCATCAGGAATGAGGTGACTATAGTTCCTCATATAGTACGAGGCCAATGTAACACCTCGTCGCTCGCAGGTATGACGAAGTACAAACATGATTTTATGGTATCCAACTGGCGCAAGCAGAAAGTAGAACATCGCCTCGTTTCCAAACCGTCATCTTCGCACTTGGGATGTTGGAGGCAGTTGTCCAACGGTGCGACTTGCATTCGACGATAATTCGCTGCCATCGCAACCAAGATCGAACTGTATGCGATCACACTAAAACTCCACTTTAATCAAGCGGTTATCGACCATCACATTTTCGACCCCACATCTAGTCGAAAAAGCTGCTGATGATGCATAGTCATTATGCTGCTGATGAAGGCGTCCATTGTCAAAGATGATGGCGTATAGCATACGTTCTTTAATTCATGCACGTATATTTTCAAGAATATAATCTGTTAGATAAGTGTTTAGCTTTTCATCAATTTCTGTTGGTGTATCCGTGTGAGCTAAGCTGTGAAGGAGATTCAATAAAAGTGAGTGTGGCAATATGACTACCAGTGTCTTTTTGACGTAATAGCTATAGTTAATAAGATCTTGGTATTTTTTTATTTTCCCATCGGTGTCAGGTCGGTAAATTATAAAAACAATTTCCCCAAAATGGCCGCCGGAATAATAGACAACTTGTGTATGGTCATCTTTTTCCATTTCATCTTTATTTTTTATTTCAAATACCACTAATCGACTTTTGTAATCCCTAAGTATCCGTCTGCAAAAATCAGATCCTTCCTGATTAACTCCGATCACATCGCGTTTATTAAATCCAGGCTTTCTTGCTTCAGTGCGGATTTCTGAGAATCCACTACCAAAGATGGTTTTTATCGCTGAAGCACACCAGTTTTCATAAGCTGTTGCATCTTTATTTCCTAGGTCAATCTTATCGGCTTCCAGCAATATTCTCTCAGCTTCTCTTGATAGTTGAAAGATCGGTTGCGCGACGAAATTGGACCAGCTATAGTCACGACCTGTGTAATGGTTCATGGCATCATGCCAGTCTTCGTCGAAGATGAAATCATGATGCCCATGAATAAACCAGGTTGGGATGAATCCAGGCTGATCAATTGTTCCAATTTCGTTAATTATTTTCAATAGGTTTAATGCGCGAGCTCTTCCCATCCGCATAGGAAGACGAACTCTACCATATCTTGTTATGTCACAAACAAATGCATAATCCGATGGCACATCTATATATCTATCGGATGGCGCTCGATTCGAAAAGCCAATCGGCAATATTTCGCTTAATGGCTTAAGAAAGTGAATATCAGCCTTAAAAAATATTTTGAAAATTCTTCTTTCTTGAGTAATGAAGCTTATTTCAACGTTCTGAATCTGATGCTGCTCTGTGGATGGCATCAAATGGGTTCGTAAAATAAGTGTCCCTTCAGCGAGTTTATCGCATTCATCATGCCGCCACGTCATATCAGCAAAGACTACTCTAGGATTGACGAATCTAATTTTTCTGTTAACCATTTTTAATTGTGGTGTTAAAGCTTCTGAAATATATTGAACGAAGCTAGACTGAATTGAGCGGGTGCTATTTTTACTCTTGCTGGAGATTATCATATCAGGAAGCGCACAGACTAGCGTTGTCCGTTTCAGTTTTTCCATAGATGGTTCCCGTACCGTTAACAACGTGGAATCGACATGGATCTCTATCAGCAGAACTACCGCAAGTTGCTTCAACTTCTTCCCGATCTGCAAGGCATGAGCGGGCCAGCCAAGCTTGCCGCGCTTGGGCATACCGATGTGCACGTTGATGTGATTGAGCGTCACCCTCATCGCCTTGTACTTCGCATGAGCCACTATCTCCAGCGGCTTCACGGCGCGGCGATACCTGACCCTGACATGACCGTGGAAGTGTACTTGCTGGCCGAGACCGTTGGGGTGCTGACCTACAGTGATTGCTTCGGTTCGCGGAAAGTCTTCTGTCCCGAATTGATGGCCTTCAGCCCACTCGCCAAGGCTGAGCTGAACAATTTCCTTGAGCAGTGGCTAACGAAGCTGATTGCTGAACGCAGGAGCTGCACAAAGCTGGAGTCGATCATCTGCCCGCCGCGCGCGGTGTAGCTGTGCTTGGCCAACCGGCGGTTGACCGCATCGAAGATGCTTTCGCTGGCCCCTGCCGGAATCAGACGTTTCTGGTGGACCGGTCAGGGATCCGGCTCCTGTCGCGCAGTCCGACGAAGCGCTGAGAGCTCAACCGGTTCGGCATTTGGAATTCCATTGTTTGTCGCTGAGGTTGAAAACCTGCTGGATCAGCATCACCAGCACCATCAGTTCGGTCGGGAACGGCCGCCGCGTTCACGAGTGGGGCGTGGCGCAGCGAGGCCTACTTGGGCGGCCAGTGCCGTGAAGTGCACGTATTGTGGCAGCAGTTGAAGCGCATCACCCCACTCGTTGAGCTTGGCCTCGCGTTCATAGGCTGGTTTTGATCATCGCAAGAAGGGGCGCATAGGCAAACTCGACATCATGCCATCATTGGGCGGTTTCGAGGTTTCCCTTAATGCGATCCAACATTAATTACACCAAGAAACTAATGGAATGTGAAGGTGTTGTATTTTTTTCTATTTCGCCTTTCGATGGCTCCTTCACTTTCTGTTTGTGTAGCGTTTGGGTAGACTAAGAAGGATCTAGCGTAAGAGGGGAAGTGGCAGTTCATAACCGAGCACCTGATTATGTCTCTACTACAGAATTTCCAATCAGCAACCAGACTCTGCAGTGACCCCTTCACAGGTGAAAGCGTGTGGCCAACGGCCTGAGCAATGTTGGAAGACGCCTAATTTTTACGCATTCCGGCGCAGGAACATAATCAGGACCGAGAAAATGAAGCGAGCATGGACTTGCAGAGTCCAGCAATAGCCAGCGTCCTTCCTATAGTGGCTATGAGCGAGGTTGCAGAATTGCCCGAGTCCGTGAGAAAAAGTCCGAATTTCCAAGTCGATAGTACTAATGTTAGTGAACTAGGGGAGCCGAAGGCAACGGGGCTATTTTATCGACAGGCCTACGTACGAGCGGTTAACACGGTTTCGCACCGAGAACTGGATCTGTAATGAATACTTCGCTTACCTCTATCGCAATACGTAGTTTCGACGCTGCGGCAGAAGTTCCAGGAATCACATCGATTGAGCGGATATTAGCGAATCCTGCGGTATCGAGACTCGGCAGCAAGGACGATGGTTCATTTTCCGATAAACAGCTCTTGCTAGCCACAACCGTCGTTAGTGTCATGCAGGACGATATCGCGATGGAATTGGCAAAGCATCGCCAAACACTAATCAATGAACTACAGTTTCAGCGCTCGGCCTTTGTAGACCTATCGCGATCCGCAGCAATAGGTATCATGAATTTTGCCCGAACAGGCATGTTTACTGTGCCTAAAAATGACACTGACGACAAAAGGCCATTGCTTCTGCGTGTCTTTACCTGGGGGAATTTCTTTGCTGGATCCGCGATCGTACTGGTTGCTATCGCGGGCTTTACAACGCATACGTACCTTGCCTTCAAGGAGTTAGCGGAGGTAAGAGAAAAGGAATTAAACGTACAGAAGGGAATTGTTGCTGAACAAGCCGATAATCTAACGAAGGAAAAAAACGCTAATCAGGCTAAGTCGGAAGCACTTACAAGATCCGCGCAGTCTTTGGCGGAAATGACGGCACAAGTAACTGTCCTGAAGAGTAAGTTGGAGGTGAAAGTCGAAAAAGAGGAAACGGAGCTCCAACGTCAACTCGTCGATGCGCAGATTAAGGCAGCGAATGCAATCGCAAACGCTGATAAACAAAAAGCATCCCAATCCTATCAAAAAGACCAAATAGCCTTATTGAGGCAAACGGTTGCTGATAAAGAGGAGCGTATTTCGGCGCTTGAGAAGGAAACCAAGGATAAGAGTAAGGCGATAGAATCCCTAACCGAAAAACTCGATAAGCGTAGGTAATTCTTGTTTGATGTACATGTATTTTTTGATAATCATTAAAAAAATGTCTCTAACTCATAGTTTGTAAGTAACTTCTGATTCTCCAAAGCGCCGCCCGTAGCGACATCGATGCGATAGAATTTCGAACATCGGTTGCGAACAGCCATACTCGACATACAATAGCGGACTTGTACGATTAGTGGCTGCTATTCTAGTGCCCTGTGGCATGCGAAGATACTGCGATGTTATGCTTGCTTGACTGTATCGACAGGAATTGTCATTATGAACGCTGCAATTTGCAGGTGATCTGCCAGCTCATCAACAAGTCGAAATACTTTCGACGAAGAGGTTAAGCAGCTTCTGCATCGTAATCCTAGTGCATGCATTCTAGATTGAAATACCTGACGAAAAATTACGATTCTCATACTTGATAAGTTTTTTCGCGGCTATGGCTGAATACCATTCTGATGAATCAAAGGTTGCTATTGGCAGCAGGTACATCAGAACTTATCTGGCAGTTTGCATGAGGTTAAGTTTGATCTACTATATATGAAGTTTGCCAGTCTGCGTTGCAGACTGGCCCCAACTTCTTACCCCAGCTTTGCTTTGATCAGTTGATAGTATGTGCTTGCGCCGGCTGCGCTCAGCTTAGCTTCCGCGACGAACTGTTCCACAATCTGCTTGCGGGTGACGTCCTTCTGCGCGGACATGCGCAGGTAGATGGATGACGCGATTTCCATCTTCGTCGGCGGCTTCGGCTTCTTCTCCGGTTTGGCCGCAGGAGAATCGGCAGTAACGGATTTTCCTTCCGCCCCCGTCATTTCCGCCGTCGGCGTCGATGAAATCGGCGTAGCGGCGTTTTTAATCGGTCCAGCTGCGCTTGGCGATGCAGGCGTAACAGCTTGCGGCGTGGTCGGAACGCCGATAGATGCTGCCGGTTTCTGGTCGTTCGTTGCCTTGGGCAGCTCGGTTGCAGTAGTCTTAGCGTTCATGATGTAGGCGCTCGTGTGGTTAAGGAGCCTTTACCATCAACAGTTTTTGAGGACT
>NZ_FPBO01000088.1 GCF_900116645.1 Pseudoduganella namucuonensis | reverse complement strand
GCGGCACGCCCGACACCGGTAGCGTGGAAGCCCGTGAGCCTGGCCATGTCGGTATAGCTCGGCCCCTCCACAATGAGGACAGCTCGTGCACGTGGTGGCGAGCATATCCCGGATCTCCCCAGCTTCAGCTCCCTTGCTCCATTCATTCAGCATTTCACGAATGACGCCCCGCTGCTCCGGTGACAGCTCAATTAATTGTGCCGCTAGCGCACTGAACTCACTCTTCTTCATCGCCGCCTCCCATGTCTGCAAGTACTTGTCAGACCTGAGTTTGGGCGGGCAGTTCCACACCTAGCCGCGACATAGCCAAAAAAAACGCGCCCGAGGGGCGCGCCGGTGTCCGGGCGGGCGCCGCTTAGCGCGACGCGCTGGTGCCGTAGTAGCTATGCACCTCGGTGGCCCAGGTCTGGTTGGCCATGTTGGGCCAGTGGTCGGTGTCGAAGCCGGGCGCGTTCTCGATGCGGTCCTTGTCGATGTTCATCGTGAAGCGCTTGTTCACGGTGTCCAGGGTCAGCGCCTCCCACGGCACGGCGAACAGCTTCTCGCCGATCGACATCACGCCGCCGCTCGACATCACGGCGTAGGCGACCTTGCCGCTGGCCATGTCGATCATGATTTCCTTGATCGTGCCCAGGTGCTCGTTCTTGAGGTTGTGCACGTGGTCGCCGATCAGCGTGTCGGCGCCCATCAGTTCCGGGCCGGGGCCTTTATGGCCGCGGTCCACATACATGCCATAGGCATCGCGTTCTTCGTAGCTCATGTCGTCCTCCTGTAAAAAAATCCATTGTCCCGCGGCGGCGGGCCGGGCTCTGTACGCTGCACCACATACGGGGAAATCTTGCATTTTTTATCACCCCGCCCCGGGAGTTGCAGGATTTTCAGGCAGCGGGGATGAGAAAAAGCGGACTTTAGGATATAATTTCAATTTCCCGCAGCGTGCCGTTCGGCACCCTATCTCGCAATGACCAAATATGTCTTCGTCACCGGTGGTGTCGTGTCTTCCCTTGGCAAAGGGATCGCCGCCGCCTCCCTCGCCGCGATCCTCGAATCGCGCGGCCTCAAAGTCACCATGCTCAAACTGGATCCGTACATCAACGTCGATCCGGGCACGATGAGCCCCATGCAGCACGGCGAGGTGTTCGTCACCGACGATGGCGCGGAGACCGACCTCGACCTCGGCCACTACGAGCGCTTCATCTCCACCCGCATGCGCAAGGTGAACAATTTCACCACCGGCCAGATCTACGAGTCCGTGATCCGCAAGGAACGCCGCGGCGAATACCTGGGCAAGACCGTGCAGGTGATTCCGCACATCACCAATGAAATCCAGGACTACATCCGCCGCGGCGCGGAAGGCTACGACGTCGCCCTGTGCGAGATCGGCGGCACCGTCGGCGACATCGAATCGCTGCCGTTCCTGGAGGCGGCGCGCCAGCTGAGCCTGCGCGCCGGCCGCAAGAACACCGCCTTCGTGCACCTGACGCTGGTGCCCTTCATCGCCTCCGCCGGCGAACTGAAAACCAAGCCGACCCAGCACTCGGTGCAGAAGCTGCGCGAGATCGGCATCTCGCCGAACGCGCTGCTGTGCCGCGCCGACCGCGCCATCCCGGAGGACGAGCGCGCCAAGATCTCGCTGTTCTCGAACATCGAGGAACGCGCCGTGATCTCGGTGTGGGACGTGGACACCATCTACAAGGTGCCGCAGATGCTGCACGACCAGGGCCTGGACGCCATCATCTGCGAGGCGCTGGACCTGAACCCGGCGCCGGCCGACCTGTCCATGTGGAGCAAGCTGATCCACACGCTGGAGAACCCGAAGGCGGAAGTGGCTATCGGCATGGTCGGCAAGTACGTCGAGCTGACCGAGTCGTACAAGTCGCTGACCGAGGCGCTGCGCCACGCCGGCATCCACAACGAGTCCAAGGTCAACATCGAGTACATCGACTCGGAGGAGATCGAGACCACCGGTTGCGCCGGGCTGTCGCAATACGACGCCATCCTGGTGCCGGGCGGCTTCGGCAAGCGCGGCGTGGAGGGCAAGATCATGGCCGCCCAGTTCGCCCGCGAGAACAAGATCCCCTACCTGGGCATCTGCCTGGGCATGCAGGTCGCGCTGATCGAGTACGCGCGCCACAAGGCCGGCCTGGCCAACGCCAACTCCACCGAGTTCGAGCCGCAGACCGACCAGCCCGTGGTCGCGCTGATCGACGAGTGGCAGGGCCTGGACGGCAAAGTGGAAAAACGCGACGAGAAGTCCGACATGGGCGGCACCATGCGCCTGGGCGCGCAGGCCTGCGCCGTCAAGCCGGGCACGCTGGCGTCGGAGATCTACGGCAGCGTCGTGACCGAGCGTCACCGCCACCGCTACGAGGCCAACAACCACTACCTGGGCCGCGTGGAAGCGGCCGGCCTGGTGGTCGCCGCCCGCACGCCGACCGAGGATCTGTGCGAGATCATGGAACTGCCGCGCAGCGGCGAGAACGCGCACCCGTGGTACATGGGCGTGCAATACCACCCCGAATTCAAATCGACCCCGCGCGACGGCCACCCGCTGTTCACGTCCTACATCAAGGCGGCGCTGGCGCACAAGGCGGCCAAGGGCGGCCACCTGCGCGCCGTCGAGACTCTTCAAGGAGACGCGGCATGAAACTGTGCGGATTCGACATCGGCCTCGACCGGCCGTTCTTCCTGATCGCCGGCACCTGCGTGATCGAGTCGCGCCAGATGGCGTTCGACACCGCCGGCGCGCTGAAGGAAATGACCGCCGAACTGGGCATCCCCTTCATCTATAAATCGTCCTTCGACAAGGCCAACCGCTCGTCCGGCACCTCCTACCGCGGTCCCGGCATGGACAAGGGCCTGGAGATCCTGGGCGACGTCAAGCGCGAGCTGGGCGTGCCGGTGCTGACCGACGTGCACTCGATCGAGGAGATCGGCGTGGTGTCGTCCGTGGTGGACGTGCTGCAGACCCCGGCCTTCCTGTGCCGCCAGACCGACTTCATCACCGCCTGCGCCGAGTCGGGCAAGCCGGTGAACATCAAGAAGGGCCAGTTCCTGGCCCCGGGCGACATGAAGAACGTGATCGACAAGGCGCGCGCGGCCGCCAAGGCCAAGGGCCTGGACGAGGACAACTTCATGGCCTGCGAACGCGGCGCCTCCTTCGGCTACAACAACCTGGTGTCCGACATGCGCTCGCTGGCCATCATGCGCGAGACCGGCGCGCCGGTGGTGTTCGACGCCACCCACTCGGTGCAGTTGCCGGGCGGCAACGGCACCTCCTCGGGCGGCATGCGCGAGATGGTGCCGGTGCTGTCGCGCGCCGCCGTGGCGGTGGGCGTGGCCGGCCTGTTCATGGAGACCCACCCGAACCCGGCGCAAGCGCTGTCGGACGGTCCGAACGCCGTGCCGCTGGGCCGCATGAAGGAATTGCTGTCCACCTTGATCGAACTGGACCGCATCACCAAGAAGGCCGGCTTCCTCGAATCCAGCTTCAACTGATCGGGTTTTAAAGTTTCACCGGGGCGGGCCCGGCGTATAGAAAACATACGCCGGGCCCGCTTCCACATCCGGGCCGGCTCTGGTACCCTTGCCGCACTTTTCGCGCGCGCGGTCGAGACCGCCGCCTGGAACCAGTTTCGCTTAACTATTGGAGAATGACATGAGTGCTATCGTAGACATTATCGGCCGTGAGGTGATCGACTCGCGCGGCAATCCAACCGTGGAATGCGACGTGCTGCTGGAGTCGGGCGTCATGGGCCGCGCGGCCGTGCCGTCGGGCGCCTCGACCGGTTCGCGCGAGGCCATCGAGCTGCGCGACGGCGATCCGAAGCGCTACTTCGGCAAGGGCGTGCTGCAGGCCTGCGAGAACATCAACACCGAGATCTCGGAAGCCATCATGGGCCTGGACGCCAACGAGCAAGCCTTCCTGGACCGCACCCTGATCGACCTGGACGGCACCGAGAACAAGTCGCGCCTGGGCGCCAACGCGATGCTGGCCGTGTCCATGGCCGTGGCCAAGGCCGCCGCCGAGGAAGCCGGCCTGCCGCTGTACCGCTACTTCGGCGGTTCGGGCGCGATGCAAATGCCGGTGCCGATGATGAACGTCATCAACGGCGGCGCGCACGCCGACAACAACCTGGACATCCAGGAATTCATGATCATCCCGGTCGGCGCCCCGTCGTTCAAGGAAGCCATCCGCTACGGCGCCGAGGTGTTCCACACGCTGAAGAAGATCCTGCACAAGAAGGGCCTGAGCACGGCCGTGGGCGACGAGGGCGGCTTCGCGCCTTCGGTGTCTTCGCACGAGGAGGCGATCAAGCTGATCATCCAGGCCATCGAGGAGGCCGGCTACGAGCCGGGCGCGCAGATCGCGCTGGGCCTGGACTGCGCCGCCTCCGAGTTCTTCAAGAACGGCAAGTACGAGCTGGAAGGCGAGGGCATGAGCCTGACCGCCACCGAGTTCACCAGCCTGCTGTCTAGCTGGTGCGACAAGTACCCGATCGTGTCGATCGAGGACGCGATGGGCGAGGGCGACTGGGACGGCTGGGCGATCCTGACCGAGGCGCTGGGCAAGAAGGTGCAGCTGGTGGGCGACGACCTGTTCGTCACCAACACCAAGATCCTGAAGGAAGGCATCCAGAAGGGCATCGCCAACTCGATCCTGATCAAGATCAACCAGATCGGCACGCTGACCGAGACCTTCGCCGCCATCGAGATGGCCAAGCGCGCCGGCTACACCGCCGTGATCTCGCACCGCTCGGGCGAAACGGAGGATTCGACCATCGCCGACATCGCCGTGGGCACCAACGCGCTGCAGATCAAGACCGGTTCCATGTCCCGTTCGGACCGCATGGCCAAGTACAACCAGCTGCTGCGCATCGAGGAAGACCTGGGC
>NZ_FPBO01000052.1 GCF_900116645.1 Pseudoduganella namucuonensis | reverse complement strand
GCCGATCTCGTACTGGTTCTCGGTGACGGCGAAGCCGGATTCGCGGATCGCCGCCAGTTCGCGCCGCAGCTGGGCCTTGTCCGTGATGGTGAGGTGGGTGTAGGCGATCAGCTCCAGCCGTTCCAGGTAGGCGTCCAGCTCCTCGTCCGGCAGGCCGGACAGCAGCACCCGTCCCGCCGTGGACGCGTAGGCGGGCAGGCGGGTGCCCGGCTCGAAACCGGTGGTGAGCACGCGCGGCGCGTTCACCCGGCTCACGTAGACCACGTCGTCCCCCTCCAGCACCGAGTAGTTGGTGGACTCCTGCAGCTCCGCCGTGAGCTTTTGCAGGTAGGGCACGATGGCGCGTGGCAGGCGGGCCGAGTCCAGGTAGGAGCGGCCCAGGGTCAGCACCTTGGGCGTGAGCCAGAAGATGCGCCCGTCCGTCGCCGCCATGCCGGTGTGCACCAGCGTGAGCAGGTAGCGCCGCGCGGCGCTGCGGCTGATGCCCACCTTTTCCGCCAGCTCGGTGGCGGTGAGGCGGGCGCTGTCTTCATTGAAGGCGGTGATCACGTTGATGCCGGTGACCAAGCCGTCGATCAGGTCGCGTTCGGCGACCTGCACGTTCATCAGTTGGGGCTTTTTCATCGGGTTTTTCAGTGAATTCTGTGCGCTAATCGCGCAAGCTGGGCGATAAGCGCAGTATAGCCGGTTTTGACGGCTATTTTTGCGCTGCCGCGCTTTCTATACTTCCTCCACGATTTGAGCAGGAGGATGAAATGGATATCAACGAAACGCCGCACAACCCGCTGGGCATAGACGGCATCGAGTTTGTGGAGTACGCCACGTCGCAGCCGCTGGCGCTGGGCGCGCTGCTGGAGCGGATGGGCTTCGCCGCCACCGCGCGCCACCGTTCCCGCGAGGTGACGCTGTACCGGCAGGGCGCGATGAACGTGATCGTCAACGCCGATCCGCGCGCGCTGCCGCAGGCCGGCGACGCGCCGCAATCGACCGTGATCAGCGCCATCGCGCTGCGGGTGCGCGACGCGGACGCGGCCTACCGCCACGCCATCGCCATGGGGGCGTGGGCGATCCAGACCCGCGCCGGCGTGATGGAGCTGAACATCCCCGGCGTGCATGGCGCCGGCGACTCCATCCTGTATTTCGTGGACCGCTTCCGCGATTTCTCCATCTACGACGTGGATTTCAAGCCGATTCCGCACGCGCCGTCCCAGCCCCCGGCGCTGGCGGGCATGCACTTCTTCGGCGTGGTGCAGGCGATCGGCGAGGGACGCACCGCCGAGTGGGTGGACTTCTACCAGCAACTGATGGACTTCCGTCCGCTGCCGGAGGGGCGCTATTTCGGCGTGGTCCCCAAGGGCATGTTGCTGGAAAGCCCCTGCCACGGCTTCTATTTGCAGCTGGTGGAACCGCCCGCCGGCGCCGGCGGCCTGCAATGGGAAGAACAGCTGATCCGCGTGGGCTTCGGCGCGCCGGACGTGCTGGGCGCGGTGCGCGAGCTGAAACAGCGCGGCATTGTCTTCGTCGACAGGGAAGCCGCGCAGTCGAGCGAGAAGGGCGCGCTCACCCAACTATACAAGGGCGGCGTCAGTTTCGAACTGGTCGTCAGCACCCCGGGAGGCCAGCATGCTTGAGATTACGGGCACGACGCGCATTTTCGCCGTGATCGGCTGGCCGGTCGAGCAGGTCAAGGCGCCCACGCTGTTCAACGCCTACTTCCAGCGCAACGGCATCGACGCCCGCGTGGTGCCGTTCAAGGTGCCGCCGGAGAACTATATCGGCGTGGTGCGGACCCTGATGGCGATCGAGAACGTGGGCGGGATTTTCGTCTCCATTCCGCACAAGCCCATGAGCGTGGACGCGGTGGATGAGCCCAGCGGCCGCGCGCTGCTGGCCGGTTCCTGCAACGCCATCTACAAGGGCGCGGACGGCGCCATCGTCGGCGACCTGATCGACGGCGAGGGCTTTGTGCGGGCCTTCGACCGCACGCTGGCCGGCGCGCCTTTCGGCTGGGCCGGGGCGAAGGCCCTGGTGGTCGGCAGCGGCGGCGTGGGCTGCGCGGTGGCCGAGGCGCTGGCCGCGCGCGGCATCGCCGCGGTGGATATCTGCGATACCCGCGCCGCCCAGGCGGAGGCGCTGGCGGCGCGCCTGCGGGCGGCCTTCCCGGCGTGCCGGGTGGGCCTGGGCCGGCCGGTGGCCGAGGGCTACGACCTGGTGGTCAACTGCACGCCGCTGGGCATGCACGAGGACGATCCGATGCCGATCGACCTGCGCGGCGTGTCGCCCGAGTGCGTGGTGGCCGACTGCGGCATGAAGATAGAAATGACGAAGCTGCTGGTGGAGGCGCGGGCGCGTGGTTGCCGAATCCAGAAGGGCAAGGAGATGCTGATCGAGCAGGCGCCCCTGTACCTGGAGCGCTTCGGCTGGCCCGGCGTGTCGTCGGACGCTTTCCGCGACATGGGGGCCCTGTGAATCTCTCCAACTTCGGCATGGACAGCGTCACCCTGGCGGGGCCGCTGGAAGCCAAGCTGCGCGCATCGAAGGCGTCCGGCTTCTCGCAATTGATGCTGTGGGCGAAGGACCTGGCCGCGCATCCGGGCGGCCTGGACGAGGCGGTGCGGGTGGTGCGCGCCAGCGGCGTGCGGGTCACGGGCATCCAGGTGATGCGCGACTACGAGGGCCTGGGCGGCGCGCTGCACGACTACAAGCTCGATATCGCCAAGCAGATGCTGATGGTCTGCAAGGCGGTTGGCGCGCCGCTGCTGATGGTGTGCTCCAGCACCTCCAGCCACGCGAGCGGCGACCTCGCCCACATCGCGCGCGACCTGGCCAAGCTGGCCACGCTGGCGTTGCCGTTGGGCGTGAAGGTGGGCTACGAGGCGCTGTCCTGGGGCCGCCATGTGAACCAGTACCAGCAATCGTGGGAAGCGGTGGACCGGGCCGGCCACGCGAACCTCGGCGTGGTGCTGGACTCCTTCCACATGCTGGCCAACCAGGCCACCTTCGAGGAACTGGACGACATCCCCGCGCACAAGATCGCGCTGGTGCAGCTGTCCGACTACATGTGGCGCGAGCTGCGCAGCGCGGAGGAGCGGCTGGAGACGGCACGCCACCTGCGCGTGTTCCCCGGCGAGGGCATGCACGCCAAGGAGCTGTCGGACATGCTGCGCCGCCTGGAGCGCAATGGCTACCGGGGCGATTTCAGCTTCGAGGTCTTCAACGACGACTATCTGCAGTTCACGCCGGAGGTGGTGGCGCGGCGCGCGCACCGCTCCGCCAAGTGGGTGACGGACCAGGTGCTGCGCCGCAGCCTGACCGTGCTGCAGGCGACGGCCGGCCATCCGGTCATGGCTTGAGGGGGAGTCGATGAAATCAGCGATGAAAACGGTACTGGTGCTGAACGGCCCGAACTTGAACCTGCTGGGCCAGCGCGAGCCCGGCGTGTACGGCGCGCAGACGCTGGACGATGTCCGCCAGCTGTGCGACGCGGCGTGCGAGGCGCACGGGCTGCGGCTGGACTTCCGCCAGTCCAACCACGAGGGCGCGCTGATCGACGCCATCCACGAGGCGGGCGCCGCGCAGGCGGCGGGTACGCTGGCCGGCGTGGTGCTGAACGCCGGCGCGTACACGCACACCTCGGTGGCGCTGCACGACGCGATCAAGGGGGCGCAGGTAAGGGTGGTCGAGCTGCACATCTCGAACACGCATGCCCGGGAGGCGTTCCGCCACCAATCCCACATCTCGCCGGTGGCGGCGGGCGTGCTGCTCGGCTTCGGCGTGCGGGGCTACGCCATGGCCATCGCCGGCCTGGCGGAGATGATCGCCCCCGCCTGACCCCGGAGGGACGGTTCCAGGCATCGAAGCACCCATAAAAATATTACAACCACCGAGACAAAACAATGAACAAACAAGTAAGCGCGGCCTGCCTGCTGGCGGCCGCATGGTCCGCCGCGTCCTTCGCCCACGCCCAGAACAACGTCACGCTGTACGGCACCATCGACGAATACATAGGCTATATCCGCAGCGGCACCGGCAACGACATCACGGGGCTGAACGACGGCGCCATCCTGCGCAGCCGCCTGGGCGTGCGCGGCACCGAGGAGCTGGGCCAGGGCTACCAGTTGAAGTTCACGCTGGAGCAGGGCATAGGGGCCGACACCGGCGCGGCCGCCGACGGCAGCCGCCTGTTCGACCGCCAGGCCTGGATAGGCCTGAACACGCCGGTGGGCGAATTCCGCATGGGCCGGCAGAACACGCAGGTGTTCTATATAGGCGGCGCCATCGACTACACCGAACGCACCACCTTCGGCTCCATCTTCAACACCTTCGGCGTGCCGTCGCGCTACGACAACGACCTGTCCTGGAAATCGCCCCGCGTGGCCGGACTGCAGATGGACCTGCACTACGCGCTGCCCGAAAACACCGCCGCCACGTCCAACAAGGGCATCTGGCAGCTGGCGCTGGACTACCAGTCCGGCCCGTGGCGCGCCGGCTACGCCGGCCTGGTGGCCAGCCCGAACGCGGCCACGGCCACGGTGCGCGAGCGCATCCACTACCACAACCTCTACCTGAACTACAAGTACGGCCCCGGCACCGTCTACCTCGCGGCCGGCCGTTCCAACAACTCCACGGCCAACGGCAACGGCCGCAACACCGGGGCCATCCTGAGCCTCGTGGGAAGCCCGAACAACCACTTCGCCGGCACGGACCTGAACGCGGGCCGCTATTACAACCTTTGGGAGTTCTCGGCCGACTACCGCGTCAGCCCCGCGCTGAAGGTGGGGGCCATGCTGGGCGGCGTGCGCGACACGACGGGCGGCGAGGCCGGCGCGCGCAGCGCCAACGCCGGCGCCTATTACGACCTTTCCAAACGCACGCTGCTCTACGGCTTCGCCAGCGTGATGAAGAACCAGGCCAACGCCGGCTTCCGCTTCAGCGGTTCGGCCGCGCCATCGGCCAATCTCGCCAACGCGGACGTCAACGGCCAGCGCCTCGCCGGGCTGCAGCTCGGCATCCTGCACCGCTTCTGATTTCCGGGCGATTTTCTGTTATAACTTTGGAGGACGACATGACAACAACTACTACAATCCGCAAGACACAGGCGATGGACACCAGCCATACCGCCCCGGCCGGCGCCGAGCCGGCGGCCGTCAAGCGCTCGCCGCGCAAGGCCGCGTTCGCCAGTTGGATCGGCAGCGCCGTCGAATACTACGACTTCTTCATCTACGGCACCGCCGCCGCGCTGGTGTTCGGGAAGATATTCTTCCCCGCCTTCGACCCGGCGGTCGCCAACGTCGCCGCCTTCGCCACCTTCGGCGTGGCCTACGTCACCCGTCCGCTGGGCGCCGTCATGCTGGGACACATCGGCGACAAGTACGGTCGCAAGAAGGTGCTCACCTTCACGCTGCTGCTGATGGGCGTGTCCACCTTCCTGGTCGGGCTGCTGCCCACCTACGGCCAGGTCGGCATCGCCGCCCCGATCATGCTGGTCATCCTGCGCATGCTGCAGGGCGTGTCCGCCGCCGGCGAGCAGGCCGGCGCCAACTCGATGACGCTGGAGCACGCGCCGCCGCACCGCCGCGCCTTCTTCACCAGCTTCACGCTGAGCGGCACGCAGGCGGGCCTGATCCTGGCCACGCTGGTGTTCCTGCCGCTGTCCGCGCTGCCGGAGGCGGACCTGCTGGCCTGGGGCTGGCGCATACCCTTCTACCTGAGCGCCATCGTGGTCGCGGTGGGCATGTGGGTGCGCCGCACGCTGCCCGAGACCCCGGCCTTCCAGGAGGAGACCGCCGGCAAGCCCGAGCGCATGCCCATCGTGCAGCTGTTCACGGAGCACAAGGCCAACCTGCTGCGCGTGATCTTCGCGGCGCTGGTGTCGGTGGTGAGCACCATCTTCAGCGTGTTCACGCTGTCCTACGCCGTCAACACCGTCCACATTCCGCGCTCCACCATGCTGACGGTGCTGATCCTGGCGAACGTGATCGCGCTGGCCGCCATCCCGCTGTTCGCGGCGTTGTCGGACCGGGTCGGGCGCAAGCCGGTGTTCATCTTCGGCGCGCTGGGCTCGGCCGCGCTGGTGTGGCCCTACATGTGGGCGATCGGCACCGGCAGTGTGCCGCTGATCTTCACCTTCGGCTTGCTGCTGTCGGGCGTGGTCTACAGCGCCGCGAACGGCGTGTGGCCGGCGATGTACGGCGAGATGTTCGACACCCGCGTCCGCCTGTCCGGCATGGCGATCGGCACGCAGATCGGCTTCGCGCTGGGCGGCTTCGCGCCCACCATCAGCGCCGCCATCCTGCAGCCGGGACCGACGGGCTGGATGCCGGTGGCCGCGTTCGTGACGGCCACCAGCGTCATCTCCGCGATCTCCGTGGCGTCGGCGAAGGAGACGTACCGCACGCCGATGAACGAGCTGGGTTCCTGAGGTATCAGACCACGGGCAGCTCCAGCAGCCGCCCGGTCTTCATGATGTCGCCGAAGGTGTCGTCGATGGTGGCGAGGGCGGCGCGGTGCAGCGTGGCGTGCGGCAGGACGCCATCCGCGGTGTCCAGGTCGCGCGTGGCGCAGGCGTCCTCCAAGACGATCGCCGCGTAACCCAGGGGCACGGCGTCGCGGGCGGCGCCGCTGACGCAGGCGTGGGTCATCAGGCCCGCGATGAGCACCGTTTTCACGCCGGCGGCCTTTAGAAGCGCGTCGAGATCGGTGCCCCTGAACGCGCTGACCTCCGATTTCTTCACGACCGTGTGGCGCGGCGCCGGTTGCAGCTCGCTGTGGAACTCGGCCGCGTCGCTGCCTTCCGCGAAGACCGGGCCGCCGGGAGGCGCCAGGTGCTGGACGTGGAACACCGGGAGGCCGGTCCGGTCGGCGTGGGCGACCAGGCGCTGGGCGTTGCGCAGGGCGCGCATGCCGTCCGGGATGGGCATCTTGCCGCTGAAGTATTCGTTCTGGAAGTCGATCACCAGCAGGGCGGTGCTGGCGGCGTCTATCGATTGCGGCGCGTCGGCGCCGGCGATGGTGCGGATGGTGGGGTGGCTCATCGTGTTCTCCTCGTTGCCCGGTTGTGAAATAAGTAGCGGAAACAGGCGCCAGTATCGGGCGTGGCGGGCGGAGACGGAAGTGTCCCGAAAGACAAGATGTGCTAGGATCGGGCCATGTTGAGTTCCAGCCATACCGTCGCGGTGATCGCCTTCGAGGGCATCAGTCCCTTCCATCTTTCCGTCCCTTGCATGGTGTTCGGCGACGACCTGTCGAGGCTGGGCGTTCCGCGCTACGAGCTGCTGATATGCGGTGAGCGCCCCGGCCAGATCGCCACCATGTCGGGCTTCGGCATCGTGGTGGAGCACAACCTGTCGATGCTGGAACGGGCGGACACGGTGATCGTTCCGGCCTGGCCCGATCCCGAGGAGCGCCCATCCGAGGCCTTGTTGCATGCCTTGCGCACCGCGCACGCGCGCGGGGCGCGGGTGGTCGGCTTGTGCCTGGGCGCGTTCGTGCTGGCGGAGGCGGGCCTGCTGGACGGCCGCACCGCGTCCACGCACTGGGTCTGGGCCGACGACTTCGCGCGCAAATATCGCGAGGTCAAGCTAGACCCCAAGGTCTTGTATGTGGATGAGGGCAATATCGTGACCTCGGCCGGCACGGCGGCGGCCATCGACTGCTGCCTGCATCTGCTGCGCAGCGACCACGGCGCCGAGGTGGCGAGCCGCGTCGCACGCCGCATGGTGGTGGCGCCGGTGCGGCATGGCGGACAGGCGCAATACATCGAGCAGCCTTTGCCCAAGACGCATGGCGGCGACCCGCTCAGCGTGACCTTGGATTGGGCCATCGAGCATCTGGATCAGCCACTGAGCGTGGATATGCTGGCGTCGCGCTCGGCCATGAGCCGCCGCAATTTCACGCGCCGCTTCAAGATGAAGACCGGAACCACGGTGACGACCTGGCTGGTGAACTACCGGCTGGCGGCCGCGCAGCGCCTCTTGGAGACCAGCGACAACGCGGTCGACCGCATCGCGGAAATGGTGGGATTCGGCTCCACTGTGTCGCTGCGCCAGCATTTCACGGCCGCGTTTTCGGTTTCGCCGGCGGCGTACCGCAAGCAGTTCCGGCGGCAGTAGGACGCCTACATCACTCCCCCGACCGGTGCTCGGCCCGGGGATTGGTTCAGACGAGTGCGAGGAACTGCCGCACCGCCCGCGCGAACGCGGTGGGCTGCTCGATGGCGCTGAGGTGGGAGGCGTCGGCCAGCACGGACAGTTTGGCGCCGGGGATGGCGTCGGCCATGGTTTGCGACATGGCCAGCGGCGTGCCCTGGTCCAGCTCCCCGGCGATCACCAGCGTGGGCGCGGCGATGCCGCCCAGGCGCGCGGTGGTGTCCATCGCGCCGACGGCGGCGCAGCATCCCAGGTAGCCTTCGCGGTCGGTCGTCGTCAGGCGCTGGCGGAAGCGGGCGACCGTCGCCGCGCTGGTGGCGCGGTAGCCTTCGTGGAAATAGCGTCCCATCACCGCGTCGGCGATGGCTTCGATGCCGCCTTCGGTCACAGTCACGATGCGCTGGCGCCATTGCGCGCGGGCCTCGTCCGGATAGCCCGAGGTGGAGTTGGCGATCACCAGCGCCTTCACCAGCGACGGATGGCGCAGCGCCAGTTCCTGGCCCACCATGCCGCCCATCGACAAGCCTATCCACACCACCGGGCCGATGCCCAGTTCCTCCAGCATGCGCGCGGCGTCGTCGGCCAGGTCGGCGATGCCGTACGGGCCTGCGGGCGCGTCCGAACTGCCATGGCCGCGGTGGTCGTAGGCGATCACGCGGCAGTCGGCGGACAGCAGGTTGGCGAGACCGTCCCACATGGTGAGGTCGCAGCCGAGCGCGTGGCTCAGCACGATGGTCTGGCGCGCGCCGCCGCCGCGTGGTTCGCGCACGCTGTAGTGCAGCGCGGGCTTGCTGGCGGTGCGTCCCTCGCGGCCGATGCCCGGATGCGGGGTGGAGGAGGGCGCCAGCGGTTCGAGCGCGTAGCCGATTTGCGGGCCGACTTCGCGCAGGATCTGCTGTGCGTGCGCGAACGCGGTGTTGGCGGCGGGGACGCCGGCGTAGATGGCGGACTGCATCAGCACTTCCTTCAGTTCGTCCGGCGTCAGCTTGTCGCCGGCCTCGCCCAGCAGGGCGGCGCGCACGTGCAGTTCGTATTCCTCCCAGCGGCCCAGCGCGATGGTGATCGCGAGCACGATGGCGCGGCGGGTCTTGCGTTCCAGGCCGGGGCGGCCCCAGATCTCGTTCCACGCGAAGCGCGTGATCATGTTCTGGAATTCGGCGTTGAAGCTGGTGGCGTTGGCCACCGAACGGTCGACCCAGGCGTCGCCCAGGACGGCGCGGCGGTTGCCCATGCCGCGTTCGTAATCGTGATCGAGGGGATCGAAGCTCATGTCATTTCCTTAACAATCGTAAGCGGCGTCAACCGTGGGGAGTCAGGACGCCAGCGCGCGGCGCAGCGCTGGTAGTTGCTCCTGCGCCAGCCTGCGCGCGGGGGCCGCGGCTTGCACGGGGGCGAACAGCGCGGCCAGTTCGTCCAGGTCGATCCTGGCGGCGAGCTGTTTGTCGGCGGAGACCGCCTCTTGCAGCAGGCCGGCGAGATCGCGCTCCGATTGCGCGGCTTCCCGCGTCAGCGTTTCGAGCAGCTCGTGCGCGGCCGGACGGCCGATGGCGGCGGCGAGGTGGATGCTGGCCGCCTCGGCGAACACCAGGCCGTGCAGGGCGTCGATGTTGCGCAGCATGCGGGCGCTGTCGATGTGCAGGCCGCCGAACGCCTCGTTCAGGGCGTGCAGCGCGCCGTGCGCGGACAGGAACAGCTGCGGCCACGCGGCGAGTTCGGCCTGCCAGTTGCCCAGGCCGCGCTCGTGCTGCTGGCCCATGGCCGCGAGCAGCGTGGCGCCGTGCTGCGGCGCGCGCGTGGCGGCGGCCAGCGCGATCATCGCCGACACGGGGTTGCGCTTGTGCGGCATGGCGGACGAGCCGCCGCGGCCGCCGCCCGAGGGCTCGGCCAGTTCGCCGATCTCGCCTTGCGCCATCAGGCTCAGGTCCGTGGCGAGCTTGCCCAGGCTACCGGTCAGCACGGCGACCTCCATCCCCAGCCGCACCCATTCGTCGCGCTGGGTGTGCCAGGCGGCGTCCGGCGCGCGCAGGCCGAGCTGGCCGGCCATGCGCTGGGCGACGGCCTGGCCTTGCCCGCCCATGACCGCCAGCGTGCCGACCGCGCCGCCCAGCTGCAGCTGCAGCGCGCGGGCGCCGGCCTCCCGCAGGCGCGCGCGGGCGCGGACCAGCGGCGCGGCCCAGCCGGCGAGCTTGAAGCCGAAGCTGGTGACCTGCGCGGGCTGCATCAGCGTGCGCGCCAGCACCGGCGTGTCCAGGTGCCGCGAGGCCAGCTCCAGCAGCTGCGCGGCCAGCGATTCGAGGCCGGTGTCCAGCAACCGCATGGCTTCCCTCGTCGCCAGGACCATGGCCGTGTCGATCACGTCCTGGCTGGTGCTGCCCCAGTGCACGTGGGTGGCGCTGTCCTTGTCGTATAGCGCCACGGTGCGGGTGAGTTCCTTCACCAGCGGGATGGCCAGGCTGCCGGCGCGCCGCCCGGCGACGATGAGGGCGGGGATGTCGTACAGCTGCGCGTTGCAGACGGAGGCGATGGCGCGCGCCGCCGCCTCCGGGATCAGGCCCTCGGCCGCCTGCGAGCGCGCCAGCGCTTCCTCGAAGCGGAACATGCCCTGGACGATGGCCTGGTCGTCGAACACGGCTATCATGTCCGGCGTGGTGAGGAAACTGTCGAAAATGGACACGCTCACGGCGGCTCCTCAGGTGTAGTCGAAGAACACGGTTTCGCTCGCGCCCTGCATGGCGATGTCCCAGGCGTAGCCGCCGTCGGCCTGCTTGCGGGCGATCAGTGTGCCGCGGCGCTCGGCCGGCACCTGGGCCAGGACGGCGGAACCGTCCACGCCGGCGCCGTCCTCCAGGAAGATGGCGGTGAACTGGTGCTTGACCAGGCCGCGGGCGAACACGGTGACCCAGGCGGCCGGCTCGCCCGGCGTGGGCGCGGCGGGGATGGACAGGCGGAACGCGAAGCGGCCCTGTTCATCGCTGGGCGCGCGGCGGAAGCCGGGTATGGCCTGCTGCGCCTCGTTGGCCGCGCCCTGCGGCAGCCAGGCCTCGATCATGGCGTCGTTGATCGGAACGCCGTCGCCGTCGCGGATCACGCCTTGCACGATGACGGTGGCGGCGCTGCTCTCCAGCGTGGCCGGCGCGCTGGCCTGAACGGCCCAGTCCCAGGCCTCGTGCGAGAACGGGCCGATGGTTTGCGATGTGGTGATGCTCATGGTCGTGCTCCTCAAAGGCCCATCGGGGTGGCGTTGCGTCCGCGCAGGACGATATCGAATTCGTAGCCCAGCATCTGGTCGCTGACGGTCTGCTCCAGGCTGAAACGGGAGACCAGGCGCTGGCGCGCGGCCAGGTCCGGGATGCTCTGGAAGATGGGATCGTAGTCGAACAGCGGGTCGCTGGGGAAGTACATCTGCGTGACCAGGCGCTGCGCGTACACGTTGCCGAACAGGGAGAAGTGGATGTGGGCGGGACGCCAGGCCTTGTCGTGGTTGCCCCAGGGGTAGGGGCCGGGCTTGATGGTGACGAAGCGGTAGCGGCCGTCGTCGTCGGTCAGCATCTTGCCCCAGCCGTTGAAGTTCGGGTCCAGCGGCGCGTCGTGCTGGTCCTTCTTGTGGCGGTAGCGGCCGGCGGCGTTGCACTGCCAGATCTCCAGCAGCGAGTTGCGCACGGGCTTGCCGTCCTCGTCGAGCACGCGGCCCGTGACGACTATTTTTTCGCCCAGCGGCGCGGCGTCGCCCTGCGCGGTCAGGTCCATGTCGTGCGGCAGGATCAGCGATGGCGTGGCGGCGATGTTGCCCGTCACCGGCGCGCGCGCGTCCAGGCGCAGCGCCGGCCGGGTCGGGCCGCGCTTCACGGTCGATTTGTAGGGCGGGTAGATCAGCTCCGGGTAGATGCCGGGCTCGATGATGTCAAAGTTCAACGCGGTCTCCTTGTGCGCTTGGCGCGCGGTTGCCTATCGGGTGTCCCCATACTAGGCAGGCGCGCCGGACCGGACAAGACGAGAAACGCGTGCGATATCCGCTATGCGCCCAATTTGTGCGATACTCGCACAAATCACCAATTTTCCGCGAAAATGGACCAACTGGAACCCGAACCGCACCCCCGCGACCTGATCGCCGGCCTGGAAAAGGGCCTGCAAGTCATCGAGGCCTTCGACCAGGAGCGCTCGCGGCTGACCATCGCCGAGGTGGCCGAGCGCACCGGCCTCACGCGCGCGGCCGCGCGGCGCTACCTGATCACGCTGACCCACCTGGGTTATATGCGCCATGAAAACAAGCAGTTCTCGCTGACGCCGGCCGTGCTGCGCCTGGGCCAATCCTACCTGCATTCGGCGCGCTTGCCGCGCATCGTGCAGCCCTTGCTGTACCGGCTGGCGTATTCGCTGGAGGAGGCCGCGTCCTGCGGCGTGCTCGACGACGACCAGCTGGTGTGCGTGGCGGCGGTGAGCGCGGGGCGGCTGGTGTCCACCACGCTGCAGCCGGGCACGCGGGTGCCGGCCTATTGCACGGCGAACGGCCGCATCCTGCTGGCCAGCCTGCCGCGCGCGAAAGTGGATAATTTTCTGGCCCGCGCGGAGCCGGAACAGATCACCTCGCACACCATCGTCAACAAGGAGCGGCTGGCGCTGGAGATCGCGCGCGCGGGCGAGCAGGGCTACGCGCTGGTGGACCAGGAACTGGAGCTGGGCCTGCGCACCATCGCCGTCCCCCTGCGCAATTTCCGCGGCGAGACGGTGGCGGCGATGAACATCAGCGTGCACGCGGGCCGCATCTCGGCCGGGCAGATGGTGGAGCGCTGCCTGCCCGCGATGCTGAAGATACAGGTGGAGCTGGGCGCGCTGCTCTGAGCGCCGTGCGGCGCGACGGATTAGCATCGATGCGACATTCACGCCTTGATATTTCTCAAAATAAAGCCCCCCGCCCTTGCGATAAGAATGCCATTCCGCGATACTCGCAGAGGAACCAGGGCGGGGTGTGCCGTCCGTCGCCAAATCGATTAACTATCAAAAAAGAATCAACCTCCATGACTATTACCAAACGCTTGATGTTGACGCTCGCCGTGGCGTTGCTGGCGCTGATGTTCGTTGGCGCGAACGGGCTGATACAACTGAAGAGCTCGCAGCAGCGCTTCGAGACCGTGCAATCCCGTCTGATCCCCAGCATCCACGGCCTGAACGCCGCCAAGGGCGCCCTGGGCGACAGCCGCCTGGCGGGCTACCGCCTGTCCGTGTTCTCCAACCTGCCGGACAAGACCGCGCTGGACAAGGCCTACAACGACGCGCACGCGAAGTTCGACGAGGTGATCGCGAACTACGAGAAGGAGCGCATCTACGACGACACCGACCGCAAGATGCTGGAGCAGGACAAGGCCAACATGGCCGCCTACCGCGCCGCGCTGGTGCCGTTCCTGGCCGCCTCGCACGCCGGCGACATGGACGCCATCCGCGGCACGCTGCTGGCCGGCACGCCGCTGGCGCTGTCCGCCGCCGCCCTGAAAAAGGGCCTGGACGACCACATCGAGTACAACAACAAGCTGATCGAGGAAGTGCGCGTCGCCTCCGTGGCGGCCTACGACTCCGCCATGCGCCTGCTGGTGGGCGTGGTGGTGCTGGCCGTGGCCGTGACCGCCGCGCTGGGCTACCAGCTGTTCCGCAGCATCAGCGGCAGCCTGAGCAACATCCGCGGCACGCTGGAGGACGTGAGCCAGTCGCTGGACCTGACCAAGCAGGTGCAGATCGAGCGCATGGACGAGATCGGCCACACCGCCGTCGCCTTCAACAAGCTGCTGACCGACATCGCCGGCGCCATCGGCGCGGCCCGCTCGTCGGCCGACTCGGTCAGCTCGGCCTCGCAGCAGATCGCGGCCGGCACCGGCGACCTGTCGTCGCGCACCTCCGAACAGGCCGCGGCGCTGGAGGAGACCGCCTCCAGCATGGAGGAACTGACCTCCACCGTCAGCCAGAACTCGGACAACGCGCGCCAGGCCAACCAGCTGGCGCGCTCGGCGTCCGAAGTGGCGATCCAGGGCGGCAGCGTGGTCGAGCAGGTGATCCACACCATGGGTTCGATCAACGAATCGTCGCGCAAGATCGTGGACATCATTTCCGTCATCGACGGCATCGCCTTCCAGACCAACATCCTGGCGCTGAACGCGGCCGTGGAAGCGGCCCGCGCGGGCGAGCAGGGCCGCGGCTTCGCGGTCGTGGCGACCGAGGTGCGCAACCTGGCGCAGCGCTCGGCGGCGGCGGCCAAGGAGATCAAGGTGCTGATCGGCGACTCGGTGGAGAAGGTCGGTTCGGGCACCAAGCTGGTGGAGCAGGCCGGCATGACCATGGACCAGGTGGTGGCCAGCATCAAGCAGGTGACCGACATCGTGGCCGAGATCAGCGCCGCGACCGAGGAGCAGAACGCCGGCATCGCGCAGGTGCACCAGGCCATCGCGCAGATGGACCAGAGCACGCAGCAGAACGCCGCGCTGGTGGAGCAGACCGCCGCCGCGTCGCAGGCCATGCAGAACGAGGCGGCCGGCCTGGCCGCCGTGGTCAGCGCGTTCAAGCTGGGCGCCGGTTACGCCAGCGCCGCGCCGGCCCGCGCGGCCCGTCCGGCGGCCACCAGCGCGCCGGTGTCGGCGCTGGTGGTGCGTCCGCCCCAGCCGAAGGCGCGCCAGGCGCCCGCCGCCGCCAAGAAGACCGTCAATGCGCCGGCCGGCGATGGCGAGTGGGAGGAATTCTGATGCTGCTTGCGAAATGATAGTGTCAAAGGCGGCCTGAGCCGGCCGCCGCGACGCTGGATTGCGCTGGGAAATAAGGAGGGAGGCGGTCCGTGAGAGGGACCGCCTTTTTTTTTGCCAACATTTTTGTTTCTTGTTTACAATATGACCTTCAATAAAGTTATCAGGAAGATACGTGGCAGTGATCATCAAGGCTATCGCCAACCTTTCCACCGCCCAAGTCGCGGCCCTGCCACTCAGTGAGATCGCGGCCTTCACCACCGGTCAGTGCGCCGCGCTGAACACGGCGCACATCCGCGCGCTGTCCGCCGCGCAAATCGGCGCGCTGCCGACCGCCGGTCTGTTCGCGGTGGGCACGGCGCAGATCGCCCAACTGAGTACCGCGCAACTGGCAGAGGGCCTGCTGCCGGAACAGGCCGCGGCCCTGACGAACGCCCAGCTCGATGTGCTCAACAGCCGGCAATTCGGCGCGTTGCGGGACGCGGCCGTCGCCGCCTTGTCGCCCGAGCGGCTGGCGGCGCTGAAGACCGCGACGCTGACGGGGCTGCAGGCCAGCCAGGCCGCCGCGCTGACCACCAGCCAGGTGGCCCAGTTGTCCCCGCAGCAGGTTGCGGCGTTGGGCACGTCGGTGCTGGCGCAGGGCTTGACGAGCGGCCAGATCGGCGCGCTGCGCACAGTGCAGGTGGCCGCGCTACGCACGGCGCAGGCGGTCGCGCTGTCGACCGCCGCGCTGGCCGGCTTGCGCACCGACGGGGTGGCGGCGCTCAAGACCAATGTGGTGGCCGCGCTTGGCACGTGGCAGGTCGCCGCGCTGAGCACGGCGCAGGTGGTGGCGCTGGACACGGCGCAGGCGGCGGCCCTGACCGGCGCCCAGGCGGGGGCGCTCGGCGCCGCCGCGCTGGCGGCGATGGAGGCGGCCGATTTCGCGGCGCTGCGTTCGGCCGCCATTGGTGGCCTGACGACCGCGCAGATCGCCGCGATGGCGACGGAACGGGTGGCGCAGCTGGGTACGGCCCAGATCGCCGCGCTGACGAGCGCGCAACTGGCTCACGGGCTGGGCGCGGCGCAACTGCTGGCGCTGAACAGTATGCAGTTCGCCTTCCTGGCACCGGCCCAGTTGGGCGCCTTGTCGACGGCCGCGTGGGTGGCGCTGTCCCCCCAGCAATTGGCGCGGCTGAAAACGTCCGCCATCGCCGCGCTGCGCACGGCACAGATGGCGGCGATGACGACGGCGCAGGTGGTGGCGCTGACCGCCGCGCAGGCCGCCACCCTGGACGGCGCGCAATTGGCGGCGCTGGGCACGGATGGCATCGCCGCCCTGGAGACGGCCGACTTGCTGGCGCTGCGGCCGGCCGCGCTGGCCGGCTTGACGACGAACCAGCTTGCCGCCATCGCGCCCGGACGCCTGGCCTTGCTGGGAGCCGCCCAGATCGCCGCGCTGACGACCGCGCAACTGGCCCAGGGCCTGGACACGGCGCAGTCCGCCGCGCTGTTCAGCACGCAATTGGCCACGCTGAGCCCGGCGCAATTCGGCGCCTTGCCGGCAGCGGCACTGGCCGTCTTGACGACGGCCCAGTTCGCGCAGCTGAAACCCGCCGTCATCGCCGCGTTGCGCGGCGCGCAGGTCGCCGCGCTGGGCACGGCCCAGGTCGTGGCGCTGACCGCGGCGCAGGCGGCCGCGCTGGGCAGCGCCCAACTGGCGGCCCTGAGCGCGGAGCAACTGGCGGCGCTGGAAATCGCCGACCTGGCCGCCCTGCAACCGGCGGCCCTGGCCGGCCTGGGCACGCGGCAGTTCGCGGCGCTGGCGCCGGCGCGGCTGGCCGCGCTGACAAACGCCCAGCTCGCCGCGCTGACCACGGCGCAACTGGCGCACGGCCTCGGCACGGATCAGTTCGCCGCGCTGGGCAGCGCGCAACTTGCCGCGCTGACCACGGCGCAGTTCGGCGCCTTGCCGGCCGCGATGCTGGCGGGACTGACGACGGCCAAGTTCGCGCAGTTGAGAACCTCCGTCATCGCCGCGCTGGGCAGCGCGCAGATCGCGGCGCTGGGCACGGCCCAAATCGTGGCGCTGGGCACGGCGCAGGCGGCCGCGCTGGGCAGCGCCCAACTGGCGGCGTTGGCCGACGATCAACTGGCGGCGCTGGAAACCGCCGACCTGGCCGCGCTGCGGGCGGCGGCCCTGGCCGGCCTGGGCACGCGGCAGCTGGCGGCGCTGGCGCCGGCGCGGCTGGCCGCGCTGACAAACGCCCAGCTCGCCGCGCTGACCACGGCGCAACTGGCGTACGGCTTGGGCGCGGACCAGTTGGCCGCGCTGGGTAGCGCCCAGCTGGGCGCGTTCAGCCCGGCCCAGTTCGGCGCCTTGTCCACCGCGGCGCTGGCGGCGTTGCCGACGGCGCGGTTCGCGCAACTGACCCCGGCCGCCATCGCCGGCCTGCGTCCAGAGCAGGTCGCCGCGCTGGGCACGGCCCAGATCGTGGCGCTGACCACCACGCAGGCCGCCGTGCTGGGCAGCGTTCAGCTCGCGGCGCTGGACACCGCCGCGATCGCCGCGCTGGAAACCGCCGACCTAGCGGCGCTGCGTCCCGCCACGCTCGCCGCGCTGACGACGCGCCAGTTCGCCGCCATCCCGGCCGACCGGCTGGCGCAGCTGGGCTCGGCCCAGATCGCCGCGCTGTCGACGGCGCAACTTACCCAGGGGCTGAGTTCGGCGCAACTGGCCGCGCTGGCGGCCGCGCAACTGGGCGCGTTCACGGCGGACCAGTTCGGCGCTTTGCCGATCAGCCTGCTGACGATTCTGCCCGCGGCGCAGTTCGCGCAACTGAAACCCAACCTGATCGCCGCGTTGCGCGCCGCGCAGGTGGCCGCGCTGACCACGGCCCAACTGGGGGCGCTCACCACCGCGCAGGCGGCGGTGCTGGGCAGCCACCAGGTGGCGGCGCTGGGCACCGCCGGGGTCGCCGCGCTGGAATCGGCCGACCTGGCCGCGCTGCGGAGCGTCGCGCTGGCCGGACTGTCCGGGGCGCAGCTGGGCGCGCTGGGAACGGCGGGCGCGCGTGCGCTGACCGCCGCCCAAGTGGCGGCCTTGACCACGGCGCAACTGGCGGCGGGCCTGGGCACCGCCCAGATCGCCGCGCTGAGCGAGAGCCAGGTGGCCGCGCTCAGCGCGCCGCAGTTCACGGCGCTGCGCGACGGCGCGTTGCTGGCGCTGGCCCCCGACGCGATCCGGGGCTTGAAACCGGCGCTGTTCGCGGCGCTGACGACGGCGCAGATCGCCAGCCTTTCCACCGCGCAGATGGCGGGGCTGGGAACGCTGCAACTGTCCGTGCTGCGTACCGCCAGCGTGTCCGCGCTGCGCGGCGAGCAGTTGGCTGCGCTGGACAGCGCGCAATTGGGCGCGCTGTCGGCCGCGCAACTGGGCGCGGTGACGACCCAGGCCCTGGCCGGCCTGGGCGGGCAGCACATCGCCGCGTTGAAGCCGGCCGCCGTCGCCGGTCTGGGCACCGCGCAGATCGATGCGCTCAGCGAGGAGCAACTGGCGGCGCTGACCACCGCCCAGGCGGGCGTGCTGAACGGCGTGCAGGCGTTGGCGTTGGGAGCCGAGGGCCTGGCCGCGCTGGAAACGGTGGATCTGGCGGCGCTGCGGCCCGCCACCGTCGCCGGCCTGTCCAGCGCGCAGTTGGCGATGCTGGCGAACGGAGGCCTGGCGGCGCTGACGCCGTCGCAACTGGGCGCCCTGCAAACCGCCCAGATGGCTGTGTTGGGCGCCTCGCACCTGACCGGGCTGGGGACGGCGCAGATGGCCGCCCTCGGCGCGCCGCAACTGGCGGCGTTGCCGGTGTCTTCGCTGCAAGGCTTGCACACCGGACAGTTCGCCGCCTTGCGGGCGGCGGCGCTGGCCGGCCTGCGCACGGAGCAGATGGCCGGGCTGTCCACCGCGCAGGTCGCGGCGCTGAGCATCGCGCAAGCGGCGGCGCTCAGCGCGCCGCAGGTGACCGCGCTGGGCACGGCCGCCGTGGCGGCGCTGGAAACGGCGGACCTGGCGGCGCTGAAACCGGCCGCCGTGGCGGCATGGTCGATAGCGCAATTGGCGGCGCTGACGCCAAGGCAGGTGGCGGCGCTGAGCACTGCGCAAATGGCCGCGTTGACCACGGCGCAACTGGCGTCGGGTTTGAGCAGCGCGCAAGTGGCGGCGCTGCAGCCGGCCCAACTGGGAGCGCTGAGCGCGGCTCAGGCCGCCGTACTGGCGGGCAGTTCGCTGCCGGCCCTGGGCACCGCCGCCGTGGCGGGGATGAAGGAGGCGGCGCTCGCCGCGCTGACCACGAACCAGTTGGCCGCGTTGGGCACGGAGCAGGTCGCGGCGTTGACCACGCGCCAGATCGCGGCGCTGCAGACGGCCCAGATGCTTGGCTTGCGAACCGCGCAGATCGCGGCGCTGACGTCCGCGCAGGCCGGCGCGCTCAGCACCGCGCAGTTCGCCGCGCTGTCCACCGCCGCGCTGGCCGCCGTGGAAACGGCCGACATCGGCGCGGTCAAGGTGGCGGCGGTGGCCGCGCTGTCCAGCGCCCAGTTGGCGGCGCTGGGCACGGCGCAGCTGGCGGCCATGGGCACGGGCCAGTTCGCCGTGTTGCGCTCGGCGCAGATCGCCGGCTGGTCCGCCAGCCAGGTGGCCGCGCTGGAGACGGCCGACCTGGCGGCGCTGAACGCGTCCGTGATCCGCGCGTTCTCGACCGCGCAGATCCGCGCGCTGACCCCGGACCAGATCAGCCAGATGACCAGCGCCCAGGTCTGCGCGCTGCACATCGGCCAGGTGCTGGCGCTGACGGCGCAGCAGATCGCCGCCTTCGCCCAGCCGTTCTACACGCCGGTGGTGCTGGACCTGGACGGCAACGGCATCGACACCGTGGGCGTGGAGGCCGGCGTGCGCTTCGACATGCTGGACAGCGGCACGGCCGTCGCCACCGGCTGGGTGGGCGGCGCGGACGGCCTGCTGGCGCTGGACCGCGACGGCGACGGCCGCATCGAAAGCGGCGCGGAGCTGTTCGGCTCGGGCACCACGCTGGCGGCCGGCGGCAAGGCGTCCGACGGCTACCAGGCGCTGGCCGAACTGGACAGCAACGGCGACGGCGCGCTGAGCGCGGCGGACGACGCCTTCGGCCAGCTCCAGGTGTGGACGGACGGGAACCGCGATGGCGTCAGCCAGGCCGGCGAGCTGCGGACACTGCCGCAACTGCGCATCGCCAGCCTGTCGCTCGAGACGGAACAGGGGCAGACCGTCAGCAACGGCAATATCGTGGGGCTGCTGTCGAGCTATCGGACCGAGGACGGCGGCACGCACGCGGCCGCGGACGTGTGGTTCGCGGGCGCCGGGGCAGGGGCGGGAGCGGGATCGGGCGGGGCTTCGGGAGCGACTCCGGGAGCGGCCGCGGGCCTGAGCGCCAACGTCGGCCAGCTGGTGCAGGCGATGGCCAATTTCGGCGGCGCCGCGCCGGCCTTGGGCCAGTCGCTGAGCCCGGCCGAACAGCTGCGTGTGCGGGGCCTGCTGGACGACGGCACGCGGGGCTGGCTGGCGGCGGTGAACTAGCCTCAGGCCGAAGGTGGCGTGTGGCCTTCGCCACACGTCTCAATGTGTCCGCAAGCGGTTCAATGTCATCGACGGATATTCGCCGAAGCGTTTGAAATAGACGGCGGCGAAGACGCCAAGGCTGGAGTAGCCGAACAGGTTGGCGATGGCGACGACCGTACAGCCGGGGGGCGCCGACATGAGCGCCTTGCGCACGCCTTGCAGCCTTTGCTCCCGCAGAAAAGTCATCGGCGTATAGCCGCGGAAGTGCTTGAAGGAGTTGCTCAGCGTGCGAACGCTGACGCCGGCGGCGACCGCTATCTGTGAGAGTGTCGGGCATGCGCGCGCGTGGTTGTGCATGTATTCCTCGGCGATCTTCACGCAACGCGGAACGACACCGGCTCGCGACGCCGCGTCGCCGTCCCGGGCGCCGCTCCGCCGCGTCCACTCCGACAGCATGTGCATGCCCAGCATTTCCTCAAGGTGGCTGCCGAGCGGGCCGCGGGTGACCAGATCGGGCGTCTCGGCGACACAGCGGCAAACGTAGTGCAGCAGCGCGAGCCACGACGAGTTCGGCCCGCCGAAGGCCACCTTGCGGCGCCAGATTTCCTCCTCCGCCGGCACGCCGTACCAGCGCACGAAGAGTTCCTCCAGATACTGGTGGGGGAAGGTGATGTTCACCTGCAGGTGGGCGGGGTCGAAGTCCGCGCTGTAGTCGGTTCGGCTTGTGTCGACGAGGAAGGTGTGGCCGGCCGGCGTTTCGGCGAACGCGCCCGGGGCCATCCAGTGGCGGGCGTTGCCGCGCACGCTGGTCACCGCCATGCCCACGCCGGGGCCCATGGAAAAATCGCGCAAATGCATCGCGATGCCGTAGGAGAAGCGGCTCAGTATCATGCTGCCGATGGAAACGGCGTGCAGCACCGCGTCCGGTTCCCGGACGGCGCCGCTGGGCGCGGCCTTGTAAGGCATGTACACCTGGTCGGACCAGGTGCGGATTTCGTCGAAATCCTTGGATCTGATCAGTTCGTAGTCAGCGATGGGCCGGTCCTGGGCGTCGCGGAGCAAAGCATTCTGCAAGAAGTCCAATTTTTTCCCCTGAAGCCGTCAATGGAAAGGCGGCCGCCCATCATCGCATATCGGCGGCCCATGCCGGGCGTCGGGCGGTGCCGGCCCGACGCCGCCGGCCTTAAAACACTTTCACGAGACGCAGGTTGAACCGATGGTCTTCCTTGAGCCCGGTGCGGACGGAGAAATCCCGTCCATAGGAGCCGAGGAGCTGGACTGTGGGCGAGACGAAGTGGCCGATGGAGAGCAGGCCCTTGGTCCGTCGCTGGTCGTCGCCCTGGCCGAGGCCGTCCACCCTGGTCTCGCCGCCCCATTCATGCGAGAGCATGCCGGCCACGTGGGTGGCCGCGGCGACGTGGTAGCGCAGGTGGGCCTGGGCCTGGTAGGAGACGGCTTGCCGCATCGTCGCGCCGGTGCCGCCAAAGTCGCTGTTACGGCCGTACCAGACCACGTCGCCCACCAGGTCCAGCGTCCACTTGTCGGACAGCGGGGTGATGTAGCCGGCCTGCATGTCCAGCTTCCAGCGGTTCTCGCCGAAGGCGTTGAGCGCCTTGTCGCGGTCGTACTGGCCGGTGGGCAGGTAGATCCACGGCGTGATGGCGAAGGCCCGTTTCCGCTCGGGATCCTTCATCAGGTGGACCGTGGGGGCGAAGATCAGGTCGCCGATGCCGTTGGCCGAGGAGAGGCCTGACAGATCGCCGCCGCTGCGCAGTCTTCCGAATGGCAGCAGGAATTGCGGGATGACGGTGACGTCCCCGACATCGACGAAGCGCACGGCGCGCAGGATGCCGACCTCGGCGGTCAGCCTGGCGTTGCCGGAGAGTTGGTCGCCCTGCCGGTACAGCCTCTTGCCCTCTACATGCTGGTAATAGAGGACGGCGAGGTTTGTGCCGTCGGGCAGGCGGGTGTAGTCGCCGGCGTCCACGGTGGCGCCATGGGCGCTACCCGCGAAGGCGGTGATGGCGCCGAGAGCGGCGAGGGCGCCGAGCGTGATGGCCCGCCGCCTGGTCGGGGGGCGTCCGGTGGACAGCCGGCTGGTGGCTGCCCGCCTGGTGGCCGGTCGCGTGGCACGGGTGGTGTTCTGGTGCATGGTTGGTCTCCTTGGCGCGATGGCGCTCGTTATAGGGAAGCCGGCGCGCCACTGGGTACGCGGCGCCGCCGGCGGCACGGCGGCGTTGTCGCCGCCGGACCTGCGGGGCAGTTTGCGGATGAAGTCCGGTCGCGGCTGTCGCGATCCGGCAGGCGCCTGTCTGGCGATGGCGGGAACTTGTTGCCGGAATTCGACAGCGCCTTGCCGGATTCCGATCAGCCGCCGTTGGGGCGCCGCCTAGACTGCTTTTCCCGGCGCGGAAAAGCGGCGCGACCGGGGGGCCTGGCCATTCCGCTTGCCATAGGAGACAAACGATGAATCAACCCCAACTTCAGCAGGCGCTTGATGCCTTGCTGCGGCAATCCGTCCAACGCCGCGGCGGCATCCCCGGCGTGGTCGCCATGGTCACCGACCGCGACGGCAACCTCTACGAGGGGGCTGCCGGCACGCGCGAACTCGGCAATGCGGAGGCGCCCATGGGCGTCGACGCCGTGTTCGCGATCTTTTCCACGACCAAGGCGATGACGGCGACCTGCGCGCTGCAGTTGATCGAGGAGGGACTGCTGTCGCTGGACGATCCCGTGGACCGCTACCTGCCGGAGATCGGCGACTTGCGGGTGTTGACGGGCTTCGACGACGCCGGCCAGCCGCTCACCCGGGAACCGAAACGGAAAATCACCGTCAACGACCTGTTCCTGCACACCAGCGGCATGGCGTACGAATGCTTCAGCACCGCCGATCTGCGATACCGGACCGCGAAGAGCGTGCCGAGCGTGGTGTCCTGCACTTTCGCCTCGATGCGTTCGGTGCTGCTGCACGACCCGGGCGAGGGCTGGACCTATGGCGTCGGCATCGACTGGCTGGGCCGCGTCGTCGAGAAGATTCGCGGCAAGCGGCTCGGCGAGGTCATGCGGGAGCGGCTGTTCGCGCCGCTGGACATGGTCGACATCGGCTTCGCGATGACGCCGCCCATGCTGGATCGCCGCGTCACCATCCACGACCGCGGCGAGCATGGGCAGCTCACGCCGCTGCCGGATCTGATCCTGCCGCAGCCGCCGGAGATGGATTGCGGCGGGCAGGGCCTTTACGCCACGGTTGGGGAGTACATGAAGTTTATCCGCATGATACTGAACGACGGCATGGGGCCGAACGGACGGGTGCTGAAACCGGAAACCATCGCCTTGATGGGCAAGGACGGCCTGGTGGAAATGGGTCTGTCAAGCGCCGGCTGGGCCACTTGCATCCCGTCCCTGAGCAACAGCGGCGAGTTCTTCGCCGGCCAGGACAAGGGCTGGTCGTACAGTTTCCAGATCAACCGAGAGACGGCGCCGACCGGCCGTCCGGCGGGGGCGATGATGTGGGCCGGGCTGGCCAACTGCTTCTACTGGATCGACCGGCAGACCGGCATCGGCGGCTTTTGGGCCACGCAGATACTGCCCTTCCAGGATGCCGTGGCCTACCCGAGCTTCGTGGAGTTCGAGAGCGCGGTGTACAGCGGCGTTAAATTCAGGGGCCGCTAAATACGGCGGCCGCTACTGGGAGAAATGCACCCGCATCTTGGGCTGGCGCGGCTGGGCGATATGGTCCAGCGGCAGCTCGGTCACCTGCTTGACCTTCTTGAGGGAGATGTTGGACTTCACGTTGGTCACGCCCGGGATGCGCAGCAGGTGGTGCATCATGAATTCGGAGAAGGAGGCGAGGTCGTGCGACACCACGCGCACCACGTAGTCCGCCTCGCCCGTCACCGAGAAGCATTCCAGCACCTCCGGCAGGTCGCTGATGGCCTGCTCGAAGGTGTCCGCCGACGAGCTGCCGTGGCGGTCCAGCGTCACGTGGATGAAGGCCATCACCCCCAGGCCCACCACCAGCGGGTCCAGCATGGCCGCGTAGTGGTCGATCACGCGCGCCTCTTCCAGCCGCTGGATGCGGCGGCTGACCTGCGAGGTGGACATGTGGATTTTTTCGCCGATGGCGCTGTTGGTGGCGCGGCCGTCGCGCTGCAGTTCTGCCAGCAAGGCGAGGTCGTGGCGGTCTACGCTGAGCGTGGTCATGCTTTCTCCGGTGATGCGCGTTTTGTGCGTGAATTGTAGCATTCACGCACAAGGCGCAAGACCGGATCAGGCCGTCCGTATCAGGCGGCCTGTATCGCGCCGCGGCCCTTCACCTCGTTGCGGTACTTGGCCCGCGCCAGCGCCCGCTTCTCCGCCTCCATGGCGATGTTGAACCGGCGGGTGCGCGCCTTCTCGGCCTTGCTGCGGTGCTGGGCCTCGTCCTTGTTGCCGATGCGTTTGGTCATGTCGCTCTCCTGATTGGGTGAGCGCCCATCTTGCCCCGCGCCGCCCTCCCGCTCCGTACGCTGGCGCACCGATGGCGGAAGCCATGCTTGCCCGATTGTATTGAACCATGGGCGGGCCGGGTTCGTTGTTACGATTTCCCGCTCACGGCGTGGTGCCGTGACACTCGACAGCGGGAGAAAAGATGAGCCAGTTCGAATACCCACGGCCGCAGCTGGTGCGCGCCGAATGGCAGTCCCTCAACGGCGACTGGGAGTTCGCCTACGACGACGAGCGGCGCTACCGCGTGCCGACCGACGCCATCGCCTGGGACCGCGGGATCACCGTGCCGTTCGCGCCCGAGAGCGAGGCCAGCGGCATCGGCGACCAGGGATTCCACACCGTGTGCTGGTACCGGCTGACGTTCGCCATGGCGGGGCGGGGCGCGCGCACCATCCTGCACTTCGGCGCGGTGGACTACCACGCCCGCGTCTGGATCAACGACGTGCTGGTGGCCGACCACGAGGGCGGCCACACGCCGTTCTCGATCGACGTCACCGACGCGCTGGCCGGCGGCACCATGCAGACCATCGTGCTGCAGGCCGAGGACGACGCGTCCGACCTGGCCAAGCCGCGCGGCAAGCAGGACTGGCTGCTGCATCCGCACTCGATCTGGTACCCGCGCACCACCGGCATCTGGCAGACGGTGTGGGTGGAGCAGCTGGCGCCCACCTATATCAAGTCGCTGCGCTGGACGCCCATCTTCGACGGCTTCGAGATCGGCTGCGAGATCCTGGCCGGCGGCGACGTGCGGCCCAACCTGTCGGTCGAGGTCAAGCTGTGGCACGGCGAGAAGCTGCTGGCCGACGACGAGTACCTGCTGGTGGGCATGGAGGCCAACCGCAAGATCGCGCTGTCCGACCCCGGCATCGACGATTCGCGCAACGAGCTCTTGTGGAGCCCGGAACGGCCGACGCTGCTGGACGCCGAGCTGATCCTGCGCAGCGGCGGCGAGGAGCTGGACCGAATCCGCTCCTACACCGCGATGCGCTCGGTCGCCATCAGCCGCGACCGCTTCATGCTGAACGGCCGGCCCTACCAGCTGCGGCTGGTGCTGGACCAGGGCTACTGGGAGAAGTCGCACCTGACCGCGCCGTCCGACGAGGCGCTGCGCGTCGACGTGGAACTGGCCAAGGCCATGGGCTTCAACGGCGTGCGCAAGCACCAGAAGATCGAGGACCCGCGCTACCTGTACTGGGCCGACCGGCTGGGCCTGCTGGTGTGGGAGGAGATGCCGTCCGCCTACGCCTTCAGCGCGCGCTCGATGACGCGCCTGCTCAAGGAGTGGACCGAGGCCATCGAGCGCGACTACAGCCATCCCTGCCTGATCGTCTGGGTGCCGTTCAACGAGTCCTGGGGCGTGCCCAACCTGACGTCGATGCAGGCCCACCGCAACGCCGTGGAGGCGCTGTACCACACCACGCGCATGCTGGACGCGACCCGCCCCGTGATCGGCAACGACGGCTGGGAGGCCTCGGCCACCGACATCCTCGGCATCCACGACTACGACGCCGACCCGGAAAAGATACGGGCGCGCTACGAGGTGGCCGACCCGGTGCGCACGCTGTTCGACCAGCGCCGTCCCGGCGGGCGCATCCTCACGCTGGACGGCTTCCCGCACCGCGGCCAGCCCATCGTGCTCACCGAGTTCGGCGGCATCGCCTTCGATCCGCGCCAGCCCGAGCACCACACCTGGGGCTATTCGCGCGCCAACACCGCCACCGCCTTCCACGACCACTACCGCGCGCTGCTGAAGGTGGTCAACGAGACGCAGATGTTCAGCGGCTTCTGCTACACGCAGTTCGCCGACACCTTCCAGGAGACCAACGGCCTGCTGAACGCGGACCGCTCCCCCAAGATCCCGCTGGAGCAGATCAGCGCCGCCACCCGCAACGTGCCGTTCTAGGGGGCCGCCATGACCGAGAGGAAGATCGCGCCGTTCGCCAGTTTCTGGCAGGCCGGCTACGAGGGCGCCGACCACATCAACCACGCCGGCCAGGCCCAGGACATGAACCTGGTGACGGGCCACCTGGAGCGCGCCCGCGCCGATTACGAGCTGCTGCGCCCGTTCGCCATCCGCACGGCGCGCGAGTCGATCGGCTGGCGCCTGGTCGAACGGGACGGCAAGTTCGACTTCTCCGTGCTGGAGGGGCGGCTGCGCGCCGCGCAAGAACTGGGCATCCAGACCACGTGGACCTTCTGCCATTACGGCATGCCGGACGACGTGGACCTGTACTCGCCCGACTTCATTCCCCGCTTCGCGCGCTTTTGCCGCGCCGCCGCCGAGTTCCTGGCGCCGTGGGTGGGGCCGGAGCCGGTGTATTCGCCCATCAACGAGATCTCGTTCATGAGCTGGGGCTTGTCGGTGCACATGTTCAACATCAAAAACATGCGGCATCCGGACGCGGGCAACCTGGGCAAGCGCCAACTGGTGCGCGCCACCATCGCCGGCTGCGACGAGATCTGGAAGGTGACGCCGGCCGCGCGCATCCTGCAGTGCGACCCGCTGATCCACGTGGTGGCGCCGCTGGACCGGCCGGACTGGATCGGGCAGGCCCGCAACTGGCGCGCCTCGCAGTTCGAGGCCTGGGACATGCTGACCGGCCGGCGCGAGCCGGAACTGGGCGGGGAACCGCGCTATCTCGACATCATAGGAGGCAACTACTACCACAGCAACCAATGGGAAAGCGGCACCAACGAACGCCTGTGGTGGCACCTTGACCACCCGCGGCGCGAGCCGCTGTATCAGATTCTGCTGGAACTGCAGGAGCGCTACCAGCGCCCCTTCATGCTGGCGGAAACCAGCCACGTCGGCAGTGGACGTGGCGTATGGATACGCGAAATGGCCGAACAGGCGGCCCTCGCGATCCAGCACGGCGTTGATTTCCGCGGCATCTGTCTGTACCCGGCGATAGACCGGCCGGACTGGGAAGACGCGGATCACTGGCATCGCAGCGCCCTGTGGGAGGTGGACCACGCCGGTCCCGACCCCAAAGCCAGGGTGCTGGTCGCGCCGTACGCGGAGGCCTTGCGGCAGGCACAACGTCTTACTCAACAACTTTGCACAGAGGAGAGAACTATGCAAACCATTATCGTGTTTTGCCACTTGCGCTGGGATTTCGTCTATCAGCGTCCGCAACATCTGCTGAGCCGCCTGGCGCAGCACTACAAGGTCATCGTGGTGGAGGAGCCCGTATACGCCGAGGGCCCGGCCACGCTGAAAACCTACCAACCGGCGCCCAACCTCACCGTGTGCCAGCCGCACACGCCGGTGCACGCGACCGGCTTCCACGACGACCAGATCCCGCTGCTGCAGCCCATGGTCGACGGCCTGGTGCCGGACGGCGAGGACCCCATCGTGTGGTTCTACACGCCGATGGCGCTGCCGCTGCTGCCGCCGCTGCACGCCAGCCTGGTCGTGTACGACTGCATGGACGAGCTGGCGGCGTTCAAGAACCCGCCCAAGCAGCTGCTGCAGCGCGAGACGGCGCTGCTCAACACCGCCGACCTGGTGTTTACCGGCGGCCCCAGCCTGTTCGAAGCGAAGCGCACGCGCCACCACAACGTGCACTGCTTCCCCAGCAGTGTCGACGCGATCCATTTCGAACAGGCGCTGGACCGCAACAACGGCCATCCGCTGCACCAGAACCTGGGCCGGCCGCGGCTGGGCTTCTACGGCGTGATCGACGAGCGTTTCGACGCCGAGCTGATCGCCGCGCTGGCCGACGCCCACTCGCACTGGGAGCTGGTGATGGTGGGCCCCATCGTCAAGATCGACCCGGCCTCGCTGCCCCAGCGCCAGAACGTGCACTACCTGGGCCAGCAGTCCTACAAGGCGCTGCCGCAGTTCCTGGCCGGCTGGGACGTGTGCCTGCTGCCGTTCGCGCTGAACGAGTCGACCCGCTTCATCAGCCCGACCAAGGTGCTGGAGTACATGGCGGCCGGGCTGCCCATCGTCAGCACCGCCATCACCGACGTCGAGCAACCGTACGGCGACATCGTGGCCATCGGCCACACGCACGAGGAATTCATCGCCCATTGCGAGGCCGCGCTGGCGCAGACGCCGGAACAGACCGCCGCCATGGCCGCGCGCATGCGCGACATCGTGGCGCGCACCTCGTGGGAGGCCACCACCGACAGCATGCGCGCACTGCTGGAGACCACGCCGCCGGGCGGCAAGGGCGCGCGCGCCGCCGCCGGCGCCGGGGAATCCGCCGGGGAGGCGCAGGCCGCCGGCCAGCCGCAGGCCAACGTCAATCCGCTGCGCAAATCGGGCGCCTCGCAGAAGATCGGCTGCGTCATCGTCGGCGCCGGCCCCACCGGCCTGTCGGCCGCCTACCACCTGGGCGCGGACACGCTGCTGCTGGAGCGCAACCCGACCGTGGGCGGCTGGTGCCGCTCGATCCAGGACAAGGGTTTCACCTTCGACCACGCCGGCCACATCATGTTCTCCAACGACCCCTACGTGCTCAAGCTGTACGACACGCTGCTGGGCGACAACCAGCACTGGCAGATGCGCGAGGCCTGGATCTACAGCAAGCAGGTGTTCACCCGCTATCCCTTCCAGGGCGCGCTGTACGGCCTGCCGCCGGAGGTGATCAAGGAATGCATCGTCGGCGCCATCGACGCGCGCTACGGCAAGCCGCGGGCGGCGGTGTGCGCCAACGACCAGGTGGAGGACTGCTGCGCCGACGGCACCGCCGACGTGGCCAACTCCACCGCCTCGGTGAGTTCGGCGGCCGCCGCGGCCGTGGCGGCGGCGCCGGCTTCCGGCGTGCCGGCGCCGTCGGCTAACTTCGAGGAGTTCATCTACAACGTGTGGGGCGCGGGCATCGCCAAGCATTTCGCGATCCCCTACAACCGCAAGATCTGGACCGTGCCGCTGACCGAGATGGAAACCTCGTGGCTGGGCGGCCGCGTGCCGCTGCCGGACCTGGCCGAGATCATCGACGGCGCGCTGCAGCCGGTGCCCAAGCCCATGGGGCCGAACGCGCGCTTCGGCTATCCGAAGAAGGGCGGCTTCCAGGCGCTGATGAACGGCTTCCTGCCGCACCTGCGCGGCCAGCTGGAGGTCAACGCGGACGTGGTGCGGCTGCTGCCGGCCGAGCACGTGGTGGCGCTGGCCGACGGCCGCCGCTTCCAGTACGAGCACCTGATCAGCACCATGCCGCTGCCGGAACTGATCAAGCTGATCGGCGCCGCCGCGCCCGAGGAGGTGCGCGAGGCGGCGCGCGGCCTGCGCCACATCTCCATCCGCAACGTCAACATCGGCATCGGCCGCGCCGGCGTCACCGACAAGCACTGGATCTACTACCCGGAGGACACCATCTTCCACCGCATCTTCGTGCAGGGCAACGCCAGCCCGGAATGCAACGCGCCGGGCGGCTTCGGCATCACCTGCGAGATTTCCTACTCGCCGTGGAAGCCGCTGCCGCTGGACGGCCAGGCGCTGATCCAGCGCTGCATCGACGATTGCGTCAAGGTCGGCATCATGCGGCCGGACGACCGGGTGCTGACCGCGAACGAGGCCGACATGCCCTACGCCTACGTGGTGTACGACCACGCGCGCGCGCAAAACGTGGCCACCGTGCGCGCCTGGCTGGAGCGGTACGACATCCTGCTGGCGGGCCGCTACAGCGAGTGGGAGTACTACAACTCCGACCACGCCTTCCTGGCCGGCAAGAAGGCGGCCGAGAAGATCCAGGCGCAGCGCCAGGCCGGCGTGGCCAGCGCGGGGGCCGAGCAGTAAGGGAGGGCGCCGCGATGGGGAACGATCAAGGCGGCCGCAAGCTGGTCGGCATAGATTGGGGCACGACCAACCGCCGCGCCTACGTGCTGGACGGTTCCGGCGCGTGCCTGCGCAGCCACGGCGACGGGCTGGGCCTGCTGGCCGTGCGCGAGCACTTGGGCGGGCGTTTCGACGAGGCCTTGCTGTCGCTGCTGGACGAGCTGGACGCGGGGCCGGACCCGAAGGTGCTGATGTCCGGCATGGTCGGCAGCGCGCAGGGCTGGCAGGAGGCGCCGTACCTGGACTGTTCGGTGCCGCTGGAGGCCTTGCGCGGCGCCGCCGTTCCGGTGCGCGGCGCACCGGAAGGGCGGGACTGGCGCATCGTGCCCGGCTATTGCTGCCGCCATGGCGAGATCGACGTCATGCGCGGCGAGGAAATCCAGCTGCTGGGCGCGCTGGCGCTGGGCCACGGCGACGGCTGGGTGGTGCTGCCGGGCACCCACAGCAAATGGGTGCTGCTGTGCCACGGGCGGGTGGCCAAGCTGGCGACCTACATGACGGGCGAGCTGTTCGCCATGTTGTCGTCGGGCGGCACCCTGGCGCAGGTGATGGCGGCGAGTGGCGGCGCCCGCCACGCCCGCGCCGCCGATGACGCCGCCGGAGCCGCCGGCGTTCTCGCCGACGCCGCCGACGCCGATGACTCTGGTGCTGGTGCTGGCGCTGGCGCTGGCGCCAACGCGGCCGCGGCCGCGGCCCGCGCCGGCCTGTTCGCGGGCGCCATGCGGGCGCAGCGCCGGGAGGCGCTGTCGCACGCGCTGTTCGGCGTCCGAGCCAGCGTGGTGGCGGGCGCGATGCCGGCCGCGCAGGCCCGCTCCTGCGTCAGCGGGCTGCTGATCGGCGCGGAGTTCAGCGCCGCGCTGGCGATGCCGGGGGAGGGCGCGGGGGACCGCCGGGCCGAAAAAGCCTGCCAGGCCGGCGCCGTGCGGCTGATCGCCTCGCCGGCGCTCGGCGAACTGTATGCGCAGGTGGCGGAGATGTACAATGTCCGGGTAATCATGCTTGAACCGGATGTCGTGTACTGCGCCGCCCTGGCGCAATTCCTTCCTGGAGGCTGATACCCATGAATCCCAATCTGTTCGACCCGCCCCTGGTGGCCATCCTGCGCGGCCTCACGCCGTCGGAGGCGCCCAAGGTGGCCGAAGTGCTGTTCGGCGCCGGCTTCCGCATGCTGGAAGTGCCGCTCAACCGTCCCAACGCGCTCGAATGCATCGCCATCCTCGCTTCGATCAAGCCGGGCGACGCCATCGTCGGCGGCGGCACCATGCTCACGCACGCGGACGTGGACGCGGTCTACTCGGCGGGCGGACGGCTGATGGTGGCGCCCAACTGCCACCGCGCCGTCATCAGCCACGCGGCCGGGCTGCAGATGGTGTGCGCGCCCGGCGTGGCGACGCCCACCGAGGCCTTCGACGCGCTGGACGCGGGCGCCCAGGTGCTGAAGGTGTTCCCGGCCGAGATGGTGGGGCCGGCGGGCCTGAAGGCCATGAAGACGGTGCTGCCGCCCGAGGTGCCGCTATGGCCCGTGGGCGGGATCTCGCCGGACAACATGGCCGGCTGGGTGGCGGCCGGCGCCAACGGTTTCGGCATAGGCGGCGCGCTGTACGCCCCGGGCATGGCGCCCACGACGCTGCAGCGCCAGGCCGAGGCCTTCATCGCCGCCTGGCGGGCCAGGCGCGCGGCTTAGTCCTGCGCGCCACCCAGGGGACAGACCCGCGATCCGCGCCCCATGCCGCTGTCGTGGCTTGTGGCGCGGCGGTCTGTCCCCGGTTTTAGACCGATGGGCAAGGCCGGGTCACGAGCCTTTGGGCGCGTCGCGCCCGGGCCGGTCGTCGGCCAGCTTGCCCGCGCCGCTGATCGGCTCGTTGCCCGAGCCGCGCGTGCCGGCCTCGCCCCCATGCGTGGCCTGACCGGCCTGCGTGGCGCGCCGCGCGACCGGTTCGGTGCCGCCGCCGCTGCCCGCGTCGACGCCGGTGGCGGCGTCGGCCTGCCGGTCCACGCTGTCCAGGTTGCGCTGGCTTTGCGGCGTGATCACGTTGTTGGCCGGGTGGCCCTTGGCCACGTTCCCGCTGTCGAGCTGCTGTTCGTTCCGCGCGTACTGGCGGCCGTCGTTGGCGTTGCCGCCTTGCCGGTTGCCCGCGTTGTCGGCGGTGTTGTCCGCCGCCCGCTCCGGGTTGGTGTTTGTGGTCTTGCCCATATCGTCCTCCGCTTGGTTACAACGCGCCTTCGGCCGCGATGCGGCTGGCGGTTTCGGGATCGCTGCCGCGCAGGGCGGCGACCAGTTCATTGAGCGACGAGCCGCAGGCGAACACCAGCACGTCGCCCTCGCGGCACAGCGCCAGTCCGTGCCGCACGGCCTCCGTCACGGCGATGCGGATGTGCACCGCCGCGCGGTTGCCGTTGGCTTCCGCGCCCGCCGCGATCAGCGCGGCGGTCTCGCCCTCGGCCCGCCCGCGCCGCTCCGCCTCGTAGATCACCACGTCGTCGTACAGCGCGCCGCAGGTCTCGCCCACGGCGCGCAGGTCCTCGTTGCGGCGGTCGCCCGGCGTGGTGACCACGCCCACCACGCGTCCCTTGCTCAGCCCCCGCGCCATGGAGGCGATGGCCCGGTGCGCCGCCGGGTTGTGGGCGTAGTCGACCACCACCTGCACGCCGCGCACGTCGAACAGGTTGGCGCGCAGCGGATTGTGGCGGCCGTCCGAGACGAAGGTGGCCAGCCCGTGCGCGATCTGCGCGCCGATGAAGCCGCAGGCCATCAGCGCGGCGGCCGTGGCCAGCGCGTTGGCGATGTTGTGGCGCGCGTGCCCGCCCATGGCGGACGGCATGTCCGCCACGTTCACCAGCCGGCGCCGGCGGGTGCCGTCGGCCAGCACCAGCGCGCCGTCCTGCATGTAGGCGCCCCGGCCGCCATGCTCCAGGTGGCGCAGCAGGTGCGGATTCTCGGCGTTCAGCGCGAACCAGATCAACTCCACCTCGGTGCGGATGCGCGCCGCCATGGCCACGCACAGCCTGTCCTCCGCGTTCAGCACCACCGCGCGCGAGGCGGCGCGCGCCACCACGGCCTTCACGTCGGCCAGCTCCTCCAGCGTGTCCACGCCGTCCATGCCCAGGTGGTCCGAGCTCACGTTGAGCACGATGGACACGTCGCACCTGTCGAACGCCAGGCCGCGCTTGAGGATGCCGCCGCGCGCCGTCTCCAGCACCGCGAAGTCCACCTCCGGCGCGCCCAGCACCGTGCGCGCGGACCAGTAGCCGCTGCAGTCGCCCTTGACGATGCGCTTGCCGGCCACGTACACGCCTTCGGTGGTGGTGCAGCCGGTGGCCAGCCCGGCCAGGCGCGCGGTGTGCTCCAGCATCAGCGTGGTGGTGGTCTTGCCGTTGGTGCCGGTGACGGCGATCACGGGGATGCGGCCGTTGCCCTCGCCGTACAGCGCCTCGACGATGGCGGCGCCCGCGTCGCGCGGCATGCCGGCGCTGGGGTAGTGGTGCATGCGGATGCCGGGCGCCGCGTTCACCTCGATGACGGCGCCGCCCTGTTCGCGCAAGGGGCGGGAGATGTCGGCGCAGACCACGTCGATGCCGGCGATGTCCAGCCCCACCTTGCGCGCCGCGCGCACGCAGATGTCGCACGTCTCCTGCGGCAGCAGGTCCGTCACGTCCTCCGCCGTGCCGCCGGTGGAGAGGTTGGCGTTGCCGCGCAGCGTGACCACGGTTCCAGCCTCGGGGATGGAATCGAGGCCGTAACCCTGCTTGGCCAGCACGCCCTCGGCGTGGCCGTCCAGCGGAATGATGCTGAGGATGTTGGAATGGCCCTCGCCGCGCGCCGGGTTGCGGTTTTCCCGTTCCACCAGTTCGCGCACGGTGCTGGCGCCGTCGCCGGTGACCGATGGCGGGCGGCGCAGCGCCGCCGCCGCGACGCGCTTGCCGGCGACCAGCACGCGGTAGTCGTGGCCCTCGATGTGGCGCTCGACGATGACGCGGCGCCCGTGTTCGCGCGCGCGCTCGTAGGCGGCCAGCACCTCTTCCGTCGTGGCGCAGCCGGTGCTCACGCCGCGGCCATGGTTGCCGTCCAGCGGCTTGACGGTGACCACGCCGCCCATGCGCCGCGCCAGTTGCCGCGCCTCCTCCGCCGTGGCGGCGATGCCGCCGTTGGGCACCGGCACGCCGGCCTCCTTGAGCAGCAGCTTGGTCAGCTGCTTGTCGGCGGCCACGCCGACGGCCACGTGGCCGGTGTTGCCGGTGATGGTGGCCTGCAGGCGTTTCTGCTTGCCGCCCCAGCCCAGCTGGAACAGGTTGGCCTCGTCCGTCAGGCGGCTGTAGGGGATGCCGCGCTTGCGCGCCGCCGCCAGCACGGCGGCGGTGCTGGTGCCGATGGCGTGCCGCGAGGCCGTCTCGCGCAGCGGGGCCAGCACGGCGTCCAGGTCCACCGCGCCGCCGCGCGCCAGCGTCTCCACCAGTTCCAGCGCGGCCACCAGCGCGGCGCCGGCCAGCTGTTCGATCTCGTAGGCGCACACCACGCGGTAGCGGCTGTCGTGGCCGGCCACCGGGCGGGTGCGGCCGAAACTGACGGTGGGGCCGGCCAGGCATTGCAGCGCCAGGGTCACGTGTTCGACCACGTGGGCCATGTTGGTGCCGCCCCGCAGGCTCTGCGCGAAGCCGCTGTACTGGCCCAGCGAACAGCGGTGCTCATGCAGCGCCGGCAGCAGTTCCAGCAGCCGCCCGGTGAAGTCCGGGTCCGTGATGCTGGACACCGTCCCCAGTTCCCCCAGGTCCAGCACCGTCAGCAGGCAGGGACGGCGGGCGTACAGGTTGGGGCCGCGCAGCAGCCGCTGTTCTATGATGTTCATGTCTCGCTCTTGGTTGTCATGGTTTGTATGAAATGGCGCAGGGATTCGGGCGCCGCCTGGATCTTCCCGTCCGCGCTTTCCTCCAGCGCGAAACGGGAACGGGAGGGCAGCAGGTGCACGCGCACATCCAGCAGGCGTGGCCGGGCGTGCCGGCGGATTTCCTCGACGTTCGATTCCATGGCGCGCCCGTCCAGGATGGTGACGCTGCCGGCGCCCAGCACTTCGATCACGGGACCGGGTCCGGCCAGCAGCGCCGTGTCCTCGTCGATGCCCACGCCGTAGCAGTGCGGGTGCTCGGCGATCACGGACATCAGGCGGGCCAGCCGGTGGCGCTGGGCGAAGTGCTGGTCGATGACGACGCCGCCCACGAAGCCCAGGCCCGCCGCCAGCGTGACGGCGCCCTTCAAAGGCTGCAGGCTGGTGTAGCCGCCGGCCAGCATGCGCGCCGCCAGCGCCGAGGCGCCGGCGCTGGTGCCGGCGATGCAGGCGCCGCGTTCCAGCGCCGCGTGCAGGGCCGCCTCCACGGGCGTGCCGGCCAGGCATCGCAACAGGCGCTTCTGGTCGCCGCCGGACAGGAACACGCCGCCGGCGCGGTGGATGGCCTGCGCCATGGCCGCGTAGCCCGCCTCTCCGGGGCCGCCCAGGTGCAGGGGGCGCACGTCGGTGGCGCCCAGCGCGGCGAAGGCCCGCTTGTAGATGGCCCAGACCTTGTCCGGAGCGGTGCTGGCGGCGGTGACGACGACGATGGGCGCGCCGGCGCCGCCGGAGAGTTCCAGGAAGCGGTCCAGCACGTCCTTGCCGTGCTCGCGGTCCTCGTGGCCGCCGATGACGAGCAGGCAGCCGCCCGCCGCTCTAGTCATGGCGCAGCTCCGCCACGGGCATGTCGCGGTTGCTGCGCCAGCCGGATTCGGTCTTGCCGACGGCGATCAGGCCGATGGGGACGCGCGGCTCGAACAGGCCGACGCCGCGCTCCAGCGCCTGCGCCAGCGGCACGCCGCCCTCGATCCAGCGGTAGACCGTGTGCGCCAGCAGGTGCCGCACGATGTGTTCGCCGAGGCCGGTGGCCGCCACCGCGCCCGCCGGACCGGCGTAGAAGCCGCCGCCGATGATGGGCGTGTCGCCCACGCGGCCCAGCAGCGAGGGCGCCGAGCCGCCGGTGGAGCTGGCCACCGCGAATGCGCCGGACGCGTCGCGCACCACGGCGCCGACGGTATCGCAGGCGCCGTCGTTGGCTCCACCGGAACCGGCGGCGCCGGCGGGCGTTTCGTAATTCCAGAAACGCTCGAAAGCGCCGTTGTCGATGCCCGGCAGTTCCGGTATCTTGCCGCGCAGGCGTTCGAGCAGCTTGGCGTGGCGCCGCAGCGCGCGCTCCCCCGGCGGACCGGAGGGCGGCAAACCCAGCGTGCGCGCCAGGCTGTCGGCGCCTTCGCCGGCCAGCAGCCAGTGCGGCGTGCGCGACACGGCGTGCGCCAGCCACACGGGGTTCTTCACATGGCGGACGCAGGCCACCGCCCCCAGCGCGCCCAGCGAGTCCATGACGGCGGCGTCCATTTCAACCGTCTTGCCGTCCAGGCAAAGCACCGCGCCGCTGCCGGCGTTGAAGCGTCCATCGTCCTCCAGCGCGGCGACCGCGGCGACCGCCGCCGCCAGGCCGCCATCGCCGAGCGCGTCGAGACCGGCGCGCGCGGCGGCCAGGCAGCCATCCTTATCCAGTTCGTTGGCGCCGGCGCCGCCATGTACGACGATCACCGGAGCGTAATCCGTTGCGTGTTGCATCATCTCCTCTCAATCCAGGGTGACGGTCAGCCACACCGCGGCGATGCGCTCGGCGCCGGCGTAGGCCGGCAGTTCCAGTTCCTCCCCGAACACGTCGGGATCGATCTCCTGGTAGCGCCAGCGGCAGGGCGCGCCCGCCAGGCGGGCCTTCACGTGCTCCAGGAAGGGATCCTCGCCGTCCACCATGGCCACGCCGGTGTAGAGCATCAGCGTGCCGCCGGGACGCAGGCGCCGCAGTGCAGTGTCCACGATGCGCAACGCCAGGCCCTCGCCCAGCGCGCCGCCGCCGTGGCGGTAGCTGCGTTCGGCCGCGTCCAGCAGGTAGGGCGGGTTGGCGACGATGAGGTCGAAGCCGCCCTCGGCCTGGGCCAGCAGGTCGCTGTGCAGCAGCCAGACGTTGGACACGCCGGCCAGCGCGGCGTTCACTTCGGTGATGGCCAGCGCGGCGTCGTTGATGTCGACCGCCAGCACCTCGGCGGTGCGGAAGCGCCGCGCCAGCTCGATGGCGGCGGCGCCGGAGCCGCAGCCCAGGTCCGCGATGCGCTGCGGGGTGCAGGGCCACATCGTGAGCTCATGGTTCAGGGCGCGGATGAAACGGCTGGTGTCCGGACCGAAGAACACGGCGTCGGCGTCGCCGGTGGGGTAGGCGCTGTGGAAGTACAGGCGTTCGCCCAGCGACGAGCAGCGCACGGTGCTGCGCCAGCCGTCGCCGTGGGGCTTGGCCAGGCCGGTGAGCGACATCAGCGCCGCCAGTTCGGGCGGCAGCACGCCGGCGTGGTAGGGCCGGCTCCAGCCGAACACGTCGCGCAAGCCGCGCGCCCAGGCGTCCGGTTCGCGCGCCAGCACGCGCGCCTGCGTGGCGGGGGTGACGGTGGTGAAGCGGTAGTCGAGGGCTTGCAGGATGCGGCCCGCCTCCAGCAGCGCCGAGCGGTCCAAGCCGCCCGGCCGCGGGCTGGTGGCCTGGTCGTGAAATGGATGGTGAATTGGATTGCAATTCGGGGCGTGATACTGGTCGCTCTCAGCCATGGTTGTACATCCTCGTGAAAATGCGCGTCGCCATCAGGCCGGGCGCGGTGTGGTGGCGGGACGGGGCCATCAGCGGGATCAGCATGGCCATCGCCTCGTCCTTGCCAACCGTGGCGAGTTGCGCCTCCAGCTGGCGCAGCTCGCAGCCCAGCCATTGTTCATCGTCCCGCCCCCGACCGGAGCGGCGGCGCAGCACGCCGCGCGGCGCCTGGGCCGCGGCGCGTTGGGCCGCGCCATCGCCCTCCATGCTGCGCAGGGTGGCGCGGAAACTGGGCGCGCGGCCCGGGCCGGCCGTGCGGCCGTCCGCGCCGGTGCCGATCCAGTCGCGCAGCAACTGCTGTTCGGCCACGCTGAACACGCCGAACATCTCGGCGCGCTCGCCTTCGATCAGGCGCCAGAAGCGGCTGTTGCGCGGCTCCTCGCCGCGCCGTATCCAGCCCTGCTGTTCCAGCTGGCGCAGGAAGGCGGGCACCTGGTCCGGGCTGGCCAGCCATTCGTTGACGGTGCGTCCACCCACGCGGCAGTAGTCCGAGTGCATATTGCGGCCGTGGCGCGACTTCTCGGCCAGCATGGCGGCCACTTCCCGGTCCAGGTCGAAACCTTCGATGATGGAGAGGGTGCCCGCGCCCAGTTCGTTGAGGCGCATTCCCGCCACCATGCGGCGCAGGAAAGTGGCGGGACAGGCGCCGCGCGCCAGCAGGCGGCGCATGGCGTTCAGCGCGCCGGCCGCGTGGCCGGTGGCGGCGTTGTCCACCGTGACGTGCAGCGTGAAGTAATAGGGATCGACGCCCAGTTCGTTCAGCTCGTAGGCGGTGATCAGCAGGTGCAGCGGCAACTGTTCGTAGCCCAGGTTGAAACCCACCAGTTCCGGCAGGAATTCATCGCCGCAATGGCCGAATGCCAGCTGGATGGCGCCCTGCACATAGTGGTCGTCGGGCAGCGGCGCGTCGGCGGCGATGCCGTGCGCCTCGAGCAACTGGCGGTAGAGCAGCACGTGGTTCTTGTCCGGCACGCCGTTGCCCAGTTCCTCGATGTAGATGTCGATCAAGGGGCGCACGTCGTCGTCGCGCCAGCGTTGCAGCATGCCGTACAGCCATGCGCCATCGACCAGCTTGGTGGGCGCGGCGCCGCGCAGGAAGTGCAGCGCGTGCGACTTGTTGCTGAAATAGCGGCGCGGCGCGCCGGCCCTGCGTTCCGTCAGGTATTGCTGGTAGGCCACGCCGACGCGGTCGGTGTTGGCCTGTATCCACGCGGCGGCGCCGGACGGGTGGTCCGGAAAGTCGCATGGCAGGCCGGCGGCCTCGTCCAGCCGGGACGCCAGCCAGGCGCGCGCGACGCCGCGCTGCGCGGCCGGGTCGCCGGCCGACGCCAGATGGTGGTGGATCCAGCGGGCGCCATCGGTTTCCGTGTGGCGGCGCGTGTCCGCCGCCGCGTCGTTCGCCGCGGCGGCCGCGCGGGCCGCCTGGGTTGCCGTGCTGGCCGCCTGGGCCAGGCCGGCCAGGCATAGGGTGGAAGTCATGTGGTCCTTGCATTGCTGAGTGAAGAGGGATGCCACGAGTATGCGTGCCGGGAGCGTCGCGCCCCAGCGGCGGGCGCGCCGTGCGCATGTAAGAGGCGGCTGACACCCTATGTGCGTCAACGCACGGCCGGCCCCGCCTGATTGGGCTAAGGTGCGGTTTTGCCGCGCGGCGGAGCCCGCCAGGCGCACAGGGAGCGGAATTTGGATTTCAAAAAGTTCATCAACTCGTTCGACGGCGTGTTCGAAGGCATCGCGGCCAGCAACTGGCTGCTCAGCGTGGGTGTGGCCGTCCTCAGTTTCATCGTCATCCATGGCGTGCTGGTGCTGTGCCGCTGCCGCCTCAAGAAGATCAAATCCGACGAGCACAGCAGCCGCCCCGTGGCCGAATTGCTGAGCGGCACCCTGGCCAAGACCAGCAACCTGGTCGTGGTCGTCACCGCCTTGCTGATCGGCCTGACCGTGCTGGACCTGCCGCAGCCCTGGGCGGACCGCGTCAAGCACCTGTGGTTCATCACGCTGGGCCTGCAGATCGGTTTCTGGCTGAACCAGCTGATCACCATCTGCGCGACCCGCTACTTCAAGCGCCACGGCGAATCCGAGGCGCAGCCGACGGTGGCGCGCACCTTGATGGGCTGGGGCATGAAGACCGTGCTGTGGGTGGTGTTGCTGCTGGCCATGCTGTCCAACCTCGGCATCAACATCTCCGCCTTCGTCGCCAGCCTGGGGATCGGCGGCGTGGCGGTGGCGCTGGCGGTGCAGAACATCCTGGGCGACCTGTTCGCGTCGCTGTCGATCGCGGTCGACAAGCCTTTCGAGGTGGGCGACGCGATCAGCGTGAACGGCTTCTCCGGCAGCGTCGAGCACGTGGGGCTGAAGACCACGCGCATCCGCGCCGACAGCGGCGAGCAGATCGTCATCGCCAACGCGGACCTGCTGAAAAACACCGTGCGCAACTTCAAGCGCATGCAGAACCGGCGCGTGCAGTTTTCGCTGAACCTGGATCCGGCCACGCCGGTGTCGGTGGCCGAGGGCATCCCGGCCGCGCTGCGGCGCGTGGTGGAGCGGCAGGACACCGTGCGCTTCGACCGCGCCCACCTGAAGAACGTGACGCAGGACGCGCTCGAGTTCGAGGTGGTGTATTTCGTGCTCAATCCGTCCTACGGCGTGTTCATGGACACCCAGCAGCGCATCCTGCTGGCGGCCATGAAGCTGGTGGACGAGGTGGGCGCCAGCGTTTCGCGCCCCAGCCAGCGCGTGCTGGTGGACAGCGCGGAGGAGCGGGACAAGGAGGCCCAATCCGCCCGCACCCTGCGCTATCTGAAGAAGTGAGCCGTGACAGATTTCGAGCCATAGGCTCGCGGCGCGATGTCGTTTCGCGTAGGGCGCCGACGGGCGCTGGCCGTCCGGTCAGAAACCACGCGACCAGTTGACCGAGAGTGTCCTGCCGCGGCCGGCGAAGTAGGCGGTGGCTTCGCGCGAATTGGCCGACTGCGAGTAGTAGTGGATGTATTGGCGGTCGAGCAGGTTGTCGATGCCGACGCCCACCTTGCCCCAGCGCGTCTGGAGGCCGCCCACCAGGTCCAGCAGCGTGTAGCCCTTGAAGTGCTCCTCGAGGATGGCGGTGCCGGCCATGCGTCCGGCGTTGATGTCGCGGTCGGCCAGGTGGGTGGCCTGCAGGCGCAGCTGGCCGTCGGGGCTCAACCGCCAGTTCGCACCCAGTACGGTCTTGGCCGGGCCGATCTGGCGCCCGCCCAGTTCCACGTCGATCGGTGCGCCGGCGGTGGTGGCGGTCTTGCCGATGGCGCGCGCGTGGCTGCCGGTGAAGGTCCAGGCGCGATCGAGGCGCCAGTCGCCCACCAGTTCCCAGCCGTGGACGTGGGTCGGCACGCGGTCCAGCTGGCCGATGCCGGCGGAGTTGATGCGCAGCGCCGTGCCCAGCTTGGAGCGCGAGTCGTAATAGGATCCGCCGAGGTTGCCTTGCCGGCCACGCCAGTTGACCCCGATCTCGTTGTTGCGCGTGACGACCGGTTCCATGTCGAACAGCGAGGCGACCGACTGGCCCGGCCGGTTCACCGCGCGCAGCACCAGGCCGACGTCGGGCAGGCCGAAGCCCTCCGCGCTGCTGACGAACATCGACCATTGCGGGGCGAAGCGCCACACCGCGCCGATGTTCCTGACATTCCTGGTGAAGCTGCGCTGGCCGCCGAGCACCAGGCGGCCGCCGTACGAGGCGAGCGTGGTGTAGCTGTCCACATCCAGCTTGGCGTCCTCGCGGCGCACGCCGGTGCGCAAGGTGACGGGGCCGACCTCGTATTCGAACTGCGCGAACGGCGCGCGCGACGTGAAGTTCAGTTCGGGCACCCAGGTGCGGTTGGTGCCGGACAGCTGCTGGCGCGTGCTGTCGTGCAGCAGGTCGAAGCCCGCCGTGACTTCCAGGCCTTGGACCAGGGTGTCCGGACGCACGTAGGTCAGCTTGGCGCCGTATTTGTCGGCGATGATCTCGGACTGGTCGTACAGCGAGCCCACCGGCGCGATGCGCGCGTCCTGGAAGGTGGCGGTGTTGGTCGCCCCGTACAGCGAGGCGAAGTCCTGCTTGAACAGCTGGGCCGTGAAGCGGCCGCCCGCCAACGCGTCGTGGCGGTATTCGACGCTGCCCGTCTCGACCGCGTTGCGCGCCGGCGCGCCGGGCGGCGTGCCCTCGACGGCGGTGGTCGGGATGCCCTGGGCCAGCACCGCGTTGACGTTGCGGTAGTCGCCGTCGCCCTCCATCTTGAAGCGGTTGTAGCTGGCCGACACGCGCTGGTCGCCGAAGCTCTTGCCGATCTTGAGGAACAGGTCGTGGCCGCCGGCGTCGTTGGTGTCGCCCTGGACCGTTTCCAATCCCAGGCGGCGGCCCCTGCCGTCATAGCCCACGCCGCGCCGCTGCACGCCCGCGTAGCCGAACAGGTCGAAGCTGTCCGACTTGTGGGCGAGCGAGTAGCCGGTCTTCCAATCCAGGCTGTCGGAGCGGAACTGGTTGGACATGCGGACATGCGCCGTGTGTTCGGTGCCGTTCTTCTTGGGCGAACGGGTGATGTAATTGATGATGCCGCCGGTGGCGCCCATGCCCTGGATGGCGGAGGCGCCGTTGATCACTTCGACGCGCTCGATCACGGCGGTGTCGGCGAAATAGCCCTCGCGCATGCCCGCGCGCAGCGGGTTCGATTGCGGGACGCCGTCCAGCAAGATCAGGGGCACGCGCCCGCGCAGCGATTCGCCGGCGGCGGACATCTTCTGGCGGCTGGGCGAGAAGCTCGGCACGTGGATGGCCAGGGCCTGGGACGGGTCGTCGGCCAGGGTGTACTGGCCTTCCAGTTCGCGCTGGCCGATCACCATCACGGCGCCGGGAATCTTGTCGATGGCCTTGGGCGCGCGGGTGGCCGTGATCACCACGTCCGGGAGAGGCTCGGCGTCGGGAGTCCGGGTGGCGGTTTGTGCGTGGAGGAGGGGCGTGCTCGCGGCGGCGCCCGCCAGCAGCGTGACGTTGACGCGCCTGGCTATATTTGTGATAATGAGATTCATTCTCATTATTATTCACGAGCCGGACCGATAAGGCAAGCCCGTATTGCCCGGCCGCTCCAGATTGCGAACAGGACAGACATGGTTCACGGACGATTGCGGTCGGGCTTACGCCAGGCGCACCTGGTATCGAGCCTGGTGTTCGGGTTGATGTTCGTCCTGGCCGGCTTGACCGGCATACCCCTGGCGTGGGTGGACGAGCTGGACGGCGTCCTGAATCCGGCCTTGTTCCACGTGGCGCCACCCGACGGCCGGGCGGGCGATACGCCGGGACGGTGGCGGCCGGAGCTGGTGCAGCGGGCCGTGGAAACGATCAGCGCCGATCCGCGCTACGGCCGGCCCGACAGCCTGTCCCTGGGCGGGGAGGCGGACCGCGCCTGGGTGTTCGGCTACCGCGTCAAGCGCGACCCCGATTCGCTCGTCGAGCTGGATCGCACGCGCCAGGTGATGTGGGACCCGTACCGGATGCGCGCGACCGGCGAGCGCACCTGGGGCGAGATCGGCGTGTCGCGTCCGCTGCTGATGCCGACGCTGTTCTTCACCCACCGCTATCTGCTGCTGGGTGAAACCGGCAAGACCGTCATGGGCGTCAGCGGGCTGGCCATGCTGCTGACCTCGCTGGTGGGGCTGGCGCTTTGGTGGCCCAAGGCCACCTGGTCTTCGCTGGGCAAGGCGGTCACGGTGCGCGTGGGCGGATCACCGGCCGCCTTCAACTACAGCCTGCACCGGGCGGTGGGTATTTTCGCCCTGCCGGTGCTGGCGGTGCTGGGATTCTCGGGCTGGTACTTCAACCTGCCCACCTGGGTGACGCCGCTGGTGGGCGCGGTGGCGGCCATGGCGCCGAACGACAAGGTGGCCAACGCGCCGGCGCTGGTGGCCGGAGGCGCCGCCAGGCCGGCGCCGATCGGCGTGGCGCAGGCCATGCGGGTGGCGCAGGCCCGCTTCCCGGAGGCGCGCCTGTCGCGCGTCGGCCTGCCCGCCGGACCGAAAACGCCATACGAGCTACGCATGCGCCAGCCCGGCGAGGTGCGCAAGGGCTCCGGCAATACGCGTGTCAGCGTGGATGCCTACCAGGGCACCATCCTGAAGGTGCGCGATCCCCTCACGGCCGCGCCGGGAGACCGCTTCCTGGGCTGGCAGTTCCCCCTGCATACCGGCGAGGCGTTCGGGGTTCCGGGCCGCGTGCTGATCACCCTCGCCGGCGTGACGCCGCTGCTGTTCATGTGGACGGGCCTGTTGATGTGGTGGCGCCGCCGCCATCCGCGCGTCAAATCGGGCGCAAGGGCCCAGCCGCCGCGCGCGACCGCCGAGCCGGATCATCAGGCGCCCGCGCTGGCGCCGGCGCGGAGCGCCTGAGGAGGGGCTTGCGCGGCAAGCCCCCCGCAACCCGCCTCCCGGCGGGTTGGCCGTTTTTTCGTTCCCATCCTCTATCGCCATCACGCCATAGCAGGTCTCTTGCGCGGGCTCATGAAGCTGTCTATACATCGTCGCATTTGCTTGCGCTATGTCAAAACGTAATAGGTTTCCATTGAATTTCCAGTTGCCTGTTGCCGCTTTTTTACTGATAATGTAGTAAATTTACCTTATACCAGGTGTATGCGGCGGCTTATGGTTCCCGCATGCGCAATTTGGTGTAATTCTTCTTCTAATCTGTAAAATTACTACAAATCAGCGGGGTGCAGCGATATGGACGGGTCGAAAGCGGTAGAGTTCAAGGACGAGTTGCTGGGGCGGGACATCCGCCAGCTGGGCCGAATGCTGGGCGATACGATACGCGCGCAGCATGGCGACGAGGCGTTCAACCGCATCGAGAACATTCGCCAGGTGGCGATCCGCTTCCGCCGCGAGGCCGACGTGCAGGCGCAGGAAGAGCTGGACCAGGCGCTGCACGCGCTGTCGCAGGAGGAAACCCGGCAACTGATACGCGCCTTCAGCTACTTCTCGCTGCTGGCCAATATCGCCGAGGACCAGCACCACACCCGCCGCGGCCGCGCCCACCTGATCGCCGGCTCCGCGCCGCGCGTGGGCAGCATGGCCAAGGCGGTGCAGAACGTGGTGAACGCGGGCTGCACCGACGCGCTGGGCGATTTCTTCGCCGACGCCCACATCAGCCCCGTCTTCACCGCGCACCCGACCGAGGTGCAGCGCAAGTCCACGCTCAACTGCCAGATGGCGATCGCCCGCATCCTCGATGAGCGCGACCGCGTGCAAATGACGCCGGAGGAGCGGGAACTCAACGACGACGCGCTGGCGCGCGGCATCCACACGCTGTGGAACACGCGCCTGCTGCGCCGGGCCAAGCTGTCCGTGATGGACGAGGTGAACAACGGCCTGTCCTTCTTCGACCGCACCATCCTGAGCGGCCTGCCGCAGCTGTACTGCACCCTGCAGGACATGCTGGCCAAGCTGGACCAGCGCTGGACGGCCGAGGAACTGCCGACCTTCATGAAGGTCGGCAGCTGGATCGGCGGCGACCGCGACGGCAACCCCTTCGTCACCGCGTCCGTTCTGCGCGGCACCCTGCAGCGCCAGTCCGACGTGGCGCTGGAACACTACCTGGCCGAGCTGCACAAGCTGGCCTCCCAGCTGTCGCTGGCGCAGAACATGACGGGCTGCTCGGAGCAGCTGCGCCAGCTGGCCGACGCGTCGCCGGACCTGTCGCCGCACCGCGTGGACGAGCCTTACCGCCGCGCCATCTACGGCATCCACGCCCGCCTGTCCGCGACGCGCGCCCGTTTCGCCCAGCAGACCGGCGCCGCGGCGCAAGCGGCCGGCGCCGAGCCCTACGCCTCGGCCGAGGCCCTGCTGGCGGACCTGGAAATCGTGAACCACTCGCTGGTGGCGAACGGCTCGCAGGTGCTGGCGCGCGGCCGTTTGCGCCATCTGCGCCGCGCCGTGAAGGTGTTCGGCTTCAGCCTGGCGCCGATCGACCTGCGCCAGAACTCGGACGTGCACGAGCGCGTGGTCGGCGAACTGCTGGCCACCGCGCGTCCCGGCGTGGACTACCTCGGCCTGGACGAGGAGGCGCGCTGCAAGCTGCTGCTGGAGGAGCTGCACACGCCGCGCCTGCTGATTTCCCCTTACACCAGCTACACCGAGGACACCGCCGGCGAACTGGCCATCTTCCGCGCGCTGAAGGAGGCCCACGCCGCCTACGGCCAGGACTGCGTCACCAACTACATCATCTCCAAGGCGGCCAGCGTGTCGGACCTGCTGGAGGTGGCGCTGCTGCTGAAGGAGCACGGCCTGCTGCGCGCCGGCTCGGTGACCGATCCGACCCACATGGCGGTCAACATCATCCCGCTGTTCGAGACCATCGACGACTTGCGCGCCGGCCCGGACATCATGGCGCGCGCCTTCGCGATCCCGCTGTACATGGACCTGCTGCAGTCGCGCGGCAGCCTGCAGGAAGTCATGCTGGGCTATTCGGACTCCAACAAGGACGGCGGCTTCCTGACCTCGGGCTGGGAACTGTACAAGGCCGAGATCGAGCTGGTGGGCGTGTTCAAGAAGCACGGCATCAAGATGCGCCTGTTCCATGGCCGCGGCGGTTCCGTCGGCCGCGGCGGCGGTCCGAGCTACGAGGCGATCCTGGCGCAGCCGCGGGGCGCGGTGCAGGGCCGCATCCGCCTGACCGAGCAGGGCGAGGTCATCACCGCCAAGTACGCGAACCCCGAGGTGGGCCGCCGCAACCTGGAGGTGATGGTGGCCGCGACCATGGAGGCGACGCTGCTGGCGCCCCGTTCGGCCGAGCCGGACGCCGCCCAACTGGCCGCCATGCAGGCGCTGTCGGACGAGGCGCTGCGCTCCTACCGCTCGCTGGTCTACGAGACCGAGGGCTTCGAGACCTATTTCTGGGAGTCGACCGTGATCGCGGAGATCGCGGCGCTGAACATCGGCAGTCGCCCCGCCTCGCGCAAGAAGTCCACCTCCATCGAGGACCTGCGCGCCATTCCCTGGGTGCTGAGCTGGGCCCAGTGCCGCGTGATGCTGCCGGGCTGGTATGGCTTCGGCTCCGCCGTGGCCAAGTTCCTGGCCGCGCATCCGGACGGCCTCCAGCAACTGCAAAAGATGTACCGGGACTGGCCGTTCTTCAACACCGTGCTGTCCAATATGGACATGGTGCTGGCCAAGAGCGACATGGCCATCGCCAGCCGCTACGCCACCCTGGTCAGCGACCCGGCGCTGCGCGAATCCATCTTCGGCCGCATCCGCGCCGAGCATGAGCGCACCGTGGAGGCGCTCAAACAGATCACCGGCCAGGCCGAGCTGCAGGACGCGAATCCGCTGCTGCAACGCTCGATCCGCAACCGCTTCCCTTACATCGACCCGCTGAACCACGTGCAGGTCGAGCTGCTGCGCCGCTTCCGCGAGGGCGACAGCGACGCGACGACGCGCGAGGGCATACATTTATCTATCAATGGCATTGCCGCCGGCTTGCGCAACAGCGGTTAAAGGGACTCCCCCCGGGAAGTTCCCAACCCCCGCCCAGCGACGTCCGGCATATAACCACCAACCTGCGAAAGAGATACCCGTGAGAGACACAGTGCAAGTAGCCACCACCCACCGCGCAACGAAGATCGTGGCCACCATCGGCCCGGCTTCGAACGACCTGGAAACCCTGGTCCGGATGTTCAACGCCGGCGTCAACGTCGTGCGCCTGAACTTCTCGCATGGCAAGGCGCAGGACCACGTCGAGCGCGCCCGCATGGTGCGCGAGGCGGCGGCCCGCGTGGGGCGTGAAGTGGCCATCATGGCCGACTTGCAGGGCCCGAAGATCCGCATCGGCAAATTCGAGGAAGGCCGCATCCACCTGGAGAACGGCGACAAGTTCGTGCTGGACGCGAAGTGGGGCGAGAACGGTGAACTGGGCAACCAGGAACGCGTGGGCCTGGACTACAAGGACCTGCCGCGCGACCTGCGTCCGGCCGACGTGCTGCTGCTGAACGACGGCCTGATCGTGATGACCGTGGACCGCATCATTGGCAGCGAGATCCACACCACCGTGAAGATCGGCGGCGAGCTGTCGAACAACAAGGGCATCAACCGCCAGGGCGGCGGCCTGTCGGCGCCGGCGCTGACGGCCAAGGACATGGAGGACATCAAGACCGCGATGTCCTTCCAGGCCGACTACATCGCCGTCTCGTTCCCGAAAAACGCGACCGACATGGTGATGGCGCGCCAACTGGCCAACATCGCCGGCGAGCCGTGGGCGCACAAGCCGTTCATGATCGCCAAGATCGAACGCGCCGAGGCGATTCCGGCGCTGCAGGAGATCCTGGACGCGTCGGACGGCATCATGGTCGCCCGCGGCGACCTGGCCGTCGAGGTGGGCAACGCCGCCGTGCCGGCGCTGCAGAAGCGCATGATCAAGATGGCGCGCGCCTCCAACAAGCTGGCCATCACGGCCACGCAGATGATGGAGTCGATGATCGTCAACGCCGTGCCGACCCGCGCGGAGGTGTCGGACGTGGCCAACGCGGTGCTGGACGGCACCGACGCCGTGATGACGTCGGCCGAAACCGCCTCCGGCAAGTATCCGGTGGAGACGGTCGAGGCGATGGCCGCGATCTGCCTGGACGCCGAGAAGTGGAACCCGTCCAATCCGGACGTGGACCTGATCAACACCACCTTCAGCCGCATCGACCAGTCCATCGCCTACGGCGCGCTGTTCACCGCGCACCACCTGCGCGTGAAGGCGATCGCCGCGCTGACCGAGTCCGGCTCCACCTGCCTGTGGATGAGCCGCAACAACATCAACGTGCCCATCATCGCGCTGACGCCGAGCGTGGCCACGCAGCGCAAGCTGGCGCTGTACCGCAACGTGGTGTCGCTGGAGCTGAAGCAGACGCGCGACCGCGAAACGGTGCTGCGCTCGGTGGAGGAACTGCTGATCGCGCGCGGCGTCGTTCAGCGCGGCGACACCGTGGTGCTGACCTGGGGCGAGCCCATGGGGCTGGTGGGCGGCACCAACGCGCTGAAGATCATGAAGATCGGCGCGCCGGCTTAAACCCGATGCAAATTCCGGGGGCTGACCCGCCAGGTCTGACCCCAGCCTTTCGCCGTTGGTTTTCATCCTTCGGCGTTCCCACCTATCTGAGACTAAATCATGACCGCTATTGTTGACGTTATTGCCCGTGAAATCATCGACTCGCGCGGCAATCCGACCGTGGAATGCGATGTGCTGCTGGAATCCGGCGTGACCGGCCGCGCGGCCGTGCCGTCCGGCGCCTCGACCGGCTCGCGCGAGGCCATCGAGCTGCGCGACGGGGACGCCAAGCGCTATTTCGGCAAGGGCGTGCTGCGCGCCTGCGAGAACATCAACACCGAGATCGCCGAGGCCATCATCGGCCTGGACGCTTCCGAGCAAGCCTTCATCGACCGCACCCTGATCGACCTGGATGGCACCGAGAACAAGTCCCGCCTGGGCGCCAACGCGACCCTGGCCGTGTCCATGGCCGTGGCGCGCGCCGCCGCGGAGGACGCGGGCCTGCCCCTGTACCGCTACTTCGGCGGCTCGGGCGGCATGGAAATGCCGGTGCCGATGATGAACGTCATCAACGGCGGCGCGCACGCCGACAACAACCTGGACATCCAGGAATTCATGATCATCCCGGTCGGCGCC
>NZ_FPBO01000025.1 GCF_900116645.1 Pseudoduganella namucuonensis | reverse complement strand
CACCGAGCCCGGCTTCATGGCCTTGACGGTCTCCTCCGAGATCAGCACGGGCGCGGGACGGCCCGGGATCAGCGCGGTGGTGATGACGATGTCGGCCAGCTTGGCGCGCTCGTGCACCAGTTCGGCCTGGCGCTTCATCCAGTCCGCCGGCATCGGGCGGGCGTAGCCGCCCACGCCCTTGGCGATCTCTTTCTCCTCGTCGGTCAGGAAGGGCACGTCGATGAACTTGGCGCCCAGCGACTCCACCTGCTCCTTGACGGGCGGGCGCACGTCGGACGCCTCGATCACCGCGCCCAGGCGCTTGGCCGTCGCGATGGCCTGCAGGCCCGCCACGCCCACGCCCATGATCAGCACGCGCGCCGCCTTCACGGTGCCGGCCGCCGTCATCAGCATCGGCATGAAGCGCTGGTAGGTGTTGGCGCCCACCATGACCGCCTTGTAGCCGGCGATGTTGGCCTGCGAGGACAGCACGTCCATCGACTGCGCGCGCGTGATGCGCGGCACGGCCTCCAGCGCGAAGGCCTGCAGCCCGGCGGCGGCCATGGCCGCGTTGTTGTCCGCGTCGAAGGGGTTCAGCATGCCGATGACGACCGTTCCCGGCTTGATCAGCGCGCGTTCCTCGGCGTTGGGCGCGCGGACCTTCAGCACCACGTCGGCGCCGTAGGCCTCGGCCGCGCTGGCGATGGTGGCGCCGGCCGCGGCGTACGCCTCATCCGTGATCGACGCGGTGACGCCGGCGCCGGACTGGACGACGATTTGGTGCTTCGCGGCCAATTTCTTGACCGTCTCGGGCGTCGCCGCGACACGGGTTTCCCCCGGCCTCGTCTCGGCCGGTATTCCTATCCTCATGATGCCTCCAGAAGTTGCTAAAAATGATTACCTGCTCAGACCATAACATGGTTTTCATAAAAGTTAACCCTTTTCAAAGAGCAACAACCATATGCTGTCGCGCATGACCAACCATTGGTTTCATAACGTGATTTCAATATCCCACAAGGTGCAATTAACCGGTTTTAATTGACGTTCCCCTCTATTTACGGGGGATCGGAACGTTACGTCCCGGAACAAGCTAAAATGGCGGCTCTTTCAAGGATGAGACTTATGCCCCGTACCTGGAAACCCTCCGTCACCGTTGCCGCCGTCATCGAACGGGACGGTCTGTTCCTGCTGATCGAAGAAGAAACCAGCGACGGCATCCGCCTGAACCAGCCCGCCGGCCACCTGGACCCGCACGAATCGCTGGAGCAGGCCGTGGTGCGGGAAACGCTGGAGGAAACCGCGTACGACTTCACGCCCACCGGCCTGGTGGGCATGTACATGTCGCGCTACCGTTCGGCGCGCACGGGCGAGGCCGTCACCTATCTGCGCTTCGCCTTTTGCGGCCTGGCCGGCCAGTTGCACGACATGCCGCTGGACGATGGCATCCTGCGCACCCTGTGGATGACGCGCGACGAGATCGCCGCGTGCCCGGAGCGCCACCGCAGTCCGCTGCTGCTGACCTGCATCGACGACTACCTGGCGGGCAAGCGCGCGCCCCTGGACCTGTTGCACACGCACGCGTCCGTGTTTGATGAAGTTTGATGGAAATCAAGAATGAGTAAGAAAAAAGTCGTGATCGGGATGTCGGGCGGGGTTGACTCCTCGGTCGCGGCGTGGATGCTGAAGGAACAGGGCTACGAGGTGATCGGCCTGTTCATGAAGAACTGGGAAGACGACGACGATTCCGAATACTGCTCCACGCGCCAGGACTGGATCGACGCGGCCAGCGTGGCCGACGTGGTGGGCGTGGACATCGAGGCCGTCAACTTCGCGGCCGAATACAAGGACCGCGTGTTCGCCGAGTTCCTGCGCGAGTACCAGGCCGGCCGCACGCCCAACCCGGACGTGCTGTGCAACGCCGAGATCAAGTTCAAGGCCTTCCTGGACCACGCCATGCACCTGGGCGCGGACCTGATCGCCACCGGCCACTACGCGCGCGTGCGGCAAAACCCGGCCAACGCCCGCTTCGAGTTGCTGAAGGCCTACGACCACACCAAGGACCAGAGCTACTTCCTGCACCGCCTGAACCAGGCGCAGCTGTCGAAGACGCTGTTCCCGCTGGGCGAGATCCCGAAAACCGAGGTGCGCAAGATCGCCGAGAAGCTGCAGCTGCCGAACGCCGCCAAGAAGGATTCGACCGGCATCTGCTTCATCGGCGAGCGCCCCTTCCGCGAGTTCCTGAACCGCTACCTGTCGTACCAGCCGGGGCCGATGAAGACGCCGGACGGCAAGGTGGTGGGCCAGCACGTGGGCCTGTCGTTCTACACGCTGGGCCAGCGCAAGGGCATCGGCATCGGCGGCGTGAAGACCTACCAGAACGCCGACGGCAGCAGCGACGCCTGGTACGTGGCGCGCAAGGACATCGAGAACAACACGCTGTGGGTGGTGCAGGGACACGACCATCCGTGGCTGCTGTCCGGCGCGCTGACGGCGGGCCAGGCCAGCTGGATCGCCGGCGCGCCGCCGGAGGCCGGCCGCATCGCCGCCAAGACGCGCTACCGCCAGGCCGACGTGCCGTGCGACGTGGCGCCCGACGGCGAGCTGCGCTTCGCGCTGGGCTTCCCGGACGCGCAATGGGCGGTCACGCCCGGCCAGTCGGCCGTGCTGTACGACGGCGACGTGTGCCTGGGCGGGGGCATCATCGACGGCGGCTCGCCGCCGGCTTGACGCCGGCCTCAGGCCGGCGCGTCCGGCGCGGGGGTGTCGGCCGCGTCGGCGCCGCCGTTCTGCTCCGCCAGTGCCTTCTGCTGGCGCTTGACCATGGCGATCACGGTGGCGCGGATGGTTTTCAGCACCGTGCCGGCGTTGAAGGGCTTCACGATGAAGCCGTTGACGCCCATCGCGTGGGCCTTCTGCACGGTGGCCGCGTCGAACTCGCTGGACACCATGAAAATCAAGGTCTTGGGCCAGTCGCGGCGCAGCTCGCGCGCCGCCGCCTCGTCCGCCTCCACCACATCGCGCGCGATGCACAGGATCTGCGGCTGATGCTTGACCATTTGCGCGATCGCGCTGACGCCGGTGTGGGCCTGGCCCACCACGTCGTAGCCGCCGTCCAGCAGCACCGTGTTCAACAAGCCGCGCGCCACCGCGCTGGTGTCGACTATGACCGCCTTTAACATCTGTTTCGCCCTCGATCGCTCTTGTTATTGTTCCCAGGCCAGCATCTTCCACGTGACGCCGACCCGCACATCGGTTTTCAATTGCACCAACTGACGAGAAAGATACAACATCTCGCGCTCTTTTCGTAGCGTTTCACCCAGCGTGTCCTTCAGGATGCCTGCGCCGGCCATGATCGCGTCCAGATTGCCGTATGTGCGCAACAGTCTGGCGGCCGTCTTCAAGCCCACCTTGGACACGCCGGGGATGCTGTCGGTGGCGTCGCCCATCAGCGCCAGCAGGTCCGGCAGCTGTTCGGGCGGCACGCCCCATTTCTTCTCGACCCAGGCGTGATCGTGCCATTCGCCCTTGAAGTGGTCCCACACCAGGGCCCCGTGGGCGATCAGGCAATGCAGGTCCTTGTCGGTGCTGGCCACCACCGCGTCGCCCCTGCCCTCGCCCAGCCAGCGCATGACGGCGGTGCCGATCACGTCGTCGGCCTCCACCTCGGGCAGGGAGACGGGCTTCAGGCCGAGGCCGGCCAGCTTGTCGTAGAAGGCGGGCAGCGCCGCGCGCAACTCGGCCGGCATGGGCGCGCGACCCTCGCGGTAGCCCTGGTACAGGTCGTGGCGCCAGGTGCGGCCGCCGAAATCGAAGGCCGGCAGCACGTGGCTGGGCTGATGGTCGGTGATCAGGTTGCGGAACGAGGACAGCGCGTGGCGCAGCGCGATCTCCGCCTTCAGGTCCGAATCGGGTTCGGGACTGGCTTCATACACGCGGCGCACGATGTTCAGGCCGTCGATGGCGAGGAGTCTACCCATGCTGTGTTGCGGCCCCGCCCGGGGCTGGTTTGTGGCTGAGCCCCAATTGTAACTGCCCGCGCCGGGAAGGACTATTTGCGCAGCTTTTTCAGCAGTTCGGGCAACTGCTGGATGGGAACCATTTGCGCCAGTTGCTCATCCGTCATCGGCTGGGCGTCCGGGTCGGCCAGCGCCGCCGCAATGATGTCCTTATCCTCCTCCAAAGAAGGCAATGCGAACACGCGCCCCTTCTTAACAATTTTCAGCATAACCCCTCACCTCCCGTCGGCTCGCCAAGCGCAAACTAATGATGCGCAAGACAGCACCTCGCTCAACATACGCCACGTGATAAAGACGCACCCCCTTGGGAACCACAGCCATCATTCGTAACTCGTCATAGGGAAAGCGCCGGTCAATCGCTGCCTGCGCGGCGTCCCACTCCAACTCTGCGGCGTCGGCCAGCGACAGGCCGTGGCGCTTCCTGTTCGCGATGTCCTTCTGCGGATCGAACTCGATCTTCATTCAGGGTAGCCCTGGCGGATAAGCTGTCAAGCCAGCTTATCCCGTGAAGACCTGTGCGCCTTGCGCTACTTCAGCAGCTCGTACGGGCCGCCCTTCTCCAGCGCGCGCCGGTAGGCGGGGCGGGCGTGGATGCGCTCGAGGAAGGCCGCCAGTCTGGGCCGGCCGCGCGTCAGGCCGCCGCGCGCGGCGGCCGCCTCCAGCGGGAAACTCATCTGCACGTCGGCCGCGCTGAACTCGGCGCCGGCGAACCACTCCGTCTTGCCCAGCTCGCCCTCCAGGTAGTCCAGGTGCGCCTCGATCTGCGGGTTGATGTACGCGCTCTTCACCTTTTGCGCGATGCCGCGCGCGATCGGCTTGACGAAGAAGGGCATGGGCGACGACTCGACCCGGTCGAACACCAGCTTCATCAGCAGCGGCGTCATGGCCGAGCCCTCGGCGTAGTGCATGAAATAAGTCCAGCGCCGCTTGTCCGCCGTGCCCGCCTTGGGCACCAGCCGGCCCTGGCCGTAGGTCTCCACCAGGTATTCCAGGATCGCGCCGGACTCGGCCACCGTGACGTCGCCGTCGGTGATCACCGGCGACTTGCCCAGCGGATGGACCGCGCGCAGCGAGGGCGGCGCCAGCATGGTCTTGCGGTCCCGCTCGTAGCGCACGATCTCGTACGCCAGGCCCAGCTCCTCCAGCAGCCACAGCACCCGCTGCGAGCGCGAATTGTTCAAATGGTGGACCACGATCATGGCGATATTCCCCTGGGGCCGGCGGGACCGCCCTCAATCCGCCAGCTTAGCATTCCGCCCTGGAGGGTGTGCTCTATATATGCGAACACCAATGCAAATGATAACAATTCACATTTACATGCAAGCTGGAAGTTGCTATCATCCCGTTGATTTTCACTAACTATCCGAGAAAAACACCATGGCAATCACAAGCCGCAAACATGCAAATCCAGGTTATACCCAAATGAGCACAGTTCTGGCCGCCATGCTGTTGCCGATCGCCGCCGCGCACGCCGTGGACGCGGCGCCGGCCGCGCCGGCCGAACCGGCCGCGGCGACCTCCCCCGCCGCGCTGCCCGAAGTGCGCGTGGACGGCACCCGCGAAAACGACTTCAAGGCCGACAAGGCCAACTCGGCGAAATACACGGAGCTGCTGGTGAACACGCCGCAGACCATCACCGTCATCAAGAAAGAGCTGATCGAGCAGCAGGGCGCGGTCACGCTGGCCGACGCGCTGCGCAACACGCCGGGCGTGGGCGCCTTCTTCCTGGGCGAAAACGGCAACACCAACACCGGCGACGCCATCTTCATGCGCGGCTTCGACGCCTCCAGCAGCATCTACGTGGACGGCGTGCGCGACATCGGCTCGATCTCGCGCGACGTGTTCAACATCGAACAGATCGACATCGTCAAGGGCCCGGCCGGCACCGACGGCGGCCGCGGCTCGCCGACCGGTTCGATCAACCTGGGCTCCAAGCAGGCCCACCTGCAAAACGCGTTCTCGTCCATCGTGACCGCCGGCAGCGGCAAGCAGAAGCGCGCCACCGCCGACCTGAACCAGGTGCTCAGCAACGACCACGGCATCGCCTTCCGCCTGAACGCGCTGGCCCAGGACAGCGGCAACCCCGCGCGCCACGTGGTGAAGAACAAGCGCTGGGCCGTGGCGCCGACCGTCGGCTTCGGCATCGGCAGCCCCACCCGCTTCACGCTGAGCTATCTGCACGTGGACCAGGACAACATCCCCGACGGCGGCGTGCCCACCATCGGCCTGCCCGGCTACACCAGCCCGGACAGCGCCAACACGGTGGTGGCCAAGCGCCGCCTGTACCTGAACGACGCCCTGCCGGTCGATCCGCGCGGCTTCTACGGCTCCACCAGCGACTACGACAAGGTCAAGGCCGACATGATGACCGTGCGCGTCGAGCACGACTTCGCGCCGGACGTGAAGTTGCAGAACACCGCCCGCTACGGCAAGACCCAGCAGGATTACCTGCTGAGCGCCTTCCGCGGCACCGCCGCCAACCTGGTGACCGAAACGGCCGCCGGCGCGGTGCTGGACCCGTCCGCGTGGACACTCAAGCGCCCCGACCTGCGCACCATCAAGGACCAGGAAAACCAGATCCTGACCAACCAGACCACGCTGACCTTCGACTTCGACGGCGCCGGCATGAAGCACACCGCCGTGGCCGGGCTGGAGTTCACCAGCGAGAAGCAGCTGAACCACGGCTACGACGTCGCCAGCCTGGGCGTGCTGCCGGACGCCAACCTGTACCACCCGGACCCGTCGGCCGCGTTCAAGACCCCGGCCGCGCCCAAGCGCAACAGCGTGCGCAGCGACTGGACCACCAACACCCAGAGCGCCTACCTGTTCGACACGGCCAAACTGGGCGAGCGCTGGATGTTCAGCGGCGGCGTGCGCGTGGATCACTACAAGACCAACTACGAGTCCGTGGTGCTGACCACCGCGACCACGGCGCCCGGCGTCCCGGCCGGCGTGTTCCTGCCGGTGAACCTGGACCTGGCCGACACCCTGGTCAACGGCAAGCTGTCGGTGCTGTTCAAGCCGACCGCCAACAGCAGCGTGTACGCCACCGTGGCCAGCTCCAAGCAGCCGCCCGGCGGCGGCACCTACACGCTGAGCACCTCGGCCAGCAGCGCGGCCAATCCCAAGTTCGACCCGCAGGTCACCAACACCAAGGAAATCGGCGGCAAATGGGACCTGCTGAAGCAGAAGCTGGCGCTGAACGCGGCCATCTACCGCACCGACGTCAAGAACGAGATCGAACAGGACCCGACCGACCTGCTGTACTACCAGACCGGCAAGAAGCGCGTGGACGGCGTCGAAATCAGCCTGACGGGCGAACTGGCGCGCGGCTGGCTGATCAGCGGTGGCTACGCCCACATGAAGACCAGCGTGGAAGCGGGCCGCGCGATGACCGCCAACGGCCAGAACAGCCTGACCTACACGCCGAAGGATTCCTTCACCGTGTGGACCTCGTACACGCTGCCGATGGGCGTGAAGCTGGGCGGCGGCGCCAACTACGTCGGCAAGCTGCTGCGCGGCACCGACGGCGCGGTCGGCACCCCGGCCTACGCCGACGCCTACTGGGTCGTCAACGCCATGGCCGCCTACCAGGTGGCGCGCAACGTCGAGCTGCAGCTGAACGTGAACAACATCTTCGACGAGCAGTACATCCAGGCCATCAACAAGTCCGGCTACCGCTACACCCCGGGCGCCCCGCGCTCGGCCAGCCTGACCGCCAACATCCGCTTCTAAACATCCGCAAGCAGCCTGAGCCCCATTTGGGGCATGGCGGGGACGCCGAGCCACTAAATGGGGCTCAGTTCGCTTCACGCCCGCCACCGGTTTCCGGTGGCGTTTTTTTTGGCCCGCCCCTACAATCGGACACCCCCGCCGATCCCGGAGCGTCCATGCCCCTGTTGCGCTATGCGGCCTTCGCCGCCGCCGTTGCCACCTTCCTGTTGTCGCTGCCGCTGTCGGACGGCTACTGGCTGCCCATCCTGTCCGGCTTCCTCACCGCCGTCGGCGTGGGCGACCTGCTGCAGACGCGCCGCGCGCTGCGCCGCAACTACCCCATCCTGGCGCACTTCCGCTTCTTCTTCGAATCGATACGCCCCGAGATCCGCCAGTACTTCCTGGAGGGAGACCGCGAGGCCGCGCCCTTCTCGCGCAACCAGCGCAGCATCGTCTACCAGCGCGCCAAGGTGGAGACAGACAAGCGCCCCTTCGGCACCCAGCTCGACGTCTACGAGGCCGGCTATGAATGGATCAACCACTCGATCCAGCCGGCCAAGGTGCAGCCGCACGACTTCCGCATCGAGATCGGCAACCACCCGGACTGCCCGCGCGCGCAGCCATATTCGGCCAGCGTGTTCAACGTGTCGGCGATGAGCTTCGGGGCGCTGTCGGCCAACGCAATCCTGGCGCTGAACGGCGGCGCGCGCGCCGGCGGCTTCATGCACGACACCGGCGAAGGCAGTATCAGCGCCCACCACCGGCAGAACGGCGGCGACCTGGTTTGGGAAATCGGCTCCGGCTATTTCGGCTGCCGCGACGCCGACGGCGGCTTCTCCGAAGAGCGCTTCGTGGCCAACGCGCGCACGCCGCAGGTCAAGATGATAGAGCTGAAGCTGTCGCAGGGCGCCAAGCCGGGGCATGGCGGCGTGCTGCCCGGCGCCAAGGTGACGACGGAGATCGCGGCGGCCCGGCACGTGACGCCGGGCGTGGACTGCATCTCGCCGTCCAACCATTCGGCCTTCTCCACGCCGCTGGAAATGCTGGCCTTCATCGAGCGGTTGCGCAACCTGTCCGGCGGCAAGCCGACCGGCTTCAAACTGGCCATCGGCCACCCGTGGGAGTTCTTCGGCATCGTCAAGGCCATGCTGGCGACCGGCATCACGCCGGACTTCATCGTGGTGGACGGCAGCGAGGGCGGCACCGGCGCCGCGCCGGTGGAGTTCACCGACCATGTCGGCACGCCGCTGCAGGAAGCGCTGCTGCTGGTGCACAACACGCTGGTGGGGGCCGGGCTGCGGGAGCGGATCAAGATCGGCGCGTCCGGCAAGATCATCACCGCCTTCGACATCGCCCGCACCATCGCGCTGGGCGCGGACTGGTGCAACTCGGCGCGCGGCTTCATGTTCGCGCTGGGCTGCATCCAGTCGCAGAGCTGCCACACCGACCACTGCCCGACCGGCGTCGCCACCCAGGACCCGCTGCGCCAGCGCGCGCTGGTGGTGCCGGACAAGACCAGCCGGGTCGCGCACTTCCACCAGAACACGCTGAAGGCGCTGGCCGAATTGATCGCGGCGGCGGGGCTGACGCACCCGTCGCAGCTGAAGCCGCACCATATCGTGAGGAGGATATCGCCCAACCAGGTCAAGCTGGCGTCGGCGCTGCTGCCCTACCTGGAGCCGGGCGAGCTGCTGGACCCGTCGCAGCTATCGCGGCTGCCTCCGGTGTTCGGACTGTATTGGCCGATGGCGCAGGCGGAGTCGTTTCATCCGCTGGCGTGACCCGCCTAGCGCTGCACGTGCAGCTTGATGACGCGGCGGGCGCCGGGGATGTCGGGCGGGGATGGCGGCGCCGGGGTGTCGCAGGAACCGCAGCTGCCGCAGCCGTCGCCGCAACTGGACTGGGTCTTGAACAGTTTGGCCAGCTTGTCCTGGTCGAAGCCGCGCCGCGACAGGGCGTGGACGACGCGGCGGCGCCAGGCCGCGGGCAGGTACTTGGTGCAGGCATGCAGCAACGCCGCCGCCACGATCACACCCACGATAATCTGCTGCCACATGTCAGTCTCCAGGATCAGCCGCCAAACGCCAGCGCGATGCGGTAAGTGAGGAACGACGCCACGTAGGCCAGCGCGAACATGTAGCCGGCCATCATCAGCGGGTAGCGGATGCTGTTGGTCTCGCGGCGCACCACCGACAGCGTGGACAGGCACTGCGGCGCGAACACGTACCACGCCATCAGCGACAGCGCGGTCGCCATCGACCAGGTCTGCGACAGGATGGGTTCCAGCTGCGTGGCCAGCTCGTCGCCGGTCTGCGACAGCGCGTACACGGTGCCCAGCGCGCCCACCGCCACTTCGCGCGCCGCCATGCCCGGCACCAGCGCGATGCAGATCTGCCAGTTGAAGCCGATGGGCGCGAAGATGTATTCGAGGCCGCGTCCCAGCATGCCGGCCACGCTGTAATAGATGGGCGGATGCGTCGCGCCCTCCGGCGCGCCGGGGAAGCTGCTGAGGAACCAGAGCAGCACCATCAGGGTCAGGATCACGGTGCCGACGCGCGACAGGAAGATCTTGGCGCGCTCCCACAGGCCGATGGCCAGGTTGCGCAGGTGCGGCCAGTGGTAGCTGGGCAGTTCCAGCATCAGCGGCTGCTGGCGGTTCGAGCCCAGCGTGCGCTTCATGAACCAGGCCACCGCCATCGCCGAGATGATGCCGGCGAAATAGAGGCAGAACAGCACCAGTCCCTGCAGGTTCATGAAGCCGCCCACCTCGCGGTTGGGAATGAAGGCGGCGATGATCAGCGCGTACACCGGCAGGCGCGCGGAGCACGTCATCAGCGGCGCGATCATGATGGTGACCAGGCGGTCGCGCGGGTTCTGGATGGTGCGCGCCGCCATCACGCCGGGAATGGCGCAGGCGAAGCTGGACAGCAGCGGGATGAAGGCGCGGCCGGACAGGCCCACGCCGCCCATCAGGCGGTCCAGCAGGAAGGCCGCGCGCGGCAGGTAGCCGCAGTCCTCCAGCACCAGGATGAAGAAGAACAGGATCAGGATCTGCGGCAGGAACACCAGCACGCTGCCGACGCCGCCCAGGATGCCGTCCACCAGCAGGCTGCGCAGCACGCCATCGGCCATGCCGGCCTTGACCATCTCGCCCAGCGCCTCGACGCCGCCGGAGATGGCCTCCATCGGCACGGCGGCCCAGCTGAACACGGCCTGGAACACCAGGAACATCAGCACCGCCAGGATGGCGGGACCGAGCACCGGGTGCAGCACCACGTCGTCTATCTTTTCACTGAGGTTGCCGGTGTCGCGGCTGTCGTTGCTGACCAGCGCGAGGATGCGGCGCACCTCGCGCTGCGTCTCCTCCACCGGCACCGCGTCGATCGCCGCCAGCGGCCGCGCCTTGGTCTCGTGCAGCGGCCACATGCCGTCCAGCGCGCGCAGCAGCGACTTCTCGCCGCCGCCCTGCACCGCCACGGTCTCCACCACCGTCATGCCAAGCTCCCGCGCCAGCAGGTCGGCGTCGATGACGATGCCGCGCTTCTTGGCCACGTCCACCATGTTCAGCGCGAGGATCATCGGCAGGCCGAGGCGCTGGATCTCCAGCACCAGGCGCAGGTTCAGGCGCAGGTTGGTGGCGTCGACCACGCACACCACCACGTCCGGCGAGGCCTCGCCGGCGCGCAGGCCGGCCACCACGTCGCGCGTGATCTCCTCGTCCGGCGTGTGGGCGGACAGGCTGTAGGCGCCGGGCAGGTCCAGCAGGCGGAAGGGATGGCCGTCCGGCGACGTGAACTGGCCCTCCTTGCGTTCGATCGTCACGCCGGCGTAATTGGCCACCTTCTGGCGCGCGCCCGTGATGCGGTTGAACAGCGCGGTCTTGCCGCAATTCGGATTGCCCAGCAGGGCCACCATCGGCGCCTGCGCCACGGCTTGCGCCGGTTTTTCCACTGCACCCATGTCGTCTATTCCGGTTGAATCGAGATCAGCGCGGCTTCGAAGCGGCGCAGGGCGAACGTGGAGTTGCCCACCTTGATGGCCAGCGGCTCGCCGCCCGGCATGCCGCGCTTCAGCATGCGGATGCGCTCGCCGGGCACGAAGCCCAGCTCCATCAGGCGGCGCGCCAGGTCGGCGCCGTCCTCGATATCGCGCGGATCGGCCGGCGCCACCGTGACGACCGTGCCGCTTTTCCCGACCGCCAAGGCGTCGAGCTGGATCAGGGAGGGGGCTAGGGTCATGGGGGTTCCGATCGGTTCTGTGAGGAAATTTCTAGCAGCCATTATAAAGCGTAAATGGGAATGGTTTGTATTCGCAGGAATTTCTTGCATTGTACGCTGGACTGCGGCAGAATAGGAAACGTAATGATAACGATTCTCATTAATGTTCCGTTAATGATGACTGATCGCTACTGAACAGAACCCTTAGCCAGAAGGTACCGCAATGATCGTTTGTGTCTGCAACAACATCTCCGACCGCGAAGTCCGTCAAGCCATCGAACTGGGTATCACTTCCCTGGATGAACTGCGCCGCGACCTGGGCCTGGCCACTTGCTGTGGCCAATGCGCCGACACCGCCGCCGACATCCTGAATGAACACCTGGGCCGCCTCAACGAAACCGTACTGAAGCGCCCATCCTTCACAGCTTGAGGATGCGATGAACACGATGACGATACCCCGTCCCGACCTGTCGGGACCGGGCCTGAAATTGCCCAGCCTGTGGCAAAAAAGCGGCAGCCGGCCATATGGCGAACGGCGCGGCAAGCTCCTTCCGGTATCGCTCATCATCGCGCTGCACGCCGGCGCCTTCTATATGCTGCAGTCGGGCATGCTGCACCGGGCCGTCGAGGCCGTGGCGCCGAAGGTGGTCAACGTCACCTTCGTCCAGCCTCCCGCCGCCGAGCAGGCGCCGCCGCCGAAGGCCGTGCCGCTGACGCAACCGGCGCCCGCCATCGTGCCGCCGCCGCCGCCCCTGCTCAACATCACCGTGGAAAACACCATCACCGTGCCGCCGGCCCCGGCCCGCGTGCACGCCGAGGCCGCCCCCGCGCCGGTGGCCGCGCCGCCCGCGCCTCCGGCCCCGGCCGTGGTGGCCGCGCCGTCGACGCCGCGCACCGTGCAGGGCGTGGAATACATGCGTGCGCCCGCGCCCGTGTACCCGTCGATCTCGCGGCGCCTGGGCGAGACCGGCGTCGTCATGCTGCGCGTGCTGATCAGCGAGCGCGGCCTGCCCGAACAGGCGACGGTGCAGAAATCGTCCGGTTCCGGCAACCTCGACGAGGCCGGCCGCCAAGCAGTGATGCGCACCCTGTTCAAGCCCTATATGGAAGACGGCAAGGCGATCCCGGTCTACGCGCTGGTCCCGATCAACTTCCAGCTGTCCTGACCGGCCCACCGAATCAGAGTTCCACCCTTCAGTCCCGCCCAGCCCACCGCCGGCAGCCTTTTTTTCGCCGCCATAAATAGCCCTGGGCGCTTATTCCACCGTGGAAATAAGCGCCCAGGGCTATTTTCGCTGCACGGCAACGTGGGATGTCGGCCGCGCACGCGGGGGAAGGCGCGGTGCCGGGCCGGCGAGGCCGACCACCGCCCGGCGGCCTGCGAGCCTCTGCCATAAATAGCCCAGGGCGTTTATTCCTCGGCGGGAATAAGCGCCCTGGGCTATTTTCGCCTGCGGGCAACTTAGATGTCGGCCCACATGCGCAGCAGGTTGTGGTAGTGGCCGGTGAGGCCGACCACGGCTTCGTTGTCGCCGTGCTGGGCGCGCAGTTTCTGGATGTTCTGGTCGAGGTCGAACAGCATGGCGCGGCGCCAGTCGTCGCGCACCATGCTCTGGGTCCACAGGAAGGAGGCCAGGCGCTCGCCGCGCGTCACCGGGGCGACACGGTGCACGCTGCTCGACGGGTAGACGATGGCGTCGCCCGCCGCCAGCTTCACTTCGTGCGAGCCGTAGGAGTCCATCACGATCAGCTCGCCGCCGTCGTATTCGTCCGGCTCGCTGAGGAAGACCGTGGTGGAGACGTCGGCGCGCATGTTTTGCAGGTTGACGCCGTTGGTGCGCACGGCGCCGTCGATGTGCAGGCCGTAGTGCTCGCCGCCGGCGTAGCTGTTGAAGTACGGCGGCAGGATGCGCAGCGGCAGCACCGACGAGAAGAATAGCGGGTTGGCCGTCAGCGCGCGGGTGACGATGTCGCCCAATTCCAACGCCAGCGGGGTGCCTTCGGCCAGTTGCCGGTTGCGCTTCACTTGCGCGCCCTGCGCGCCCACACTGGCGCGGCCGTCTATCCAGTCCGTCGAACCCAGCCGCTGGCGGAAATGTTTGACTTGATCCGGCGTCAAAATGCCGGGTATGTGCAACATCATGAGGCGATCCCCTGCGAGTATCCAGCCGTCATTATCCATCAGCCGGCGCAGAATGAGAACGATAATTATTCGCGCCCTCGCCAGCACTATCAACAGCGCTTTCACCACCAATGTTATCTGGCTATTTTTTCATCATTTACTTACAGATATTGGGTCGTTCGTGGCAAAATGGCGGAAATTCCCACCCAACCCCAAGATAAAGAGAGCTTCCCATGAAGGGTGATAAAGACGTTATCCGTCTGCTGAACGCGCAGCTGACCAATGAACTGACCGCCATCAACCAGTACTTCCTGCATTCGCGCATGTACCGCCACTGGGGCTTCGAGAAACTGGCGAAGAAGGAATACGAGGAATCGATCGGCGAGATGAAGCACGCCGACAAGCTGATCGACCGCATCTTGATGCTGGACGGCCTGCCCAACCTGCAGGCGCTGCACAAGCTGCTGATCGGCGAGTCGACCCAGGAAATGCTGGAATGCGACCTGAAGCTGGAGCGCGCCGCGCACGTGACGATCAAGGAAGGCATCGTCACGGCCGAAAAGGCGGGCGACTTCGTGTCGCGCGAACTGCTGGTGATGATCCTGGACGACACCGAGGAACACATCGAGTGGCTGGAAACCCAGATCGACCTGATCGCCAAGATCGGCCTGCAGAACTACCTGCAGAGCCAGATGGGCGGCGCCGAGTAATTCGGCCTCAATGCGGCGCCGCCACCATGGCGGCGCCCGCCTCGGGTTGCGCCTTCGCGGCCGTCACCTTCACGAACAGCACGGCCACCGCGCCGCACAGCAGCAAGCCCCCCGCCAGCCTGATCACGTTTTCCGGATTGCCGTCCAGCCAGGCGTGGTAGTACAGCGGCAGGGTCAGGATCTGGATGATCATCGGGATCACGATGAACATGTTGAAGATGCCCATGTAGACGCCCGTGCGCTCGGGCGGAATGCTCCCCGCCAGCATCACGTACGGATTGCCCATCATGCTGGCCCACGCCAGCCCTATGCCCACCATCGGCAGGAACAGCAGCGCGGGAGTCTGCACCAGCGGGATGCACAGCATGCCCGCGCCGGCCAGCGCCAGGCACACGCTGTGCATCAGCTTGGGGCCGTAGCGGCGCGTGAACGGCACCAGCGCGAACGCGGCGACGAAGGCGATGAAGTTGTAGAACGCGCCGATCTGCCCGTTCAGCAGCCCCGCTTCGCGGAAGCCCTCGGAGGCCGGGTCGGTGGTGTGGAACAGCGTGGTCGACAGCGACAGCATGATGTACTGCCAATAGCAGAACATGGCGTACCACTGGAACAGCTTGACCAGCGCCAGCTGGCGCATGGTGGGCGGCATGTGGCGGATGGCGTCGCCGATCTCGGCCAGCGTGTGGCGCCAGCCCTTGGGCTGGGCGCGCATGCGTTCCAGTTCGGCCGGCTCCAAAGGCAGCTCGGGCGTGGTGCGCACCGTCCACAGCACCGTCGCCAGCGAGAACACGGCGCCGATCAGGAAGGCCGCGATCACCGTGTAGGGGATGTGGTGGCTGTTGACGGCGTCGCGGCTCAGGCCCATGCCCACCAGCAGCGACGGCGTCAGGTAGGCCAGCGTCTGCCCCAGCCCCGTGAAGGCGCTCTGCGTGAGGAAGCCCAGCGAGTGCTGCGCCGGCGCCAGGCGGTCGCTGACGAAGGCGCGGTAGGGTTCCATGGTGACGTTGTTGGCCGCGTCCAGTATCCACAGCAGGCCGGCCGCCATCCACAGCACGGGGCTGAAGGGCATGGCCAGCAGGCCCAGGCTGCACAGGATGGCGCCGATCAGGAAGTACGGCGTGCGCCGTCCCCAGCGGCTGGTGGTGCGGTCGCTCATCGCGCCGATCAGCGGCTGCACCAGCAGGCCGGTGACGGGGCCCGCCAGCCACAGGTAGGGCAGGCTGGCCTCGTCGGCCCCGAGGTATTTGTAGATGGGGCTCATGCTGCTCTGCTGCAGGCCGAAACTGAACTGGATTCCGAAGAAGCCGATGTTCATGTTGACGATCTGCCAGAACGAGAGGTGGGGTTTGTGCAGCGCCATGCGGATACTCCGTGACTGTGCGTCGTTTGGGATCAGCCGCCTTGCCAGCGCCTGATCCAGGTTTGGTAGAACGCCATGTCCCCCGGCACAGCGCCGGCGATGCCGCAGACCGCGCCCGCGAACGCGTTGGCGCGTTCCAGCGTTTGCGTCAGCGGCCAGCCCAGCGCCTGGCCGTACAGGTAGACGGCGGAAAAGGCGTCGCCGGCGCCGACGGTGTCGACCAGCTCCGGCACCGGCTCGGCGGCGATGGTGGTCAATGTGCCGTCCGGGCCGTAGTGGCCGGCGCCGCGCGCGCCCAGCGTGACAATGATGCCTTGCAGCGTGAAGTTGGCGATCAGCTCGGCGCAGGCCATGCGCACGTCCAGGCTGGCCATGTCGTCCAGCGGCGGACAGGTGTGGCTGTACCAGTCCAGCAGCTGCGCCAGTTCCTCCTCGTTGACCTTGAGGATGTCCGCCTGCGACAGCGAGTCGAACACCACCCGTTCGGAGAACTGGCCGTCGCGCAGGTTCAGGTCCAGGTAGCGCCGCGTGGTGGCGCCGTCCAGCATGGCCTTGAGCGCGGCTTTCGGTTCCTCGGCGCGCTGGGCCAGGGTGCCGAAGTACAGCACCGTCGGCCGCGCCTGGCGCATGGCCTCCAGCGCGGGCTGGACGGCGATGTGGTCGTACGCCTGCCGCGGCAGGATGTCGAAGGTGTGGCCGCCGCGGCCGTCGCGCTCGACCACCACGCGGCCGGTGGGCGCCGCGTCCGTCGTCTGCAGGCCGGCCGTGTCCATGCCGTAGCGGGCGAACTCGCCGCGCACCAGCTGGCCGTTGGCGTCGTCGGCGACGCAGGTGACCATCAGCGGCGGCATGCCGAAGCCGGCCAGGTGACGCGCCGCGTTGAAGGGCGCGCCGCCGACGATCCGCTCCGTGCCGAAGTCGTCCACCAGCGCCTCGCCGAACACCACGACCTTGCTCATCCCCGTGCCCATATGCCTGCTCCTCAACGCTTTGCCTGTCATGCCGCGCGCTCCAGCCAAAGCAGAGCCCACGGCGCCAGCGCCACTTCACCCGAAAACGCCTGGCCGGTCAAGCTGGCTTTCCAGGTTCCGTCGAGGGCGTGGACCTGCGCCAGCGCCGAGAAGTTGCACAGGCAGAGGAAGCGCTCGCCGCGCGCCAGCGCCAGCACCGCCGGCGCCGACGGCAGCACCGCGCGCGGCTCGCCCGCCGCCAGCGCCGGCAGCCGGCGCCGCGCGTCGATCAGCGCGCGCAAGCCCATGTACATGCGGCCGGACGGCGTGGACCCGTCGTGGCGGCGCGCCAGCGCGGCCTCGTCGAACCAGGGGCGCTGCAGCCAGCGGCTGTCCATCGCGTGCTCGGGACGGCCGCGGTAGCCGTAGTCGTTTTGCTGCGCCAGCTCGTCGCCCATGTACAGCACGGGCAAGGCGCCGAAGGCCAGCGCCAGGCCGTGCAGCAGCAGCACGCGGTCCAGCGCGGCGTCCCGCTCCGCGTCGGTGGCCGCCGTTTCCAGGCCGAGCAGGGACGCGGCCATGCCGTTGCTGCCGTGCGCGGCGTTCGGGTCGCTGCTCTGGAAGGCGGCGCCGGAGGCGAAGCTGCCCTCGGCGCCGCTGTAGAAGCGGGCGATCCGGGCCAGCCGCGCGGGCGCGTCCCGCCCCGCCTCCGCGCGCAGCACGTTCCAGCCGATGTCGTCGTGGCAGCGCACGTAGCTCAGCCATCCAGCGGCGGGCGGCAGCGGCGGCGTGCCGGCGGCCACCGCGCGCAGCAGCGACGCGTCCTGCTCGGCCACGGCGCCCCAGCCGGCCGCCATCAGGCTGCTGTGGTAGGCGATGTGGCATTCGGGCGCTTGCTCGCTGCCGAAATAGGCGGGCAGTTCGCGCGTTGGCACGATGGCCTCGGCCTTCAGCAGCACGCCCGGCGCGGCGATGGCGACGATGGCGCGCAGCGCCTGCAGCAGCGCGTGCGCCTCCGGCTGGTTCATGCTGTTGGTGCCCTCGCGCTTCCACAGGAAGGCCGTGGAGTCGAGCCGGAACACCTCGATGCCCCGGTTCGCCAGCCGCAGCAGCGCCGCCGCCATCTCCGCGAACACCGCCGGGTTGGCGTAGTTCAGGTCCCACTGGTAGGGGTAGAAGGTGGTCCACACCCAGCCGCCCATCTCTTCCACGTGGCTGAAATTGCCCGGCGCGACCTGCGGGAACACCTGGCCCAGCGTGCGCTCGTGGCGGTCCGGCATGTCGCGGTCCGGGAACACGTGGAAGTAGTCGCGCAGGGCCGGGTCGCCCCGCCTGGCCCCTTGCGCCCACGCGTGGTCGTCCGCCACGTGGTTGAGGATGAAGTCCGAGCACAGGCTGATGCCGGCGGCGCGCAGTCGCGCCGTCAGCGCCTCCAGGTCGGCCACGCTCCCCAGCCGCGGGTCGACGTCGTCGAAGCTGGCGACGGCGAAGCCGCCGTCGTTCTCGCCCTCGCGCGGCCGCAGGAACGGCAGCAGATGCAGATAGCTCACGCCCAGCTCGCGCAGGTGCGGGATGCGCTCCGCCACCCCGCGCAGGCTGCCGCCGAAGCGGTCCACATAGGCGCAGTAGCCCAGCATCCGCTCGCCCAGGAACCAGTCCGGCCGCGCCTCGCGCCGGGAATCCAGCGCCAGCAGCTCCGGCGGGCGCGCCGCCAGCAGCGCGCCCACGGTGCCCATCAGTCCCGCGTACCACTGCGCGTAGCCGGGACGGTCGCCGTACAGGCCTTCCAGGCGCGCGTGCAGCGTGCGCTCCTGGGCGGCGTAGCGGCGGGCCGCGTCCGCGCGCAGCGAGGCCGGGGAGGATTCCGGCAACGCGGCCAGCAGCAGGGACAAGGGTGTAGCAGTCATATTGATTTAGATACCGTTAAAGCGCGTTTAGAACGAATAACCCAGGCTGGCCTTGATGGCGCGGCCGGTGATGGCGCGCGCGGCGTGGCCGTCGCCCTCCACCTCGGTGTAGCCCAGTTTGTTGAACAGGTTGTTGGCCGTCAGCGACACCACGGTCTGCGGATTGACCTGGTACTTCACGAAGGCGTGCACCACGCGGTAGGCCGGCATCACGATGGTGTGCGCGTCGTCCGCCCAGGAGCGGCCGGTGCCGATGATGCTGGCGCCGATGGTGGCGGCGCCGATCTCATAGCTGGGCGCCAGCTGGTATACCACCTTGGCCTGGCGGCGCGGCGTGTTGCCGATCACGGACTCCTGGCCCGGCGCGGTGCCGGTGATCTCGGCGTCGGTGTAGGTCAGGCCGCCGGTGACGCGGAACTCGCCCAGGCTCCATGCCGCTTCCAGCTCGGCGCCCTTGGCGTCGTAGCGGTTGGCGGTGCTGATGCGCGTGGTCGCCTCGTAATTGCTTTCGCTGGTCTTGGCCTGGAACAGCGTGAGGAAGGCGCTGGCGCCGCCCTGGCGCCATTTCAGGCCGCCCTCGACCTGCTTGACAGTGTTCAGGCTGATCGGCGCGCTGCCGTCCAGCGGGGTGCCGAACAGGATGCGGTCCGCGTTGAAGGACACGCCGTCGCTGCCCCGGGCGAACAGCGCCAGGTTGCGCTGCAGCTGGTAGTTGCCGCCCACCGAATACGAGGTGTGGTCGACCTTGTAGTTGACCAGTTGCTGCGTGGCCGCCTCGTAGCGCAGGCCGCCGGTGGCGATATTGCCGGTGCCGGTGGCGCGCTGGTTGTCCTTGCGCACGCTGGCGTCGATGTTCAGCGGGCCGCTTTCCCAGCCCAGGTTCACGTAGGGCGAGGTGAGCTTGTATTCCATGTCCACGGCGCGCGAGCAGCAGCCGCCCCAGGCGGGACCGATCAGGCCCGGGGTGGCGCCGGCGGCGGTGGAGGTCTGCAGCAGCGCCGGGCTGTCCGCCTTGGCCTGCATCAGGTACTCGTTGAAGTTCCAGGTCAGGCCCAGCGTCTGCAGGGAGTTGTACAGGCCGGCCGTGCCGGTCAGCTTGCCGCCGCCCAGGTTCAAGGTTTTCGACAGCTTGACGTCGTTCAGCGTGTTGCCGGCGTCGTCGATCGAGGTGTTGAACACCACGGCGTTGAAGGCGCGGCCGTTGTAGGGCTGGCCCTTCTGCGGACCGGTGGCGATGGTGTAGGCGCCCGTCATGCCGTTATTGGCCGGGAACACGCCGATGAAGCGGCCGCTGTTGTCGCTCTTGCGGAAGTTCTCGCTCAGCGTCACGCCATTGCCCAGGTCCAGCGACAGGGCGATGCCGAAGCTGTCGCTCTTCACGGCAAGGCCGTCGTTGACGTTGCTCGACACCTGGCCGTTGCCCTTGGCCAGCGACACGTCGCGCACCCAGTACGGCGAGTAGAAGCTGACCGTGCGCGGGTCGATGCCCGGAATCTCCGAGATGCGGCCGTTGGTGACCTGCACCGGCACCGGCAGCGCGGTCGGCGACTTGTCGTCCAGGTGCTTGAAGGACAGGCGGATGTAGCCGCGGTCGAATTCGTGCGTCAGGTTGCCCCGGATCTGGCCGCCCTCCTCCGTGCTCATGCCGGTGCGGCGGATGCCCTCGCCCGTGCGGTAGTGGCCGCCGATGAAGAAGCGGGTCTTCTCGGTGAGCGGGGCGCCGTAGCTGAAGTCGTAGCGGGTCTGGTCGTAGCCCAGGCCGCGCGAGATGCCGATGTTGCCGCCCTTGGCCTCGCCGGTCTTGCTGATGAAGTTGATGATGCCGCCCGGCGAATTGCTGGCCAGCGTGGAGGCCGAGCCGCCGCGCACCACTTCCAGGTGGTCCAGGGTGCCGTCGATCTTCACATAGCTGTCCGGCGTGATGAAGTTGAAGTCGCCCGATTGCAGCACGGGCAGGCCGTCCTCCTGCATCTGCACGTAGCGCGAGCCGCCGGCCGAGATCGGCACGCCGCGCACGGTGATGTTGGCGTTGCCCTCGCCGCCGGACGACTCCGAGCGCAGGCCCGGCACCGAGCGCAGCACCTCGGCGGCGCTGGTGGGCGCGGACAGGGCGATGGTGTCGGCGTCCATGGTGCTGATGGAGACGCTGGATTTCATCTTGGAGCTGCCGCGCGCGGTGCCGGTGACGACCACGCGTTCCATGTTCAGGCCGTCGGATTTGGCGGCGGCGGCGGGGGCGGCCGCGGCCGGGGCGGCCGGGGCTTCGGCGGCGCTTTCCTGCGGGGCTTGTTGCGTTTGCTGGGCCTGCGCGCCCAGGTGCATCAGTGCTGCTGCGACGGCGGCGGCCATGCAGCCGAGTTTGGCGGTGCGAATTTCCATAACGTCTCCTGTACTTGAATGGGGCCGCTCTTCCGGCGGCGGTTTCTGCTGTGCAGATGCCTCATTATTCACCAGCTAAAAAATTATTGCAATCGATTGCAATAACATTTTTAGGAGTATTTACGTCGGCGATGGATTTTCACTGCAATCGGTTGCAGTACACCCGCTCAGACGCTGCTGGCGCGGACGATCAGTTCGGTGGGGAGTTGTTGGGATACAACGGCGCGGCCTTCGGCCTGCTCCAGCAGCGCCGCCACCAGCGCGCGGCCGGCCGCGGCGATGGGCTGGCGCACCGTCGTCAAGGGGGGATGGAAATAGGTGGACAGTTCGATGTCGTCGTAGCCGGCCACGGCCACGTCGCGCGGCACCTCGCGGCCCTGCGCGCGAAGGGTGTTGATCGCCGTCATGGCCAGCAGGTCGCTGCTGGCGAACAGCGCGTCGTAATCGCAGCCGCGGCGCGCCAATTCGCGCACGCCGTCGGCGCCGCCCTCGGGCAGGAAGGATACCGGCACGCACAGCTGCGCGTCCGGCGCCATGCCGGCCTCCTCGAGCGCGTTGCAATAGCCGCGGTAGCGCTGCGCCACCTCCGGCAGGTTGACGTCGCCCAGGAAGGCGATGCGCTTGCGGCCCCGTTCCAGCAGGTGGCGCGTGGCCAGCAGGCCGCCGGACACGTTGTCGCCGCCGACGGTGCAGTACAGCTGCTGCGGCAGCTGCGCGCCCCACACGACGATGGGCACGTGGCGCGCGGCCAGCTGGTTGAGCTGGTCGTGGTGGCGCCACTGGCCGATCAGGATCACGCCGATCACGCGGCCGGTGTCGAATGGCTGGGCGGCGGCGTCCAGTTCCTCGGCGTCCACGCGCGACAGCAGCATGTCGAAGCCCTGCTCGGTGAGCGCGTCGGCCAGGCTGCCCAGCATGCCGAGGAAGAAGGGGTCGGTCAGGTGCTGGCGGGTGTTGGTGTCGAACGGCACCACCACGCCCACCGTGCGGTTCTGCTTCAGGCGCAGGTTTTGCGCGCCGATGTTGATGCTGTACTTGAGCGAGCGCGCCAGTTCCATGACGCGCTGGCGCGTCTCTTCATTGACCAGCTTGCTGCCGGCCAGCGCGCGCGAGACGGTGGAGGTGGACACGCCCGCCAGGCGGGCGATGTCGGCCATCTGCAGACGGCGCTGCTGCGCGCTGGCGCCGTTGTCGGCCGGGGATTTCGCCATGCCCGCCGCTTACTGGGGAGCGGTGTCGCGGAAGGACGGGCGCTCGGACAGCTTGTCGTACAGGCGGGCCAGGTTGGGGTAGTCGCCGCGCCAGTCGATCTCGGGGAAGCGGAACGAAAGCCAGCCGACGGTGCAGCCGACCGCCACGTCGGCCAGCGAGTAGTGGTTGCCCGCGCAGTAGGGCGAGTCGCCCAGCTTCTCGGCCAGCGAGGCCAGGCCCAGGTGCACCTTGTGCAACTGGCGCTGCACCCAGGCCTCGCTCTGCTGCTCGGGCGGGCGCTGGGTGCGCTCCAGGCGCACCAGCACGGCCGCGTCGGTCACGCCGTCGGCCAGCGCCTCCCAGCACTTGATGTCGGCGCGGTCGCGGCCGTTGGGCGGCAGCAGCTTGCACACGGGGGTCAGGGTGTCCAGGTATTCGACCATCACGCGCGAGTCGATCATGCTGTGGCCGTCTTCCATGATCAGGCAAGGCACTTTGCCGAGCGGATTCACGTCGTTGATGCGGGTTTCGGACACCCACACGTTTTCCAGCTCGAATTGGTAGTCCAGCTTTTTCTCCGCTAACACCACGCGCACTTTGCGGACATAAGGACTGGCAAGGGAACCGATAAGTTTCATAGAAGCCAACAATGGAAGATTAGATGGCAGTATAGCATCGGCGCCCGCCCCGTAGGCTCTTCCGAGGGGGATGGCGCGCCGGCCACGCGGCGGGCGGCACGCCCGCCGTCAATGGTAAAATTCGGATTCGCTTGATTTGCCTGCCCCCTACGCCGCGCGCAGACCGGATTTTCCGTGGTTTCCGCGCCACGCAGGCCGCGCTCCTTCATTATCAACCTAGCAACCCGCCTCCATGACTACTACGCCCTACTCCACCTTGTCGGCCCTGTCCCCGCTCGACGGCCGTTACGCCTCCAAGACCGACAAGCTGCGCCCCATCCTGTCCGAGTCCGGCTTCATGCACCACCGCGTGAAAGTCGAGATCTCGTGGCTGCAAGCGCTGTCGCAAGCCGGTTTCGCCGAGATCAAGCCCTTCTCCGCCGAGGGCACCGCGCTGCTGGACAAGCTGGCGGCGGAATTCACGGAGGCCGACGCGGCCCGCATCAAGGAAATCGAAGCCGTCACCAACCACGACGTGAAGGCGGTGGAATACTGGCTCAAGGAACAGGTCAAGGACGTGCCGGAGCTGGTGGCCGCCTCCGAGTTCATCCACTTCGCCTGCACCTCGGAAGACATCAACAACACCTCGCACGGCATGATGCTGAAGGCGGCCCGCGACGGCGTGATGGTGCCGGCCCTGAACGGCCTGGTGGCCAGGCTGACCGAGATCGCCCACGTCAACGCCGAGCTGCCGATGCTGTCGCGCACCCACGGCCAGACCGCCAGCCCGACCACGCTGGGCAAGGAGTTCGCCAACGTGGTGGCCCGCCTGCAGCGCGCCGTCAAGCGCATCGAGCAGGTGGAAATCCTGGGCAAGATGAACGGCGCGGTCGGCAACTACAACGCCCACCTGTCGGCCTACCCGTCGTTCGACTGGCCGGCCTTCTCCAAGGCCGTCATCGAGCAGCGCCTGGGCCTGGTGTTCAACCCCTACACCATCCAGATCGAGCCGCACGACTACATGGCCGAGCTGTTCGACGCCTTCGCGCGCGCCAACACCATCCTGCTGGACCTGAACCGCGACATCTGGACCTACGTGTCGCTGGGCTACTTCAAGCAAAAGCTGAAGGCCGGCGAGATCGGTTCCTCGACCATGCCGCACAAGGTCAACCCGATCGACTTCGAAAACTCGGAGGGCAACCTGGGCCTGGCCAACGCCGTGCTCAAGCACCTGTCCGAGAAGCTGCCGGTGTCGCGCATGCAGCGCGACCTGACCGACTCGACCGTGCTGCGCAACATCGGCGTCGGCCTGGGCTACACCCTGCTGGCCTACGACAGCTGCCTGCGCGGCCTGAACAAGCTGGAGGTGAACCCGGCCCGCCTGGCGGCCGACCTGGACGCGAGCTGGGAAGTGCTGGCCGAGCCGGTGCAGACCGTGATGCGCCGCTACGCCATCGAGAACCCGTACGAGCAGCTGAAGGAACTGACCCGCGGCAAGGGCATCTCCAAGGAGGCGCTGCGCGACTTCATCACCGGCCTGGCGATCCCGCAGGAAGCCAAGGACCTGCTGCTGGCCATGACCCCGGCCAACTACATCGGCGTCGCCGACCGGCTGGCCAAGGCGATCTAAGCCAAGCTTCTAAGCCACGCTTAAGGCCGGGCGGGCATGATGTCCTGCCCGCCCCATCCCATCGGCGGGAAAGCAAGCCAACCCCAGCACGGTTGGCTTTTCTTTGCTATATTAGTCCTAACACGTACTAATTTTCTGAGAGGCCCGCCATGGAACGCTACACCAAAACCGCGATGCTGCTGCACTGGCTGGTCGCCATCCTGGTCATCGCCGCCTTCTTCCTGGGGCTGACGATGGTGGACATCAAGGGCTTCACGCCCACCAAGCTCAAATACTATTCCTGGCATAAATGGATGGGCGTGACGGTGCTGCTGCTGGCCGCCGTGCGCGTGCTGTGGCGCGGCGCGAACAAGCCGCCGCCGCATCCGGCCAGCCTGCCGCGCTGGCAGGCCAGGGCCGCCGACCTGATGCACGCCGCCCTGTATGTCTTCATCTTCGCCGTGCCCCTGTCCGGCTACCTGTACACCACGGCGGCCAACGTGCCGGTGGTCTACCTGGGCCTGTGGCAGATCCCCGCGCTGTTCGAGGGCACGCCGGAACTGAAGGCGCTGTTCAAGTCCGTCCATTACTGGCTGACCATGGCCATGGCCGCCGCCGTCGTAGCCCACGTGGGCGCCGCGCTGAAACACCAGTTCATCGACCGCGACGGCGTGCTCAAGCGCATGCTGCCCTGATCCATTCCCCCGCCACTCCCGGAGCCCCACCATGAAAACCACGCAACGCGCCCTGCTCGTCTCCCTGCTGGGCCTGTCCCTGGCCGCCGGCGCCGCCGTCCTCAAGACGGACCCCGCCAAGTCCAGCGTCTCGGCCACGTTCAAGCAGATGAACGTGCCGGTCGAAGCCAAGTTCAAGAAGCACAACATCGTGATCGACTACAACGCCGCCACGCCGGACGCCTCCAAGGCCACGGTCGACATCGACACCGCCAGCCTGGACCTGGGCGACGCCGACATGAACAAGGAGGTGGCGAAGAAGGAATGGTTCAACTCGGCCCAGTTCCCCAAGGCCAGCTTCGCCTCCACCGCCATCAAGAGCGCCGGCGCCGGCAAGCTCACCGTGTCCGGCAAGCTGACCATCAAGGGCAAGGTGGCCGACGTGAGCTTCCCGCTGGCCGTGAAAACCGAAGGCAAGAACCAGGTGTTCGAGGGCGCGCTGCCGATCAAGCGGCTGGCCTTCAACATCGGCGAAGGCGAATGGAAGGACACCGGCATGGTGGCCGACGAGGTCACGATCAAATTCCACGTAGTCGCAGCACAATAAGCAACCCCACCCACGCACGGAGACGCAATGAAATTCAAGTTCCTGATCGCCGCACTGGTCGCCGCCACGTCCGGCGCCGCCATGGCCGACACCTACAACATCGACCCCAGCCACACCTTCCCCAGTTTCGAGGCCGACCACATGGGCCTGTCGGTATGGCGCGGCAAGTTCGGCAAGACCACCGGCACGGTCAAGCTGGACCGCGCGGCGAAAAGCGGCGCGCTGGACATCGTGATCGACGCCAAGTCCATCGACTTCGGCCTGGAGGCGATGAACGCGCACGCGCGCAAGGCCGACATGTTCAACGTGGAGAAGTTCCCCGAGGTGACCTACAAGAGCAAGTCGCTGAAGTTCGACGGCGACCGCCTGGTGTCGGTCGACGGCGAGCTGACGCTGCTGGGAGTGACCAAGCCGGTCACGCTGACGATCAACAAGTTCAAGTGCATCATGCACCCGCGCCTGAAGCGCGAAGTGTGCGGCGCCGACGCCTCGGCCGAATTCAAGCGCACCGATTTCGGCCTGGGCTACGCCACCCCGGCCTTCTCGCCGGAAGTCAAACTGGCGATCCAGGTGGAAGCCATCAAGGCCGAGTAACACCGCGCCGCGCAAAAAGAAAAAGGGGTCGGGGTCGGTATTAAAAAATACCGAACCCGACCCCTTTTCCACTTTTTCCAAGCGAAAAGGCCAGGGTCGTCGGACGACCCTGGCCTTTTACTTTAGCGCCGCGGCTTACTTGCCGTCGCGGTCCGAGTCGCCCGGAATGGCGCGCTCCACCTTGTCCCAGGCGGCGCGGGTGGCGCCCTTGGCCTGTTCCCAGCTCAGGCGCGATTTGGCCTTGGTGCGGTCCCACTCGTTGCGCAGGTTGGGTTCGGCGGTGGCCCAGTCGTTGTAACGGCTGCGGCTGTTGTAACCCAGCGCGTAGGCCGGATCGTAGTCGTCGAAGTCATAGCCCGGCACATAGTGGTTCTGGTTGCGGAAGTTGTCCTGCCAGTACAGACGCTCCTCGGCCGGATTGACCGCCGCGCCCACGCCCAGGCCCACCGCGCCGCCGGCCAGCGCGCCGATGGCAGCGCCCGCCGCCATGCCCACCGGACCGCCCGCCGCGCCGATCGCCGCGCCGGCCATCGCGCCGCCGCCCGCGCCCACGCCCTCGGCCAGGTGGTGGTCCTCGAGGTCATCGCCGCGTTTCGGGTTGACCACCTCGGCCGCGCCCTTGCCGGCCAGGCCGCCGGCGATGCCGCCGATCGCCGCGCCGGCCGCCATGCCGATCGGGCCGCCCACCGAACCGGCGGCGATGCCCGCCAGCGCGCCGGCACCGGCGCCGACGCCGGTGCCGATCACGTGCTGGCCGGCCTCCTCGGTCCAGCTTTTCTCCAGATAGGCCGCGTCCTCGTCCGAGCGCGCGTTCACGCCCATCAGGATGCCGCCGCTCTTCACGCCCTCCTCGTAACGGGCCACGCGGTCCTCGGGGATGCCGGCCCCGACCAGCGCGCCCAGCACGCCGCCGGTGACGGCGCCGCCCGCCGCGCCCGCGACGGCGGCGGCGATCGGGCCGGCCACCACCAGGCCCAGGCCCGGCATCACGACGGTGGTGCCGATGGCGGCGATGGCCGCCAGCACGGCGCCCACGGTGCCGCCCACGCCGGCGCCGATGCCGGCGCCCTCGGCGGCTTTACTGCCCAGTTCGGTGTCAACGACGGTGTCGGCGAAGTGGCGCTTGCGGGCGTCCTCCGTCAGCACCAGGTTGACGTCGTCCTTGGTGTAGCCGCGCTCGGCGGCCCTGTTGTACGCGCGCTCGGCGCTGTCGCGGTCATTGAAAAGCCCGGTGACCAGGCGGGAACTGTCGTAGTTGCTCATGAGGTATCTCCCTTTTTCGTTGGGTTTGGAACTAACGGAGCTTCACCTTAATCCCCCATGAGCATGTCTTCGGTGCGTTCACGCACGCTGCGCGACGCGCGGCGCGATGTCGCGTGTCCCCGGTGAAATGTTAATTTTGCGCATTAAATTTGCAACATTTGCGTACGCTGGCGCACGGACCGGCCCCCGGCGCGCAGAGACAATGGATTCCAGATGGCCGCCCGGCCGGGCTGGTCTATCGTTTCAACCCGCGATAGGAGGCAATATGAGCTTCGTACTTTGGATAGTGATAGGCGGCATCCTGGGCTGGCTCGCCAGCATGGTGATGAAGACCGATGCGCAACAGGGTATCTTCCTGAACATGGTGGTCGGCATCGTCGGCGCACTGCTGGGCGGCTGGCTGTTGGCGCCGATGTTCGGCGCAGGCACGATCAACGCCGACGATTTCAGTCCGATGTCACTGGTGGTGTCCTTCCTGGGCGCCGTGGTCCTGCTGGGCATCGTCAATCTGATCTTCCGGGGCCGGATACGCTGAACTTTATGCGCCGGAACGTGCCAGCCAACGCCGCGGCGTTGGCTTTTTTTATGCGCCGCCACATTCCGGTTGACGAACACGTCAACCATGCGGATACTCGCCTTTTTTCGGCCCTCGAGAGTATCCCTCCCCATGAAAAAATCCCTGATCGCGCTCGCCATCCTGAGCACCGCCGCCCACGCCGAAGAAGGCATGTGGATGCCGCAGCAGCTGCCACAAGTAGCCAAGCAACTGAAAGCCGCCGGCCTGAAGCTGGACCCGGCCACCCTGACCAAGCTGACCGAGTTCCCCATGGGCGCCATCGTCAGCCTGGGCGGCTGCTCGGCCTCCTTCGTCTCGCCGCAAGGCCTGGTCGCCACCAACCACCACTGCGTATACGACAGCGTGGCGCACAATTCCACCGCCGCCAACGACCTGCTGACCAACGGCTTCCTGGCCAGGACCCTGGCCGAGGAAGTGCCGGCCAAGCCGGGCAGCCGCGTGTTCGTCACCAAGGAGGTGCTGAACGTGAGCGACCGTATCATCACGCCCGAGGTGGCCAAGCTGGCCGGCAAGGCGCGCAGCGACGCGATCGAGAAGAACCAGAAGGCGCTGCAATCGGCCTGCGAGAAGGACGAGGGCCACCGCTGCACCGTGTCGTCGTTCTACGGCGGCCTGGAGTTCTACCAGATCAAGCAGCTGGAGATCCGCGACGTGCGCCTGGTGCACGCGCCGCCGTCCGGCGTGGGCAAGTTCGGCGGCGACACCGACAACTGGATGTGGCCGCGCCACACCGGCGACTACGGCTTCTACCGCGCCTACGTGAGCAAGGACGGCAAGGCCGCCGACTACAGCAAGGACAACGTGCCCTACCTGCCCAAGCACCACCTGAAGCTGGCCAGGGAGGGCGTGAAGGAGGGCGATTTCGTCATGGCGCTGGGCTATCCCGGCCGCACCAACCGCCACCGCCTGCCGTCCGAGGTGGCGTTCACCTTCGACTGGAACTACCCGAACTACGTGAAGGCGACCGGCGACAACCTGGCCATCATCGAGCGCGAAACCAAGGACGACCGCGACACCGCGCTGAAATACGCGGCCCAGGTGGCCAACAACAATAACTACTACAAGAACCGCCAGGGCATGCTGGACTCCTACGCCGGCAGCGACTTCCTGGCCCGCAAGACCAGGGAGCACGAGGAGCTGAAAGCCTGGGTCAACGGCGACGCCAAGCGCCAGCGGGAATTCGCCGCCGCCATCACCCGGGTCGAGCAGCTGATCGCCAAGCGCGACGCCGACGTGAAGCGCGACTTCGAACTGAACTACTCGCAGCCGCGCCTGCTGAACGCGGCGCGCCTGATGCTGCGCCTGGCGAACGAGTCGCAAAAGCCGGACGCCGAGCGCAAGGCCGGCTACCAGACCCGCGACCTGCCGCGCCTGAAGGCCAGCATCGCCGCGCTGGCGCGCAGCTACGACGAGAAGGTGGACAAGGCGCTGGTCATGCACCACCTGCAGAAGTACGCCGCGCAGCCCCAGGCCGAGCACAACGCGAACTGGGACGCCGCCGTCGGCGTGGCCGCCGGCATGCCGGCGGCCGAACTGAAGGCCGCGATGGACAGGCTGTACGCCGGCAGCAAGCTGGGCGACGCCGCCGCGCGCGAGGCCTGGCTGGACAGGAAGCCCGAGGACTTCAAGGCCAGCGGCGACAGCTTCATCAAGGCCGCCGTGGCGATGTACGACATCGCGCTGAAGGAGGAGGCCGAGGAGGAGGAACTGGCGGGCAACCTGCAGCAGGCCTACTCGAGCTACATGAAGGCGAAGATGGCCCACATGAAGTCCAAGGGCCAGGCCGTGTACCCGGACGCCAACGGCACGCTGCGCGTCACCTTCGGCAACATCACCGGCCGCCCATGGGGCGCTGACGGCACCGCCTGGACCGCCTTCACCACCGTGAAGGGCGTGGCCGCCAAGGCCACCGGCACGGGCGAGTTCAACGCGCCGAAGGCGCAGCTGGACGCGATCAAGGCCAAGGACTTCGGCCACTACGTCGATCCCAAGCTGAAGAGCGTGCCGGTGAACTACCTGGCGACGCTGGACATCACCGGCGGCAACTCCGGCTCGGCCGCGCTGAACGCCAAGGGTGAATTCATCGGCCTGGCCTTCGACGGCACGCTGGACTCCATCATCTCCGACTGGGACTACAACAAGGCCAACACCCGCTCGATCCAGGTCGACCTGCGCTACATGCTGTGGAACATGCGGCACGTGGACAAGGCGGACAACCTGCTGAGGGAGATGGGCGCGGAGTAAGCCGCACGCCCCCTTCCGAAGCCACGCGCGCCCCGGCGGCCCGCGTGGCTTTTTCTCACGCCGGCGCCGGCCGCTACTCCTTGGGCGACTTCAGCTGCGCCAGTCCGCGCATCGTCGCCGGCCGCGCGGCGATGCGCTCCAGCCAGCGCGCCACCGCCGGAAACGCGGCCATGTCCACGCCCACCTCGTGGTGCGCGGCCAGCCACGGGAAGGTGGCGATGTCGGCGACGCCGTAGCCGTCCCCCGCCAGCCAGTCGCGCCCCGCCAGCCTTTTTTCATAGACGCCGTACAGCCGCGCCACCTCGCGCCCGTAGCGCTCCAGCGCCTGCTCGTTGCGCGTGCCGGACGCGTGGCGGAACCACCATAGTTGGCCCAGCATCGGCCCCACGCTGCCCACCTGCATGAACAGCCATTGCAGCGCCTCGCCGCGCGCCGCGCCGTCGGCGGCCAGCAGGCGTCCCGCCTTGTCGGCCAGGTGGATCAGGATCGCGCCGGATTCGAAGATGGGCCGGCCATCGTCCACCAGCAGCGGAATCTTGTGATTGGGGCTCATGTCGCTGAACGGCGCCTGGCGTTGCTCGCCCGCGCCCAGGTCGACCATGCGCAGTTCGTAAGCCATCTCCAGTTCCTGCAAGGCGATGGTGATCTTCTGGCCGTTGGGTGTATTGGCCGTGTAGAGGGTGGTCATGGTGTGCTCCTTGTGGTTGACGCGTCCAGTATAGGCTCGGCGAAAACGCATTAGAATTGACTGGAATTCGACAATCATTTTGCAAATATGCATAACCTCGACTGGGAAGACCTGCGCTACTTTTCCGCCATCTGCCGGGGCGGCAGCGTCTCGGCCGCCGCGCGCCGGCTCGGCGTGAACCATTCGACGGTGCTGCGCCGCGTCGACGGCCTGGAACGCGCGCTGGGCGTGCGGCTGTTCGAGCGCTTCCAGTCCGGCTATGTGATGACGGCGGCCGGCGAAGCGCTGAGGCAGGGCCTGGGCGGCGTGGAGGAGCGGATAGACGCGGCGCGGCGGGCCGTGGGCGGCCGCGACCAGTCGCTCAGCGGCGAGATCCGCGTCACCACCACGGACACGCTGGCGCGCGGCATGCTGATGCCCAGCCTGGCGCGCTTCCAGCAGCGGCATCCGGACGTGCGGCTGCAACTGGTGGTGAACAACTCCTTCCTCAACCTGAACCGGCGCGAGGCCGACGTGGCGCTGCGGCCCTCGAACGCGCCGCCGGAGACGCTGGTGGGCCGCCGCCTGGGCGCGCTCGGCAGCGCCATCTACGCCTCGCACGCCTACCTGAGGGCCGCCGCGAAACGCGGCGTCGCGGCCGACGACTGGCCGGCGCACGACTGGATAGGGCTGGACGACACGCTGGCCCATCTGGCGCAGAGCCGCTGGCTGGCCGCGGCGGTGCCGGCGCACCGCGTGACGACGCGCGTCGACAGCCTGCTGACGATGGTGGACGCGGCGCGCGAAGGCATGGGCATGGCGCCCCTGCTTTGCCTGCTGGCGGACCAGGAGCGCCGCCTGCGGCGCGTGGCGCCGCCCGATCCCTCGTTCGACGCCGCGCGGTTCGACACCGACGTTTGGCTGCTGACCCACCGCGACCTGAAGGACACCGCCCGCGTCAAGGCGCTCACGCTCTTCCTGTACGAGGATTTGCGCGCGTTTTTCCCGGTTGATGTACATTAAAGTTTGTTCCTTCAACAACAACCGGAGTATCCAATGTCTGCGAAAAAAATCGCCGTGCTGATCGGCAGCCTGCGCAAGGAGTCCCTGAACCGCAAATTCGCGCACGAACTCATCGCGCTGGCGCCCGCCACGCTGGAGTTCGAGGTGGTGGAGATCGGCGACCTGGCCCTGTACAACCAGGACCTGGACGACGCCGGCGCGCCGCCTGCCGCGTGGACCGCCTTCCGCGACAAGCTGGCCAGGGTGGACGGCGTGCTGTTCGTCACGCCCGAGTACAACCGCGCCATGCCGGCCTCCATCAAGAACGCGATCGACGTCGGTTCGCGCCCCTGGGGCAAGAGCATTTGGGACGGCAAGGCCGCCGGCGTGGTGACGGTGTCGCCGGGCGCGGTGGGCGGCTTCGGCGCCAACCACAACGTGCGCCAGTCGCTGGTGGCGCTGAACGTGGCCACCATGCCCGCGCCGGAAGCCTACATCGGCAGCGCCGAAAAACTGCTGGGCGAGGACGGCAAGGTCTCCAACGACCAGACCCGCCAGGTGCTGACCAAGTTCATCACCGCCTTCGCGGCCTGGGTCGGGAAGAACGCGCCGTCCGCGTAAGCGGGCAAAACGCCGCTCAGCGCGGCTTGGCGCCGGCGGCGCGCGCCGCCGGTATCCGGTAGGCCGCGTCCGGCGCCAGCGCCACCATGCGCATCACGCGGCTGCCGTCGCGCCGGGTCTCGACGGCGCCCAGCAGCGGCTCCCCGTCCCGGCGCACCACGGCCAGGTCCGCGCCGGGGAAGCGCTGGGGAATCGCGGCCAGGTCCACGTCGTCCGCGTCGCCGCCCGCGTACAGGCGGAGCGCGCCGTGGGCGCCGTCCGAGAAGTCCAGCATCACACCCAGCGATTGATCCTGCGCCGCGTCCTCCGGCGCCGCGTCGCCCAGCCAGGCGGCGGCGCGCGGTCCCGCGCCCGGCATCACGGTCAGCCGCACGCTGACGGCGCCGCGCCGCAACGCGTAGGCGCCCCACAGTCCCAGCACCTGCGCGCGGCGCACGCCCTGGCCGCGCAACTCGGCCGCGCAGGGACGGCCCGCCGCCACCACCACCGAGCGGTCCAGCGTCTGCCGCGCCAGCCAGGCCCGCTGCCGCTCGCCGCAGCCGCGCAGCAGCACCAGGTCCACCGGCGGCATGGACGCCGCGTCCCCGGACGGGTCGAGCAGCACGGTCATGGTCCTGAAGCGCACCAGCACCTGGCCGCCCTCCATCCGCACCGAATCCGGCGCCTCCTGGCCCGCCGCGACGCCGCCGGCCAGCGCCAGGCACACTCCAGCCAACCACGTTTTCCCCATGACCGCCTCCTGAATCGCTTGGAAAAGGCAGTGATAGCATGGGCCGGCGCGGCGCCCCATGAAGCGGATCAAGCCCCCGGCGGGACGCGGGGGAAAGTGCGCGGAATGATACAATCGTCCCCTTGATACCGCGCCTATCCGGCGCGCCTTCGACCGACAGACCCTCTGAGATCCAGACGCCATGCACCCAGAAACGCTCACGCCCTACGAGAAGGGCAACCGCAACCAGACCACCCTTTGGACCGAATGCATCGCCTTCTACGAGGAGCTGGCGCGCCGCTTCCCGCGGGTGCTGCGATTCGAGCGCATCGGCGTGTCCGACGGCGGCGTCCCCATCCACCAGGGCGTGGTGAGCGCGGACGGCGTGTTCGAGCGCGAGGCCATCAAGGGCGCCGGCCGCACGGTCTTCTTCAACAACAACGGCATCCACCCGGGCGAACCGGAAGGCATCGACGCCTGCATGGCCATGGTGCGCGACTTCTGCCACGACCCGGCCAAGCTGGCCGCGCTGGGCGAAACGGTGCTGCTGTTCATCCCGGTCTACAACGTGGACGGCTGCCTGAACCGCGCCAACACCTCGCGCGTGAACCAGGACGGCCCGGAGCGGTTCGGCTTCCGCGCCAACAGCCGCCACCTGGACCTGAACCGCGACTTCATCAAGTGCGACTCGCTGAACGCGCGCCTGTTCAACCAGCTGATCGCGGCCTGGGACCCGGACGTGATGGTGGACACCCACACCTCCAACGGCGCCGACTACAGCTACACGATGACGCTGATCCAGACCCAGGCCGACAAGCTGGGCAGCGGCCTCGGGCCCTTCCTGCGCGACACCATGCTGCCCGCGATCTACGCGGACATGGAGCGGCGCGGCTGGCCCACCTGCCCCTACGTGAATCCGCTGAAGGACAGCCCGGACGACGGCATCGTCGATTTCCTCGAAGTGCCGCGCTTCTCCACCGGCTTCGCGGCGCTGCACCACGTGATCGGTTTCATGCCCGAGACGCACATGCTGAAGCCCTTCGCGGACCGCTACGATTCCATGCGCGCGCTGGTGGAAAGCGTGCTGGCGTTCACGGTCGCCAACGGCGCCGCGATCAAGCGGCTGCGCGCAGAGGCGAAGGCCCAGGGCCGCGTCCGCGCCGAATGGCCCGTGAGCTGGGCCGTGGACATGGACCGGCCAGGCACCTTCCGCTTCAAGGGCTACGAGGCCAGGCGCCACCCCAGCGTGATCGGCAACTACACCCGCCTGTCCTACGACCGCGGCCAGCCCTGGGAACGCGACATCGCCTGGTACAACAACTTCGTCGCCGACGTCTCCGTGCGCGCGCCCAAGGCCTATGTGGTGCCGCAGCAGTGGCGCGAGGTGATCGAGCGCCTGGAATGGAACGGCGTGCGTATGACCCGCGTCGATAACGCCGCAACCATCGACGCCCAGTACTACCACATCGCCTCCGTGACCTCGCGCCCCACCGCCTACGAAGGCCATATGTTCCACGACGGCGTGGAGCTGGAGGCGCGCCGGGGCGTGTTCCAGCTGAACGCGGGCGACTACATCGTGTCCCTGGACCAGGACCGGGCGCGCTACGCCGTGGAGACGCTGGAACCGCTGGCGCACGACAGCTTCTTCCGCTGGGGTTTCTTCAACAGCGTGCTGGAAAAGAAGGAAGCCTTCTCCGACTACGTGTTCGAGGACCTGGCGCTGGACATGCTGGAGAGCGAACCGGAACTGAAGGCGAAGTTCGGGGCGTGGAAGCTGGCCAACCCTGCGCTGCTGTCCGACCAGGACGCCGTGCTGCACTTCATTTTCCACAACGGCGAACGCCACGCGGAGCCGGAATGGCGCCGCTACCCGGTCCTGTCGGTGTTCTGACTTGCACTACGCCCTCAACCCGCGCACCTTCTTCCATAGCCATTACTTCCACCTCGGCCTGCGCTTCGGCGCCGGCCTGGTGGGCGTGACGCTGATCGCCCTGCGATTCGCCGACATGGCCACCGCCATGACCGTCTGCATCGGCGCCCTGTGCACCGCGCTGATGGACATGCCCAGCCCCCTGCGCCACAAATTCAACGAGATGCTGGCCTCGGTGCTGCTGTGCACCGCCGTCACGCTCGTCATCAGCCTGTGCGGGCCGGTGCCGTGGCTGCTGATGGCCATGCTGGTGCTGGTCAGCTTCCTCGCCTGCATGATGGTGGTGTACGGGAAGAAGTCCATGCCGCTGCAGCTGGCCGCGCTGTTCATCATGACCATGTCGATGGAACACGTGATGACGGCGCGCGAGTCCCTCATCCACACCGGCCTGTTCCTGCTGGGCGGCGTGGCCTATCTCGCCTACGCGATGGCCATCGCCTGGCTGCTGCGCCACCGCATCAAGCAGCAGGTGCTGGCCGAGGCGCTGTTCGAGCTGGCGGCCTACATCGACATCAAGGCCGATTTCTACGACACGCGCCACAACCTCACCGAACAGTTCAACAAGCTGATACGCCACCAGGGCCAGTTGGCCGACCGCCAGCAGGCCTCGCGCGACCTGATACTGCGCAGCCACCAGAACCGCAAGGACGCGATCGTGGTGCAGATCCACGTCTGCATGCTGGACCTGTACGAACTGGTGCTGTCCACCCACACCGACTACGCCCTGCTGCGGACGCACTTCGCCGACTCGCCCGTGCTGCAAACGCTGCGCGCGCTGGCGTACAAGGCCGCGCGCGACATCGAGTCGGTCGGCTACGCGGTCACGCGCAAGCGGCCCTCCTTCCCCGCCATCGGCTACGAGGCGGAACTGGACGCGCTGGAGGGCCATATCCTCGCGCTGCGGGGGGAGATCGACACCGGCAAGCCGAAACAGGAGGCGCTGGCCGTGCTGCGCGCGCAGCGCAACAAGATCCGCGCCATCATCCGCATGGCGGGCGAACTGCACGTGGCCAGCCAGAATGAATACGAGGGCACGCCGTTCTGGGTGGACGCGGACATGCAGCCCTTCCTGTCGCAGCAGCGCTACGAGCTGCAATTGATGTTGTCGCACCTGCGCCCGGATTCGCCCGTGTTCCGCTTCGCGCTGCGGGTGGCGTTGGCGATCACCACGGGCCTGGTGGTGGCGAACACGCTGCCGTACGCGGCGCACAGCTACTGGATCGTGCTGACCATCGTGATCATCCTCAAGCCCAGCTTCAGCATGACCAAGCAGCGCCGCGCCGACCGCATCGTCGGCACCATCATCGGCTGCGTGATCACGGCGCTGATACTGCGCTTCCTGAACTACACGCCGGTGATCGTCGGCCTGCTGATCCTGTCCACCGTGGCCACGCCCACCTTCATCTACCTGCGCTACCGCTACGCGGCCATCTCGGTCAGCATCATGATCCTGCTGCAAATGCACCTGATGGCGCCCGGGAACGCGGACCTGATCACCGAGCGCCTGGTGGACACCTTCATCGGCGCGGCGGTGGCGACCGTGTTCAGCTTCGTGCTGCCGAACTGGGAATACCAGTCGCTGCCGCGGCTGATCCGGCAGGTGCTGGCCATGAACCTGCGTTACATGCAGTCCAGCTTCGAGCTGCTGCAGGGGAAATGCCGCAACGACTTCCGCTACCGCATCGACCGCAAGCGCCTGATGGACAGCCTCGCCGAGCTGAGCGGCGCGCTGGGGCGCATGCTCGACGAGCCGGCCAGCAAGCGGCGCGCGGCCGAGGACATCAACCTGTTCATCGTGCAGAACTACCTGCTGGTGGCGCACGTGGCGGCGCTGCGCGCCATCCTGCGCCGGCACGCGCGGGACATTCCGGCGGAGGCGGTCAACGCCATGCTGGCGCACAGCCACGGCCGGGTTTGCCGCACGCTGGCGCGCGCCCTGGCGCAGCACGGCGCGCAGCCCGGCGACGACATCGAATTGCCGGCCGAAGGCCCGGCGCCCGGCGAGACGGCCGTGCCCTGGACAGGCTGGCCCCTGGTCCAGCGCCGCATCCGCCTGCTGCAGGCGGACGCGGACAAGATCATCGTCCATAGCGTGGCCATCGTGCGCGATGTCCGCACCTGATAGCTCGGATGGCGAGCGGCGGACCGGCTCCGCCCTTTAAGCCGGGTCTCGCGGGTTGCGTCCGCGCGGGTGGCTCGCGATCATCAGCACCGCGCCGCGCAGCAGCTTCCATAGCGATTGCAGCATGCCGTTCCTGGTCATGACTGTTCTCCTTTTCAACGGGTGGCCAGATAGGCGCGCCAGCCGCCGTGTTGTGTGATGTCCTGCGCGCCCTCCAATGCCAGCGGTTCGCAGATGAAGCCTTTCACCCAGCTGCCGTCGGCCAGTTCCAGCGAGCCTATGCCCAGCGGCGCGGGGACCTCGGCCACCACGGCGCCAAACGCGCGCAACGGCAGCTCCCACACCTCCACTTCGATCGCGGCGCCCCGCTCCGCCACCCGCGCCAGGCCGGGCTTGGGGGGCGTGGTGCCGGGCAGCGCGTACAGGCGGTAGCACGACTGCGTGCGCGTGGAAGCGACCTTGCGGCCGCCGCGCTCCAGCAGCTGCCAGTTCAGCGGCTGGCCTTCCAGGTGGGCGCCCACGACCGCCAGCAGCACGCCCGGTTCCGACAGCGGCAGCGGCGATCCCGCGACCGGTGCGCCGGCCCCGGCGCTGCCCGACTCGGCGCCGGCCCACAGCGGCATCAGTTCCTGCGCCGCCGCGGCCAGCATGTGGTCCGCCCCCGCGCGGCCGATCAGCGTGACGCCGAACGGCAGGCCGTCGTCGCGTCCCGCGGCCGGCACCGCGATGGCCGCCATGTCGAAGAAGTTGACGAAGTTGGTGTAGTGCCCCAGCTCCGAATTGCGCAGCACGGGCTCGGCCCGCACCGCCGCGATCGTCGGCATGGTCGGCGCGGTGGGGACCAGCAGCAGGTCGCAAGTCCGCAGCCGCTCTTCCGCCGCGCGGCGCAGTTCGGCGAGGCGGTATTGGCCGTTGAAGGCGTCCGTAGCGCTGAACTTGTCCGCCTGGGCGATGATGCCGGCCACGGTGGGGTCCATCTCCGCGCGGCGCGCCTCGAAGAAGTCGCCGACGGCGGCGCGCCGCTCGGCGACCCAGGGCCCCTGATACAGCAGCAGCGCGGCTTCGCGGAACGGCGTGTAGTCGATGCGCTCGACCGTGCAGCCGGGATGGGCGGCCAGCCGTTCCAGACTCTCGGCGAACGCCCGTTCGGCGGCCGCGTCGCCGTAGAACTCCAGCTGGGCGGGCACCGCGACGCGGTAGCCGCGCCGCCGCACGCCGGCCATCGGCACCTTGCGCGAATAAGGCTCCGCGGCGTCATAGCCCGCCGCCGCGCGCGTGACCGCCCACGCGTCCGCCACGGTGGCGGCGAAGACGGAAACGCAATCGAGCGTGCGGCAGGCCGGCACCACGCCGCGCGTGCTGAGCAGGCCGGGCGTGGGCTTGAGGCCCACGATGTTGTTCAGGCCCGCCGGCACGCGGCCCGAGCCCGCCGTGTCGGTCCCCAGCGAAAAGCTCACCAGGCCCAGCGCCACCGCCACGGCGGAACCGGCGCTTGAGCCGCCGGACACGTGTTCCGGATGGCGCGCGTTGCGCACCGCGCCGTAGGGCGAGCGCGTGCCCACCAGGCCGGTCGCGAACTGGTCCAGGTTGGTCTTCCCGACCAGCAGCGCCCCCGCCGCCAGCAGCTTCTCCACCACGGTGGCGGAGGCTTCGGGCGTGTAGGCGAAGGCGGGACAGGCAGCGGTGGTGGGCATGCCCGCCACGTCGATATTGTCCTTCACCGCGAACGGCACGCCGAACAGCGGCAGGCGCTCCAGCGCCGCCGCGCCCTCCCCGGCCAGCAGCCGGTCCAGCGCGCGCGCCTGCTCGAGCAGGCGCTGCCCCGGAACGCGCGAAATCCATACCTCGTCGCGGCCCGCGTCCGCCACGCGCGCCAGCACCCGCTCGACGCACTCGCTGGGCAGCAGCGTGCCCGCTTCGTACTGGCGGCGTAATCCTTCTATCGTGAGATCCATGTCCATCCCCTTATATGCCGTAGCTCAGCGTGGCGAGCAGCTGGTTCTTCTGTTCAACGCCGTAGCGGTTCTTGCCGCCCAGGATGGCCTGCACGCCCCACGTCAGGCCCGTCGCGCCGATCGGCCGCGTGACGCCGATGATCAGGTGGCGGAAGGCCCCCGACACGGGACGGCCGCCCGCCAGGCAGCCGTTGGTGAAGAAGCTTTCGCCGGCGGCGCAATTGACGCCCATGGCGGTGTCGCGCGTGCCCAGGTATTTGCCCTCCTTGCCGTAGCTGTAGTAGCCCAGCGAGGCGGTCAGCGCCAGCTCGTACGGCAGCGGCTTGCTGAAGTTCAGCGTCCAGTAGGTGTCGCCGCTGTTACCCCACACCACGTCCTCCAGCAGCGTTTGCGCGGCCAGCGTGAAGGCGTCGTAGCTCAGCGCCAGCTTGGTCTCGATGGCGTCGGCGTGCTTGCCGTTGATGTAGACGTAGCCGGTCGCGCCGACGGTGTAGCCGATGTCGCCGGCCTTGCCGTTATAGCCGCCATACAGGTCGTTCTCGACCGATTTCGCGGACTGGAAGCTGGCGACGCTGCGGTCGGAGTAGGACTGGCCCAGGCGGCGGTAGGAGTAGTTGACGGTGGAGCCGAAGTAGCCCAGGTAGTAGCCGGACGGGTGGCTCCAGTCCGCGCCCCACTGCAGGGCGGCGCGGTCCGACTCCGGCGCGTCCGCCCCCGCGTTGCCCAGCGGCGCGCCCGGCCCGTAGGTCGAGGTGATGCCGCGCAGGACGTAGCGGCTCACCAGGTCCACGTGGGCGGTGAGCGCGGGCGCGGCGGCCTCCTCGGCCAGCGCTGCGCCGGTGTGCAGGCCGGCGCATACGGCGAGGGCCGCGGCGGCGAGGGCGATATGACTCGGGTTCAGTTTAGGGCTGCGATGCGGCATGGCTTGCTCCTTGAGTGGGTGTGCGGTGTGTTGGTATGCGTTCATGGCTGGTCGGCCTCCACGAAAATGGCCACGTGCTGTCCGGCTTCCACCGGCTTTCCTTCGCTGACCAGCCAGGAACTGAGCACGCCGGCGGCGGGCGCGCGCAGCGGGATTTCCATCTTCATCGATTCCAGGATGGCGACCAGGTCGCCCTCGGCCAGCGTGTCGCCGGGCTGCGCGACAACCTTCCACACGCTGCCCGGCACCACGGCGGACATGTAGCGGCTGCCCCGCGGCAGCTCGGCCACGGCGTCGGCCGAGGCCACCGCCTCGCCCACGTAGTCGGCCGGCGCGCTGCCCCAGCGTTCGCGTTCGGCCTCGAAGGCGGCCTGCTGCTTTTGCTTGAACGCCGAGATGGACGGCCGCTCGGCGGCCAGGAAGCGCCGGTAGTCGGCCAGCGAGAACGTGGTTTCCTCGATGCGGATGTCGAAGCGCCCCAGCGGGAAGTCGCGGCGGTGCTCCAGCAGCTGCGCCTCGCTCACCTCGTGGAAGCGGATCTGGTCGAAGAAGCGCAGCAGCCACGGTTTGCCGTCGCGGAAGCTGGCGGTCTGGCGGTAGCGGTTCCACATTTGCACCGTGCGGCCGACGAACTGGTAGCCGCCCGGCCCTTCCATGCCGTACACGCACAGGTAGGCGCCGCCAATGCCGACCGCGTTCTCCGGGGTCCAGGTGCGGGCCGGGTTGTACTTGGTCGTCACCAGGCGGTGGCGCGGATCGACCGGCGTGGCGACCGGCGCGCCGAGGTACACGTCGCCCAGGCCCAGCACCATGTAGCTGGCGTTGAACAGCACGTCGTACACCTCCTGCACGCTGTCCAGGCCATTGATGCGGCGGATGAATTCGATGTTGCTGGGGCACCAGGGCGCGTCCGGACGCACCGTGGTCTGGTACTTCTGGATCGCGAGGCGGGTTTGCTCGTCGTTCCAGGCCAGCGGCAGGTGCACGATGCGGGACGGCACGACCATCTCGTCCACCGGCGGCTGCTGGGCGAGCAAGGCGTCGATCCGCTCGATCAGCCGCGCGGCCGGCAGGCGGCGGTGGTCGAAGTGGACTTGCAGCGAGCGGATGCCGGGGGTGAGGTCGATCACGCCCGGCAGGCGCGCGGCCTCGATGGCCAGCATCAGCGCGTGGACGCGGAAGCGCAGCTCGATGTCGAGCACCATGTCGCCGAATTCGGCCAGCAGATAGTCGTCGCCGGCGCGGCGGTACAGCACGGGCGTGCCGTCCGGGCACGTGGCGCGGCCGGCGACCGCGGGCGCGGCCTCGCCCGCGGCGGTCTTCGGCGGCGCGAATACGGGGGCCAAGGCCGCTTCGGCTTCGGCTTCGGCGGCGGGATCATCGAACACCGCCTCCATCGCGCCGCGCATCGCGGCGGCCTGCTCCACCGTCACGCGGATGAAGCGCACGGTGTCGCCGGGTTTCAACTGGCCCATCTTCCACAGGTCGGCCGACACGATCACGGCCGGGCAGACGAAGCCGCCCAGGCTGGGGCCGTCCGGGCCGAGGATCACGGGCATGTCGCCGGTGAAGTCGACCGAGCCGATGGCGTAGGCGTTGTCGTGGATGTTGGACGGGTGCAGGCCCGCCTCGCCGCCGTCCGTGCGCGCCCAGCGCGGCTTGGGGCCGACCAGGCGCACGCCGGTGCGGCTGGAGTTGAAGTGCACCTGCCAGTCGGTGCCGAAGAACATGGCGATGTCGTCGTCGGTGAAGAAGTCCGGCGCGCCGTGGGGGCCGTAGTGGACGGCGATTTCCCAGGCGTGGCTGTACGCGGGAACCGCCGCCGACAGCGCCGCGGGAATGGCGGCGGCTGGCGCGTGCGGCGCCCGCGCCGCACGCAGCTTCAGCACATCGCCGCCGCGCAGCGCCCGGCCGCCATGGCCGCCGAACTGGCCCAGCGTGAAGGTGGCGCGGCTGCCCAGGTATTCCGGCGTGTCGATGCCGCCCGCGAAGGCGACGTAGCCGCGCAGGCCCGCGCCGTCGATGGCGCCGAAGCGCAGCGTTTCGCCCGCCTTCACCGGGTGCGCCCGCCAGCTGGCCAGGCGGCGCTTGCCGTCCGGCCCGGACAGGGTGGCGTTCATGTCGGCGCCGGCCAGCGCGACCACGCTGTCGCAGTTGAACGCCAGCGTCGCGCCCTGCAGCGTCATCTCCAGCGTGGCGGCGTCGTCGCCGTTGCCCAGCAAGCGGTTGGCGTAGCGGTGCGCGTAGGAGTCCATCGGACCGGACGGCGGAATGCCGACCGCCCACAGGCCGAGGCGGCCCGGGTAGTCCTGCACCGTGGTCTGGATGCCGCCCTCCAGCACTTCCACCGTGCGCGGATGGTAGGGCATGCCCGCCAGCATGCGCGTGATCTGCTTGCCCTCGGTGAACGCCGGATAGGCGAGGATGGTGCCGAGGTAGCCCAGGTTGGTTTCGATGCCGTCGATGCGCGTGTCCAGCAAGGCCGACGACAGCGCGGCGATGGACTCGCCGCGCGTGGCGGTGTGCACGATCAGCTTGGCCAGCAGGGGATCGTAGAACGGGCTCACGGTGACGCCACGCTCGATCCACGTGTCCACGCGCAGGCCGGGCGCGAAGGCCGCCTGCGTCAGCACGCCGGACGAGGGCTGGAAGTTCTTGTTCGGATCCTCCGCGTACACGCGCAGCTGCATCGCGTGGCCGCTGCTTCGCAGGCTGTCCTGCGGCGGCAGCTCGAAGCCCGGCATGGCCGCGCGTATCATCCACTCCACCAGGTCGACGCCGAACACCGCTTCCGTCACGCCGTGCTCCACCTGCAGGCGCGTGTTCACCTCCAGGAAGTAGAAGGCGCCGCTGTCGGCGTCCAGCACGTACTCCACCGTGCCGGCGGACAGGTAGGAGATGGCGCTCGCCAGCCGCACCGCCGTCGAGGCCAGGGCCGCGCGCGTGGCGTCGTCCAGTCCCGGCGCCGGCGTCTCCTCGATCACCTTCTGGTTGCGGCGCTGCACCGAGCAATCGCGCTCGCCCAGCGACACCACGTTGCCGCGCCCGTCGCCGAAGATCTGCACCTCCACGTGGCGCGCGTTCTCCACGAACTTTTCCAGGTAGATGCCGCTGTTCTTGAAGTTGTTCTCGGACAGGTGCAGCACCGACGCGTACGCCGCCTCCAGCTCGGCCGCGTCGCGGCACAGGCGCATGCCGATGCCGCCGCCGCCGGCGGTGCTCTTCAACATCACCGGATAGCCGATGCGCTCGGCCTGCGCCAGCGCGTCCCGCGCGTCGTCCAGCAGGCCGGTGCCGGGCAGCAGCGGCACGTCCGCCCGCTGCGCCAGCGCGCGCGCCGTGTGCTTCAGGCCGAACTCGCGCATCTGGTGCGGCGTGGGGCCGATGAAACGGATGCCGGCCTCCGCGCAGGCCTCGGCGAACGCCGCGTTCTCGCTCAGGAAGCCATAGCCCGGATGGATGGCCTGCGCGCCGGTGGCGCGCGCCGCCTCCAGCACCCGCTCCGTGGCCAGGTAGCTGGCCGACGCCGCGGCCGGTCCCACGCACACCGCCTCGTCGGCGAGGCGCACGTGCAGCGACTCCACGTCCGCCTCGGAGTAGATCGCCACCGTGCGTATGCCCATGCCGCGCGCGGTGCGGATGATGCGGCAGGCGATCTCGCCGCGGTTGGCGATCAGTATCTTGTTCAGCTTTGTCATTGTTCGTCCCAGATCACGAAGCGCACGGGCGTGGGGTTGTAGGCGTTGCACGGGTTGTTCAGCTGCGGGCAGTTCGAGACCAGCACCAGCACGTCCATCTCGGCGCGCAGCTCCACGTACTTGCCGGGCGCGGACAGGCCGTCCTCGAAACTCAGTCCGCCCTCAGGCGTCACCGGCACGTTCATGAAGAAGTTCACATTGGCCGCGATGTCGCGCTTGCCCATGCCGATGTCGGCGTGCGCCAGCGCCAGCAGGTAGTTGTCGCGGCAGCTGTGCATGAACTTCTTCTGCGCGGCGTAGCGCACCGTGTTGCTCTCGGCGGCGCAGGCGCCGCCCAGCGTGTCGTGCCGGCCGCAGGTGTCGGCCACGATGCTCAGCATGGCGCGGCCGCGGTTCGAGTACAGCACCGAACCGGTGCTCAGGTAGATGCCGCCCTGGCGCTGCAGGGTGTCCGTCACGCTGTAGCTCTCGGCGGTGTCGGCGGCGTTGTAGAAGATGGTGTCGACCGCCTGGTTGCCTTCCAGGTCGACGATGCGCAGCACCTGGCCGCGCTTCACCTTGTGCAGCCATGGTTCGCCGGCCGGCAGGTAGTGGTCCAGGACGGCGCTGGCGGAATCGCGGGGGCTTTCGAGCAGTGTGGTCATGCCGGTCTCCTATCGGTGGGCGAGTTCGGTGTTGTGGTAGCCGCGCCCGTTCTCGGGGCAGGACAGGCGGCAGATGTCGTCCGCCGGCGCGACGCCGGATTCCCACGCCTCGATGGACACCTTCTTCGGCGCGTATTCGGGCGCGGGATCGAGCGGATGCGGCGCGGTGGACAGCGCCAGCAGCGTGTCCATCTCGAAGCGCAGGTCCACGCTGTCGCCCTTGCGCGAGTTGCCGGGCACGTAGTGGAAGCGGCCCTCTGCATCCACCGTCACCTTGGAAAACAGGTTCACGTTGGGGACCAGGTCGCGCAGGCCCAGGCCCCATTTGCCGATCTCGATCAGCAGGCTGTCCTTGCCGTTGCGGTGCATGGCGTTGCGGTGTTCCTGGTAGCGCTTGTCCCCGTGGCGGGCGCGCACCAGCGCCGCGTCGGACACGCCGCACAGCGGGTCGTGCCAGCCCACGGTGTCGGCGGCGATGGAGGCCAGGATGCGGCCCATGTCCGAGTACAGCACGTTGCCGGCGGTGAGGTGGGCGGTGTGCTGGGCTTTCAGCGTGTCCTGCAGGTTCAGGCGCTCCAGGCGCTCGTCGGCGCGGTACAGCAGGATGGCGACGTTGGCGCCGCCCTCCAGGTCCGTGAAGCGCAGCGTGGTGCCGCGCCGTATGCGGTAGGACCAGTGGCCGCCGCCGGGCACCGTCTCGGTCCACAGCGTGTTCTTGTTCTCAGTCATGTCAGTCTCCGGATAGGGTGATGTTGCGTGTCAGTTTTTCCAGCTGTTCCAGGTCGGTCCGCATGCCGGACGTGGCGCGGATGCGCTCCAGCACCTGGCGCTTGAGGTCCGTGAATTCCGGCGCCAGCTTGAGTTCCTGCGTGCGCCGCGCGCCGAAGGGGATGTCGATGATGGAGTCGATGCGGCCGGGACGCGGCGCCATCACCACCACGCGCTGGCCGAGGTAGATCGCCTCCTCCACGTCGTGCGTGACGAAGACCACGGTGGTCTTTTCCAGCAGGTAGACGTGGCGTATCAGGTCGTGCATCACTTCGCGCGTTTGCGCGTCGAGCGCGCCGAAGGGCTCGTCCATCAGCAGCACGTCGGGCCGCATCATCAGCGCGCGGGCGATCGCCACGCGCTGCCGCATGCCGCCGGACAGTTCGGCCGGATAGGCGTGCGCCACGTGGCCCAGGCCCATCAGCGCCACCAGCGCCTCGGCCCGGCCGGCCGCCATTTCCACGTCGGCCGAGGTGGCATCCTCGCGGTGGTGCTTCAGGCGGCGGCAGAACTTGATGTTCTGCGTGACGGTGAGCCAGGGGTACAGGCTGTAGCTCTGGAACACCATGGCGCGGTCCGGGCCGGGGCCGTCCACGCTGGCGCCATTGCAGACGATGTCGCCCTCGGCGTATTCCTCCAGGCCGCCCAGGGTGCGCAGCAAGGTGGACTTGCCGCAGCCGGACGCGCCCACCAGGGTGACGAATTCGCCGGCGGCGATGTCCAGGCAGACGTCGCGCAGCGCGTGCGTGCGGCGCGCGCCGGCGCCGTAGTGCTTGTCGAGATGGCGGATGCCGATCTTGATGTCGATGGCGGTTTTCATGTTCAGCTCCGCAGGTGGTGCCAGGGGAAGGCGCGCCGGTGCAGCCAGCGGAAGGCCTGGTCGGTGAGCAGGCCCACCAGGCCGATCAGCAGGATGCCGGCGAAGATCTTGTCGGTCTGGAGGAAGCGCTGCGCCTTCAGGATGGAGTAGCCCAGGCCGGAATTGGCGGCCACCAGTTCGGCCACCACCAGGTAGGTCCAGCACAGGCCCATCATGGAGCGCAGCGTGTCCAGCATGGCGGGACGGGCGGCGGGGATCAGCACGTGCTGCACCACCTCGCCGTCGGTGGCGCCCATGGTCTTGGCGGCCTCGATGGGGGCGTCGGGCACGCGGGCGATGTCGTCGGCGATCAGCAGCACCATCTGGCAAAAGGCGCCCACCACCACCACCGCCACCTTGGCGCTTTCATCGATGCCCACCCACAGCATGATGAGCGGGATGAAGGCGACGGCGGGCAGGTAGCGGCTGAAGTCCGTGAGCGGCTGCAGCAGCGCGCGCACCGGGGCGTAGGCGCCCAGCGTCACGCCCAGCGGCAGGGCCACGGCGGCGGACAGCAGGAAGCCGCCGAACACGCGGCCCATGCTGACGCCGATGTCGCCCAGCAGGTTGTCCACCAACAGCCAGTCCCGCACGCACAGCAGCACCTTCATCGGCGTGGGCAGGAACACGGGGTCGACCCAGCCGCTGGTGGACAAGGCGGTCCACGCGATGAAGGGCAGCAGGAAGCCGAGCAGCGCCAGCGCCAGCGCGCTGGAACGCGGCAGGCCGCCGCGCACCGCCCACGGCGAGCGGCGGTTGCGTGTCGCGCGCGCGGGCGCGCCCGGGCTGTCGGAGTGGGAATCGCGCATGGCTTACTTCTTCAGCGCGTCGGCCAGCAGCGTGGCGTCCACGCCCTTGGCGTAATCGACCGCGCCATCCACCAGCTTGTTCTCGCTGAGGAATTTGTGGATGACGGGGCCGACCGCCACCAGCGACTGCGGCTTGCCCGCGTCCAGCGCCGCGCCGACGTCGGCGGCGCCGAAGAAGCGCGTGCCGGGCATGAAGACCTGGTACTCGTCCGGCTTCATGCCGACCACCTTGGACATGATGCGCACCGCCTCGGCAGGGTTGGTGCGGATGAACTGTTCGGTGTCCAGCCAGGCGCGGATCATGCCCACGAGCTCGGCGCGCTTGGCCGGGTCGCCCAGCGCCTTGCCGTGCGCGACCAGCAGGTCCGGCACCAGGCCGGGCATGTCCCTGGAGGTGAACAACGCGCGCCCCTTGCCGCTGGTTTCGATGCGCGAGACCCAGGGGTTCCACACCACGGCGGCGTCCACCCGGCCGGCCATGAAGGCGGAGGCGGCGTCGCCGGCGGTGAGGTTGACCACCTTCACGTCCTTCATGCCCATGCCGTTGCGCGCCAGCGCGTTGGCCAGCACGAAGTGCGAGATGCTGAACTGCTCCAGCGCGACGGATTTGCCCTTCAGGTCCGCGATCGACTTGATCTTCGCGCTCACCATCAGCGCGTCGTTGCCGGCGGAGTTGTCGTTGACGAGGATGGTCTTGACGGGCACGCCCTTGGCCAGCGGCGTCATGGTGTCGGACCAGGTTTGCGAATTGGCGTCCAGCTGGCCGGCGGACAGCGCGGCGATGGAGTCGGTGTAGTTGGCGAACCAGACCAGCTTGACCTTGGCGCCGTGCTTCTTGAAGTAGCCCTTCTGGTCGGCCACGTACCAGGCCACCCAGCCCGGCCAGTCGGACAGGCCCACCTTGACTTCGGCGTGCGCCGCGCGGGGGGCGCCCAGGCCCAGCGTGAGGGATAACAGCGATGCGGCGGCGATGCGCAGGAATGGGCTGAATTGCAGGCGTGATTGCATGGTTGGCTCCCGAATGAGTAAAAGGACGGGAGGCGAGCATCACGCGTGGTGATGACCTCCCGGGCTTTTATCCCTCCGTGGAGCCCCGTCGCCTTAATGGGACGGAGCCGGCTGCTCTCGGACCAGGCATCGCGCGACGGCGACCGGAACCCTAGCTTCCATGCTCAGAGGCGTCTCGCCGACCCGTGGTCCGCTGCGCCTCCCGCTGCGACTTGTCATGCAAACGGCGTGCCAGCGGCCGCCCAGGGGACGGCGCTGGGAGCGGCACGATAAGGGGAATGGATTTCGCACCATGATGGTGCTTTTCATATCGAGAAGGTTGACGCGGCGCCCCATGTTGGGGCGCGCGGGCGGGCATGGGCCAAGCTGGGCCCCGGGCGGCTAGGCGTGGCAGACGCGGTTGCGGCCCGCCTCCTTGGCGCGGTACAGCAGCTCGTCGGCCTTTTGCAGCATGGCCTCGGCCGTGCCCACCGCGTAGTCGGCGTACACCCCCATGCTCATGGTGACCTTCAGGTCCGGATGGACCTCGTGCCAGGGATGGGACTCGATGAGCTTGCGCAGCTTGTCGCACAGCGCGGCGGCCTGCGGCAAGTCGGTTTCCGGCAGCGCCAGCACGAACTCCTCGCCGCCGTAGCGCGCCACCAGGTCGCTCAGGCGCACGTGCTTGCGCAGGATGGCGCCCACGTGGCGCAGCACGGCGTCGCCGGTGGCGTGCGAGAAGTTGTCGTTGATCTTCTTGAAGAAGTCGATGTCGCCGATCACGAGGCTGAGCGGACGCTTGTGGCGCACCGCCTGGTTGTACAGCGTGCAGGCATGCTCGTCGAAGTGGCGGCGGTTGTACAGGCTGGTGAGCGCGTCGCGGATGCTCAGCTCCTTCAGCTGCTCCGCCTGTTCCAGGATGGTCTGGTGCGAGGCCTTCAATTCCTCGTGGCTGCGGGCCAGCTGTTCGCTCATGTCGTTGAAGGCGCTGGCCAGCGCGGCCACCTCGTCCTTGCCGTGCGCCGGCACCCGCTGGCGCAGCGAGCCGCCCTGCATGGCGCGCACCGCGCCCGTGAGGCTGCTCAGGCGTCCGCTCAGGCCACGGCTCAGCAGCAGGCCCAGGCCGAGGGCCAGGGCGGCGGCGCTGGCGGCGCCCGCCATCAGCGAGGACTGCATCGCGTCCAGGAACTCCAGTTCCTGCTTGCTCGGCGTGACCACGCCCTCGGCCGACACGTGGGCGACCTGCTTGCCGTTGACGACGATGGGCCGCGTTTTCCCGCGCGCCGCCTCGGGCAGCTCGGTGCCGACAGTGTACAGGCCGGCGCCCAGCAGCACCTTGTAGTCCTGGTCGGCCAGCACGAAGCGGAAGGGCGGCGGGCCGCGGCGGTTATCGCGGCCGTCGTCGCGGGGAGGCCGGCCGTCGCGCGGCGGGCGGCCGTCACGCGGCGGCTGGTCGTCGCCGGCCCGTGGCGGCTCTTGCGGCGGAGGGCTGTCGGCCAGCGCGGCCGCGGCGCGTGGCGTGTCGCTGACGATGGCGGCGCGGGTGTCGGCCGGCGTGTCGTAGGCGGCGCGCCGGATGCGCGGGAAAGCCTGTTGCGGGCCCTCGGCGCCGCGCTGGCCATCCAGCGACGGCCGCTCGCCCTCGGGTGGCCGTGGGCGGGCGCCATCCCGCGGGTACATGCCATCCGGCGGCGGTGGACGGCCGCCTTCCGGCGGCTGGCGCATGCCGTCGCGCGGCGGAGGCCGCGCGCCGTCGGGTGGCGGCTGACGCATGCCATCCTGCGGCGAGTACGCGCCGTCCCGTGGCGGGGGACGCGTGCCATCCTGCGGCGGGGGGCGCGTGCCGTCCGATGGCGGCTGCCGCGTGCCATCCTGCGGAGAATAGGCGCCGTCCCCGTCCCTGGGCGGCGGCCGCATACGGTCCTGGGGGCCGGCGCCATCGCGCGGGTCCGGCCGCGTCCCGTCGCGGCGCGGCGGTGGAGCGCCGTCCCGCGCCGCCTCGTCGGCCGGTGGCCGGGGACGCGCGCCATAGCCGCGCGACGGGGACTGCGCGGGCGGCTGCGCGGCCGGTTGGCCGGCGTCGGGCGCCGGCGCGCCATGCGACTGCATGTCGATCGCGGGCGGCATCCGGTCCAGCATGTCGCTGGCGCGCTCGCCGTCCGGCGGGCCCTGCTCAAGCTCCGTGCGCTGCACGAAACGGTCGAACGATTCGGTGGCGATGGCGGTTTGCCAGTCGCCATACTTGGCCAGATAGGCCGTCATGAAATGGTGGAAGTGCTCGCCCGCCTGCTTCTGCCGGATCGTGTCGAACTTGGAATTGACGCTGACATAGGTGAGGCCCCCCACCATCGCCACGGCCGCCAGGCCCGTCAGCAGCAGCGCCAACATCAGTTTGATGCGCAAAGACATGTCCCGCTCCAGATCACAATTGCTCTAAGGCTATCAATGATACCGCAAGCACCGCCATCGCTAGCCATTCGCAAGTCTAGTTATATAAATTGTGAATGCCATGCATCACAAATGAAAAGTTTTGTTATGGCGTCAGGGCACCTATACTTGACTTCAACAACCAGCCAAAAGGAGTTAGCCATGGAACTGATCGCCCTCTTAACCGCCGTCGTCGGCGCCGCCGCCATCGCAGCCCGTATCTGCCTGATGCCCTCCGTGGACCGCACCCTGGCCGACCTGGAAGCGCTGTCGCTGCTCAAAAAGAAACCCGGCGTTCGCCGGGCTGTGCACTTCAACTACTAAGCCGCCGCAAGCCATCCGCTACGGCTTGTTCAGGCGCGAGTTGCGCATGCCGTAGAGGAGGTAAGTCAGCACCGCGGCCACCATCCAGATGAAGAAGATGCGGAAGGTGGTGGCCGACAGGTCGCGCATGATGTACAGGCAGGCGAAAATGCTCAGCCCCGGGATCACGTAGGGGCCGAAGGGCACGCGGAAGCCGCCCTTGCCGGTGACGACGCCGGCGATCTTGTCCTTGTTGCGCATCACCGGCACCGCGATCGACACCACGATGAACGCCGTCAGCGTGCCCATGCTGACCATGTCCCACAGGAAGGTGGAGTCCACCATCCCGGCCACCAGGCCGACCACGATCGACACGATGACCGTGTTGCCGACCGGCGCCGAGGTGCGCGGGTTCACCTTCTGGAAGATCCTCGGTATCAGCCCGTCGCGCGAGATCGCGTACAGGATGCGCGTCTGGCCGTAGATCGTCACCAGCGTCACGCTGAACACCGACACCACCGCCCCGGCCGACAGCACCAGCGCGGGCCATGCCTTGCCGGTCACGTTCTGGAGGATCACCGACAGCCCGGCCTCCTGGCCTTCGAACATGGCCGCCGGCTGCGCGCCCACCGCCGCCACCGCCACCAGCAGGTAGAACACGGTCACGATCAGCAGCGCGCTGAGTATGCCGACCGGCACGTTGCGCTTGGGGTTCTTCACCTCCTCGCCCGCCGTCGCCACGGTGTCCAGGCCGATGAAGGAGAAGAACACGGTGCCCGCGGCGGCCGTCACGCCGGCCATGCCGGCCATGTTCTTGCTGTTGTCCATATTGAAGAAGGGCGTGAAGTTGGCCGCGTCGAAGCCCGAGAAGGCGATCGCCACGAAGAACACCAGGATGGCCAGCTTGACCAGCACCATCAGCGCGTTGGTGGTGGCCGACTCCCTGGCGCCGCGCGCCAGCAGGAAGCAGCACAGCCCCACCAGCAGCATGGGCGGCAGGTTGATGTGGCCGAGGTTGAACTCCACGCCGGTCTTGCCGGAGACGATCATGGGCTTTTTCAGCGCGTCCGGTATGTGCCAGCCGAAGGCGTTGGTGAGGAAGTTGTTCAGGTAATCGGACCAGCCGATGGCCGTGGCGCTGGCCGCCAGGCCGTATTCGAGCAGCAGGCAGGCGGCCATGATGAAGGCCATGAACTCGCCCACCGTGGCGTAGGCGAAGGAATACGAGGAACCGGCGGCGGGAATGCGGAACGACAGTTCGGCGTAGCACAGCGCGGTCAGGCCGGCCGTGATGGCGGCCAGCAGGAAGGACAGGATCACCGCCGGACCGGCCTTGGGCACCGCTTCCACCATCGTGAAGAAGATGCCGGTGCCGATGGTGGCGCCGACGCCGATCATCGTCAGCGGAAACAGGCCGATGGAGCGCGCCAGGCCGCCGGTCTCGCCATCCTCGGCGTGCGCCACGAGCGGCTTGGTGCGGGTCAATTTCTGGACCAGGGTTTGAGTCACAGGCGTTCCTTGTATGGTGGTGTAGCCGCGCGCCGCTTGTAGCGCCGCGCCCTGCTTGGTTTCGGTCAAAAAAACCTAGCGATTATAGGGCCTGTCCGCGCGCCGCCAGCAGGATTTTGCGCCGGAGCCCCTGTTACAGTTGCTTACTTTTGATACAGCGCCATGTATAGATTGCGGCGTGACTGATCGTTAATCTTAAGCCTCGCATAAGACCCACATCAATACGGAGCCCCAAGATGCCGATCATCCAGAAAATCCCGACCGTCAGCAACCGCATCCACCCCTTGGCCATCGGCGCGGCGGGCTCCGTGATCCTGCTGTGCGTCGTCGCGACGGCGGCCATCCTGGGCTGGTTGCCGGGCCGGGGCCCCAGCCCCTACACCGCGCCCGACACGTCGGCCTTGAGTTCGGCGCCGCCCGGCGCGCCGGTGGCCGTGCCGGCCACCACCCGGCAGCCGCGCGTGCGCCGCGCCGCGCATCTGACCTCGTCGACTTGACGACCAAATAACAACAACAGCCGCGAGTCAGCGCGGCGGTGTTGTCTCCCCCTGAAGGGAAACGCATGGCGCGTTTCCCTTTTTTTACGCCCGGCCCGTGCATAATGTGGTGCAAGGGAGGACAGCGAATGGAAGAGGTCAAAGTCGGTACGTGGAACGAATTCATGACGCTCATCGCGGAGCTGGACGGCTGGGCCTTCCGCGGCCAGAAGGACGCGGGCTGGCCGCTGCTCACTTCCCTGTCGCGCTACCTGAGCGCCTACATACCCGACCGTAACAGCTGGCGGCTGCGCGAGGAGCGCGCGATCCGCATTTTCCGCCGCAAGGCGCACAACTACCTGGGCGACCCGTCGGTGCTGGACAACGAGCTGCGCTGCCTGGCGCTGATGCAGCACCACGGCGCGCCGACACGCCTGCTGGACTTCACCAAGTCGCCCTTCGTGGCGGTGTTCTTCGCGCTGGAGCACGCCACCAGCGACGCCGCCGTCTACGCGCTCAACACGCCGCGGCTGTGGGCCGCCGCGCCGCGCGGCAAGCCGGACATGAACCGCGACGGCATCGACCCGCGCGTGCCGGGCAACTTCACGCGCCTGTTCCAGCCGAACACCAACGCCATCATCTGGACCGGCGAGCCGACCGAGATGGACCGCCGCCTGGTGGCGCAATCGGGCACGCTGGTGGTGCCCGGCATGCTGGACAAGCCGCTGGACGAGATCCTGCTCGACTACGGCGACAGCGGCGCCCTGCTGAAGAAGATCCTGCTGCCGCAGGCCATGCGGGACGAGGCCATGAAGGCGCTGTACCGCATGAACATCACCAACGCCACCCTGTTTCCGGACCTGGACGGCCTGGCGCGGTCGATCGGCATGGAGCTGGAGATGGTGTGGCCGGTCGACGAGCTTCGCGGCCTCAGTTGAAGGGGCCGAGGAAATCCAGCTTGCCGATCTTGACGCCCTGCGCGCGCAGGATGCCGTAGGCGGTGGTGACGTGGAAGTAGAAGTTCGGCAGCGCGAAGGTGAGCAGGTAGCCCTGGCCGGTGAAGGACTGGCTGAAGGCGCCGAAGGTCAGCGTGACGTCGCGCTCATCGCTGCCCTCGAACTGCGCTTCGCTCAGGCCTTCCAGGAAGGCCACCGTTTTCGCGATGCGCTCCCGCAGTTGCTGGAAGCTGGTTTCGTTGTCCTCGAACTTGGGCGCGTCGACGCCGGTCAGGCGCGCGATGCACAGCTTGGCCGCGTCGCTGACGCGCTGCACCTGCGCGGTCAGCGGCATCATGTCGTCCGCCAGGCGCGCGCCCAGCAGGATTTCGGGCACGATGCCGTGTTCGGCGGCGTGCTCCTCGCCTTTCGTCAACAGCGCGGACAGCACATTCAGCGCGCGCACGAACGCGGGGATGGAAGCCTGGTACATGGTTAGGGACATGGCACAACCTTTCGAAGAATAGTCGTGCGGGGATGATACACCCGGCGCGGCGGCCCGTCAGCGGGCGGCCGCGCCGGATCATGTCAGGCGGCGCGGACCACCATCAGCGCGGCGCGCAGGCCGACGCGAACGTCCGGGTTGGGGAAGACCACCAGCTCCTCGGCATGCTCGACCCGGTACACGGTGTCGCCGTCGCGGGCGATTTCGGCGCCCAGCGGCAGCGGCGTGAAGTTCCAGGTCTCCTTGCCGAAGGCCATGGTGAACTGGTCGCTCAGCTTGATCACTTGCCGCGCCGTGTTGAACACGTGCGGCGCCGGTCCCTTCACCGCGGGCGCGCGGCCGCGCAGCAGCGCGTCCATCGCCGCCGAGGCGGCGGCGAACTGCTCCAGGTCGTTGCGGCCCAGCGTGCCGATGCGGCCCAGCTCCACCGTCGTCGCCGCCGCCGCGTGGTGCTCGGCGGCGTAATAGCTGTACGTGCCCACCGATTTCGGATTCATGATGACGGCGCCGATGCCGGCGTCGCCCAGCCAGCTTATCAGCGTGGCGCGCGCGTCCCGCTCGATCAGCTCGGGGACGATGGCGAACGCCGGATAGTGCGAGGGCCGGATGGCCGTGTGCAGGTCCAGGTGCCAGCGCGCCGGGCCGGCGCCGGCGAAGAAGGCGTCGGTGGCGGCCATCATGTCGTCGGCGCGCGCCGCTTCGGCGGTGCCGGCCAGCGTGCCCCGCTCGGCGCGGAACATGCGGTTCAGGTCCGCGTCGATGAAGCGCTTGCCGGCGCGGATGGCGCCGATGTTGCCGACGCAGAGCATCAGGTCCACCGCCAGCGCCCCCGGCTCGCGCGACAGCGCGTCCAGCAGGTAGGCCATGATTTCGATCGGCCCGGTCTCGTCGCCGTGCACGCCCACCGAGACCAGCACCGCCGGCCGGACGGTGCCGGCGGCGCCGCCGCGTATGGTCAGGATGCCGTCGGCGGGTTGCCCCACGACGAAGCCGGCCGCCGCGAAGCGCGACGCGACGGCGCTGAAATCGGCCTCCGCCAGCGCCCGCACCGGGGCCGGCAATTGCCCCGGCGGCGCGTTGTTGTCAGCGGCGGCCATGCCTTACGCCGCCACGGCGCTGGCCGCCTCGGACAGCGCCCACACGTCCAGCATCGCCTGTTCCAGGTCCGCCGAGGCGGGATAGCCGGACAGGCCCAGCGTGTTGGTCACCACTTCCACCGCCTCGGCGGCGTCATGGCCGTTGGTGGCGCGGCCCAGCACTTGCGTCAGCAGGCGGTGCTGGGTGCGGCGCAGCGCCTGCTGCGCGTAGCTGCGCAGCTGTTCCTGCGAGCGGCTGTGCGCGGGCAGCTTCAGGCCGCGTTCCAGCGTGTCGATGCCGGCCTGGTGGCGCAGCGCGAGGCCGACCTGCAGGAAGGCCGGCAGGTCCATGCCGGCCGGGCGCTTGACCGACAGCGCGGCGAACACGAAGGCCGCCACCGCCTCGATGGCGTCGACCGCCCTCCAGGCGTGGGCGAAGCCGGGACGCAGGCCGGCCACGCCGTCCGCCTCGGAACGGCCGTCGGCCGGCACCAGCTGGCGCAGCATGTCCGGCTGCCCGAACAGGCGGGTCAGCTCGGCGATGCCGCCGGCCGCGCGCAGCTGCTCGGCGGGCACCGACAGCACGCCCTGGATCACGGCGCGCTGCAGGCCGCGGGTGCGGCCGTCCACCCTGATGGAGACGGCGCGCGGCACCTTCAGCGCGTCCGCGTCCAGCGCCTCGAACACCGGCGCCAGGTTCAGCGCGGACCACGCCTGGCCCCAAGCCAGGATCACGTCGGCCTCGTCGACGCCATGCTCGGCGGCCAGTTCGCGCAGCATCAGCGGACCGCAGCGGTTCACCGATTCGTTGGCCAGCACGGTGGCCAGGATGGCGTTGGCCAGCGGGTGCGCCAGCGCGCTGCGGGTGGCGACCAGCAGGTCAGGGAAGTACGGCTTCAGCACCGACTCGGCCCAGCCCTCGTCCGTCAGCGGCAACGCCGACAGGATGCGCTTGTAGCGGTTCTTCACGTTGGCGATCACCACCGCCAGTTCCGGCGTGGTCAGGCCGCGGTTGTCGGCCTTGCGGCGCGCCAGTTCGGCCACCGTCGGCAGCTGCTCCAGTTCGCGCGACAGCGCGCCCTCCTCCTCCAGGCTGGCGATCAGCGCGGCGTAGCCGTCCTGCGCCGCCGCCTCGGACTGGGCCTGCTGCTCGCGCACCAGCAGGTGCGTCTGCAGCGTGTTGTCGCGCAGGACCAGGCGTTCGATGTCGGCCGTCATGTCGTTCAGGATGCGGTTGCGGTCCGCCTCGCCCAGCTGGCCGGCGTTCATTTCCACGTCCAGCCACATCTTCGCGTTCACCTCGTGGTCCGAGCAGTCCACGCCCGCCGAGTTGTCGATCGCGTCGGTGAAGATGCGGCCGCCGCCCAGCGCGAACTCGATGCGGCCGGCCTGGGTCGCGCCCAGGTTGCCGCCCTCGGCCACCATCTTGCAGCGCAGCTCGTTGCCGTTGACGCGGATGTTGTCGTTGGCGCGGTCCTTCACTTGCGCGTGGGTCTCGGCCGACGACTTGATGTAGGTGCCGATGCCGCCGTTGTAGAACAGGTCCACCGGCGCCAGCAGGATGCGGTGCATCAGCTCCTCCGGCGACAGCGAGCTTTCCTCGATGTCCAGCACGGCGCGGATCCGCGGCGACAGCTCGATCGAGCGGACGCTGCGCGGGTACACGCCGCCGCCCTGCGAGATCAGCGCCTTGTCGTAGTCCTCCCACGAGGAGCGCGGCAGCGCGAACATGCGCTGGCGTTCGGCGAAGGAGGCGGCGGTGTCCGGATTCGGGTCCAGGAAGATGTGGCGGTGGTCGAACGCGGCCAGCAGCTTGATCCGCTTCGACAGCAGCACGCCGTTGCCGAACACGTCGCCCGACATGTCGCCCACGCCCACCACGGTGAACGGGGTGGTTTCCATGTCGTGGTCCATCTCGTAGAAGTGGCGCTTGACGGCCTCGAACGCGCCCTTGGCGGTGATGCCCATCTTCTTGTGGTCGTAGCCGTTCGAGCCGCCGGACGCGAAGGCGTCGCCCAGCCAGAAGCCGCGCTGCACGGCGATGCCGTTGGCGATGTCGGAGAAGGTCGCGGTGCCCTTGTCGGCCGCCACCACCAGGTAGGGGTCGCTGCCGTCGTAGCAGACGGTGTCGGCCGGCGGAACGATATTGCCCAGCACGCGGTTGTCGGTCACCTCCAGCAGGCTGGCGATGAACAGGCGGTACACGGCCTCGCCCTCGGCGGCGATGGTTTCACGCACGGCGTCCTTGGGCATCATCTTGCAGACGAAGCCGCCCTTGGCGCCGGCCGGCACGATCACGGCGTTCTTCACCATCTGCGCCTTCACCAGGCCCAGCACCTCGGTGCGGTAGTCCTCCATGCGGTCCGACCAGCGCAGGCCGCCGCGGGCGACCGGGCCGCCGCGCAGGTGCACGCCCTCGAAGCGGCGCGAGAACACATAGATCTCGCGGAAGGGACGCGGCTCCGGCACCAGCGCCAGGTTGCTGGTGTCGAACTTGAAGATGATCTTGTCGCCCCGCTGATCGTTCTGGTAGTAGTTGGTGCGCAGGGTGGCGCCGATCAGGTCCACCATGCCGGCCACGATCTCCTCGGTGTCCGCGTGGTTCAGCGCGGGCAGGCCGGCCTTGATGGCGGCCAGCTTGTCCCTGGCCGCTTCGCGCAGCTCGGCGCCGTTGGCCGGATTGAAGCGCTGCTCGAAGGCGTCCACCAGTTGCTTGACGACGGCGGGCTGCTTGCGCAGGCTTTCCGCCGCGTAGCGCACGGAGAAGCGGCTGCCGGCCTGGCGCCAGTAGCTCACGTAGGCGCGCACCAGCTGCACCTGGCGGGTGGACAGGCCGCCCTCGATCACCAGGCCGTTCAGGCGGCCGTCCTCGGCCTCGTTGTTGAACAGCGCGGTGACCAGTTCCTGCACCACCTCGGCCACGCCGGGCTGCGCCAGCTTGGCGGCGCTGTCCGCGTCCACCAGCAGGCTGGTGACGAAACGGCGGCGGCCGTCGCCGGTGTTGACGGTGTGGGTGTGTTCGCGGTCGATCGCCACGCCCGCGTTGTGCAGCGCCGGCAGGATGGTCGACAGCGAGGGCACGCGGTCCACCGAGTACAGGCGGATGGTGGTCACCGGGCTGTCGGCGCCGGCCAGTTCGACGCGGGCGGCGACGTGGCCGCCGTCGCCGTTGCGCAGCAGCGCGCCCAGGTCGTGGAAGGCCACGGCGGGCGCCGTGCTGGCGACATAGTCGACCGGCAGCGTCGCGCACACCCTGCGCAGGCTGGAACGCAGCGGCTCCTCGCCGACGGCGTCGGCCAGGGCCGAGAAGCTGTTATGCCAGCCGTCCAGCAGCGACAGCAGCGGGCGCTGGATGTCGCTTTCCAGGTCCAGCGGGTAGCGCGCGGCGTGCGCGATCAGGTAGACGCGGGCCAGCGGGCCGTCGGCCACCAGGGTCTGGGAGCTGACGCTGGCCGCGCCCGAGCTTTGCTGCAGCGTCTTGGCCAGCGCGTGCGCCACGCTGGAGCTGTAGCGCTCGCGCGGCAGGTAGACCAGCACGTTCAGGTGGCGGGCGTAGACGTCGCGGCGCGCGAACACCTTGGTGCGCGGTTGCTTGTACAGCGACACGACCGCGCCGCACACGTCGGCCAGCCATTGCGGTTCGGCCTCCATGGCCTCGGTGCGGGGCAGCGATTCCAGGATCTCGACGAACTTCTCGGCGCGGAAGCCCTCCTTGCGCACGCCGGCGATCTGCAGCACCTGCGCGATGCGGCCGCGCGCGAACGGCATGCGCGCCAGCGGCGTGATGGAGGCGGCGCGGGTGAACAGGCCGACGAAGCAGTGCTCGCCCAGGATGGCGCCCTGCGCGTCCGTGTGGCGCACGCCGATGAAGTCCAGCTGCTGGTCGCGGTGCAGCGTGCCCTCCACGTCGGCCTTGACGATGGACAGCGCGTGCGGGCGCTTGGACAGGGTGTCGAAGTCGCCGGGGATGTTGGCCAGGCAGGTGCCGTAGACCGGGTGCGAGGTGTCCTGCAGCACGCCGACGCGGCTGGGGACGTCGCGTTCCAATTCGCGCGCGCCCGGTTTCACCTGGTAATAGGCGTAGCCGAAGGGCTCGAAGCCCTCGGTCCTGGCCCATTCCAGGAAGGCCGCGACCTCCTTGCCCTCCTCCCCGCCTCCGGCCGCCGCCTCGGCGGCCACGGAGCTGAAGCGGCCGTTCATGGCCGGCAGGTCGCGGCGCACCACGGCGGCGTCGTTCGCCACCAGCTGCAAACGGTCCACCAGGGCCGCCAGGTCGCCGTCCGCCAGGTCTTCCGCCAGCAGGACCAGCACGAACGATTCCATCTTGGCGGAAGGATCGGCGGCGGCGCCGGCGGCTGTGGCCACGCCGTCGGCGTCGCGCGCCACCGGCAGCACCGCGTTCAGCACGCCGTTGGCGATCAAGCGCTGCTTGCGCAGGGCCATGACGATGGAATCCACCAGGTAGGGCATGTCGTCGTTCAGGATCAGCAACGCCGTCGCCATGCCGCCGCGGCCGTCCGCGTAGCGCAGCCGGGCGATCTGGCAGCCCGCGCCGCCGCGCCTGGCCGCCTGCGCGAAGCCTTCCCACAGCACGGGAACCAGGCTGCCGGGCGCGACCCCGGACAGGTCCTCCTCGTCGATGGCGGCGAGCCAGGCGCCGATCAGCGCGGCAGCCGGGCCGCCGTCGGCCTGCTTGCTGGCGTTGATCAGGTCCAGCGTCTGTTTGCGCAGGTCTTTGGGCATTTGTGTCATCGTTGCTTCTCCAATACGTTGAGTCCGTCTCACCGCGAGGCTTTTGGCTGGACGGTGGCGACGCTGTTTGCGGCGCGGGGGTTGGCCCCGCGGCCATATGGTGATGAATACGCGATTTTACAGCTCATACAGTCCGGGCAGGCCCAGAATCCGGGTCAATTCCTCCAGCGCGGCGCGCACCTCCAGCGCCAGTCGCGGATCGGCCAGGTCGGCCGGCTCCAGGCGGTCGCGGTAGTACTTTTGCACCCAGGCCACCAGCGTGTGGTACAGCGCCTCGGTCATCACCACCCCCTGGTGCATGGCGCCCGCCTCCTCGTCGGTCAGCGCCACGCGCAGGCGCAGGCAAGCCGGGCCGCCGCCGTTGCGCATCGACTGGCGCAGGTCGAAGTGGATCAGTTCATCGACCGGGCCGCCGCTGGCCACCAGGCCGGCCAGGTAGCTGTCCACGGCGGCGTTCTCGCGGCATTCCTGCGGAATCACCAGCGCCATCTTGCCGGTCGGCTTGGACAGCAGCTGGCTGTTGAACAGATAGCTGTGCACCGCATCCGCCACGGCCACGGCGCCGGTGTCGACCCGCACCGCCTGCAGCTCGGCGCCCGCGCCGGCCATGGCCGCGCGCAGCGAGGCCAGCGTGGCCGACTCGTCGGCGAAGGCCTGCTCGTGGTAGAACAGCACGTTGGCGTTGCCGACCGCGATCACGTCGTTGTGGAACACGCCCTGGTCGATCACGTCCGGGTTCTGCTGGATGAAGACGGCGCGTCCGGCGTCCAGGCCGTGCAGCCTGGCCACCGCCTGGGACGCCTCCAACGTGTGGCGCGCCGGGAAGCGCTTGGGCGCGGGGGCGGACGGGTCGAACTCGACGCGGCCGTAGACGAACATCTCCACGCCGCGGTCGCCGTGGGCCGCGCACAGGCGGGTGTGGTTGGCCGCGCCCTCGTCGCCGAAGGCCGGGGTGCCGGGCAGCGCGTCGTGCACGGCGAAGCGCCGCTCGTCGTGGAAGATGGCGCGCAGGCTGCGGGCGGACTGCGTGTGCTCGAAGGCGCGGTGCAGCTTGTTGTTCAGGTTGGCGGGCGTGAAATGCACGCGGCCGTCGCCGGTGTCGGCCGAGGGGCTGACGGTGGCGGCGTTGGCGGTCCACATCGGCGAGGCCGAATACGCGCAGGCCAGGATCACCGGCGACTCCTTGTAGGCCTTGGCCAGCACGTCGGCGTCGCTGCCGGTGAAGCCCAGGCTACGCAGCAGGCGGAAGTTGGGACGGTCCTGCGGCGGCAGCAGCGCCTGCGCGAAACCGCGCTGCGCCAGCGCGCGCATCTTGGCCAGGCCCTGCAGCGCCGCCAGCCGGGGGTTGGACGCGCTCTTGACGTTGTTGAACGAGGCCACGTTGCCGAACGAAAGGCCGGCGTAGTTGTGGGACGGGCCTACCAGGCCATCGAAGTTGTACTCGCGTGCTGGGCGCATGGGTTGATCCTCGGCTGGCTCAGAAGGTCATGCCCGGCGACAGCTTCGCCGGCATTTCAAGGACGCTGTTCTCGATCGAGGCGACCGGATAGGCGCAGTAGTCGGCCGCGTAGTAGGCGCTCGGACGGTGGTTGCCGGACTTGCCGACGCCGCCGAACGGCGCGCTGCTGGCCGCGCCGGTGGTCGGGCGGTTCCAGTTGACGATGCCGGCGCGCGCCAGCGCCTGGAACTTGTTCCACAGCGCCTCGTCGTTGGAGATCAGGCCGGAGGCCAGGCCGTACTGGGTGTCGTTGGCGACCTTGATGGCGCTGTCGAAATCGGCCACGCGCTTGATCTGCAGCAGGGGCCCGAACCATTCCTCGTCCGGGATGCCTTGCGCGTCGGTGGTGTCGACGATGCCGGCCGAGACGAAGCCCGTGCCCTCTTGCAGGTGCTTCATTTCCAGCAGCAGCTTGCCGCCCTTGGCCACCATGTCGTTCTGCGCCTGCACCAGGCGCGCGGCCACGGCGGCCGAGACCACGGGGCCCATGAAGGGCTGCGGCTCGGCGTTGGAGGCGCCCACCACCAGCTTGGAGGCCACCTCCACCAGGCGTTGCACGAAGGCGTCGCCGGCGGCGCCGGTTTGCACCACCAGGCGGCGCGCGCAGGTGCAGCGCTGGCCGGCCGAGATGAAGGCGGAGGACACGGCCATGAACACGGCCGCGTCGATGTCCTTCACGTCCCACACCACCAGCGGGTTGTTGCCGCCCATTTCCAGCGCCAGCAGCTTGCCGGTCTGGCCGGCGAACTGGCGGTGCAGCGCGGCGCCGGTCTGGCTGGAGCCGGTGAACAGCACGCCGTCGATGTCGGTGTTTTGTCCCAGCGCGACGCCGGTGTCGCGGCCGCCGTTGACCAGGTTGACCACGCCGGCCGGCACGCCCGCCTTTTCCCACAGCTGCACGGTTTTCACGGCGGTGCGCGGCGCGTATTCGCTGGGCTTGAACACCACGGTGTTGCCGGCGATGAGGGCCGGCACGATGTGGCCGTTGGGCAGGTGGCCGGGGAAGTTGTAGGGGCCGAACACGCCGAACACGCCGTGCGGACGGTGGCGCAGCACCGCCTCGCCATCCGCCACCTTGCCGCGGGTTTCGCCGGTGCGCGCGGCATGGGCCTGCACCGAGATGTCGACCTTGTTGGCCATGGTGGTCACTTCGGTGCGCGCCTCCCACAGCGGCTTGCCGACCTCCTCGGCGATCAGCAGCGCCAGCTCCTCGGCGTTCTCCTTCAGCAGGTCGCGGAAGCGGGCGGCGATGGCCACGCGCTCGGCCAGCGGCGTCAGCGCCCAGGCCTCGAAGGCGCCGCGCGCGGCGGCGCAGGCGGCGGCCACGTCGTCGGCGGTCGCTTCGCGGCTGGCCCAAGTCCGGCGGCCGTTGGACGGATCGATGGTGACCAGTTCGGCGCCGTGGCCTGCGAGCCATTGGCCGTTAATGAAGTTGCTCTGGGCTTGTTCAGACATGGGAATGCTTCCTCGCGTTGAGAGTCAGGGTGCGGACGGTGTCGCCGGCGCGGCAGCGCAGCAGTTGCTGGTCTTCCGCGGACAGGTCGATATTGCCGTTCACGTGGGCGGCCTCCGACAGGATCATGCGGAAGTCGCGCAGATTCGTGTTGGACACCAGGATGGGTTCGAGCTGCGGCGCGCAGGCGTGCGTCATGTCGCTGTCGACGTCGACGGTGGCCAGCGCGCTGTCGCGCATGGCGCGCAGCTCGGAGATGCGGCCCTGCAGCACCGGGCCGGCGTCGAAGATGTCGACGTAGCCCTCGTAGTGCATGCCCTCCTGCTCCAGCAGGCGGCGCGCGGGCGCGGTGGAGGTGTGCACCTTGCCGACCACGTCCTGCGCGTCCTTCGGCAGGTAGGCGACGTACAGCGGCTGGCGCGGCATCAGCTCGGCGATGAAGGACTTCTTGCCCAGCGCGGTCAACTCGTCCACGCGGTCGAATTCCATCTTGAAGAAGTGGCGGCCCAGGCCCTCGTAGAACGGCGAGCGGCCGTTCTCGGCCTGGTAGCCGCGCATCTCGGCGATCAGCCGCTCGTTGAACAGGTGCGGGAACTGGGCGATGAACAGGAAGCGGCACTTGGACAGCAGCTTGCCGTTGTTGCCCTGGCGGTAGTCCGGGTTCAGGAACAGCGAGCACAGTTCCGAGCTGCCCGTGAGGTCGTTCGACAGGTACAGCGTCTCCATGCGCGTGAACACCTTCAGTTCGCGGCTGGAGTGCACCAGGGTGCCGATGCGGTAGTTGTAGAACGGCTCGTCCAGGCCCACCGAGGCCTTGATGGCGCACACGCCGGCGATGCGGCCGCTGGCGGTGTCCTCCATCACGAACATGTAGTCGCGCTTTTCCGGCGCGATGGTTTCGGCGAACGAGGCGCAGGCGATGTCCAGGCGGTCGCCCAGCATCTTCATGTCCGGCTTGAGCGTGGTCATGCCGGAGCCCACCTGGCTGGCCATCAGGTACAGGGCGTCCAGGTCGGTGGCTTGTATGGAGCGTACAACTAGCATATCGGTCTCACTTTAAATACGGGCGCACAGCACGCTGTCGCCCTCGGCGACCTGCAGGGCGTCCAACACGTCCGGCGGCAGCGCGATGGCGGTGCCGCCCTCGATGGCGGGAACGGAGACCACGGCCGCGCGGAAGCGCGGGCCGGCGTTGGCGGCCACCGCGTACGCGACGGCCGGTTCGCCCGCGCGCGACGGGCGGGACGGCTCCACGCGGCGCTGCATGGACGAGGTGATGGTGCGCAGCGCGTGCTTGTGCGCCTGCAGGATGGGACCGCCGTCGAAGATGTCGATGTACTCGTCGGCCTCGAAGCCCTCCTCCGTCAGCAGGCCGAAGGCCAGCTCGCCGGACGGGTGGATCTGGCCCATGACGGCCTGGGCGTCGCCCGGCAGCAGCGGCACGTAGACCGGGTAGTGCGGCATCAGCTCGACGATCAGGGTGCGGTTGCGCGCGCCGCCGATGGTGCGTTCGGCGTCCAGGAAATCCATCTGGAAGAACTTGCGGCCCAGCGCGTCCCAGAACGGCGACTCGCCATTGGGGCCGGTGGCGCCGGCCAGCGGCACGAAGAAGCGGTCGCTGAAGCGCTGCGGCGCCATCGCCGCGAACAGCAGGCGCGCGCGCGACAGCAGCGCGGCCTCGGGCGCGCCCTTGACCCGGTCGTCGACGTAGAAGCTGGACAGCTGCGAATACGCGGTCAGCTCGGAGCACAGGGTCAGCGCGTGCACGCTGTGGCTGATGTTCAGGTCGCGCGAGACCTGCTGGATGACATCGTTGCGGAACGAGAAGTAGGTGCCGTTGGTGCCGGCCGCCGCGAAGATCGAGGCGGTGCCCACGATGCGGCGGTCGGCCAGCGACTCCAGCACGAAGAGATAGGATTCCTCGCTGGGAATGTCGACATTGGCGCCGAACGAGGCGATCGAGGCTTCGATGGCCTGCGCGATCTTGTCGCGCGTCTTCGGCAGGGTATGGACACCCGGCATGCTGACCGCTGCCAGCTTTTCCAGCGCCGCGATATCCGCGATTTCTACCGGACGGACGACATACATGGGGACTCCTTTGTTGTTATCTGACAGGCATGGCGGCGCCGCGCGCGGGCGCGGCGCCGCCGGGCGCCTTAGCCCTTCAAGCCGTCCAGCGCCACGCGCAGGATGCGGCCGGCTTCGGCGATCTGCGCGTCGGACACGATCAGCGCCGGCGCGAAGCGCACCACGTCGGTGCCGGCGATCAGCACCATCAGGCCCTCGGCCTCGGCGGCCTTCTGGATGTCCTTGGACTTGCCCTTCCAGGCGTCGGCCACCACCACGCCCAGCAACAGGCCGCTGCCGCGCACGGAGGAGAGGATCTCAGGATAGTCCTTGCACAGGCCTTCCAGCATGGCCGTCAACGTGCCCGAGGCCTCGTTCACGCGCGCCAGGAAGGCCGGCTGGTTGATGGTGTCGAGCACCGTCAGCGCCACGGTGGCGGCCAGCGGGTTGCCGCCGTAGGTGGTGCCGTGGCTGCCCACGCTCAGCGTGGCGGCCAGTTCGGCGGTGGTCAGCATGGCGCCGATCGGGTAGCCGTTGCCCAGCGCCTTGGCCGAGGTCAGGATGTCCGGCGTGATGCCGTAGCCCTGGTAGGCGAACAGGTGGCCGGTGCGGCCCATGCCGCACTGCACCTCGTCGAAGATCAGCAGCGCGCCGGTCTGGTCGCACAGCTCGCGCAGCGCCTGCAGGAAGGCCTTGTCGCCCGGGACCACGCCGCCCTCGCCCTGCACCGGTTCCACGATCACGGCGCACACGTCGTCGGTGATGGCGGCGCGCGCCGCCTCGATGTTGTTGTACTCGATGTGGTCGATGGCCGGCGGCAGCGGCTCGAAGCCCTCGGTGTACTTGGACTGGCCGCCGACGGACACGGTGAACAGCGTGCGGCCGTGGAAGGAGCTGAAGCAGGACACGATGCGCGATTTGCCCTCGCCGCCCTTGGCGTGGCCGTGCTTGCGGGCCAGCTTCAGGGCCGCCTCGTTGGCCTCGGCGCCGGAGTTGCAGAAGAAGGCGCGCTCGGCGAAGGTGGCCTCGGTCAGGGCCATGCCCAGGCGCAGCACGGGCTCGTTGGTGTAGCCGTTACCCAGGTGCCACAGGGTGTTGGCCTGCCTGGTCAGGGCCTCCACCAGCACGGGATTGCAGTGGCCCAGCGAGGCCACGGCGATGCCGGAGGTGAAGTCCAGGTAATGCTTGCCGTTCTGGTCCCACAGGTCCAGGCCCGAGGCGCGCACCGGCACCATCGCGGCCGGCGCGTAGGTGGGGACGAGCACCTCGTCGAAAGTCTGCCGGGTGACCGGGCGGGTGGTTACAGAAGAGTCAAGCTTTGCGTTCATGGCATTCCCCATCGAAAGTAGAGGTACGGCCGCAACCAGGCGGCCACGGGTGGTACGTCATTATAAAAAGCGGGATGCTAAAACTCTTTTGTGGATGCGACAAGGATTTTCATTTTTCAGAAGGCCGGCGACATACCCGCTTGCCCCCTCATTGCGCCGCACGGTGTATGCTGTACTGAAAACAGCCGGTCCCGGATTCCGCCCAAATGCGCACCGCACGCGACAGGATTGCTTTGTGGATAAGTCTACTCTGGCTGGCGTGCCGCCCCCTGGTCACGCCGGCGGCGGCGGCGCAGGCCGTGCTGACGCCCGCCGAGCGGGCCTGGGTGCGGACCCATCCGGTGCTCACGCTGGCGCTGGCCCAGAACAACCCGCCGCTGAACTTCCGCCGCGCCGACGCCGCCGGCGCCACCTACGCCGGCGCCTCGCTCGACTACGCGGAACTGGTGGCGCGCAACACGGGCCTGCGGTTCCGCTACACCGGCTCGAGCTGGGAGGAGGCGCTGCGCAAGGGCATGGCGCACGAGGTGGACGGCGTGCTGTGCGCGCGCGACCTGCCGGAACGCAAGACCCGGCTGAACTTCTCCGATCCCTACCTGGAGCTGCCGATCGCGATGGCGGTGCGCGGCGGCCACGTCGACGCGCGCACGCTGGCCGCGTTCGGCGGCCAGCGCATCGCCGTCGTGCGCAGCACAGTGCGCGTGCCGGTGCTGCGCACGCGCTGCCCGGACTGCGAGCTGGTGGAGGTGGCGGACCCGCAGGAGGGCGCCACGCTGGTGCTGGGCGGGCAGGCCGACGGCCTGCTCGACGACCTGCCGGTGGCGCAACGCGCGGCCGGAGGCAAGCTGAAGATAGGCTTGGTGTACTACTTCGCCGAGGCCGCCACCATCCGCTTCGCGCTGCGCAACGACGCGCCCGAGCTGCTGGCCATCGTCAACAAGGGCCTGGCCGCGATCACCCCGGCCGAGCATGAGCTGATACGGACGCGCTGGCTGGGCGCGGCGCAGGGCGTGCCCGCCCGGCGCGAGCTGCCGCTGTCGCCCGCCCAGCAGGCCTGGCTGGCGCGGCGCCCCGTGCTGCGGGTGGCGGTCGACGTGGGCCGCCCGCCCATCGAGTGGCGCGGCGAGGATGGCATCCTGCGCGGCATCTCGGTCGACATCATGCGGCGCATGGAGCTGATGCTGAACACCCGCTTCGAACTGGTGCCCAGCATAAACATCGCCGACCAGCTGGCCAAGGCGCGGCGCAAGGAGGTCGACCTGGTGTCGGCCATCGCGCACGCGCCGGAGCGCGCGGGCTACCTGTCGGTGACCGAACCCTTCCTCAGCACCCCGACCGTCATCTTCAGCCGCGTGGGCGAGCCGCCGCCGGGCGGCCTGTCCGGCCTGGCCGGCAAGCGGGTGGGCGTGTCGGCCCGCAGCAATATCGAAGAGCGCCTGCGCAAGGACTGGCCCGCCATCGTTCCGGTCCAGGTCGGAAATTTCCGCGAGGCGACCGAGCTGCTGCGCGCCGGCGGGATCGACGCGCTGGTCGGCCCGCTGCTGACCGGCACCCACCAGCTGGTCGAGACGGGGGCCAGCGACATCCGCGTGGCCGGCGAGACCGACTACAGCTACCGGGTCGGCTACGGCGTGCGCGCCGACCTGCCGGAACTGCTGCCCATCATCGAATTGGCGCTGGCGGCCATCGAGCGCGACGAGCGCGAGGCCATCCGCCAGAAATGGACCACGGTCCAGTTCTCGCACGAGCTGGACTACCGCCCGCTGGCGCTGCTGCTGATGGCGGTGGTGGTGGCCACCGCCTTCATCGTGCAGCTGCGCGTGATGGTCCGGCGCCGCACCGCCGAACTGCAGGGCGAGGTGGGCGTGCGGCGCGCGCGCGAGGAGGAGATCCAGCGGCTCAACACGGTGCTGGAGCAGCGCGTGCACGAGCGCACGGCCCAGCTGACGCAGGCCAACGAGGACCTGCGGCTGGCCGCCGAGCAGCTGGTGCAGACGGAAAAAGTGGCGTCGCTGGGCCGCCTGGTGGCCGGCATCGCGCACGAGCTGAACACGCCGCTGGGCAGCTCGCTGACGGCCGCCACCACCATGCGCGACCTGCTGCGCGACTTCGGCGCGGGGCTGGTCGGCGGCGGCTTGCGGCGCTCGCAGGCGGAGGAATTCCTGCGCCAGTGCCAGCAGGCCTGCGGCATCATCGAGCGCAACACCCACCGCGCCTCGGGACTGATCGAGAACTTCAAGGAACTGGCGGTCGACCAGGCCAGCGTGCGGCGCCGCCCCTTCCGCCTGCGCCACACGGTGGAGGAGGTGATCGCCACCCACCGCAACGCGTGGAAGAAGACGCCGCACCGGATCGCGCTGGACATCCCGGAGGAGATCGAGCTGGACAGCTACCCCGGGCCGCTGGCGCAGGTGCTGTCCAACCTGCTGGAAAACACGCTGGTGCACGGCTTCGCCGCCAGCGCCGGCGGCACGGTGACGATCCTCGCCAGCGTGGACGGCGAGCGGGTCTGCCTGTCCTATGGCGACGACGGCGCCGGCATCCCGGCCGAGCACTGCAACAAGATCTACGACCCCTTCTTCACCACGCGCATGGGCCAGGGCGGCTCGGGGCTGGGGCTGTACATCGTGCAGACGCTGGTGTCCGGCGTGCTGGGCGGCACCATCGCGGTGCACAGCGAGGCGGGGCTGGGCACCCGCTTCCACATCACGCTGCCGCTGGTGGCGCCGGACAGCAATGACAGCTCCGGCGCGCACGGCGCGGTGGCGGTGCCGCGCGACACGCCCGTCCGCGCCTGACCGCGCTAGCCGGCCAGCTTGCGCTGCCGTTCCTCGCGCGGCGTGTTGCCGAACAGGGTGCCGAAGGCGGTGGAGAAGTGCGAACCGGACGAGAAGCCGCACATCAGCCCCACTTGCACGATGGAATAATTGGTTTCCAGCAGCAGCTGGCGCGCGCGCTGCAGGCGCAGCTCCAGGTAGTAGCGCGACGGCAGGCTGCCCAGGTATTGCTTGAACAGGCGCTCCAGCTGGCGCCGCGACAGGCCCACCAGGCCGGCCACGTCGTCGGTGGAGAGCGGCTCCTCGATGTTGGCCTCCATCAGGGTGACCGCCTCGGACAGCTTGGGCTGCAGCGCGCCGAAGCGGGCCTGCAGCGCCACCCGCTGGCGCTCCTCGGGGCCGCGCACCCGGTCGATGCACAGCGCCTCCTTGATCTCGGCCTGCACATTGGGGCCGAACAGCGCCTCCACCAGCGTGAGCGCGAAATCGGCGCTGGCCGCGCCGCCGCAGCAGCTCAGGTGCGGGCCGTCCAGCTCGAACAGATTGGGGGTCAGGATGGCGCGCTCGGCGATGTCCTCGGCGTCCGCGTACAGGGCCCAGGGCAGCGCGATGCGCACGCCGCCCATCAGCCCCGCCTCGGCCAGCCACAGCACGCCGGCGCCGACGCCGCCCCAGTAGGGCGCCGCGCGGCAGCGTTCGATGACGGCGCGGATCAAAGGCGGCGGCAACGCGGCCTGGGTCTCGTCGGCCACCAGCAGCGCCAGGTGCCAGGCGCCCGCGTGGTCGGCCAGGCCGTCGGCCGCGCCGTCGGCGGCCTGCCGCGGCGTGCGGACGTCGAGCTGCAGGCGCCCGCCCAGCAGGCGCGCGGCCAGCCGCAGCGGCTGCGCCAGGCCGGCCCAGGTCAGCGTGTCCGCCTCGCCCGCGTTCACCAGCAGCACGCGCAGCGGCTGCTCCCTGGCGAGGATGGACAAGTGGGCGAACGGCGTGGACAACGGGCGATTCCTTCTGCTAAAACGATACCCTCGGCGGGGAACACGGGGTCCGCCTTTATTCGGGGGCCAGCGCGGTGGGCGGGCGCGGCACGCTCCACTGGCTCGCTATCATACCGGAGATCATCAACAGCGCGCCCAGCACGCCGGTCCAGGCCAGCGTCTCGCCCAGCCACAGATAGCCGAAGATGGCGGCGCAACCGGGCTCGAAGGCGTAGATCACGGCCGCCTCGTTGGCGCTGGCGCGGCTCTGGCCCCAGGTCTGCAGCGAAATGATGGCGGCGGTGGCCACCACGCCCAGGTAGATCAGGTTCCAGCGGTATTGCAGCAGGCCCTGCCAGACGTATTCCCAGTAGTCGCCCATGTCCTGCGGCGCGGCGATCGGCCCGCGCGGCACCTCGCGCAGCGCGATCCACAGGCCGGCGCACAGCGCCACCGTCAGCACCTGCGCCGCCGTCAGCGACATCAGCCGGTCCGCCTTGCGGGTCTGGGTCTCCATCAGCTTGATGTACAGGCCGAAGCACAGCGCGGCCAGCAGCGCCAGCGTGTCGCCCCGGCCCCAGATGAAGGCGCCGTCCCAGCACAGCGCGAACAGGCCGGCCAGCGCCAGGGCCAGCGCCGCCACGATGCGCGGCTCCGGGCGCCGGCCCATGGCCAGGCCCAGCAGCGGCGGCACCAGCACGTTCAGGCCGCAGACGAAGGCGTTGCGGTTGGAGCTGGTCAGCGCCAGGCCCTCCACCTGGAACAGGTAGCAGAAAAACAGCAGCACGCCGCTGAGCGCGCCGCGGCGGCAATCGGCCCAGCCGGCGCCCCACAGGAAGGGCAGCAGGATGACGCTGGCCAGCGTGAAGCGGCTGACCACGATCCAGTTGGCGGACAGGATGTTCGTCATGTCCTTCATGGCGGGAAAGGTGGTGCCCCAGACCAGGGTCACCATTAACAAGGCGGCGATGGCGCGCGCGTGGTTGGGCATGTTGTTTTGTCCATATTTGTTCTGCGCCTATGGTACCCGAGAGTGGCGCGGCGGCGTGCGCGATGGCGGGCGCGGCCGAAACGCCGCGATCGGGGCGGGACAAACCCGGCCCGGGCGCTATAATCACGTTCCATGGGTGAACGATATTTGAAGAGTATCCGGCTGCTGGCCGAGTGCATGCAGGGCTTTGAGCGCCTGTCGGGCGAGCATGTGCGCCAGTGCGGATTGACCCATGCCCAATTCGACATCATCGCCACCCTGGGCAACACGCCGGGCATGCCGTACAAGGAGCTGGGCGACAAGACCCTGATCACCAAGGGCACGCTGACCGGCGTGATCGAGCGCCTGGAGCAGAAGGGCCTGGTGGAGCGCGAGCGCAGCCTGGACGACAAGCGCTCCTGGTTCATCCGCCTGACGCCGCGCGGCGAGCAGCTGTTCCGCGAGGTCTTCCCGCGGGTGGTGTCGCTGGGCGCGGCGGTGTTCTCCGGCTACGGCGACGACGATTTCGCCGCCCTTGAAAAAACCCTGTCCGGCCTTAAACAAGTGATAACAGCAGGCGGCGCCTGAGGCGCGCGCCAACCTAACAACCCACTAGAAAAACTCCACACCATGTCTTTGAAAACCACCCTGCTCGAGGGCCTCGCGCCCGCGAAATTCGACAAGCAAATCACCGGCAACCTGCTGCTCAGCGAAGAGCCGGCCGACGTCGTGCGCAAGGAGAAGCTGCTGATCGGCATCCGCAACGAGGACGGCGACATCTACCGCCTGATCGGCGCGACCAAGCACAACAGCTTCATGAACGCCATCGAGGAACTGTTCGACCTCGACCTGGTGGACGAGCTGCAAGACACCGAGGGCACGCGCGAAGGCTGCGACGCCATCTTCAGCGGCGCCGACTAGGCTTCCCGCCCCGAAAAAGGGGTCAGGTTCGATTTTCCCGCGCGGGAAAATCGAACCTGACCCCTTTTTGCTTTTCCGGCGTTTGGGCGCATAATTTGCTGCGGATTTCATCAAAACTGTGTCAAAATAGTTCCATGCAGCAATAATCTGGATATAAAGACAAGATGAACAGAGTCGACGCCTTCAAGCACATCGCCGCCCAGGCGGGCCGGGGGGAACTCGCGTTTCCCGCCAACGTGGCCGCCTCGCTCAAGCTGCAGCAGGCGTTGAACGATCCCGACTGCCACGCCGACACGGCCGTCAAACTGATCCAGGCCGACCCGCTGCTGGCGGCCCGCACCGTGGCCATCGCCAACTCGGTCGCCTACAACCGCTCCGGCACCGAGATCTCCGGCGTGCGCTCGGCCGTGCAGCGCCTCGGCGTGCGCACGCTGCAGTCGCTGGTGGCGTCGCTGATCGTGCGCCAGCTGGGCAGCAAGCTGACCGATCCGGACTTGCAGGCCAAGGCCGCCCAGCTGTGGGAGCACACCGCCCACGTGGCGGCGCTGGCGCAGGTGATCGCGCGCCGCGTGGCCCAGGTCGATCCGGACACGGCGCTGTTCGCGGGCATCATCCACGAGGTGGGCGGCTTCTACATGCTGGCGCGCGCCGCGGAGTATCCCGGCATCATGGACGGCGATCCGGAGGACTGGATCGCCCATGGCGAAACGGAAATCGGCCGCGGCGTGCTGCGCAAGCTGGCCGTGCCGGACCCGGTGACGCAGGCCATCGAGGCGATGTGGACCGGCATGCGCGCGCTGCCGCCGGAGAACCTGGGCGACACGCTGCTGCTGGCCAACGACCTGGCGCCGGTCGATTCGCCGCTGCACCAGCCGCAGGGCGCGACCACCCGGGCCAGCGCCCGCACCATCGATTTCGCGGTCGGCGACGGCACGCTGGAGGCCATCCTGCGCGAGTCGGCCGACGAGGTGAAGTCGCTGTACGCGGTGCTGATGCTTTGACGTCAACCCGGCCGGCCCGGCCGCCGCGCTAGGCGCCGCCCCAAGCGTTCTCGCTGTAGGCGCCGCGCCGCAGCGCGTGCCGCTGCACCGTCTGCAGCACGGTGGCCGTGTCGATCTCCCCGTTCATGCAGCGCGACACCAGCCGCTGCAGCTCCAGTCCCTCTCCGTACTCCACGCCGTCCAGCCAGTGCCCCTGGCGCAGCGCGTCCTCCAGTTCGGTGGCGCGCCGCAGGTCCGCCTCCGCGTGCTGGCGCGCGGCCAGCGCCCGCTCGTAGTCGCGCCGGCTGCCGGACAGCTTGTCGTGCAGGTTGACGATCTCCAGCGCCAGCCTGTCGTCCTCCGGGCTGGGCGTGGCGCGCACGCGGGCGATCAGCGCCTCCAGCGGCTGCGCCTTGAGACTGGCGGCCAGCAGGTCCTGCGCCTTGCGGTAGCGGGGATCGCGCCGCGCCGCGTAGTCCGCCATGCTGGCCTCCACGTGCCGCGCGCGCGCCTCGGCCTGGGCGATGGCCGCCTCCAGCGGCGCCACCTGGCGCGCGATGCGCTCGGCGCCGGTGAGGGGGCGGGCCAGTTCCTCGAGCGCGCGGCGCGCCTCCTCCACGCGGGCGGCCAGCCGCTCGGCCCGCTCCGGCAGCGCCGCGCGCATGGCCAGCAGCATCCGCTCGTTGCGGTGGTTCTCGTCGAAGTGGCACAGCCCCGCGATCCACTGGTCGCCGCGCGCGGCGTCGCCGTCTCGCGCGTACTCCGGCGTGCCGTAGCCGGCCTCGCGCAGCCAGGCGTACAACGGCTCGTCGCGGTAGCGCGCCAGCTTGCCGTCGATCTCGGCGCGCAGCTCCGGCTCGGCCGCCGCGTGGTCCGCCAGTTCGGCGCGGGCGCGCTCGTATTCGCGCTGCGCCGCCAGCTGCTCGGCGGTGCGCGTGTCCGGCTGCGCCATGGCGGCCTTGATGATGGCGGTCTGGCTACGGATCTCGGCCATGTAGCCGGCGATTTCCTGGTCGATGGCGGACATCTCGGCGCGCAACGCCTGTTCCTCGTCGGCGCGGAACTCCAGCTCGCGCGCCACTTCGCTTTCCAGCGTGCCCATGTCCTCCAGTTGCAGCACCGCCACCTGCCGCAGCAGCTTGGCGATGCGCTGCTCCAGCGCGATCTCGTCGCGGCTCGCCTCCGCGCAGCGCACTTCGCAGCTGCGCAGCTTGCCCTGGTACAGGCGGCTGTTCTCCTGCACCGCCTCGTTGAATTCCCGACTGTTCATTCCCCGTCCCGCCTCAACGCAGCAGCCTGGCCAGCGCCGCCCCGACGCGGCCGATGACGCCCCTCGGCGCCGGCGCCGGGCCGGGCGCGCCGGCGCGCGCCGCCGGCGCCCCCGTCCCTTGCGCCTGGATGTAGGCCAGCGCCCGCGCGTAGTCGGGCGAGGCGGTGTCCGCCGGCTGGAACTCCAGCCGGCGCGCGAAATAGGCCCGCACGCCCTGCTCGATCAGGGCGTCGTCGACCTCGATGCGCTGCGCGCTGTAATACGCGCGCACGCGTTCGGCGACCTCCTCCCGCCGCCGCGGCAAGTCCAGGTGCTCGTCGACCTGCATGCGCCGGTGGCGCAGCTCGTCGATGAGCGCCATCGCGCCCATCTGCTCGGCCAGCTGGATCTTCATCTCAAGCCCGCCACGTCACGCCCCCTTGTTCAGCAGCGCCACGAAGCGCTTCTTGCTGTCCTCGGTGGCGGCCTCGATCTCCTTCGAGGTGCGGGTCGATTCCTCGCGCAGCTCCTCGATCAGCTTCATGCTGCTGCCCTGGAACTCGACGATGGCCGAGGCCAGCGCCGTCACCGAACTGGCGCGCAGGGTGGAGCCGTAGCCGGCGCGCAGGCCCGCCTCGAGCTGCTGGTTGCCGGTCTTGGCCAGCGCCTCCAGGCCCTGGTTGATGCCGTCCGTCATCGCGTCCAGCGTCTTGGTGGTTTCCGACAGGCCGGCCATGGCGGTGAACGACGCGGCCAGGCCGGTGAACACCACCTCGTTGGTCGAGAAGAAGGTCACCGCGCGCTGGTAGATGCGCTCCTTCAGCGTGTGGGTCTGCTGCAGGCGGGCGAACACCAGCTCGGCGGTGTTGTAGGAGGTCTTCAGGTCGTCGGCGATGTCCTTGACGATCTGGTAGGACTTGTCCTCGTCCTGCACCGCGCGCACGGCCTCGTCGCGCGCCAGCTCCAGGCGGGCGCGCTCCACGTCGTCGGCCACGTTCTCGGTGGCCTTGCTGGCCGCGTCCAATTCCGCCTTGCGTTGCTCCAGCGCGGCGGTGGCCACGGCCAGCACCTGCTGCGCGTCCACCTCGGCGGTCTTGAGCGCCATGCGGAAGTCGCGGTAGGCCTCGAGGATGGCGTCCTCGCGCTGGATCTGGTCGTTGGCGGCCTTGGCCACCTCCAGGTAAGTGGCGCGGATGCTGTTGAAGCGGTCCGGGATGGAACCGCGGCGCATCTTCATCCAGCCCAGCTGGATGCGTTCCTGGAAGTCCAGGCGGCCGTCGGCGATCCAGCCGCTCATCTTCTCGGCGTCCTCGCGCACGGAGTTGAAGCTGGCCGTGATGTCGGCGTAGCGGGTGGAGATGTCCATGCCCTGGATCTGTTCGCGCACGGCGGCGTTGAAGGCGGACGAGTGCTGCAGCGTGGTGGCGATGGCGGTGATCTTCACGGCGTCGTATTTCGCCACTTTCTCCAGCAGCGGCACCACCGGGGCGGTCTCGGGACCGCCCAGCTTGATGCCCAGGGTGCGCAGCGCGCCGACGGCGCGGTCGAGGTAGCTGATGTTGTTCACGCGGATCTCTCTTCAGTTTCAATAAAGTAATCTTATATCAGAAATATGCCGGCCAAAAAGCGACGAAGCGGGAACGATGTTATATTTTCCACCAATCAAACCTTGGACCCGCCATGCAAACACCACCGACAGTCGACAGCCTGATCAACATCCTGCCCACCGAACCCCTGCTGATGATGGGCGCCGGCCCCGTGCCCATCCCGCACAGCGTGGCGCAGGCCAATTCCATCGTCATCAACCATTTGGGCGACACGATGGCGAAGATCATCCACCAGATGAAGGAAATGGCGCGCTACGTATTCCAGACCGAGTCGCGCTGGATCCTGGGCGTGGCGGGACCGGGTTCGGCCGCGATGGAAATGAGCGTGTGCAACCTGGTGTTCCCCGGCACCCGCGTGCTGAGCGTGTGCAACGGCTATTTCGGCCGCCGTTTCGGCGAGATGGCCAGCCGCGTCGGCGGCCAGGTCGACTACCTGATCGTGCCGGACGGCGAGGCGGCCCAGCTGGCCGTGGTGCGCGAGCACCTGGAACGGCTGCGGCCCGAGGTGCTGACCATCGCGCAGGGCGAAACCTCGTCCACCGTGTTCAACCACACCCTGCCGCAGATCACGAAGCTGGCGCGCGACTACGGCTGCTACGTGATCGTGGACGCGGTGTGCACGCTGAGCACCATGCCCTGCGAGATGGACAACTGGAAGATCGACGCGGTGGTGACGGGCGGCCAGAAGGGCCTGTCGTCCATCCCCGGGGTGTCGCTGATCGCGTTCTCGGAACGGGCCTGGGAGCGCATCAACGCGCGCACCGCGCCGCCGCCGCACTGGTGCCTGGACGCCAAGCTGGCCGAGCAGTTCTGGCACAACGCGTCCTACCACTACACGGCGCCGGTGTCGGGCATCCTGGCGCTGCACGAGGCGCTGCACCTGATCTGCAAGGAAACGCTGGAGGAGCGCTTCGAGCGCCACCTGCGCTGCTCGCTGGGCCTGCAGCGCGGCGTGGAGGCGATGGGGCTGTCGCTGTACGGTGCGGCCGAGTCGCGGCTCAATTCGGTGGTCGGCATCCAGGTGCCGGCCGGCGTCAACCGCGCCGAGATCTGCAAGCAGATCTCGCTGAAATACCGCGTCGAAATCTCGGGCTCCTTCGGCCTGGACATCGTGCGCATCGGCCAGATGGGCGAGCAGTGCCGCGCGCACCACCTGTTCCGCACCCTGCACGCGCTGGGCTCGACCATGAAAGACCTGGGCGCCGACGTGGACGTGGCGGCCGGCGTGGCCGAGCTGGAACGCGAGCTGCAGCGCGGCAACTGAGCAAACCGGCTGGCGCTGCCGCTGCCGCAGGCCCGCGCGGACAACGCCGCCGCGGCCTGCGCGGCCGTGGCCCGCGCAGGCCCGTGCCGCTATTCGACGAGCTGCGCGATCAGCTCCGGCGCCGGCCGCGCGACCAGCCGCCGCTCGCCGCGGAGGTCGGCGTCGCGCCGCGGCCCTTCCGCCGGCGCGGGCCGGCTGGTTCCGCCGGCATCCGCCCGGCGCGTTTCCCCGGCGGCGCTGGCGCACTGCCCGGACCGTTGAAGGCCATCGGCGGGCAAGCCCAGCCGCGCCCGGGCGCGTTCCATGGTGAGGCAAATGACGCACATGGCTAGAACTCGCGCTCGGTTTGCAGCCAGGCCGGCAACAACTGCACGCGGGCGAACCAGGCCATGAGGTTGGCGTGGCCGGACAGCGGCAACGAGGCCTTGCCGATGTACATCAGCGGCGCGGCCAGCGCGATGTCGGCCAGCGTGACCGCGTCGCCCACCACCCATTGGCGGCCGGCCAGGTGCCCGTCCAGCACGCTGGCGAACTGTTCCAGGTCGGCGCCGCCGCGGGCCTCTTCGCGCGGATCCGCCGGCTGGCCGGTGACATAGCCCTTCCAGATGCGTTCCCAGGTCAACACCCCGATCGCCGGCGAGAAGTGCTGGCAGGCCCAGAACAGCCAGCGGTTCACGTCCGCGCGCGTCCGCAAGTCCCGCTGGTACAGTTCGTGGCCGGGCGTCTTGTCGGCCAGGTATTGCATGATGGCGCAGGACTCCCACAGCAGGAAGCCGTCGTCCTCCAGCACCGGCAGCATGCCGTTGGGATTGAGTTCCAGCAGGCGGCGGCGGTCGGCCTCGCTGGCCAGGTTGATTTCAACGACGTCCACCTCGGCGCCCAGCATGTGGACGGCGATGGCCACGCGGCGGGCGTTGGACGAGAGCGGGGAATAGTACAGGCGCATGTTGGGATCTCCTATCGTGGACGTGCAAACATGATAGAAGCGCCACGCGACAGTTTCTGTCAGTAGCGTTTAGGAAGGCGCGGGGACAAAAAAAAACCCCGCTGGGGAGCAGCGGGGGAAGTCCAAAACTAGGGATGTCCTGAAAGAGACGAGTCCATCTTAAGGCCGCTCCGCGCGAGGCTCTGTGCGTTGATTCACATATCTTCGCGAATATTGTTCTCGGCGCGCCAGGCTTGCAGCAAGGCATGCCGCGGCGTCGGATAGCGCTCGGCGATGGGCTCGGCCGCGCTGATGCGGTCGATGCGGAAATGGCGCAGCGCGTCGCGCATCTCGCACCAGGCCGCCAGCAGCCGCTTGCCCTCCATATAGGCCAGCGCGAACGGCCACACGATGCGCTGGGATTCGCGCCCGGCCTCGTCGCGGTAGCTGATGCGCATCTTGTGTTGTTGCCGGATGGCCAGCCGCGCCGGCTGCACGAAGGCCTCGCTGGCGGTTTCGTCGTAGCCGATGGGCACCCACAGGCTGGTGTCGGCCATGCTGTCGCGCAAGTCCTTGGGCGAGGCGGTGGCGATCTTGGCCAGCGCGCTGGAGGCCGCCTTGGACAGGCCCTCGTCGCCCTGGCGCCGCACCCAGCGCGCGCCCAGCACCAGCGCCTCCAGCTCGTCGGCGCCGAACATCAGCGGCGGCAGGAAGAAGCCGGCGCGCAGCATGTAGCCGACGCCGGCCTCGCCCTCCAGCGGCGCGCCCAGCTCGGCCAGGGTCTGCATGTCGCGGTAGATGGTGCGCTCGGACACGCCCAGCTGCTCGGCCAGTTTCGCGGCCGTGACGGGACGGCGGTTGCCGCGCAGGGCATCCATCAGCTGGAACAGGCGGCCGGCTCGGCTCATCGTTTCTCCCGGGATAAAAAAAATGCCGCCAGTGTTGCACGTGGCGGCATCTTGGCTAGGCGAGCGGTATTAAACCACGGCGCCGTCCGTTTCGTCCTTCTCCTTGACCGGCTTGATCAGGTCTTCGCGCTTCACGCCCAGCCACATGGCCACGGCCGCGGCCACGAACACGGAGGAGTAGATGCCGAAGCAGATGCCGATGGTCAGCGCGACGGCGAAGTAGTGCAGCGTCGGGCCGCCGAACAGCAGCATCGACAGCACCATCATCTGCGTGCAGCCGTGGGTGATGATGGTGCGCGAGATGGTGGAGGTGATGGCGTTGTCGATCACCTCGTGCACCGAGGCCTTGCGCTGCTTGCGGAAGTTTTCGCGGATACGGTCGAAGATGACCACCGATTCGTTGACCGAATAGCCCAGCACCGCCAGCACCGCCGCCAGCACCGTCAGCGAGAATTCCCACTGGAAGTAGGCGAAGAAGCCCAGGATGATGACCACGTCGTGCAGGTTGGCGATGATGGCCGCGACCGCGTACTTCCATTCGAAGCGCGCGGCCAGGTAGATCATCACGCCCACGATCACCATGATCAGCGCGTTCAGGCCGTTCTGGGCCAGCTCGTCGCCCACCTGCGGGCCGACGAATTCCACCTTGTTCAGGTGCACCGTCTCGGCGCCGGCCGCGTCCACGCAGGCGGTCTTGGCGATTTGCTCGCCCTTCTCGCTAACGCTTTCCAGGCGCTTGGTCTGGCCGCCATCGGCCTTGCACAGCGCCTCGAACACGCGGCCCGAGGCCTCGGACGCCTCCTTGCTGCTGGCGCCCTGCACGATCGGCAGGCGCAGCATCACGTCGCGCGCGGTGCCGAAGCCGGTCACCTCGGGCTGCTCGTAGCCCAGCGCGGAGACCGTTTTACGGATCTGCTCGATGTTGGCCGCGTGCGGATACTTCACCTCCATCACGGTGCCGCCCTTGAACTCGATCGACAGGTGCAGCCCCTTGTGGAACAGGAAGAACACCGCCGCCACGAAGGTCAGCGCCGACACCACGTTGAACACCAACGCGTGGCGCATGAACGGGATGTCTTTTTTAATGCGGAAAAATTCCATGAAATCCTACCTTCTGTGCTGTTATTTCGACGACGTGCCGGGAACCCAGACCGTGCCGATGGCGATGGACTGCAGCTTCTTCTTGCGGCCGTACCACAGGTTGACCACGCCGCGCGACACGAAGACGGCGGAGAACATCGAGGTCAGGATGCCCAGGCAGTGCACCACGGCGAAGCCGCGCACGGCGCCCGAACCGAACACCAGCAGCGCCAGGCCGACGATCAGCGTGGTGACGTTGGAGTCCAGGATGGTGGCCCAGGCGCGGTCGAAGCCGGCCGCGATGGCGGCCTGCGGCGTGGCGCCGGAACGCAGCTCCTCGCGGATGCGCTCGTTGATCAGCACGTTGGCGTCGATCGCCATGCCCAGCGCCAGCGCGATCGCGGCGATGCCCGGCAGGGTCAGGGTGGCCTGCATCATCGACAGCAACGCGATCAACAGCAGCAGGTTGACGCCCAGCGCCAGCACGCTGAAGAAGCCGAACATCATGTAGTAGATCATCATGAACACGGCGATGGCGGCGAAGCCGTACACCATGGACAGCTGGCCCTTCTTGATGTTTTCCGCGCCCAGCGCCGGACCGACGGTGCGTTCCTCGATCACGGTCATCGGCGCGTACAGCGCGCCCGAGCGCAGCAGCAGCGCCAGCTCGGTGGAGTTTTCCATGTTGCCCATGCCGGTGATCTGGAAGCCGCTACCGCCCAGCTCGCTCTGAATGGTGGCCACGGACAGCACCTCGGGCTTGCCCTTCTGCTCGTACAGCACGATGGCCATGCGCTTGCCCACGCGGTCGCGGGTCGCCTCGCGGATCTTGCGGCCGCCGTCGCCGTTCAGGTCGATCGACACGGCCGGCTGCTGGTTCTGGTCGAAGGTGGCGGTGGCGCGCGAGATGTAGTCGCCGGTCAGCACGATGTCCTTGTACAGGATCACCGGCACGCCCTTGCCGACGGTGAACAGCTCGGAGTTGAACGGCACCGCCGCCTGCAGCTCGGTGCCGGGGGTGATGGAATCGTCCACCATGCGGATCTCCAGGGTGGCGGTGCGGCCGATGATGGCCTTGGCGCGCGCCACGTCCTGCACGCCGGGCAGCTGCACCACGATGCGGTCCGGACCCTGCTGCTGGATGATGGGTTCGCTCACGCCCAGCTCGTTGACGCGCTTGGACAGGGTGGCGATGTTCTGCTTGACGCCGTTGTCCATGGCGTCCTTGAGCGCGGCCGGCTTCAGGGCGATGGCCAGGCTCAGGTCTTCCCCCGCGCCGCCGTCGGTCAGGATCACGTCCTGCATCAAGTCGTTGACGACCTTGCGGGCCAGCTGGCGCGTGGCCTCGTCGCGGAACCTCACCTCCACCACGTTGCCCTTGCGCTCGATGCCGGCGTGGCGCACGCTCTTGTCGCGCAGCGCGCTGCGCACGGCGGTCTGGATGCCCAGCACGCGCTTCTCGAGCGCCGCCTGCACGTCCACCTGCATCAGGAAGTGCACGCCGCCGCGCAAGTCCAGGCCCAGGTACATGGGCTTGGCGAGGATGCTCGTCATCCACTCGGGGGTGTTGGCGGTCAGGTTGTTGGTGACGATGTAGGCCGGATCGGCCGGATCGGGATTGAGCGCCTTCTCCAGGGCCAGCTTGGCCTTGAACTGCACGTCGGTGTCGGTGAAGCGCGCGCGCACCGAGGTGTGGCTGCCGGTGCCGTCCAGGTTGATGCTGACGGCGGGGATGTTGCCTTGCTTGAGCACGTCCGCCACGCGGGCGCTCAGCTCGCTGGTGACCTTGACAGTGGATTTGCCACTGGTCACCTGCAGCGCCGGCGATTCACCGAAGTAGTTGGGCGCCGTGTACAGCGCCCCGATCAGCACGGCGAAGGCGATGAGGATGTATTTCCAGACAGGATAGCGATTCATATACGTTCCAGGAGAGGCTCGAACGGGCCGCCGATGCTGGATCGGGCGGCCCGTGGTCGGATTACAGCGCTTTCAGCGTGCCTTTCGGCAGCAGCGTGGTGATCGATGGCTTTTGCACGATGATCTCGTTGCCGGGGGAGACTTCCAGGGTCACGTACACGTCGGTCACCTTGGACACTTTGCCCAGGATGCCGCCGGCGGTCACCACTTCGTCGCCCTTGGCCAGCGCATCCATCATCGCCTTCTGTTCCTTGGCGCGCTTCTGCTGGGGACGGATCATCAGGAAGTACATCACCACGAACATCAGGACCAGCGGCAGGAAGCTGGTGAGGTTGCCGCCCAGGCCGAGTGCGTCGGTGGATTGGGCGTAGGCATTGGAAATGAACACAGGGGACTCCAGTAATATAGTTTGAAAAATTAGCGCTGTATTCTAGCACCCGCCGGGACTCGTCAGACGTCCAGGCGATATGGGGCCGGGTAATTCTTTTTGCAAGCTTGCGGCGCGCCTGGCGCGGCGCCTACACGCCCCGCGCCCGGTCGGCGTGGAACTGTTGCACCCACGCCGGGAAGCGGTCCCCGTCCAGCGCCTCGCGCATCTGGCGCATGATGTCCAGGTAGTAGTGCAGGTTGTGGATGGTGTTCAGGCGCGCGCCCAGGATTTCCTGGGAACGGTGCAGGTGGTGCAGATAGGCGCGCGAGAAGTTGCGGCAGGCGTAGCAGCCGCAGCTCTCGTCGAGCGGCTGGGTGTCTTCCTTGTAGCGCGCGTTCTTGATCTTGATGTCGCCGAAGCGGGTAAAGATCCAGCCGTTGCGCGCGTTCCGGGTCGGCATCACGCAGTCGAACATGTCGACGCCGTTCGACACGCCGGCCACCAGGTCCTCCGGCGTGCCCACGCCCATCAGGTAGTGCGGCTTGTTGGGCGGCAGGCGCGGGCCGACGTGGGCCAGCACGCGCATCATGTCCTCCTTCGGCTCGCCGACCGACAGGCCACCGATGGCCAGGCCGGGGAAATCGATCTCCTCCAGCTTGGCCAGCGATTCGTCGCGCAGGTTCTCGAACATGCCGCCCTGGACGATGCCGAACAGCGCGTTCGGGTTCTCGCCGCGGTTGAACTCGTCCATGGAGCGCTGCGCCCAGCGCAGCGACATGCGCATGGACTTGGCCGCCTCGTCCACCGTGGCCGGGCGGCCCTGGATTTCATAGGGGGTGCACTCGTCGAACTGCATCACGATGTCGGAATTGAGCACGCGCTGGATCTGCATCGAGATCTCGGGCGACAGGAACAGCTTGTCGCCGTTGATGGGCGAATTGAAATGCACGCCCTCCTCGGTGATCTTGCGCATCTCGCCCAGCGAAAACACCTGGAAGCCGCCGGAATCGGTCAGGATCGGCTTGTCCCAGCCCATGAAGCCGTGCAGGCCGCCGAACTTCGACATCACGTCGTTGCCCGGGCGCAGCCACAGGTGGAAGGTGTTGCCCAGGATGATCTGCGCGCCGATTTCCTTCAGCTCCAGCGGCGACATGGCCTTCACCGAGCCGTAGGTGCCGACCGGCATGAAGATCGGGGTCTGCACCTCGCCGTGGTTCAGTTTGACGGTGCCGCGGCGCGCCTTGGTCAGGCCCGTGGTGTCGTTCTTGATGAGTTTAAATTCCAGCATGGATGTCCTAAATGAACGCGCTATTTATGCGCGGGCCTGCGTCGTCAGCAGCATGGCGTCGCCGTAGCTGAAGAAGCGGTATTCGTGTGCGATCGCGTGGGCGTAGGCCGCGCGGATCTCGTCGTAGCCGGCGAAGGCCGACACCAGCATCAGCAGCGTCGATTTCGGCAGGTGGAAATTGGTGATCAGGCGGGTCACCGTCTTGAAGCGGTAGCCGGGCGTGATGAACAGCGCGGTGTCGGCGCTGCCGGCCTCCAGCCGGCCGGACTGCGACGCCGATTCCAGCGCGCGCAGGCTGGTGGTGCCGACCGCCACCACGTCGCGTCCCGCCGCGCGGGCGGCGCGCGCCGCGTCCACCGTGGCCTGCGGCATGGTGTACCACTCGGTGTGCATCTTGTGCTCGGCCAGGTTCTCGGTGCGCACCGGCTGGAAGGTGCCGGCACCCACGTGCAGGGTCACATAGGCGAAGTTCACGCCCTTGTCCCTCAGCTTTTGCAGCAGGGCCTCGTCGAAATGCAGGCCGGCCGTGGGCGCGGCGACGGCGCCCGGCACCTTGTTGAACACGGTCTGGTAGCGGGTCTCGTCGACGGCGTCGGCGGCGTGCTCGATGTAGGGCGGCAGCGGCAGGCGGCCATGGGCCTCGATCAGCTCGAACACGTCGGCTTCGAAGTGCAGCGTGTAGAACTCGCCGGCGCGCTCGCCGACGGTGACGTCGAAGGCGTCGGCCAGGCGTATCTTGACGCCGGGGCCGGGCGACTTGGACGCGCGCACCTGGGCCAGCACGGTGCGGGTGTCCAGCACGCGCTCGACCAGGGCCTCGACCTTGCCGCCGGACTCCTTGACGCCGAAGAAACGCGCCTTCAGCACGCGGGTGTCGTTCATCACCAGCAGGTCGCCGGCCTGGAGCTGATCCAGGATGTCGGTGAATTTGCGGTCGTGCAGTCGCGCGCCGTCCACGTGCAAAAGACGGGAGGCGCTGCGATCCGGCAGAGGAAATTGCGCTATCCGCTCCGGCGGCAAGTTAAAATCGAAATCTGATAGAGAATACAAGAAAGAAGACATAAGGTACTTCTGAAACTGTTGGGCAACCCTCTATTTTACACCAGCCCAAGAACCACCTGAATATGGCCGCACCTAAGCAAAAGAAACCGACTGTCAGCCCGGAAGCAAAATTGGCCAAGCTGGGCCTGCGCACCGATATGGACCTGGTGCTGCACCTGCCCATGCGCTACGAGGACGAAACGCAGGTCATCACGATACGCGACGCGTGCCTGCGCGGCGGCCAGTCCTCGCAGGTGGAGGGCATCGTCACCAAGAGCGAGATCGGCTTCAAGCCGCGGCGCCAGTTGCTGGTCCATATCGCCGACGAGACCGGGGACTTGCAGCTGCGCTTCATGAACTTCTACGGCAGCCAGGTCAAGCAGCTGGCCGAGGGCACGCGGGTGCGCGCGCGGGGCGAGCTGAAACACGGCTTCTTCGGCGCCGAGATGGTCCATCCCAACTACAAGGTGATCAACGAGGGCGCGCCGCTGCCCACGTCGCTGACACCGGTGTACCCGGCCGGCGAGGGCCTGTCGCAAACCATGCTGCGGCGCGCGATCAACGACGCCATGAAGCGCGTGGACTGGCGCGACACCCTGCCCGCCCCGCTGGTGGCGCGCATGCAACTGACCGACTTCGAGCCGGCCGTGAAGCTGCTGCACTACCCGCCGCAGGAGGTGGACGAGCACGCGCTGCTGGACCGCTCGCATCCCGCGTGGACGCGCATGAAGTTCGACGAGCTGCTGGCGCAGCAGCTGTCGCTGAAGCGCGCGCAGCGCGCGCGGCGCTCCAAGGGATCGCCGCCGCTCAGCGTGGTGGGCGACCTGTCGCGCGCCTTCCAGAGGGCCCTGCCCTTCCACCTGACGGGCGCGCAGCAGCGCGTGCTGGACGAGATCCGCGCCGACATCTGCCAGCCGTATCCGATGCAGCGCCTGCTGCAGGGCGACGTCGGCGCCGGCAAGACCGTGGTGGCGGCGCTGGCCGCCGCGCAAGCCATCGACAGCGGCTACCAGGCCGCCCTGATGGCGCCCACCGAGATCCTGGCCGACCAGCACTTCCGCAAGATCGCCGCGTGGATGGAACCGCTGGGCGTGAAGGTCGCGTGGCTGACGGGCAGCCTGAAAAAGAAGGACAAGGCCGCCGCCACCGCGATGGTCGAATCGGGCGAGGCGCGGCTGGTGATCGGCACGCACGCCATCATCCAGGACACCGTGCAATTCGCGAACCTGGGCATGGTGATCGTCGACGAGCAGCACCGCTTCGGCGTCGGCCAGCGCCTCACGCTGCGCAACAAGGGCAACGAGGACGCGATCCCGCACCAGTTGATGATGTCCGCCACGCCCATCCCGCGCACCCTGGCGATGACGTACTACGCCGACCTGGAAGTGTCGGTGATCGACGAACTGCCGCCGGGGCGCAGCCCCATCGTCACGCGCGCCATCGACCAGAACCGGCGCGACGAGGTGATCGAGCGGGTGCACGCGGCGGCGCTGGAGGGGCGGCAGGTGTACTGGGTCTGCCCGCTGATCGAGGAATCGGAGGCGCTGCAGCTGCAGACCGCCACCGACACCCACGCGCTGCTGGCCGAGGCGCTGCCGGACCTGAGCGTCGGCCTGGTGCACGGGCGCCTGAAGCCGGCGGAAAAGCAGGCCATCATGGACGCCTTCACCGCCAACGAGATGCAGGTGCTGGTGGCGACCACGGTGATCGAGGTCGGCGTGGACGTGCCGAACGCCTCGCTGATGGTGATCGAGCACGCCGAGCGCTTCGGCCTGTCGCAGCTGCACCAGTTGCGCGGGCGCGTGGGGCGGGGCTCGGCGGCCAGCGTCTGCCTGCTGCTGTATCAAAGCCCGCTGGGCGGCGTGGCCAAGCAGCGCCTGATGACGATGCGCGAAACGACGGACGGCTTCGAGATCGCCCGCCGCGACCTGGAGATACGGGGCCCCGGCGAATTCCTCGGCTCGCGCCAATCCGGCCAAGCCATGCTGCGCTTCGCCGACCTGGAAGCCGACGCCTGGCTGGTCGACCAGGCGCGCGACGTCGCCAGCGCCCTGCTGCGCGACGCCCGCCACACCGAAACGGTGGAAGCCCACCTCGAACGCTGGCTCGGCGGCCGCGAGGAATTCCTGAAAGTTTGACAGAATTACATCGGTGTCAGGCGCGACATTCGGACATTCACAACGTGAATGTCCGAATGTCGCGCCTGACACCGATGTGCTTTTGATAACTTAGAGGCACATGACGATGCGGGTGCCGAGGTCGAGCATGAAGTCGGGGCGCAGGTAGGCGAGGAAGGCGAGCGCCAGGACGAGCGCCAGCGCCGCCCTGAGCAGCCAGGTCTTCATGGCCTCACGCGGCTTTCAGGGCGCCGCGCGCGACGGGGCGCTCGTCCACCGGCAGGTTCGCCAGGCCGGCCATCACGCCCAGCGCGATGGCGATGCCCCAGACGACGTCGTAGTTGCCCTGCTGCGCGTACAGGTAGCCGCCCAGCCAGACGCCGAGGAAACTGCCGATCTGGTGCGAGAAGAACACGACCCCCGCCAGCATCGACATGTGCTTGACGCCGAATATGCCGGCGATGATGCCGTTCGTTAGCGGCACCGTGGACAGCCAGATGAAGCCCATCGCCGCGGCGAACAGGTACACCGACATGGCCGACAACGGCGCCAGCAGGAACAACGCGATCACCACCGAGCGGATGAAGTAGATGCCGGACAGCAGATAGCGCTTGGGCACCATGCCGCCCCATTTGCCGGCGTAGAAGGAGCCGAAGATGTTGAACAGGCCGATCAGCGCCAGCGCCATCACGGCCACCTTGGGGTCCACCACGCCCTTGTCCTTCAGGTAGGCCGGCAGGTGGACGGCGATGAACACGACCTGGAAGCCGCACACGAAGTAGCCGGCCACCAGGAACAGGAAGGAGCGGTTGCGCAGCGCCTCGCCCAGCGCCTCGCCTATGCTCTGGTGCTGGCCGTCGCCGCGCGCCACCTCGGGCTCGCGCAGGTAGAAGGACATCGGCACCATGGCCAGGATGATGGCCCCGGCCAGCAGGTAGAAGGCGTTCTGCCAGCCCAGGGACGTGATCAGGAACTGCTCCAGCGGCATCATCAGGAACTGGCCGAAGGAGCTGGCCGCGCCGGAGATGCCGAAGGCCCAGGAGCGCCGCTCCACGGGCGCGACCCGGCCGATGATGCCGCTGACCGCGCCGAAGGCGGTGCACGACAGCCCGAGGCCGATGAACACGCCGGAGCCGATGATGAACAGCGTGGGCTGCGTCACCACCGCCATCCACACCAGCCCCGCCATGTAGGCCAGCGCGCCGACCAGCACCACCCGCATGGTGCCGTAGCGGTCCGCCGCCATGCCGGCCACGGGGCCGAAGGCGCCCCACAACAGGTTTTGCAGCGCCAGCGCCAGCGAATAGGTTTCGCGGGTCCAGCCATTGGCCTCGGAGATGGGCTGCATCCAGAAGCCGAAGCCGTGGCGCACGCCCATGGCCAGCGTCAGGACGACGCCGCTGGCCAGCAGGACGGATTTGAGCGAGGGGACGCGGTCGGCGGTGAACATGGGGCTGCCCTTCAGGGTTGGATGTCGGCGCCGTAGCGCACGCCGATCTGCGCGCGCATGTCGTCGAGGATGCCCATCAGGGCCAGGGTGTCGTCCAGCGGCATGACGGGGCTTTCCAGCAGTCCCGCGCGCAGGCAGCGGCCCACCTCGATCGCCTCGTGCGCGTAGCCGTTGCCGATGCGCGGCACGTGCAGGTCGCGGCGCGTGCCGTCGGCCAGTTGCACGGTCAGCGATTCGGTCAGGTAGAAGCGCGTGTTCAGGCGCACGAATCCCAGGGAGCCGGAGACCGTCAGTTCGCACGGCGTGCGGGCGCGCAGGCTGCACACGGCGGAGGACAGCCCGCCGCCCTCGTGCTTGAGCGAGAACGAGGCCTGCACGTCGACGCCGGTGGCGCCCAGCTGGCCGGCGGCCCGCGCCTCCCGCACCGGGCCGAGGAAGTAGGCCGACAGCGACAGCGGGTAGATGCCCAGGTCGAGCAGCGAGCCGCCGCCCAGCTCGGGGTTGAACAGGCGGTGCTCGGGTCCCGCGTCGGAGGCGAAGCCGAAATCGGCGCTCACGCTGGCGGGCGCGCCGATCTCGCCGCTGTCGACGATGCGCTTGGCCTCGACGATGGCGGGCATGAAGCGGCTCCACATGGCTTCCATGACGAACAGCTTCTTCGCGCGCGCCAGGGCGGCGATTTCCTCCGCCTGGCGGCGGTTCACGGTGAACGATTTTTCCACCAGCAGCGCCTTGCCCGCGTTCAGGCACATGATGGCGTTTTCGTGGTGCATGGGGTGCGGCGTGGCGATGTAGATCACATCCACGTCCGGGTCGTCGGCCAGCGCCTGGTAGCCGCCGTGGCGGCGCGCCACGCCGAATTCGGCGCCGAAACGCTCGGCGCCCTCCTGCGTGCGGGACGCCACCGCCACCAGTTCAGCGTCCGGCGTGTCGCGCAGGCCCTGCGCCATCGCCGTGGCGATCTTGCCCGTGCCCAGTATGCCCCAGCGGATTACCTTGCCCATCGCTCCTTCGCTTTCTGCCGCAAGCGGCTGTCATTGGGCGGAGCGCTTCGGCCGGAACACCGCCGCGTCGCCGTAAAATTCCTCGTCCTGCCCCGGCCACCAGCCGGGCACGCCCAGCATGGGTAGCGGCGTGAAGCAGGACTTGCTCAATCCTTCCAGCGCCAGCTCGCGCGCCACCGTCTGGTCCAGCCACGCGCGGCGGCCGGCTTCGTCCAGCGCGAAAAAACCCTCGTCCGCCGTCACGATGCGCGTGTGCGCGGTGATGGCCTTGTACGGCGCCACCAGCTTTTCCATCAGCGCGTGGCCGAACAGCCAGACCTGCGCCTGCCCCGCCTCGCCGAACAGTTCGCGCAGCTCCACGAAGGCGGTGCGCCATTCATGGCCGCGCAGCGCCCGCGCCAGCGCCCGCCCCTGTTCGGTGCCGCGCACCACCAGCAGGGCGGCGTTCTCGTCGAACAGCGTGGCCGCGTCCCGCGCCGGACCGCGCGACTTGCCGACGCCGTCCCGCGCGATCTGCGCGGCCTGCAGCGCGTTCAGCTGCCGCTTGATCAGCGGGAAGCTGAGCCACACCAGGCCGTTGAAGAAGTCGTGCAGGTTGTCGCGCGTGGGCACGCCGCCGGTGGCGCCGATGAATTCCTCGTACGCGACGCCTTCGGGCAGCGCGCTTTGAGGCACGAAGGCCAGCGGCAGTCCTTGATGATTACACAATTCGCGCGCGGCCGCTTGCGCGCTGAAGGAAGCGATGACGCTGGACGCCTCCAGGTCGGTGCCGGCCGCCGCGGCCCGCACCGACGCGTACCATGGACGCGACCAGTCGATTTCCGCGAACACGCCCGCGCCTTACACCATCTTCCAGTTGATGGTTTCGCCGCTGTTGAGCGGCACCACTTCCAGCTCGCCCAGCGGCAGGGTGGCCGGCAGCGTCCATTGCTCGCGGCGCAGGGTGATGGTGTCCGCGTTCGGCTCCATGCCGTAGAAGGACGGGCCGTTCAGGCTGGCGAAGGCCTCCAGCTTGTCCAGCGCGCCGGCGCGCTCGAAGGCCTCGGTGTACAGCTCCATGGCGTGCAGCGCGGTGTAGCAGCCGGCGCAGCCGCAGGCGTGCTCCTTGGCGCCCTGCGCGTGCGGCGCGGAGTCGGTGCCGAGGAAGAAGCGCTCGTCGCCGCTGGTGGCGGCCGTCATCAGCGCCAGGCGGTGCTCCTCGCGCTTCAGGATCGGCAGGCAGTAGTAGTGCGGGCGGATGCCGCCCTTGAAGATCTCGTTGCGGTTGTACAGCAGGTGGTGGGCGGTGATGGTGGCGGCGATCGGGCCTTCCGCCTCGGCCACGTATTCGGCAGCCTGGCGGGTGGTGATGTGCTCGAACACCACTTTCAGCTCGGGCAGGTCCTTGCGCAGCGGGCGCATCACCCGTTCGATGAACACGGCCTCGCGGTCGAACACGTCCACCTCGGGATCGGTCACCTCGCCGTGCACCAGGAACGGCAGGTCCAGTTCCTGCATCACTTCCAGCACCTTGTAGCAGTTCCTCAGGTCGGTCACGCCGGCGTCGGAATTGGTGGTGGCGCCGGCCGGGTACAGCTTGACGGCGTGGACGAAACCGCTGTCCACGGCGCGGCGGATCTCGTCCGGCTCGGTGTTGTTGGTCAGGTACAGCGTCATCAAGGGCTCGAACTTCATGCCATCCGGCAGCGCGGCCAGGATGCGGCCGCGGTAGGCCTCGGCGGCGGCCACCGTGGTGACGGGCGGCTTCAGGTTGGGCATGACGATGGCGCGGCCGAACTGGCGCGCGCTGTGAGGCAGCACGCTGGCCATGGTGGCGCCATCGCGCAGGTGGAGGTGCCAGTCGTCTGGGCGGATGATGGTGATGCTGTCGGGGGTTGCGATGTTGGACATGGCGGCTGCTCTCAGTGAGGAATGCCGACATTTTACCCCTTGCGGCCGGGACGGACTACGGCTGCCTCGCCACCCACGCCTTCACCCCGGCCAGCATCCGGTCCAGGCTCGCGCGGTCGTGCACGGCGCCGCGGCTGACGACCATGCGGATCTTGCGGGTGGCGGCGATGTCCTTCAGCGGGTCGGCGTCCAGCACCAGCAGGTCGGCGGCCTTGCCCTCGGCGACGGCGCCGTAGCGATCCAGCTTGCCCAGGAAGCGCGGGCCGGCGACGACCGCGCTTTGCAGCGCCTGCGCCGGCGTCAGGCCGTATTTCACGTACAGGCCGATCTCGTCGTGCAGCGACACGCCGGGGTAGTCGTAGGAGTTCAGGAAGCCGGCGTCGGTGCCGGCGATGATGCTCACGCCCTCCCGCGCCAGCAGGGGCAGCAGCGCGGCCGACTTTTCAAAAATGGCGTGGCGCAGCGCGATGGCCTCCGGGCCGTCCTTGGCGGCGCGCTGCACGCGCCAGTCGTAGGTGGCGCGCAGGCCCTTGCCGATGTATTGCAGGTAGGCGTCCCGGCTATGGTCGTCCCGGTCCAGGTAGGCCGTCACGTAGGATCCGTACAGGGTCGGCACGACGGCGGTGCCGGCCGCGGCCAGGCGGCGGAACGCGGCGCGCGCGGTGGCCTCGTCGTAGCTTTCCAGGCTGAGCTTCATGGCCTCGCGGGCGGTCAGCCTGCCGTCCGCCACCTGCGCGGTCAGTTCCCCCTCGCGCGGCGTCGTGGCGCGCAGCAGGTAGGACTGGTGCTCCACCGTGCCCAGGCCCGCGTCGGCCACCTGGTCCAGGGTCAGCTGCGCCGGCACGTGGCCGGAGGTGCGCATGCCGCGCGCCCTGGCCTGCCTCAGCGCCTCCAGGTAGATGGCCGGCGTCATCGTGTTCTCGGTGATCTTCACGAAGTCCACCTTCCAGGCCTGCAGCTGGTCCAGCGCGGCGCCCACCTCGGCCGCCGTGCCGACCTCGATGGTGCCCTTCCACAGCGGCTTGACGCCTTCCAGCTTGGCGCCGGAGGTGAAGATGGTGGGGCCGGACATCTGGCCGGAGGCGATCTGGTGGCGCCACTCCAGCACCGTGTCGGCCAGGTCGCCGGAGCAGTCGCGCACGGCGGTGACGCCATGCGCCAGGTACAGCGGCATCAGCCGCTTGTTCTCTTCGATCAGTTCCGGTCCGCCGCCGTAGTGGATGTGGGTGTCCCACAGGCCCGGCATCAGGTATTTCCCCGGCAGGCGGACGGTCTTTTTCGGCGCGTAGTTGGCCAGCGCCTTGTCGTCCACCACGGCGATGATGGTGTCGCCCTTCAGCACCACCGATTTGCCCTTGACGGCCTTGCCGCCGGCGACGTCGATCAGGGTCGCCTTGGTCAACACCAGGTCGGCGGCGATTTTGCCGGCCGCGTGGGACGGGCCGGACATGCCGAGCGCGAACAGCACGGCTGGAAGTGTCTTCGAAATCCGCATGGCGGGGCCCCTTTTTTCGTGCGCAGCATATCATGCGCGGCGGTTTTTCCGCCCGGAATATAATGCCGCCATGGAAGAACCCACCTCCATCCCCGACGACCTGCGGCGCTTCATTTGGCACAGCATTCCCTCCGTGCCCTACCTGGAGGCGCTGCTGCTGCTGCGCGAGCGTAACACGCACGCGTGGACCGGCGCCGAACTGGCGCAGCGGCTCTACCTGGACGAACGCCGCGCGCAGCGGCTGCTGGACCAGTTGAAGGCCGCCGGCATCGCGCAGGCGCAGGACGGGGCGCGCTTCCGCTACGCGCCGACCACCCCGCGGCTGGCCGACATGCTGGACCGGCTGGCCGAGGTCTACGCGCGCCACCTGGTCGACGTCAGCACGCTGATCCATCTAAAAACCAACAAGAAGGCGCAGCTGTTCGCCGACGCCTTCTTGTGGCGAAAGGAGCCTTGATATGGCCAGCATCATTTACCTGCTGTGCGCGGCGACCGCGCTGGCCTGCGCCTGGATGCTGCTGCGCAGCTACCGGCGCACCCGCTACCGCCTGCTGCTGTGGAGCGGCTTGTGCTTCTGCGGCATGTTCCTGAACAACGTGCTGCTGGTGCTGGACCGGGTGGTGTTCCCGGACATCGACCTGTCCACCTACCGCCTGGTGGCGGCCCTGGTGGCGCTGCTGCCCCTGCTGTACGGCCTGGTGTGGGAGGACGAGTAATGCAAGCCAACGCCTTGCTGAGCGGCGCCATCATCATGGCGGCGCTGACGATCGCCCTGTTCTTCCTGCGCTTCTGGCGCCAGACCCGCGACCGCTTCTTCCTCTACTTCGCGCTGGCCTTCGTGCTGGAGGCGCTGCAGCGGCTGCTGTCTGCCAACTTCCCGCTGTCCAATCCGGACGTGCCGATGTACTACCTGCTGCGCCTGGCCGCCTATGGCCTGATCATCGTCGCCATCCTGGGCAAGAACCGGCGGCCGCCGGGGGACTGAGCGGCCGAAAGCCGGGACCTCAGCGCACGATGGCCACCCGGTTCTGCAGCTGCCGCGCCAGCCACGACAGGGCGCAGCACAGGATGAAGTACACCACCGCCACGAACAGGTACATCTCCACCAGCCTGCCGTCGCGCTGCGCCACCTTGCTGGCCGCGCCGACGAAGTCCGGCACCGACAGCACGTAGACCAGCGACACGTCCTGGAACAGCACGATGGTTTGCGTGAGCAGCACCGGCAGCATGTTGCGGAAGGCCTGCGGCAGCACCACGTGGCCCATCACCTGCCAGTAGCCCATGCCCAGCGCCTGCGCCGCCAGCACCTGCCCGCGCGGGATGGACTGTATGCCGCCGCGCATGATCTCGCAGTAATAGGCCGCCTGGAACAGGATGAAGGTGATCAGCGCCGACCAGAACGCCCCCACCTTGATCGGCTCCGGCGCGCCCAGCACCCACGCGCCTATGTAAGGCACCAGGAAGTAGAACCAGAAAATGACCAGCACCAGCGGGATGGCGCGCATCAGGTTCACATAGCCGGCGGCCAGCAGCGCCACGGGAGCGAAGGACGACAGCCGTCCCAGCGCCAGCAGGGTGCCCAGCACCACGCCGCCCAGCATGGCGAGCACGGTCAGCTCCAGCGTGAAGGCCATGCCGGTCTTGAACAGGTAGACCCAGGAACGGGCGATGATGTCGAAGTCGAAGTCGGAGAACATCAGCGCGTCCCTCCCGACTGCAGGGTACCGGGCAGCGCCAGCTTGCGCTCCACCACGTGCATGGCGCCCACCACCAGGATGTTGACGGTGACGTAGATCAGCGTGGCGGCGGAAAACGCCTCGAACACCTGGAAGGAGAATTCCTGGATGGCGCGCGCGCTGGCGGTCAGCTCCACCAGGCCGATGGTGAGCGCGATGGAGCTGTTCTTGATGATGTTGAGGCACTCGCTGGTGAGCGGCGGCAGGATGATGCGGAAGGCCAGCGGCAGCAGCACGTGGCGGTAGGTCTGCCAGCGCGACAGGCCGAGCGCCATCGCGGCCAGCCGCTGGCCGCCGGACAGCGACTCGATGCCGGCGGTGACCTGCACCGCCACCCGGGCGGAGGTGTAGAAGCCCAGCGACACCACGGCCGTGACGAAGGGCGCGTTCGGCAGCGCCTTGAGCCAGGCGCCGGCGTCCGGCGGCAGCAGCTCGGGCGCCACGAAGTACCACAGGAACATCTGCACCAGCAGCGGCACGTTGCGGAAGATTTCGATGTAGGCGGTGCCCAGGCGGCGCAGCCACGCGCCGGCCCGGGTGTCGGGCATGGTGCGCGCCGTGCCCACCAGCACGCCCAGCAGCAGCGCCATGATCCAGCCGCCCAGCGACGCGGCCATGGTCCATTGCAGGCCGTCGACCAGCGTCTCCCAATACGTGTGGACGCCGTCCGGCGACTCCTCCCAGAAGATGCGCCAGTTCCAGTGGTAATTCATGCCGGCTTTACTTGGCTTTTTTCTTCGCGGCGGCCTGCTGCGCCGCCGGCACGGCGGCGTAGGCGGCGGGGTCCGGCGAGTCGGTCGGCTTGGCGATCACCGCCTGCAGCTGCGGCGGCATGGGGAAGTTGAGGTTGATGCCCTTGGGCGGGATCGGGCTCATGAACCACTTCTCGTAGACCTTCTTGTAGTCGTCGGTCTGGTAGAAGCGCGCGAGCGCGGCGTCCGCCAGCTGCTTGAAGGCGGGGTCGTCGCGTCGCAGCATGATGCCGTAGGGCTCGACCGACAGCGCCTCCTTCGTGATCTCGTACTCGCCCGGCGACTTGGCGGCGGCCACCTGCGCGGCCAGCAGGATGTCGTCGTTGGCCTCGGCCGCGGCGCGGCCGGTCTCCAGCATCAGGAACGATTCGGGATGGTCCTTGCCGATCAGGATGGTCATGCCGAGATTCATCTCGTTGTTCAGGATGGTCATCTGCTTGAGCGTGGTGGTGCCGGCGGTGGCCACCAGCGTCTTGCCCTTCATGTCGGCCAGCGTCTTGATGTTGGAGGACTTCTTGACCAGCAGCTTGTTGGCCACCACGAACATGCTGGACGCGAAGGACACCTGCTTCTGGCGCTCGGCGTTGTTGGTGGTCGAGCCGCATTCGAGGTCGATGGTGCCGTTGGCCATCAGCGGGATGCGGTTGGCCGCCGTCACCGGTTGCATCACCACCTTCACCGCCGTCATGCCCAGCTGCTTCTGCGCGGCGGTGACGATCTTCATGCACAGGTCGACCGAGTAGCCCAGGTATTGCTGCTTGTCGTCGAGGTAGGAGAAGGGCACGGAGCCGTCGCGCACCCCCAGGGTGATGGTGCCGGTGCGCTTGATCTTGGCCAGGGTGCCGGTGGGCTCCTGGGCGATGGCCGGCGCGGCGAGGGCGCTGCAAACGAGGATGGCCAACAGTCTGTTCAACGTCATCATTTCTCCTTACATGTTCAATGAATGCGGCTCTAATGAATAATACGCGCCAGGAAGTCCTTCGCCCTTTCCGAACGGGGCGCGCCGAAGAACTCCTCCTTGGCGCAGTCCTCCAGGATGTGGCCCTTGTCCATGAAGACCACGCGGTTGGCGACCTTCCTGGCGAAGCCCATCTCGTGGGTCACCACCATCATGGTCATGCCCTCCTGGGCCAGGCCCACCATCACGTCCAGCACCTCGTTGATCATTTCCGGATCCAGCGCGGAGGTGGGCTCGTCGAACAGCATGGCGATGGGGTCCATGGACAGCGCGCGGGCGATCGCCACGCGCTGCTGCTGGCCGCCGGACAGCTGGTTGGGGAACTTGTCCTGCTGCGCCAGCAGGCCGACGCGGTCCAGGTATTTCAGGCCGCGCGCGTTGGCCTCGTCCTGGCCGCGGCCCAGCACCTTGACCTGGCCCAGCGTGAGGTTCTCGCGCACCGACAGGTGCGGGAACAGCTCGAAGTTCTGGAACACCATGCCGATGCGGGCGCGCAGGGCCGGCAAATCCGTGCCCTTGGCGCCGACGGAGACGCCGTCGACCGTGATCTCGCCCCGCTGGAAGGGCTCCAGCCCATTAACAGTCTTTATTAGTGTGGATTTGCCGGAACCGGACGGTCCGCAGATCACCATGACATCGCCCTTGGCCACCTGGGTGCTGCAGTCGGTGAGCACCTGAAACTGGCCGTACCATTTGCTGACGTTCTTAATGGCTATCATATTTCCGATCGATTTCGCGATTAAAATTCGGCCTTTTCGGCTGTATTCCGCATGAGACACTGTTGCTTGACAGGCATCAGGCCCGCAAGGATACTGCGGGACTTGCTCATTGATTGATCATCAATGATTCCTCATTTTACCGGTTATCCAGATTGCTACACAGTCTGGACACTACCACAGGAAGCAACTCCTTATGAAAACACGCAACAACCTGACCACCTATATCCTGGTGAGCCTCGTGCTGGGCATCGGTGTCGGCTACGTCGCCAACACCACCATGGCCAATCCCGCCAGCTTCGCCGACTATATGTCGATGCTGACCACCATCTTCCTGCGCCTGATCAAGATGATCATCGCGCCGCTGGTGCTCTCCACCCTGGTGGTCGGCATCGCGCGCATGGGCGACGCCAAGGAAGTGGGCCGCATCGGCCTCAAGACGCTGGGCTGGTTCTTCATCGCCTCCGTGTTTTCGCTGGCCCTGGGCCTGGTCATGGTCAACCTGTTCCGTCCCGGCGACTCGCTGGTCGGCCACCTGCCCGCCGCCGCCTCCACCGGCATCGCCGCCAGCGGCCTGTCGCTGAAGGAGTTCATCACCCACCTGGTGCCCGCCTCCATCATCGACGGCATGGCCAAGAACGAGATCCTGCAGATCGTGGTGTTCTCGCTGTTCTTCGGCACCGCCGCCGCCGCCGTCGGCCCGAAGGCCGACCCGCTGATCGACGCCATGGACGGCCTGGCCCACATCATGCTGAAGGTGACCGGCTACGTGATGGCCTTCGCGCCGGTGGCGGTGTTCGCCGCCGTGGCCGGCACCATCGCCAAGAGCGGCGTGGGGGTGCTGAGCACCTACGGCGTGTTCATGGCCGAGTTCTACCTGAGCATAGGCGTGCTGTGGGGCCTGCTGATCTTCGCCGGCTTCCTGTTCCTCGGCCGCCGCGTGTTCGCGCTGATGAGTGAACTGAAGGGCCCCGCCCTGCTGGCCTTCTCCTGCGCCTCGAGCGAGGCGGCCTACCCGAAAACGCTGGAGGGCCTGGAGCGGTTCGGCGTGCGCAACCGCATCGCCTCCTTCGTGCTGCCGATCGGCTACTCGTTCAACCTGGACGGCTCGATGATGTACTGCACCTTCGCCACCGTGTTCATCGCGCAGGCCTACGGCATCGAGATGTCGCTGGGCACGCAGATCACCATGATGGCCGTGCTGATGCTGACCTCCAAGGGCATCGCCGGCGTGCCGCGCGCCTCGCTGGTGGTGATCGCCGCCACGCTGGGCCAGTTCAACATCCCCGAGGCCGGCCTGCTGCTGTTGCTCGGCATCGACCACTTCCTGGACATGGCCCGCTCGGCCACCAACGTGATCGGCAACGGCGTGGCCGCCGCCGTCGTCGCCAAGTGGGAGGGCGAACTGGTCGAACCGCTGGACAAGGATCTCGCGGACTCCCCGCTGCCATAATAAGACACAACAACAGAGGCTTCCATGAGAAGCCTCTTTTCTTTTGGAGGAGCACAGATGGACCGTAGGAGTATGTTGGGCTTGGGAGCGATGATGTGCGCGGCGCCGTGGTCGGTCGCCGCCGGCGGCTGGGAGGAGGAGTTCAGCCGCTTCATGATGGACGGCCTGCGCAAGACCGGCACCGCCGGCATGGGCGTTGCCGCGGTGCGCAACGGCCGCACGCTGTTCGTGCGCGGCTACGGCTTGGCGGACATGCGGGCGCGTACGCCGGTGACGGCCGACACGGCCTTCCACGTGGCCTCGGCCAGCAAGGTGGTGACCGGCACGGCGATGATGATGCTGCACGAGCAGGGCGCCTTCAAGCTGGACGACCCGGTCGGCCCCCTGCTGGACTTCCCGCTGGCGCACCCGCTGTTCCCGGACACGCCCATCACCTTCCGGCACCTGCTCAGCCACACCTCCGGCATCTCCGACGCGGCCTACAACGAGAAGGCCGGCGAGTTCGCCGTCCAGGGCAACGGCGCGCCGCCGCTGCGCGACTTCCTGGCCGGCTACCTGTCGCCGGGCGGCCGCTGGTACGCGCCGGCGGGTTCCTACGCCGAGACCAGGCCGGGCGCCGCCTGGGCCCACAGCGACGTGGGCCTGGCCCTGCTGGGCCACCTGGCCGGCCGGGTCGGCGCCGACAAGCTCGACGCGCTGACGCAAAAGCGCCTGTTCAGCCCACTGGGCATGCGCAACACCGGCTGGACGCTGGCGTCCATGGGCCGGGTGCCGCTGGCGCAGCCCTACGCGCGCAGCGAGGGCATGCTGCGCGCGCTGCCGCCGGCCGCCTATCCGGACGGGCCCTCGGGACAGCTGCGCACCTCGGCGCGCGATTTCGCGCGCATCCTGGAGATCTTCAGCGGCGAGGGCGCGGTGGACGGCCGCCGCTACCTGCAGCAGGGCACCCTGGCCACCTTCCTCAGCCCGCAGCCGGTGGCGGCGGAGCAGGACAGCCAGCAGGCGCTGATCTGGACCCTGCGCGACCGCGCGCACCTGGCCATGCACGGCGGCGGCGACACCGGCGCCGATTCGCTGGCCATGCTGGACCTGGAGCGGCACGTGGGCGCGCTGGCGTTCTGCAACGTGACGGGGAACGAGAACTTCAAGGCCTTCCAGAAGGAGGCCGTGACGCGGCTGCTGGAGCGCGCGCGCGGCGCCTGAGCCCCCGGTTCGGCGCCACAGCCCATCAGGCCGCCCTCGGGCGGCCTTTTTTCATTTTGTTGCGCTGAAACAGTATATTCCCGGTTTCACCCTCCTATGTGCGGCACCGAACGAAGTCCGGGCGCGCGGGGAAGGGATAGTGGTGGCGCTCGGCTGTTTTCGACTGAATGCCGCATAGAGCCGCACCACTAAAGGAACACCATGAATACGCTCCAGCGCACCACAAGGAAAATCCTCTGCACGGCCGGCTTGCTCGCGACCGCCCTTCTCGCCGCTTGCGGGGGCGGCGACCAGGGCCGCGATCCCATTCTCGGCCTGCCCGCGGCGCAGCTGGTGAGTGTCACGGTGACGCCGGCCACGGCCACCGTGGCCGCCGGCGCCAGCCAGCAGTTGACCGCGACCGCCACCTACAACGACGGCTCGTCGCAGAACGTGACCGGCGCCTCGGCCTGGACTTCTGCCACACCGGCGGTGGCCACCGTGAGCGCCGCTGGCGGGCTGGCCACCGGCGCGAACGCGGGCAGCAGCGTCATCACGGCCGCCTTCGGCGCAAAAACCGGCTCGGCCACACTGGCCGTCACGGCGCCGCTACCGCTGCCGGCCCCCACGCTGACCAGCATCGCCGTGACGCCGGCCAGCGCCAGCATCGCCGTCGGCGCCACGCAGCCGTTCGTCGCCATCGGCACGTTCTCCGACAACTCCACCGCCGTCATCACCAATTCGGTGACCTGGAGTTCCGGCACGGCCGCCACCGGCGGCGTCGCCGCCTCCGGCACCGCCATGGGCACGGCGGCGGGAACGACGCTGATCACCGCCACCTCGGGCACGAAGGCCGGCACCGCAAACCTGACCGTGACCGCCCCGCTTGTTGTGGTGGTGCCGCCCGTGGTGGTGCCGCCTGTCGTGGTTCCTCCAGTGGTGGTGGTTCCGCCTGTTGTTGTTCCTCCCGTGGTCGTTCCGCCGGTCGTGGTGGTTCCTCCTGTTGTTGTTCCTCCCGTGGTCGTTCCACCGGTCGTTGTGGTTCCACCTGTTGTTGTTCCTCCCGTGGTCGTTCCACCGGTCGTTGTGGTTCCTCCCGTCGTGGTGCCGCCCGTTGTCGTCATTCCCCCGGTTGTGGTTCCTCCAGTGGTCGTTCCACCGGTCGTGGTGGTGCCGCCCGTCGTCGTTCCTCCCGCCGCGGGCATCAACCTGGGCGCGGCGGCGAGCTTTGGCGTGCTGGCCGGCACTTCGATCACCAACAACTCCGGCGGCACCACCCTGGTCACCGGCGACGTCGGCTCGCCGTCGCAAACCACCGATCCGGTGCAGGCGGCCGGCTTCAGCAACTACAAATCCGGCGCCATCCTGGCCAGCGCCCTGGGCGACCTGCAAACCGCGATCGTCGACGCCAACAGCCGCACCTGCACCGTGACCTCCGCCGCCGGCGTCGATCTCGGCGGCCTGGTGCTGACACCGGGCGTGTATTGCTACACCGGCGCGATCAGCATCACCGGCACCTTCACGATGAACGGTCCCGGCGTGTACATCTTCCGCACCGCGTCCACGCTGAACAGCACGGCCAATTCGACGGTGGCGTTCACCGGCGGCGCCACGGCCGACAATGTTTACTGGCTGCCGGTCGGCCCCACCACGCTGGGCGCGAACAGCGTCTTCAAGGGTTCCATCCTGGGCCAGTCCGCCGCCATCACGCTGGGCGACAACGTCACGCTGCTGAACGGGCGGGTGCTGACCGCCGCCGCCGTGACCCTGCGTAACAACCAGATCACAAAGTAACGGCGCCCCGCCGCCACCATTCGAAAGCACATCATGAAACTAGCGAAACACCTCGGCGCGCTGAGCGCCATCGGCGGCGCCATGCTGGCCGGCCAGACGGCCCTGGCGGCCGAAGAACCGTTCGTCAACCCGGAATGGGCCGACCACGCCTGGTACATCGGCGCCGGCGCGGGCCAGAGCCGCGCCACCATCGACCGCGCCCGGCTGAGCCGCGGCCTGACCGCCAACGGCGCCACGCTGACCGGTTTCACCACCGACGAGCGCGAAGCGGGCTACAAGCTCCTGCTGGGCAAACAGCTGAACCGTTATTTCGCGCTCGAAGGCGCGTATTTCGACCTGGGCAAATTCGGCTTCAACGCGGCCACCTCGCAAGGCGGCGTGCTCAATGGACAGGCAGGATTCCGCGGCGCGAGCCTGGACCTGGTGGGCCAGTTGCCGCTGTCGGCGCGGTTCTCGCTGCTGGGACGCGGCGGCGTGAACTACGCCAGGACCAGCACCAGCTTCAGCGGCAACCGCCTGTTCGCGGTGACCGATCCGCAGCCGAGGCAGAGCAAGCTCAACGCCAAGGCCGGCCTGGGGCTGGAATACAAGTTCAGCGAGGCGCTGGCCCTGCGCGGCGAGGTCGAGCGCTACCGCGTCAACGACGCGGTGGGCAATCGCGGCGACGCCGACCTGTACTCGCTGAGCCTGGTCTACAAGCTGGGCCGGCCGGCCGCCAGCCCGGTCGTCCACGCTCCGGCGCCGGAGCCTGAACCGAGGATGGCCGCCGCGGCCCAGCCACCGGTGCCGGCGGCGGCACCGGCGCCGGCGCCGGTCGCGGTCTCCGAGAAGGTCACCTTCGCCGCCCAGACACTGTTCGACTTCGACCAGGCGCGGCTGAAACCCGAAGGCATGGCGGCGCTCGACCGCTTGCTGGCCAAGATGCAGGGCATGAACACCGAAGTGGTCGTCACGGTCGGCCACGCCGACGCGATCGGCAGCGACGAGTACAACCAGGCCTTGTCGCTGCGCCGCGCCGACGCGGTCAAGGCGCACATGGCCGGCGGGGGTGTCGAGGGGACGCGCATCTACACGGAAGGCAAAGGCGAATCCCAGCCGGAGGCCGACAACAAGTCCGCCGAGGGGCGCGCCAAAAACCGGCGCGTGACGGTGGAAGTGGTGGGCACGCGCGCGGTCACGCGTTAAGCCGGCGACCAGCGGGGCGCTTGCCTTAGCCGACCAGTTCCTCGTCGGTCGGCGAGGCCAGTTCCGCCTCGCCGCGGGCCTGCTGGCGCTGCCACATCTGCGCGTACAGGCCCTCGGCCGCGAGCAGGGCGTGGTGGGTGCCGCGTTCGACGATGCGGCCGTGGTCGAGCACGATGATCTGCTGCGCGTCCACCACCGTCGACAGGCGGTGCGCGATCACCATGGTCGTGCGGCTGCGCGCGATTTCCTTCAACTGCGCCTGGATCGCCTGTTCCGCCTTGGAGTCCAGCGCCGACGTGGCCTCGTCGAAAATCAGGATGGCGGGATTCTTCAGCAGCGTGCGCGCGATCGCCACGCGCTGCTTCTCGCCGCCGGACAGCTTCAAGCCCCGCTCCCCCACCATGGTCGCGTAGCCGTCCGGCAGGCTGGCGATGAAGTCGTGGATGGACGCCGCCCGCGCCGCCGCGATGATCTCGTCCTTGCCCGCCCCCGGCTTGCCGTAGGCGATGTTGTATTCGATGGTGTCGTTGAACAGCACCGTGTCCTGCGGCACGATGCCGATCGCGTGGCGTAGCGTTTCCTGCGTCAGCTCCCGCAGATCCTGGCCGTCGATGGTGATCGAGCCCGTGTTCACGTCGTAGAAGCGGTACAGGAGGCGCGACAGGGTGGACTTGCCAGAGCCGCTGTGGCCGACGATGGCCGTGGTGGTGCCGGCGGCGATGGTGAAGTCGACGTCGAACAGGATCTGCCGCTTGGACTCGTAGCTGAAGTCCACGTGCGAGAAGCGCACCTGCGCGCCCTGCGTCAGCAAGGGCTTGGCGTCCGGCGCGTCCGCCACCTCGCGGTTCTGGTCCAGCAGCGAGAACAGGCGCTCCATGTCGGCCAGGCTTTGCTTGATCTCGCGGTAGATCACGCCCAGGAAGTTCAGCGGGATGTAGAGCTGGATCATGAAGGCGTTCACCAGCACCAGGTCGCCCAGCGTCATCTTGCCGTCGATGACGCCCTGCGTGGCGCGCCACAGGATCAGCGTGACGGCGGTGGCGATGATCAGCGACTGCCCCGTGTTCAGGAAGGACAGCGAGGTCTGCGACTTGACGGCGGCCGACTCGTAGCGCTGCAGGCCCTCGTCGTAGCGCCTGGCCTCGTAGTCCTCGTTGCCGAAGTACTTCACCGTTTCAAAATTGATCAGCGAATCGATGGCCTTGGTGTTGGCCTTGGAATCGAGGTCGTTCATCGTGCGGCGGAAGTGCGTGCGCCAGTCCGTCACCAGCACGGTGAAGGTGATGTAGGACGCCAGCGCCACGAAGGTGATGGCGGTGAACCAGATGTCGTAGTGCGTGACCAGGTAGCCCAGCACCAGCGAGATCTCCACCAGCGTGGGCAGGATGTTGAACAGCGTGTACGAGATCAGCGAGCCGACGCCGCGGGTGCCGCGCTCGATGTCGCGCGTCATGCCGCCGGTCTGGCGGTTCAGGTGGAAGCGCAGCGACAGCGAATGCAGGTGGCGGAACACCTTCAGCGCGATGGTGCGCACCGCGCGCTGCGTCACGCGCGCGAACAGGAATTCGCGCAGCTCCGTGAACACCGTGGTCGACAGCCGCAGCAGGCCGTAGGCCACCAGCGCGCCCAGCGGCAGCACCAGCAGCGCCTGCGGATTGGTGGGCGAGACGCTCATGTCGTCCACCAGTTTTTTCAGCACCACCGGCACGCCCACGTTGGCCAGCTTGGCGCCGATCAGGCACAGGAGCGCGGCCAGCACCCGCCACTTGTACACCATCAGGTAGGGCAGCAGGGTTTTCAGGGTGGCCAGGTCGCTGCGCTGGGGCTTGCCGGCGGCGTCCGGCGGCGGAGGTAGGGATGGGGAGGACTGGCGGCGCATGGGGGACGGGCTTCCGTGGTTCGTGGATTACAATGCGATTTTGCCCAATTGTAGCCCTTAGCGAGAATCCACGATGACCAGCCCGACAAATACGGAAAAAGACGCCAGCGCCGAACGCCAGGGCCTGCCGCCAGGAAAGATGCCCGAGCTGCGCATGATGCCGGCGCCGTCCGACGCCAACGTCTATGGCGACGTGTTCGGCGGCTGGATCATGTCCCAGGTGGACATCGCCGGCTCGCTGCCGGCCACGCGCCGCGCCAACGGCCGCGTCGCCACGATCTCGGTGAACTCCTTCGTGTTCAAGAACCCGGTGTTCGTGGGCGACCTGCTGTCGTTTTACGCCGACATCGTCCGGGTCGGCAACACCTCGATCACCGTCAACGTGGAGGTGTACGCGGAACGCAACCGGCTGCAGGCCTGCACCGTGAAGGTGACCGAGGCCACGCTGACCTATGTGGCGACGGATTCGGACCGCAAGCCGCGCAAGGTGCCGCCTATCGAATCGCTGCTCGGCTGAGCGCGTGGCTGAAGGCATGGCCGACGGCGGCGACGGGGACCCGCGCCGGAGCGACGCCGGCGCGGCCGACCACCCCGGTTCCGGCCGGGCCGACCCGCGCGGTGCAGACGCCCGCCGCGCCTTCCTGCTGGCCGGCGCGCGCGTCGCCGCCCTGGCCGGAGCGGCCGCCGCAGGCGTCTCCCGCGCCGGGCCGCCGGCCGGCGCCGGCACTCGCGGCGCCTACCCTTTCACGCTGGGCGTCGCCTCCGGCGCCCCGCTGCCCAACGCCGTCGTCATCTGGACCCGCGTCCTGTACGACCCGCTGAACGCCGCCAGCACCCCGCCGGTGGCAATGGCGGTGCGCTGGGAGGTGGCAGAGGACGAGGCCTTCCGCGCCATCGCCGCCAAAGGCACGGCCACCGCCGCGCCGGACCTGGCGCACAGCGTGCACGTGGACGTGACCGGCCTGGCGCCGGGCCGCTGGTACTGGTACCGCTTCATGCTGGGTGACGCCGTCAGTCCCGTCGGCCGCACCCGCACCGCGCCCGCCTTGGACGCCATGCCCGCCGCGTTGAAGCTGGCCGTGGCCTCCTGCCAGCACTGGGAGTTCGGCAGCTACGCAGCGCACCGCCATATCGCCGCCGCCGCGCCGGAGCTGGTGGCCTTCCTGGGCGACTACATCTACGAGTGGGGTCCCTACCAGTCGAGGCATCCGGCGCGCGCGGTGCGCGTGGACGAAAGCTTCACGCTGGCCCAGTACCGCGCCCGCTACGCCCAGTACAAGAGCGACGCCGACCTGCAAGCCGCCCATCACGCCGCGCCGTGGATACTGGCCTGGGACGACCACGAGGTGGCCAACGACTACGCCGCCGACCGCGACGAGCGTCTCGACCAGGGCTTCGCCGCGCGCCGCGCCGCCGCGTACCAGGCCTGGTACGAGCACCAGCCGGTGCGCCTGAACGGCTCGGCGGGACGCTTCGGCGGCCTGCGCATGTACGAGCGCCACGACTGGGGACGGCTGGCGCGCTTCCACGTGCTGGACAACCGCCAGTACCGTTCGGCGCAGGCCTGCACCGTGGGGCGCGGCGGTTCCAGCTCGGTCTACCGGCGCGACTGCGCCGCGCTGGCCGACGCCGGCCGCACCATGCTGGGCGCGGAGCAGCAGCAATGGCTGGAGCGGGGCTTGAGGGAATCGAAGGCGCGCTGGAACATCCTGGCGCAACAGACGCTGATGGCGCAAAGCAGCCAGGTGCCGCTGGCGCGCGCGGCGGACGGCCGCTACTGGACCGACGGCTGGGACGGCTATCCGGCCGCGCGGCAAAAGCTGTACGACGCGCTGCAAGCTAGCGGCGCCGGCAATCCGCTGGTGCTGTCGGGCGACGTGCACACCTTCTACGCCGCCGAGCTGAGCCGCGACGCGCGGCGCCCGGTGGGCCCCGGCAACCCCTTGATCGCCACCGAGTTCTGCGGCACCTCGGTGACGTCCAGCTCGCGGCCGCAGGCGCGCACGCAGCAATACGTGGACATGAACGCGCAGCTGAAGTACGGCCGCAGCGACAAGCGCGGCTACATGCTGTTCGACATCCGCCCGGAGCGCGCCACGGTGCTGTTCCAGGGCCTGGACGACGTCCACAACCCCGCCACCGGCATCGCCACCCTCGCCTCGTTTTCCGTTGCCGATGGCAAAAAAGGGGTCAGGTTCGATTAACGCGAACCCGACCCCTTTTTCTAATGCGAACCTGACCCCTTTTTCAGGCGGCCTGTTTTTCGTCGCGCAGCTGGCGGCGCAGGATCTTGCCGACGTTGGTCTTCGGCAGCTCGTCGCGGAACTCGATGTATTTCGGCTTCTTGTAGGCGGTCAGCTCGTTCTTGCAGAACTCCTGGATCGCCTCGGCCGTCAGGTTCGGGTCCTTGCGCACCACGAACAGCTTGACCGCCTCGCCGGAATTCTTGTCCGGCACGCCGATGCACGCCACTTCCAGCACGCCCGGGTGGCCGGCGATCACGCCCTCGATCTCGTTCGGATACACGTTGAAGCCGGACACCAGGATCATGTCCTTCTTGCGGTCGACGATGCGGGTGAAGCCGCGCTCGTCCATGATGCCGACGTCGCCGGTCTTGAAGTAGCCGTCCGGCGTCATGGTCTTCTCGGTTTCCTCGGGACGCTGCCAGTAGCCGGCCATCACCTGCGGGCCGCGGATGGCGATCTCGCCGGCCTGGCCGAACGGCACCGGATTGCCGTCGTCGTCCAGGATGGCGATCTCGGTCGACGGGATCGGCAGGCCGATGGTGCCGGTGAATTCCTTGATGTCGACGCGGTTGGCGGTGGCCACCGGCGAGGTCTCGGACAGGCCGTAGCCCTCGATGATGGCGGTGCCGGTCAGCTTCAGCCAGCGGTCCGCCACCGCCTGCTGCACGGCCATGCCGCCGCCGTTGCAGATCTTGTAGCTGGAGAAGTCCAGCTTGGCGAACTCGGCGTTGTTGAGCAGCGCGTTGTACAGGGTGTTCACGGCCGGGAACACGGTGACCTTGTACTTGGCCAACTCCTTGACGAAGCCGGGGATGTCGCGCGGGTTCGGCACCAGCAGGTTCAGGCCGCCCAGGCGCATGCTCATGAAGCAACTGATGGTCAGCGAGTAGATGTGGTACAGCGGCAGCGCGCACACGAACACCGGCTGCTCGGCCTGCGGCTTCATCTGCAGCCACGCCTCGTTCTGCAGCACGTTGGAGACGACGTTGCTGTGCAGCAGCACGGCGCCCTTGGAGACGCCGGTGGTGCCGCCCGTGTATTGCAGGAAGGCGATGTCGCCGTGCTTCTGCTCGACGGGCTTGAGCGTCAGGCGCGCGCCCTCGGCCAGCACCTTCTTGAACGACACCGCCGACGGGATCGAATACGCCGGCACCATCTTCTTCACGTTGCGCACCACGAAGTTGACCAGCGCGCCCTTCAGGCCGCCCAGCAGGTCGCCCATGGCGCCCACCACCACGTGCTTGACCTTGGTCTGCGCCAGCACCTGCTCCACCGTGGTGGCGAAGTTCTCCAGCACGAAGATGGCCTCGGCGCCGGAGTCGTTCAGCTGGTGCAGCAGTTCGCGCGGCGTGTACAGCGGGTTCACGTTGACCACCGTGTAGCCGGCGCGCATGATGCCGGCCATCGCGATCGGGTACTGCAGCACGTTCGGCAGCATGATCGCCACGCGCGCGCCCTTGGCCAGGCCCTTGGACTGCAGCCAGGCGCCCAGTTGCCGGGACATTTGGTCCACCTCGCGGTAGGTGAGGAACTTGTCCATGCACACGTAGGCGTTGCGGTCGGCGTATTTTTGGAAAGACTCCTCCAGCAAATGCGTCACCGACTTGTACCGCGTCTTGTCTATTTCCGCCGGGACGCCCTGGGGGTAGGATTTCAACCAAATCTTGTCCATCTATAGCCTCGTATGTTTAATCAATTTTGCGCGTAACAGGGGACGGACTCACGCCGCCTGCTTTTTCTCCGCCGCCGGCTCGTCGCGCAGCGCGCGGCGCAGGATCTTGCCGACGTTGGTCTTGGGCAGTTCGTCACGGAATTCGATGTACTTCGGCTTCTTGTAGCCGGTCAGGTTTTCCTTGCAGTAGGCCATCAGCGTGTCCACGCTCAGGTTCGGGTCCTTGCGCACCACGAACACCTTGACCGCCTCGCCGGAATGCTCGTCCGGCACGCCGATGCAGGCGCATTCGAGCACGCCCGGATGCGAGGCCACCACGCCTTCCACCTCGTTCGGATAGACGTTGAAGCCGGACACCAGCACCATGTCCTTCTTGCGGTCGACGATCTTGACGTAGCCGCGCGCGTCCATGATGCCGACGTCGCCGGACTTGAAGAACCCGTCCGGCGTCATGACCTTGGCGGTTTCGTCGGGACGGTTCCAGTAGCCCGCCATCACCTGCGGGCCGCGGATGGCGATCTCGCCCGGCTGGCCCAGCGGCACCTCCTTGCCGTCGTCGTCCAGGATGACGATGTCGGTCGACGGCACCGGCAGGCCGATGGTGCCGGTGAACTCGGTGCTGTCGCCGCGGTTGCAGGTGGCCGTCGGCGAGGTCTCGGACAGGCCGTAGCCCTCGATGATGGGCACACCGGTGGCCTTCAGCCACTTGTCGTTGACGGCCTGCTGCACCGCCATGCCGCCGCCGTTGGCCAGCTTCAGGCCGGAGAAGTCCAGCTTGCCGAAATCGGGATGGTTCAGCAGCGCGTTGTACAGCGTGTTCACGGCCGGCAGCATGTTGAACTTGTAGTTGCCCAGCTCCTTGATGAAGCCGCCGATGTCGCGCGGGTTGGGGATCAGGATGTTGAGCGCGCCCATGCGCATGCCCCACATGGCGCAGGCCGTCAGCGCGAAGATGTGGTACAGCGGCAGCGCGCACACGATGGTCAACTGCTCGACCTGCGGCGGCTTGACCAGGCCGGGCTGCGCCCAGGCCTCGTTCTGCAGCAGGTTGGCGACGATGTTGCGGTGCGTGAGCGTGGCGCCCTTGGAGACGCCCGTGGTGCCGCCCGTGTACTGCAGGAAGGCGATGTCGGACGCCTGCAGCTCCACCGGCGTCAGCTTCAGCGAGCCGCCCTCGGACAGCGCGGCCTTGAAGCGCACCGCGTTCGGCAGCGAGAAGGCCGGCACCATTTTCTTGACGTTGCGGACCACGAAGTTGACCAGCATGCCCTTGGCGCCGCCCAGCATCTCGCCCATGCTGGCGACGACGATGTGCTTGACCTTGGTGCGCGGCAGCACCTGCTCCAGCGTGGTGGCGAAGTTTTCCAGGATGACGATGGCTTCGGCGCCGGAGTCGTTCAGCTGGTGCTCCAGCTCGCGCGGCGTGTACAGGGGATTGACGTTGACCACGGTGTAACCGGCGCGCAGGATGGCCGCGATGGCGACCGGGTACTGCAGCACGTTGGGCATCATCACGGCCACGCGGCCGCCCTTCTTGAGGCCGCGCCCCTGCAGCCAGGCGCCGAGGCGGCGGGAATACGCGTCCAGTTCGGCGTAGGTGAGGTACTTGCCCATGCAGACATAGGCGTTGCGTTGCGCGTACTTCTGGAACGACTCCTCCAGCAGATGCACCAGCGACCGGTACTGGGTCGGATCGATCTCCGTCGGCATGCCCGGCGGATATGACTGCAGCCAAATCTTGTCCATCCTGTGCCTCGTCTCTCTAGTAGTATTTTATGGTGGCAAAAAATAGTACGCTCGTACAGAAAATTAACTTAGATGCTATCGGGCTGTGGCAGAGTATGCAAGATATTTTGCTATTTTAGAACGTCACCTCTGTGGCAAAAACCACGCTGTCGATGCTGCGACGCAGCAATTACTGGACGGGCGAAACTACCGATTGCGTAGCCACCGTGTCGGGCGCCGGCGCCGGGGGCTGACCCAGCTGGTGAAGCCGCGCCTGCCGCTCGGCCAGCGTCAGATTGGCCATGCCTTGCACCGCAGCATAAAACTGCGGGAAGGTTTTGTGTTGCGCCAACAAGGCGCGGAAGCCGGGCAGAAAGTCATTATAGGTCGCCACCGAGGCCAGGTGGGCATTGTTCAACGATTCGGAGAAGAAGCGGTCGTAGCCCGCGTAGCCGCCCCAGGCGCCGTTGCGCAGCGCGTGGTACTCGGCCTTCAGCGAGGCGAAGATGCGCGCCTTCTCCTCGCGCTTCCTTTTGTCGCTGACCTTGCGCGCGTAGTTCTCGGCCAGCAGCTGGCGGTGCTTGACCAGCAGGCCCAGGAAGTCCTGGCGCCGCGCGCTGTAGCGCAGATAGCCCTCGCGCATGGCCTCGTTGCCGTAGATTTCCAGCCACTTGTTCACGCCCGCCTCCTCCACCGCAGTGGCGAAGGCCTCGTTGAAGCGCGAATCGCCCTGCATGTAGACCACCTGGTGCGCCAGCTCGTGGAACACCATGCGCGCCAGTTCGACGTCGGAGTAATGGATGAAGGAGGACAGCAGCGGGTCGCTGAACCAGCCCAGCGTGGAGTAGGCCGGCACGCCGCCCACCTGCACGTCGCTGCCCTCGGCGCGCAGCTCGTCGGCGTAGGCGGTGGCGTCCTCCTTGCTGTAGTAGCCGCGGTAGCTGACGCAGCCCGCGATGGGGAAGCACCACTGGATCGGCCGCAGCGACAGCTCCGGCGTGGCCACCACGTTCCACAGCACGTAGGGGCGCTTGAGGGCGGCGTAGTTCTTGTAGCTGGCGTTGTCCGGCAGGCCGAGTTCCTTGACGGCGAAGCGGCGTATCAGCAGCGCCTTTTCCAGGCGCGCCTTGAGATTGGGATCGGTGCCGGGGTCGCCCAGCCAATCCTCAATCGGGCGGGCGTCGGACCACAGGGCGTACTGGCCTTGCGCCGCCTGGAAGTAATACTTGAATTGCGCACAACCCGCCAGCATCGCCGCGCAAGCACATGCCGCCAGCCAGAACCTGGCGCGCCGTAATTGACTGACAAACTTGCGCATTTTTCACCTTCAAGCGGCTTTCTCCACCTGAACCAGTGTATCGTAAAAAGTCGGCGCGCGGCCCATATCGGTGAGCCGCTGGCTGGTGACCTCGTTGGCGTTCTTGCCATCCCCGGCCAGCTTTTTCCACCACACGGAAAGGCCGACCACCAGTCCCCGCCTGGCCTTATCCGTTACGCGGGCCTTGCAGACGAAGGAACCGCGATCGTTGTATATGCGCACCATGTCGCCGTCGGCGATGCCGCGCGCGGCGCCGTCCCCGGGGTGGATATCGAGGTGCGGCTCGCCCTCGGTGGCGCGCAGGCTGGTCACATTGACAAAACTGGAGTTCAGGAAGTTGCGGGCCGGCGGCGAGATCATCGCCAGCGGGTACTTCGCCGCCAGTTCCGGATTGCTGGCGCGCGACTCGTACGGCGCGATGTAGGCCGGCAGCGGATCCAGGCCGTCGGCCAGCATGCGCTCCGAATAGAACTCGCACTTGCCGGACGGCGTGGGGAAGCCGCCCCGCGCGAACGGCGCGTCCGGCATGTCCAGCCGCTGCCAGCCCTTTTGCTTGAGCGCCTCCCAGTCGAAATGGACGGCGCGCGCGTCGCGCTTGTCGAAGGCCTGCGCCGCCAGTTCGTCGTCGCTCTCGCGGAAGCACGGGTCGTCCATGCCCATGCGCGCGGCCAGCAGGCGGAAGATCTCGGTGTTGGCCTTGGCCTCGCCCATGGGCGCGATGGCGGCGTTGTTGGCCATCATGTACAAATGGCCATAGGAGGTGTGCGTGTCCACGTGTTCCAGCTGGGTGGTGGCCGGCAACACGATGTCGGCGTAGTCCGCGGTGTCGGTCTGGAAGTGCTCCAGCACCACCGTGAACAGGTCCTCGCGGGCGAAGCCGGCCGCCACTTTCGAGGAGTCCGGCGCGATCGCCAGCGGGTTGGCGTTGTACACGATGACCGCCTCCACTTGCGGCCCGAATTCGGGCGAGGCGGCGCGCAGCAGGTCGTCGCCGATGGTGCTCATGTTGATGGTGCGCGGCGGCTTGCCGGCGTCGGGCAGCAGGTCCGGGCGCTGCAGCGCGGGCTTGTTGGTCGGGAACGAGCCGGACGACGACAGCTGCATCCCGCCCGCCGGGTGGCGCCAGGCGCCCACCAGCGCCGGCAGGCAGGCGATGTTGCGCACCGCCATGCCGCCGCCGCGCACGCGCTGCACGCCGTAGTTGGCGCGGATGGCGACCGGCTCGCCGTCCCGCGCCATGCGGCCGTACAGGCGCGCCAGCTCCACCACCTCCGCCACCGTGATGCCGCAGGTCTCGGCCACGCGCTCCGGCGTCCACTCGGCGGCGCGCCCCTTCAATTGCTCGAAGCCCTGCGTGTATTGCGCGATGTAGTCGTGGTCCAGCAGGTCCTCGGCGATCAGCACGTGCATCATGCCCAGCGCCAGCGCCGCGTCCGTACCCGGCAGCAGGGCGATGTGCTGGTGGCACTTCTCGGCCGTCAGGGAGCGGTAGGGGTCGATGGCGATCAGCTTCGCGCCGTTGCGCTTGGCGGCCTGCGCGCGGGTCCAGAAATGCAGGTTGGAGGCGATCGGGTTGCCGCCCCAGATCAATATCAGCTTGGCGTGCTGGAACTGCTCCATGTCGGTGCCGACCGAGGCGCCCACCGTGTACTTGTAGCCGGTGGCGCCGGCGGAGGCGCAGATGGTGCGGTCCAGCAGCGAGGCGCCCAGCTTGTGGAAGAAGCGGCTGGACATGGATTCGCCCTGCACCAGCCCCATGGTGCCGCAATAGCTGTACGGCAGGATGGCCTCCGGCGCGCGCGCGGCGATCGGCTTCAGCCTGGCGGCGATGGCGTCCAGCGCCTCGTCCCAGCCGATGCGCTCGAATTTCCCCTCGCCCTTCGGGCCGACGCGGCGCAGCGGGTACAGCAGCCGGTCCGGGTGGTAGGTGCGCTCGGCGTAGCGCGCGACCTTGGTGCACAGCACGCCGGCGGTGGTGGGATGGCCGGGGTCGCCCTTGACCTCGGTGGCGACGCCGTCCTCGACGGTGACGATGAGGGCGCAGGTGTCGGGACAGTCGTGCGGGCAGGCGGCGCGGACGTGGGTGGTGGTCATGATGGGTCCAGGATGCGAACGGGAAACCGCTATCGTAAACGATCGCGGGCCGCGCCATGCGGGCCGCCCAAGCGCGCCTTGCTAAGGCTACAATACAGTATCGCTGGACGCGCCTCGCGCGCAGAGCAGAATACTGGAGAGCCCAAGTGAAACTTGTTGAACCCATTATTGCATTTCAGTCCGAATTGCAGCAAATCCGGCGCGACTTGCACGCCCATCCCGAGCTGTGCTACGAGGAGCGGCGCACCTCCGACGTGGTGGCCGCCAAGCTCGCCGAGTGGGGCATCCCCGTGGTGCGCGGCCTGGGCCTGACGGGCGTGGTCGGCGTCATCAAGAACGGCACCTCGGAGCGCGCCATCGGCCTGCGCGCCGACATGGACGCGCTGCCGATGCAGGAGGTCAACACCTTCCCGCACGCCTCGCGCCACCCCGGCAAGATGCACGCCTGCGGCCACGACGGCCACACCGCCATGCTGCTGGGCGCGGCCCGCCACCTGGCGCGGCAGCGCGATTTCGACGGCACCGTGTACCTGGTGTTCCAGCCGGCCGAGGAGGGCGGCGCCGGCGCGCGCCGCATGATCGAGGACGGCCTGTTCGAGCGTTTCCCGATGGAAGCGATTTACGGCATGCACAACTGGCCCGGCCTGGCCACCGGCACGCTGAGCGTGACGGCGGGGCCGATGATGGCGTCGAGCAACGAATTCCACGTGACGGTGCGCGGCAAGGGCGCCCACGCGGCCCAGCCGCACAACGGCATCGACCCCATCATGATCGCGATCCAGATCGCGCAGGCCTGGCAGACCATCATCACCCGCAACAAGAGCCCGCTGGACACGGCGGTGCTGTCGATCACGCAGATCCACGCCGGCAGCGCGACCAATGTGATCCCGGACGAGGCCAAGCTGATCGGCACCGTGCGCACCTTCACCACGCCCGTGCTGGACCTGCTGGAGAACCGCATGCGGGCGCTGGCCGAGCACATCGCCGCCGGCTTCGACGCGGAGGTGGACTTCGTCTTCAAGCGCAACTACCCGCCGCTGGTCAACCATGAGAAGGAGACGCGCTTCGCGGTGGAGGTGATGAAGGCGGTGGTGGGCGAGGGCAATGTCAACGAGCGCATCGAGCCCACCATGGGGGCGGAGGATTTCGCCTTCTTCCTGCAGGAGAAGCCGGGCTGCTACATCTTCATCGGCAACGGCGAGGGAGAACACCGCGACGGCGGCCACGGCCTCGGGCCCTGCGTGCTGCACAACGGCAGCTATGACTTCAACGACACGCTGCTGCCGATCGGCGCCAGCTTCTGGGTCGAGCTGGTGGAGACCGCGCTGCCGCTGGCGAAGTGAATATCCGCCGCTGGCCCGCATGCATCCGGCGGGCCGGCTTGCCCCGCCCTACGAACAACCACGGAACCGTAGGGCGGGGCTTTAGGCCCGCCCTACGCATGCGGGGAATCAACACGTCAAGGCAACTGATCGGGTCCCGCCCCAACCCGATGCCCGGTGTTGAGCTGCTCCAGCGCCAGCAGCGCCGCCGAATGGTCGGCGTGCGGAAACATGTCCTCGATCGCCTCGTAGCGCTGCGTCACCAGGTTGGTGACCGGCAGTTCCACGCCCGCGTCGGCCGCCGCCGCGAGGATGTTGTGCTGGTCCTTGATCTGCGTCTTGACCTGCCCGCCCGGCATGAAATTGCGCTCCAACATGCGCTGGCCGTGCACCTCGAGGATGCGGCTCTCGGCGAAGCCGCCCCGTATCGCCGTGCGCACCGCCGCCGGATCGGCGCCGGCCGCCTGCGCCAGCAACAGCGCCTCCGCCACGATGTTCAGGGTCGCGCCCACGATCAACTGGTTGCACAGCTTGGCCACCTGGCCGCTGCCGGCCGGGCCCACCAGCGTGGAGCGTCCCATCGCCGCGAACACCGGCTCGGCGCGCGCGTAGTCCTCCGCGCCGCCGCCGGCCATGATGGCCAGCGTGCCCGCCTGCGCGCCACCCACGCCGCCGGACACCGGCGCGTCGATGAAGCGGCAGCCGCCCGCCGTCAGGCGCACGTGGAAGCTCAGCGCCTCGGACTGGCGCGTGGAGCTCATGTCCACCCACAGCGCGCCGGGACGCAGCGCGGGCAGGGCCGCCTCGATCACCAGGCCGACCACCGGCCCCGCCTCCAGCATCGAGATGACGATGTCGGCCGACGCCACCGCGTCCGCCAGGTTGGCCACCGGGGTGGCGCCGAAGGCCCGCAGCGCATCAGCCTTACCGGCCGTGCGGTTCCAGACGGTGACGGGAAAACCGGCCGCCAGCAGGCGCCGCACCATCGGCTCCCCCATTAAGCCGATGCCGAGAAATGTGATTTGCGTAGACAATGGAACTACTCCATAGTGAGGAATGAGGAAGCATTCGACTCATCTTAGCGTGTCCGGAACGATTTTGTGAATCTCGGTAAAATGAAGTACTGCTATATAACTCGAGATATGGCACCGACCCAGAAAGAGCCTATGTATATCAAACATATCATCGCGGCGAGCGCCGCGCTTTTGGCCGTGCAGGCCAGCCACGCGGCCGACAGGATGTTCGACACGGTGTACGGCGAATTCGCCAGCGGATCCAAGATCCGCATGGCGCGCGCCGGCGCCACCGCCGACTGGAACAAGCAATGGTTCCAGTCCAACGGCACCAGCCTCTCCGGCTATTGGGACGCCAGCGTCGGCGCCTGGCGCGGCACGCAGGCGCGCAACATCCCCGGCGCGCACCAGAACATCGTCGACATCGGCTTCACGCCGGTATTTCGCTTCCAGAGCGACAGCAAGAAGGGCTTTTACGCGGAGGCCGGCATCGGCCTGCACCTGCTGTCCAAGACCTACAACAACAACGACGACAGGCTGTCCACCGCCTTCCAGTTCGGCGACCACATCGGCGTGGGCTATGTGTTCAACAACAACTGGGAAGTCGCGCTCAAGATGCAGCATTACTCCAACGGCGGCATCAAGAAGCCCAACAGCGGCGTGGACTACGGCGTCGTGAAAGTGGCCTACCGCTTCTGACGCCCCCTACTCGGCGATGTCGCTGCCGACGTTGATCGCCGCGTACGCGCGCTGCACCGCCTTCGCCTCCGCGCTGTTCACGCCATACAGCTCCTGCGCCGCCGCCAGCACTTTCAGGCGCGCGTCGGCGTAACCGGTGGACGAGGTGAACTTGGTGGTCAGCGCCTTGAACCAGATGCGATACGCCTTGTCCAGACCGATGCCGGTCATCGCCAGCGGCGCCTTGGTCAGGTACTTGCTGTAGTACTCGCTGGTGCCGCTGGCGCTGGAACCCCTGGCCAGGAAGTAGAACATGCGGTTGTTCGGCCCACTGCTGTAATGCACGTCCAGGCTTTTCAGCGTCGTGCTCCAGGCGTCCGGGCTGCGGCCATCCTTGCTCGGCTTGTACATCCAGCGCAGCGGCTGGCCGCTCTTCGAAATCTCCTTGCCCAGCACCCAGTCGTTGGTCCCCGGCGAAGGCAGCACGGCGCCGGTGCCGCCCGCGCGCGCGTAGGCCTCCACGGCCTCGCCGGCGATATCCGAGGCCGATTCATTCAGGCCGCCGGACTCGCCGCGGTACACCAGGCTGGAGGTGGCTGCCGTGATGCCATGGCCCATCTCGTGGCCGATCACGTCGATCGCCCCCAGGCTGTTGAAGTAGCTGCCGCCGTCGCCGATGTACATGCACTTGCAGGTGTCCGAGTAGTAGGCGTTGTCGTAGGCGGTGTTCACGTGCGCCGCGATGTAGGTCGCGGTGTTGTTCCCGTCCAGCGATTGCCATCCCAGCACGTTCTTGTGCATGTCGTAGGTGTTCATCAGGCCCCACATCGCGTTGACGGCGGCGGTCTGGCCGTTGGCGTTGGTGGTGCTGCCGCCGGCGATGTACTGCTTGCCGTCGCCCCAGGTGTTGCTGGTGTTGGTGTAGACGCTGCCGGCGCTGGTGGTGTGGTTGGCGTTGGTGACCGCCATGGCGCCGAACGTGCCGCGTGTGCCGCGCGTGGCGTCGGCCATCCGGTAGGTCGTGCCGCTCAGGGTGGTGTTGATGGGGACGACGCCGCTGTACTGGCTGTTGCCGGTGCCGACCACGTGCTGCAGCATGCTCCATTGCTCCAGCACCGCGCCGTCGTCCGCACCGACGATGGTGTTGTGGTACACGGGCTGATTGCCGTTGGCCATGCGGGTCTGCACCAGGTAGGCCAGCTTGTAGCTGTCGACCACCTCGACCACGTCGAGCGCATTGAGTTCGCTTTCCGCCTTGTTCAGCGCCTCCGGCACGCGCTGCGTCTTCATGACCGGGTAGATGATCAGTTCCGCGCTGGGGGCGTCGATCTGCGCGCTGTAGGCGCCCACCGCGCGCAGGGCGGCCTTGATCGCCTCCTTCTGCTGGAACCTGGGCTTCACGCTCATGCGTTTCGCGGCCAGGTCCTTGCGGCGGTCGGCCACCGATTCGCTGACGATATTGCCGCCCTCGTCGCTGACCACGACCGATTCCGATTCGAACACGCGCACGCCCTTGTAGGTGTGCTGCATGCGGCTGATGGCCGTGCCGCGCGCGCCGGGATGCTGGCTGGCGATGACGAAGCCATGGTCGCTATCCAGGCCGCGCATGCCGCGCTCGTTGTTCAGGGCGCTGACCAGGCGGGCCTTGTCCTGCTGGGAAAAGGAAGCGGGATCGCCCATGATGGGCGCGGCGTGGGCCTGGGCTGCGATCGCCGCCAGGATGGCGGCGGCGAGGGTGCGATTGGGCATGATTCCTCCTTTGCGTACTCGGCCATTGTCGGCGAAAACGCGGCGTCCGGAGTGTTGCCCAGATGTAAAACGAGGTAAAGACGGACGCCGGGGCCGGCCTGGCGGCCCACCCTGGCGTCCCGCGGCGGGCTTACTCGGCGATGTCGGCGCCGACGTTGATGGCCGCGTACGCGCGTTGCACCGCCTTCGCCTCCGCGCTGTTCACGCCATACAGCTCCTGCGCCGCCGCCAGCACTTTCAGGCGCGCGTCGGCGTAGTTGGTGGACGAGGTGAACTTGGTGGTCAGCGCCTTGAACCAGATGCGGTACGCCTTGTCCAGGCCGATGCCGGTCATCGCCAGCGGCGCCTTGGTCAGGTATTTGCTGTAGTAGTCGCTGGTGCTGCTCGAATTCGAACCCTTGGCCAGGAAGTAGAACATGCGGTTGTTCGGGCCGCTGCTGTAGTGCACGTCCAGGCGCTTGAGCGAGGTGCTCCACGCGTCGGGGCTGCTGCCATCCTTGCTTGGCTTGTACATCCAGCGCAGCGGCTGGCCGTTCTTGGCGATCTCCTGGCCCATCATCCAGTCGTTCGCGCCGGGGGACGGCAGCGTGGCGCCGGCGCCGCCGGCGCGCGCGTAGGCTTCCACCGCCTCGCCCGCGATGTCGGAGCCGGATTCATTCAGGCCGCCGGACTCGCCGCGATACGCCAGGTTGGAGGTGGCGGCGGTGATGCCGTGGCCCATTTCATGGCCGATCACGTCGATCGAACCGAGGTTGTTGAAGTAGCTGCCGCCATCGCCGATGTACATGCACTTGCAGGTGTCCGAGTAATAGGCGTTGTCGTAGGCGGTGTTCACGTGCGCGGCGATATAGGTCGCGGTGTTGTTCCCGTCCAGCGATTGCCATCCCAGCACGTTCTTGTGCATGTCGTAGGTGTTCATCAAGCCCCACATCGCGTTCACGGCGGCGGTCTGGCCGTTGGCGTCGGTGGTGCTGCCGCCGGCGATGTACTGCTTGCCGTCGCCCCAGGTGTTGCTGGCGTTGGTGTACACGCTGCCGGCGCTGGTGGTGTGGTTGGCGTTGGTGATGGCCATCGCGCCGAAGGTGCCGCCGGTGCCGCGGCTGCCGTCGATCATCTTGTAGGTGGTGCCGCTCAGCGTGGTGTTGATGGGCACCGAGCCGTTGTACTGGCTGTTGCCGGTGCCGACCACGTTCTGCACCATGTTCCATTGCTCGAGCACCGAACCGTCCTGCGCGTTGACGATGGTGTTGTGGTACACGGGCTTGTTGCCGTTGGCCATGCGGGTTTGCACCAGGTAGGCCAGCTTGTAGCTTTCCACCGCCTCGAACACGTCCATCGCGTTCAATTCGCTTTCCGCCTTGTTCGCGGCTTCGGCCACGCGGTAGGTCTTCATGACCGGGTAGATGATCAGCTCCGCGCTGGGCGGATCGATCTGCGCGCTGTACGGGCCCACCGCGCGCAGGGCCGCGTTGATCGCGTCCTTTTGCTGCAGCCGCGGCTTCACGTTCATGCGTTTCGCGGCCAGGTCCTTGCGGCGGTCGGCGATCGACTCGCTGACGATATTGCCCGCGTCGTCGCTGACCACCACCGACTCCGACTCGTAGACCCGCACGCCCTTGTAGGTGTGGTTCAGGCGGCTGATGGCCGTGCCGCGCGCGCCGGGGTGCTGGCTGGCGATGGCGAATCCATGGTCGGCATCGAGGCCGTGCTTGCCGCGCTCACCGTTCAGGGTGCTGACCAGGCGTGCCTTCTCTTGCGGGGAAAACGCCGCGGGACCGCCCATGACAGGGGCGGCCTGGACCGCGGTGGCTACGGTGGCCGCGATGGCGGCGGCTATCAAGGTCTTGCGTATGGCCATAGTCTCTCCGTTGTAGGGCCGGACGGCGTGATCGCCATCTCGTCAGCGGAGGTTAGCGGGACGCGGCGGACCAAGTCAAAAAAGACGGAAATTGAGACGGAAATGTGGAAAGTGTCTTGAATGAGACACTGAAAAGCGAAAAACCCCGCCGGCTCTCGCCAACGGGGTTTTTCTGTATAACTAGCCTGACGATAACCTACTTTCACACTGGTTGCAGCACTATCATCGGCGCAAAATCGTTTCACGGTCCTGTTCGGGATGGGAAGGGGTGGGACCGATTTGCTATGGTCATCAGGCTTTGACTTGTCGCGCCGGGCTCTATGGAGCCCGGCTGCAATCCGGAGGAAGTAAAGTTGTTGGGGTATATCGTAGTAACTCAAACACAGGGTAATGCTCATAACCGTCAAGGTTATAGGGACAAGCCTTACGGGCAATTAGTACTGGTTAGCTTAACGCATTACTGCGCTTCCACACCCAGCCTATCAACGTCCTGGTCTCGAACGACCCTTCAAGG
>NZ_FPBO01000013.1 GCF_900116645.1 Pseudoduganella namucuonensis | reverse complement strand
GAGACCGTCACCATCCGCGCCATCATGGCCTTGAGCGGGATGCGCGCGTCGTCCGACAGCACGCCGACCTCGAAGCGGAAGTCGCGTGACATCGATTCCTCCGCGTCCAGCGTGTCGACCAGCATGACCGTCCCTTTAGGGCCGTCTCCCCTGGGGAAGGCCATGCGCAGCAGCCGGTTGCCCTGGCTTTCCAGGCCCAGGATGGATAGCGCCTCCAAGCCGGTGATCGTCCTGCCTGCGTCCATGGCTGTCTCCTTTATATGGTCAAGCGATAGCGGACTTCGGGCCGTGCCACCTTGCCGGCTTTGTCGGGCAGGAAGGTGTCCCAGCCCAGGCGCCGCCGCGCACCGGGCGGCGCGAGCACGATCGGGCCGATGCAGGAGGCGCCGAGAATCAGCCTTACCTCGTAGCGCAGCTTCGGCGCGCCGAACAGTTTCAGCATCGCGGCCAGCGCCGCCGCCGCTTCGCCCCTGGGCAGGAAGCGCTGCAACTCGTCCCGCTTGAGGGGGCCGATGTCCAGCCTGGCCTGCCGGTCGTGCCGCCACACCCGCGTCCCCAGCACCGCGCCGTGGCCGAGGCGGGGACGCGTCACGCCCAGCGTGCTGCGCGCCTGCACGGGAATCGGATCCCAGCAGCCGTCGAATTGTTCCAGCCGCACCGGCACGCCGAAGTATTCGGACAGCACCTGCGAGATGGCGACAGCCGACGCCGGCCTGGCGCGCAGCAGCCCCGCGTAGCGGGCGGCCGTGTCGGCGCGGATGGCGCCCTCCGCCTCGGCGGCGCGGAACAGCGCGGCGTTGCCGCCCAGGGCCAACAGCAAGGGACGCTGCGTGTCCGCGCCGCCCATGTCCAGGCTGTGCTCCAGCCGGTGCTTGCCCCACGCCTGGCAGTACAGCGCCACCATGCGTTGCGCCAGCATGTCCATGAACGGCTTGGCGCCGGCCAGTTCGGGGTCGGCTTCGGCGGCGGCGATGCGCTCCGTATAGTGGAAGGGAAGCGCGCCGTTGGCGCCCAGCAGGCCGATGCAGGCCGGCGTGAGGCGCACATGGCGCGGCATTGTGCCGCCGGGCGCGCCTTCCATCTGCAGCGCCTCGATGTCGCCGGCCGGGAAGGCCAGCGACAGGCTGGCCTGGAAGCGCAGCACGTCGGTGTAGGCCTGCTCATAGGGAACGCCATGATCGGCCAGCCAGCGCACCAGCAGGCGCACGGCCTGCGCGAACTGGTAGCGCTGCGGCGCCTGGACCAGGCGCTCGATCACACCAGGCTCGCATGTCCGCTTCTGGGCTGGCATCGGATGAGCTCCTTGTTCGATTTCATGGACAGGACCACCAGCTGGCTGAAGCTGTTGACCTGCGCGTACAGGCCGAGGAAGCGGTCCATCACTTGCGCAAACAGGTGCAGCCCGCTGCCGGCGAACGCCGCCTCGTCGACGGTCAGCCGCACCTCCACGCCGTGCACCAGCGAGGCGCCGCGCTGGTGGCGCATCCAGTGCACGGCGTCGCGCACCTCCAGCCCGGTCACGCCGGCGACCTGGCGTTGCGAGGCTGCGCCTTGCGTCAGGTCGTACAGGGTCAGCATCTCGCGGAAGGCGGGCAGACCCTGCTGCGTCAGCGCGTGCTGGTTCAGGGTCAGGTGGGAAATCAGGCGCCAGTGCAGGCCCGGCGACATGGGCGGCCTGCAGGGCTGCGTGGGCCGGCGCACGAAGCGCAGGATGGCGCCGCCGGCGACGCCGGGCGCGGCGAGGTCGCCGCAGGTCTCTCCATACTTCAACTGGACGGGCAGGTCGCGGTTGGTGCAGGTCAGCTCCAGCGACAGCGTGGCGCCTTCCAGCTCGAGGCCGGCCGCGCCGGCATTGACCAGCGACAGTCGCTTCTCGTGTCCGGGACTGGCCGCTGCAAGCGCGTCGTCGTGCCGCAGCGTCCAGTAACGCCCCTCGCCTTCCTCGCCGTGCCGCAGCGAGTAGAACGGCTTGAAGTCGATGGCGTCCGCGCCGCCGCCCTGCGGCAGCATCGCCACGGAATCGACCGTGTACACCTCGTAGGCATCGGCTTGCGTGGCATGCGCGCGCACGGCGTGGTCGCTGGTGCGTTCGGTGAGAGCGATCGGTTCGCCGGGCCGCCGGAACAGGTTGACGACCGGCGCGCAGTGCAGCCGCAGATGGTCCGCCGACAGGCTGCGCAGCATGCGCGCGGCCTGCGTGTCCGGGCCGAGGCCCGCCAGTGCCAGATGCAGCGTGCAGCGCCGGCAACCCGCGGGCAGGCCGCCTCGCATGGCGGCCAGGTCGATGTCGAAGAAGTTGAACTTTTCGGGAAAGGCGAAGTATTCGATCAGCAAACGGTAGGCGGGATGCGATCGGGCGCAAAAGGGAATCAGCGCGTCCTCCTCCGCGAAGCCCACCGGCGCGATCGGAACCGACGCCAGCGGCACGTGGCCGCCCTCGTCGAACGCGATGTACGCCCCGGCGGCGGAGATGAAGAGCGCGTCGCGCAGCGCCGCGCCGAAGGACGCCTCGCCGTCGATGTGGACGCGCAGCGCGCGGTCCGCCAGGTGCGCCAGTTCCGGTCCGCCGGGCGTGGATTCGAGCGTGATGGACAGTCCCGCGCCGGCGTGGGCGGGCAGGCCCAGACCGGCGGGAACGGCGGCGATGGCGTCGAAGCGCGCCGCCGCCAGCCGCACCGGCGTCTTCGCCAACCCGTACGCCACCCTGAAGCCGCAGCGCACGCCCTGCACCGGGGGCGATTCCAGTTCGGTGCCGCGGGGGATCGTGAAAGCCGCCGCGCCCCGCTCGCCGTCCTCGGCGGCCTGCACGATGGCGCAGGACGGGAAAGGCCGCAGATAGTGGGGGAACAGCATCTCCAGCAGCGCCTCGGTGAACTTCGGGTAGTCGTCGTCCAGGCGCTTGGAGACGCGCGCCGCCAACAGCGCCACCGCCTCGATCAGGTGCTCGACATGCGGGTCGGCGCAGCCGTCGCTGCCCATCCGCAGCCGCGCGGCCACCTTGGGGAAGCGTTCCGCGAATTCGCGGCTGTGGCGCCGCAACGTCACCAGCTCTCGTTCGTAATACGGCAGCAGGTCTTCCAAGGCATCCCCCTAGATTCCGCACGGCAAATCGTATCGAGTGCCCATTATTGAGGTTTTGCACATTGGCAAGTTGCGTCAAATCAACGCCTGGCGCCGCCGGGCGCTGCATGCTGGGTGGCCTGCAAACCGCCACGAAAGGAGCGCGCAATGACCTTGCCACTGAAAGTCCTCTGGTCCGAGGGACAGACGCTGGGACCGCAGCAGTTCCAGCAAATGGACCGTTACCACGAGGCGCGCCTGCAACGCATGGCCGCCGCCCTGCGCGCCCACGTGTGGGGCGTGCGGTCCATCGAATGGATGGACGAGGCGCTGGCCAGCAACCGGCTGTGCGTGCAAACCATGTCGCTGATCTTCCCCGACGGCGAGATCTACGAGGCGCCCAACGGCGACGCCCTGCCGCCGCCTGTGGACCTGTCGTCGCTGCCGCAGGACCAGCAAAGCTTCACCTTCTACGCGGCGCTGCCGGCGCTGCAGCCCTACGGCGGCAACCTTGGCGCCGCCAACGGCGCCACCCACGAGGCCCGCTACGCTCGGGTGGACAGCGACACGCCGGACCTGTACTCGGAGGCGGTCAGCACGGACGTGGCCTTCCTGCGCAAGACGGTGCGGCTGCGTTCGCAGCTGGAGTCGCGCGACGCCCATGTCAGCATGCCGGTGATACGGCTGCGCCGCGTGGCCGGCGGCGGCTTCGAACAGGACCCCGCGTTCGTGCCGCCCTGCCTCGCGGTCGGCTCCTCCGCCGCGCTGCCGCGCATGCTCGACACCCTGCTCGCCAAACTCAACGCGAAGATCGCCTCGCTCTACCAGCGCCACCGGCAGCCGGCCAAGGGCGTGCTGGAATTCCACAGCGGCGACATGGCCTCGTACTGGATGCTCAACACGCTCAACACCGCCGCCGCCTCGCTCGGCCATTGCGCGCGCTACCGCCTGCATCATCCCGAGGAGCTGTTCGACCGGATGACGGCGCTGGCCGGCAGTCTGATGACCTTCTCCAGCAAATACGCGGTGGCCGAGCTGCCGGCCTACAGCCACGACGACGCCGGCCCCGCCTTCGCGCGGCTGGACGCCATCATCCGCGAGCTGGCGGACGTGGTCATCTCGTCCAAATACTTCACGATCCCGCTCGTCCTGGACCCGGACAGAACCACCCACCTGCGCGGCATGCTGGACGCGGCGCAGGTCGACAGCCAGACCATGCTGGGCATCGCGGCCAGCGCCGACATGCCGCCGCTGGAACTGGTGGCGGCCCTTCCCGTTCGCCTCAAGATCGGCACGCCGGACGACGTGGACCGCATGATCAACACGGCGGTGTCCGGCGTGAAGCTGCTGCACATGGCGCAGGTGCCGCCGGAGGTTCCCGTGCGGCCCAACACCTTCTACTTCTCGCTGGAGCGCAAGAGCGCGCTGTACGAGGCCATGCTGAAGGCGCAGGCCATCACGATCTTCGCGCCGGAGGGAATGAAGGGGCTCAAACTGGAGCTATTCGCGCTAAAGGCGTAGCGCCGGGGACGGTGGACTGGCGCACCAACAGCTCGGTCGGCAGAACAACCGACTCCACCCGCCGCCCCCCCAGGGTTTCCAGCAACAACGCCACCAGTATGCGGCCCGCCTCCTCTATCGACTGGCGGACGGTGGTGAGCGGCGGGTTCGATTGCGCGGCGGCACGGATATCGTCGAAGCCCGTCACCATGACGTCCTGCGGCACGCGCAGGCCGCCGTCGCGCAGGGTCGACATCACGGTCAGCGCCACCACATCGCTGCAGGAGAACACCGCGTCGAACGCGGTCTTTTCCCGCAACATGCGCTCCACCTCGGCCTGCACGCTGGCCTCCACAAACGGCACCGGACGATACAAAGCCGGATCCGCGTCCAGGCCGAGGTCCGCGTGGGCCTGCAGGTATCCCTCGTACCGCAGACCCAATTCCGGCAGGCGCCGGTCGCCGAAAAAGGCGATGCGGCGCGCGCCCTGCCGCAGCAGGTGTTCGGTCGCTTGCCGTCCCCCCATCGCGTTGTCGCTGCCAACGGTGCAGTACAACTGCTTGCTCAGGCGCGCCCCCCACACCACGAACGGCATGCCGCGCACCGCCAGCTCGTTGAACAGCTCATGGTTGTATTCCTGGCCCAGCATGATGGTGCCGATGGCCTGGCCGGTCTCGTGCGCCTGCAGCAGCTCGCCGCTCCTGGCCTCCTCCACGCCCACCACCAGCATGCTATGGCCGCTGTCGATCAGCGCGTCGCCGATGGCGCCCAGCAGCGCGAGGAAGAACGGGTCCTTGAAGTGCTGGCGCCGTTGCGAATGATAGGGAAAGGCCACCGCCACCGTGCGCAGCGGCTTGCCCTTGAGGATCTGCGCGCCGACATTGATCGAGTAGTTGAGCGACTTCGCCAGCTCGTTGATACGGCTGCGGGTTTCCTCGCTCAGGCGCGGGTTGTTGGCCAGCGCGCGCGAGACGGTGGAGACCGACACATTGGCCAGGCGGGCGATATCGGCCATTTGCAGCTTGGATGGCCGTGCTCCGGGCGCGGGGGATGCTGTGGGTGACTTCCGTGGGGGCATGGCGGGGATTCTGAACAGGTCCGGTCATTCTACCATCGCGGCGGCGCCGAACCAGGCGCCGAACGGCGGCAAGGCGATGTCCCCATCCCTCAGCGCGCCGCCCATGCCGTGCCCTTCGACGTCAACCGCGCCGGCGCGCGGGCAGGCCAGGACCACGGGCACGGCGGACAAGTTGAACGCCGCCACCAGCGCCGTCCCGCCGCCGCGGCGCGACAGCAGCAGGCAGTTGTCCGGCGCGTCATGGAAGCGGATATCGCCGCCCGTCAGCAGGGGCTGCGTTTTGCGCCATTGAAGGAAGCGGCGCGTCCGGTTCAGCACCGAATCGGCTTGCACGGCCTGCAGCGCGGCGGCGCGCGAACGGTGCTGCCCGGCCATCGGCAGCCAAGGCTCGCCGGTCGAGAAGCCGGCATGCGGCGCCCGCCCGTCCCATGGCATCGGCGTGCGGCAGCCGTCGCGCCCCTTGAACTCGGGCCAGAAGGCGATGCCGTACGGGTCCTGCAGACGCTCGAACGGAATCTCCGCCTCCGGCAGTCCCAGCTCCTCGCCCTGGTAGATGCAGGCGCTGCCGCGCAGCGACAGCATCAGCGCCAGCAGCACGCTGGCCAGCGCGGGCGGCGCGTCGGCCCCGCCCATGCGGGTGACCACGCGCGGTGCATCGTGGTTGCCGATGGACCAGCACGGCCAGCCGTCGCCGATGCCCGCCTCCACCGTCTCGACCACGCCGCGGATGTAGGCCCCGCTCAGCGCGTCGCCCAGCAGGTTGAAGGTGTAGGCCATGTGCAGCTTGTCGCCGCCGCTGGTGTAGTCGGCCATGACGGCTAGCGCGTCGTCGTCGCCGATCTCGCCCACGCTGGTGGTGGCGCCGTACTCGTCCAGCAGCGCGCGCAGGCGCCGCAGGAAGGGCAGGTTTTCCGGCCGCGTCTTGTCGTACAGGTGGCGCTGGCGCGAATAGGGATTGGTCAGCGGGGTCGAGTAGTCGCCGCGCGGGCGGGCGCCCCATGGCGGGTTGTCGCGCAGGCGCTCGTCGTGGAAGTAGAAATTGCAGGCGTCGAAGCGGAAGCCGTCCACGCCGCGCGCCAGCCAGAAGCGCACCTCGTCCAGCAGCTGGTTCTGCAGGGCGGCGCTGTGCAGGTTCAGGTCCGGCTGGCTAGCGAGGAAGTTGTGCAGGTAATACTGCTGGCGGCGCGTGTCCCACTGCCAGGCCGAGCCGCCGAATATGCTCAGCCAGTTGTTCGGCGGCGTGCCGTCCGGCAGCGGGTCGGTCCAGACATACCAGTCCGCCCTGGCGTTGTCGCGGCTGGCCCGGCTCTCCTTGAACCAGGCATGTTCGTCGGACGTGTGGCTCAGCACCTGGTCGATCAGCACGCGCAGCCCCAGTTCGTGCGCGCGCGCCAGCAGGCGGTCGAAGTCGGCCAGCGTGCCGAAAATGGGATCGACGTCGCGGTAGTCGGCGATGTCGTAGCCGAAGTCGCGCATCGGCGAGGTGAAGAACGGCGAGATCCAGATCGCGTCCACGCCCAGCGACGCCACGTAATCAAGCCTGGCGGTGATACCCGGCAGGTCGCCGACGCCGTCGCCGTTGCTGTCCATGAAGCTGCGTGGATAGATCTGGTAAATCACGGCGCCGCGCCACCAGTCGCGGTCCAAGGGAGCGAGCGGGGAGACCGGTGCATTCGGTTGAGACATGAGAGTATTCCTTACAAATGGATGAGTAGTGCGTTAGCCTTTGACCGCGCCGGCGGTCAGCCCGGAGACAATGCGGCGCTGGAACGCCAGCACCAGCAGCACCACCGGCACGGTGACCGTCACGGAGGCGGCCATGATGTTCCCCCACGGAAGCTCGTGCTGGCTGGCGCCGCTGATCAGCCCTATCGCGACGGGAATGGTGCGCTGCTCGGTGCTGAGGGTGAAGGTCAGCGCGAACAGGAATTCGTTCCAGGCGGTGATAAAGGCCAACAGCCCGGTGGTGACCATGGCCGGTCCCATCAACGGCAGGTAGATGCGCACGATCAGCGTCAGGGTCGAGGCGCCGTCTATCATGGCCGCGTCCTCGAGCTCCTGCGGCAGCTCGCGCATGAAGGTGGTCAGCACCCACACGGTGAACGGCAGCGAGAAGATCATGTAGGACAGCGTCATCGACAGCAGATTGTTGTACAGGCCGAGGGCCCGTATCAGTTCGAACATGCCGGACAGCACGGCCACCTGGGGAAACATCGACACCCCCAGTATCGTCATCAGCAGCGTGGCGCGGCCGCGGAACGGAATGCGGCACAGCGGATAGGCCGCCAGCAGGGCCAGGCCCAGCGACAGCCCGACCACGGAGGCCGACACCAGCACCGAGTTGGCGATGTTCTCGCCAAAGGCCTGCTCGCGGAACACGGCGGCGTAGTTGTCCAGGTTCAGCCTGGCCGGGAACAGTTCGGCGCGGAACAGGTCCCCGCTGTCCTTGAGCGAGGTGACGATGGCGTAATAGAACGGGAAGATCGAGTACAGCACGATCAGGCCGACCAGGCCGGCGAAGCCAGCTCTCAGGGCGATTTTCTTCACGGTCAGTTCTCCTTCGACATGCGGACCTTGCCGAGCACCATATACAGCGCGACGCAAGTGGCGATCAGCAGGAACAGCAGAGTGGAGGCCGCCGAGCCGTAGCCCACGTCCTGGAAATCGACCAGTTGCTGGCGCGCGTAGATCGACATCGACATCGTGCTCTGGTTGTTCGAGCTGAGGACATAGATCACGTCGAAGACGCGCAGCGCATCGAGCGTGCGGAAGATCACGGCCACCACCAGCGCCGGTTTGATCAGCGGCAGCGTGATGCGCCAGAACACCTGCCATGGCGACACCCCGTCCACGCGGGCCGCCTCGTAACAGTCCGACGGCAGCATCTGCAGCGCCGCCAGTATCATCAGCGTCATGAAGGGCGTGGTCTTCCACACGTCCACCAGCACCACCGACAACATGGACAGGTGCGGATCGGCGGTCCACGCCAGCGGCTGGCCGATCCAGCCCAGGTCCAGCAGCACATGGTTGACGACGCCGAACTGGTCGTTCAGCATCCAGCCCCAGATGCGGGCCGAAACGATGGTGGGTACCGCCCACGGCACCAGCACGGCCGCGCGCACCAGGCCCCGGCCGGGGAAGGAGGCATTCAGCACCAGCGCGAACACGGTGCCCAGCGCCACCTCGATGGACACCGAGATGGCGGCGAAGCGGAAGGTGTTCCACACCGCGCGCCACCAGTCCGGATCGGCCAGCAGGCCTATCCACTCTCCCTCGTCGAGGGCGAGGTAGTTGGCGAAGCCGATGAATTGGGGCCGCCCGACACCGGTCAGGCTGGCGTCCGTCAGGCTGAACCAGATGCTGCGCAACAGTGGCCAGCCGGCCACCGCCACCAGCACCGCCATCATGGGCGCGAGCAGCAGCCACGCCGTGCGCGCGCGCCGGCTGGCCATGGCCCCGCGGCTGGCCGCGCGCGGGGTTACCGCCAATTCCGATATATGCGCTTCGTGCTTCATCACCACTGCCCTCCCCGGCGCAGGCGCCGCAATTTCTTATCCAGCACGTCCAGGCGGTGGCCCGCCTCGTCCTGACCGGCCAGCACGGCGTGCACGGCGTTCGAGAACTCGATGCTGACACGGTTGTATTTGGCCCCGGTGGCGCTCGACGGACGCGCGGTTGCGCCGGCCATCGCGGCGCGCAAGGTGCCCAGGTAGGGCGCCACGGCCAGCACATCGGCGTCCTGGTACAGCGCCGGCAAGGTCGGGCTGTAGGATCCCTTGATGGCGCGCCGCTTCTGCTCCGCCTCCGCGGTGAGGTACATCACCAGGTCCGCCGCCAGGCCGGTCTGGCGGGAGTACCTGTTCACCACCAGCAGCGACCCAGCCAGCGTGCCGGTGGAGACGCCACCCTCACCCGCCGGCAGCGCGGCCACCCCGACCTTGCCGCGCACCGCGCTCGCGCCGTCATTGAGCAGCGACCAGGCGTAAGGCCAGTTGCGCATGAAGACCGCGTTCCCCGACTGGAAAATCCCGCGCGCCTCCTCCTCCGTGTAATTGAGCACGCCCTGCGGTGTGATGCCGCCCACCCAGCTCGCGGCCTCGTTCAGCGCCGCCACCGCGCTCGGGTTGTTGATGGTGACCTTGCCGCTGGCATCGACCACGGTTCCGCCGCCATGGCTGGCCACCCATTCCAGCGCGTTGCAGGTCAGGCCCTCGTAGGCCCTGCCCTGCCAGACGTAGCCCCAGGCCTTCTGGTTGCCGCGCGCGCGTTCGGCGGCCTGGATCAGCGCGGCCGTATGGCGCAACTGCGCCCAGGTCGCCGGCGGCGACTGTCCGTACTTGTCCAGCAGGTCTTTTCGGTAGTACAGCAGACCGGCGTCGCCGAACCAGGGCATGCCCACCAGGCGTCCGCCCACGGTGGCGCTGCGCGCCATGGCCGGGAAGTGGCCGGCCAGCCTGCCGCCCGCCGCGCCGCCCAGGTCGTGCAGGTGCTGCGCCAGGATGCCGGACCAGGCGATGTCGATCTGGAACACGTCGATGTCGGCGGCGCCCGCCGCCAGCAGTTGCTGCGTCAGCGTCAGCGTGTCGGCGCCCGGCATCGTCACCAGTTTGACCGCGTGGCCGCGCAGCGCGGCCCAGGCGTTCGCGCCCTCGCGGCACAGTTCCAGTTCCCGTCCGGTCGATCCGCAGGTGATCGTGACCGTGGCGGCGGCGGCGGACCTCGGCCCGGCCGCGCAGCAGGCCAGCGGGAGAACAAGCGCCAGCCGCATCCATGGCGATTCAGCGCGTGTCCTCATTGCCCCGCCCCGCACAGGAAGGCCATGCGGGCGCCCGCCTCGTCGAACAGGTGCGCACGCTCCTTCGGAAACGCCACGGACAAGGACTCGCCCTTGGTCCGGGGCACATCCGCGTCGGCGCGCACCAGCAACAATCGCCCCTCGGGCAAGCCGATATCGAGGTGAATAAAGGTTTCGTTGCCCAACCGCTCGGCCACCACCACCTTGCCGCTGGCATGGGCCCGTTCGGGCCCGCACAGCTCGATATGCTCCGGGCGGATGCCGAAGACGACCGGGCGGGCGGTGCTCCAGGTCGCCGCCGCCGGAATGGCGGCCGCGAGACGCACCGGCTTGCAGCCCCAGGGAGTGGCCAGCGCCTTGCCGTCCGCGTCCGCCGACAACGTGCCTGGCATCAGGTTCATTTTCGGCGAGCCGATGAAGCCCGCCACGAACACGTTGCGCGGCGCGTGATACAACTCCAACGGCGCGCCGACCTGCTCGATCCGTCCGCCATTGAGCACCACGATGCGGTCGGCCAGCGTCATCGCCTCCACCTGGTCGTGCGTGACATAGATCATCGTCGTGCCCAGGTCCTCATGCAGCTTGGCGATCTCGATGCGCATCTGCACCCGCAGCGCGGCATCCAGATTGGAAAGCGGCTCGTCGAACAGGAACACCTTGGGGTTGCGCACGATGGCGCGGCCGATCGCCACGCGCTGGCGCTGTCCGCCGGACAGCGCCTTCGGCAGGCGGTGCAGCAGCTGGTCCAACTGCAGGATGCGCGCCGCCCGCTCCACCCGCCGGCGGATATCGTCCTTGCCGGCTTGCGCCAGCTTCAGGCCGAACGCCATATTCTCATACACGGTCATGTGCGGATATAGCGCGTAGGACTGGAATACCATGGCCACGCCGCGTTTGGACGGCGGCTCGTCGGTCACGTTCACGCCATCGATCTCGATGGCGCCGGAGCTGGTCTCCTCCAGTCCCGCGATCATGCGCAGCAGCGTGGACTTGCCGCAGCCCGAGGGGCCCACAAACACCGTGAAGTCGCCGGCCTCGATCTCCAGGTCCACACCGTGCACCGTCTCATGCCGGCCAAAGGACTTGCGCACGGCGGTCAAAGTAACGTTGGTCATCGAAGCAGCCCTCAGAACTTGTACTCGATGCTGGCACGCAGGTGGCGGCCGAAGTTCGGCCGTCCCTGGAACACCGCCTGCTGCCCGCCCAGGATCACACCGGAACGCGGGTTGCCCTCGCTGACGCCGACCTTGTCGGTCAGGTTGGTCACCAGCAGCTGGAAGCGCGTCCTCGGGTTGATCATCGCCGCGAACCCCAGGTCGATCTCGCCGAACGCCGGCAGCGCGACCGTGTTGGCCACGTCGGCGTAGCGCTTGCCGGTGTAGCGGTACTCGCCAAACACATCATACGCATTGCCGGCGCCGAAGTGGAAAGCGGGACGCAGCGACGCCTGCGCCCTCGGCTGGCGCACGATCTGGTTGCCGGTGTAGTTGAATGCGCCACCATCGGCGCCACGGCCGGAGAAGCCGCTGTACTTGAGCTTTTGCAGCACGCCGCTGAAAGCGACGTCGAAGCGGGTGGACGGGCGCCAGACGAATTCCGCCTCCAGTCCGACCGACTTGGCCGCCGCGCTGGCCGATTCCGTCACCTGCGCGCCGTTGACGGTGGAGGTGGTGTTGAACGACAGGTTGGGGAAGTTGTTGTGATACGCCGTCACGAAGGCGGAATACTCCCTGGAGGCGTGCTTCAGGCCGAACTCCGCCATGCCTATGCGATTTTCTGTCGGGGTGCAGCAATTGAACCACTGCGCGAATTCGGGCGTGATGCGGAAGCTGCGGCCGGCGCGCGCAAAGCCCGACAGCGAAGGGCTGAACTCGTAGTTGGCGCCCACCGACCAGGCCGCCTGCTCGTCCTTGAACGTGTAGGGCTGGAAGGCGCCGCTGAACACCGCCACGCTGTCATCCGCCAGCGTGGCCGGGTCGCCCAGGTCCTTGTTCACGGTTTGCGCAATCCGGCCATGCTTGCTGACGGTGTGGTAGCGGATGCCGCCGTCGATGCGCAGCGCCTTGGTCAACCGCCAGTTGTCGGTCAGGTAGTAATCCAGATTGCGCACATGGTCGTGGAACTCCTGCAGGTTGGTATGCAGATTGAGCAGGCCGTTGCGCGTGAGCGAGGCGGTCACGCCGCCGGCGGCGTTCAGACCGACGACGTCCAGCAAGCGTGGCTGATGCACGGCCTCGGTCAGCACGTCGCTCCAGTTCCAGTTTTGCCGCTGGTTGAACCGGCTGTAATAGACCCCCGCCGTCAGCTCATGGTCGCCCATGCCCGTCTCCAGCTTTTTGCTGACGCTGAAGTCGTTGATCACGTTGTCCAGCTTGACGTGGGTGTTCCACAGGCCCTCGGTCAGCGCCAGGCCGTTGCCCAGGTCCGCGGGAGCCAGGTTGCGGCCATCGCCGCCGGCCACGCGGTATGCCGCCGACACAGTGGCCGGATTGGCGGCCCGCAGACGCCCAAGGCCCGATGCCAGGAAGGACTGCGCGCTGTCCACGCCATTGCTGAACAGTCCGTTGAAATCGATGGAACCGGCGGTGCGGCGGAACTTGTTTTGTATGGAGAGGGTCGGCGACAAGTCCTTCTCGTAGAGCGCGGTGAAGGTGTCGGTGTCGGTGTGGATGCCGTCCTTGAGATGGAAGGACTGCTTGAACGCGCCCTGGCCGTCCGGCACCGCCAAGCCGTCGAAGGCGCTCGACACCAGCGTACCCTCGGTGGCGGACAAGCCCGGCAACCCGCGCGAGGGCGACGCCATCGGCATGGCGGTGTAGAAGATGTTACGGTCGTTCAGGCTTCTCACGCCCAGGAACAGCTCTCCATCGTCCAGCTTGAAGGTCAGACCGCCGCGCAGCTGGCCGCCCTTGTTGCCCTGGAAGCCGGGGTCGCGCAAGCCGTTGTTGGTGCGCAGGAAGCCGCCCAGCTGGAACAGCACCTTCTCGCTGAGCGGGCCGGAAAGGTTGAAGTCGGTGCGCAGGTGGTCGTAGTCGCCGGCCTCCAGCTTGACCTGCCCTTGGAAGGTTTCCGTGCCCTTCTTGGTGATCACGTTCATCGAGCCGCCGGGCGCGTTGTTGGCCAGGATGGACGCCGTGCCGCCGCGCACGATCTGCGCGCTGCGGACGGTCGCGTCCAGCCGGAAGAACAGGTCGGCGTTGGTGAAGGCGCCCGCGCCCTCTTCCCAGACCGGCAGGCCGTCCTCCAGCAGCGGCAGATAGCGGTAGTTGTCATTCGGCAGGCCGCGCGAATACACATTGTTGCCCACTTCGCCGCCCGAGCTTTCAGCGAACACGCCGGGGGTCTGGGTCAGCAGCGCCGCCACGCTGAGGGGCGCCTTCCTGGCCAGGTCCTTTTCCGAGAAGGTGCTGATGGAATAGGAACTCTGGAATTTGGTGGTGTCGGAACCGCCGCGGCCGGTCACGATGACCTTGTTCAGTTCCAGCATGTCGGCGGCCGACGGCGCCGACGGCGCGGTCACCGCTTCGGCGTCGGCCTGTCCCGCCGCATGGACTTCGGCGCCAACGATGAAAGCGAGCGCGATGGACAGGGCCATGGGAGTGGCCCGGGGGGTGTGCATTGCCATTTCTGTCTCCTGGTTATTGTTCACTGCTTCGAAACGAAGATTAGCACCAATTGCAATCGATTGCACACAAATTTCTCGATTGGATTTTTGTGTGCAAACGGAAAATTCAGTATCGATTACGCTATCAAGCAGCGCATCTCCACTATGAGACGGCGGCTCGCAAACCACGGATAGACAGAGGGAATCGACTATTTTGTGCAATCAATTGCACACACCGCCGCAGCGGCGGATGGCGTGTGCTTGATGAGATGGGGGCGCGGGCCGCCAGCGGCCCGCGCTAGTGCGCCGCGGACGCCGTGCGCAGGTCGCGGCCCGACTCCAGCAGCGCGCGGAAGGCGCCGGCCGGCAGCGGCCTGCTGAAGTGGTAGCCCTGCATGATGTCGCAGCCCAGCCGCTGCAGGTAATCCAGCTGCGCGGCGGTCTCCACGCCCTCGGCCACCACCTGCAGCTTCAGGTTGTGCGCCAGCGCGATCACCGAGGCGACGATGGCGGCGTCGTCGCCGTTGGCGATGATGTCGCGCACGAAGGAGCGGTCCACCTTCAGCACGTCGATGGGGAAGCGGCGCAGGTAGGACAGGCTGGAATAGCCGGTGCCGAAATCGTCGATCGAGAGCTTCACGCCGATGGCCTTCAGCTCGCGCATGGTGCTGACCGCGCTGCCCACCTCGGCCATCAGCAGGCTTTCGGTCAACTCCAGCTCCAGGTCGCGCGCGGGCAGCCCGGTCTCGCGCAGCGCGGCGATGACGGAGCTGGCCAGGTCCTTCTGCGCGAACTGGCGCGCGGACAGGTTGACCGCCACCCGCAGGTCCTTGAAGCCGGCGCGCTGCCATTCGAGCGTCTGCGCGCAGGCGGTGCGCAGCACCCAGGCGCCGATCGGCACGATCAGGCCGGTCTCCTCGGCCAGGCCGATGAAGCGGTCCGGCGCCACCATGCCCAGGTCGGGATGCCGCCAACGCAGCAGCGCCTCCATGCCCACCAGGCGGCCGCTGCGCAGGTCCAGCTGCGGCTGGTAATGCAGCACGAACTGGCCGCGCTCGAGCGCGTGGCGCAGCTCGGCCTCCAGCTGCAGCCTTTCCAGCGACTGCGCGTTCATGGCGCGCGCGAAGAAGCGCAGCGTGTTGCGGCCGGCCTCCTTGGCGCGGTACATGGCGATGTCCGCGTGACGCAACACGGTGTCGCCGTCGCCGCCGTCGGCCGGCCAGGCCGCCACGCCGATGCTGAAGGTGGGGAAGCATTCATGGCCCTCCACCTGCAGCGGCTGCGCCAGCGCCTCCTGGATGCGCTGCGCCAGCGCGGCCACGCCGGTGCTGCCGTGCGGCCCGGCCAGCATCACGGCGAATTCGTCGCCGCCCAGGCGCGCCACCAGGTCGCCGGACGGCACCGCCGCGCGCAGGCGCGCCGCCACCTGCTTGAGCAGGCCGTCGCCGGCCTTGTGGCCCAGGCTGTCGTTGACCAGCTTGAAGCGGTCCAGGTCCAGGTACATCACCCAGGCCGGCGTGCCCTCGGCGATGGCGCGGTCCAGGTGCTGCTGCAGCAGGCTGCGGTTGGGCAGGCCGGTCAGGCCGTCGTAATGGGCCTGGTGCTGCAGCGCCGCCTCCGAGCGGCGCATGGCCGTCACGTCGTACTGGATGACGACGAAGTGGTGCACCTCGCCGGCCTCGTCGCGCACCGGGGCGATGTACAGGTCGTTCCAGTACATGCTGCCGTCCTTGCGGTAGTTGCGCAGCATGGTCTTGCCTTCGCGCTTGCCCTGGAACGCCGCCAGGATCTCGCCCACGCCGTGCTGCGCGCGGTCCTCCCCCAGCAGGAAGTCGGGGCTGTTGCCGATGGCCTCCTCGCGCGGGTAGCCGGTCACGCGCTCGAAGGCGGGGTTGACGTATTCGATCTCGTACAGCGGCGCGCGGGCGCTGATGATCATGATGGCGTTGGCGCTGGCCTCCATCGCGCGCTCGTGCAGGCGCAGCGCGGCGCGCTGGCGGAACGCCTGCAACGTGGCGGCGACGCGGTCGGCCAGTCCCTGCAGCAGCAGCACCTCGTCGGGATCGAAGGCGTCCTGCTCGTCGGCGTACACATTGAGCACGCCCAGCGACTGCTCCTGCTGGTGCAGCGGCAGCGCGATCTTGGCCAGGAAGCCGCGCCGCAGCGCCTCCTTGCGCCAGGGCGCCTGGCAGGGGTCGCGCTGCATGTCGTTGACGGCCACCGGCCGCCGCGAGCGCAGCGCGGCGCCCACCGAACCGGTGCCGGCCGCGCCGGCCTCCAGCGCGGGACGCAGCACCTCGAGGTAGCCCTGGTGCTCACCGGTCTGCGCGGCCAGCACCAGGTTGTTGCCGCCCTCGAACGCGCCGGCCCACGCCATGCGGTAGTCGGCCGCCAGCACGTCGCACACGCCCTGCAGCAGGGCGCGCTCGCTGCGGCTGTCGGCGATCACGCGCTCGCAGGCGTGGATCACGCGCAGCGCGCGGTGGCTGCGCCGCAGCGATTCCTGCAGGCGGTGCTGGGCCGTGATGTCGATGCCCACGCTTTCGATGCGGCCGGCGCCGTTGCCGGGCACGAAATAGGACTCGTAGCGCATCCAGCGCACTTCCCGGTCGGGACGCACGATGCGGTATTCGAAGCTGCCATGGCCGCGCTCGAGCAGGCTGGAGGACAGCGCCACCATGCGGCGCCGGTCCGCCGGGTGCACGCATTTCAGCCACAGGTGCGGGTCGGCGTAGAAGGCGTGGCGCGCGTGGCCGTAGATCCGCTCCACGGCCGGGCTGACGTAGTTGATGCGCCAGTCCGGCAGGTCGAAGGTCCACAGCACCTCGTCCAGCGACTCGATGGCGCCGGCCAGGTGCTGGGCGCGGCCGTAGGTGCGCGGCCGGGGCGAGGCCATCGGCGCCGCCGGCAGCGCCGCGCCGTGCGCGGGGGCGCGCAGCGTGCTGCCGGACCAGATGCTGATGGCGTTGCGGCCGCTCTTTTTACTGCGGTGCATGGCCGCGTCGGCGCTGCGCAGCAGCTCATGGGCGCTGCGGCCGTTCTGCGGATAGAAGCTGACGCCGATGCTGGCCGAGCTGCGCAACTGGCGGCCGTCGCAGTCGTAGGGCTGCTGGGCCGCGTCCAGGATCTGCTCCGCCAGCGACGGCGGCAGCAGCTCGGTGGCGCACAGGATGGCGAATTCGTCGCCGCCCAGCCGGCCCACCTGCGCCTCGGGCGGCACCAGCGCCGCCAGCCGGCGCGCGAAGCTCGACAACACCATGTTGCCGGCCGCGTGGCCCACGCTGTCGTTGATGGCGCGGAAGCGGTCCAGCCCGATCGAGAACACGGCCAGCCCCTGGCCGCCCAGGCCCGCGTCGCGGCAGGCCTCGTCCAGCATGGCGTAGAACTGGCCGTGGTTGGACAGGCCGGTCAGCGCGTCGATGCGGGCCAGCTTGAGCAGCTGCTCCTGCTGGCGCAGGCGCTCCACCGTCTGCGCCACCAAGGTGCCGATGGCCAGCGCCAGGTTGGGCAGCTGCGCCTCGCGCTGGCGCGACAGGGTGCTGAAGAACTCCAGCACGCCGGCGGGATGGCGCTGGCGCTCCTGGTTCAGGCAACTGACGGGGAAGGCGTAGCCCGACAACAGGCCGGACGCGGTGGCGCTGCGGCCGCGCAGGAAGGTCGGGCTGGTGGCGATGTCCTCTATCCACGAGGCCTGGCCGCTGCCCCACACCTGCCCCACCAGGCCCTGGCCGGGCCCCATGCGCACGGCGCGGCTGTCGCGGGTGAAGGCGTCCAGTTGCACGTGCGGGTCGTGCCAGTAGTGGCTGCACTTGAGCACCGGCTTGCCGGGATCGGCCTCCGGGTCCGGCGACCAGAACGCGCCCCACTCCCAGCCCAGCGTCTCGCACACCAGCCGTATCACCTGCGTGACGGCGGTTTCCACCGTGGTGGTGCCGACCAGGATGCTGGTCGATTCGAAACTGAAGCGCTCGCGCAGCGCGGCCTGCTTGGTGGCGGTGATGTCGGTCAGCATGCCGGTGGCCAGGCCGCCGCCGGCTTCGTGCGCGGCGGAACCGGGCAGCGTGTGCATGCGCAGCCAGCGCAGGCCGAAGGTCTCGTTGATGATGCGGAATTCGCAGTCCAGCGGCACGTGGCGCGCGTGCGGCAGCACCGCCATCAGTTTCAGCACGTCGTCCGGCACCACGTTGACCAGGCAGCGCTCCACGTCGTGCTGCAGGCCGGGCTCCACCTCGAAAAAGGCGGCGGCGCGCGCCGACACCACGATGCGCGCGCTCTCCGGGTCGTACCACCAGCGGCCAAAGGCGGCCGCCTGCTCCAGCGCGGCCAGCGCATCCGCTTCCCGCACGGCCGCCAGCAGCGCGGGCGACGCCGGCGCGGGCGACCGGTGGGTCCGTTCGCCGGGGCGACGCTGGGATAATTGATCCTTGCTCACTTCACACCTTCTGAATAAAAGGCTGGTGCGGCGCGACGGGCGCCCACGAGTCCTGTCATTCAGTCATGCAATATCCGGGCCAGGCGCGAACCGGGGTTCGCGCCCCCGCGCTGCGCCGCCCCGCACCAGCGCGGCGCAGCGGTGCGACGTTTTGGGGAGCGCGGACCTCAGGCGATACGCATCAGCTTCTTCAACACCGCGCGCAGGGTCGGGTCGGAGACCGGCTTGTCCAGCAGCCCCTCGACGCCGGCGGCGCGGGCGCGCGCGCCGTCGTAGGCGAACGGCGGCGCCACCAGCAGCACCACGGCCGGGGCGCGCCCCTCCTCGCGCCGCCCCCGGCGCAGCGCGGCGCACAGCGCGTAGGGATCGACGTCGGGCGTCGAGGTGTTGATCAGCACCACGGCGATGGCGCCGTCGGCGCAGGCCACCAGCGCGGACGGCTCGTCGTCGGTCCAGGCGCAGGCGATGTTGTAGGGCTTGAGCAGCAGCGCCACGTGGTCGCTGAAGCGGGCGCCCTGGTCCACCACCAGCACGCCGCCGCGCCGGCCGGGGCCGCGCATGGCCGCGTACTCGGCGGGATCGGTCAGGTCGAAGTCCAGCCGCTCGCTCCGGCGGCGCTCGGGCGGCGGCGGCAGGCCGGCCGCCGCCAGCCGGGCCAGCGCGTCGGCGCGGCGCGCCACCAGCCGCGCCAGTTCGGCGTGCAGGGCGCCCGCGTCCAGGGGCAGCGGCAGGCGCGGGAAGGCCAGGTCGATGCTGGGCGGGCCGACCAGCAGCACCGGGTTCAGGGCGCTGCCGTCCGCCCTGGGCAGACCGGCCAGCGCGCGCAGGTCGCCGCCGTTGGCGAGCACCAGGTCGGGCTCTTGCAAACTGTCGCCGGACAGGCAAAAATACGCCGGCCCCCGCGCCGGCGCGGCGGCCAGCAGCGCGGCCAGCGCCGCGGCCTCCTCGGGCGCGAAACCGGCCAGGCGCACCGCGAATGGGAATTTGTGTGTAGTCATGGACCCCGGGATTCGTCGTTTTTCGGCGTTTTTCGGATTTTTCAGCATTTAAGCACAGTTCGGGCTTCCCTCCCCAGCCCGGATTTGCCGCCGGCGCGGCCCGTTGCGGATAGAATGCGCAGGCGTCCGCCGCGGCCCGCGCCGCGCGGAAAGCGCCGGGAACCACAAATAACTGTATATAATCACAGCATTTCGTCGCAACAACAAGAACCGCACAACCTAGCTCGATCAAGTATGGCCACTAAAAAACCTGTTTCCGACTACAGCGAATCATCGATCCGCGTCCTCAAGGGCCTGGAGCCCGTCAAGCAGCGGCCGGGCATGTACACCCGCACCGAGAATCCGCTGCACATCATCCAGGAGGTGATCGACAACGCCTCCGACGAGGCGCTGGGCGGCCATTGCAAGAACATCATCGTGACGCAGAACGCGGACGGCAGCATCACCGTCGAGGACGACGGCCGCGGCATCCCGGTCGGCCTGCACCCCGAGGAAAACGTGCCGACGGTGGAAATCGTGTTCACCCGCCTGCACGCGGGCGGCAAGTTCGACAAGGGCTCGGGCGGCGCCTACGCCTTCTCCGGCGGCCTGCACGGCGTCGGCGTGTCGGTCACCAACGCGCTGTCCAAGCGCCTGGAAATCTCGGTGTGGCGCAAGGACGACAACGGCAACGGCTTCCACCAGCTGGCCTTCGAGCACGGCGACCTGGTCGAGCCGCTGTCGTCGGCGCCGGCGCCGCGCGACGGCAAGAAGTCCGGCACCCGCGTCACCGCCTGGCCGGACGCGAAATACTTCGATTCGCCGCTGATCTCGCAGGTCGAGCTGCAACGCCTGCTGCGCTCCAAGGCCGTGCTGCTGCCCGGCGTGACCGTCACCCTGGCCAACGCCAAGACCGGCGACTCGCAGACCTGGAAGTACGACGAGGGCCTGCGCGGCTACCTGACCGAGGCGCTGGCGCAATCCTCCGACGGCGAGACGCTGATCCCCCTGTTCGAGGGCGCGCAGTTCGCCGGCCCGGACGCCGAGGGCTTCGCCGAGGGCGAGGGCGCGGCCTGGGTGGTGGCGTGGACCGAGACCGGCGCCATCGTGCGCGAATCCTATGTGAACCTGATTCCCACGCCGAACGGCGGCACCCACGAATCGGGCCTGCGCGACGGCCTGTTCGGCGCGGTCAAGAACTTCGTCGAGATGCACTCGCTGCTGCCCAAGGGCGTCAAGCTGCTGCCGGAGGACGTGTTCGCGCGCGTTTCCTTCGTGCTGTCGGCCAAGGTGCTGGACCCGCAGTTCCAGGGCCAGATCAAGGAGCGCCTGAACTCGCGCGACGCGGTGCGCCTGGTGTCCACCTTCGTCAAGCCGCCGCTGGAGCTGTGGCTGAACCAGCACATCGACTACGGCAAGAAACTGGCCGAGCTGGTGATCAAGCAGGCCCAGTCGCGCCTGCGCTCGCTGCAGAAGGTGGAAAAGAAAAAATCGTCCGGCGTGGCCGTCCTGCCGGGCAAGCTGACCGACTGCGAATCGAGCGACGTGCACCGCACCGAGATCTTCCTGGTCGAGGGCGACTCGGCGGGCGGTTCGGCCAAGATGGGCCGCGACAAGGAGTTCCAGGCCATCCTGCCGCTGCGCGGCAAGGTGCTGAACTCCTGGGAGACCGACAAGGACCGCCTGTTCGCCAACAACGAGATCCACGACATCTCGGTGGCCATCGGCGTCGACCCGCACGGCTTCGGCGACTCGCCCGACCTGTCCGGCCTGCGCTACGGCAAAATCTGCATCCTCTCCGACGCGGACGTGGACGGCTCGCACATCCAGGTTCTGCTGCTGACGCTGTTCTTCCGCCACTTCCCGGCGCTGATCCAGAAGGGCCACATCTGCATCGCCCGTCCGCCGCTGTTCCGGGTGGACGCGCCGGCGCGCGGCAAGAAGCCGATCCAGAAGCTGTACGCGCTGGACGAGGGCGAATTGATCGCCATCGAGGACAAGCTGCGCAAGGACGGCCTGAAGGACGGCAGTTGGGCGATCTCCCGCTTCAAGGGCCTGGGCGAGATGAACGCCGAGCAGCTGTGGGAAACCACCATGAACCCGGACACGCGCCGCCTGCTCCCGGTGAAGCTGGGCCGCACCGGCCACAACGCCTCCTCCGCGCGCTTCAATATGCTGATGGGTAAAGGCGAAGCCGCCGCCCGCCGCGCGTGGATCGAGGAACACGGCAACGAAGTCGAAGCCGACATTTAATACAGCACACGGTAACAGATCATGAATCAAGCAAACCTCTTTGACGAACCGAAGCTGGACGAGCCGGCCGGTAAACAAGATGTGGCCCCGGAAGTGGACGCGGAATCGGGCGCCGCCGCCGCCGCGGCCATGGCCGAAGCGGTCGCCGGCGCCGAGGCCGAGGCGGCCGATGAAATCGCCCCGTTCGGCGGCGGCGATGGCGGTGGCGATGGTGGAGATGGCGGCGACGGCGGCGATGACGGCGACGATGGCGACGGCGGCGACGGCGGCGAAACGCTGGTCCTGTCCACCTTCGCCGAGCGCGCCTACCTCGACTACGCGATCTCCGTGGTCAAGGGCCGCGCGCTGCCGGACGTGTGCGACGGCCAGAAGCCGGTGCAGCGCCGCATCCTGTACTCGATGAATGAACTGGGCCTGGGCCACACCGCCAAGCCGCGCAAGTCCGCAACCGTGGTGGGCGACGTGCTGGGTAAATTGCACCCGCACGGCGACCAGTCGGTGTACGACGCGCTGGTGCGCATGGCGCAGGACTTCTCGCTGCGCTACCCGCTGATCGACGGCCAGGGCAACTTCGGCTCGCGCGACGGCGACGGCGCCGCCGCGATGCGGTACACCGAGGCCCGCCTGACGCCGATCTCGCGCCTGCTGCTCGACGAGATCGACCTGGGCACGGTGGACTTCCAGCCCAACTACGACGGCTCGTACGAGGAACCGAGCCTGCTGCCGGCGCGCCTGCCCATGGTGCTGCTGAACGGAGCCTCCGGCATCGCGGTCGGCCTGGCCACCGAAATCCCGTCGCACAACCTGACCGAGGTGGCGCAGGCGGCGGTGGCCATGATACGCAACCCGAAGATCTCGCACGACGAGCTGATGGCGCTGGTGCCGGGTCCGGACTTCCCGGGCGGCGGCCAGATCATCACGCCGGCGGCGCAGATCCGCGACATGTACGCCAACGGCCGCGGCTCCATGAAGGTGCGCGCGCGCTGGAAGATCGAGGAACTGGCGCGCGGCCAGTGGCAGGCTGTGGTCACCGAACTGCCGCCGGGCACCTCGTCGCAGAAGGTGCTCGAGGAGATCGAGGAACTGACCAATCCCAAGGTCAAGATGGGCAAGAAGGCGCTGTCGGCCGACCAGTTGGCGCTCAAGCAGCTGATCCTCGGCTCGCTCGACACCATCCGCGACGAATCGGGCCGCGCCGCGCCGGTGCGCCTGGTGTTCGAACCCAAGTCCAAGAACCAGGACCAGACCGAATTCATGCTGATGCTGCTGGCCCACACCTCGCTCGAGTCCTCGGCCTCGATCAATCTGGTGATGATAGGCAGCGACGGCCGCCCGCGCCAGAAGGGCATCGGCGACATCATCGGCGAGTGGATCGGCTTCCGCTTCGAGACCGTCACCCGCCGCTCGCAGTTCAAGCTGAAAAAGGTGGAGGACCGCATCCACATCCTGGAGGGCCGCGAGACCATCCTGCTCAACATCGACGAGGTGATCCACATCATCCGCAATTCGGACGAACCGAAGGCGGCGCTGATGGAGCGCTTCAACCTGTCGGCCATCCAGGCCGAGGACATCCTTGAAATCCGCCTGCGCCAACTGGCGCGCCTGGAGGCGATCAAGATCCAGCAGGAACTGGCCGACCTGCGCAAGGAAAAGCAGACCCTGATGGACCTGCTGGAAAACCCGTCGTCGATGAAGCGCCTGATCATCAAAGAGATCGAGGCCGACGCCAAGACCTACGGCGACGCGCGCCGCACCCTGATCGAGGAGGCGCAGAAGGCCGTCGCCGAGCAGAAGGTGGTGGACGAGCCGGTCACCGTCATCGTCTCGGAAAAAGGCTGGATCCGCGCCCGCACCGGCATCGGCCACGACAAAACCCAGTTCACCTTCAAGGTGGGCGACGCGCTGCACGACGCCTTCGAGTGCCGCACCGTCGACACCCTGCTCGGCTTCGGCGACAACGGCAAAGTGTATTCGGTGCCGGTGGCCGCGCTGCCGAACGCGCGCGGAGACGGCGTGCCGATCACCACCCTGCTCGACCTGTCGGGCGGCGTACGCATCAAGCACTACTTCGCCGGTCCGGCGTCCACCCAGCTGCTGCTGTCCTCCAGCGCGGGATTCGGCTTCATCGCCAAGGCCGGCGACATGGTCAGCCGCCTGAAGGGCGGCAAGGCCTTCATCACGCTGGACGAGGGCGACCTGCCGTTGCCGCCGTCCGTGGTGGGGCAGGACGCCAGCGCCGTAGCCGCGCTGTCCGAGAAGGGCCGCCTGCTGGTGTTCGGCCTGTCCGAAATGAAGACGCTGACCAACGGCGGCCGCGGCGTGACCCTGATGGAGCTCGACGCCAAAGAGACGCTGCTGTCGGCCGCGGCCATCAGCCAGAAGGGCGTGATCGTCCATGGCACCATGGCGGCCAAGCCGCGCGAGCTGGAAATGTCCGGCAACGTGCTGGCGCCGCACTTCGGCAAGCGCGCCCGCAAGGGCAAGGAGCTGGTGCAGCGCATCAAGGCCTCCACACTGGCGCCCAAGTAGGCGCGTCCTCCCGGTGGCGGCGCTGTTGCGCCGCCACCATCCCCCGCATTTGACTAACTCCCCCCGCTTCAGCACAATGCCTGAACTGGGTGGAGGACCCGCATGACGATAGCCGGCACGATGCTGAAGGAAGCGCTCTTGATCGGCGTGGTCATATACGCCTGTTCCATCTTCGGCATCTACACCGCGCCGCCCGGCGTGCTGGCCGCGTTCTGGCCGGCCAACGCCGTGCTACTGGGCCTGCTGGTGCGGCGCGACCACCCGCCCGGGCTGGCGCACTGGCTGGCCGCCGCCGCCGGCTACATGCTGGCGTCCCTGTACATGGACCACGGCTGGGCCAAAAGCGTCATGCTCGCCTGCACCAACATGCTGGGCGTGGCCGTCGGCCATATCCTGCTCGCCCGCCTGGACGAAGCGCACCAGGGCCTGCGCCATCCGCGTTCCATGATGCGCTTCCTGCTGGTGGTGGTCGGCGCGTCCGCCGCCGCCGGCGTGTCCGGCATCTTCGTCAATCCCGTGCTGTTCGGCGGCAGCCACGCCTACGGCTTCGCCTTCTGGTTCTGCACGGAGCTGGTCAGCTACATCGCCATCCTGCCGGTGATGCTGACCTTGCCCGACGCGCGGCGCTGGCTCAAGGACCACCGGCGCCGCGCCGACTGGCCCCAATGGCGGCTGGAATACCTGGCGCCGCTGGCGGCGTTCGCCGGCAGCCTGTGGCTGGGCACGCAGCTGGGCGGCCCGGGCGCCATCGCCTACCCGGTTCCCGCCATGCTGTGGTGCGCGCTCAGCTACAGCCTGTTCGCCACCGCCGGCATCACCCTGCTGTTTTCGATGTGGACCCTGCTGGCCATCGCCAGCGGCACGCTGGTGCTGGGCGCCAGCGTCGACAGCCCGCAAGCCATCATGTCGCTGCGCGTGGGCGTCACGCTGACCGCGCTGGCGCCGCTGACGGTGGCCAGCGTGATGGTCGCGCGCAACGAGCTGCTGGAACGGCTGAAATACGCCGCCTCGCACGACCACCTGACGCAAGTGCTCAACCGCAGCGGCTTCATGCTGCGCGCCGACGGCCTGCTCACCACGCCGCACCTGTTGCGGCGCCCGGTGGCGGTGCTGATGATGGACATCGACCACTTCAAGAAGGTCAACGACAGCTACGGCCATGCGGCCGGCGACGTGGTGTTGAAGGAATTCGCGGCGATCGCCCAGGGCTGCCTGCGCGCCGGCGACCTGCTGGGCAGGCTGGGAGGGGAAGAGTTCGCGGTGCTGCTGCCGGGCTGCGTCCCGGAAGACGCGCGGCTTATTGCCCAGCGCATCTGCGACGCGGTCGCCCGGCACGGCATGCCGGTCGGGGACGGCCAGCTGCTCAACTGCACGGTCAGCATCGGCGTCTACAGCGAACCGCAGGTGGCGACGCCGATCGAAACCATGCTATCGGCGGCCGACGCCGCGCTCTACCGCGCCAAGGAAGCCGGCCGCAACCGCGTCATGTTGTCATAATTACATCGGTGTCAGGCGCGACATTCGGACATTTGTCCGAATGTCGCGCCTGACACCGATGTTAAGGCGGCAATTATTTGACGGAGGCGGCCTTGATGTCGGCGGCGGCCTTGGCTTTCACTTCGGCGGTTTTGGCGGCGGCGATGGCTTTTTCCTCGTTGGCCTCGGCTTTTTCCTTGGCTACCTTGGACTCGGCCTTGGCCGTGGTTTTGTTCACGTCGGCGTTGGCGTCGGCGATTTTCTTGTCGGCCTTGGCTTCGGCTTTGATCTTGTCCTCGGGGTCGGCCTTGGCGACCTTTTCCTCGGCGTTGATCTGCTTCTTCTCGGCCTTGGCGTGCGCCTTGGCGACTTTCTCGTCGGCCTTCGCCTGGGCCTTGGCCACGTCCTCGTTGGCCGACGCGTCCTTCTTCATTTCCTTGGCTTCCGCCTTGGCCACGGCCTTGTCGGCCTTGGCCTGCGCCTTGGCGACTTCCGGCGTGGCGGCCACGACCGGCGCGGTCACGGGAGCGGTGGTCTGCGCCATGGCGGCGGTGGCGAACATGCCTGCGATCAGGGTTGCGATGAGCTTATTCATGGTGAGTGCCTTTCAAATGGTTTTTTGGATGCATGTGTTTTCTTGTCACGGATCCAGAATAGGCGCGTATCCGCGCCCCATCTGTTCGGTAGCGCACCATGAATATTTATCAAACGTAAGCAAACGTTAACGGCCGCCGTCCCGAATCGCCTCCGGGATTTCCGCCGGCTTCGCCCAGATCGAGGCCAGCGGCCATATTTGCAGCGCGCGCAGTTCCGCCGCGCCGCCCTCGGCGAACAGCGCCACGCCGTCGCTGCCGGCGCGCGGGAAGACCTGGCTGCTCAGCGTCAGCTCGCCTTCGCCGGCGAACACGGTGACCGACGACCGGTCGACCAGGATGCGCAGCCGGATCGCGCCATCGCGCAGCGCCATGGGCGCCGCGTGCCGCGCCGCGAAAGCCGCGTGGAACGACGCGTCGCCCGCATTGCGGCGGTCCACGTACACCTCGCCGCGTTCGCGGTCGTAACCCACCACGGTCCCCTCCCCGTTCGGACCCGCGTGCACCGTCACGCCCGCGCGCGCGGCGCCGCCGGGCGCCAGCAGCATGTCGATGTCCAGCGCGCCGGCCGGGCCGCGCGCTTGGGGCAGCGGTGTGACGCCCTCCGCGACAGCCCTGCCGCCCCGCGCCACCGCCGCCCGCCGCAAGCCATCGAAGCCGGTCACGGGTTGCTGCGTCAGCCGCACCTGGCCATCGATGGTGCGCAGCCCAAGCTCGCGCGGCACCGACTGCGCGCCGCGCCACGCCGCCGCCGGCAGGTCGTGCGCGTACAGCCAGTTGCTCATCCAGCCCAGCAGCACGCGGCGGCCGTCCGGCGCGCCGTTCCAGCTGACGGCCGCGTAGAAGTCGGCGCCGCCGTCCAGCCATTCGTCGCGCTCCGCCTGGAAGGTGGCGCCGTCGAAGCGGCCGACGAAGTACTGCGCGCCGGAACCGCCCGCCGGCCCGCCGGGATTCAGATTCATCACCATCACCCACTTGCTTCGCGCCGGATCGCCATCGACGGCCAGCTCGAACAGGTCCGGGCATTCCCACATGCCGCCCACCGCGCCGGCCGGTCCGAATTCGCTCATGTAGCGCCAGTTGCGCAGGTCCGTGGACGAATACAGCACGGTCTTGTGCCTGTGCGCCAGCACCGCCACCATCACCCACTTGCGCTCCGGCGCGTACCAGAACACCTTGGGGTCGCGGAACTCGCGGTACTCGTCCGCGTACGGCGCCGGCGGCTGCTCGATGACCGGGTTGCCCGCGTACTGGGTCCAGCTGCGTCCCTTGTCCAGGCTGTAGGCCAGCGACTGGCTTTGCTGGCCGGCCCGCACGCGCCGCCCGTTCGCCAGCGTGAAGTCTTGCGGGTAGACGCTGGTGTACATCGCCACCATGGCCGGCTTGCCGGGCTGCCCCAGGCCGCTGGTGTTGTCGGTGTCCACCACGGCGCTGCCGGAAAAGAACATCTGGGTGACGCCTCCCTTGTCGTCCTTCTCCACCGTCAGTGCCAGCGGCAGCTCGCGCCAATGCAGCAGGTCCGGGCTGACCGCGTGGCCCCAGGACATGTCGCCCCAGCCGGCGCCGTTCGGGTTGTACTGGTAAAACATGTGGTACTCGCCGTCGTGGTGGACCAGGCCGTTCGGGTCGTTCATCCAGTTGCGCTCGGGCGTGTACGAGAGCTGCGGCCGGTGCGGCTGGTCGTATTCCGCGCGCGGCTGGCCCGCGGGAACTTGCGCGCAACCGGAAATGGCGGCGGCGGCGATGCCGGCGGCCAGCATCTCCGCGGCGCGCGGTTTTTCAGTGGTGATTTTCATGTCTCCGCTCATGAATGTCCAACGTTGTCATATTTATGCAAGACTATCGCCACGCCGGCGGGATGTCAAGCGATGCCCGCCGGCGGGCGGGGCGGCCTAGTTGCGGGGCCGCGAATACAGGTCGATGGTCTGGCCCACCGCTTCGACGCAGACGGCGCAGAATTTCTCGCTGCGGTCGAACATCAGGCACTGCTGCGCGGGACGGTAGTAGCCGGTGGCCTCGTAGTTCGCGCCCTCGAAGGCGCCCACCGCGTCGCGGTGCGGGGCGGTGGAGAACAGCTTGTTGGTGTAGGCCAGGTCTTCGCGGAACAGCGCGCTCATTTCGGACTCGGGACGGTTGGCCTTGCGCAGCGCGGCGCGCGTCTTCTGGTATTCGCGCGCATGCTCCTCGTACGCGGCCTTGGGCCAGGGCGTGGGCAGCGGCGTGCCCTCCTTCGCCAGGTGCCGCCATTTCAGTTTGGCCGGGTCGCGCAGCGCGGTGGCGTTGGGCTCCCAAGGTTCCACGCGCTCGCCGGTGGACTGGTAGGCCACGGGCGAGGTGTAGTACTCGTCCGCCAGGCCGGCGAAGTGGTGGCCGAATTCGTGCACGAACAGGTAGTTGGACCAGTCGCTGTTGGCGGCGGCGGTGCTGAACTGGCCGTAGATGCCGCCGCCGCCGTAGGTGTCGTTGTTGACCAGGATTTCAATGAACTCGTACGGCGCGTGCTGGGCGATGTCGCGCAGCGCGCGGTTGTCCAGCGTAAGCACGTAACGCTCGCTGCCGAAGATGTCGTAGCGGGTGCCCAGCGCCGACGGGTTGTGCACGCCGGTCGATGGACGCGAGACGCCGGATTGCCGCGTCGGCACCGCCAGGCCCCACACGTTGAAGTCCCGCGCGCGCTCCTTGAAGGGGGACACGCTGAACAGATAGTCGGCCAGGCGGCGCGCGGTGCGCTCGAACTTCGCCATCTCGGCCTGGGTATAGCCGTCGCCCAGGATCAGCAGGTCCACCTTGTCCGGCGACGGGCCGCCGACGCGGATGGGAATGGGCTTGGCGGGCAGCGGCTCCTGCTTGCGCACCACGTCCTGCGCGTCGGTGTCCACCTCCACGCTCCACACGATGGAGAAGGCGTTGCGCTCGTCGCGCTTGAGGATGCGCACGCGCACCGGGCGGTCGGGCTTGGGGAATCGCACCGACTCCTGGAAGCCGCGGCTGGCCTTCTGCGCCTCGTCCGTGGTGCGCCACTCGCCGAAGATGGTGGAGAAGCCGCGCGAGTACAGCAGTTCGCCCGTTTTCGCGTCCACCACCTCCACCCGGTTCACGCCGCGGTCCGTGTCGTCCAGGTTGCGATCCAGCCTGCCGGGCCACGGCAGCGGCTCGATCACCACGCGGTCCATCGCGTACTGTTCGGACAGGGCGTTGCCGGTGTGGAGGTAGTCCACGCGGACGGTGGCGGGCTGGGTGGCGGACGGACTGGATGGCGCGGCGGCGAGGGCGGGGGCGGCCGCGCCGGATAGGGCGACGGCTATGCTCAGCGCAATGCGCGCCCTGGTGGAGCGGATCATGGCGAGTCCTTGTACGTGGTTGGGTGCCGCGTATTGTAAACGCCACCGCCGCGTCCTAGGGGACAGACCCGCGACCTTGGCCCCAAGCCTTGGCTCGGGGCCCGAGGCGCGGGGTCTGTCCCCGGTTTGAGCTCGCGTCAGTTCTTGTACTTGTACAGCGGCCGCTGGACCTCGATCGGCCGGATGTCCAGCCGCAGGTTCAGGATCGAATACGCCTCCACCACCTGCGACAGGTAGCCCGTGCTTTCGGGCGTCTTGGAGAAGCGGAACTCGAAGCCGATCTCCGGCGCCGTGCCGCGCGGATCGCCGCTGGCGATGCCGATGGCGTCCTGCTGGTCGCTGTCGATCAGCTTCTCCATCAGGTCCACCACCGCGCTGTTGCCGAGGATGTCGTTGCTGTACACGGGGCCGCGCCGCACCGGCCGGGTGTTGTCCAGCCGCCCGTCGGCCTTGTCCTGCGCCGGTATGAAGGTCTGGGTGGCGATGTTGAAGCGGTCGCCCCGGTCCAGGTAGCTGATCAGGACATTGCTGACATTGAAGGCGCTGGCCTCGGCGTCCATGGTGGCGCGCGACAGGTCCAGCAGCAGCGCGCCGCGGTAGCCGATGATCTCCACCTCGCGCTTGGAGTTGACCACCATGGCGCTGTTCTCGTCGATGCCCAGGCCGAGCTGGTAGCCCTTCTTCAGCATGGCCGGGATCATGCGCGCGAAGCGGCCGCGGATCAGCAGGTGCTGGTCGACGAAGATGTCGTCGCCGATGAAGCCCAGGCCCGGCGCGATGTCCTTGCCGTCGGCCACGCCCTCCTGCAGGGTGGCCAGCACGCGGCGCGCGTCGTAGAACATGGTGCTGCTCATGATGGCCGCGCCGGCGCTGGTGCCGGCGATCACGCCGCCGCGCTTGTAGATGTCCCAGATCGCGTCCAGCGCCGCCGTGCGCGTGCCGTCCGCGCGCACCAGCGCCTGCGTGATGCGGCCCTGGTCGCCGCCGGCGAAGTAGACGCCGTCGGCGCGCCGCACGCGGTCCGCCAGGGTCATGTCGTCGGCCGCCTTGCGGTAGTCGCTATTGGCCAGCTTGACGGCGATCGGCACCAGGAAGGGATCGGCGCCGTAGCGCTTCAGGTAGCCGATGATGGCCTGGCCCGACTTCTCCGGCGCGCCCGCCGCCGACGGGAACACCGCGATGCGCGCGCCCTTGCCGCCGGCCAGCTGCACGATGCGCTGCCAGATGTCCGCGTTGTCGCCGCGCAGGCCGCCGCCGATGATCACCAGGGAGCCCTTGGGCTGCACCGGGTCCGACGCGTGCGCGGTCGTCACCGCGGCGAACCAGATCAGCGAGGCGTGCCCGAGGCGACGCAATAGTCTTTTCATCACACCCATAAATCCGTCCATCCAGCAAAAATCCAGCAAATAAGTATGTAAGGCATGCGCCCGTTCTTTTTTGACAATATACATCAAAGCGCCGCGTCCCCGGGGACCGGTGCCGCGCGCGCGATACAAATCCTTCGCCACGGCGCGCCCGGCGCGGCATAATTCACGGCTTGAACCCCACATGACAGGTACGGCCATGCACGCGGAAAAACACACGATATCCACGCCCCACAGCGGCACCAGCCACGCGCTCACCAGCTACCACTTCGGCACCGCGGGCCAGGGTAAGAAGATCTACATCCAGGCCGCGCTGCACGCCGACGAGGTGCCCGGCATGCTGGTGTCGCAGTTCCTGCGCCAGCGGCTGCAAGAGCTGGAGGCGGCGGGCAAGGTGCGGGCCGAGATCATCCTGGTGCCTGCCGCGAACCCGATCGGCCTGTCGCAAGCCATCCACGGCGCGCCGTTCGGCCGCTTCGACATCACCACCGGCATCAACTTCAACCGCGCCTACAAGCACGTGGCCGACGAATTGAAGCTGTCCCTGGAGGGCAGGCTGGGACAGGACGCGGACGCCAACGTGCGCCTGATCCGCGAGCAGGCGCGCGCCGCCATCGCCGCGATCAAGCCGGCCACGGACGCGGAAACGCTGAAGAAGCACCTGCTGACATTGGCCATCGACGCCGACATCGTGCTCGACCTCCACTGCGACAACGAGGCCGTGCTGCACATTTACGCCGGCACGCCGCTGGCCGACGCCATCGAACCGCTGTCCCGGCTGATGGGCGCGCACGCCGTGCTGCTGGCCCTGGCCGCCGGCGGCGACCCGTTCGACGAGGCCTGCAGCCGCCTGTGGTGGGACCTGCAGGCGCACTTCCCCGGCCACCCGATACCGCCGGCCTGCCTGTCCACCACGGTGGAGCTGCGCGGCGAGATGGAGGTGAACTACGACTACGCCCGCAAGGACGCGGACGCGCTGCTGCGCTTCCTGGCGCTGAACGGCGCCCTCGACATGGAGGCGGGCGAGCTGCCGCCGGCGCTATGCGCGGCCACGCCGCTGGAGGGCGTGGAGCCGCTGGTGGCGCCGCACAACGGGGTGCTGGTCTACACGCGCGACTTGGGCGAACGGGTGGCGGCCGGCGACGCGCTGGCCGACGTGATCGACCCCGTCACCGGCGAGACCACGTCCGTGCGCTGCACCGTGCCCGGCGTGTTCTTCGCGCGCAGCGCGCACCGCCACGTGCTGCGCGGCATGAACATCGGCAAGGTCGCCGGCGCCGCCGCCTTCCGCTCCGGCGAGCTGCTGAGCCAATAGTCCATCAAGGGACCCAATGAAAATCCGCCTCCCCAACACCTACGTCCTGGTCTTCGCCATCCTGGCGCTGATCGCGCTGTCCACCTGGTTCATCCCGGGCGGCAAATACGACACCCACCTGGTCAACGGCAAGCAGCTGATCGACCCGGCCACCTTCCACTACATCGAAAGCAAGCCGCAGGGCTTCGCCGCGCTGATGATGGCGCCGATCAAGGGCTTCGCCGAGGCGGGGCTGATCATCGGCTTCATCCTCATCGTCGGCGGCGCCTTCAACGTGCTGCACAAGACCGAGGCGATCGACTCGATGATCAAGTCCATCGCCAAGGCGCACACCCGCTCGGCCTTCGTGCGGGGCGCGCTGATCCCGGTCTTCATCACCCTGTTCTCGCTGGGCGGCGCCACCTTCGGCATGAACGAGGAGGCGATACCGTTCATCCTCATCTTCGTGCCGCTGGCGCTGGCGCTGGGCTACGACACCATCACCGGCGTCTCGATCCCCTTCCTCGGCTCGCAGGTGGGCTTCGGCGCCGCCTTCCTGAACCCCTTCAACGTCGGCATCGCGCAAGGCATCGCCGGCATCCCGGTGTTCTCCGGCATGGGCTACCGCCTGATCTGCTGGACCGTGGCGACGGCGCTGACGGCCGGCTTCATGATGTGGTACGCGGCGCGCATCAAGCGCAATCCGCAGCTCAGCCCCACCTATGTACTGGATCTCACCAAGCGCAAGGAGAGCCAGCTCGACCTGAGCAGCTTCGAGGGCATGACGGCCAAGCACAAGGTCGTGCTATGGACTTTCGCCGCGTCGCTGGCCGGCATGGTGGTCGGCGTGGTGAAGTTCGACTGGTACATCGAGCAGATCGCCGCGCTGTTCCTGGTGATGGCCATCGTGATCGGCGTGATCGGCGGCCTCGATTCGGACGAACTGGTGGCCGCCTTCATCCAGGGCTCGAAGGACCTGGTGGGCACGGCGCTGGTGATCGCGCTGGCGCGCGGCACGATGATCCTGGCGCGCGACGCCAACATCATCGACACCATGCTGCACGGGCTGCTGCCGCTGGTGCAATCGTCCAGCCCCGTGTTCGCGGCGCAGAAGATGTTCGGCATCCAGACCGTGATCAACTTCTTCATCCACTCCGGCACCGGCCAGGCCTCGCTGACGATGCCCATCATGGCGCCGCTGGCGGACCTGGTGGGCGTCACGCGCCAGACCGCGGTGCTGGCCTTCCAGTTCGGCGAACTGACCACGCCGATGATCCCCACCTCCGGCATCACGGTCGGCGTGCTCGCGCTGGCGCGCATCCCGTGGATCACCTGGGCCAAGTGGATGATCCCGCTGCAGCTGATCTACGCCGTCATGGCCCTGCTGCTGCTGATCCCCCCCTGCCTGATGAACTGGCAATAGTTATCATAACCACATCGGTGTCAGGCGCGACATTCGGACATTTGACTCGGCGTCCCCGTCCGAATGTCCGAATGTCGCGCCTGACACCGATGTAGTTGGGGCAAGTTTCTCTCCCGCCACGGGGGCCGAATTCCCCCCGCCCGCCACCTCCGGGCCCCAACCTTGGCTATAATCGTCCAATTCTCCGCACGCCCACCCTCATTAGAAATCATGACTGATCAATTCTCCAAAAAGAGCGAAGCCTGGTCGGCTCGCTTCTCCGAACCCGTCTCGGACCTCGTCAAGCGCTATACCGCCTCCGTGTTTTTCGACAATCGCCTGGCCAAGGCCGACATCCAGGGCTCGCTGGCGCACGCCGAAATGCTGGCCGCGCAGGGCATCATCAGCGCCGCCGACCGGGCCGAGATCGAGCGCGGCATGGCGCAGATCAGCCAGGAAATCGAGGCCGGCAAATTCGAATGGCTGCTGGACCTGGAGGACGTCCACCTGAACATCGAGAAGCGCCTGACCGAACTGGTGGGCGACGCCGGCAAGCGCCTGCACACCGGCCGCTCCCGCAACGACCAGGTGGCCACCGACATCCGCCTGTACGTGCGCTCCGCCATCGACGACGTGACCGCCCTGCTGAACCAGCTGCGCGGCGCGCTGACCGACCTGGCCGAGAAGCACGCGGACACCATCCTGCCCGGCTTCACCCACATGCAGGTGGCGCAGCCGATCACCTTCGGCCACCACATGCTGGCCTACGTTGAGATGTTCGGCCGCGACGCCGAGCGCATGGCCGACTGCCGCAAGCGCGTGAACCGCCTGCCGCTGGGCGCCGCCGCGCTGGCCGGCACCACCTTCCCGATCGACCGCGTGCGCGTGGCGAAAATCCTGGGCTTCGACGACGTCTGCCACAACTCGCTGGACGCCGTCTCGGACCGCGACTTCGCCATCGAATTCACCGCCGCCGCCTCGCTGACCATGATGCACGTGTCGCGCATGTCCGAGGAGCTGATCATCTGGATGAGCCCGCGCGTGGGCTTCATCGACATCGCGGACCGCTTCTGCACCGGCTCGTCCATCATGCCGCAGAAGAAAAACCCGGACGTGCCGGAACTGGCGCGCGGCAAGACCGGCCGCGTGTACGGCCACCTGATGGGCCTCCTGACCCTGATGAAGGGCCAGCCGCTGGCCTACAACAAGGACAACCAGGAGGACAAGGAGCCGCTGTTCGACACCGTGGACACGCTGGTCGACACGCTGCGCATCTTCGCCGACATGGCCGGCGGCATCACCGTCAAGCCGGACGCGATGCGCGCCGCCGCGCTGCAGGGCTACGCCACCGCGACCGACCTGGCCGACTACCTGGTGAAGAAGGGCCTGCCCTTCCGCGACGCCCACGAGGCCGTGGCGCACGCCGTGCGCGCCTGCGACGACCTGAAGATCGACCTGGCCGAGATGTCGCTGGACCAGCTGCGCGGCTTCTCCACGCTGATCGGCGAGGACGTGTTCCAGGTGCTGACGCTGGAGGGCTCGGTGGCCGCGCGCGACCACGTCGGCGGCACCGCCCCCAACCAGGTGCGCGCGGCGATCGCCCGCGTGCGCGCCCAACTGGCCGGTTAAGCGGCCGGCGCCGGCGGGGCGCGAAAAGGGGTCGGGTTCGGTATTTTTAAATACCGAACCTGACCCCTTTTTTCATTGCGCCACCAGCCGCGACAGCACGGCGATGGCGGCGCCGGTCTGGCGCTGCTCGAGCAGGATGGTCAGCTCGGTGTGGGTGGAGATCATGTTCACCAGGTTGATCTTGTCCCACGCCAGCTTCTTCAGGATGCCGTGGTAGATGCCCGGCCGGTCGCAGGTCTCCGGGTCCAGCTGCAGCGTGACGGCGTTCAGGTTCTCCAGCCGCAGCAGCAATCGCTCGTGCTCGAACACCTGTTCCACCGCGCCGGTCAGCGGCCGGCTGCAGATCACCATCACCTCGTTGATGCCGCGCGTGACCGTCACGAACGCGCCCCGCTGCGGCGCCGACAGCGCCAGCAGCTGCCGGTGGCACTCGTAGGTGTGCTCCGAATAGCGGAAGGTGTACATCGTCAGGTCGGTGCGGGTGGTCAGCTCGCCCGTCTTGCGCGCCAGGGACAGCTCGGCCACGCAGCTGTCCCGGTGCTGCGGCAGGCGTTCGGCCACGCGCCGCAGCGCCATCACCACGGCCGCCTGGCCGACCGGTTTCCACAAGTCCGTCTCCAGCTGCGGCTGCAGCTGCCGCGCCAACTCGGACAGGTTGATCAGTCCCCGCCCCAATCCCTCTGTAAGGAAAGGCGATTCCATGACCAGCCGCTCAACTTTGGTAGATATCGAGAGCATAGTAAGCGAAGAAAAAAGCTGTCCCTGCGTGCTGGCGCCGTATATGGCGGCGAGTACGCGACGACGCTGCCCGGCCGGATGTCGGCGAGACGGCGCAATGGCTGACTGGGGTGGCGGCGGCGTGGCCCTATGAGGAGTTGGGTGAACCCGTGCGTATCGTCATCGTTGATTTCCCTGTGTTTTTCCCTGGAGCGCTGGTTTTTGTGGACCTTGGGGTCCCGCGCCTTTGTGTCCCCGGCTGGCGAAAAAACGCTGCCGGTTTTCACTTAGTGTAGATCGCAACATTATGGAATTGCAACCTGAGCGTGATGATTAATCTTGCAATGTGTCGCGTAGATCACGAATTTAGAGTGTTACGTCTATTTCGTTGCGATTTACATACACCCTGGCCGGAAAACACCCCTATCGTGCGCCGCTAATTTGGCGTTCCGGCTAGCGAAAGTGAATGTACTTGCGAAAATTTGTCCCATTCTTAACAATTATTCGCCCAACGACTCATTTTCCAAGTTTTTTGACTTGCCTCCATTGAACGGAACAGTATCCATCCCACCCGGCGTTTTCGTCAAAACACTGCCCGGGACTACCCGTCCCGCGCGCGGCGGACGCCAGGCTGGCCTCGCACCAGCGGCCAGGTTGGATACCTGAGTGCATAACCCGTAACCCTTGGAGAAGAGATGAATTTACGTAAGACCATGCTTGCCGCATCCATCGCTGCCTTGCCGCTGATGATGGCCACGAACGCCCACGCCGCCGGCCCGATGATGGCCGCCCCGATCAGCCAGGCTTCTCCACAAGAGAACGCCAGCCTGGTCGCTAAACTGGCCGCCCGCCCGAGCTCAAAAGGCCTGGACGCCGCCCACGGCTACGCCGTCGCCGCGCAGCACGCCGGCGAGGCCGGCACCAGGATCAGCCGCGCGCGCCACACCTACAACGGCCTGCGCGTGTTCGGTTCCGAATCCGTGGTGGTGACCAACGCCGCCGGCGACATCGTCAGCGAGTCCGTGTCCGACCGCCGCGGCGGCCTGGACGCCCCCGGCTCGCGCGGCCTGGCCGCCAGCGCCTCGTCCCGCGCCGGCGCGCCGGACCTGACCCCGGCGCTGAGCTCCACCGCCGCCATCGACAAGGTGGTCAAGGCCGTCGCCCCGCGCGGCACCCACCGCTGGGCGCCGCAGGCCGAGCTGCTGATCTACCCCGTCATGAAGTCGGTGCGCGTGGCCGCCGCCGTCAACAAGCCGGAATCGGCCCTGAACGCGATGGACCTGGAAGAGGTGGTCGAGCGCTACGAGCTGGCCTACCTGGTCAAGACCCGCATGGCCGACAACGGCAAGCTGGTGTTCCACGACACCGTGGTCAACGCCAAGACCGGCGCCGTGATCGCCCAGTGGCAGGCGCTGCAAACCGTGGTCGGCACCGGCAACAGCCAGTACAACGGCGCCGTGCCGATCAACACCACGCTGTCCGGCGGCACCTATTCGATGAAGGACGCCTCGCGCGGCGTGGGCGGCACCTTCGGCGGCATGGCCATCACCAACGCCAACCACGCGCCGGAATCGAACCCCACCCCGGGCACCATCTACACCAACACCAGCAACACCTGGGGCGACGGCCAGCAGTACGTCAGCGGCGGCAGCACCACCAACGCCAACGGCCAGACCGCGGCCGTGAACGCGATGTGGGGCCTGATGAACACCTACGACACGATGAAAAACGTGCTGGGCTGGCAGTCCCTGGACGGCAACAACACCGCCACCTACATCGCCGTCCACGTCGACAACAATTACGACAACGCCTTCTTCGACCCGAACTGCAAGTGCATGTACATCGGCGACGGCGGCACCAGCTTCAAGAACCTGGGTTCGATCGACGTGATCGGCCACGAGATGGGCCACGGCGTGATCGACGCCACCTCGGACCTGGTCTACTCCGGCGAATCGGGCGGCTTGAACGAGTCCAACTCGGACATCGCCGGCGAGATGACGGAGGCCTACGCGCGCGCCGGCGGCACCGGCAACCTGATCCCCGCCTCCGGCAACGACTGGCAGATGGGCACCGAGATCTCCAAGTCCGGCCAGCCGCTGCGCTGGATGATCAAGCCATCGAAGGATGGCAGCAGCCCGAACCAGTGGTCCACCACGCTGAAGAACCTGAACGTGCACTACAGCAGCGGCCCGAACAACCGCATGTTCTATTTCCTGTCGCAGGGCTCGAGCTCCAGCTCCTCCAACGACGCCTACAGCTCCTACCTGACCAAGCAGCCGCTGGCCATGACGGGCATCGGCAACGACAAGGCCTTCCGCATCTGGTTCAAGGCCGCCACCACCAAGTTCACCTCCTCCACCAACTACGCCGACGCGCGCAACAAGGTGCTGCTGGCGGCCGAGGAACTGTACGGCGTGGGCAGCAAGGAAGCCACCGCCGTGAAGCGCGCCTACGCGGCCATCAACGTCGGCACCGACGTCGACGAGGTGGCGGGCGGCGTGACCATCGGTACCCAGCCGGCCAGCATCACCGTCGCGCCGGGCGCCACCGCCTCGTTCACCGTGGGCGCCAGCGGCGGCACCGCGCCGTACGCCTACAAGTGGTACCGCAACGGCGCGCTGATCTCGGGCGCCACCGCGGCCACCTACTCGTTCACCGCGCAGCAGGCCGACAGCGGCGCCGTGTTCAAGGCCACGGTGACCGATTCGTCGTCCACCCCGGTGACGGTCACCTCGGGCAACGCCACGCTCACCGTCAACACCATCACCGGTGTCGAGCGCGTGACCAACGGCGGCTTCGAGTCCGGCGCGACAGGCTGGAGCGGCAGCACCGGCGTGATCGGTTCCTACAGCGGCCAGACCGCGTTCGAGGGCAGCAAGTTCGCCTGGCTAGGCGGCAACGGCAGCACCGCGACCGAGACGCTGACGCAGAGCGTGGCGATCCCGTCGACCGCCACCTCGGCCGCGCTGACCTTCGCGCTGCACATCGACACCGCCGAGACCACCACCAGCACCGCCTACGACAAGCTGGTAGTGACGGTGAAGAACACCAGCGGCGCCGTACTGGGCACGCTGGCGACCTACTCCAACCTGAACAAGGCGACCGGCTACCAGACCCGCAGCTTCAGCCTGCTGCCGTACAAGGGCCAGACGGTGCAGCTGTCGTTCGCGATGACGGAGGACTCGTCGGCGCAGACCTCGTTCGTGGTGGACAAGGTGAGCCTGATCACCCAGTGATCATGTCGTCCTAGCTTTTTGCAGTACCCGGGCGGGTGCGAACGTGGAGTGCGCATCCGTCCGGCCCCGCGGTGGAACACGAATGAAACGATTGAGGCGGTAATGCAGTACCAGTTACAAGTCCAGGGCGGCGCCGGCGCGCGCGCGCGGCGAACGATCGCCATAGACGCGGCCAGCGAAACGGAGGCCATCCGCCTCGCGCTGCGCCAGGGCTGGCGCGTGCTCGCCGTCGGGGCCGCCGCCTCGGCCGCGTCGCCCGCGCCGCGCGGGGAATCCGCGCCCGCGCTGGCGCGGCGCGCCACGCGGGGGCAGCCCTTCCCCCTGCTGCAATTCAGCCAGGAGTTGCTGGCCCTGCTGGAAGCGGGCCTGAACCTGGGCGAGGCCATGGCCACCCTGCACAACAAGGAAACGCGCGGCGGCGCCAAGGCCACGCTGGCCGCGATCCGCCTGGCCCTGTCCCAAGGCCAGAGCTTTTCCGACACGCTGGCCGGTTTCCCGGCCATCTTCCCCGACCTCTACGTCGCCACCGTGCACGCGGCCGAACGCTCGGGCAACCTGCCCGAGGCGCTGGCGCGCTATGTGGGCTATCAATTGCAGTTCGACGCCATCCGCAAGAAGCTAGTCTCGGCCGCCATCTATCCGGTGATGCTGCTGGCCGTGGGCGCGCTGGTCACGCTGTTCCTGCTCGGCTATGTGGTGCCGAGGTTCAGCGTGGTGTATGAAAGCTCCGGCCGCGACATCCCGTGGATGTCGCAAATGCTGCTTGGCTTCGGCCGCTCGCTCGCCGCGCACCCCTGGCTGTGCCTGGGCGCGCTGGGCGGCGCGGCCGGCGGCGCCGTGTTCGCCGCCACCAACGCCGCCGCGCGCGGCGCGCTGCTGCTGTGGGTGCTGCGCCTGCCGGTGCTGGCCGCCAAGGCCGCCGAGTTCCGCCTGGCGCGCTTCTACCGCGCCCTCAGCCTGCTGCTACACGCGGGCATTCCCCTGTCCAAGGCGCTGGCCATGGTGTCGGCCATGCTGATGCCGGAACAGCGGCGCGCCCTGGCCATGGCCCGCCGCGCCGTCGAGGAGGGCCAGCCCTTCTCCACCGCGCTGGAGCGCCAGGGCCTGGCCACGCCGGTCGCCCAGTCGCTGCTGAAGGTGGGCGAGAACACCGGGCGCCTGAGCGACATGCTGGAGCGCTCGGCCAGGTTCCACGACGAGGAGTTCGCCCGCTGGGTGGACTGGGCCTCGCGCCTGCTGGAGCCGCTGCTAATGACCCTGATCGGCGTGGTGATCGGCGGCGTGGTGGTGCTGATGTACATGCCGATATTCGAACTGGCCGGGAGCCTGTCATGAACGCACGCGCACCGGTCCCGCCGGCCGTCACACCCGAACTGCTGCGGCGCGCGGAGGCCGCCGCGCTGGGCCAGGGCCGCCCGCGGCTGGCGGTGCTGGAGGAAATGGCGGCGCTGGCGCCGGAGGAATTCACGCGCCAGTTGGCGGCGCTGTTCCGCTATCCGGCGTGGAGCATGGCCGACCTGCATGCCGCCACGCCCGGCTACGCCCTGCTGCCCTACACCGACTGCGCGCAGCGCGAGTGCGTGCTGATGCGGCACGGGGACGCCGTCCCGGTGCTGGTGATCGCCGATCCCTTCGCGGACGACGTGCTGCAATGGGCCGACTACACCACCGGCGCGCCGTTCACGGTGGCGCTGGCCCACACGGACGACCTGGCGGCCTACCTCGCGCAGCAGGAGGGCGCGCAGCAGGCCATGCAAGAGATGGCTCAAGACACGGAGGAGGACGCGGGCCTGGACCAGACCATCGAAGACATCTCGCTGATACGCATCAGCGAGGACAGCAGCCCGGTGGTCAAGCTGGTCAACTCCACGATCTACGACGCGCTCAAGTTCCAGGCCAGCGACATCCACCTGGAATGCGACGTGGCCAGCCTGGTCATCAAGTACCGGGTGGACGGGGTGCTGGTGCAGGCAGGCCAGGTGCAGGGCTTGCAGATGGCCGAGCAGATCATCTCGCGCATCAAGGTGCTGGCGGACCTGGACATCGCCGAGCGCCGCGTGCCGCAGGACGGCCGCTTCAAGGTGCGCGTGAAGGGCAGCGAGATCGACTTCCGCGTCTCCATCATGCCCAACATCTTCGGCGAGGACGCGGTGCTGCGCCTGCTGGACCGGCGCGCGCTGACGGCGGCGGCCAACGCGCTGCGCCTCGAGAGCCTGGGCCTGAACGCGGACGCCATCGCGCAGATCCGCCGCCTGGCCGCCAAGCCGCACGGCATGCTGCTGGTGACCGGCCCCACCGGTTCGGGGAAGACCACCACCCTGTACGCCGCCATCACCGAGATCAACACGGGACGCGACAAGATCGTCACCATCGAGGACCCGGTCGAATACCGGCTGCCGCGCGTGCTGCAGATCCCCGTCAACGAGAAGAAGGGCCTGACCTTCGCGCGCGGGCTGCGCTCCATCCTGCGGCACGACCCGGACAAGATCCTGATCGGCGAGATCCGCGACGACGAAACGGCGCAGATCGCGGTGCAGGCTTCGCTGACCGGCCACCTGGTGTTCACCACCGTGCACGCCAACAACGTGTTCGACGTGGTGGGCCGTTTCCTGCACATGGGCGTGGACCCGTACAGCTTCGCGGCGGCGCTGAACGGCATCGTCGCCCAGCGCCTGCTGCGGCTGAACTGCGAGCACTGCGCGGTGGAGGTCGCGGCCGACGAGCAGGACCTTCGCGACAGCGGCCTGACGGCGCAGCGGGTGCAGGGCTGGCGCTTCATGGCAGGCGCGGGCTGCGGCCACTGCCGGGGCACGGGATACAAGGGCCGCAAGGCGGTGGCCGAGGTGTTGATGCTGAACGACGCCATGCGCGAAATGATCTGCACGCGCGCGCCGGTCAGCCGCATGAAAGAGGAGGCCGCGCGCAACGGATTCCTGCTCGCGCGCGAGGCCGCGCTGGAACTGGTGCGGCTGGGGGAAACCACGCTGACGGAGCTCAATCGTGTCACTTATTAGTCGAATCAATACGCGGATCATGGAACTGCTGCCGGCGCGCGGCGGCCTGCACATCTATCTCGCGCCGCGGCGGCTGGTGGCCGTGGTGCGGCGGGGCGGGCGCATCGTGGAGGACGGCGCGCTGCATATCCCGCTGGTCAACCCCGGCAGCCAATGGAAGATCCCCGTCGCGGCGCTGCGCGGCCTGCTGGGACAGACAGCCACACCGGGGACAGTCCCCCCGCGTTCACCATCCCGCGCCCTTGCGACGGCTGGTGGCGCGGAGGGTCTGTCCCCTGATTCGCGCCGCGGTGCTATCGACCGCGCGGTGGCGGCGCGGCTGCCGGTGTCCATCAGCCTGTCCGGGCGCTGGTGCCAGATGGTGCTGGCGCCGTGGAGCGACGCGCTGATGGCCGAGCCGGCGGCATCCCGTTTCCTGCAAATGCAGCTGTCCGCCGTGTACGGCGACGCTGCGCGCACCTGGTCTGTGAGCTGCGACGACGCCCCCTACGGCCACCCGCGCCTGGCCTGCGGCATCGATGCGGACTTGCTGGAGTCGCTGCAATCCATCCTGGCCGAGCACCGCCTGCGCTGCGCCGCCATCGAGCCGCTGGTGGGGACGGTGTGCCGCACGCTGGACGGGAAGCCCACGGCGTTCGCCGTGGCCGAACAAGGCCGGCTGTCCATGGCGGTGCTGTCGCGCAGCCGCGTCACGGCGTTCCAGACCCAGCCCTGCGGCGACAACTGGCACAACGAACTGGCGCAGGCCTGGCAACGCTGGACGCTGCGCGCGCCGGAGTTGGCCGCCATCGACGACGTGGCGGTGATGGACCTGAGCGGCGTGGCGCGGCACGCGCAAGCCGACCGGCTGCCCGCCCATTTCCGGCTCGTGGAGCCGCCGTTCGGCCCCGCCGCCGATTTCTCCCGCCCCAACGACACGGCCAATGCCGCCGCCCCGCTCCACCGCGCGCCACCCGCTGCACAAGCAGAGGCAAAGGCAGCGACAGAGGTAGGGGCTGAGGCAGCGGCAGCGACAGAGGCGGGCGACAGCGCCATGGTCAAGCTGGGAGCCGCCGCATGAGCGTCACGCGTATCGCCTTCGTGCGCGGCACTCCGCGGCTGGCCGGCTGGCGGCTCGCGCTTTTGGTGGTCGGAGCGATCGCGCTGCTGCCGGCCGGCGCCCACTGGTTGCGGCAATGGAGCGCCATCGCCTCACTGGAGGCGCAACTGGAAACCGCGCGGCCGCGCCGAAGCATGGAGCCCGCCTTGCCAGCCGCCCAACAGCGTGAACACGACCAGCAAACCAGGGCGGTGGCCGAGGCGGTGCGCCAATTGAACCTGCCCGTTCCGCGCCTGCTCAAGACGCTACAAGCGCCCGCCGACATGCGCGTCGCCCTGCTCGGCCTCGACCTGAACGGCCAACCGCCCCAGGACGCCGCCGCGACGACCGGCCCGGCCGGCTCGCTGAAGATCGCCGCCGAAGCCGAAACCGCGCGGGACATGCTGAACTACCTCGCCTTCCTCAACCAGCAGCGCATGTTCAGCTCCGTCTACCTCGTCAAGCACGAAGTGGCCGCCGGCGACGCCGCCCACCCTTACCGATTCCAGCTGGAGGCCCAATGGCGTCTATGACATCCCGCGCCGCCCTGCGGCTACCCTCCAATCTTGGCCAGCGCACGGGTTGGGAGGCCAAACGGCTGTGGAGCAAACTAGGCCCCGGAGCCGCCCTGGGCATCGCCCTGCTGGCCGCCGCATTGGCGCTGCGTTGGCACGCCAGCACGCTCGAACAGCGCCACCAGCCGCTGCAACGGCAACTGGCCGCCGCCGCCAACGCCGCCATGCAACCGGTGCCCAAGGTCCCCACCGCCGCCGACGGTCTGGCCGCGTTCTACAACTACCTGCCGGCGCATTCGGCCATCCCCGATCAGCTGCAAACGCTGGTGGAAACGGCGCGGAAGCACAACGTGCCGCTGGCCAAGGCCGAATACAAGGCGCAGCCCGAGCCCCGCGCCGGATTCCTGCGCTACCAGATCACGCTGCCCTTGAAGGCGGACTACGCGAGCACGCAGGCCTTCCTGCTGGACGCGATGCAGGCCATGCCCACGCTGACCCTGGACTCGGTCGCCTTCAAGCGCGACCGAGTCGACACCGGCGAGGTCGACGCGCGCATCCAGTTCATCCTGCTGGTGCGCAAGGCGGAGGTGGCGCGATGAGGAAAATGGCCATCGGCGTGGCGGCGGCGGCCACCGCGCTGCTGGTGTGGTTCGCGCCTGACGACGAGGGGCTGGTGGTATCGCCCGCGGCCGCCAACACCGGAGCGATGCCGCCGCACGCGCCCAGCCATGCGCCGGACGCGGCTCGGCACGGAGCGCTGGACGCCGGGTGGCACGGAGCGCAGGAGGCGGGGCGGCACGGAGCGCCTAATGACGACCCGGCACAGCCACCCGCTCACGCGGGCCCCGCTCCCGGCGCCTCCGCCGAAGCCGGCGACGCCCCCGCCATCCCGCCCGAACTGCAAATCCAGCGCCGCGTGGCCGACGAGGAACCGGCCGCGTTGTTCGCGGGCGGCGGCTGGCTGCCCGAGGCGCCGCTCAAACCCGCCGCCGCGCACGCGCCGCAACCAGGACAGCTGCCAGTCCGGAAGGACGACGCCGCGGCCCTGCCCTTCCAGGTACTGGGCCACTTCATCGAGGACGGCAAGACCGCCTGGTTCCTGCAAATGGACGACCAGAACATCGTCGCTCGCGTCGGCGACACGGTGGGCGACAAGGCGGGGGGCGGCTACCGCCTGGATGCCGCCAGCGGCGGCACGCTGACCTTCACCCATCTGCCGCTCAACCAGAAACACACAATCGCAACAGGGGACACGAATTGAACCACACCGCCGCCACCCGCCTGTCCGTCCTGGCCATGAGCGCGCTGCTGGCCGCCTGCGCCGGCAGCCAAACCTTCAAGGAGGCCAACGCCCTGCTGGACGCCGGCCGGACGGAATCCGGCCTGGCCATGCTGGAACAGGCCTCGCGCGAAGACCCGCACAACGCCCAATACCGCATCGCCCTGCTGAACCGCAAAGCCGCGCTGGTGAACCAACTGAACGCCCAAGGCGACACCCAGCGCACGCTAGGCGGAGAGGCCGCATTGCTCCAGGCCGAGGAGCTGTACCGGCAGGCGCTCGCCATCGACCCGCACAACACCGTCTCGCGCCAGGGCCTCGCGCTGGCGGCGCAGGACCGCCGCCACCGCGCGATGGTTGGCGACGCCGAGGCGCTGCGGCAGCGCGGCGGCGACGCCAACCTGGCCGCCGCGCAGGACCTGCTGCGGCCCGTGCTGCAGGAGCAGCCGAATCAACGCGACGCGCTGCGACTGAAAGCCCGCATCGCCGACGAGCAGGCGCGCCATAAATCCGGCGCCGGCCGGCTGGCGGCGGCCTACCGCAAGCCCGTGACCTTGCAGTTCCGCGACGCGCCGCTGCGCTCCGTGTTCGACTTCATCGGCAAGGTCTCCGGCCTGAATTTCGTGTTCGACCGCGAGGTCGATCCCGCGCTGCGCGCCACCATCTCCGTGCGCGACGCCAGCATCGAGGAAGCCATCGCCATGCTGCTGGGCGCCAACCAGCTGGAACAGAGCGTGACGGGTGAGCGCTCCATCACCATCTACCCCAACACGGCGCAAAAGGTGAAAGACTACCAGCAGCTGCTGGTGCGCACCTTCTTCATCGCCAACGCGGACGTCAAGCAGGTGGCGTTCACGCTGAAAACCCTGCTCAAGGCGCGCGACATCGTCACCGACGAGCGCGTGGGCATCATCATCATGCGCGACACGCCGGACATGGTGCGCATGGCCGAGCGCATCATCGCCGTGCAGGACCTGGCGGACCCGGAGGTGATGCTGGAGGTGGAGGTGCTGGAGGTGAAACGCACGCGCCTGCAGGAGCTGGGCATCGCCTGGCCGGACAAGGCCACGCTGACGCTGGCTGGCGCCGGCGCCGGTTCCGGCCTTGGATTCGGCGGCCTGAAAGTGTCGGACCTGCGGCACATCAACGGCGGCAACATCAACCTGGCGCTGGGCGCCACCACGCTCAACGCCAACAAGTCCGACTCGGACAGCAACATCCTGGCCAATCCGCGCATCCGCGTGCGCAACAAGGACAAGGCCAAGGTGCTGATCGGCGACCGCGTGCCCGTCATCACCGTCACCACCAACAACGGCGTGAGTTCGGACAGCGTGAATTACGTGGACGTGGGCCTGAAGCTGGACGTGGAACCCAACATCCACCTGGACGACGAGGTGGCCATCAAGATCAACCTCGAGGTCAGCAACGTGGTCAAGGAAGTGGTCAGCAAGTCCGGCACGCAGGCCTACCAGATTGGCACGCGCAGCGCCTCCACCGTGCTGCGGCTGCGGGACGGCGAGACCCAGGTGCTGGCGGGCCTGATCAGCGACGAGGACCGCAGCGTGGGCAGCAAGGTGCCGGGCGTGGGCGAGCTGCCGGTGCTGAACCGCCTGTTCGGCAGCCAGAAGGACGACAGCTCGCGCAGCGAGATCGTGCTGTCGATCACGCCGCGCCTGTTGCGCTCCATTCGACGTCCAGACTTGGGCGACGCCGAATTCCTGTCCGGGACCGAGGCCAACGTGGGTGGACGCGGCCCGCTGGCCGGCGACGTTGCGGCCGCGCCGGCGTTTCAAACCCAGCAAGTGCCGCAGGCCCAGACACCGATGCAGGCGCTCCAGGCGCCCGCCGAACCGCCGCCGCCGCGCCCCAATCCCATGACCGGCGGCGAGGAAGCGGCGGGCGCCTTCGCCCAGCCACCCACCTCGGCCAAGCCGGAGCCCGCAGGCCCCGCGCCCAATGCGCCGAAGAAGGGCCAGTGACATGCATGCGCAGCGCGGCTTCACCTTTATCGAACTGATGGTGACGCTGGCCATCATGGGCGTGCTGGCCTCGGTCGCCGTGCCGATGGCGCAGGTGGCCGTGCAGCGCGAGAAGGAGCGCGAGCTGCGCGGCGCGCTGGTGGAGCTGCGTATAGCCATCGACGCCTACAAGCGCGCGGCGGACAACGGCAACATCAAGCTGAACCTGGGCGAATCCGGCTTCCCGAAGAAGCTGGAGGACCTGGTGGAGGGCGTGCCGGACCAGCGCCACCCGCGCAAGCAGATGCTCTACTTCCTGCGCCGCGTTCCACGCGATCCATTCGCCCCGGCCGACACCGCCGCCGCCGCCACCTGGGCCAAGCGCGCCTACGCCTCGCCGCCGGACAATCCATCGGAGGGCGAGGACGTGTTCGACGTGTCGTCGCGCTCGGACAAGACGGGCCTGAACGGCATTCCCCTCAAATCATGGTGAAACATATGCGCATACGAATCCGCGAGCGGGGATTCACGCTGATCGAATTGCTGGTGGTGCTGGCCATTATTTCCCTGTTGCTGACGGTGGCGCTGCCGCGCTATTTCGGCTCGGTCGAAAAATCCAGGGAGGCCGCGCTGAAGGAAAACCTCAAGGTGCTGCGCGTGGGCATAGACCGGTTTTACGCCGACAAGGGCGAGTATCCGGCCGCGCTGGCGGACCTGGTCACGCACCACTACTTCCGCGCCATTCCGCTGGATCCCGTGACGGAGTCCGACAAGACCTGGCAGCCCGTGAACCCGCGCGACAGCGAAAAGTCCGGCATCGCCGACGTGCGCAGCGGCGCCAAGGGCAACGCGCGCGACGGCACGCCCTACGCGCAGCTATGAGGCGACGGCACTGCGGCGGCTTCGCCTACATTTGGACCCTGATGCTGATCGGCTTCATGGGCGCCAGCCTGGTCATCGGCTCCGAGCTGTACGCCACCGCCGCGCGGCGCGACAAGGAGGCGCAACTGCTGTTCGTCGGCCACGAGTTCCGCCAGGCGCTGGGCCGCTACCACGAGGCCAAGGGCGCGGGCGGCGTGGCCCAGTATCCGCTCACGCTGGAGGAACTGCTGAAGGACCCGCGCTATCCCGGCGCCAAACGCCACCTGCGCCGCCTGTACGCGGACCCCGTCACCGGCAAGGCCGAATGGGGGCTGATACGACAGCAGGGCCGCATCGTCGGCGTGCATTCGCTGTCCGAGCTGCAGCCCATCAAGCAGGGCGGCTTCCACGAGGAGGACCGCATGCTGCACAAGAAGGCGCGCTACGCCGACTGGCTGTTCACCTATCCGGCCGACATGTTCACGAACGCGCCACCGGCCGGGCCGAACGCGCCCGCTATGCCGAATTCCGCACCGCCAAAAACCTAATCGGCACAGGACCTCGAAAACCGCGCCGATGGCGTTTTTTCGCCGCGCCGGAACTGCTATCATCCTCGCCACTTATCAGGAGGAGAAGCACATGACCATAGGCGTAGGCGGCAAAACCGCGGAACAAGCACTGGCGTCCCTGTCCAACATGATGGAAGGCGCCACCCCTATCGGCAAGGACGAACACCTGCAACGCATCGCCAAGGCGCAGGCCTTCATGCGCGCCCAGGGCATCGCCGCCATCTACATCAACGCGGGTTCCAACCTGCTGTACTTCACCGGCACCCGCTGGCATCCGAGCGAACGCATGGTCGGCGCCATCCTGCCGGCGCAGGGCGAACTCGAATACATCGCGCCCGCGTTCGAGGAAAGCACGCTGCTGGACTTCATGCTGGTGAAGGGCAATGTCAATGGCTGGGACGAGCACGAAAGCCCCTACCAGCTGTTCATCGCCACGCTGGCGCGCATGGGCGTCGCGCCCGACGCCGCGCGGCCGCCGCGCGTGGGCATCTGCGAAAGCGCCGCCTTCTTCATCTACGACGGCATCCGTCCGCTGGCGGAAGGCTACGCGCTGGAGAACGCGCGTGCCGTCACGGCGCACTGTCGCACCCGCAAATCGGCCGCCGAGATCGCGCTGATGCAGCGCGCCAAGGACATGACGCTGGCGGTGCACGTCGCCACCGCCAGCATGCTACGCGAGGGGATCACCACCGTGGAGGTGGAGGAATTCATCGCCCGCGCGCACCGTAAGGTGGGCGCCTCCGGTTCCTATTTCGTGATCGTGCTGTTCGGCGAGGCCACCGCCTATCCGCACGGCGTGAGCTACGTGCAGACGCTGAAACAGAGCGACATGGTGCTGATCGACACCGGCTGCAAGGTGCACAACTACATCTCGGACATCACCCGGACCTACGTGTACGGCGAGCCGACGGCGCGTCAGCGCGGCGTGTGGAACAGCGAGAAGAAGGCGCAAGCCGCCGCCTTCGCCGCCGCGCGGCTGGGCGTGCCCTGCCAGGAGGTGGATTTCGCCGCGCGCCGCGCGCTGGAGGAGGACGGCTACGGTCCCGGCTACAAGCTGCCAGGCCTGCCGCACCGCACCGGCCACGGCATCGGCCTGGACGTCCACGAATGGCCCTACCTGGTGGGCGGCGACGCCACGCCGCTGGACGTGGGCATGTGCTTCTCGAACGAGCCGATGATCTGCATCCCCGGCGAATTCGGCATCCGCCACGAGGACCATTTCCACATGACGGCCGGCGGCCCCAAATGGTTCACCGAACCGGCCCACAGCATCGACGATCCGTTCGGGCTGAACAGGTAGCTCTGAGGCCATGTTCTTGCTATTGCGCAATAACGTCGCCGTCACATTTGATTTCCCGAGACCCGCCGCCTAAACTGTATTACATCGTATTACATGACGGCGGGGGAATGAAATGGAAGGCGAAGCAACCATACGACGGCAAGGCAATTCGGTCGGCATCAGCTTGCCGCAACCTCTGCTGCGCGAACTGGGATTCACGGTCGGTCAGACGGTATCGCTGCAAGCGACGCCGGACGGCCTGCTGATCCGTGCCAAGCGGCCGCGCTACACGGCGGCCGAACTGAATGCGATGTGCGATCCGGCCGCCCCCATGCCAGAGGATCTACGGGAATGGGACGAGATGCCGGCCGTCGGCAGTGAAGTGAAATGAAGCGCGCCCCCCGGCAGGGCGATATACTGCAGTTGGCGCTGGACCCGGTTCTCGGCACGGAAATCCAGGGCAGCCGCCCGGTGCTGGTCCTGTCCAACGCCGAATCAAACCGGCAGGGCCGCGCCCTGGTCGCGCCCATTACGCAAGGCGGGAATTATGACCGCGTGCGCGGCTGGGCCACTTCGCTGATGGGCAGCGGCACGAAAACCCAGGGCGTGGCCATCGTCAGCCAGGCGCGCTTTCTCGACTACCGCGCCCGCAACGCCAAATTCGTGGAAGCGGCGCCCGTGGAAGTCGTCACCGACGCGATGGCGCGGCTCCAGGCCGCGCTGGACCCCGAACCGGCCGCCTGAGGCCTCGCCTCAAGCCTTCTTCGACACCAGCGTCAGGATGTCGTAGCTGGCCACCAGCTCGTCGTTCTGGTTGGTAACCTGCACGTCCCACGCCACCACGCCCTGGCCGACGCCCTTGTCGTCGGTGCGGTTGCGGTCGACCTTGCGCTTGCAGGTGAGGCGCGCGCGGATGGTGTCGCCGATCGCCACCGGAGTGATGAAGCGCAGGTTGTCCAGGCCGTAGTTGGCCAGCACCGGACCCGGCGCGGGCGACACGAACAGGCCCGCCGCCGCCGACAGCACGAAGTAGCCGTGCGCGATGCGCTTGCCGAACTGCGTGTCCCTGGCGGCGATCTCGTCGAAGTGCATGTAGAAGTAGTCGCCCGAGACGCCGCCGAAGTTGACGATGTCCGCCTCGCTCACGGTGCGGCGGTGCGTCAGCAGCGAGTCGCCCATTTGCAGGTCCTCGAAGTGCTTGCGGAAGGGATGCAGCTCGCTTTCGCGCACGGCCGCGCCGCGCACGTATTCACCCGTCACCGCCGCCAGCATGGTCGGCGAGCCCTGCACCGCCGCGCGCTGCAGGAAGTGGCGCACAGCGCGGATGCCGCCCAGCTCCTCGCCGCCGCCCGCGCGGCCGGGACCGCCGTGCTTCAGCTGCGGCAGCGGCGAGCCGTGGCCGGTGGAGTCCACCGACGACTCACGGTCCAGGATGTGCACGCGGCCGTGCGAGGCCGCCGCCATCGGCACCGCGTAGGCGGCGATCTTCGGATCCTTGGTCACCAGCGTGCTCACCAGGCTGCCCTTGCCGCGCGCGGCCAGGTCCAGCGCCTCATCGATGCCCTCGTAAGTCATCATGGTGCTGACGGGGCCGAAGGCCTCCACGTCGTGCACCGCGTCGTTGGCGCGCGCGTCGCGGCACAGCAGCAGCGTCGGCGGGAAGAACGCGCCCTCGGCCACGCCCTCGCCGATCAACTTGAAGCCGTCGTTCGCGCCGAACACCACCTCGTTGCCCCGCGAGAGCAAGGCCACACGCTCGGCGACATCGCGCTGCTGGTCCCTGGAGGCCAACGCGCCCATGCGCACGCCCTCCACCGACGGGTCGCCGACGGTGACCTTCGCCAGCCGCTCGCGCAGGCGCTCGGCCACCGCGTCCACGCGGTCGCGCGGCACGATGATGCGGCGGATGGCGGTGCACTTCTGGCCGGCCTTGCCGGTCATCTCGCGCGCCACTTCCTTGACGAACAGGTCGAACTCGGGATCGTCCGGCGTCACGTCCGGCGCCAGGATGGCGCAGTTCAGCGAGTCCGCCTCGGCGGTGAAAGGCACCGAGTTGGCGATCAGGTTGCGGTTGGTGCGCAGCTTCGCGGCGGTGTCGGCGGAGCCGGTGAAGGTCACCACGTCGGCGCCGGACAAGCGGTCCAGCAGGTCGCCGGTGCTGCCGATCACCAGCTGCAGCGCGCCTTCCGGCAGCAGGCCGGATTCATGCGCCATGCGCACCACCGCCTCGGTCAGGTAGCTGGTGGCGGTGGCGGGCTTGCCGATGCAGGGCATGGCGGCCAGGAAGCTGGGCGCGAACTTTTCCAGCAGGCCCCAGATGGGGAAGTTGAAGGCGTTGATGTGCACCGCCAGGCCGCCGCGCGGCACCAGGATGTGGGTGCCGGCGAAGCCGCCGCGCTTGCCCAGCGCCATGGCCGGGCCCTCGTGCAGCACGTTGGACGAGGGCAGTTCGCGGCTGCCCATGCTGGCGTAGGCGAACAGGGTGCCGATGCCGCCTTCCACGTCCACCCAGCTGTCGGCGCGGGTGGCGCCGGTGAGGTGCGAGATCTTGTACAGCTCCTCCTTGCGCTCCATCAGGTAGGTGGCCAGCGCCTTCAGGCGCTGCGCGCGCTGCTGGAAGTCCAGTTTCATCAGCGCCGGCACGCCGGTCTTGCGGGCGTAGGTCACGGCTTCGGCGAAGTCGATCGCCTCCGCGTGGGTGTGGTAGATCAGGCTGTTGTTCAGGGCGCTGTGCAGCGGCGTGGCGGCTTCCTTGCCATGCCATTGGCCGGCGATCAGGCTTTGCAGAGTTGGTGCCATTACTAGTTCTCCAATGTGAGTTTATTCAGTCGCGTTCTTGTGCAGATGCAGCGGCAGGGAGGTTTCCCATTCCATGCGCTTGCGGTCCGGTTCCACTTCGGTCGCCGCCTCCACCTCGCGCATGGTGGCGAGGGAGCGGTCGGTGAGTTCCTGGTATTGGGCGGTGCCGGCGCTCTTCCATTTGATTTCGTCGTCGGACACCTGGCGCATCACGCGCGCCGGCGTGCCCACCACCATGCTGCGCGGCGGCACCTGCATGTTGGCCTTCACGAAGCTCATCGCCGCGACGATGCTCTCGGCGCCGATGACGGCGTTGTCCATCACCACGGCGTTCATGCCCACCAGGGCGTTGCGGCCCACGCGGCAGCCGTGCAACACGGCGCCGTGGCCGATGTGGCCGTCCACCTCCACCACCGTGTCGCAGCCCGGGAAGCCGTGCATCACGCAACCGTCCTGCAGGTTGGCGCCGGCCTCCAGGATCAGGCGGCCGAAGTCGCCCCGCATCGAGGCCAGCGGGCCGACGTAGCAGCGCGGGCCGATGATGACGTCGCCGATCAGCACCGCCGTGGGATGGACATACGCCGTGGGATCGACCACGGGGCGGATGCCGTTCAGTTCATAAACCTTGACCATAGTTGTTCCTTCATTCAAAACCAGAGGCAGAGGCCGGGGTCAGACCCCGTTGGGTCCGACCCCGGAATTTGCCGTTGGTTTACATGCCCAGATAGGCGCTTTGCACCCGTTCATTCCTCAACAGCTCGGGACCGGGGCCGGACAGCGTGATGGCCCCGGTCTCGATCACATAGCCGACGTCCGCGATCGACAGCGCCGCGTGCGCGTTCTGCTCCACCAGGAAAATGGTGATGCCCTGGTCTCGCAGGCCGGCGACGATGCGGAAGATCTCCGCGATCAGCAGCGGCGCCAGCCCCATGCTGGGCTCGTCGAGCAGCAGCGCGGAGGGACGCCCCATCAGCGCGCGCGCCATGGCCAGCATCTGCTGCTGACCGCCGGACAGCGTGCCCGCCAGCAGCAGCCGCTTCTCCTTCAAGACGGGGAACAGCGCGAACATGCGCTCCATGTCCGCCTCCACCTCGCCTTTCGGGCGGGTGTAGGCGCCCAGGCGCAGGTTGTCCTCCACCGACATGGGGCCGAACACCTGGCGTCCCTCCGGCACCTGGCAGATGCCGGCCCGCACGCGGCGGTCCGCGCTGGCGCGCGTCACGTCCTCGCCGCGGAAGTGGATGCTGCCGCCGCTCACCGGCTGCACGCCGGAGATGGCGCGCAGCAGCGTGGTCTTGCCGGCGCCGTTGGCGCCCACCAGCGCCACCAGTTGCCCCTGCCGCACCTCAAGGTCGATGCCGTGCAGCGCCTGGATGCGGCCGTAATGGCTGGTGAGGCCTTTGATCTGCAACACCAGCGGGCTTCCCGTGTGATCGTTTTTCATGGCGTCCCTCATGCCGCGGCCCCCAGATAGGCCGCCACCACGTCCGGATTGGCCCGGACCTCGGCGGCGGTGCCCTCGGCCAGTTTCCTGCCGTAGTCCAGCACCAGGATGTGGTCGGACAAATTCATCACCAGCTTCATGTCGTGCTCCACCAGCACCACCGTCACGCCGGACTGCGCCACCTTGCGGATCAGCGCCTCGATCTCGCCGGTCTCGGTGTGGTTCAGCCCCGCCGCCGGCTCGTCCAGCAGCAGCACCCTGGGCCGCGCCGCCAGCGCCCGCGCGATTTCCAGGCGTTTCAGCGCGCCGTAAGGCATCTGGCTCGCCTCGGCGGCCAGGTACTGGCCCACCCCGACGAACTCCATCAGCCGCGCCGCCTCGTCGCGGCATTCCGCGTCCGCCTTGCGCACCGACGGCAGCCGCAGCATGGACGCGAACAGGTTCTGGTTCAGCCGCAGATGCGCGCCCACCATCACGTTCTCGATGGCCGTCATGTTCAGGCAGATCTGCAGGTTCTGGAAAGTACGGCTCATGCCGCGCCGCGCCAGGATGTCCGGCGACAGGCCGGACACGTTCTCGCCGCGCAGCATGATCTCGCCCCTGGTCGGCGTGTACACGCCGGTGATCAGGTTGAACAGCGTGGTCTTGCCCGCGCCGTTGGGACCGATCACCGAGTGGATGGCGCCTTCCTTGATGGTGAAGCTCACGTCCTGCACCGCGTGCACGCCGCCGAAGCTCTTGCTCAGGTTTTGGATGGTCAGCATCGGGTCAGCCTTTCGCGCGCCGCGCCAGGCTGGGCACCAGGCCGCGCGGCAGGAAGATCATGGTGGCCATCAGGATCGCGCCGAACACCACCACTTCCCAGCCCTCGAAGGCGGACAGCACCTGCGGCAGCAGGGTAAGCAGCGCCGCGCCCAGGATGGAACCGAACACGGACGCCATGCCGCCCACCACCACCATCGTCACCAGTTCGATGGAATGGAAGAAGCCCGCCATGCCCGGCGTGATGAAGCCGATGTAGTGCGCGCTGACGCTGCCCGCGATGCTGGCCAGCACCGCCGACAGCACGAAGACCCGCACCTTGAAGCGGGTGGTGTCGATGCCGACCACGCGCGACGCCACCTCCGAGCCGTGGATGGCCTGCAGCGCGCGGCCAACCGGCGAATCGATCAGGTTCAGCGCCAGCCAGGTCACCAGCAGCAGCAAGGCGGCGGCCACCGCGTACCACTGCTTCTCGCCCGCCACTTCCAGGCCGAGCACGGAGAAGGCGTTGACGGCGATGCCGTCCGGGCCGCCCGTCCATTGCCCCTCGTTGTTGATGGCGATGGAGATGATGATGCCCAGGCCCAGCGTGGCCATGGCCAGCGTGTGTCCCTTCAGCTTCAGCACGGGACGCGCCAGCGCGAAGGCCAGCAGGCCGGTGGCGGCGGCGCCGGCGGCCAGCGCGCCCAGCGGCGGCCAGTTGAAATGCGTGGTCAGCACCGCCGATGCGTAGGCGCCCAGGCCGTAGAAGCCGGCGTGGCCCAGGCTGATCTGGCCCGTGTAGCCCATCAGCAGGTTCAGGCCGATGACGACGACGGCGTTCAGCGCGATGCGGATCGCCACGTCGAAGTAATAGGCGTTGGGCAGCGCCAGCGGAAGCAGCGCGAGCACCAGGGCCAGGATCAGCAGGCCGCGATGGCGTGGGAACAAGGCGTTACTCATACGCGCTCCGAGACTTTGGCGCCGAACAGGCCGCGCGGCATGAAGAACAGGATCAGCAGGATCAGCACGAAGGGCACCGCGTCCTTGTAGGCGGACGAGATGTAGCCCGCCGTCATGGCCTCGGCGACGCCCAGTATCAGCCCGCCCGCGATGGCGCCCACGCCGCCGCCCAGCCCACCCAGCACCGCCGCCACGAAGCCCTTCAGGCCAAGCATGATGCCGGCGTCGTAGGAGGTGTAGGTGATGGGCGCGACCAGGATGCCGCCCAGGGCCCCCAGCAGCGCCGCCAGGCCGAAGGACAGCAGCAGCACGCGGCGCGTGTTGATGCCCACCAGCTGCGCCGCCAGCTTGTTGTGCGAAGTGGCCAGCATGGCCTTGCCCAGCAGCGTGCGGCCGAAGAACCAGCCCAGCGCGCCGACGATGAGCAGCGTCACGCCCAGCACCCACAGGCTTTGCGGCAGCAGGCTGGCGCCCAGGATCATGATGGGCGTGTCGCCGGAGAACGGCGCCAGCGCGTGCGTGCCCTTGCCCAGCCAGATCTGCACCAGGCCGCGTATCACCAGCGAGGCGCCGATGGTGATGATGATCAGGGTGACCACCTGCGCGTTTTGCGCCGGCTCGATGACCGCCTTCTCCATCACCAGGCCGACCACGCCGGTGAGGATGACGGCGCCGATGATGGCCAGCGGCAGCGGCACGCCGGCGCCCGCCATCATGGCGGCCAGCATCCCGCCCAGCATGATGAATTCACCCTGGGCGAAGTTGATCACGCCGCTGGTGTTGTAAATGATCGTGAAGCCGAGCGCCGCCAGCGCATAGGCGGAGCCGACCGTCATTCCCGAGTACAGGAACTGGAGGAACTGGGCGAGCATGGCTGGTCCCGTTTATTTCAGCAACTGCCAGTCGCCGTTCTTGACCTCGACCATGCGGAACGCGGACAGGTCCAGTCCCATGTGGTCGGCGGCGCTCATGTTGAACACGCCGGTGGTGCCGACGAAGCCCTTGGTGAGCTCCAGCGCGGAGCGCACCTTTTCCTTGTCGGTGCCGCCGGCGCGCTTGATGGCGTCGACGGACAGGTTGAGCGCGTCCAGCGCGTAGCCGCCGAAGGTGGAGGGTTCGACCTTGTAGCGGTCGCGGTAGGCCTTGTCGTAGCCGGTGACGATGGCCTTCTGCGCGTCACCCGCCGGCAGCATCTGGCCAATCAGCAGCGACGGGGTGGGCAGGCGCACGCCCTCGGCGGCCTTGCCGGACAGCTTGATGTACTCGTCCGACGCGACACCGTGCGACTGGTACATCGGCAGCGCGGTCATCGCCAGCTGGCCGTAGTTCTTGGTGACGACGGCGGGCCCCTGCCCCAGCCCGAACACGAACACCGCCTGCACGCCGGCGGTGTTCTTGATGCGGGTGAGCTGGGCGGTGACGTCGGTGTCCTTGGGGCCGTAGGTTTCATCGGCCACCAGCGTGATGCCATACTTGGAGGCGACCGCCTGCGATTCCTTGCGGCCGGAGGCGCCGAAGCCGCTGGTCTCCGACAGCAGGCCCACCTTGGCGATGCCGCGCTTCTTCATGTCCTCGAACACCTTCTCGGCGGCCATGCGGTCGGTGTGGGGAGTCTTGAACACCCATTTCTTCACCGGGTCGATGATCACCACGGCGCCGGCCAGCGAGATGAAGGGCAGGCCGGCCTTGTCCACCAGCGGGGCCATGGCCATGGTGGCGCCGGTGGTGGTGCCGCCGATCAGCACGTCCACCTTGTCGGACTCGATCAGGCGCTTGGTGAAGCCGTTGGCCTTGGCGGCGTCGCTGCCGTCGTCGTAATGCACCAGCTCCAGCTTGCGTCCCAGGACGCCGCCCTCGGCGTTGATCTTCTCGACGTACATCTGCAGCGTTTTCAACTCGGGGTCGCCCAGGAAGGCGGCCGGGCCGGAGACGGACAGCACGGAACCGATCTTGATGTTCTGCGCCAGCGCACTGCCCGCGGCGAGGAGCATGGCGGCGGCGATGGCGGATTTCTTGAGGAAGTTCGTGAACATTTTTGTGTCTCCATTAATTATTAGAATGATCAAAAAATGCTTTAAAACCGGGTAGAACCGGGGACAGACGGGGACGCCGAGTCCACGTTTTTCGTAAAACCAGGGACAGACCACGTTTTTCGTGCTGCAAACCAGAGGCAAATTCCGGGGTCAGACCCAATGGGTCTGACCCCTGCTTTACGCGGTTGGTTTTAAACGCGTTCGATCACCAGCGCGATGCCCTGCCCCACGCCGATGCACATCGTGCACAGGCCGTAACGGCCGCCGGTGCGTTCCAGCTGGTTCAGGGCCGCCGTGACCAGCCGCGCGCCGGACGCGCCCAGCGGGTGGCCGATGGCGATGGCGCCGCCGTTGGGATTGACGTGCGGCGCGTCGTCGGCCAGGCCAAGGTCGCGGGTGACGGCCAGGCCCTGCGCGGCGAACGCCTCGTTCAATTCGATCACGTCCATCTGCCCGATGGTCAGCCCCAGCTGCGCCAGGACCTTCCTCGACGCGGGCGACGGGCCGAAGCCCATGATGCGCGGCGCCAGCCCGGCCGTGGCCATGCCCAGCACCTTGGCGCGCGCCTTCAAGCCGTACTTGTCCACCGCGACGGCGGAGGCCAGCAGGATGGCGCAGGCGCCGTCGTTCACGCCGGAGGCGTTGCCGGCGGTGACGGAGCCGTCCGGCCTGACCACGCCTTTCAGCTTGGCCAGCATTTCGACCGTGGTGTCCGGGCGCGGATGCTCGTCGGTGTCGACCACCTTGGCCTCGCCCTTCCGTTGCGGTATCGTGACCGGCACGATCTCGCTCTTGAAGTGACCGGCCGCGTGGGCGGCGGCCCAGCGCCGCTGGCTGCGCACGGCGAACGCGTCCTGGTCGGCGCGGCCGATGTTGAATTGCTCGGCCACGTTCTCCGCCGTCTCGGGCATGGAGTCGATGCCGTGCATGGCCTTCATGAGCGGGTTGACGAAGCGCCAGCCTATGGTGGTGTCCTCGATCTTGGCGCTGCGCGAGAAGGCGCTGTCGGCCTTGCCCATCACGAAGGGCGCGCGCGTCATGGATTCCACGCCGCCCGCGATCACCAGTTGCGCCTCGCCGGACTTGATGGCGCGCGCGGCGATGCCCACCGCGTCCAGGCTGGAGCCGCACAGGCGGTTGATGGTGTTGGCCGGCACCTCCACCGGCAGGCCCGCCAGCAGCGCGGCCATGCGGCCGACATTGCGGTTGTCCTCGCCGGCGCCGTTGGCGCAGCCGTAGTGGACGTCGTCCACCTGGGTCCAGTCCACGCCCGGATTGCGCGCCATCAGCGCGGCGATGGGCACGGCCGCCAGGTCGTCGGCGCGCACGCCGGCCAGGGCGCCACCGTAGCGGCCGAACGGCGTGCGTACCGCGTCACAGATAAAGGCTTCGTTCATCTTCATTCCTTAAGTGGTTTTGGGGCGTTTGTCGATCACGCGCTTGGCCTTGCCGGTCAGCGTGCGTTCGATGCTGTTCGCGGCCTGCAGGCTGACGCGGGTGGTCACGCCGACATGGGTCTTGATGTGGTGTTCCAGTTCGCGCGCCAGCGCCTCCACCTCGTTCGCGGACAGACCCGCTTCCTGCCGCAGCTCGGCGATCACGTCCAGCTTGTCCAGGTGGCCGTCGCGGCTCACCACCAGCTGGTATTGCGGCGCCAGTTTCGGCATCTTGCAGATCAGTTCCTCGATCTGGGTCGGGAACACGTTCACGCCGCGGATGATCAGCATGTCGTCGGAGCGGCCGGTGATCTTGCCGATGCGGCGCATGGAGCGCGAGGTGGGGGGCAGCAGGCGCGTGAGGTCGCGCGTGCGGTAGCGGATGATGGGCAGCGCCTCCTTGGACAGCGACGTGAACACCAGCTCGCCGTCCGAGCCGTCCGGCAGCACCTCGCCGGTTTCGGGATCGATGATCTCGGGGTAGAAATGGTCTTCCCAGATCACCGGGCCGTCCTTCGATTCGATGCATTCGCTGGCCACGCCGGGGCCCATCACCTCGGACAGGCCGTAGATGTCCACCGCGTCGATGCCGGCGCGGGCCTGGATCTCGGCGCGCATGGCGTCGGTCCACGGCTCGGCGCCGAAGATGCCCACCTTCAGCGAGGAATCGGCCGCGTCCAGTCCCTGGCGCTGGAATTCCTCGATGATGTTCAGCATATACGACGGTGTGACCATGATGATGCTGGGCTTGAAGTCCTGGATCAACTGCACCTGCTTTTCGGTCTGCCCGCCGGACATGGGGATCACGGTGCAGCCCAGGCGCTCGGCGCCGTAGTGCGCGCCCAGCCCCCCGGTGAACAGGCCGTAGCCGTAGGAGATGTGCACCATGTCGCCGGCGCGGCCGCCTGCGGCGCGGATGGAGCGCGCCACCACGTTGGCCCAGGTGTCGATGTCGTTTTGGGTATAGCCGACCACGGTGGCCTTGCCGGTGGTGCCGCTGGACGCGTGGATGCGCACCACCTTCTCGCGCGGCACGGCGAACAGGCCGAAGGGGTAGTTGTCGCGCAGGGTCTTCTTGTCGGTGAAGGGGAACTTGGCGATGTCCGCCAGCGTCTTCAAGTCGTCCGGGTGCACGCCGGCGGCGTCGAACGCGGCGCGGTAGTGCGGCACGTTCTCATAGGCGTGCCTCAGCGACCATTTCATGCGCTCCAGTTGCAGCGCCTGCAGCTCGTCCCTGCCGGCGCGCTCTATCGGCTCCAGGTCGCCCGGGGCGGGATTACGTTGAACCATTGCTGTCTCCTCGGTTTTCTTCTCGAACTAATTCTTAGGACTGCTGCACCACCTCGCCCGTCACGCGGAGCGATTTTCCGCGGAACAGGGCGAGCGTGACGCCATCCTGATTGCTGACCCGGACGTCGTAGACGCCGCTCTTGCCGGCCCGCGCCAGCTCCACCGCCTCGGCGGTCAAGACGTCGTGGTGGCGGCCGGCGGCCAGGTACTCGATCGTGCAGCCCGCGCCCACCGTGTTTTGGTTGTGGCTGTTGCATGCGAAGGCGAAGGCGCTGTCCGCCAACGCGAAGATGTAGCCGCCATGGCAGGTGTTGTGGCCGTTGATCATGTCGAAGCGCACCGGCATGGTCATGCGGGCATAGCCCGGCCGGATCTCGGCGAGCTGCATGCCCATGGCCTGGGTGGCGCGGTCGCGGGCGAACATGGAGTTGCCCGCCGCCCGCGCCAGCGCCAGCGCTTCGTCGGCCGCGCTCACAGCCGCATCGTTCAAGGGTGCGTCGTTACGCATGGAATTTCGCTCCCGCGGCCAGTTTGCGGCGCAGCAGCGGCGACACGCGGTAACGGTCCTCCCCGTAGCTCGCCGCGAGGTTGTTCAATACGGCCACCACGTGGCCGATGCCGACGGCGTCGGCCCAGGCCAGCGGGCCGCGCGGGTAGTTCACGCCCTTTTGCATGGCGATGTCCGCGCCCTCGGCGCTGCACACGCCCTGGTGGACGGCGTCCGCCGCCTCGTTGGCCAGCATCGCGACGGTGCGCATCACGGCCAGGCCGGGCACGTCGTCCAGTTTCGTCACGGTGAAGCCGCAGGCCTGGAACAGGCCCACCACGGCCTGGCAGGCGGCGGGCTTGCACTGGTCCGACGCCGCGATGGCGATGCGGGTGGCCTGGGCGTAGTCCAGCGCCAGGTCGAAGACCACGGTGTCCGGATGCTTGTTGTCGCGCGCGCGCTGGGTGGCGCTGCGGCCATCGGTCAGGTAGACGGCGGCGCCGTTGCAGTGGAAGGCCGGCGCCGCGTCGTGCGTATGGCTGTGGCTCTCCACCAGCGTGCGCTGACTGACCTCGATGCCATGCGCCTGGAAGCGGGCCAGCACGGCATCGGTGTTGGCGGAAGCGCCGGTTCCCGGCTCCAGGCTGTAGCTGACGAATTCCGGTTTGGGCTGCGCGGCCTCGGACCGCGGCCGCGGCGTTTCCGCGCCTTCACCGTAGGCGTAGAAGCCGCGCCCCGATTTGCGGCCCAGGAAACCGGCGTTCACCAGTTCCTGCTGGATCACGGACGGCGTGAAGCGCGGGTCGTTGTAGTAGGCGCTGAAGACGGACTGGGTGACGGAATGGTTCACGTCGTGGCCGATCAGGTCCATCAGCTCGAACGGGCCCATGCGGAAGCCGCCGGCCTCGCGCATCACCGCGTCGATGGTGGCGGGATCGGCCGCCCGCTCGTTCAGCAGGCGCAGGCCCTCGGCGTAATAGGGGCGCGCCACGCGGTTGACGATGAAGCCGGGCGTGGACTTGGCGTGCACCGGGTTCTTGCCCCAGGCGGCGGCGGTGTCGAACACGGTTTGCGCCGCGGCGGCGTCGGTCGCCAGGCCGCTGATCACCTCCACCAGCGCCATCAGCGGCACCGGATTGAAGAAGTGCATGCCCACCAGGCGCTGCGGACGGCGCAACTTGGCGGCGATGGCGGTCACCGAGATGGACGAGGTGTTGGTGGCCAGGATGCAGCCGTCGCCGACGACGCCCTCCAGGTCCGCGAACAGCGCGCGCTTGACGTCCAGGTTCTCGATGATGGCTTCCACCACCAGCGCGGCGCCGGCCACGTCGCCCAGCGCCGGCGCGGCCCGCAGGCGCGCGATGGCGGCGTCCGCGTCGGCCGCCGTCATGCGGCCCTTCTCGGCCAGTTTCGCGTACACCTTGGCGATGTCGGCGATGGCCTTGTGCACCGCCTCGGCGCGCGTGTCGTACAGCATGACGGTGTGGCCGGAGGCGGCCGCCACCTGGGCGATGCCCGCGCCCATGGCGCCGCTGCCGATAATGGCGACGACGCTGTTCCTGTCCAATGCGGCCATGGTCACTCCCCCTTGAATTCAGGCGTGCGCTTGGCGATGAAGGCGGCGACGCCTTCGCGGTAGTCGTGGCTGTGGCCCAGCTCCCGCATCATCTCGCCCTCCAGCTTGAGCTGTTCGGGCAGCGAATTGCCATAGCTGGCCTGCAGCGCCCTCTTGGTGAAGGCCAGGCCCTTGGTGGGCGCGGCGGCGAAGTGCCCGGCCATGGCCATGGCCTCGGTCATCAGCACCTCGTCCGGCACGGCCTTCCAGATCAGGCCCCATTGCTCGGCGCGGTCGGCGGTGAGCTTCTCGCCCAGCATGGCCAGGCCGGTGGCGCGCGCCATGCCGATCAGGCGCGGCAGGATCCACGTGCCGCCGGTGTCGGGGATCAGGCCCAGCTTGCAGAACACCTCGACGAAGCTGGCGGACTTGCCGGCGATGACGATGTCGGCGGCCAGCGCCAGGTTGGCGCCCGCGCCGGCGGCCACGCCGTTGACGGCGCAGATCACCGGCATGGGCAGGTTGCGCAGCGCGAGCACCAGCGGCGCGTAGAACTTCTCGACCGACTCGCCCAGGTCCACGCCCTGAGCGCCCGGCTCCACGGCGCGGTCGGACAGGTCCTGGCCGGCGCAGAAGCCGCGCCCGGCGCCGGTGAGCACGAACACGCGCACCGATTTGTCCCGCTCCACCTGGCCCAGCGCGTCGCGCACCTCCAGGTGCATGGCCTGGGTGAAGCTGTTCAACTTGTCGGGACGGTTCAGCGTCAGCTTGGCGATGCCGTTCTTGATCTCAAACAGGATGTTTTCATAGTTCATGGCGTCTCCTCCTATGGTTCTTATTCGTGCTGGTCGAAGTCCACGACCACCTTGTCGGTCACCGGGAAGCTCTGGCAGCTCAACACGAAGCCGCGCGCGATCTCGTAGTCCTCCAGCGCGTAGTTCACGTCCATGTCCACCTTCCCGTCCAGCACCTTGCAGCGGCAGGTGGAGCACACGCCGCCCTTGCAGGAGTAGCGCATGTCGATGCCGGCGCGCAGGCCCGCGTCCAGGATGGACTCCTTGTCCTTGTCCATCATGAACGTGCTGTGGTTGCCGTCCATGACGACGGTCACTTCGGTCAGGCCGGCGCCCAGTTCGGCCTGCGGGCGCGGCTTGTGCTGGTGCTTGGGGATGCTGGCCGCGAACAGCTCGACCTTGATGTGCGATTTCGGCATGCCCGCTTCCTGCAGCGCCTCCGAGACGCCGTGCATCATGTCCTCCGGGCCGCAGATGAAGGCGGTGTCGTAGTCCTCCACGCGCACCCAGTGTTGCAGGAACTGCCGGGCCTTCTCCTTGGTGATGCGGCCGTTGAACAGTTCGATGTCCTGCTGCTCGCGGCTCATCACGTAGGCGATGTTGAGGCGCTCCGTGTAAATGTCCTTCAGGTCCGCCAGCTCGTTCTTGAAGATCACCGACGACGAGGCGCGGTTGCCGTAGAAGAGCGTGAAGCGGCTGTCCGGCTCCGCCAGCAGCGTGGTCTTGATGATGGACAGGATGGGCGTGATGCCGCTGCCGGCCGCGAAGGCCATGTAGTTCTTGCGGTTGGCGGCGTCCAGCGGCACGTTGAAGTGGCCCATGGGCGGCATCACCTCGATCACCGCGCCGGGTTTCAGCACGTCGTTGGCCCAGGTGGAGAACAGGCCGCCGGCGGTGCGCTTGATGGCCACGCGCAGCGCATGGTCCTGCACGGCCGAGCAGATCGAGTACGAGCGGCGCACGTCCTCCGAATTGATCCGGGCGCGCAGCGTGAGGTGCTGGCCTTGCTGGTATGTGAAGCTCTCTTCCAGTTCGGGCGGCACGGCGAAGGTGACGGCGATGCAGTCGCGCGTTTCCTGGCTCACCCCGGCGACGGACAGCGGATAGAATTTGCTCATGTTTTTAGTGGCACTTGAAGTAGTCGAAGGGCTCGCGGCAATCGAGGCACTTGTACAGCGCCTTGCAGGGCGTGGAGCCGAACTGGCTGGTGTTTTCGGTGTGGCTGGAGCCGCAGTGGGGGCAAACGACTTTCGGCTTGGCGATGGCGCCTCTTTTCACGCCGGCCGCCAGGTCGCCGCCCTTGCGCAGGCCGCTGATGTCGACGACCCGCTGCGCGGGCGGGGCGATGCCGTAGCCTTTCAGCTTGGCCTTGCCCTCCTCGCTCATCCAGTCGGTGGTCCAGGCGGGGGACAGCCGCGTGCGCAGTTCCACGCGCCGGACGCCGCGTTCGCGCAGCGCGTCCGTGACGGCGTCCGCGATGACCTGCATGGCGGGGCAGCCCGAGTAGGTCGGCGTGATGGTGACGGTGCACCCGCCGTCGCCATCGACGGCGACGTCGCGCACGATGCCCAGGTCCACCACCGAGATCACGGGGATTTCGGGATCGGGGACCTCGGCCAGCCAGGACCAGACCTGGTCCACGCCGACCGCGCCGGCGGCGGCGGCGCTCATCACCACTCCGCCCCGGGATAGGCGCGCTGCAGGAACTGCATCTCGGCCAGCAGGTAGCCCAGGTGCTCGCTGTGGCGGCCTTGCTTGCCGCCCTTCTGCATCCACGCTTCCGGCGACGGCATGGCCAGCGTCGCCTCGCCGAAGATGTCGCCCACGTGCGCCAGCCATTGCGCGCGCAGCGGCTCGGCCGCGGGCGCCACGCCGGCGGCCACCATGGCCTGGTCCACCGCGTCGTAGTTGAAGAATTCGCCCGTGTACATCCACAGCTCGTCGGCCGCCGCCTGCGTCTTGGCGTGGCTGACGTCCGTGCCGTCGCCCAGGCGCACGATCAGGTCGCCGCTGCGGCGCAGGTGGTAGGTCACTTCCTTGAGCGACTTCTCGGCGATCTCGCGGACGCGCGCGTCGCCGGACCTGGTCAGCGCGCCGATGAGGAAGTAGTGCCAGGTGTCGAAGAAGAACTGGCGCATCATGGTGTCGGCGTAGTTGCCGTTGTTCTGCTCCACCAGCAGGCAGTTCCTGAAATCGTGCGCGTCGCGGTGGTAGGCCAGCCGGTCCTCGTCGCGGCCCGCGCCTTCCAGTTCGGCGGCGTAGGCGTACCACATGCGGGTCTGGCCCAGCAGGTCCAGCGCCACGTTGGTCAGCGCCATGTCCTCCTCCAGCGCCGGGCCCTTGCCGCACAGCTCCGACAGGCGCTGGCTCAGGATCAGGGCGTTGTCGCCCTGGCGCAGGAGATAAGTAACGATATCGTCCATGGTGTCCGCCCGCTTACAGGTTCTTCACTTCTTCCGGCATCGGGAAGAAGGTGGGGTGGCGATAGACCTTGCTGTTGGCCGGCTCGAACAGCGCCTCCTTGTCGGACGGGCTGCTGGCGACGATGTCGGCGGCGCGCACCACCCAGATGCTCACGCCCTCGTTGCGGCGGGTGTAGACGTCGCGCGCGTTGTTGACCGCCATGGCGGCGTCGGGCGCGTGCAGGCTGCCCACGTGCTTGTGCGCCAGCCCGTGCTGGCTACGGATGAATACTTCCCACAATGGCCATTCTTTGCTCATCTCATGTCTCCTCAGGCCGCGGCCTTGTCTTCTTTGTGTTTGTCGGCGTGCGCCGCCAGCGCGTCGCGGAACCACTCGCCGTCGTCCCAGGCCTTGACGCGGGTGCGCAGGCGGTCGCGGTTGCACGGGCCGTTGCCCTTCAGGACGGCCTGGAACTCGCTCCAGTCGATCTCGCCGAATTCATAGTGGCCGGTGTCGGCGTTGAACCGCAGGTCCGGGTCGGGGATGGTCAGGCCCAGGTATTCGGCCTGGGGCACGGTCTGGTCCACCATGCGCTGGCGCAGCTCGTCGTTCGAGAACAACTTGATGCGCCACTGCGCGGACTGCGCGCTGTTGACCGATTCCGCGTCGGACGGGCCGAACATCATCAGCGACGGCCACCACCAGCGGTTCAGCGCGTCCTGCGCCATGGCCTTCTGCTCCGGCGTGCCCTTGGCCAGCGACATCATGATGTCGTAGCCCTGGCGCGCGTGGAAGGATTCCTCCTTGCAGACGCGGATCATGGCGCGGGCGTACGGGCCGTACGAGCAGCGGCACAGCGGGATCTGGTTGATGATGGCCGAGCCGTCCACCAGCCAGCCGATGGCGCCCATGTCGGCCCAGCTCAGGGTCGGATAGTTGAAGATGCTCGAATACTTGGCCTTGCCGCTGTGCAGGGCCGCCAGCAGCTCGTCGCGCGACACCCCCAGCGTCTCGGCGGCGCTGTACAGGTACAGGCCGTGGCCGGCCTCGTCCTGGATCTTGGCCAGCAGGATGGACTTGCGTTTCAGCGTGGGCGCGCGGGTCACCCAGTTGCCCTCGGGCAGCTGGCCGACGATTTCCGAATGGGCGTGCTGGGAAATCTGGCGGATCAGCGTCTTGCGGTAGGCGTCCGGCATCCAGTCCTTGGCCTCGATTTTGACGCCGTCGTCGATCCTGGCCTGGAAGGCGCGCTCCTCGGCGCCCATGTCGTCGAGGGAACGGACGTTTTTCAGCCCCGTTTCCACCATCTGTGCGTACATGATCTGTCTCCTCGTTCAAGGTATGGATCGATAATACGATACAAATTTAACTTTGCATACGTTTTTTTTGACTCAAATTAAAAATCCGTATCCTTTTACGGCGCAATACTGCCGTTTTGTCCACGTAGAAGAAAAATAATGCTGCGCCGAAGCCGGAGCAAAGTAAACTCCCGTCTTGAGAGAAATCACGCGTAGTCCGCAACGATGAACAACCTGAACAGCAACGAATGGATCGCCCACTTCCTGGCCAGCGATCCGCCCCGCTCCAAATCCCTGGTGATGACCATTTTCGGCGACAGCATCGTGCCGCACGGCGGCACCGTCTGGCTGGGCAGCCTGATCGAGCTGCTGGCCCCGCTCGGCGTCAACGACCGGCTGGTGCGCACCTCCGTGTTCCGGCTGGCCCAGGAGGGCTGGCTGGCCTCGCAGCGCGACGGACGCCGCTCCTCGTACGCGGTGCCGCCGTCCGCGCAGGGCCGCTTCACGCGCGCCTACCGCCGCGTGTACGCGCCACCGCAGCGCGAGTGGGACGGCAACTGGACCTTCGTCCTGAGCGGCAACGGCAACATCAGCGCCGCCGAGCGCGGCACCTTGCGCAAGGAATTGCTGTGGGAGGGCTACAGCCTGGTGTCGCCGGGCGTGTTCGGCCATCCGGCCGGCGACGCCGACACGCTGGACGACCTGCTGGCCCGCACCGGCACGCAGGACAAGGTCTTCGTCTGCCGGGGCGCCAGCATGCCGGGCGTGCGCCACGGCCGCCCGCTGCGCGAGCTGATCGTGGACGGCTGGGACCTGGGCGGCGTGATCGACGGCTACCAGCGGTTCATCGCCCAGTTCCAGCCGCTGCTGGCCCTGCTGGACGGCGGACCGGCGCCCGAGCCGGAGCAGGCCTTCGTGATCCGCACCCTGCTGGCGCACGCCTACCGCCGGGTCCAGCTGCACGACCCGCACCTGCCGATGGAACTGCTGCCCGAACCCTGGCCGGGCGCCAAGGCCTACGAGCTGGCGCGGCGGCTCTACGTGCTGGTGTACGAGGCGGCCGAGGCGCACATCACCACCACCCTGCGCCGCGAAGACCCGGACGCGCCCGAGGCGGACCCCAGCCTGGACGAGCGTTTCGGCGGCCTGCGCCCGTCCCCGGACCGAGGGTAGGGGCTAGCCGGATGCTAGCGCCGGCCGCGCCGCGCCCGGCAAACCGGCGTATCGCCTTGTCAAGCCGCGCGGCCCCGGTGTTGTTTATTTCGCATCGGAAATCTTCTCTTGATCGCATGCAAACCCAGTCGTAAAGTGGATCGTTCCGCGACGTTGAACGGCCACGTTAACCGATGAGGATGACCATGCTGAATCGCCTTACCATCAAAGTAAAGCTGTCCCTGTTGCTGGGTCTTGCGGTGCTGGGCATCGCGCTGGTCGGCGCCGCCGGCTATGCCGGCCTGCGCGGCGCGAACCACGGATTCACGGAAGTGGCGGACGTGCGCCTGCCGTCGGTGACCGGCCTGTACCAGATCAAGCTGGGCAACCGCGCGATCCGCATCGGCGCGCTGGGCGTGTTCCGCCACGCCGACGACATGCGGGCGCAGGGCGAGATCGCGGCGCAAGTCACGGCGATGCGGAACGGCTTCGCCGAGGTCGCGGGCGGGCGCAAGATCTACGAGCCGCTGCCGCAAAGCAGCGAGGAAGCCGAGCTGTACAGGGAATTCCTCGCCGCCTGGGCGCCGCGCCAGGAAAGCGGCCAGCGCGTGATCGCGGCCGCCGAACGGCTGGCCCAGGCCAGGGACGCCGCCGCGCACAAGGAGGCGCTCGAGGAATTCCGCCTGGCGGCGAACGCGGCCGGTCCCCATATCGAGCACGTGCGCGTGGCGCTGGACAAGGTGCTGGAACTGAACCTGCGCCTGGCCGCCGCCGCGACCGCCGCCGCGCGCGACGACATGGCCGACGCGCAGCGCCACATGGCCGTCATATTCGGCGCGGCCGCCGCCATCGTGGTGACGCTGGGCCTGCTCATCCTGACGGCCACGCTGCGCCAGCTGGGCGGCGACCCGGCCTACGCGGCCGAGGTGGTCAACCGGGTGGCGTCCGGGGACCTGTCGGTGGAAATCCATACCGGCGAGCACGACAACAGCAGCCTGCTGTTCTGCATGAAGACCATGGTGACGCGGCTGGCGGCGGTGGTGGGCAACGTCAACGACAGCGCCCACGCGCTGGCCAGCGCGTCCGAGGAAGTGAGCAGCACCGCGCAGTCGCTGGCGCAGGCCGCCAGCGAGCAGGCCGCCAGCGTGGAGGAGACCAGCGCCTCGGTCGAGGAAATGACGGCCTCGATCGCGCAGAACACGGAGAACGCGCGCGTCACCGACACCATGGCCAGCCAGGCCGCGACCGAGGCGGTGGAGGGCGGCACGGCGGTCGGCTCGACAGTGGTGGCGATGCGCGAGATCGCGCGCAAGATCGCCATCATCGACGACATCGCCTACCAGACCAACCTGCTGGCGCTGAACGCGGCCATCGAGGCGGCGCGCGCCGGCGAGCACGGCAAGGGCTTCGCCGTGGTGGCGGCCGAGGTGCGCAAACTGGCCGAGCGCAGCCAGGTGGCGGCGCAGGAGATCGGCGAAGTGGCGGGCGGCAGCGTCAGCCTGGCCGAGCGGGCCGGCACCCTGCTCAACTCCATGGTGCCCAACATCAAGCGGACCTCGGACCTGGTGCAGGAAATCAGCGGCGCCTCGGACGAGCAATCGGCCGGCGTGGCGCAGATCAACGTCGCGCTGAGCCAATTGAGCCAGACCACCCAGCAAAACGCCGCCGGCTCCGAACAGCTGGCCGCCACGGCCGAGGAAATGAGCGCGCAAGCCGGCGAACTGCAGCAGGCGATGGGCTTCTTCAAGACCCGCGCCGAGCGCGCCGCCGAACCGTTCGCACCGGCGCCGGCCAAGCTCGCGGCCAGCCGCCGCAAGGCGCCGCTGCGGCAAGTCGTGATGGGCCGGGACCTCGACGCGGCCAACGGCAGCTTCACGCGGTTCTGAGGCCCGGGCGGGCCGGCGCTACCGGCCGCCGCGCCGTCAACGCTGTTCCCGGCCGACCTGTTTCGCCGCGCTCAGCAGGTGGTCGCCCATCTGCTCCAGCATGCGCGTCTGCAGCGCCATCGAATCCAGCATGGCGACGCTGAAGGCGAATTCGGCCGGCGTGGTGTAGCCGGGGAAACGGATGATGCGCAGCAGTTCCTTCAGCGACGTGCCCTGCCCCAGGTGCGCCAGGGCGTCGCCGAGGGCGTTGATTTTCTTGTCCAGCACTTCGATGTGCTCGGGTCCGCAAGAGTCCATGATGATGCTCCTCGATAACGCGGCGCGGCCGCACAATGCGGAGGGCCGCAAGCCAACTTATCAAACCCGCGCGCGCCGGCCTTGATCTTTCTCACCGGTGCGTCGCGTGCTATGCTCGCCGCTCTCCCCGTCCCCCGAAAGCGCCCCCATGAAGCTCGCCACCGCCACCGTCCTGCTCTCCCTGCTCGCGCCCGGCGCCGCGCTGGCGGCGGGGGTCATCCTGGTCCAGGCCGGGAAACTGCTGGACCGTCCCGGCCACGCGCCGCGCGGGGCGGCCACGCTGGTGGTGGAAAACGGCAAGATCAGCGCCGTGCTGGACGGACATGTGGGCGTGGACATGTATCCCGGCGCGACGATCGTCGACCTGCGCGAGCGCTTCGTGCTGCCCGGCCTGATCGACAGCCATGTGCACCTGGTGTCGGACCGCGCCGGCGCCGAGGGCGCGCTGGCCAACGTCAACACCAGCCCGGCGGCCTGGGCCTACGAGGCCGAAATGAACGCCCGCAAGACCTTGGCGGCCGGCTTCACCACCGTGCGCAACCTGGGCGACGGCCCGGACGGCGTCACCCTGGCGCTGCGCGACGCGGTCAACAAGGGCTGGGTGCAAGGCCCGCGCATTCTGGACGCGGGCACGTCCATCTCCACCACGGCCGGCCACATGGACGGCCGCCTCGGCTACGCCGACTGGGTGCGGCACGGCGTCAGCGACGAGAACCTGTGCGACGGCGTGGAAAGCTGCCGGCGCGCGGTGCGCAAGCAGATCGGGCGCGGCGTGGACGTGATCAAGATCGCCACCACGGGCGGCGTGAACAGCATGGTGGGCGCGGGCGTGGCCAGGCAGATGTTCGACGACGAGGCCAGGGCGCTGATCGAGACCGCCCACCTGTACGGCAAAAAGGTGGCGGTGCACGCGCACGGCGACGGCGGCATCAACCTCGCGCTGGCGGCGGGCGCCGACTCGATCGAGCACGGCACGCTGCTGGACGAGAAGGGCGTGCAGCTGTTCCTGAAATCGGGCGCGTACTACGTGCCGACGCTGTCCACGGTGAACGGCTACAAGGAGCGCATCGCCGCCAATCCGGACGCCTATGCGCCGGCGGTGCGGGCCAAGATCGACTGGCGCATCGGCATCACCGGCAAGTCGCTCAAGCTGGCGCACGCGCGCGGCGTGAAGATCGCCTTCGGCACGGACGCGGGCGTGTCCAAGCACGGCCGCAACGCCGATGAATTCGAACTGATGGTCCAGTACGGCATGAGCCCGATGGAAGCGATCAAGGCGGCGACGGTGAACGCCGCCGACCTGCTGGGCGTGGGCGCGCAGGCCGGCACGCTGGAGGCGGGCAAGAGCGCCGACCTGATCGCCGTCGCCGCCGACCCGCTGCGCGACATCACCGAGCTCAAGCGCGTGCGCTTCGTCATGATGGCCGGCGCGGTCGCCAAGTCCGAATAACTTATCAAAACCACATCGGTGTCAGGCGCGACATTCGGACACGGACTCGTCCGTACCTCCCGGAATGTCCGAATGTCGCGCCTGACACCGATGTAAAAGTGTTAATTATTTGCGGCCGAGGCTGATGAGGTAGTTTTGCATCGTGGCTTCGGCCACCGAGGCCCATTGGTTCTGGTCGTGGCGGAAGCGCTTCCAGGGGTCGTAGATCTTCTTGAACTTGGCGTTCTTGGCGGCTTCCTCTTCCATCACCGCCGTCGAGTGCTTGTAGGCGGCGTCCATGATCTCTTTCGAGAAGCTGTGCAGCTTGGCGCCGTTCTTCAGCAGCCGCGCCAGCGCCGCCGGGTTCTTGGCGTCGTAGTCGGCTTGCATGATGACGTGGCATTCGTAGCTGGCGCATTCGATCGCGGCCTTGTATTCCTTGGGCAGCTTTTCCCATTCCTTGATGTTGATGTAGAACGACAACTGCGGCCCGGCCTCCCACCAGCCCGGCGCGTAGTAGTGCGGCGCCACCTTTTGCAGGCCCAGCTTTTCGTCGTCGTAGGGGCCGACCCACTCGGCGGCGTCGATCGTGCCCTTCTCCAGCGCGGCGTAGACGTCGTTGGCCGGGATCTGCTGCGGCACCGCGCCCATGCGCTCCATCACGCGACCGGCGAAGCCGGCGATGCGGATCTTCAGGCCCTTCACGTCGGCCACGGTCTTGATCTCCTTGCGGTACCAGCCGCCCATCTGGGTACCGGTGTTCCCGGCCAGGAAGTTGATGATGCCGTAGCCCTTGTAGAACTCGCGCAACAGTTCGCGCCCGCCGCCCTGGTCGAACCAGGCGGTCTGCTGGCGCGAGGTCAGGCCGAACGGCACCGCGCAGTCGAAGGCGAACGTGGGGTCCTTGCCGAAGTAGTAGTAGGACGGCGTGTGGCCCATCTCCACCGTGCCGGCCTGCACCGCGTCCATCACTTGCAGGCCGGGGACGATCTCGCCGGCCGCGTGCTGGCGGATCTGGAATTTTCCGCCCGTGAGCTCGGCCACGCGCTTGACGAACTGCTCGGCCGAGCCGTAGATGGTGTCCAGCGTCTTGGGGAAGCTCGAGGCCAGGCGCCAGGTCACGGCGGGCTGCGCTTGCGCCAGCGCGGGGGCGGCCAGCGCGCCGGCGGCGGCGCCTGCCGATGCTTTTTTCAGGAAAGAACGACGTTCCATGGGGTGGGTCTCCGGTCAGGTTGTCCAGCGAGTGTATGTCCGAATTGGCAAGCTTGCAATCACAAGCTTGCTGCAAAGCTAGTATCATGGCGTCTCTCACCAATCCGGGATTTGAGCAATGACGATCAAAATCAGCCACCAATTCGATGCTGGCGCCATCGACGTTCTGCGCGCGGACGACCCTTCCGCGATCGACCTGAACATCCGCAAGGACTCCCACGCCGATATCATCCAGTGGTTCTACTTCCGCGTGCAGGGCGCCAGGGCGACCCCGCTGACCATGAATTTCCTGAACGCCGGCAAGGCCGCGTATCCGGCCGGCTGGGAGGGCTACCAGGCCGTGGCCAGCTACGACCGCGCCAGCTGGTTCCGCGTGCCGACCAGCTTCGACGGCGACACCATGACCATCAACCACACGCCCGAATTCGACAGCGTGTACTACGCCTATTTCGAGCCGTATTCGTACGAGCGCCACCTGGCCCTGCTGGACAGCGCCCAGCTGTCGCCGCACGTGCGCCAGGTGGACCTGGGCTCGACCATCGACGGCCACGACATGAACCTGCTGGTGATCGGCGAGCCGGTCGACGGCAAGAAGAAGGTCTGGGTCATCGCGCGCCAGCATCCCGGCGAGACGATGGCCGAGTGGTTCGTCGAGGGCATGCTGGACGCGCTGCTGGACGACGCCAACCCCTTCGGCCGCCAACTGCTGAAGGAGGCGGTGTTCTACGTGGTGCCGAACATGAATCCGGACGGCTCGGTGCGCGGCAACCTGCGCACCAACGCGGCCGGCGCCAACCTGAACCGCGAGTGGCTGAATCCGACCATGGAGCGCAGCCCCGAGGTGTTCCTGGTCAAGCGAAAAATGCACGAGACCGGCGTCGACCTGTGCCTGGACGTGCACGGCGACGAGGGCCTGCCCTACGTGTTCGTGGCGGGCAGCGAGTCCTTGCCGGACTTCACCGAGGCGCAGCGCGCCGCGCAGGACCGCTTCATCGCCGACTTCAAGATCGCCAGCCCGGACTTCCAGGACCTGCACGGCTACGGCGCGACGCCCTACACCGCCGAGACGCTGACCATGGGTTCGCCGCACGTCACCCACGCCTTCGGCTGCCTGTCGCTGACCCTGGAGATGCCGTTCAAGGACAACGCCAACGATCCCGACCCGGTGGCCGGCTGGGACGGTGCCCGCAGCGCCGCCCTGGGCGCGTCCATCCTGCAGCCCGTGCTGCAATCGCTGCGCGCCTGATCCGTCCCGCGCGGCACCGGCCCTGCCCAGGCGGCAGGGCTTTTTTATGTCCAACGATAAGCCAACAACAATGACCCGTCCCACCCGCCCCTCCCTCCCCTCCCACTCCCTGCTGCGCATGCTCGCCGCCGTCCCCGCGCTGCTGGCCGCGCAGCACGCCCACGCGGCCGACGAGGCCAAGCCCGCCATCCAGCAGGTCGAGGTCAAGGGCGCGGCGGCCGGCTACGACGCGCGCCGCAACGACACCGCCACCAAGATCGTGGTGACGCAGGAGGAGATCCTGAAGAACGGCGACACCACCATCGGCGAGGTGCTCAAGCGCCTGCCGGGCGTGACGATGGGCGGCGTGCAGGGCCGCGGCGGCGACATCCGCATGCGCGGCCTGGGCAGCGGCTACACGCAGATCATGCTGAACGGCGAACCGGCGCCGCCCGGCTTCTCGCTGGACTCGCTGTCGCCGGACATGATCGAGCGCGTCGAGGTGATGCGCGCCGCCACCGCCGAATACAGCACCCAGGCCATCGCCGGCGGCATCAACATCGTGCTGAAAAAGGCGATCCAGACCGCGCAGAAGGAACTGAAGATCGGCCTGCAGGACGACAACGGCAAGTTCGGCACCAATTCCAACTTCCAGCTGTCGGACCGCAGCGGCGCGCTGTCGTACGCCATCGGCGGCAACCTCAGCTACGGCAAGTTCGACCGGCCGTCGCGCATCGTCACCACCGGCGAGGACCCGGCCGGCGCCCCCAACCTGCTGCGCCACGCGGCGCTGGAGAGCGAGGGCGTGTTCAAGGGCTTCGGCCTGTCGCCGCGCGTGAACATCAACCTGGGGCCGGGCGACATCGTCACCTCGCAGAGTTTCATCAACCTGAACCGCTTCCGCGCCAGCAACACGGAACGCATCGCCACCCTGCTGGGCGGCGCGCCGCGCTACAGCGGCACCGACCTGGGCGTGCGCTCGGACATGGACATGCTGCGCAGCGACCTGACCTGGACGCGCAAGCTGGCGCGGGGCGCCAGGCTGGAGGTGAAGGGCGGCGTGAACTACAACCGCCGCGTCATCGAGGCGCCTTCGCGGCAGTACTACCGGGACCGCACGCTGGCCATGAGCCGCACCGTCGATTCGGAGTCCAGCGACAAGGGCTTCAGCACCACCGGCAAGTACGCCACGCCGCTGATCGAGCGCCACGCGCTGTCCATGGGCTGGGACGCGGCGTACAGCACCCGCTACGAGGACCGCATCCAGCGCGAACGCTCCCACATCAGCCCCGCGGACCCGGCCCACATCAAGCCCGTCGACCTGGACCAGCTGTACAACGCGGACGTCACGCGCCTGGCCCTGTTCGGCCAGGACGAGTGGCAGGTGACGGAGCGCTGGTCGGTGTACCTGGGGCTGCGCTGGGAGGGCATCCGGACCAAGAGCGAGGGCACGGGCTACGCGCCGGTGGACAACAAGTCCAGCGTCTGGAGCCCGCTGTTCCAGACGCTGTGGAAGCTGCCGGACAGTAAAAACGACCAGCTGCGCCTGGGCCTCACGCGCACCTACAAGGCGCCCGGCGTGAACAGCCTGATTCCGCGCCGCTTCGTCTCCAACAACAACAGCCCGACCACGCCGGACCAGATGGGCAATCCGCAACTGAAGCCGGAACTGGCCTGGGGCCTGGACTTGGCGTACGAGCACTACCTGCCGAACGGCGGCCTGCTGACGGCCAGCACCTTCGTGCGCCGCATCGAGGACATCACGCACAACACGGTGACGGAGATCGACGGCCAGTGGGTGTCGCGCCCGATCAACGACGGCGTGGCCTGGACCCGCGGCGTGGAGCTGGAGGCGAAGCTGCCTTTGCGTTCCCTGTATCCGAAGGCGCCCGCCGTCGAGGTGCGCGCCAACGTCGCCCGCAACTGGTCGAAACTGAACTCGGTGCCCGGCCCGGACAACCGCCTGGACCAGCAAACCCCGGTCAGCGGCACGCTGGGCCTGGACTACAAGATGGACGCGCTGCCGCTGACGGCCGGCGGCAGCTACAGCTTCCAGAGCGGCGGCCCGGTGCGGATCGCGCTGAACCAGTACGCCTACACGGTGCCCAAGCGCTCGCTGGACTTGTACGGGCTGTGGAAATTCAATCCCAGGAACCAGCTGCGCGTCTCGCTGTCGAACGCCCTGCACCAGGACAACCTGGCGCAATCGCGTTTCACCACCCCGCGCGGCGCCACCAGCGACACCACCATCACGCCGACCGTGGCGGTCGTGCGGGCGCTGATGGAGATGAAGTTCTAAGCTGTCCCTGAGCCAACGCAAGCCGGGGCCCGCTCCGGCTTGCCATGATGGTTTTTCCACCACCGGAGACCGCCATGATCAAGCTGACCGTCCTGCCGCTGCTGCTGTCGCTGAGCGCCTGCACCACGCCCTACCATCCGCCGCGATTCATGGAGGCCGACGCGCGGTTTCCGGGGCTGATCGATTTCGTGCGCGAGGCGCCCGCGCGCACGGTGGACGTGATGCTGGTGCACGGCATGTGCACGCACGACGCGCGCTGGGCGGCGGACACGGTGCGGACGCTGGCCACCGCGCTGGCCGCGAACACCGCGCCGGCCCCCGCGCGCGCGGCCGAAACGGGGACGGGGATCGAGATCATCCCCGCCACGGTGCGCACACCTCAGGGCGAGATCCGCTTCCAGTCCCTGATCTGGTCCCCGCTCACGACGCCGCTGAAAACGCAGCTGTGCTACGACCAGACCGACAAGTCGCCGATCTGCCAGGGCTCCGAGCCCTTCCAGCCGCGGCGCGCCAGCCTCAACGCGCGGCTGAAGGACCTGCTGCTGGACGACTGCCTGGCCGACGCGATGATCTACCAGGGCGCGGCGCGCGGCGAGATCCAGCGGCAGATGCGCGAGGCGATCCTGCGCGCGACGGCGCAAACTGAACAATCCGCGCAATCCGGGCCACCGGCCCCGCTGGTGGTGATCTCGGAAAGCCTGGGCAGCAAGATCCTGTTCGACACCCTGAACGACATGCTGGACGAACCGGCCGCCAGCCACGCGGCGGCCGCCGCGCAGCGGACGGTGGACCGGCTGGGCTACCTGAACATGGCGGCCAACCAGATCCCCACCCTGGCGCTGGCGGACCAGCGCCTGCCCAGCCCGGGCGCGCTCGCCGTGACGGCGCACGACAGCCTGCAGCGCCTGCTGCTACGGCGGCGCGGCCCGGCGCTCCGGGCGGCCGGCCTCGCGCGCCTGACGGTGGTGGCCTACACCGATCCCAACGACCTGCTGTCGTACACGCTGGAGCGCGAGCGCTACGCCCGCAAGGACGTGGAGGTGTTCAACGTGCTGGTGTCCAACGCCGGCACCTGGTTCGGCGCCTTCGAGCGGCCGGACCTGGCGCACCTGCGCTACCTGGAAAACCCGGACGTGGCGGGCCTGATCGGCTGCGGCCAGCCGCGCAGCGCGGCGTGCCGATAAAAAACCGGGGTCAGACCACGATTTCCGGGCAATGTTTCCGAAAAACGTGGTCTGACCCCGGTTTTGAGCCCGGCGCGTGCCGGTTTCGCACAAGCTATCGGGGCTTATTTGCCGCCGCGGCCCGCGTTGATGAGGAAGTTCTGCATCGTCGCCTCGGCCACGGAGGCCCACTGGTTCTGGTCCTGGCGGAAGCGCTTCCACGGTTCGTAGATCTTGGCGAACTTGGCGTTCTTGGCCGCTTCCTCGTTCATCACGTCGGTGGCCGCCTTGTAGCAGGCGTCCATCATGTCCTTCGGGAAGTTGCGCAGCTTGACGCCGCTCTTCAGCAGGCGCGCCAGCGCGGCCGGGTTGCGGAAGTCGTACTCGGCCTGCATCACCACGTGCGCCTCGTAGGACGCGCATTCGATCGCGGCCTGGTATTCCTTGGGCAGCTTTTCCCATTCCTTGATGTTCACGTAGAACGAGAACGAGGCGCCCGCCTCCCACCAGCCCGGCGCGTAGTAGAACGGCGCCACCTTGTGAAAGCCCAGCTTCTCGTCGTCGTAGGGGCCCACCCATTCCGCCGCGTCGATGGTGCCCTTTTCCAGCGCCGGGTAGATGTCGCCGCCGGCCAGCTGCTGCGGCACCAGGCCCAGGCGCTCGAGCACCCTGCCGGCGAAGCCGCCGACGCGCATCTTGGTGCCCTTCAGGTCGGCCACGGATTTGACTTCCTTGCGGAACCAGCCGCCCATCTGGGTACCGGAGTTGCCGCCCAGGAAGTTGATGATGCCGTAGCCCTTGAAGAATTCGCGGGTCAGTTCGCGCCCGCCGCCCTGGTCGTACCAGGCGGTGTGCTGGCGCGAGGTCAAGCCGAAGGGCACCGCGCAGTCGAAGGCGAAGGTGGCGTCCTTGCCGAAGTAGTAGTAGGAGGCGCTGTGGCCGCACTCGACGGTGCCGGCCTGCACCGCGTCCATCACCTGCAGGCCGGGGACGATCTCGCCGCCCGCGAAGGAGCGGATGTTGAATTTGCCGCCGGTGAGCTGGGAAACGCGTTTGGTGAAGGTGTCCGCCGCACCGAAGATGGTATCCAGCGATTTCGGGAAACTGGACGCCAGGCGCCAGTTGATGGTCGGTTGGGACTGCGCCAGCGCGGGCGCGGCGATCGCGCCCACAGAGGCGCCTACAGCAGCCTTCGTCAGAAAGGAACGACGTTCCATGCTTTTGTCTCCTGGTAGGTGGTGTTATGCCGGAGACAGTGTATGGAAACAACTACAAGCTTGCAACGAAAATATGATGCCGCCGTGCAGCATATGCACAGCGGCTTATACCGCGGGCGCTCAGCCGCCGGCGACGACCATTTTTTCGATCAGGATGGAGCCGGTCTGCTTGGTGCCGCGCACCAGCACGTCCGAGCCGATGCCGACGATCTGCTGGAACATGTCCTTCATGTTGCCGGCGATGGTGATCTCCTCCACCGGGTACTGGATCACGCCGTTCTCGACCCAGTAGCCGGACGCGCCGCGCGAGTAGTCGCCCGTCACGTAGTTGGTGCCCTGGCCCATCAGTTCGGTGACCAGCAGGCCGGTGCCCATCTTGCGCAGCATGGCCTCGAAATCGTCCGACTTCTTGGTGCGGGACGAGGTCATGGACAGGTTGTGCGAGCCGCCGGCGTTGCCGGTGGTTTTCATGCCCAGCTTGCGCGCCGAGTAGGTGGACAGGAAATAGCCCTGCACCTCGCCGTTCTTGACCACGTCGCGGCGCTCGGTGCGCACGCCCTCCTCGTCGAACGGGGCGGAGCCGACCGCGCCGACCACGTGCGGGTCTTCCTTGATCTGGATGTGGGACGGGAACACCCGCTTGCCCAGGCTGTCGAGCAGGAAGGTGGATTTGCGGTACAGCGCGCCGCCGGACGTGGCTTGCACGAAGGCGCCCAGCAGGCCGGCCGCCAGCGGCGCCTCGAACAGCACCGGGCAGGTGCGGGTGTCCAGCTTGCGCGCGTTCAGGCGGGCCAGCGCGCGCTCGGCGGCGTAACGGCCGATGGCTTCCGGCTGCGCCATCCTGGCGGCGTCGCGCACGGAGCTGTACCAGTCGTCGCGCTGCATCTTGGCGCCCTTGCCGGCGATCGGCGCCACCGACAGCGTGTGGCGCGAATACGGGTAGCCGCCGATGAAGCCGCGCGAGTTGGCCGCCACGAAGTGCGATTGCTGCACGTGCACACCGGCGCCCTCGCTGTTGGTGATGCGCGGGTCGACCGCGAAGGCGGCCGCCTCGGCGCGTTGCGCCAGCACCACGGCCTCCTCGGTGCTGATGTGCCAGGGGTAGAACAGCTTCAGGTCGCGCGGATTCAGTTCCAGCTGGTCCTCGTCGGGCAGGCCGGCGCAGTCGTCGTCGGCCGTGAAGTTGGCGATGTTGTAGGCCGCGTCCACAGTGGCGCGCAGCGAGGCGGCGGAGAAGTCGGAGGTGCTGGCGTTGCCGCGCTTCTGGCCGATGAACACCGTCACGCCCAGGCCCTTGTCCTTGTTCTGCTCGATGGTCTCGATCTTGCTCTTGCGGACCGACACCGACAGGCCGAATCCCTCGCTGATCTCCACCGCGGAGTCGGTGCCGCCCTTCTCCTTCGCGTACGCCAGAACGTCGCGCGCCAGCTGTTTTAATTGGTCCTGACTGTGGGTGAAGACGGAGTCGCTCATGTGGTGTTTTCTTCGGGTGGCCGGTAAAACAGTTATCATAGCAGTCGTTTACTGTTTTTACAGGCCGGGTTCGCACCTGGCCCCCTCTTATCATGCCAAATCCAAACCGGGGCGCCTGCGGGTTCCAATCGTCCGAATTCGAACAGGAATACGAGCGCCCCTCCAAAACCGAACTCAAACGCCAGTCCGACGCGCTGCAACAGCTGGGCGCCGACCTGGTGGAAGCGCCGCGCGACCGCGTCAAGCGGGTGCCGATGCCCGAGGATGTGCTGGAAGCCATTCTGACTTGCCAATCGATCACCAATCACGAAGGCCGCCGCCGCGCGATGCAGTTCGTGGGCAAGAAGATGCGCACCCTGGACGAGGAGGAGGTCGCCGTCATCCAGCGCGCCATCGAGGGCTGGAAAGGCGCCTCCAAGGCCGACACCGCCGCCATGCACGCGCTGGAGCGCCGCCGCGACAAGCTGCTGGCCGACGACAACGCGCTGACCACGCTGCTGTCGGAAAACCCGGAACTGGACGTGCAGCACCTGCGCACCCTGATCCGCAACGCCCGCAAGGAACAGGCCGAGAACAAGCCGCCCAAGGCCTACCGCGAGATCTTCCAGATCCTCAAGCAGATCGACGCCAAGCACCGCAAGGCCAAGGCGGCCGCCGACGGCGAAGAGCTGGAAGACGAGGACAGCGAACAAGATGACGAGTGACGTTTTGGTGGTTGGCCTGGTGTCGGTCTCCGACCGCGCCAGCGGCGGCGTCTACCAGGACCAGGGCATTCCCGCGCTGGAGGACTGGCTGAAGTCCGCGCTGACCACGCCCTTCCGCGTCGAGACGCGATTGATCCCCGACGAGCGCGCGCAAATCGAGGCCACGCTGGTGGAACTGGTGGACGGCGCGCGCTGCCACCTGGTGCTGACCACCGGCGGCACCGGCCCGTCGCGCCGCGACGTGACGCCGGAGGCCACGCTGGCCATCGCCACCAAGGAAATGCCGGGCTTCGGCGAGCAGATGCGCCAGATCAGCCTCGCTTTCGTGCCGACCGCCATCCTGTCGCGCCAGACCGCCGTGATCCGCGAAACGCCCGACCACGCCGCCCTGGTGATGAACCTGCCCGGCCAGCCCAAGGCCATCAAGGAAACCCTGGAAGGCCTGAGGGACGCCGACGGCAAGCAGCTGGTGGGCGGCATCTTCGCCGCCGTGCCCTACTGCGTGGACCTGATCGGCGGCCCGTACATGGAAACCAATCCGGCGGTGTGCAAGGCGTTCCGGCCCAAATCGGCCCTGAAGCCCGCCCCCGCCAACTGAGGAAAGCCTTATGACCGCACTGCTGGAAAACATTGAAATCGAATCGGGCGCCAATCCCACCGTGTCCATCATCTGGATGCACGGCCTGGGCGCCGACGGCAACGACTTCGTGCCCATGGTGAACGAGCTGGACCTGAGCGGCCTGCCCGCCATCCGCTTCATCTTCCCGCACGCGAACACCATGCCGGTGACCATCAACAACGGCTACGTGATGCGCGCCTGGTACGACATCATCCACACCGACCTGGGCCGCCAGGAGGACGAGAAGGGCCTGCGCGCCTCGCAGCTGCAGGTGGAGGCGCTGATCGCCCGTGAAAAGGCGCGCGGGATTCCGGCCGGGCGCATCATCGTGGCGGGCTTCTCGCAGGGCTGCGCGATGACCTTGCAGGCCGGCCTGCGCCATCCCGAGAAGCTGGCGGGGCTGATGTGCCTGTCCGGCTACGTGCCGCTGGCGAACGTGGTGGCGGCCGAGCGCAGCGAGGCGAGCCTGCAAACGCCGATCTTCATGGTGCACGGCCGCATGGACCCGGTGATCCCGGTGGCCCGCGCCGAGGCCTCGCGCGACCTGCTGAAGTCGCTGGGCTACGACGTGGAGTGGCACGACTACTACATGCAGCACTCGCTGTGCCAGGAAGAGGTCGAGCACATCGGCGCCTGGCTGAAACGCGTGCTGGCGTAAAACCGGGGACAGACCACGTTTTCGAGGAAATATTTCTCGAAAAACGTGGACTCGGCGCCCCCGTCTGTCCCCGTTTTTTTAGATCATCTTGTCCGGGGTGATCGGCAAATCGCGGAAGCGTTTGCCGGTCGCGTGGTAGACGGCGTTGGCCACGGCCGCCGCCACGCCGGTGATCCCTATCTCCCCTATGCCCTTGGCGCCCAGCGCGTTGATGTGCGGGTCGTGCTCGTCCACCACCGTGATGTCGATCGCGCCCACGTCCGCGTTCACGGGCACGTGGTAGTCCGCCAGGTTGGCGTTGACCGCCCTCCCCGTGCGCCAGTCCATCTCCGTCTTTTCCGTCAGCGCCATGCCCAGACCCCAGACGATGCCGCCCATCAGCTGGCTGTGCCCCGTCTTGGCGTTCATCAGCCGTCCCACGCCATAGGCTCCCACCACGCGCGGCACGCGTATCGTGCCCAGGTCCGGGTCCACGTGCACCTCCACGAAGACGGCGCCGAAGGAGTGCATGGAGTACTGCTTGCGCTCGTCGCCCGGGGCGGCCTGGCTGTCGGCGTGCACCGCCTCGCCGCCGTGGCGGGCGATGACCGCCGCCACCGGCTCGCGCGTGTCCGGCGCGCCGCGCCGCAGCAGCCAGCCGTTTTCCACCGTCACGTCGTCGGCGCGGTGCAGCGGCGAGGCCGGATCGGCGACCGCCATGGCCACCAGCGCGTCGCGCGCGGTCCTGGCCGCGGCGTGCACGGCGGGGCCGACGCTGGCCACCGTCATCGAGCCGCCCGACACCGGCGCCTGCGGCATCGCGGTGTCGCCCAGCTCGAACCTCACCCGGTCCACCGGCAGGCCCAGGGCCTCGGCCGCGATCTGCGTCATCACCGTGTAGGTGCCGGTGCCCAGCTCGTGCGAGCCGCTGCGCACCACGGCCGTGCCGTCCGCCAGGATGGTCGCGGAGGCCCTCGCGGGCTGGCGGTTGGCGGGATAGGTGGCCGTCGCCATGCCCCAGCCCACCAGCGCGCGGCCGGCGCGCATCGACCCGGGCGCCGGCGAGCGCCTGGCCCAGCCGAAGCGCTCCGCGCCGACCCGGTAGCATTCGCGCAGCGACTTGCTGGACCAGGGCAGGTCCTTTTCGGGGTCCCGCTCGGCGTAGTTCCGCAGCCGCAGCCGCACCGGGTCCATCCCCAGCGCGTAGGCCAGTTCGTCCAGCGCGGACTCCAGCGCGAAGCTGCCGCTGGCCTCCCCCGGCGCGCGCATATAGGTCGGCACGCCCAGGTTCATGGTGGCCAGGCGCTGCGTGGTGCGCAGGCTGTCGCTGGCGTACAGGATGCGGGTGGCCGCGCCGCATGGCTCGGTGAAGTCGTCCAGGAAGGAGGTGTGCGAGATGGTGTCGTGCGTGACGGCGGCCAGCTTGCCGTCGGCCGCCGCGCCCAGGCCCAGGTGCTGCTCCGTCATGGGCCGCGCGCCGACCGGGCCGTACATCTGCGTGCGCTCCAGCGCCAGCTTGACCGGGCATCCCGCCTCCCTGGCCGCCATCGCGGCCAGCACCACGTGCGACCATGTGTTGCCCTTGCAGCCGAAGCCGCCGCCCACGTAGGGGCAGATCACGCGCACATTTTCCGGCGCGATGCCCAGCCTCGCCGCCACCGTCTTGCGCACGCCGGAGACGTTCTGCGTGGAGTCGTACAGCGTCAGCGTGTCGCCCTCCCAGGCCGCGATGGTGGCGTGCGGCTCCATCGGGTTGTGGTTCTCGATGGGCGTGGTGTAGAGCGCGTCCACCTTCACGGCGGCGCGCGCCATGGCGCCGGGCACGTTGCCGCGGCTGGTGTCCGCCGGGCGCTCCGGCCGCGACGCCGGCTTGCGCCCCTCCAGCCTGGCCAGCTTGTAGTCCAGCAGCGCCTTCTGCGGCGCGTAGCGCACCTTGACGCGGCGGGCCGCGTCCTGCGCGTGCTCCAGCGTGTCGGCCACCACCACGGCGATGGGCTGGCCGTTGTAGAACACCTCGTCGTCCTGCAGCAGGCTCAGTTTGGGACCGGGCGGCTGCCCGTCCTGGGCGGGCGGCCTGGGCGCCGGCAGGTCGGGCGCGTTCTTGTGCGTCATCACCAGCAGCACGCCGCGCATGGCCTCGGCCGCGCGGGCGTCGATGGAGGCGATCCGGCCCTTGGCGATGGCGCTCTGCACGATCACGGCGTGCGCGGCGCGCGGCACCGGGTGCTCGGCCGAGAAGCGCGCCGCGCCGGTGACTTTGAGGCGGCCGTCGCTGCGGTCCATGCCGGTGCCGAGTATGCCCGTGCGTGCGCTCATGCCGTTCCCCCCGCCGATTCCGCCGATTCCGCCGCCTCGCGCACCGCGCGCACGATGGCGCGCTGCGCCAGTTCGATCTTGAACTGGTTGTCCCGGTAGCCGTTGGCGCCGGCCAGCATGCGCGCCGCGGCCTGCCGGCTGACCTCGTCGCTCGGCGGCACGCCCTGCAGCATCGCCTCCGCCTCCGGCACGCGCCACGGCTTGTGCGCCACGCCGCCCAGCGCCACGCGGGCCTGGCGGACCACGCGGCCCTCCATGCGCAGCAGCACCGCCACCGACACCAGCGCGAAGGCGTAGCTGGCGCGGTCGCGCACCTTCAGGTAGTGGTGGCGGTCGTGCCGCGGCGCGGGCAGCTCGACGGCGACGATCAACTCGCCCGGCCGGAGCGCCGTGTCCTGCTGCGGCGTGGCGCCGGGCAGGCGGTGGAAGTCGGCGATGGGGACGCGGCGCGGATTGTCCGCCCCCGCGTCGCCGCCGGCCACCAGCACCACGGCCTCCAGCGCGGCCAGGGCCACGCTCATGTCGGACGGGTTGACGGCGATGCAGGCGTCGCTGGCGCCCAGGATGGCGTGGATGCGGTTGTAGCCCTCCCTGGCCGCGCAGCCGGAGCCGGGCATGCGCTTGTTGCACTTGTCGAAGGCGGTGTCGGTGAAGTAGGGGCAGCGGGTGCGCTGCAGCAGGTTGCCGCCGGTGGTGGCCATGTTGCGCAGCTGCGGCGAGGCGCCGGACAGCAGCGCCCGCGTCAGCAGCGGATAGCGCTCGCGTATCAGCGCGTGGTTGGCGGTGTCGCTGTTGCGCACGGTGGCGCCCAGGCGCATGGTGCCGTCGGGCTGCTCGAAGATCTGGTCCAGGCCCGCGCGGCCGATGTCCACCAGCCGCATCGGCCGTTCGACGCCGCCCTTCATCAGGTCCAGCAGGTTGGTGCCGCCGGCGATGTAGCGCGCGCCGGGCTGGCGGCCCAGCTGCAGGGCGTGGCGCAGGTCCCTGGCGCGCTCGTAATAGATCGATTCCATGGCGGTCCCGCTCAGGTCTTGACGATGGCGACGCTGCGGATCGCGGCCACGATGTTGGGATAGGCGCCGCAGCGGCACAGGTTGCCGCTCATGCGTTCGCGGATCTCGTCGTCGGTCCAGGCGCTGACGGCCCGGCGCACGTCCGGCGTCACCGCGCTGGCCTCGCCCGCCCGCACCTCGGCCAGCAGCGCGGTGGCCGAGCAGATCTGGCCCGGCGTGCAATAGCCGCACTGGAAGGCGTCGTGCTCGATGAAGGCGGCCTGCAGCGGCGACAGCTCGCCCTCCATGGCCAGGCCCTCGATGGTGAGCACCTCGTCGCCCTCGTGCATCACGGCCAGCGACAGGCAGGCATTGACGCGGCGGCCGTTCACCAGCACGGTGCAGGCGCCGCACTGGCCGCGGTCGCAGCCTTTCTTGGTGCCGGTCATGCCCAGCGATTCGCGCAGCGCGTCCAGCAGCGTCACGCGCGGCTCCAGCGACAGGCTGTGCTCCTTGCCGTTGATGTTCAGCCGCACCGGCCGGCGCGGCGCCAGCGGCGTGGCGGCCGCCGTGTCGCGCGGCGCGGCCGGCGCCGCCGGCGCCCGCGCGGCGGCCGCCGCGGCCAGCGCCGATTGCAGGAAGCCGCGCCGCGTCAGCGCCGGTCCGGCCTCGGGCAACGGGTCCGGAGCGGGCCGGCCTTCATCGGTGTCATCCATCTCGCCTCCATAGGGATGCGGACGATTATCCGGGCGGGGGCGCGTCCATCTGTACGCTGCCACACATAGCGGCGTTGATATCGGGCAATGGGGCGGCCGCCGACGGCGGCGCGGCCGACTGCGCCGCGTTCATCACCATGGCCAGGAAGGTGTAGTAGCCGTTCAAGCCCATCAGGTCCACCACGCCCTGCTCGCCGAAGCGGGCCAGCGCGGCCTGGTAGGTCGGCTCGGCCACCCGCTTGGCGCGGTGCAGCTCGACGCAGAAGTCGTGCACCAGCGCCTCGTCGTCCGGCATGGCGCCGGGCCGGCGGCCGGCGGCGATGGCGGCGATGGTGTCCGGCGCAACGCCCTCCGCCTCGGCGATCGGCGCGTGGATGGCCCACTCCACCTGCTGGTCCCACTGCCGCGCCGTGACCAGGATGGCCAGTTCCGACAGGCGCAGGCCGATGGCGCTGCGGTAGCGCAGGTATTCGCCCATGCGCTGGGCGCACTCCATCAATTCCGGGCTGCGGATCAGCGGCACGAACGGCCCGTACAGCGCGCCGCGCGGGCCGTCGATGATGGCCTGGGCGGCGACCCGTTGCGCCTGCGTGAGCCGCTCCGGCGGTATCGGCGGCAGCCGGTCTATGGCGGTAGGCTTGCCTGGCATGGACTTCCCTCGTTGTTGTAGGAATGAAAATATTCGCACAGGATTGGCGAAAAATCAAAAACCGCCGGTGCCCCGGGGTCTATCGTGCCCTTTCCGACAATCAACACGAGGGACGCCATGACCTACATCATCCACCGCAACCTGCGCCAGACGCCTCCCGTCGCCGTCGGCAGCCACGGCATGACCATCGTCGACAGCCGCGGCCGCACCTACCTGGACGCCAGCGGCGGCGCGGCCGTCTCCTCGCTGGGCCACAGCCACCGCGACGTGCTGGAGGCGATGCACCAGCAGATCGACAGGCTGGCCTACGCCCACACCTCCTTCTTCACCACCGACGTGGCGGAGGAACTGGCGGCGCGCATGGCCTACGACGCGCCGGGCGACCTGGATCACGTGTACCTGGTGTCGGGCGGCTCGGAGGCGATCGAGACGGCGCTGAAGATGGCGCGCCAGTACTTCGTCGAGGCGGGCGAGACGCAGCGCAGCGTGTTCATCGCGCGCCGCCAGAGCTACCACGGCAACACGCTGGGCGCGCTGGCGCTGGGCGGCAACGAGTTCCGCCGCAAGCCCTTCGCGCCGCTGCTGATGGACGTCAAGCGGGTGTCGGCCTGCTACGAATACCGCGACCGCGGCCAGGGGCAGACGCTGGGCGACTACACCGCCACGCTGGCGGCGGAGCTGGACGCCGCGATCGTCGCGGCCGGCCCCGAGAACGTGATCGGCTTCTGCGCCGAGACCGTGGTGGGCGCCACCGGCGGCGCGATCCCGGCCACGCCGGGCTACTTCAAGGCGGTGCGCGAAGTGTGCGACCGCCACGGCGTGCTGCTGATCGCCGACGAGGTGATGTGCGGCATGGGCCGCACCGGCACCCTGTACGCCTTCGAGCAGGAGAACATCCTGCCGGACATCGTCGCCCTGGGCAAGGGGCTGGGCGCCGGCTACCAGCCGATCGGCGCGGTGGTCGCGCGCAACCACGTGGTGCAGCGCATGCGCGGCGGCAGCGGCGTGTTCCAGCACGGCCACACCTACGTCGGCCATCCGGTGGCGGCGGCGGCGGCGCTGGCGGTGCAGCGCGTGATACAGCGCGACTGCCTGTTGGGCGCCGTGACCGTGCGCGGCGCGGCCCTGCGCCGCATGCTGCGCGACGCCTTCGGCGACCATCCGCACGTGGGCGACATCCGCGGCCGCGGCCTGTTCTGGGCGCTGGAGCTGGTGAAGGACCGCGACAGCAAGGAGCCCTTCGCGCCGGAGCTGAAACTGCACGCGGCGGTGAAGGCGCAGGCCATGGCCTGCGGGCTGATGGTGTACCCGATGGGCGGCACCATCGACGGCGAAAGGGGCGACCACGTGCTGCTGGCGCCGCCGTTCATCGCCACCGAGGACGACCTGGGGGAGATCGTGGCGCGGCTCGGGGACGCGCTGGCGCGCGCCCTGGCATGACACGGCCCCGCTCAATACTGCTGGAAGGAGATCACATCCTGCTGCTGCTCGCCCAAACCCGCGATCCCGAGGCGCATGAAGTCGCCCTTCTTCAGGAAGCGCTTCGGCTTGCGCGCGTTGCCCACGCCGGGCGGCGTGCCGGTGGCGATCACGTCGCCCGGCTCCAGCGTCATGAACCGCGACAGGTAGCTGACGATTTGCGGCACCGAGAAGATCATGTCCTCGGTGCTGCCGGTCTGCATGCGCTTGCCGTTCACCTCCAGGTACAGGTCCAGCCGGTCCGGCCGGTACACCTCGTCGCGCGTGACCAGCCACGGGCCCACCGGGCCGTAGGTGTCGCAGCCCTTGCCCTTGTCCCACTGGCCGCCGCGCTCGAGCTGGTACTCGCGCTCGGTCACGTCGTTCACCACGCAGTAGCCGGCGATGTGCTTCTCGGCCTCCTCCACGGAGACGTGGCGCGCGCGGGTGCCGATGACGACGCCCAGCTCCACTTCCCAGTCGGTCTTCCGCGAGCCCTTGGCCAGCATCACCGGATCGTCCGCGCCGGACAGGCTGGTGACGGCCTTCATGAACACGATGGGTTCCTTCGGCACCGGCAAGTCCATCTCGCGCGCGTGCTCGTGGTAGTTCAGGCCGATGCCGATGAACTTGCCCACCCTGGCCACCGGCACGCCCATGCGGGGATTGCCGCGCACCGCCGGCAGCGAGGCTGGCTCGATCCTGGACAGCTTGCGCAGCGCCTTGTCCGACAGCTGCTCGGGGCCGATGTCGTCGATCACGCCGGACAGGTCGCGCAGCTTGCCCTCATCATCAATCAGGCCGGGTTTCTCTTTGCCGGGACGGCCATAACGAACCAGTTTCATATTCTTCCTTCGAGATTAACGCCGCCATTTTACCGGATGGCGCGGGCGTGCCCGAATCGCGCCGCCTTCGCGTCCAGCGGCGCCAGCAGAACACGGCCAGTCCGGGCAGCTGCAGCAGCACCAGCAAGCCGAACGCGGTCTGGTAGGCGATGGCCGGATGGTGCCGCGTCAGGTCCGGCGACCACAATCCCACCACCAGGCCGAAGCCCGCCTGCACCGCGAAGGCGGCCAGGAAGATGAACAGGTTCAAGCAGGTCGAGGCGCGCCCCGTCAGCGCCGGCGGCATGGCCTGCGCGACGATGGCGTACTCGATGCCGGTGATGGTGCCCACCAGCGTGAACAGCACCGACAGCAGCTGGTAGCTGGGCCGCCAGTTCAGCACGAAGCCGCACTGGATGGCGATGAACAGCGCGATGCCCGCGGCGGCCACCGTCAACGGCGCGATGCCGCGCCGCGCCGCCCACTCGGTGATCATGCCCACCGAGATGGCGCCGAAAATCACGCCGGCCATGCCCAGGTACAGCAGCCAGGCGATGGCCTGCTCGGGGAAGCGCGCCACGTCGGCCAGCCAGCGCGCGATCCACAGGCCCTGGATGCCGAAGAACACCGCGTGCGGCAGCAGCACCAGGCCGGCCGTTTCGCGAAAGGCGGGGTGGCCGCAGATCTCGCCCAGCATGCGGCGCGTGAAGGGCTTGGGCGGCGCGGCCGGCGGCGTGGGCGCGAGCAGGTAGATCAGCAGCGCGACGATGGCGCAGCCGCCCGCCAGCAGGATGAACAGCCAGCGCCAGTCCGTGTACTGCAGCGCCAGGCGCACCGGCAGCGTGGAGCTGGCCGCGCCCAGGCCGCCGACGGCGATCAGGTAGCCCTGCACCGAGGGCAGCTTGGCCGGCGAGATCCAGGTCGAGATGGCCTTGACGGCGGCCATGAAGCAGCCCGCCAGCCCCACCCCCATCACCGCGCGGGCCACCATCAGCTGGGTGAACTCGCGGCTGCCGGCGAAGGCCATGGTGCCGATGGCGGCCACCATCAGCATGGCGAACTGCACGCGGCGCGGGCCGAAGCGGTCCAGCGCCATGCCGATCGGCAGCTGCACCAGGGCGAAGGTGAGGAAGCAGGCGCTGGTCAACAGGCCGAGCTGGCCCGGCGTCAGCGCCAGTTCGGTCAGCAGTTGCGGCGCCAGCACCGCGTTGATGTTGCGCAGCAGGCTGGAAAGGAAGTGGCCCAGCGCGAACGGCATGAACACCAGGCAGAACATGGCCAGGCCGGACAGGGTGCCCGGTTCGCGCACGCGGCCGATCACGGCCGGCACGCCGTACTCCAGCCAGGACCGCGCCGGCGCCCCGGCGGGGCGGCCGGCCGCTGGAACCGGCCCGCCCTGCGCGGCGGCGCGGTCCCGGCCGTTCGTGGTGGCGGCGCGCGCGCCGCCCGGAAAATCGGCATGTGCCATGGGGCGCTCCTTCTCATGCGGCGTTGCTCGCGGCGAGGGCTGGCTCCTCGGTGCGCGCGGCGGGTGTCGGGGCGTGCGCCGTGGCCAGGTGGATCACCTTGCGCGGCATGGGCTCGTCCTCCTCGAAGAAGAACCGCTCCTTGCCGAAGGCGGGCACCAGGTGGTCCAGCCAGGTGGCGTCCGGATCGAACTTGGCGTAGAAGGGCCGGCGCACCCAGTCCGGGTTGCGCGCCTGCAGGAACTGCAGCGCGAACACCTTCTCGCCGCCGATGTGGGCCACGCCGTCGATCGCCACCTTGCCCGGGAAGGCGCTCATCGACGGCCCGCGCACGGTGCGCGACAGGCCGGACACCATCTGGTAGGCCTGCTGGAAGATCTCGTGCGCGCGTGCCAGCGGCAGCGCGAAGTACTCGCGCGGCCCGGTGTCGCGCTCGACGAACATGTAGTAAGGGATCGCGCCCAGCCGCACGCCGGTGGTCCACAGCTCGGCCCAGCTTTTCGGGTCCTCGTTGATGTGGCGGATCAGCGGGCCCTGCATGCGCAGCGTGGCGCCGGTGCCGACGATGCGCTTGACGGCCTTTTGCGCGATCTCCTGGCGCAGCTCCACCGCGTGGTTGTAGTGCCCCATGATGGCCATGTTCTTGCCCGACGCGACCACCCGCTCGAACAGCCGCAGCAGGTCGTCGGCGTCCTTGTCGCTGACGAAGCGCTGCGGCCAGTACGCCACCGACTTGGTGCCGATGCGGATGTTCTGGATGTGCGCCAGCTCCGGCGCCAGCAGCGGCTCGATGAACTCGGCCAGCGAGCGGGTGTTCATGATCAGCGGGTCGCCGCCGGTGATCAGCACGTCCGTCACCTCCGGATGCGTGCGCAGGTAGGACACCAGCTGCGTGGTCTCGCGCGCGTCGAACTTCATGTCGTCCATGCCCACGAACTGCGGCCAGCGGAAGCAGAAGGTGCAATAGGCGTGGCAGGTCTGGCCGGCGCTGGGGAAGAACAGCACGGTTTCCTTGTACTTGTGCTGCAGGCCCTTGAGCGGCGCGTCGTTCACCCGCGGCACGTTGTGCGTCATCTGCCCGGCCGGGTGCGGGTTCATGCGCATGCGGATGCCGTGCACGTACTGCGCGATGGCCCGCTCGTCCTTTTGCACCAGCACCAGGTCGCGCAGGTGGGCGTACTCCTGCGGCGGCAGCATGTCGCGGTGCGGGAACACCAGGCGGTAGATCGGATCGTCGGGGATGTTGTTCCAGTCGATCAGCCGGTCCAGCACGTACTCGTTGGTGCGGAAGGGCAGCACGTGCGACACCACCTGCACGGCCTCGCGCAACTCCTCGTCCATCCATTCCCACTGGCGGGCCTGCTTGATGGTCTGGCGTGTGTAGGGCTTGAACTTCTCGGGCGCTGTGTCGGACATCGCGGTTCTCCTGTGGGTTGGGTGCGTCGGGAACTTCATCGTAGGCGGCGCACACCCGGTCGAATTGCCCAATATCAATATCCATATGGAAATAAGGTCCATGCCTTGATGCAAGTTAGTGCCGCATCTCAACTTTGCGTTTGCGCAATTTTTCAGCAAGGCAAGCGGCGTACATTAGCCATGCGCCAACCAACCCAAAGGAGTGGATATGAAACCCGTTACGACCCGCATATTGACCGGCACCCTGCTGTGCCTCGCCACGGCCTACGCGGCCGCCAGCGCCGAGCCGACCGAGAAGGACGCGATCGCCATGGCCGAGCGCGGCGCCGCCTACATGAAGGCGCACGGCAAGGAGGAGATGATGAAGAAGATCACGGCCAAGGACCCGGACTTCGTCCAGGGCTCGCTGTACGTGGACATGCGCGACCTGCAGACCGGCATCGTGCTGGCGCATCCGATCAACCCCTCCATCGTCGGCAAGGACCTCACCGACGTGCCCGACGCCAGCGGCAAGAAGTACCGGCGCGAGATCATCGAGCTGGCCGCCAAGAAGGGCAAGGGCTGGGTCGACTACATGTACAAGAACCCCACCAGCGGCAAGATCGAGCCCAAGACCACCTACATCCTGCGGGTGGGCGACGTGGTGCTGGAAGCCGGCATCTACAAAAAGTAGCCACCGCCCCGGGAGCGCATCATGCTGAACAGACTACGTATCGGCCCCAAACTGCTGCTGGCGCCCGGCCTCGTGCTGGTGCTGCTGGCGGCGGTGTCCGCCAGCGCTTACTACGGCATGGTGCGCCAGAACGCATCGATGGAGAACCTGGTGCGGGTGCGCGCCGCCCGCCTGCAGGCCACCGCCAACGTGACGGCCGACGCGCGCCACGCGCACGCCAACATCTATCAGTTGCTGGCCTGGGTCAACGGCAGCTTCGCGCAGTCGCGGCTCGACGCGCTGAGCGCGCAGATCCGCACGCGCCACGCCGGCGTGGGACAGCAGTTGGACGAGCTGGCCAAGCTGGCCGGGCCGTCCGAACGCCCGATCCTGGACGCCGGCGCGCAGGCGCTGGCGGGCTACCGCAAGGCGGTGCTGGAGACCATGGAACTGGCGCAGGTGGACCAGTCCATCGCCACCAATTCCATGCAAAAGGCCGAGGCGCAGTTCGTGCGCCTGAACGAGGAGCTGGGCAAGCTGGCGGCCACCGAAAAGGCGCTCGGCGAAGAGGCCCACGCGCGGGCGCAGGCCGAGTTCCAGGCGCTGGGACGGACCATGGCCTCGCTGGTGCTGCTGTCCATCGTGGTGTCGCTGCTGGCGACGATGCGCGTGCGCGCGGCGCTGCTGCGCGACATCCGCGCCATCGCCGACACGGTGCGCGGCATGGCGGCCGGCCGCCTGCTGCGGGGCCGGCCCAACGAGGGCCGCGACGAGATCGCGCAGACGGCGCGCGTGCTGGACCAGACCATCGCCAACCTGAACCAGACGCTGCGCACGATCCTGGGCGCGGTGCATTCCATCGACACCGCCTCGCACGAGATCGCCAGCGGCAACCTGGACCTGTCCACCCGCACCGAGCGCCAGGCCGGCTCGCTGGAGGAGACCGCCAGCGCGATGCAGGACCTGACCCGGGCCGTGCGCCAGAACGCCGACAACGCGCGCCTGGCCTGCGAGCTGTCGGCCAACGCCAGCAGCCTGGCTGGCCAGGGCGGCGCGTCGGTGGCGCAGGCGGTGGCCAGCATGGAATCGATCCGTTCCAGCTCGCGCAAGATCGTCGAGATCATCGGCGTGATCGACGGCATTTCCTTCCAGACCAACATCCTCGCGCTGAACGCGGCGGTGGAGGCGGCGCGCGCGGGCGAGTCCGGCCGCGGCTTCGCCGTGGTGGCGGCGGAGGTGCGCACGCTGGCGCAGCGCTCGGCGGCGGCGGCCAAGGAGATCAAGGGGCTGATCTCGGCCTCGGTCGCCACCATCGACAGCGGCAGCGCGTGCGTGAACCAGGCCGGCGGCAGCATGGGCGACATCGTCGCCTCGGTGCGGCGGGTGAACGAGATCATCGAGCGCATCAGCCAGGCCAGCGCCGACCAGGCGCGCGGCATCGCGGAGGTGAACCAGGCGGTCACCCAGATCGACGACGTGACGCAGCAGAACGCCGCGCTGGTGGAACAGGCGGCGGCGGCGGCGGAAAGCCTGCAGGACCAGGCGGAGAACCTGTCGCGGGCGGTGGGCGTCTTCAAGCTCGACGAGGACGCCGGCGCCGGCGGGGAACTACCGGAGCGCCACGCCGCGGCGAGGCCGCCGCGGGTGCTGGGCGACCCTTCCCAGGCCGGCGCGCCAAAACCGCGGGCGAACTTCTGGGGTCAGACCCGGCGGGTCTGACCCCGGCCGCCGCCTCTGGTTTTCAGCGGAACGGCCGGCTCAGGAAACGCGAGCCGGCTTCGCCGAACCGCCATGGCACCTCGACCGCCTTCGAGATGCCGATGCGCGGCCCCGCCACCACCGCCACCTCCACCGCCGGATCGCGCGCCGCCAGCGCGAACGGCGCGCCCGCCAGCGACAGCCCGTTGTGCTCCCGCGTGACCGCCATCGCCTGGCACAGCTTGCCCGGCCCGGAACACAGCATGCGCTCGTCCAGTTGCCCGCGGCGGACCCGCATCGCCTCCAGCCCGCGCAGCGGCTCGATCGCCCGGATCAGCACCCCCGCCCCGTGCCCCTCCTCCTGGCAGACGAAGTTCAAGCACCAGTGGATGCCGTGCGACAGGTACACATAGGCGTGCGCGGGCGGCCCGAACATGGCGGCGTTGCGCGCGCTCGGTCCGCCGTAGGTGTGCGAGGCGGGATCGTCGCGGTCGTAGGCCTCCACTTCCACGATGCGCCCGCCGGCGCCGTTCACCAGCACGGTGGTGCCTATCAATTGAGGAGCCACGACGAAGGACGGCGCGTTGAAGTCGATGCCCGCGAGGACGGTGGTGTTTCGGCTGGTCATGTTGGCAATCATACCGAAGCCATCATTATCGAAGCGCCACTATTCCGATGCGATTTCCACGAATTCGCCACCTTTGTGGGAATTTACCTCGGCTTTTTGCGCCACGGCCGCCAATCCCGGGCGATAATCAGGGTTCATACTTACGCCAGCGCAAGCTTTTGTAGGCTATAGTTCAGGTTGACATCGTTTTCATCCGCACGCCATGACCACAGTAGCCGCCCCAGCCCCGGTAATCGAGACGACGGTAGAAGACGCGTTGCTGCGCTCCATCCGCATCCCGCCGCGTCCCAGCCTGCTGGTGGACCTGCAGCGCGAACTGGCCGACCCGGACCCGTCGCCGCGCCGCATCGCCCGCATCATCGGCAACGACGTCGGCATGTCCGGCGCGCTGCTCAAGCTGGCCAATTCGCCCTATTTCGGCGCCGCGCGCAAGGCCAAGTCGGTGGAGCAGGCCATCAACTTCCTCGGCATCAACCAGTGCGCAGCCCTGCTGACCGGGCTGCTGGCGCGCCAGGCCATCGCCGGCGACGACGCCGCGCTGGACAGCTTCTGGGAGACCTCGGCGCGCCGCGCCCAGGCGCTGGTGTTCACCTCGCGCAAGCTGCGCATCGCGCCGCCGGACATCGCCCACACCTTCGGCCTGTTCTGCGACATCGGCGTGCCGCTGCTGATGCAGCGCTTCCCGGACTACCAGGACACCTTCGCCGCCGCGCAGCACGACCCCGCGCGCAAGATCACCGCCATCGAGGACGCCCGCCACAGCACCAACCACGCCGCCATCGGCTGCCTGCTGGCGCGCAACTGGGGCCTGTCGCCGGACGTGTCGTGGGCCATCCTGCACCACCACGACTACGAGGTCATGGACGACGACGCCACCGACGACGCGGTGCGCTCGCTGATCGCGCTGTCGGTGCTGGCCGAGAAGGGCATACAGCGCTACAACGGCAACGGCGACTCGCTGGAATGGGACAAGGGCGGCGAGGCCGCCTGCGCCCACCTCGGCCTGACCGAGGACGAGACCGACGACCTGCTGGACGAGCTGCACGAGACCTTCCACATCGACCATCAATGATCCACCACACACAAGCACATGCCCAAGAATAAGCGCCCCGCCCCGCGCAAGAACAGCACGCCCCCCGAAGACAAAGACGAAACCCTGAGCGCCGCCCTGTGCGCGCTGGCCCTGGAGCTGGCCGAGCGCGAGGAGGACGACACCGGCCCCGCCGGCAAGCAACGCGGCGGCGACGCGCTGGCCGCGGAACTGCGCCAGAAGCAGAACGATTTCGTGCGCCAGGTGCGCAAGTACGTGCAGCAGCAGAAGGACGAGCTGCTGTACAGCGCCGTCGAGCTGGCGCGCTTCGAGGACGTGGGCGCCTACCGGCTGCTGAGCGACACCGTCGAGGAGGCGGCCGGCACCATCCACATCCGCCGCGAGGGCGCGCCGGACCTGGAGGTGAACGCCTTCGCCATCCCGGTGTTCGTGCACAGCGCGGGCGGCCTGGCGCAGGCGGACGAGTTCCAGGACGAGGAGGCGTTCGACGCGCTGCGCGCCAGCTTCAACGCCGCCGGCCTGGAAAGCCCGGACGCCAAGGTGGTGCTGGTGCGCCACGCCTACGACCTGGGCGAGATCAACCGCGTCACCTTCGGCCAGCTGAACGCCATGGTGCGCGAGGCGGCGGCCTCGATGACGGAGAAAAAACTGTCCGCCGCGCCGGCGCTGGAGCGCAGCATGGGCGGCTGGTCCGCCACCGCCTTCGGCCCCGGCGACAGCGCGGTCGAACTGCGCATGCTGCTGGGCTTCGCGCTGAAGCGGGTGGACGACGCCTTCTACCAGGCGCCGGAGGACGAGCAGGGCCAGGACGACTATTACGCCGCCCGCATGGAGCGCTACCGCCAGTGGACGGTGGACGCCGCGCCGCTGGTGCGGCGCTGCCTGGCGCGCGGCGAGCGCGCCGCCGCGCTGCGATTGAATTTCCTGTACCAGGACCTGTTCTTCAGCGCGCGCGAACAGGCGCTGGCCGAGCACGCGACCCTGGAAATGATGGCGCAGCTGGGCCAGGCGCTGGCCGGGCAGGACGGCGCCCGCGCGGTGATCGCCCCGGCCGACGCGCGCGGCGACATGATGCTGCGCGTGAACCTGTATCCCGCCGGCGACGGCTACGGCCAGCCGCTGGCCTCCTGCGACAAGCCGATCGACCTCGGTTGCGACCTGCAGCTGGAAGTGGACGACGTGGCCGACGCGCTGGCCACCATCGGCCTGCCGGCGGACGCCATCTCGGTGGCGTCCCTCTACGACGCGCAGGGCCGGCCGGTGGACCCGCAACCCCTGGCCTGAGCCACGCTGCACCGCCGCATAACTGGCGTTTGACAGCGCCGGGGCGGCCGAGGATACTGGTTTCATGAGAGGTGCCATCATGAAACGACTCGTTGTTGTTCTGCTACCCGCCATTTTCTCGCTGCTGCTGGGCGGCTGCGCCGGCATGGCGCCGCCGCCCACGGCCCATCTGTTCAAGGACCAGCTGTTCGCCAAAGCCGGCCCCGACATCGGCGCCGAACAGATCTTCGCCGTCACGCCGGAAATGAAGAAGTACGCGCAGGACATCGTGCGCGGCGAGGAGAAGAAGGACCGCCAGGTGGCCCTGTTCGACGCGCTGTACAAGAAGGAAAAGCTGCAGCTCGAATACGATTCCGCGATGACCCGCAACGCCGCCCAGACCTTCGCCGCGCGCCGCGGCAACTGCCTGTCGCTGGTGATCATGACGGCCGCGCTGGCGCGCGAGATGGACATGAACGTGCAGTTCCAGAACGTGACGGTGGAGGAGACCTGGAGCCGCACCGGCACGCTGTACTTCGCCAGCGGCCACGTCAACCTGGTGCTGGGCAAGAACCGCATCGACGACACCCGCAGCTACGACCGCAACAAGTTCATGGTGATCGATTTCCAGCCGCCCGAGGAGATCGCGAACCTGGTCACCACGCCCATCGAGGAACGCACCGTGGTGGCCATGTTCATGAACAACCGCGCCGCCGAATCGCTGGTGCGGCACGACCTGGACAGCGCCTACTGGTGGGCGCGCAAGGCCATCGAGCACGATCCCGCCTTCTTCAATTCGTACAACACGCTGGGCATCATCTACCAGCACCACGGCAACCTGCCGGAGGCCGAGACGGCGCTGCGGCACGCCTACGCGCTGCAGCCGAACAGCACCATCGCCATGTTCAACCTGGCGCAGGTGCTGGCCGGCCAGGGCCGCTCGGCGGAGGCGGACGCGCTGAAGGCCCAGCTGGCGCGGCTGGAGCCCAATCCGCCGTTCCACTACTTCAACCTGGGCCAGAAAGCGATGCAAGAGGGCGACTACAAGAAGGCCCGCAGCCTGTTCGCGCGCGAGGTGGACCGCTCGCCCCATTACCACGAGTTCCACTTCTGGCTGGCCATCGCGTCGCTGCGCCTGGGCGACCTGAAGATGGCGGACAAGCACATGAAACTGGCGCTGGACAACAGCACCACCAAGAACGACTCGGCGCTGTACGCCGGCAAGCTCGACCGCCTGAAATCGTACGAGCGCAAACGCGATACTTATTCGAATTGAAACGGTTGCGATACACTGTCGGGCCCATTCCCGACCTTGTATCGCCATGACCGTCCCCCTGATCCAATCCGCCGTCCACGCTTTGCTGGCGGGACTGCTGCTGGCCGCCGGCCCGGCCGCCAACGCCGCCGCGCCCGCGCCGCCCGCCGCCGACACATGGTCGCTGCGCGAGCACTACACCAAATACGAATACCGCATCCCCATGCGCGACGGCGCGCGCCTGTTCACGGCCGTGTACGTGCCCAAGGACGCCTCCCGCCCCCACCCCTTCCTGGTGCAGCGCACGCCCTACGGCGCCGGCGCGCAGGTGGACGGCAAGATGCGCTACGGCGTGGACTTCTATCCGGACGCCATCGGCCCCGGGCGCGGGTTCGAGACCAGCGGCTACATCTTCGTCAAGCAGGACGTGCGCGGGCGCTACATGTCCGAGGGGAAGTGGCAGGAGATGACGCCGCACGTGAACCCGCAACGCAAGCCGGGCGAGGGCAACGAAAGCCAGGACATGCACGACACCGTGGAGTGGCTGCTCAAGCACATCCCCAACAACAACGGCAAGGTCGGCATCCACGGCGTGTCCTATCCCGGCTTTTACACCAGCGCCAGCATCATCGACTCGCACCCGGCCATCAAGGCCGCCTCGCCGCAGGCGCCGGTGACGGACCTATACATGGGCGACGACTCCTACCATGGCGGCGCCTTCATGCTGGCGGCGAACTTCGACTTCTACGCCGCCTTCAACGAGGAGGCCAACCCCACGGCGCTGCCGGCCACTTGGAACGATTTCGATTACGGCGTGAGCGACGGCTACGACTTCTTCCTCAAGCGCCGCACGCTGCGAAACATCGCCGCCGAGATGACGCCCAAGCAGCGCGCGCTGTTCTGGCCCAATGTGGAGCACAGCAGCTACGACGCGTTCTGGCGGGTCCGCAACATCGCGCCGCACCTGAGAAACATCCGCGCCGCCGTGCTGACGGTCGGCGGCTGGTACGACGCGGAGGACCCGCAGGGTCCCTTCTCCACCCACCAGGCCATCGGCCGCCACAACCCGGGCATCTACAACGGCCTGGTGATCGGCCCCTGGGTGCATGGCGGCTGGGCGGGCGACCGGGGCAGGCGCCTGGGCCACGTGCGCTTCGACGCGGACACCTCGGACTACTTCCGCGAGCAGATCCTGCTGCCCTTCTTCGAGCGGCACCTGAAGGGCGTGGCGGCCAAGCCGGCGCCGCCGGTGCGGGTGTTCGAGACCGGCACCAACGTGTGGCGCGGCTACGGCGCCTGGCCGCCGCGCGAGGCGCAGGCCCGCACGCTGTACTTCGGCGCGGACGGCACGCTGCACTGGACCCAGCAGGGCGCGGCCCCCGCCGCCGCCGGCGCCGCCTACGACGAATACGTCAGCGATCCCGCCAGGCCGGTGCCCTTCATTGGCTACCCCGCCACCGGCGTGCCGAAGGAATACATGGTGTCCGACCAGCGCTTCGCCGCCAGCCGGCCGGACGTGCTGGTCTACCGCAGCGAGCCGCTGGAGCGGGACGTGACGGTCACCGGCACGGTGCGTCCCAGGCTGTTCGTCTCCAGCACCGGCACGGACGGCGACTGGGTGGTCAAGCTGATCGACGTCTATCCGGACGACTATCCGGCGCCGGAGCGGGCCAAGGACGAGGAGGAGGAGCATGACGTCGGCCCGCCCAAGCCCGTCATGGCCGGCTACCAGCAACTGGTGCGCGGCAATCCGCTGCGCGCCAGGTTCCGCCACGGCTTCGAACAGCCGCTGCCCCTCGCGCCGGGCAAGGTGGAGGCGCTCGATTTCAGCATCGGCGAGGTCCACCACACCTTCCGGCGCGGCCACCGCATCATGGTGCAGGTGCAAAGCTCCTGGTTCCCGCTGACCGACCTCAATCCCCAGACGTTCACCGACATCCCGAACGCCAGGCCGGAGGACTTCCAGAAGGCCACCCAGCGCGTCCACCGCGCGCCGGGCATGGCCTCCGGTGTTGCGTTGCAGGTACTCCCTGGAGATTGATCCAGCGCCCCCGTGACAGCGCGGCCGCCAGGCGGTAGTCTGGCTTATCCAGCCGCCAAACATTCGGCCAACAACGGGAGCGTGCGTGACCAAACTACTCGACAATATGAAAATGTGGCAGCGCTTCGCGCTGCTGGGCTTCATGGGCCTGCTGCTGGTGCTGCCGCCCATGGCCCTGTTCATCGAGGGCAGCAACAAGAACATCGCCTTCTCGTCGACCGAGCAGGCCGGCCTGAAACCGGGCGAGACGGCGCTGCGCCTGCTGCAGCGCGTGCAGCAGCACCGCGGCCTGTCGGCCGCCTACGTCACCACCGGCCAGTTGGCCGACCAGCGCTCCGCCAAGGCCGAGGAGGTGAACCGGACCTTCGCCGAGATCGACACGCTGCTCAAGGGCGAGCACCCCGCCACCGCCCGGACGCTGGCGCAGGCGCGCGGCGACTGGAACACGCTGCACGCCCGGGTGGCGGCCCGCTCGCTGAGCACGGCCGAAAGCTACCAGGGCCACACCGCGCTGAGTGAAGTATTGCTGCTGCTGATCGAGGGCGTGGCCGACCGCTACGGCCTGGCGCTCGATCCCGACGCGGACAGCTATTACCTGATGCGCGGCGTGCTGTTCGACCTGCCGCACCTGACCGAGAACACGGGCCAGCTGCGCGCCAAGGGCGCCGGCTACCTGGCCGCGAAGCAGATCGACGCCGACGGCCGCGCCACCATGTTCGGCCTGCTGGCCAAGGCCCGCGTGTCCAGCGAGGCGGCGGCGCGCTCGTTCCAGAAAAGCTACCAGACCAATCCCGCGCTCGAGGGGAAGCTGTCCGCCCGGGTCGGCAACGCGACCCGGCTGGCCACGGAGGCCGGCGAGCTGGCGCGCGCCAAGGTGGCCAACGCGGCGGCGCTGGACTTCCCGGCGGCCGAATACATCGCCTTCACCACCCGCGCCATCGACGTGCAGTTCGAGGCCGCCTACGCCGCGCTGGCCGAGCTGTCCGGCCTGATCCAGGCGCGCGTGGACGAGCAGCGCCGCACCCGCAACCTGCTGACGGCGGCGGTGACGGCGGTGGCGGCGCTGGCGGCGCTGATCGGCTGGGCCATCAGCCGCCGCATGATACGGCAGCTGGGCGGCGAGCCGGCCTACGTGAACGAGGCGCTGCTGCGCGTGGCCGAAGGCGACCTGACGCAGCGCATCGCGCTGGGCCGCGACGCCGAGGGCAGCATGGCCCACTCGCTGAAGATGATGGTCGAGCACCTGGCCGCCACGGTGGGCCAGGTGCGCGAGGCGGCCGACGGCATCAGCGACGCGGCGCAGCAGACCAGCGCCACCGCCCAGTCGCTGAGCGAGAACGCCAGCCACCAGGCGGCCGGCGTGGAGCAGACCAGCGCCTCGATCGAGGAAATGACCGCCTCGGTGCAGCAGAACTCGGCCAACGCCAAGGTGACATCCGACATCGCGGCCGGCGCCGCCACCGCCGCCAAGTCCGGCGGCGGGGCGGTCGCCGAGACGGTGGCGGCGATGCGCCAGATCGCGAGGAAGATCGTCATCATCGACGATATCGCCTACCAGACCAACCTGCTGGCGCTGAACGCGGCCATCGAGGCGGCGCGCGCCGGCGAGCACGGCAAGGGCTTCGCGGTGGTGGCGGCCGAGGTGCGCAAGCTGGCCGAGCGCAGCCAGGTGGCGGCGCAGGAGATCGGCGAAGTGGCGGGCAACAGCGTGCGCATGGCCGAACAGGCCGGCGCGCTGCTGGACCAGATCGTGCCCGGCATCGCCAAGACCTCGGACCTGGTGCAGGAGATCAGCGCCGCGTCCGACGAGCAGAGCGTGGGCATCAGCCAGATCAACGACGCCATGGGCCAGCTGGCCCACAGCACGCAGACCAACGCCGCCTCGTCCGAGCAGCTGGCCGCCACCGCCGAGGAGCTCAGCGGCCAGGCCGGGACCCTGCAGCAGGTGGTGGCCTTCTTCAAGGTCTAGTACTCCGTTTCTCCAAAATATTTACATAAAACCGTGTCTTTTTCCGCCTGCCTGCGTTGCGCGTCGTTGCATAGCTCGCTATGCGGCCTCCTTGCGCCTTGCCATGCGAAAAAATCCATCGGTTTTATTTGTAAATATTTTGTCGAAACGGAGTACTAGGAACCCCGGAAACTCAGGCGGCGCGCACCGCCTGTTCCAGTTCCTCGAACGCGGCCAGCACGTACTCGCCGATGCGCTCCAGCCCCGGCAGCGCGTCGGTGGCGATCAGGCCGAAATTGAGCGTGCCGGCGTAGCTGAACAGCGTGATGTTCAGCAGGTTGCTGGGCGGCAGCGTGCTGATCGGATGCATCTCCTCCAGCGGCGCGCCCTGCATGTACAGCGTTTCCGGCGGGCCCGGCACGTTCGACACCAGCGTGTTGCCGGTGGGCGGCATGTGGTCCGACAGCCTGGCCATCTCGGCCAGCTGGCCCAGCAGGCCGGTGACGATGGTGTAGGTCTCGATGGCGGCCGGCGCCACGCTGTCCACCATGGTGCGGACGTTGCGCAGCGAGAAACCGATGTTGCGCAGGCGGACGTAGGGATCGTCCGTCGGCGGCGACAGCTCCACCTGGATGATGCCGATCTTGTTGCCGGTGGTCTTCTCGCCATCCTTGCGCAGGTTGACCGGCATCTGGATGACGATGGGCTGCGCCAGCTGCACGCCCTGCTCCTCCAGGTAGCGCCGCAGCGCGCCGTCCAGGCAGGTCAGCGCCACGTGGTTCAGCGTGGAGCGGGTGACGGCCTGGATGCGGGCGATGCGCTCCATCGGCACCGCCACCGCCGTGAACTGGCGGCCCGGCGTCACCTGGCCGGTCAGCGGCGTGTGGCGGCTGGCGGCGAACGGCAGCGCGATCGCGTTCTTGGTCAGCTTCACGCCCTCCAGCAGCAGCATGGCGCTCAGGCGGCTCACGCCCAGCAGGCGCGCGGCCGTGCCCTTCAGGTTGCCGACGGCGGATTGCAGCATGTCCCGCTGCAGGCGCAGGCGGCGGCCCTCGGCGCCGCCGTTGTGCGGCAAGGTCCAGACCGGGCGCAGTTCCTTGTCGTCCGGCGTGTCGCTCAGCGCCTGCGCGATCCAGCGCGACATCGTCACGCCGTCCGCGTAGGCGTGGTGCAGGCGCTGGTACAGGGCGAAGCGGCCGCCCTCCAGGCCGTCGATCACGTGCGCCTCCCACATCGGGCGCGAACGGTCCAGCACCGGCGTGTGCAGGTCCGCCACCAGCCGGTACAGGTCGGCGCGGGTGTTGGCGCCCTTCTCCAGCTTGTGGAAGAACACGTGTTGCGCCATGTCGATCCCGTCGCATTCGGCCCAGTGCGGCAGCGCCGCCAGCGAAAACGCCAGCACCCGGTTGAACGGCGGCTGCACGTCGGTGGCGGCCAGCAGCGACTCGTACACCTTGCGCGCGAAGCCGGCGCGGGCGCCGGCGGGACGCTTGAAGATCAGCAGGCCGGCGACGTGCTTGGGGCTGGCCTCGGATTCGGCGATCAGGAAGCCGAGATCGAGTAAGGAAAGCTTGCTCATGGTGGGCTTGCAAGAAAGTTAATATCCTTGCAGTATCCGCGCCTCTTTCTCTTGCGGTCAAGCAATGTCGGCGCGGCGGCGGAAAAATGGTGCGGAATTGCCACGTCCGCTTGTTACAATTTCCTATGTATAATCTTTTACATTCGCCACCCCGCACCGTATTGCCATGCTGAACAGTCTTCACGCCGAACTAGCCAGCACCAGGCTGTTCGCCGGCGTCAGCTTCGACGCGATCGAGCGCCTGCTCGAGCATTGCCGCGTCGTCGAAGTCCCCGCCGATACCGTGCTGCTCGACCCCGCCGTTCCCAACGAGCACCTGTACGTGCTGCTGGACGGCCAGGTCGACGTCCACCTGACCACGCTGTCCCAGCCGTATTACATGCGCCTGGGGGCCGGCGAATGCGTGGGCGAAATGTCGATGATCGAGGCGCGCGAGACCTCCGCCTATGTGATGGTGAGCAGCAGGAGCCGCATGCTGGTGCTCACGCGCGACACCATGTGGTCGCTCATCAACGCCTCCCACGCACTGGCGCGCAACATGCTCGTCACCCTGTCCGGGCGGGTACGCCAGGGCAACGACGCCGTGCGCGACAGCATCCACCGCCAGAGCGAGTTCGAAAGCCTGGCCTTCGTCGACGGCCTCACCGGCCTGCACAACCGGCGCTGGCTGGACCAGGCCTTCCGGCGCCAGCTCGAGCGCGGCCTGCTGGACGGCAAGCCGCTGTCCATCCTGATGATCGACATCGACCATTTCAAGCGTTTCAACGACACCCACGGCCACGTCTCGGGCGACCGCTCGCTGCGCGCGGTGGCGCTGGCCCTGAACGACAACCTGCGGCCGGGCGACCTGCTGGCGCGCTACGGCGGCGAGGAATTCGCCGTGCTGCTGCCGGACACCGGCGCGCCGCAAGCGGTGGCCATCGCCGAGCGCCTGCGGCGCGCGGTGGCCGAGCCGAAGGCGCCGCTCGCCGCCGACCTGCCCGGCCTGTCCATCTCGCTGGGCGACACGCAGATGCGGCCCGGCGACACGCTGGAGCGCATGCTGGAACGCGCCGACACCGCGCTGTACAAGGCCAAGAGCGCGGGCCGCAATCGCGTGTGCTCGGCCTGACCGTCCGCCCCCCGGCCGGGCGCGGACATTGTCCCCAAGCCGTTTCTAATGGATAATTACGCCCATGACCGATACCACTACCCGCCCCCCGCTGCCCGACCACCTGTCGATCGACCCACGCAGCAAATTCCACGTCGCCGCCGTGTTCGAACACGACGTCGGCATCAAATTCAACGACAAGGAACGCCTGGACGTGGATGAATACTGCATCAGCGAAGGCTGGATCAAGGTTCCCGCCGGCAAGGCGCTGGACCGCAAGGGCAATCCCATGCTGATCAAGCTGAAGGGCAAGGTCGAGGCGTTTTACCGGGACTGAGCGTTCAGAGGCTGAGAGTTTTTCGGGCGTGCCAGAGCAGCGCGCCAGAAAGTGGCCGATCAAGGCGCAAAGCACAGCCATAGCTCGGGCTATGGCGAGCATTTGCAACGACGAGCGGGCACTTTCTGGCGTGATGAGCGGGCATGATCGAAAGACTCTCAGCCTCTCAGCCCTGCAGCCTCTTTTTCCGCGATTTCCCGCAGGGCTCCTCCTGCGCCAATTCCAGCGCGCCATCGAGCGCCGCGAAAAACTCGTCGATGTCGATCGGCTTGGTGAGATAGCGGTGGAAACCCGTCGCCATGCTCTTGGCGACGTCCCTCGGCATGGCGTTGGCCGACAGCGCGATCACCGGCACGTGCGCCGTTTCCGGGTCCGCGCGCAGGATCTCCATGGCCTCGTTGCCGCTCATGCCGGGCAGGTTGATGTCCATCAGGATCACGACCGGCTGGTGCCGCCGCGCCATCTCCAGGCCCTGCCCGGCGTCGGTGGCCGTCATCAACACCAGGTCCCTGCGGAAGGCCAGGATCTCCCGCACCAGGGCCAGGTTGGCCGGGTTGTCCTCCACATACAGCAGGGTGCGCACAGGCTGGGCGAGCGGCTTGTCGCCGGCGGGCGCGCTGGCCTTGGCCCTGGCCAAGGCCTCGCCCATGCCGATGTTCAGCACCGCGATGGCCGAGCGCAGTTCCACCCAAAACACGCTGCCCACGCCCTCCGTGCTGCTCACGCCGATCTCGCCCCCCATCAGTTCGACCAGGCGCTTGGTCACCACCAGTCCGATCCCGGTGCCCTCCTCGGTGTCGGCTTCCCGGCCCAGCCGGCTGAATGGCTGGAAGAGCTGCTCCAGCTGCGCGGGCGCCAGGCCCTCGCCGTCGTCCCGCACCGTGATGCGCACCCGGCCAGCCGCCGGGGACGTGCAGCCGAGATGGACGGCGCCGCCCGGCCGGTTGTATTTGACCGCGTTCGACATCAGGTTCAGCAACACCTGTTTCAAGCGGGTGCGGTCGGCCAGCACGTGCAGGCCGGCGTCGACCGAAAACACCAGGCCGATGCCGCGCTTGTCGGCGATGGGTTCTATCATCTGCTGGCATGAAACGATGAGTTCGGCCAGCTCCACCGGCTCGGGCGACAGTGACAAGGTTCCGGACTCGACCTTGGCCAGATCCAGCACCTCGTTGATCAGCTCCAGCAAATGCTTGCCGGCCTTCAGGATGTGGGTGGTGAAATGCCGCCGCTTGTCCGCCGTCAGCGGCAAGGTGTCGGACACGAGAATCTGCGCGAAGCCCAGGATCGCGTTCAGCGGCGTGCGCAGTTCGTGGCTCATATTGGCCAGGAAGGCCGACTTCGCCTTGTTCGCCTCCTCGGCGTTCGCGCGCGCCTGCCAGAGCTCGCTGATGAAGCGCTTGCGTTCGCTGATTTCGCGCAGCACGCCGATGAACAGCCGTTCGTCGTGCACCTCGAATTCATTGATCGCCAGCTCGAGCGGGATGCGCTGGCCATTCTTGTGCAATCCCTCGACCTCGCCGCTGGCGTCCAGGCCTTGCGCATGGTCTTGCGTTTCGCGCGGCCGGAAATACGCGTCGTACTCCAGCTCGGGGATCAGCGTCAGGATATCGCGGCCGACGACCTCGTCCGCCGCGTAGCCGAACACCTGCCGCACCGCCGGGTTCGCGCTGCGCACCACGCCCTTGGCGTCGAGCGTGATGACGCAGTCGACGATGTTCTGGACCACCGCGCGGATCTCCTCGTCCTTGTAATGGAGCTCATCCAGCGCGCAGGCGTATTGCCCCGCCCGTTCCTCGCTCTGGGCGTGCAGCCGCTGCAAATCCCCGCTGCGCCGCAGGGCCTCGCCATGGGACACGGCCAGCCGCGCGTACAGCCGGTTGCTCTCCAGCAGCAGCACCACCAGCACGTAGCTGGCCGCCAGCAGCCCGTAGATCCGGCCCGCGTAGAAGCCGACGTCGAAACGCCCCCCGTTCAGCACGGCGGACAGGGCGACATCGCAGATCCACGCGCACATGACGACGAACAGCCAGAGGTCGAGCATGGAATGGCGGGTGTAGCGCCACAGCATGACGACGGCGACCGCGCTGAAGATCCAGGTGCTGGTGAGCACCACGTTGCCCGCCAGCGTGTACCGGCCGGACTCCAGGATGGGGGGCAGCGCGTCGTGGTGGACGGTGGAAAGTAGCGTGGCCGCGCCCACCATGGCCAGCGCCACGGCGATCCCGGCGGCGGCGGCCAGGCGGGGGCGTTGTATCAGCCGGGGCTGGCCGCGCTCCCGGCGGCTGGACCAGGCGTAGGCCATGACGCAGAGGGGAAAACCCACATGCCAGAACACGTACAGCCACGCGGTGCTTTGCGCCCCCGCCCCCAGCAGTCCGGCGGGGGCGAACACGCCCGGGAAGGTCAGCGCGTGGGGGATGGTGATGACGCCGGTGTACAGGTAGCCGCAGGCCAGCACCAGCAAGGCCCGGGAACGCAGAATGCTGAAATGGCCGAACAGCATCGCCGCGGTGATCAGGTCGTTCAGCAGCAGCGCGGATTCGTAGATGGGAATGAAGGCGTGGACCGGCGCCAGCTTCACCTTCGCGAACGGAACGACCGCGAGGAAAACGACGATGGAGGTCAGCACGACCAGCATCGCCAACCTGCGCGCATGGGGTTCCACTGGCATGGTTGGCAGCAGGGGCAAGTTTTCCACTGGCAACAGCGTCGCCATCGTTTACTCCGAAAGGATGCCAGAAAGCTAGTGTAGCGCCGAGTGGGTCTGTCGCGGGGAAAATCGCGGTTCGGCCAGGCACTGGCCATATCCGGTAAGCGCGACCGAGTTTACGCAGGGACGTGTGAATTCAAGGGGCGTATGATAATTGATGATTGATGATTGATGCGAAACCTGAAGGTGAAAACGATGCGGACCACTTTAACGATCGACGACGATGTCCTCGCTGCGGCCAAAGGGCTTGCATTGCTTCATCGCAAAAGCGTCGGTGAAGTTATCTCTGCGCTCGCCCGACAGGCGCTACAACCGCAAGGCCCAAGTCACACCACGCGCAACGGCGTGCCACTACTCCCAACGCAAACGGGAAACATGCCCGTCACACTGGAAATGGTAAACAAATTACGCGATGAGCTCCAGGGATGACATACCTGCTTGACGTGAATGTCCTGATTGCACTGATTGACCCTGGCCACGTCCAGCACGACATTGCGCATCGCTGGTTCGCGAGGAGCGGGATGGGGGCTGAACCACCTGTCCCATCACGGAGAACGCCGTATTACGCATTATTGGTCACGCCAGCTATCCCAACTCGCCGGGAAATCCGGCCGCTGTGGCACCCTTGTTGCGGGCCATGCGCGCGCTCGACGGGCATGTATTTTGGAGCGATGACATCAGTCTTCTGGACGAGGGAAAAGTAGACACGACTCGCCTGCTCAATTCGTCGCAGACTACAGATAGTTATCTGCTCGCGCTCGCGCAAACCCATGGCGGTCAGCTAGCAACGCTTGACCGCCGCCTCGTCACCACCGCCGTTCATGGTGGGGCGCGCGCTCTTTGCCTGATCGGCTAATGGCCATGTGCGTCAGTCAATATCCACGTAGCGCCTGCCACAGCCGCGACTTCTCAGCATATGGTGCCTTGTAGGCAGGACTGCTGGATGGCAGTGGCGGCGCCTCCGAGATCAAGCAGGTCTGCATGGACATGAGTACGGCCTGTGCCAAAGGCGTGGCCGAAAGCTTGCCGCAGGTCTAACGAAGCAAGACAATCCTAACCTAAGATCTTGCACGCAATATTGAACACCATGGGTTGCGCTTGGCAGTGCGGCCTTTCTCAGCTGCGCTGCCGCATCGCCAAATCGATCAATGGAGAGAAAAAATTGGACAAATTCAAGCGAAAAGTGGTTCGCATGTTGCTGCTCCCGCGTATGCCCCTCCTGAGGGGTTTCATCAAGGGAATGGCATTGGTACTGACGGCATCATTGCTGATGTCGGCCTTCATTCCTTCGCCGACCAAGAGCGAGGTGCTACGCTTTCACATTGCGTTGATCGCGCTCATCATATTTGTTTCGGTTCCATACATTTTGCTATCACCCGCAAAGCGCGTGCAGCGACTGCGCTGGGCCAGATCTGCTATTGCGGAATTGACGATTGAACAGAGGCTCTACGTTCGTGTGAGCGTATTGCTCATGATAATGCTGATAGTTTTCATGACTGGAACCGGGCAATGGATGAAAGAATTCTTGGTTCTTTCGCTGCTATTCATTGCATACGTCGCAGCACGGGATGTACTTCGGTGGTACAGAATCCTTTCTGAAACTGTGCTAGGCAAGGGTGTCATCGCGCTTGGGTTTGCAAGTGCTTCTTCTATCGCATATGGGCTTGCAGGTCAAAAAATTGCGGGCATCATTCACGTGACACCAAAAAACTTTACGCACACCAATTTGCTAGTTGCGATCATGATGATTCCATTTCTGATCACACTGGCTGGCGCATTCCTCTCTGCCGTTGGGATTGCTTTTTCGTCCTTTTTCATGGCACTGTTCACATTCCCTAACATTGACAAGATTCAGACTTGGCTATTTGCCGGAGAATGGCAATTTAGCAAGGTTCGATTCGCCAGATTGACACTTTTCTTTCAGACATTTCTTTTTTCGTTAGTCGGCTTGGGTTTGTTTACCTTCGGCCGACAAGGGATGGCTTGGTATGAGACAGCGGTTGCGCGTCAAATTCCCTCATTGGTGTATGAATTGGACATGTACCACGGGACCGAATGCAAGCTCAAAACAGGTTCCAAATTGGCGCCGCTAGGAGATGGCAAGTTTTTGATTGCAGTCAAGTCGCCTTCGGGTGAATTGAATTTTCCACCACCCGTTAAGTGTGATGAATAGCGCTAGCGTCTTGATAGATAAGCGTCCGCTCAGTGACGTCTTGAGCGCTGTGGAAATTTGATCGGCGATATGCGTCAGAACGTGGCGCAACCAAGCTTCGGGGTACTCTTGCCATTGCCGGGCGCGCCCGCCGACTAAAGCAGGTTTCTCCATTGATCCAGCTTCTGTGCCAATGTAAGCGAGGCATGGGCAGGAGACGTCGATGGCAGCACCAGCGTCCGGTAGCCAGCGGCGGCGAACGCCGGCGCGAACTTGCCGGAAGTCTGCCCGTTGAAACCGACCGTCTCCAGCAGCGGGCACAAATGGCGCAAGCGGGCGAAGTCGTTGGCGGCGGGTTTGCGGATGGCGGAGTCGAGACTGCCTTCGCGCTCACAGGCACCCAGCACGTCCCACAGGCCGAAGCCCTGCGCCAGCAGGCGCGGCAGGCGCTCGGCGTAGGGCAGCCCGGCCAGGTCCTCCCCCGTCAACGCCGACAGGATGGGCCACAGCGCGTTGCGCGGGTGCGCGTAGTATTGCTGCGCCGCCAGCGAGGCGGCGCCGGGGAAGCTGCCCAGGATCAGGATGCGGGTGCGGACGTCGATCACCGGCGCCAGCCCGGTCAGCGCGGCGGTGGGTTCAATTGTTGAAGTCATCGTTGGATTCTAACGGAGTGTTCGGAGGTAGAATCGTCGGACCATCGTAACGAACCCCGGAGACTAGCCATGAGCGAACCCCGCGCCATCGACACCCTGCTGGCGAAATACGGCGAAAGCCATTTACACCCCACCAACGAGCTCATCCATTTCGTGTGCGTGCCGGTGATCGTGTTTTCCCTGCTGGGCCTGATATGGAGCGTGCATCCGCTGGTGGCCGTCGGCGTGACGCTGCTGGCGCTGGCGTATTACATCACCCTGTCGATCCCGTTCGCCGTCGGCATGCTGCTGATGTCGCTGCTCATGCTGGCCATCCTGGCGGCGCTGCCGCCCGAAGCCATCCTGCCGCTGTCGATCGCGATCTTCGTGCTGGCGTGGATAGGCCAGTTCATCGGCCACAAGATCGAGGGGAAAAAGCCCTCGTTCTTCGAGGATCTGCGCTTTTTGCTGATCGGACCGCTCTTCGTGCTGGGCTTCCTGTACCGCCGCCTGCGGGTGGCGTATTGATGGATGGCCTCCAGGCAAGAATGTAGGAAAATCCTTATACTGGCCGGATGCTCTCCTCTCCCGTCCTGTTTACCGTCGCCTGCCTGATCTGGGGTTCCACCTTCTGGGCCATCACTTTGCAGCTGGGCGAAGTCGCGCCCGTGGTGTCGGTGCTGTACCGCTTCGCCTTGGCCTCGGGCGCGCTGTTCGCCTGGTGCGCGCTGCGCGGCGACCGCCTGCGCCTGCCGTGGAAGGCCCAGCGCTGGGTGTTGCTGCAGGGCGTGTCGACGTTCGGCATCAACTATGTCTGCACCTACACCTCCGAGCAATACCTGGTGTCCGCCCTGGTGGCGGTGCTGTTCGTGCTGATGGTGTTCTGGACCCCGATCTGCAACCGCCTGATGTTCGGTACGCCGCTGACCTGGCGCATGTGGAGCGCGGCGGCGGTGTCGATCGCCGGCGTCGCCCTGCTGTTCTATGAACCGATCCGCACGGCCTGGCAGGACATCCTGGCGGGCGGCACCAGCCACTTCCTGCTGGGCCTGGGGCTGGCGCTGTCGGCCACCGTCGCCGCCACCATCGGCGGCGTGGTGGTGGTGAAGGTGCGCGAGGAATCGTCGAACGTGCTGCTGTCGATGGCGTGGGCCATGCTATGGGGTGCGCTGGCGGTGGGCGCCTGGGCGCTGGCCACCGGCGCGCGGTTCGTGCTGCCCGTCTCGGCGCGCTACTGGGCCGGGCTGCTGTATCTGGCCCTGTTCGGCTCGGTGATCGCCTTCGCCGCCTATTTCACGCTGGTCCACCGGATCGGCTCGCAAAAGGCCGTGTATATCGGCGTGGTGACGCCGGTGATCTCGGTGCTGCTGTCGATCCGGCTGGAACACTACCGGCCGGGTCCGTTGGAATGGCTGGGCATGGTATTGTGCCTGGCCAGCGTGGCGTGGGCGCTGAAGTCGCCGGCGCCGGCCCTGCAAACCCCTTCTTTAGAAGAAAGTCTTAAACAAGCTTCATGAACTCAAACAGCCTGTCCATACGCCCCGCCCTGCCGGAAGACGTGAACGCCATTTTCGGCATGATCTTCGAGCTGGCCGTCTTCGAAAAATTGGAACACATGGTGGTGGCGAACGAAGCCATGCTGCATGAAAGCCTGTTCGGCGACCATCCCGCCGCCGAGGCGCTGGTGGGCGTGGAAAACGGCGAGGTGGTGACCTTCGCGCTGTTCTTCCACAACTTCTCCACCTTCCTATGCCAGAAGGGCCTGTACCTGGAGGACCTGTACGTGAAGCAGAGCTGCCGCGGCAAGGGCTACGGCAAGCAGATGCTGGTGGCGCTGGCGCAACTGGCGGTGGAGCGCAAGTGCGGCCGCTTCGAGTGGTCGGTGCTGGACTGGAACGAAAGCGCGATCAGCTTCTACCGGGGCATGGGCGCGACCGTGATGCCGGACTGGCGCATCTGCCGCGTGACCGGCGACGCCTTGAAGCAGCTCGCGACCGACTGAGCGGGCAAAAAAAATCCGCGTAGCGCATGACGCGCTACGCGGTGGAACCCAGTGTCAGTTGGGAGGGGAGATTGGTGCGACAACTTCAATATAGTCGGGCCTGCCACACTTCTCGCCATCCTTTACATTTGCTTACCAAGCGCGGCGATTTCGTTACAGTTGACTCCGGCGCAAGGCCAGGCGCTCGAGCAGTTCGAACAATCCCTGCGTCAACAGGGCCAGGGCGGCGGCCGGCAAGGCGCCCGCCAGCAGCATGTCGTTGTCGTTCAGCGCCAGGCCGATCGTGATGCGTTCGCCGTAGCCGCCGGCGCCGATGAAGGCGGCGATGGTGGCCGTGCCCACGCTCATCACGGCGGCGGTTTTCACGCCCGCCAATATCACGGGCATGGCCAGCGGCAATTCCACATGGATGAGTTTTTGGGCGCCGCGCAGGCCGAGGGCGAGCGCGGCCAGCCGCAGGCCGTCCGGCACCTGGCAGACGCCGGTGCAGGTGTTGCGGACGATGGGCAACAGGGCGTAGACGAACAGCGCCACCAGCGCGGGCGCCGTGCCTATCGTGCCCAGCAGCGGGATCATGATCGCCAGCAAGGCCAGCGAGGGGATGGTTTGCAGCATGCCGGTCAGCGCCAGCACCGCCTGGCGCAGGCGTGGCGCGTAGGCGGCCAGCACGCCCAGGGGAATGCCAACGGCGCAGGCCAGCGCCACGGCCAGCAGCACCAGGGTGATGTGCTGGCGGGTGAGTTTCCAGAGGTCGTCGGCGAAGAGCTTGGCGAGCAGGCCCGGGCGGACGGGATGCACGGCCACGGCGGACGGCGCCGCGCCCGACGCGGCGCTGGCGGCGGGCGCGGCGGGTGGTCCGGACAGTTCGCCGGTCGACGCGGCGGCGGCATGCACGCCGGCGCTGGTGGTGCCGGTGGTGCCGGTGGAGCTTGGCGGCGTTGCCGTGTTTGCCGTGTTTGCGGCCGGCGCCGCGGGCGGGCCGGCAAGCCAGTCGCGGGCGATGACGGTGAAGCTCTTGCCGCCGATTTCGGCGGCGGCGTTCATCGCGATCATGTCCGCGGCGGAGATGCGGCCCTCCAGTTGCGACAGGGCGCGCCACGCGGCGGGGAAGCGTTGCGCGGCGTCCAGCCGGTACAGCAGCACGGCGTCGTAGCGCGGGAAATAGGCCTTGTCGTCCTCCAGCACGCGCAGGCCGTACTGGCCTATCTTGGCGTCGGTGGAGTAGATGTCGATGACATCCACCTGCCGCTGCTGCAGCGCCTCGTAGGCGATGCCGTGATCCAGGCCCCGGGGCTGCTGCGGCAGTCCATAGCGCCGCGCCAGTCCCGGCCAGCCGTCCGCGCGGCCGATGAATTCATGCGACAGCCCGAACCTGTAAGCGCCCTGCCGCGCCAGATCGCTCAGGGTGCGCACGCCATCGCTGTCGCCGCGCACCGCCAGCGCGTAGGTGTTGTTGAAGCCCAGCGGCACAGCCACGCCCAGGCCCATGGCGGCCAGTTCACGCTGGATTTGCGCCGGCGGCGCGGGTTGCGCGTGCTTCAGAATTTCCAGGTCGATGGTGCCCATGTATTCGGGATAGACGTCGATGTCGCCCGAGCGTAGCGCCGCCAGCACGATGGCCGTGTTGCCCAGCCCCTGGCGGTGCTCCGTTTTCGCGTGCGGCGCGGCGGCCTGCGCCAGCAGCTCGCCCAGGATGTAGGACTCGGTGAAACGCTTGGAGCCGATGCGCAGCGTCGCCGCAGCGGGCTTGGCCGCGGCGGCGGTGGCGGCCGAGGCGGCCGGTATGCCGGCGAAGGCACCGGCGAACGCGCCGGCGCATGCTATGGTTAGAACCGCGAACGCGCGCCGCAACTCAGGCGCCCGTGCGCAGCATCGGCGCTTTCAGGGCCTGGCTCAGGGTCTCGTAGCATTCCGACAGGTGCGCCTTGGCCTCCGTGCCGATGGCGCCCGACATGGCGCCGCGTATGTCGCGCTGCAGTTCCAGCGCGTGCATGCGCTGCAGGCTGCGCGCGTCCGCCCGCATGCCGGGCGTGGAGCGCAGCAGCGTGGCGGCGACCCGCTTCAGGTGTTCGCGCTGCAGGTTGCGCCGCATGCCGCCGATGTCCTTGCCGCTCTTGAGCTCACTCCACACCGCCGCCTGCAGCGTGGTGTACAGCTCGTCCAGCGACAAGGCCCGCTTCGGATCATCGACCTTTTCCTGCGAGTCGAGCAGCCGCCCCGCCACCGCGTCCGACAGCAGCTGGTCCATCGCGGCGGCCTGCAGGAACAGCACGGCGCTGTTGATCGAGATGTCCGGCCGCAGGCGGAACTCCAGCTGGTCGCCGCCCAGGCGGCTCAGCAGCGAAGGGGGAAACTTGAAGCTGTCCGCCTTGAACAGGTTGTTGGTGAGGAGCTTGAGCGCGTCGCGCTGGCGCTCCACCGGCACCGGCGTGAACGACGCGCGGCCCGTGCCCGCGTGGTCGCGCAGGTGCGTGACGCCGCCCACGTACTTGACCACCACCGGCATCGTGCGCGCGAACTGGTCGAAGCCGTAGATGAAGCTGCGGCGCAGCGATTCATAGCTCTCGCCGGGCTTCAGCTTGCGCGTCTGCACGCGGTCCCACAGTTCGCGCGAGATGGCCAGCCGGCGCTGGAAGTAGGCCAGCGGGTCGCTGCCCAGGTCGAACAGGTTCACGTCCGGATCGGACATGCCGTAATAGGCTTCCTGGTCCGTGGCGAAGGCGAACTGTGGCTCGTTGGAGCGGCTGGCGATGCGCGCCAGTTCGTCCTTCTCCTGTTCCTCCGGGATCGGCTTGTAGGCGTATTCGATGGCCCAGTAGTCGTACGGCCCCAGCGTGGACATCACGTACTCGCCCTGCTGCTCGCCCTTGATGGCGATGTTGAACGGCGTGTAGTCCATCACGGAGCCGCTCAGGCCATTCCTGGCGGTGAAGTCCTTGTCCCTCAGCTGGAACAGGCTGTAGATGGTGGACGAGCGGAAGTTGTGCCGCAGTCCGAGCGTGTGGCCGACCTCGTGCATGATGACCGAACGCACATAGGCTTGCGCCACAGCCTCGGCCTTGGGGCTGTCCATCTCGAACTCGCCGCGCGCCTCCATCAGCTCCATGGCGAAGCCCATTTCCTGCGCCGATTCCATACCGAAGTCGCAGCGGGATTCGTCGTGCGGGCCCGGCGCCGTGACGGCCGCCGAATTGGACGCCTGGGACGCGCCGTAGGCCTGCCAGCGCGAGTCCTCGCTCGCCATGCGGCGCGCGCCGCGGGCGAAGATGTCGGACATGGCGATGTCCGCGTCCAGTATCTCGCCGCTGCGCGGGTCCACTTGGCGCGGGCCGATGGCCATGCTGGCGTCGGCGCCCACGTACCAGCGCACCGACGCGTGGCGCGCGTCCATGGTGTCGAAGTTGTCCTGCGCGGTCTGCTGCTTGACCACGATGGCGTCCTTGAAGCCGATGCGCTCGAAGGCGGCGTTCCAGGCCAGCACGCCCTGCCTCACCGACTCGCGGTACTTCTCCGGGATGTTCTTGTCCAGCCAGTAGACGATGGGCTGCCTCGGTTCGGACAGCGGCAGCGACGGGTCCTTCTTCTCCAGGCGCCAGCGGTTCACCACGTGCGTGGTGAGCGTGGGCCGGACGTCGTCCGTGAAATCATAGGCCGTGGTGACGAAGTGGCCGAGGCGGTCGTCCGCCGGGCGGCCATGCATGGGCTGCTCGGGCAGCGGCGCGAAGCTGTAATAGAAGCCCAGGAACATGCTGCGCGGGTCCGGCGTGTGGCGCGGCGGCGGCACGTAGGGCGCGGTCAGGGACGGCACCATGGGCGCGGCCGCCAGGCGCGGCACGAAGTAGTGCGCGTTGACGTGGAAGCCGGTCATGCCCTCGTCGCTGCGGACGCTGGCGAAGCTGCTGTTGCGCGCGTCCAGCGCGTACTGCATGCGGAAGGCGTATTCCAGCCGCGTGGAGAAGGAGGGGATGTCGGTGAACAGCAGCGCGTTGGCCTCGATCAGCACACCCTTGGTGCGCGCATGCGGCGCGCTGACGATGGGCACGGAGCCGAGCAGGCTGTCCGTGAAGCCCTGCGAGACGGCCAGCGCCAGCGGCGTGCCGGCCTTGGCGCGGAAATCGGTGTTGAGCGCCACCAGCTGCACCAGGTTGCCCAGCCGGCGGAACGCCACCACCTCGCTGCGCTCCATCTGGCTGCCATAGACGCTGCGCTCGCCGATGCCGGTGGCCACGTTGGCGGACAGGAAGAAGGGCTTGTCGAACTGCTCCGGACGTATCTCTATCCAGACCTTTTCATCGCGCTGGTACAGCGAGAAAAAACCGCCCATGTGCTGGGCGCCCTTGACGATGTCCGCGAACGGCTTGGCGGCGGGGTCCACGCGCGCGGCGGCGGCGGCGGCCGCGGCGGCGATCGCCGCCACCGTGGCCTGCGAAGCGGACGCCGCCGGCGCCGGGGGCGCGACAGGGGCTGGCGGCGTCTCCGGCGTGGGCGCGGGAACGGGGGCGGGTGGCGTGGGCGTTGGCGAGTCTTGCGCCATGGCCTGGGAGGCCATGGCCAGCGTGACGGCGAGGCTGATAGCCTTCAGGAAGAGCGGGCGCATGATGATTCTGTGGCGGATGCTGACGATCGTATTAATGTACACGATCGCGGCCGGCCGTGGCGGCTTTCGAGCTACACCGCGGGCCGGCGCGGCACACCGCCGTAGACCACGCCCTTGCACGGATTGAAACCTATCGCGTACGACAAGTCCGCCGGCCGGGCGATGTTCCACAGCGCGAAATCGGCGCGCTTGCCCACCTCCAGCGTGCCGACGCTGTCGCGCCGTCCCAGCGCGGCGGCCGCGTGCACGGTGCAGCCGGCCAGGGCCTCCAGCGGCGTCAGCCGCCACAGCGTGCAGGCCATGTTCATCGCCAGCAGCAGGGAGGTCATCGGCGAGGTGCCGGGATTGTTGTCGGTGGCCACGGCCATGGCCACGCCGGCCGCGCGCAGGGCCGCCACCGGCGGCGGCGTGGTGTCGCGCAGGAAGTAATAGGCGCCGGGCAGCAGCACCGCGACGGTGCCGCCGCTTGCCATGGCGGCGATGCCGTCGGCCGTCAGGTGCTCCAGGTGGTCCGCCGACAGGCCTTGATACTTCGCCACCAGTTCCGCGCCGCGCTGGTCCGACAGCTGTTCGGCGTGCAGCTTGACCGGCAGCCCGCGGGCCGCCGCGGCCTGGAACACCCGCTCCGTCTGCGCGTGGCTGAAGCCGATGCGCTCGCAGAACGCGTCCACGGCGTCCACCAGGCCCTGTTCGGCGAGCGGCGCGATCATGGCGCACACCTCGTCCACGTAGTCGTCCGCCCTGCCCGCGAACTCCGGCGGCACCGCGTGCGCGCCCAGGAAGGTGGTGGCGACGCCGACCGGCAGCGTGGCGCCCACGCGCCGCGCCACGCGCAGCATCCTGGCCTCCGCCTCCAGCGTCAGGCCGTAGCCGGACTTGATCTCCAGCGTGGTCACGCCCTCGGCCAGCAAACTGAGGATGCGCGGCAGGCTTTGCGCGTACAGTTCGTCCTCGGAAGCGGCGCGCGTGGCGCGCACGGTGGACATGATGCCGCCGCCGGCCCGGGCGATGTCCTCGTAGGTGGCGCCGTTCAGGCGCGCCTCGAATTCATCGCTGCGGTTGCCCGCGTGGACGATGTGGGTGTGGCAGTCGATCAGTCCCGGCGTGAGCCAGCAGCCGGCGCCGTCGTGCACCACGGCGGCGTCGCCCGCCGCCCGCGCCTCCGCCGCCGCGCCCAGCCAGGCGATGCGGCCATCCTTGACGGCGATGGCGCCGCCGCGCATTTCACCGTAGCCGTCCACCATGGTGGCCAGGTTCACATTCGTGTACAGCGCATCCCAAACCACACTCATTCCTCTTCGCCCTCTTCTTCGTTCGGGATGATATCGACGATGAACACGGTGGCCTGCCCGGCCTCCAGCGTCCACACGTCCTCGGTGCTCAGCACCACCGCGTCGTAGCGCACCATGGAGACGCGCTCGCTGGCGCTGCTGATGAACAGGCTCTCGCCCTCGGCCAGGAACACCACGGTGGTGGCGCTGCGCCGCTCCAGTTGGGAGAAGTCGCGCACCACGCGGCGCTCCAGCTGGTGGCTGCAGCGCGCGCGGCGCGTCATCACGTTGAAATCGGTGGTGGGGCCGGAGGCCACGGTGGCGTAGACCTCGGTCTCGCCGGGGAAGGCCAATACAGGTTCGCGTTCGCTGAGCGCCACCTGGCGCTCGTTGCCCACATCCAGCACCACGCCCGGGCCGGACACCAGCGTCAGCGTGCGGTCTATCCCCGGGAACACCGAGAACGGGCCGCTGTGCGCGATGGTGGCCAGGCTGACGCGCCAGTCGAAGTTGTCGAAGGTCGCGCCGGTGGGCGCGATGGTGATCTCCGTGGTGCTGCCGCCGCCGTTTTTCCAGGGCGTGGCATGCAGGCTTGCGTACTGTATCAGCTTGCTCATTAGCGGAACTCCCGAAGTTCGGCCAGCGTCTGTCTGAACCGCGCGGCGATGGCCTGTTGCGCCGCGTGCCTCTGGCCGCGCACCACCCACCGGCCGCCGACCATTACGTCTTTCACCAGATTGTCATTGCCGCTGAAAACAAAGCCGCCGAGGACCTCGTCCGCCGCCAGCCCGTACAGATTCGGGTGCTCGCCGTCGAGCACGATCACATCGGCGCGCCTGCCCGCCTCCAGCGCGCCGACCGGGCGTCCCGCCGCCTGCGCGCCGCCCCGCAGCGCGCCCTGCCACAGGAAGTCGCCCACGTTGCGCTGGGTGGCCGACACCGCGATGTTGCGGCGCCGCTCACTCAGGCGCTGGCCATATTCCAGCCAGCGCAACTCCTCCACCGGGCTTTGCGAGATGTGGCTGTCGCTGCCCACGCCGAAGCGGCCGCCCCGCTCCAGGAAGGACCGCAGCGGGAACAGGCCGTCGCCCAGGTTGGCCTCCGTGGTGGGGCAGATGCCCGCCACGGCGCCGCTGCGCGCGATCGCCGCCACTTCCGTTTCCACCAGGTGGGTGGCGTGCACCAGGCACCAGCGATCGTCCACCTCCAGCTCATCATACAGGTATTGCACCGGCCGCCGCGCGCAGTAACCGAGCGACTGCTCCACCTCCCCCTGCTGCTCGGCGATGTGGATGTGCACCGGCCGATCGCGCGGCAGGCCCGCCAGCACCTCCTGGATTTGGCCCACCGAGGCCGCCCGCAGCGAATGCGGCGCGAAACCCACCTCCGTTTGAGCATCCCGGCACGCCTCCAGTTCCCCGATCATCCGCAAAATATCCTGGGCGCCGGTCTTGAAGCGTCGCTGCTCCGGCTTCAGCGGCGCCTCGCCGAATCCCGAGTAACTGTACAGCACCGGCAGCATGGTGATGCCGATGCCCGTCGCCCGGGCGGCGGCGACGACCCGTTCCGCCGTCTCCGCCGCGCGCGGATACATGGCGCCGTCCGGCGTGCGCTGCACGTAGTGGAATTCACAGATCGAGGTGTAGCCGTGACGCAGGCATTCGCTGAACAGTTGCGCGGCGATGGCCTCCATCTGCTCCGGCGTGATGTTGCGGGCGAAGCGGTACATCAGGTCGCGCCAGGTCCAGAAGCTGTCCGGGCCTTCCCCGGCCTTCTCCGTCAGGCCGCCCAGCGCGCGCTGGAAGCTGTGCGAATGCAGGTTGATCATGCCCGGCATGGCGTAGTCCGCCACTTCCACGCCGGCCGGCTTCAAGGCGTCCGGCGTGACGGCGGTGAGGCCGCCGGCGGCGTCCCATTGCAGCAGCACGTCGCGCGCCCAGCCGGACGGCAGCAGCGCGTTCCGCGCGTACAGCGCCCGCGCGCCGGGTCCGGCGCCGGCGCCTTGAGCCGCGCAGGCGGGCTCCCCCGCGCCAAGGACCGCGCCGCTCATTGGGTTTTGCCCTCGGCGCCGCCCCTGGCCCAGTCGGCGGCGGCTTGCGTCAACCGGCGCAGCAGCGGCCGCACCCGGCCGGCCAGGTCGTCGCGATAGGCGAACGGCGCGCTTTCATCCATATAGGTGGACTGGCACATCTCCAGCTGGATGGCGTGTACGTTGCCGGCCGGTTTGCCGTAGTGGCGCGTGATGTGGCCGCCCTTGAAGCGGCCGTTCACGGCCACCGTGTAGCCGCCGTGCGCGCGCGCCAGCGCGGCGATGGTCTCCGTCATGCCGGGCGCGCAGGAGGCGCCGTCGGCGGTGCCGAAGTTCAGGTCCGGCAGCTTGCCCTCGAAGAAGCGCGGCACCACGGAGGCGATGGAGTGCGCGTCCCACAGCACCACCCGGCCATGGATGGCCAGCAGGCGGTCCAGCTCCGCGCGCAGCTGCTCGTGGTAGGGCCGCCAGTACAGGCGCAGGCGGCGCCGCACCTCCGCCTCGTCCGGCGCGCGGCCCTCGGCGTACAGGGGTTCGCGGCCGAAGGTGTCGAGCGGGCACAGGCCGGTGGTGTCCTGGCCCGGATACAGGTTCGTGTTCTCGGGCGGACGATTCAGGTCGATCACATAGCGCGACCAGCGCGCCGACAGGATCGACGCCCCCATCTCGCCCAGGAAGCCGTACAGCCGCTCCAGGTGCCAGTCGGTGTCGGCCTTCACCGAGGCGGCGGGCGCGAAGCCGGCCGCGATGTCGTCCGGGATGTCGGTGCCCACGTGGGGCATCGACACCAGCAGCGGCAGGCCGCCCGCGTTGAATTTGAAGTCCATCTCGTCCTCCCGCGCTTATGGATGCAGCGACGTGAACAGGCTCTTGCAGGTGGCGCTCAATTCACCCTTCAGCACCATCTGCAATGCCGCCTCGATGTCCGGCGCGAAGAAGCGGTCGGCGTCGAAGAAGGGCACTTTCTGGCGCAGCTGCGCGTGCACGTGCTCAAGGTGCGGCGACGTCTTCAGCGGCCGGTGGAAATCGATGCCCTGCGCGGCCGCCAACAGCTCGATGGCGACGATGGCGGCGGTGTTCTGCGCCATGTCTTCCAGGCGGCGGGCGGCGAAGGTCGCCATGCTCACGTGGTCCTCCTGGTTGGCCGACGTCGGTATCGTGTCCACGCTGGCCGGATGCGCCAGCGACTTGTTCTCGGAGGCCAGCGCGGCGGCGGTGACGTGGGCGATCATGAAACCGGAGTTCACGCCCGGGTCGCGCACCAGGAACGGCGGCAGGCCGGACAGGGTGGCGTCGATCAGCAGCGCGATGCGGCGCTCGGCAATGCTGCCGATTTCGGCGATGGCCAGCGCCAGCGTGTCCGCCGCGAAGGCCACCGGCTCGGCGTGGAAATTGCCGCCCGAGACCACCACCGCCTCGTCGCCGTTCTTGAACAGCAGCGGATTGTCGGTGACGGCGTTGGCCTCGATCAGCAGGGTGCGGCCTGCGTTGGCGATCAGGTCCCAGCAGGCGCCCATCACCTGCGGCTGGCAGCGCAGGCAGTACGGGTCCTGCACCCGCTCGTCGCCCACCAGGTGCGAGGCGCGGATGGCGCTGTTCGACACCAGCTGGCGGTAGATGGAGGCGGCGGCGATCTGGCCCGGCTGGCCGCGCACCTCGTGCACCCGCGCGTCGAAGGGCGAATCGCTGCCCTTGGCCGCGTCCAGCGACAGCGAACCGGTCACCATGCCCGCCTCCAGCAGGCGCTCGGCCATGAACAGGCCGTGCAGCGCCAGCGCGGTCGACACCTGGGTGCCGTTGATCAGCGCCAGGCCCTCCTTGGCGGCCAGCACCACCGGCGCGATGCCGGCGGCCTTCAGCGCGTCGGCGGCCTGCATCAGCTCACCGTTCACGCGCACCTCGCCCACGCCCAGCATGGCCAGCGTCATGTGCGACAGCGGCGCCAGGTCGCCGGACGCGCCCACCGAGCCCTTGGCCGGGATGGCCGGCATGATGTTGGCGTTGTACAGCGCGATCAACGTGTCGATGATCAGCGGACGCACGCCCGAGTAGCCGCGCGCCAGGCTGCCGATCTTCATCAGCATGATCAGGCGCACCACGGCGTCCGACATCAGCGCGCCGGTGCCGACGGAGTGCGACAGGATCAGGTTGCGCTGCAGCTGTTCCAGCTTGTTGTCCGGGATGCGGGTCTTGGCCAGCAGGCCGAAACCGGTGTTGATGCCGTAGGCGGCGTCGCCCTTGGCCACGATGTCGCGCACGATCTGCGCCGACGCCTCGATGACGGGATAGGCTTCCGCGGCCAGCGCCACGGGGGTGGCGGCGGTCCACGCGTTGCGCAGCTCGATCAGCGTGATGGAACCCGGTTTCAGGGTCCAGCCGTTGTTTGCGGTTTGAGTCATGTGGCGATTCCTTATTTAATCATAGGTGTAGCAGGGAATTCGGGCGGCATGCCGCCCGCCTGCGGAACGGGCCGCCCTTGCAAGGGCGGGTTCCCGTCCTATAGGACCATAGGGAGATTCAAGCCGTTGCGCTTGGCGCAGGCGATCGCCGATTCATACCCCGCGTCCGCGTGGCGCATCACGCCCGAGCCGCTGTCGTTGACCAGAACGCGCGCCAGGCGCTTGGCGGCGGCGTCGGTGCCGTCGGCCACGATGACCACGCCGGAGTGCTGGGAATACCCCATGCCCACGCCGCCGCCATGGTGCAGCGCGACCCAGGTGGCGCCGCCGGCGGTGTTCAGCAGGGCGTTCAGCAGCGGCCAGTCGGACACCGCGTCGGTGCCGTCTCTCATGCTCTCGGTCTCGCGATTGGGACTGGCGACGGAGCCGGTGTCCAGGTGGTCGCGGCCGATCACGATCGGCGCCTTCAGCTCGCCGTTGCGCACCATCTCGTTGAAGGCCAGGCCCGCGATGTGGCGCTCGCCCAGTCCCAGCCAGCAGATGCGCGCGGGCAGGCCCTGGAAGGCGATGCGCTCGCGCGCCATGTCCAGCCAGCGGTGCACCTGCGCGTGGTGCGGGAACAGTTCCTTGATCTTGGCGTCGGTCTTGTAGATATCCTCCGGATCGCCGGACAGCGCCACCCAGCGGAACGGGCCGCGGCCCTCGCAGAACTGCGGGCGGATGTAGGCCGGCACGAAGCCCGGGAAATCGAAAGCATTTTCCACGCCCTGGTCGAAGGCCACCTGGCGGATGTTGTTGCCATAGTCGACCACCTTCGCGCCCAGCCGCTGGAACTCCAGCATGGCCTGCACGTGGGCGGCGCAGGAATCGGCGGCGGCGGCCACCAGGCGCGCGTGACGCTCGGGGTCCTGCTGGGCCGATTTCCAATCGGCGACACTCCAGCCGCGCGGCAGGTAGCCGTTCACCAGGTCGTGCGCCGAGGTCTGGTCGGTGACCATGTCAGGCACCATGCCGCCGTCCTTGGCGCGCTTGACCAGCTCCGGCAGGATCTCGGCCGCGTTGCCCAGCAGGCCGATCGAGATCGCCTCCTTGCGCCCGGTGTGGAACCTCACCAGTTCCAGCGCCTCGTCTATGGAGGCGGCCTGCTTGTCCAGGTATTTGGTGCGCAGGCGGAAGTCGATGCTGGTCTGCTGGCACTCGATGTTCAGCGACACGGCACCGGCGAAGGTGGCCGCCAGCGGCTGCGCGCCGCCCATGCCGCCCAGGCCGGCGGTCAGGATCCAGCGGCCGGCCATGTCGCCGCCGAAGTGCTGGCGGCCGGCCTCGGCGAAGGTCTCGTAGGTGCCCTGCACGATGCCCTGGGTGCCGATGTAGATCCAGGACCCGGCCGTCATCTGGCCGTACATGAACAGGCCCTGGCGGTCCAGTTCGTTGAAGTGTTCCCAGTTGGCCCACTTCGGCACCAGGTTGGAGTTCGCCAGCAGCACGCGCGGCGCGTCCTCGTGGGTCTGGAACACGCCGACCGGCTTGCCGGACTGGATCAGCAGGGTCTGGTCCGCCTCCAGCTCCTTCAACGAGGCGAGAATCTGGTCGTAGCAGGCCCAGTTGCGGGCCGCGCGGCCGATGCCTCCGTACACGACAAGATGCTGCGGGTTCTCGGCGACCTCGCTGTCGAGATTATTCTGGAGCATGCGATAGGCCGCCTCCGCGCCCCAGGTCTTGCAGACGCGCTCGGGCCCGCGCGGGGCGCGGATGACGCGCGTGGCGTCGAAACGTGGATCGTTGGCTAGGGAAGTGCTCATATCGGCTCCTTGGTGTCTGGTGGAAACGGACGGGCGCGGCGAACCACGCGCCCTCCGCGCATCCTTCCAGCATAAGTTGTCTATACAACCAAGTCAACCTCAATTTACTTATCAAACCCACATCGGTGTCAGGCGCGACATTCGGACATCGGGCCAAAATGTCCGAATGTCGCGCCTGACACTGATGTTGTTTTATCAACTATCTGCGGTGGACCTTGGGTAGCCCTGTTCAACTGGCGTCGTGGAAGATGATGCCCAGTGTGTGGCGCGAGCCCGATCGCAGCCGCGACACGCCGTGCCGCATGTTGACGCGGTAGACGCCGCGCGCGCCGTTCACGGGACGGTGGAAGACGGGGAAGACGACCATGTCGCCCCGCCCCAGCGGCACCACCTCGGCGCGCGACTGCATGCGCGGGCGCTGCTCGGTGAGCACGAATTCGCCGCCGGTGTAGTCCTCGCCCGGCGCGGACAGCAGCACGGCGGCTTGCAGCGGGAACACGTGCTCGCCGTACAGGTCCTGGTGCAGGCAGTTGTAGTCGCCGGCGCGGTATCGCAGCAGCAGCGGCGTGGGGCGGCTCTGGCCGGCGGCGTGGCAGCGGGCGATGAATTCGGCGTGCCCCGGCGGGAAGCGCGGTTCCAGCCCCATGGCCTCGTACCAGCGGTTGGCGATGGCGGCCAGCGGCGGATACAGTGCCCCGCGCAGCCGGGCGATGGGCGATGGCAGCGGGTGGGCGAAGTATTGGTATTCGCCTTTGCCGAAGCCGTGGCGCTCCATCACGACGCGGCTGCGGAACAGTTCGGACTTGGCGTAGGCGGCGGCCAGGCGCTGGCATTCCTCGGCGGACAGCAGGCCGGGGACGGTGGCGCAGCCGAAGTCGTCCAACTCGGCGGCGATGGCGGCCCAGTCGAGCGCGGCGCAGCGCCCGGACAGGCCGCTCCACGCGGGCGCGGGTTCCCCGTCCCGCGGGCCACCGCTGCCAAAACCGGGGACGGACTCGCGGTCCGCTCCGCCTATCCCCGCGACGGCTTGTGGCGCGGAGAGTCCGTCCCCGGGGTGAGGTAGGTGGCCCGCGCTCATTTGGAGCCCTCGCGCTCGAGCAGCGCCTGCTTGCGCTCCACGCCCCAGCGGTAGCCGGAGATCGAGCCGTCGTTGCGCACCACCCGGTGGCAGGGGATCGCCACGGCGATCGCGTTGGCGGCGCAGGCCCCGGCCACCGCCCGCGCCCCCTTCGGCGCGCCGACGATCGCGGCCAGCTCAGCGTAGCTGACGGTCTTCCCGGCCGGGATCTCGCGCAAGGCCCGCCACACGCGCTGCTGGAAGGCCGTGCCGCGCACGTCCAGCGGCAGGTCCAGCCCCGTGCCCGGCGCCTCCACCATGCCGACCACGGCGGCCACCACCCGCTCGTACCCCGGCTCGGCGCCGATCAGCTCGGCCTTGGGGAAGCGGTCCTGCAGGTCGCGCGCCAGCAGGTCCGGGTCGTCGCCCATCAGGATGGCGCAGATGCCCTTGTCGGTGCTGGCCACCAGGATGGCGCCCAGCGAGCACTCGGCGATGGCGAAGCGGATCGCGGCGCCGCTGCCGCCGCCGCGCCAGGCGCCCGGCGTCATGCCCAGCGCGCCGGGCGACTTGGCGTAGAAGCGGCCGCTGGAATTGAAGCCGGCCGCGTAGATCGCGTCCGTCACCGTGCCCTCGCCCGCCAGCCCGGCCTGCATGCGGCGCTGCTGCGCGCCGGCCGCGTAGGCCTTGGGCGTGAGCCCCGTTTGCGCCTTGAAGATCCGGTGGAAGTGGAAGCGGCTCATGCCGCTGGCCTCGGCCAGGCTGGCCAGGTCCGGCTCGGTTTCGGCCTCGTCGATCAGGCGGCACATGCGCGCCACCATGGCGGCGTGGCGCTCGGCCAGCGGCGGCTGGTCGGGTTTGCAGCGCAGGCAGGGACGGTAGCCGGCCAGCTCCGCCTCCTCGCGGCTGGCGTGGAAGCTGACGTTGGCGCGCAGCGCCGGCCGCGAGCCGCACGAGGGGCGGCAGTACACGCCGGTGCTGCGCACCGCGTAGTAGAAGCGGCCGTCGGCCGCGCCGTCGCGCCGCCGCACGGCGGCCCAGCGTTCGTCGTCGCTGTCGTATTCCCCGCGCCCGGGCTCCTCGCGTCCGCGCTCATCGTGTTCGTACTCTTGGTCGTTCATGGTGCCCATGGTTGCGCTCCGCTGTCGTTGTGTGGGATGGCGCCATCGTAGCGGCGCGCCACCGTCCCCGCACTCCGGGTCTTGCTTTTGAATTCTTCTCCGCCGCAAATGTTAAAATCGCCCCTCGCCAGCGCCGGCCCGGCGCAGCTCCGGAGACCGGTTTGGACGAACAACAAATACAAGACAATACCCCTATTTTCCAGCGCATCAAGGATTACCTGCTGGCCCAGATCGCGGCCGGCCAGTGGAAGGAGGGCGACGTGATCCCCTCGGAACAGGCGCTGGTCAAGCAATTCGGCGTCTCGCGCATGACGGTCAACCGCGCCGTGCGCGAGCTGACCGCCGAGCAGGTGCTGACCCGCCGCCAAGGCTCGGGCACCTACGTCGCGCAGCAAAAATACCAGGCCACGCTGCTCGAGATCAAGAGCATCGCCGACGAGGTGCGCGCGCGCGGCCACGCCCACCGCAGCAGCCTGCAACTGCTGGAGCAGACCAAGGCGGCCGAATTGATGGTCAAGCAATTCGAATTGCCGCCGGGACATGTGCTGTTCCATTCCGTCATCGTCCACTTCGAAAACGGCGTGCCCATCCAGGTGGAGGACCGCTGGGTCAATCCGCTGTGCGCGCCGGACTACATGAGCCAGGACTTCGCCGCAATCACCCCCAACGAATACCTGATGGCGGCCGCGCCGCTGCAGGGCGCCACCTACAGCATCGAGGCGCTCAGCCCGCCGCGCGACATCGCCGACATGCTGGCCATCGACACCCGCCAGCCCTGCCTGGTGCTCAAGCGCCAGACCCGCTCCGGCGGCCAGGTGGCATCCATCGCCACCATGTGGCATCCGGGCCACCGCTACCAGTTCGCGGGCAGTTTCAACTAGCCTCGCGGCATGGTCGCTAGCATGGCGCAAGTGCGCCCGAGCCGATACGCGCGGCGTATTCTTGCCATTGGAAAAGTTAACACTGCCGGCAAACCTTCGATGCTATAGTTGATTGGACCAACCGGCCCCGCCGGCGCGGACGCGCGCCGGCATCGCCTATCGAAAGGGAAGCTCTTGCCGCACCGCCGTCCTCCGATCCGCCTGTCACCGGGCATGCGCCGCTTCGCGGCGGCGCTGGCCTTCGCCTGCGCCGCCGCGCCGGCCGCGGCGATCGAGCAGATCACGGTGCAGTTGAAATGGCTGCACCAGTTCCAGTTCGCCGGCTATTACGCGGCGCAGGACAAGGGCTATTACCGCGAGGCCGGCCTGGAGGTGACCTTGCGCGAGGCGCCGCCCGGCAGCGACCCGGTGCGCCAGGTGCTGGACGGCCAGGCCCAGTACGGCGTGGGCAACAGCAGCCTGCTGCTCAACCGCGCGGCCGGCGCGCCGGTGGTGGTGCTGGCCTCCATCTTCCAGCATTCGCCGGCCACGCTGATCGCCCGCCGCGGCGAGGACGGCCAGCCGCTCAAGCTGCAGGGCAAGCGCGTCATGCTCGCGCCCAACAACGAGGAATTGCTGGCCTACCTGAACAATGTCGGCGTGCGGCCCGACACGGTGCAGCGCGTGGGACACAGCTACAACCTGGAAGACCTGATCGGCGGCAAGGCCGACGCGATCTCGGCCTATATCACCGAGGCGCCCTACGTGCTGGACCGCAGCAACCTGCGCTACGACATCCTGTCGCCGCGCGCGGCCGGCATCGATTTCTACGGCGACAACCTGTACACCACCGAGAGCGAGCTGCGCGAGCACCCGCGGCGGGCCGCCGCCATGCGCGCCGCCACCCTGCGCGGCTGGCAGTACGCGATGGCGCATCCGGGCGAGATCGCGGACCTGATCCGGGCCCGCTACCCCAACAGCCACAGCCGCGAGCACCTGATGTTCGAGGCGCAGCAGACCGTGCCGCTGCTGGAGCAGCGCCTGATCGAGCTGGGCTACAGCAACCCGGCGCGCTGGCGCGCCATCGCCGACACCTACGCCAACCTGGGCATGCTGCCGCCCGGCTTCAGCCTGGACGGCTTCCTGTACCAGCCGCCGGCGCCCTACCTGGCCTGGCAGTACGGCGCCGGCGCGGCGCTGCTGCTGCTGTCGCTGATCGGCGGCGCCGGCTGGCGCATGCGCCAGCTGCGGCGCGCGCTGGCGGCGGCCGAGGAGCGCGGCGCCAAGGCCGAGCGCCTGACCAGCTTCGCGCTGGAGGGCTCGGGCGAGGGCGTGTGGGATTTGCTGCCGGGCGACAACGCGCTGACGCTGTCGCCGCGCTACTGCCAGATCCTCGGCTACGAGGCGGAGCGGTTCAAGCCCACGCTGGACGAGATCCTTGAACGGGTGCATCCGGACGACCGCGCCCGCGTCGACGAGGAATTCCTGTCGCACATCGCGCCGCCGCCCGGCTGGGAGCCCGGCCTCGCCGAGCGCGCCCCGCTGTCCTGCGAGTTCCGCATCCGCTGCCGCGACGGCGCCTGGAAATGGGTGCTGGGGCGGGGCATGGTGGTGGCGCGCGACGGCACCGGCCGCGCCGCGCGCATGACCGGCACGCTGGGCGACATCAGCCACCGCGCCGCCGCCGAGGAGGCGCGCGTGGCGGCCATCCTGGAGGCGACCCCGGCCGCGATGCTGCTGGCCGACCGCCACGGCCACGTGCGCCTGGCCAACGAGGCCTGCGCGCGCTGCTTCGGCTACGAGCCGGAGCGGATGGCCGGCCTGTCGATGGAGCTGCTGGTGCCCGACACCATGCGCGGCGCGCCGGGCCGTCCGCGCGAACTGTTCACGCGCCCCGGCCTGCCGGGCCGGGTGCTGACCGCGCGCCGCCAGGACGGCGGCCACTTCCCCGCCATGGTGCACCTGGCGCCGATCCAGATGGCCGGCCAGGGCCTGTCGGTGGTGTCGCTGCGCGACATGACGCAGCGCCAGCGCGCCGAGGAGGCGCTGCACGCCAGCTCGGAACGCTACCGCCTGATCGTGCAGACCGCCTCCGAGGGCATCTGGATGACGGACGCGCGCGACCAGACCACCTTCGTCAACCCGACCATGGCGCGCATGCTGGGCTACGAGCCGGACGAGATGCTGGACCGCCCGCTGGGCAGCTTCATGGACGAGGACGGCCAGGAACTGCTGCGCCTGCACCAGCGCAGCCGCCCGTCCGGCCAGGCCGAGCAGGGCGACGTGCGCTTCTTCCGCAAGGACCATTCGACCATGTGGGGCCTGCTGTCGACCACGCTGATCAACGACGAGCACGGCGCCTACGCCGGCACGCTGGCGATGATCACCGACATCACCGACCGCCGCCTGTCCGACCTGGCGCTGCGCAACTCCAGCCGGCGCATGGCCTCGGTCTTCAACGCCGTCACCAACGGCCTGGTGGTGCTCAACGCGGACGGCCTGATCCTCGAATCGAACGCGGCCGCCGGACGCATGCTGGGCGCGGCCGCGCAGCCGGGCGCCGGCCTGTGGCCGGGCGTGCACGAGAACGGCGAGCCGTTCGAGCGCGGCGAGCACCCGGTCTACCTGGCGCTGGTGTCGGGGCGCTCGGTGCGCGACGTGGTGATGGGCGTGCTGCCCGCCGGCCAGCGCGGCGACGGCGAGCGCAGCTGGCTGTCGGTGAACGCCGAGCCCATGCGCGACGAGCTGGGCGCCACGCCGATGGCGGTGGTCAGCCTGACCGACATCAGCTACCGCAAGCGCAGCGAGGACGCGCTGCGCCACGGCGAGCAGCGGCTGCAGGAGATCATCAAGATGATGCCGACCGGCCTGTTCATCAAGGCGCCGGACGGCCGCTTCCTGCTGATGAACCCGGCCTGCGAGGCGCAGTTCGGCTTCCGCTTCAACGAACTGAACGGCGGCGACGACACGCCCTTCCACTCGCCCGACGTGGTGGCGGCGATCCGCGCGCGCGACCGCGAGGCCTTCGAGGGCGGCGTGCTGATGGACTACGAGGAAACCGTGTGGAACCCCACGCTGTGCGAGCAGCGCCACCTGCGCACCTTCAAGAACCCCGTGTTCGACGAGCGCGGCCGGCCGGCCTACCTGATCTGCATGGCGATCGACATCACCGACAGCAAGCGGGCCGAGCAGGAGCTGCGCGAACTGAACGAGCACCTCGAGGAGCGCGTGGCGCGCCGCACCGAGCAGCTGGACCAGGCCAAGCAGGTCGCCGAGGAGGCCAGCCTGGCCAAGGGCCAGTTCCTGGCCAACATGAGCCACGAGATCCGCACCCCGATGAACGGCGTGATCGGCATGGCCTACCTGGCGCTGAAGACCGACCTCGACCCGCGCCAGCGCGACTACCTGGAAAAGATCCGCTTCGCCGGCGAGCACCTGCTGGGCATCATCGACGACATCCTGGACATCTCGAAGATCGAGGCCGGCAAGCTGGAGATCGAGCACGTCGACTTCTCGCTCGACCACGTGATCCAGACCCTGACCACGGTGGTGGCCCCGAAGGCGGCCGGCAAGGGCTTGAACCTGGTGTTCGAGCTGGACCCGGCGCTGCCGCCGGTGCTGCGCGGCGACCCGCTGCGGCTGGGCCAGGTGCTGATCAACTACACCAACAACGCCATCAAGTTCAGCGAACAGGGCCACATCGTCGTCAAAGTGCGCAAGCTGCGCAGCGACGCCGCGCACTGCCTGGCGCGCTTCGAGGTGCGCGACCACGGCATCGGCCTGTCCAGCGAGGAGATGGGCAAGCTGTTCCAGTCCTTCCAGCAGGCCGACACCTCCACCACGCGCGAATACGGCGGCACCGGGCTGGGCCTGGCGATCTGCAAGCAGCTGGCGCAGTTGATGGGCGGCGAGGTGGGCGTGGAGAGCGAACCGGGGGTGGGCAGCACCTTCTGGTTCACGGCCCAGCTGGGCGTGTCCAGCCGCGCCGTGCCGGAGCTGATCAGCCAGGTCAGCGACGCCGCCGCCGAGCTGCTGGCCAGCGCGCGCACCGCCGCCGTGATGCAGGCGCTCAAGCACGCCCGCATCCTGCTGGTGGAGGACAACACCTTCAACCAGCAGATCGCGCTCGAGATGCTGGAGGAGGCCGGCGCCTCGGTGTGCCTGGCCAACAACGGCGAGGAGGCGCTGGCGCTGCTGCGCCAGGCCAGCTTCGACTGCGTGCTGATGGACGTGCAGATGCCGCTGATGGACGGCCTGGAGGCCACCCGCCGCATCCGCGCCGACCGGCAGCTGGCCGGCCTGCACGTGCTGGCCATGACGGCCACCGCCACCAGCGAGGACCGGGTGCGCTGCCTGGACGCCGGCATGGACGACTTCATCTCCAAGCCGATCCAGCCGGCGCTGATGTACCAGACCATCGCCAACTGGCTGCCGGCGCAGCGCGCCGACGAGGCCGAGCGCGCCGCGCAGCCGGCGCGCGCGGCGCCGGCGTTCAAGCCCACGCTGGCGGGCGACCCGGCCGTCATCGACCTGTCCATCCTGGCCCAGCTGGTGGGCTACCACCCGCAGAAGATCCGCAAATTCGCCTTCAAGTTCCTGCAGACCACCAAGGACGGCTTCGAGGAGATGGAACGCGCGCTGGGCAAGGGCGACGTGGACCGCGTGCGCGAGCTGGGCCACCGCATCAAGTCCTCGGCGCGCACCGTGGGCGCGCTCGGCACGGCCGAGCTGTGCCAGGCGCTGGAGGACTTGCCGCCCGGCGCCGGCGCCGCGCCCGCGCGCGCCATCCTGGCCCGGCTCTGGCCGCTGCTGGAGCGGATCACCGAACAAATCATGACCAACACCACTTTCGCCAATGACGACTAAGAACGACAGCGCCAAGAACGGCAGCGCCGAGCTGTCCCTCGACACCCCGCCCCCGTTGCGCATCCTGCTGCTGGACGACGACGACTTCATGCTCGCGCTGCTGGAGGACATGCTCGACGACCTGGGCAGCTTCGACGTCGCCTGCGCCACCAGCGCGCGGGCCGCGCTGGCCATGGTCGCCCAGGCCCCGCCGGACCTGCTGATCTGCGACCTGTCGATGCCGGACATGGACGGCATCGAATTCCTGCGCCTGGTGGCCGAGGGCAGCTACGGCGGCACCGTGGTGCTGCTGTCCGGCATGGACGCCGGCGTGCTGAAGGCGGCCGAGCGGCTCGCCATGGCCCAGGGCCTGACCATCCTGGGCGCCTGCCGCAAGCCGGTGGCGCCGGCCGAACTGGGCGACCTGGTGAACCTGGCGGCCATCTACCGCCAACCCCGCCGCGAGGGCTGAAAGTTGTTACCGTACGACAACAAAACCGAAATTCCGCACAGGCGTCCAAAATGCGTTATTATTTGAGCCATTCCCCGCCTGTTATCCTCTTGTCATCCTCCAGAGTACCTACCCGGTAACTGTTGAATTCATGGACATAATCTCCATCTGCGGCCTGTAATGCGGCAGCGTCGAGACGATCTCCAGTGACAATGGCATAATCATCAGGCGTACAACCAACAACACCTCCCTCGAGGAAAACATGAGCGAAAATATCAAACACATTACCGATGCCTCCTTCGAAGCCGACGTGCTGAAGTCCGACCGTCCCGTGCTGGTGGACTTCTGGGCCGAATGGTGCGGCCCTTGCAAGAGCATCGCCCCGATCCTGGAGGAAGTGGCCAAGGAATACGACGGCAAGCTGACCATCGCCAAGCTGGACGTGGACGCCAACCAGGCCGTGCCGGCCAAGTTCGGCATCCGCGGCATTCCGACCCTGATCCTGTTCAAGAACGGCGTCGCGGCCGCTCAAAAGGTCGGCGCGATGGCGAAAGGCCAGCTGACCTCTTTCATCGACAGCAATATTTAAGTAAGATAGGCGTCGCCGCGCCCGCGGCGCCGCCTGCCCGACCGCCCGGTGACAGGCACATCGCGGGCCATACCGTTACCGTTTGATCAACCCCACGCAGTCCCCTCCCCTACCTTTATTCCCGTCACGGGACACTCAAACATATGCATCTATCTGAACTGAAGGCCTTACACGTCTCCGCCCTGCTGGAGATGGCGATTGGCCTGGATATCGACAACGCGGCACGCTTGCGCAAACAGGAACTGATGTTTGCGATCCTGAAAAAGCGCGCGAAATCCGGCGAGCAAATCTTCGGCGACGGCGCCCTGGAAGTGCTGCCGGACGGCTTCGGCTTCCTGCGTTCGCCCGACGCCAGCTACATGGCCTCGACCGACGACATCTACATCTCCCCCTCGCAGATCCGCCGTTTCAACCTGCACACGGGCGATTCCATCGAGGGCGAGGTGCGCACGCCGAAGGACGGCGAGCGCTATTTCGCCCTGGTCAAGGTAGACAAGGTCAACGGCGAATCGCCGGAGGCCTCGAAACACCGCATCCTGTTTGAGAACCTGACGCCGCTGCACCCGAACGAGCCGCTGCGCCTGGAGCGCGAGATGAACGGCGCCGAGAACATCACCGGCCGCATCGTCGACCTGATCTCGCCGATCGGCAAGGGCCAGCGCGGCCTGCTGGTGGCCTCGCCGAAGTCCGGCAAGTCGGTCATGCTGCAGCACATCGCGCACGCCATCACCGCCAACCACCCCGACGTGACCCTGATCGTGCTGCTGATCGACGAGCGTCCCGAGGAGGTGACGGAGATGCAGCGCTCGGTGCGCGGCGAGGTCGTGGCCTCCACCTTCGACGAGCCGGCCACCCGCCACGTGCAGGTCGCCGAGATGGTGCTGGAAAAAGCCAAGCGCCTGGTCGAGATGAAAAAAGACGTGGTGATCCTGCTGGACTCGATCACCCGCCTGGCGCGCGCCTACAACACCGTGATCCCGGCCTCCGGCAAGGTGCTGACCGGCGGTGTCGACGCCAACGCGCTGCAGCGTCCGAAGCGCTTCTTCGGCGCCGCCCGCAACATCGAAGAGGGCGGCTCGCTGACCATCATCGCCACCGCGCTGATCGAGACCGGCTCGCGCATGGACGACGTGATCTACGAGGAATTCAAGGGCACCGGCAACATGGAGGTGCACCTGGAGCGCCGCCTGGCCGAGAAACGCGTGTACCCGGCCATCAACCTGAACAAGTCCGGCACCCGCCGCGAGGAACTGCTGATCAAGGCCGACCAGCTGCAGAAGATCTGGATCCTGCGCAAGCTGCTGTACTCGATGGACGAGATCGAGGCGATGGAGTTCATCCTCGACAAGATGAAGGCCACGAAGACCAATATGGAGTTCTTCGACATGATGCGCCGCGGGGGATAACACCGCCAAACCGGGGACAGACCCGCGTTCGTTACCGCGTGCCTAAGCTGAGGCGTGTGGCGCGGAAGGTCTGTCCCCTACGGCCAAGCGGCAAGCCTTCCCCGGCTTGCCGCTTTTTTTTATCCGCTGTATAATCGACGGTTGTTTTTAACCACTGGCAAGTGAGCGGCAATCGGGTCAAGAAGCGGGACGACCGACGAAGTGCTGTTTGGCTACCTACCTCTCGAAAGAAGCACATGAAACCAGAAATCCATCCAGACTACCGCGAAGTCGTGTTCCACGACCTGTCGTGCGACTTCAAATTCATCACCCGTTCGACCATCCAGACCCGCGAGAAGATCACCCACGAAGGTCAAGAGTACCCACTGGTCAAGATCGAGGTGTCGGCTGAATCGCACCCGTTCTTCACCGGCAAGCACAAAATCGTCGACACCGCTGGCCGCGTTGAGAAATTCCGCCAGAAATTCGGTTCCGTCGGTTCGAAAACCGCCGTCGCCGCGGGCTAATCGCCTCCCATGCGAACAAAAGGCAGCTGCGGCTGCCTTTTTTTTCATTCATACTGTTTTCCTTTTAGCCCCGCTCCACGATGAAGCCAGTCCGACTTCCCGCCGCCGCCACCCTCGCGCTGCCCCGCTGGGCGCTGTACGCCCTGGGCCTGCTGTACATCCTGCCGGGGCTGATCGGGCGCGAGCCGTGGAAGAACGACGACGCGGCCAGCTTCGGCATCATGTGGACCATGGCGCGCGGCGGATGGCAGGACTGGCTGTGGCCCAACATCGCCGGGCTGTCGATGTCCGACGAGGGCCCGCTGGCGTTCTGGCTGGGCGCGCTGTGCATCAAGCTGTTCGGCTGGCTGCTGGGCGACGTGCTGGCCGCGCGCGTGGCCACCGTCGGCGTGTTCCTGCTGGGTACGCTGTCGCTGTGGTACGTGACGTTCGCGCTGGGCCGCCGCCAGGACGCGCAGCCGCTCAAGCTGGCCTTCGGCGGCCAGCCCGAGCCGGACGACTTCGGCCGCACGCTGGCCGACGCCGCCACCCTGATCTACCTGGGCAGCCTGGGCCTGATCATGCACAGCCACGTCACCACCGCCGAGCCGCTGCAGGTGTCGCTGCTGGCGCTGCTGCTGTACCGCTCGGTGCGCTACATGGAATTGCCGTCGCTGCGCAACGCCGCGCTGATCGGCCTGGCGCTGGGCCTGATGGCGCTGGCGCGCGGCTGGCTGCCGCCGGTGTTCTTCGCCGTCGCGCTGTTCCTGTGCGGGCGCTTCCTGGCCATGCCGGCCGCGCGCACCGTGCGCGACCTGGCGCTCGCGCTGGCGACGGGCGCGCTGCTGGTGCTGCCCTGGGCGCTGGCCGTCACCCTGCTGCGTCCCTACGGCGCCTCGCCGCTGCCGGGCTGGCTGAGCTGGAACCTGAACCAGCTGGCGCCGCCGACGCTGTTGTCGGTGCGCTATTTCTTCCGCGTCGGCGTGTGGTTCTTTTGGCCGGCCTGGCCGTTCGCCGGCTGGGCCATCTACGCCTGGCGCCGCCAGACGCGCGCGCTGCACATCGTGGTGCCGGTCACCTTCGTCGCCATGGCCGCGCTGCTGGCGCTGTGCCATCCCGCGCCGGAACAGGGCCAGTTGCTGATGCTGCTGCCGCCGCTGGCCATCATGGCCGCCTTCGGCCTGCTGACGATGAAGCGCGGCGCCATCAACGCCATCGACTGGTTCTCGGTCATGGTGCTGACCTTGTGCGCGGCCACGCTGTGGCTGTTCTGGAACGCCAAGCTGAGCGGCTGGCCGGCCAAGGCCGCGCGCAACGCGCTCAAGCTGGTGCCCGGCTTCACGCCGCAATTCGACACGCTGGCCGTGCTGGTGGCCCTGCTGTCGACCGCCGGCTGGTTCCTGCTGGTGCACTGGCGGCTGTCGCGCCAGCCGGCGGTGCTGTGGCGCGCCGTGGTGCTGTCCTCGGGCGGCGTGATCCTGGTCTGGATCCTGCTGATGACCTTGTTCCTGCCGGACATGAACTACAGCAAGAGTTACGCCGCCGTGGCGCGCCAGGCCGCCAGCAAGCTGCCGCCGGGCGCGGACTGCGTCGAAACCAACGTCGGCCCGGCGCAGCGCGCCTCGTTCGCCTACTTCGGCGGCATGCCGTTCACGGGCGTGGGCGGGGGCCGCTGCCCGCTGGTGCTGGTGCAGGACGACCAGCGCGTGGACGACGAGCGGGAATTGCCGGCCGCCTACCGCCAGCCGGACTGGACGCTGCTGTGGGAAGGCCGCCGCGCCTCCGACCGCCACGAGCGCTTCCGCCTCTACCGCCGCCCCGGCCAGTAACGCCTGCCGCTCGCCGTAAATACCCCAGGGTTAATTTCGAATTAACCCTGGGGTATTTTTGCGTTGGGGCCATGCTATGCTGTGTCCATGGCAAAGCATCTTCCCCTCCTGGCCTTGCTGCTGGCCGCTTCCGGCGCGATGGCGGAGACGCTGTACATCGCGGCGGAGCATTCGCCGCCGGCCAGCATGCGCGAGGGCGGCGAGGTGACCGGCCGCGAGACGGAGAAGATACGGGAAATGCTGGCCCGCCTGGCCGTGCCGTACAAAATCGACATCCTGCCCTGGAAGCGCGCCTACACCATGGCGCGGGAGCGGCCCCACACCTGCGTGTATTCCACCGCCCGCACGCCCGAGCGCGAGAAACAGTTCAAGTGGGCGGGGCCGACCGACGAGGCGGAATGGATCTTCCTGGGCCGGGCCGACCATAAATTCCAGCTGCGCACGCTGGACGACGCCCGCTCGCTGCGCATCGGCACCTACCACGGCGACGCCCGCGACGAATTCCTGCGCGCGCGCGGCTTCAACGTGGAGCCGGTGCTGAGCGACGCCTCCAATCCCAAGAAACTGCTGCTCAACCGCATAGACCTGTGGGCGGTGGGCGTGCGCGTGGGGGCCGCCCCGCCGCAACAGCAGATCGGGGCCGACGGCGCCATCGTGCCGCTGCTCGTCTTTCATCGCGTCAAGGTCTATCTCGCCTGCAATCCAACGGTGCCGGACGCGCTGGTCGAGCGCATGAACGCGACCCTGGAGGCGATGCGCAGGGACGGCAGCTTCGCCCGCCTGGAACGCAAATACGCCGAATTGGAAAAACGGAAATAGTCCTTGTAATCAAGGCATTACAAACCGTCTACTACTGTTGTGCCCGCCGTTTTTTTTCCGCGGTGCCCCGCACATGAAAGCCGGAAACGCGCTATAGTCGCGATAACCCATTGCCTCCCGGCACGTAAGAAAACAGCTGGACAGCGCCCCGCCTTGCGCGCCAGAACGTTACGGCAATCCGCTGTCGCGCCCCATGGCCGCGCCTCAGCCCGCCCTTATCCCGGTACTAACATGTTCAATTTATACAAACTTCAGCTCGCCCTCAAAAACACCTGGGTCCGTGTCGCCCTGCTGGCGGCGCTGGCGCTCGCCATCGGCCTGGCGGCCTGGACCACCGAGGTCGCGCAGGACGCCAGCCCGGTGCTGCGCTCGCAGGACATTTCCCGGATCACCGCGCTGGCCACCCAGCGCGACAAGCTGGAATACCTGCTGGTGGCCAAGCCGCTGTCGGAGGCGCCGCGCTACATCTACAAGTTCAAGGACGCCGCCGCGCTGCACGTGGTGAAGGTGCCCAGCACCTCGCACCTGAGCCTGGAACGCGAAGTGCTGCTGCGCAACGGCATTCCCTACGCGATCGCGCAGGACCAGTGGCTGGCCAGCCACAAGGCCGTGCTTCAGGACGACGGCGGCGCCTGGACCGGCGCCAAGGACTGGCTGCAGCGCCACGCCTTCGACATCGCCGTCGTGGTGCTGTTGCTGTTCGTGCTGAAGTTCGGCATTCCCGGCATGGGCATGAGCGCCAGCGTGATCTCGCCGGACCAGCTGAAGGGCAGCCTGGACGACCTGATCGGCATGGAGGACATCAAGCAGGAGGTGCTGCACCTGGAGGACATGATACGCAACCGCCACGTGTACAAGTCGCACAACATCGACAAGCCCTTCAACGTGATGCTGACGGGCCCGGCCGGCACCGGCAAGACCAAGCTGGCCGGCTACCTGGCCAAGCGCCTCAACGTGCCGCTGATCCAGGCCTCCGGCTCGGCGCTGGAATCGGGCTTCATCGGCGGCGGCTCCAAGGCGCTGAACGCGCTGTACCGCAAGGCTTGCGCGCGCGGCAACTGCATCATTTTCCTGGACGAGGCGCAGGCCTTGTTCATGCCGCGCGGCCGCGGCGAGAAGAAGTGGGAGGACGACACCGCCAACACCCTGCTGGGCCTGCTGGACGGCGTCAAGAGCTCCGAGGGCGCCGGCGTGATCTGGGTGGTGGCCTCCAACTTCGACGACAGCAGTTCGCAGATGGACGAGGCCATGCTGCGCCGCTTCTCGGTGAAGATCAATTTCCGTCTGCCGAACAAGAGCGAGCGCAACGCGCTGCTGGCCTCCTTCCTCAAGCGCAAGCAGGACGGCTGCGTCGACTGGAACGACATGGACCTGGACCAGGTGGCCGAGATCACCGCCAACCTCAGCCCCGCGCTGCTGGAAACGGTGGTCGAGCGCGCCAGCATGATCTCGATCCAGGAAGACAAGACCATCAACACGGACATGCTGTTCCGCGCCTTCGAGCGCGCCACCATCGGCCTGACCGACCGCGCCACCACGGCCGAGAAGGAGCGCCAGCGCGAGCGCATCGCGCTGCACGAGCTGGGCCATTTCTTCATGCAGATCGACCCCTTCCTGCGGGCCGGCATGCCGCTGGCCGAGGTGAAGGAGAAATCGCACCTGCTGAAGATCAGCACGGAATCGGTGTCCAAGCTGGGCGCGCTGGGCTATGTGCTGTCGGCCGGCGACGACCTGTCGCTGCGCACGCTGGAGGAATTGGAGCGCGACGTGATCCAGCTGTACGGCGGCGTCGCGGCGGAGGAACTGTTCTACGGCGCGCGCGGCATCTCCGTCGGCAGCCAGAACGACATCCAGAAGGCCACGCGCATGCTGGACACCATGGTCAACCAGCTGTCGATGTATTCGCGTTCCAAGCTGGACTACAGCCAGTTCAAGCGCGAGGGCGGCGGCGAGCACACGCTGGTGCAGGTGGAGGCCAAGGCCGACGAGCTGTACAGCTACACGCTGGGCGCGATCGGCGATTACCGCGACGCGATGGACTCGATCAAGGGCGTGCTGCTGGAGCGCTACGTGCTGTCCAAGGACGCGATCTTCGAGCTGCTCGAGGAGCGCCTGGACGTGCGCACGCTGGGCCCCGCGCCCACGCTGGTGCAGGCGGCCTGAACCCAGACCGCCCGCCGCGCGGCGCCTAGCGCGCCGCCATCATGTGGGTGTTCTCCGGCAGCGCCGTGCCCAGCGCGAGCCGTTCGTAGTTGCGGATGCCGACCGTGGCGCCCTCCTCGGTGAAGGCGATGCGGGCGCCGGACGGCGTGACGAAGTGGCCCGGCGCCACCGCCAGCAACTGCACCTTGGGCTCCCCCTCCAGTTGGGTGTAATAGGTCCGCACGCGCTGCGTGAATTTGATGCGCTTGCCGTTGTCCAACTGGTAGGTGTAGGCGTATTCGTCGAACTCGCCCGGCGCCAGCCTGTAGCTGGCGGGGACCTGGACCTGGACGGTCTCGGTGCCGGTGGCCGTTTGTGGCTCGGCGTAGGCGCAAGCCATGCCGGTCCACGCGATCGCGCAGGCGATCGTGCGTAGGGTGGTGTTCATTTGGTGCTCCCGATATTGGTATAAGTAGAGATGCAAGCAAACCGCCGGCCCCGCGGGCCGGCGATGCGATTCATGCTGGTCTGGCGTTTCGCGTGGCCGTGCTTAACGGCTCGCCATGTAAACGCGGTCGGGTACGATCGGCGTCAATCCCGAGTAGGGCATCCGATCCAGCCGGGTGATGGCGATGGTGTCGCCGTCGTCCGTGAATTCCAGTCTCGCGCCGTTCGCCGTGCTGAACTTGCCGGGCGCCTGCGCGTAGAGTTCCACCGGTGCTTCGTTGTACAACTGGGTGTAAAACCGCTGGCGTCGTTGATACAGATGGATGACGATGCCATTGTCCAGCAGGTAGGCGCGGGCGAACTGTTCAAACTCGCGCGGAGCGAGCCGGTATGCCGCGGCACCACTTGCCTTGATTTGTATGCTCTCCGGCGGCGCCGAAGGCTGCGCCTGGGCCGCGCACGCCACGGCCAGCATGGCCGCGGCGCATCCGCCGCTGGCGATAACTCCCATGATTTCATCTCCGAATGCGACTACTCCATACTAGCAGCCGCGCGCCAAGGTGTAAGAGCCGGCGCGGCTGAAATATTTCTATGTCCAGGGCAAAAGCCATAGCCTATGGACCCTGTGGACGCTTCAGCGCGCCGCCAGGTCGACCTTGCCCGTGGCCGGCATCGCCACCGCCATCGGCAGGCGCTCCAGGTTGGTGATCGCCACCGTTTCGCCGGCGTCGCGGAATTCGATGCGCGTGCCGCGCGCCGTCACGAACACGCCGGGCGCGCGCTCGAAGATCTGCGTTTTGGGTTCGCCCTTGAGCTGGGCGTGGAAGGTGGTCACGCGCTGGCTGAACTTGATGACGCGACCATCGTCGAGCCGGTAGGAATAGGCGTAGTCGTCGAATTCGTTCGGCGCCACCTTGTAGCCGCTCTTGGCTTTGATCTGCACGCTGTCGGCGTCGTCGCCGACCACTTGCGGCGCGGCGTGGGCGGTGGACAGGGCGGCGAGTGCGACGGTGGCGGTCAAAGCGAAATGCGCGGCGATGCGGGCTGGGTTCATGATGCGTCTCCTGAGGGGTTGGGCCTGGTGGTCCCGGCGTCGTGCAATGCGCGGGGACGGGATCAAGATAGCAAAGCGGCCGGCGGGCCGCGCCCGACGCGCGACAAACGGTCAATTCGGTGGCACAGAATGCGCGCCGCGCGGACGGACTGCGACGGCGGGGCCGCTGACAAGCGGGCGGCGCGCGGGTAAGATGGGGGGATGCGGATCCGTCCCTATCTCCCCGGCGAGGAAGCGCGACTGCGCGCGATCTTCCACTCGGCCGTGCATGGCCTGGCGCGGCGCGACTACAGCGCCGAGCAGTTGCACGCGTGGGCGCCGCCCGAGTACGACGCCGCGCTGTGGGCCCAGCGCATGCGCGCCAACCAGACCCTGGTGGCCGAGGTGGACGGCGAACCGGCCGCCTTCACCGACCTGCAGCCGTCCGGCTATATCGACATGTTCTTCGTGGCCGCGTCCCATGCGCGGCGCGGCGTGGGCGGCGCGCTGCTGCGTCATGTGATACAGCTGGCGACGGAACGCCGGATTCTTGCATTGCATTCCGACGTCAGCCTGACCGCCGAACCCTTCTTCGCGCGCCACGGCTTCAAGGTCGAGACGCGCAACCGGGTCGAGGTGCGCGGCGCCGTGCTGGCCAACGCCACCATGCGCAAACTGCTGTTCCCGGGTTCGGGAGGAAAGTCCGAGCACGGTACGATTGCACGGGCGGCAAGCTGATTGGTGGCGTAAAATTAACAATCCACCATTGCCTTGATCCGCCATGAACTCTCAGCAGCGCGACACCAGCCAGCCCGCCGTCATGCCCGGCAGCCAGACGTTCCCGGTGGTGGGCATCGGCGCCTCCGCCGGCGGCCTGCAGGCGCTGATGGCGTTTTTCGAGCAGTTGCCGGCCGAGCCCGGCATGGCCTTCGTGGTGGTGATGCATTTGTCGCCCACCCACGAAAGCAACGCCCAGGCCATCCTGCAGCGCAGCAGCAAGATGCCGGTGCGCGAAGTGACCAGGGCGCTGCCGGTGGAGGTCAACACCGTGTACGTGATCTCGCCCGCGCTGCAGCTGGAAATGAACGACGGCTACCTGGGGGTGCGCGAGCGGCCGCGCGAGAGCGGCCGGCCGGTGGCGATCGACCGTTTCCTGCGCACCATGGCGCTGGCGCACAAGGAGCGCGCCTTCGGCGTGATCCTGTCCGGCACCGGCAGCGACGGCGCCGACGGCCTGGCGATGGTGAAGGACCAGGGCGGCGTGATCCTGGTGCAGGACCCGGAGGAGGCCGAGCACGCCGGCATGCCGAAGGCGGCCATCGATACCGGCCTGAGCGATTTCGTGCTGCCGGTGCGCGCGATCCCGGCCAAGCTGCTCGGCCTGTGGGCCAACGCGCGCCAGATCCGCCTGCACGACGTGGGCGGCGACGAACTGGCCGAGCCGGCCGAGCCGGACCAGCGGGCGGCGGCCGAGGAGGCGCTGCGCGACATCGTCAACCTGCTGCGCGTGCGCACCGGCCATGACTTTTCCAAGTACAAGCGGGCCACCGTGCTGCGCCGCATCGAGCGGCGCCTGCAGGTGCGCGAGCTCAAGGAACTGAGCGCCTACCGCGACCTGCTGCGCGACGACCGCGGCGAGGCCCACGCGCTGCTCAAGGACATGCTGATCGGCGTGACGCAGTTCTTCCGCGACCGCGAAGTCTTCGAGGCCGTCGAGCGCGACGTCATTCCCCAGCTGTTCCGCAACCGCGCCGAGGGCGACCAGATCCGCGTCTGGAGCGTGGCCTGCTCCACCGGCGAGGAAGCCTACACGCTGGCCATGCTGCTGGCCGAGCGCGCCGCCGCGCTGGAGAACCCGGCCGATTTCCAGGTGTTCGGCTCCGACATCGACGAGCGCGCCATCGCCGTGGCCCGCGCCGGCGTGTATTCGGCCAGCATCGCCGACGACGTGTCGGCGCCGCGCCTGTCCGAACACTTCGCCAGGGACGAGGGCCGCTACCGCATCAACAAGGCGGTGCGCGACAAGATCCTGTTCGCCAACCAGAACCTGCTGCGCGACCCGCCCTTCTCGCGGCTGGACATGATCAGCTGCCGCAACCTGCTGATCTACCTGAACCGCGACACCCACGCCCAGGTGCTGGAAATGTTCCATTTCGCGCTCAAGAGCGACGGTTTCCTGTTGCTGGGCAGTTCCGAATCAGCCGACACGGTGGCCGACTATTTCATCCCGGTCGACAAGAAGCACCGCATCTACCGCGCCAAGCCGGCCCCGCATTTCGCGCGCGCCGCCATCCCGATGGCGATGGCGCCGGTGGCAGCCATACCGGTCGCGCCGCCGGCGCAGCAGGACAAGGGCAAGCGCTCGTACGCCGGCGTGCACCAGCGGGTACTGGCCGAGTACGCGCCGCCCAGCGTGCTGGTGGACCAGCACGCCAACATCGTGCACTTGTCCGAAGGCACCGGGCAGTTCCTGCGCCACGTGGCCGGCGAGCCGTCGCGCCACCTGGTCGACCTGGTCGAGCCCGAGCTGCGGCTGGAGCTGCGCACCGCGCTGTACCACGCGACGCAGAGCGGCAAGAGCGTCGAAACGCGCCGCCTGCGGCTGGAACGCGGGCAGCGCGTGTTTTTCGTCAACATGACGGCGCGGCCGTTCTTCGACGCCGGCATCGGCGCCGACTTCGTGCTGGTGCTGTTCCACAAGGCCGAGCAGACCACCGAGGAGCAGGCGCCGGACAGCCGCGGCGTGGGCCAGGAGGCCATGCTGTCCGGCCTGGAGGAGGAACTGCAGCGCACCCGCGCCCAGCTGCAGGAAACCGTGGAGCATTCGGAGACCTCGAACGAGGAGTTGAAAGCGTCCAACGAGGAACTGCAAGCCATCAACGAGGAGCTGCGCTCGGCCACCGAGGAGCTCGAGACCAGCAAGGAGGAGTTGCAGTCGGTCAACGAGGAACTGACCACCGTCAACTACGAACTGAAGAGCAAGGTCGAGGAGACCGGCAAGGTCAACGACGACCTGCAGAACCTGATCGCCTCCACCGACCTGGCCACCATCTTCGTCGACCGCGGCATGCGCATCAAGCGCTACACGCCGCAGGCCAGCAAGCTGTTCAACCTGATCCCGGGCGACGTCGGGCGGCCGCTGCACGACATCACGCACAAGCTGGACTACCCCGAGCTGGCGCGCGACGCCACCACCGCGTTCGAATCGCTGCAGTCGGTGGAGCGCGAGGTCGCCAGCGGCGAGGGCCGCTGGTACATCGCGCGCCTGCTGCCCTACCGCACCGCGCACGACCGCATCGACGGCGCGGTGCTGACCTTCATCGACATCACCGGCCGCCGCCAGGCCGAGGACAAGGTGCGCGCCAGCGAGGAGCGCATGCGCCTGGTGGCCGACAGCACCCGCGACTACGCCATCATCACCATGGACCGCGACGGCCTGATCACCAGCTTCAACAGCGGCGCCGAGCGCCTGTTCGGCCACACCGAGGAGGAAATCCTGGGCCAGCCCGACAGCGTGATCTTCACCCCGGAGGACCGCTCGGCCGGCATTCCGGAGCAGGAGAAGCGCCGCGCCCGCGAGGACGGCAGGGCCGAGGACGAGCGCTGGCATCTGCGCAAGGACGGCAGCCGCTTTTATTGCAGCGGCGTGATGACGCCGCTGCGCGACGGCGAATTCTACGGCTACGCCAAGATCGGGCGCGACCTGACCGGCCGCCTGGAACAGGAAAAGCACCAGGGCGAGCGGCTGCGGCAGGCGCAGCACAGCAGCGCCGAGGCGCGCTCGGCCAGCGCCCAGAAGGACGAGTTCCTGGCCATCATGTCGCACGAGCTCAAGCACCCGCTGAACCTGATCCACATGAACGCCGAACTGCTGCTGCGCTCGGCGGCGGTGGGCGCCGCGCCCCTGATCGGCAAGGCGGTGCAGGCGATCCGCGCGGCGGCGGTCAGTCAGGCCAAGATCATCAACGATCTGCTTGACATGTCGCGCATCAACACCGGCAAGCTGACGCTCAGCCTGCACAACCTGGACCTGTGCGAGCTGGTCAAGGGAATCGCCGGGATCGCCACCGAGGACCCGAACGCGGCCGGGCTGCGCATCGTCTGCGAGGACGACAGCGGCCCCTTGTTCGTCTACGCCGACCGGGTGCGAATGGAGCAAGTGGTGTCGAATTTGCTGAGCAACGCCATCAAGTTCACACCGCAGGAGGGCGAGATAGCGCTGCGGCTGGGCGCGCAGGACGGCTGGGTGCGGCTGCAGGTGCGGGACAGCGGCCAGGGCATCGCCGCCGAGTACCTGCCCACCATTTTCGAGATGTTCGGCCAGGGCACGCCCAGCATCATGCGCGGCGCGCGCGGACTGGGCATCGGCTTGGCGCTGGTGCGCCAGATCGTCGAGCTGCACGGCGGGCGCATCGAGGCCGAGTCCGCCGGTCCCGGCCAGGGGGCCTGCTTCACGGTCTGGCTGCCGCGGGCCGAGCAGCGCCGCCACGAGCTGGCCACGGTGGCGGCCGCGCCGGCCCCGGCGCTGACCGGGGTCAAGGTGCTGCTGGTCGACGACAGCCCGGAAGGCCTGGAAACCTTCCACATGCTGCTGGAAATCGTCGGCGCCGAGGTCCGCTCCACCACGTCGGCGCTTGAGGCGCTGGACCTGCTCGTCGCCGAACGCTACGACCTGATCGTGTCGGACCTGGCGATGCCGGGGATGGACGGCTACAGCTTCATCCGCGAAGTGCGCAAGCGCAACGGCTACGGCGACGTGCCGGCCATCGCCATCACCGGCCTGGGACGGGCGGGGGACGTGGAGCGGGCGCTGGAGGCCGGCTTCAGCGGCCATCTGGGCAAGCCGATCGACGTCGACACGTTGGTGGCCTACGCCAGGCGGCTGCTGGACAGTCGCGAGGGCCAGCCGGATGCGCGATGACGCCGCCCCGCCGGGGTTGATCGTGATCGGCGCCTCGGCCGGCGGGCTGGAGGCGCTGACCGAACTGGTGGCGGCCTTCCCCGCCGGGCTGCCGGCCACCGTCCTGATCGTCATGCACGTGGGCGCCAACCGCAGCATGCTGCCCGAGCTGCTGGCCCGGCGCTGCGCGCTGCCGGTGCGCCACGCGCGCGACGGCGAGCCGCTGACTCCCGCCACGGTGCTGGTGGCGCCGCCGGACCGGCACCTGCTGGTGGCCATGGACGGCGGCCAGGGCCGGGTGCGGCTGTCGCGCGGCCCCAAGGAGAACCATACCCGCCCCGCCATCGATCCGCTGTTCCGCTCGGCGGCCGAGGCCTGCGGGCCTCGCACCGTGGGCGTGGTGCTGACCGGCTACCTGGACGACGGCACGCTGGGCCTGCGGGCCATCAAGGCCTGCGGCGGGGTGGCCGTGGTGCAGGACCCGGCCGACGCCGCCGTGCCGGAAATGCCGGCCAGCGCGCTGCGCCATGTGGCGGTGGACCACGCGCCGCCGCTGAGGGAAATCGGAGCGCTGCTGTGCGGCCTGGCGGGCGCCTTCAAGCCCGCCCCGGCCGCGCCCCGGGCCGCCGCGCCGGAATGGGTCCGCATCGAGAATGGCTTTGCCAGGGGCAAGGGCGATATGAAAGATCTGAAAAAACTGGGGTCGCCTTCGACCTACACTTGCCCGGACTGCGGCGGCGCGCTGTGGCGGCTGTCCGGCGCGCCGCCGCATTTCCGCTGCCATACCGGCCACAGCTACGCGGCGCACACGCTGCTGGCGCAGCAGGACTTGGTGATCGAGGAGGCGCTGTGGGCCGCCGTGCGGGCGCTGCAGGAAAAAGCCAGGCTGGCCGAACAGCTGGCGGAACAGGCGGGCGAATCATCGCCCGAACAGCCGGCCGCCGCGACGCCGGCGGGGCACGCGTCCTACGCGGCGCTGGCCGCCCGGGCGCACGACACCGCCCGCTGGCTGCGCGACCAGTTGCTGGCCCGGGACGCGCCGTAGGCCGGCCGGGCCGCGAGCCGCTCAGGCGGCGGCCCGGCGCCGCCCTTTCATCACCAGCCCCGCCGCGACCGCCACGCCCACCACGCCGGCCACGATGGCCGAGGTGCTGCGCGAAAAGCCGAGCGCGGTGTTGGCGGCCACCTTGCCGGCCTGCGGCGCCAGCAATTGCACACGGCGCTTGGTCATGTCCGCGCCCAGTTCGCACAGGCGCCGGTGGTCCAGCAGGCGCTCCGCCTTCGGCAGCAACACGGTTTCCTCGTCCGCCATGTGGTGCATGACCTCGCGCATCAGCTCCGGCAGCAGTTCGTCGCGCCGTTCGTCGTCGTCGACCGCCGCGCGCAGGTCGGCGATGATCTGGCGCATGGCGTTGTGTTCGGGCACGCTCTTCTGGAGGATCGGTTCGCCGCCGGTCACCGCGCGCAGGGCCGGGTAGAAGATCTCCTCCTCCAGCGTGGCGTGGACGTCCAGCGCCGAGCAAATGGTTTCGGCCAGCGCGATCCCCACCTTGGACGGCTTGTCGGCCGTGTACTGGTGGTAGGTGACCAGCACGTGCGAGTGGTCGAAGCGGATCATGTCGGTGATCGTCGGGCTCAGGGATTTGAGTGAAAACATGGCGGTGTCCTTTCATGGTGGATGTAGGCACTGGCCAGCATCGCACCTTCGACGCGCGCTCACCGTTAGCCGGCGCACACAGCGCGCCGCAACTCATCAGCAAGCCATTGATTCTAAATGGTATTTTTTCAAACCAGGCAGGCATCCTCCTACAGGCGGGCCGGCATCGCACCGATGCCGCGAGCGGCGCGGCGGCCGCATTATGCGTTGGCGCGACCGCGCTCCATCAATCTAGGAGGGATTATGTTTTCCCACAACAAGCGTTTGCAGTACACCGTACGGGTCAGTGAAACCAACCCCGGGCTGGCCAACCTGATGCTGGAACAGTTCGGCGGCCCGCAGGGCGAACTGGCCGCCGCCTGCCGCTACTTCACCCAGGCGGTGGCCGAGGACGACCCGGGCCGGCGCGACATGCTGTTCGACATCGCGACCGAGGAACTGAGCCACCTGGAGGTGATCGGCAACATCGTCGTCATGCTGAACAAGGGCGCCAAGGGCCGGCTGGCCGAGGGCGTCGACGAGGCCGGCGAGATGTACCGTTCCATCACCGGCGCCGGCAACGACAGCCACTTGACCCAAGTGCTGTACGGCGGCGGCGCGGCGCTGGTCAATTCGGCCGGTGTGCCCTGGACCGCCGCCTACATCGACACCATCGGCGAACCCACCGCCGACCTGCGCTCGAACATCGCGGCCGAGGCGCGCGCCAAGATCGTCTACGAGCGCCTGATCAACCTGACCGAGGACCCGGGCGTGCGCGAGGCGCTGGGCTTCCTGATGACGCGCGAGATCGCGCACCAGAAGTCGTTTGAAAAAGCGCTGTACGCCATCCAGCCCAATTTCCCCCCCGGGAAGATGGCGGGCCGCCCGGAGTTCGACAGCGTGTACTTCAACATGTCGCAGGGCGAGGGCGGGGCCGAGGTGCGCGGGCCGTGGAACGACGGCGCCAAGTGGACGGTGGTGAGCGACCGGGTGCACCAGGCCGCGGTCGATGGCGGCGACGGCGGCGCCAGTGTCCAGCTGAGCAAGGAAGAGGCGCAACTGCTGGACGCGATGGCCGCGCGCACCATGTCCGACCCGGCGGCCGAGCCGCTGACCGGCGCCGAACTGGGCATGACGGGGGCCGCCGCGTCCCCCGTCCGGACGCCGGGCTGACCGTGCAAGCCGCGCGCACCGCGCCGCGCTGGCATTGGCGCCTGGCGCTGGGCGCGGCGATCGGCCTCGCCGGCGCCGCCGTACTGCTGCGCGATTTCGCCGCGCTGGTGGCCGGGCTCGAACCGGGCATGCGCGGGGCCTTGAACGGCGGCGCGATGGCGGCGCTGGCCACGGCCACCGGCACCTTGCCGGTGCTGTGCTCGCAGACCCTGTCCCAGCGCACCTACGACGCCTTCCTTGGCTTCGGCGCCGGCGTGATGCTGGCGGCCACCGCGTTCTCGCTGGTGCTGCCCTCCATCGCCGCCTCGCGCGGCGCGGGCGCGGGACCGTTCACGGCCAGCGGCGTCACCGGCGCCGGCATCCTGCTGGGCGCCGCGCTGGTGCTGGGGCTGGGGCGGCTGGTGCACGCCAATCGGCCGCCGGCGGACATGAGCGCCGAGCGCGCCGATTCGCTCAAGCGGGCGTGGCTGTTCGTGGCCGCCGTGGCGATCCACAACCTGCCCGAGGGCGCGGCGATCGGCGTCGCCTTCGGCGGCATCGACCCGCTGAAGGCCCAGAGTCTGGCCACCGGCATCGCGGTGCAGGACATCCCGGAGGGCATGGTGGTGGCGCTGGCGCTGCGCACGGTGGGTTATGGCCGCGTCTACGCGGCGTTGATGGGCACGGCCTCCGGCTTGGTCGAACCGGTGGCGGCGGTGGCGGCGGCGGCGGTCATCGACGTCAGCGCCGGCGTGCTACCGTGGGGACTGGCAATCGCCGCCGGCGCCATGCTATTCGTCATCTGCCATGACGTTGTGCCCGAATCCCACCGCAACGGCAACCGCGCCAGCGCCTCGTCGGCGGTGGTGGTGGGCTTCATCACCATGATGATGCTGGATACGGCGCTGAGTTGAGACGCGGGCGGTTCAGACGGCCGCACGGCGGGCCGACGGAGCCGCCCCGATGGCCCACGGCGCCCAGCGCCGGAACAGCATGGCGAACGGCACCAGCAGCAGGATGGACAGCGCCGCCGCCAGGCCGGACTTCAGCAGCGTGCCCTCGATGGCGAAGCGGGACACGAACGCGTGGGCGTAGCCGTTGCTGACGCCATGGAAGCACAGGATGAACAGGGTGTTTTCGGAAACGAAGCGCACCGCCCGGTTCCGCAACAGCGGACTTTCCCGCACGTTCAGCGCGAAGGCGATCATCATCGCGATCCCGGCGACGCCGCCCAGCACCGAGCGCATGTAGGCGCCGCCCGTGTACCAGACGTTGCCGGCCAGGGCCAGGTCCACCACCACCGCCAAGCCGAGGCCGGCCAGCAGCGCGGCGGCCAGCGGGACCCGCGCGAGACGGTCGACGACGCCGGTGGAGCGGGCCAGCGCGCCGAGCAGGAAATAGTTCAACCCCAGCAGCGCCAGGTCGACGCTCATGAACAGGTCGATCTTGCCGTTGTGGTACAGCCAGAGCGAGACGCCCAGCGCCACCGGATACAGCGCCCACAGGCGGCGCTGGAACGCGAAATACAGCAGCTCGACGACGACCAGGGCCGGCACGAACCACAGCGGCGCCGAGATGAAGCCCGGGTAGCTGTGGGTGCCGTGGAAGGCGCCGGTCAGGACCGGTCTCAAGACGCCCCAGTCCAGGGTGCGCAGCATGATCAGGGTCAGCAGCGCGTAGGCGACGAAGTAAGGCAGCACCAGCCGCAGGGACAGGCGCCGCGCGAACGCGCGCGCGCCGGCGGGCCGGGACAGGTAGCCGGACAGGAAGAAAAACAACGGCACGTGGAAGGTCCACAGGAATTTCGCCACCAGGGGCTCGACGGGCAGGTGGCCGAACACGATCAGGAAGATGCCGGCCGCCTTGACGATGTCGACCCACGCCATCCGCCCGGTTTCGGCCAGGGACGCGGCCACGGGGGCCGCCACGGCGCCCGGCCCGACGGCCAAGCCTTGTGCCAGATCGTTCATCTCAGACCTTCATCGGCAGGATCACCATCTGCAACCCCTCCAGGTGCAGACGGCGCTGCACCGCGAGCGAGGCCTGGTTGTGCAGCGCGCGGGTGAACCAGTTGTCGGTGGCGAAGATCAGTTTGCTGGTGAAGAAGATGGCGTTCGGGAACTCGTTGCTGATCTCCTCGCACATGCGGGTCACCTCGTCCACCGCGTCGGTGCCGAAGCCCAGGTAGGACGAGGAGGCCATGTTGTGGCTGTGGCAGAAGTCGACGAAGTACTCCAGCGTGGTTTCCGCGTCGCTGCGCATCTGCTCCAGCGCGCCCTCGCCTCCATAGGCGTGCGAATCCACGGTGCGGGCGTTGATGAAGATGAAGTTCTTGAAGTGGCCGGGGAACATGCGCTGCACCCACAGCAGCGCGTGCAGGCCGCCGCCGCGCGAGGTGCCGACGATGAACACGGCGGTCTGGTCGTCCGGATTGGGCTCGACCGCCTCGCGGTTGGGGCCGAAGGGCTGGCTGGCGAACACCTCGTCCACCGAGTGGATGGCGCTCTTGGTCTCGCGGTAATGACGGCGCACCAGCACGCACATGCCGGCGATGGCGCCGATGATGACGGCCGTGGCCCAGCCGCCCTCCATGAAGCGCTCGATCAGCAGGATCGCCAGGATGCCGGCGCAGATGGCGAAGCCGACGAAGGACAGCGCCAGGCGGCGCAGCCAGGCCGTGCCCTTGTTGCGGTTGCGGGCCCAGTACAGCACCAGGCCCAGCAGCGAGATGGCGAAGGTCAGGAACACGGAGATCGAGTACAGCACCACCAGCAGGGTCACGCTGCCGCCGGTCCAGAACAGGATGGCCAGCGCCGCCAAGCCCATCACCAGGATGCCGTTCTGCGTGACCAGGCGGGTGGACAGGTAGCGGAACTTGTGCGGCACCCACGAGTCGCTCGCCATATTGGCCAGCACCGATGGCCCGCCCAGGAAGCCGGTGTTGGCGGCCACGAACAGCAGGCCGGCCTCGAACGCCAGCACCACCGCCAGCAGCACCTGGTTCAGCAGCGGCGAGCCGGGGTTGGCGTAGTCGATGATGCTCTTGAAGGTGGACGCGTTCAGCGTCTCGCCCGGCACGTGCTTCGCGTCCCACAGCAGGTACAGCATGATGATGCCGCCGGCCGTGAAGGCCAGCGACAGCGCCATGTACAGCATGGTCATCTTGCCGGTGCGCACCCGCGGCTCGGCCAGCAGGTTGATGTTGTTGGACACCGCCTCCAGCCCCGTGTAGGTGCCGCCGCCCTGCGAATAGGCCAGCAGCAGCATGCCGGCCACGCCGGCCCAGCCGATGCCGTCGGCCAGGTTCACGGTTTCCTCGATGGTGCCGGGGATCAGGCCGGGCAGGTTTTCCGAGTGGGCGTAGACGCCGTACACGATCAGGATCAGGTGGGTGATGACGAAGCCGATGAAGATGGGCAGCAGGATCTGGATCGCCTCCTTCAGGCCGCGCAGGTTCATCACGATCAGCAGGCCGATGAAGAAGGCCTCGGCCCAGAGCTTGTAGGGCTGGAAGCCCAGCGGCAGGAAGGACGCCAGCGCGTCCACGCCGGAGGCGATGGAGATGGCGATGGTGAGCACATAGTCGAGCACCAGCGCGCAGCCGGAGATCAGCCCCATGTAGGGGCCGACCAGCTTGGTGGCCACGCGGTAGCCGCCGCCGCCGGTGGGGAACAGCTCGATCACCTGGTTGTAGGCCAGCGCGATGATGAACACCGTGATGGCGGTGGCGACGGCCATGTAGAGGCCGAGGTGGGTGTGCGCGCCCAGCGCCTTGAAGGTCTCCTCGGGGCCGTAGGCGGACGAGGACAGGCCGTCGGCGCCCAGGCCGACCCAGGCCAGGAAGGCCACCAGCGCCATCGAGTGGCGCGTCTCGCTCTTCATGGGGTCGAGCGCCTTGCCCAGGATGATTTCGCGTATCTTTTTATTCTTCATGCTGCGGTCGCCGGACCCGGCGGTAACGGAAGGTAGGCCGAATGATGACACAAATGCCAGGTCCGGTGAGGGCATGCGTCGGGATGTGCATTTCGCATTACAATTTCGCCCAACCTGCACTATAATGTCACGCTTGCATGTGCACGTGCCGCCCTGGTGGTGGAACTGGTAGACACAGCAGACTCAAAATCTGCCGAAGAAATTCGTGCCGGTTCGATTCCGGCCCGGGGCACCAGCACCCTGCAACACCGTAACACCAAGCTCAGAACCCGCATGTCGCCAGGCATCGCGGGTTTTTTGTTGTCTGCCGTGCGCCGCAGAATTATTGAGCAGAGTAAAGTTGCCACAAACTTAACCTACTCAAAATAGCAATATGCAAGCCGCCCTGACAGAACAGGCTTTGGCCGCCTTGGCGCAGTTCTCCAGCGCCAGCCGGTTGTACGAGCTCAAACTCGCCGCCGACGCCGGCCCCCTGCTGGTGGAGGCGTTCGCCGCCGACGACGCGCTGCAGGGCACGGGCGCGCGCGACATCATCGTCCTCTCGACCGACGCCCGTTTCAATATCGCCGCGCTGCTGGGCAAGCCCGCCACGCTGGAGATCAGCCTGGCCGACGGCACGCGTGCCTCGTTCAGCGGCGACGTGACGCAGGCCGCCATGTTGGGCAGCAACGGCGGCCTGGCGCGCTTCCGGCTGCGATTGACGCACTGGGTTTGGCGGCTCAGCCAAGTCCGCAACAGCCGCGTATGGCAAGACAAGAGCGTGCCCGACATCGTCGACGCCGTGTTCGGCGCCTACACGCCGCTGGCGCGCTGGCGCTGGAGCGAGGAAACCGCCGCCTTCATGGACGGCACCGTGCCGCGCAGCTATTGCTGCCAGTACCGGGAGAGCGACCTGACCTTCGTCGAAAGACTGCTGGCCGAGGAAGGCCTGGGCTGGCGCTTCGAGCAGGACGAGGACGGGGCACAAATGGTGCTGTTCGCCGACAGCAGCCAACGCGGCGCCGTGCCCGAAGATCCCTGCAGCGAGGCCGATGGCGGCATCCGCTTCCAGGGCGCGCGCGCCGGCGAGCGGGGCGACACCATCCAGTCGCTGCAAGCCAGCCGCGCGGCCTGCGTGTCGCTCACCACCCTGCTCAGCCACGACTACAAGGCCAAAAAGGCCGTGGGCGCCAGCGCCCCGTCGCGCCTGCGGGGGGCGGACATGCTGGCGGCGCTGGAAAGCTACGACGCGCCCGGCCAATACCACTACGCCAACGCCGCGCAGGCGCGGCGCTATGCCGACCTGCAGATGCAGGGCCGCGAGGCGCGCAGCCAGCTGTGGCGCGGCCGCTCCACGGTGCGCACGCTGCGCGCCGGTACCCGCGTCACGGTCACGCAAGGCCCATTGGGCGGGGATGGTGCCGATCCCGTCTACACCGTGCTGCGCGTGCGCAGCGTGGGCGTCAACAACCTGCCCCTGCCCGCCACCCAGGCGCTGGCCGAGCTGTTCGGCCCGATCGCGGAACTGCTGGCCGAGACCGTGCCACCGGACGCGGCCGAAGACTTCGCGCTGACCATCGCCCAGGCCAGCGCCAGCGGCTACGCCAACAGCTTCGAGGCCATCGCCAACGAGCTGCCCTGGCGTCCGCAACTGCCCGGCAGCGACGGCCGCAGCCATCCCAGGCCGACCGCGCCCGGCGCGCAAAGCGCCATCGTGGTGGGTCCGGACGGCGCCGACCGGCCGCGGGGCGTGGACGAACTGTATTGCGATCGGCTGGGCCGGGTGCGCATCCGCTTCCACTGGCAGAACAGCGGCGCCGCCACTTGCTGGGTGCGGGTGGCGCAGCGCTCGGCCGGCGGCGGCATGGGCAGCCAGTTCCTGCCGCGCATCGGCCAGGAGGTGCTGGTGCAATTCCTCGAGGGCAACATCGACCGCCCCATCATCGTCGGCGCGCTGTACAACGGCCAGGGGGAAGGCGGCGTCGCGCGCACGCCGGGCGGACAGCCGGCGCAGGACGCGGCCCGGCCCTTCGGCAAGGCGCACGACCACGCCGTGTCCGGCCAGGGCAATCTGGCGGGCGGCAACAGCCCGCTGTGGCACGGCGCGTCGGCCGACAGCGCCGGCCACCGCAGCAACGCCGCGCAATGGGGCGTGCGCAGCAAGGAATTCGGCGGCGGCGGCTACAACCAGTTGCTGTTCGACGACACCGACGCGCAGGGAAGAGTCCAGCTCAAGAGCAGCCACGCGGCCAGCGAGCTCAATCTCGGCCACCTGATCCACAACGCCGACAACCACCGGGGCTCCCTGCGCGGCCAGGGCGCCGAGCTGCGCACCGACGCGTATGGCGCGGTGCGCGCGGGCGCGGGCCTGCTGGTGAGCAGCTACAAGATCGGCCACGCGGCCGGCGCGCGCGAACCGGCGGGCGACAACGCGGCCGGCATCGCGCTGATGAAGCAGGCGGTCAAGCTGGGCGAGGCCTTCAGCGAGGCGGCGACAAAACACGAGACCGTGGCGCTGGCCAGCCACCTCGGCCCGGCGAAGGCCGGGGCCAGCGCGCTGGACGACAAGTCCGCGCCGCTGAAAGCGCTGCTGACCGCCGTCTCCGGCATGGTGGGCGGCGCCACGCTGGAGGCCGCGCGGGCCGACGCGGGGGACAAGAAAACCGCGCCCGCAGACGGCGCGCTGCCGCACAGCACGGACGCGGTGATCGCCGTTTCCGCCAAGGCCGGGCTGGGCGTGACCGCCGGCCAGGATCTGCAGTTGGCCAACGGCGAGACCGCCACCCTGATGAGCGGCGGCGACAGCCAGTTCGTCACGGGCGGACAGATGCGCGTGCATACGCGGCAGGCGATCGGCGTGCTGGGCGGCGCGGTGGCGCCGGGCGGCAACGGCGTCGGCGTGCAGCTGATCGCCGCGCAGGACGCGATCGACATCCAGGCCCAGGCCGACGCGCTGATGGTGCAGGCGCGCGACGACGTGAGCGTGATCAGCGCGGCCGCGCATGTGGACTGGGCGGCGGCCAAGCGCATCAGCCTGTCCACGGCGGGCGGGGCGAACATCACCATCGAGGGCGGGAATATCACCGTGCAGTGCCCTGGCAAGCTCACCATCCACGCGGGGAAGAAGAGTTTCATCGGGCCCGAGAAGATGACCTATCCCATGCCCGCCATGCCACGCAGCGTCTGCGTCGAGTGCCTGAAAAAATCGCTCGCCGCCGCACCGGCGTTCACCTCCGTGGAGTAAGGAATGCTGATCGATTCATACAACGACAATTGGCTCGACCACTTGAACACGCGCGCGGCGCGGCTGGAGCACGACAAGCGGCTTTACTTGCTGGTCGATGGCGTGTTCGTGCCCGGCCTCCACCGCCACGTCGCCATCGCGACGCCGGCCAACTCTCCGGCCTTGCTGTTCGAGTCGCTGCCCGGTTGCTCGGAAGCCGCGCGGGATGTGTCGCCGTTTGTGATGCTTTATGATGCGACGGCAAAGCGCTTGCCGGCGCTGCTGGCCAAATGCAGCGGCTGGCCGATGGTCAGCGCCATCGAGACCACCGAATCGCTGGAGGAGTTGGCGGCACGGCTGGCCGCGTGGTGCGTGGTGTATGCGGACGGGCAGCGCTTCAATTTCCGTTTCCCCGACACGCGGCGACTACCCGGCATCTTCAGCGCGCTCACGCCCTGGCAGCAAGGGCTGTTGACGGGACCGGCGTCGCGCTGGTCGTATATCGGCAGGAATGGCGAATGGATGGAATTGAGCGTCCCGGCGATTGACAGCGCCATCGCGGAGGACAGTCCCGAGCTGGATGATGCGCAGTTTGGGCGGATGGTCGGCGACAGCGAGGCCGATGAGGTGCTGGTCCAGCTGGCGGACCGGGGTTATGTTCCGAAGCGGCCATCGCGCAGCCATGCCATCGTATCGCGCGCGCTGCTGGCCGCCGATGCCGGCAAGCTTGATCGGGAATTGCGCGTGGACTGGTGCGCGGCCTGCCTGGCCGACGGAGAGCCGGCGTTGGATGCGCACGCGAAGCTGGAAAATTGGCGACAGACCGTCGCGCTTGAATCTTGAATGGAATTCGAAATGAAGTCGAAGGTTTTCGCTTTGATGGGATACCGCCGCCTCGCGGCGTTGTGCGCGATAGCGCTGCCGGCGCTCACTGGGTGCGCCAAGGAGAACGTCCCGGTCAGCATCCACGGCGTCAATTACACCGCCCAGGAGTTCACCTATACGATCGTCGATCCGAACAACAAGAAGAACTTCGGTGGTGGGGAGTTGATCGCGCCCTTTTCAGCTGGGGGCACCATGTGCTGCTACGAGCTGCCGACCAAGTGGCGGGCGGGCATCCAGGTACAGATAAACGGCACGCACTGGCTTCCTGAAAAACCCGATGGGAGCCTGCCCGAAGTGAAAGAGACGAAACTAGTCGAGGTTCCTCGGTACGTAGACGGCAAGCCAGGCGAATTGTGGGTGCTGCGCGGTGCGGATGGGACGCTGAGCCTGGTGTCGAGCGACTACCAGCCGGACCACGCCAAATGGCCGGGCAAGGTAAAAGGTTGGCCCATCCCGTCTCTTGAATACCAGCGGGAGCGCTGGGATCTTTACATCAAACACGAAGAAGGTGGCGTTCGCCTCTTTCAGAAGTTACTGAAGGAGTTGCAGACGTCTCCTATGACGCGCGCAGCAGAGGAGTGGGCATTTTCCAAAGAAAGAGAACCCGAGACCATTTCCCAGTTCACTGGCTCGCAAGATCCGAAATATCTGGCCCACCTAAAGCAAGACTACGAAGAGGGCTTGCAACGATCTGAGAAGAAACTCAAGGAATTGAAGGAGCGCCGCCCATGAGCGTGAAACTGTGTCCGGACATTCCGAATGCGTTTGTCTCCGCTTCAAACTTTGACGAGTTCTTTACTTTGGTCGAGGGGAAGAAGATCCGTAATGGCCCCGAGCTCCGGGAGCAGCCCATGCTCGGAAAACCCGGCGATTCCTGCAAAACCAACCTCTTCTTCGGCTTCTTTTTCGACGGCACCAAGAACAACTACGTCCAAGCCGAGGCGGGCAAGAACCACTCCAACGTCGCCCGTCTGTACGACATCTACCCCGGCCTGAGCGTCCCCGGCGTGCTGCCTGCGGATACGGACTGGCAGTACAACCCCGCGCGCTATACGCATTTTTTCAAGGTGTACGTCCCCGGTGTCGCCTCCCCCTTCAAGGAGATCAACGACAGCGGCCAAGGCCTGGAGTTGACAAGGGGCGCGGCCGCCGGCTTTCGCGGCGAGGCGCGCATCGTGTGGGGCTTGATCCAGGCGATCAACAACGTGCATCGCTATTTCCTCAAAACGCCGCTGCTGTCGTCCAAGGAGACCCAGTCGCTGGTGCACCGGCTGGAGCTCGACAAGGAATACCGCCGCAAAATGACGCCGCGCCGCCGCTTCGGGCTGTTCGCCCCCAACGAGGAGGACAACGATAAAACTCGGCTCGAGTTCGAGAAAATACTCAAGCGCCTGCACGCCGCAGTCTCCCAGCACTGGCCCAACAAACGCACAGGGAAGCCAGCCAAGCTCGATCCGGCCCAGGTCATGACGATCTATATCTCCACGTTCGGCTTTTCGCGCGGCGCGACCCAGGCCCGCGCCTTCACCAACTGGCTGATGGCCTTGTGCAAACTGGATGCCCACCTTTGCGGCCGCGCCGGATCGATGACGCTGGGCGGTTTCGACGTGCAGTTCGATTTCCTGGGCCTGTTCGACACCGTCGCCTCGGTCGGCGCCGGCAACACCATGGGCAACAGCGTCCTGGGGCGCTTGTTCGACGGCCATGGCGACTGGGCCGACGCGGAGGAGAACCTGCGCATACCCGCGGGCCTGCGTTGCGTGCATCTGGTCGCCGCGCATGAGATACGGCGCAGCTTCCCACTGGATTCGGTCTCGGTGGGCCAAGTCATGCCCGAGAAATGCGACGAAGTCGTCATCCCCGGCGTGCACTCGGACCTGGGTTGCGGCTACAGCCCGCAGGAGCAGGGCCGCGGCACCGACCCGTTCGGCGAAGACATGCTGGCCCGCGTCCCCCTGCTCTATATGTACCGCGAGGCGCGGCTGGCCGGCGTGCCGCTGAAACTGGAGCTGGCCAGTCCCGTCGCGAAAAGGAAGTTCCGCATCACCGCCGCGGCCATCAAGGCGCTGAACGATTATCTGGCCGTCTGCCAGGTGAAGACGGGAACCCTGACCGCCATCATGCGCGAGCAAGGCAAGCACCATATCCTGTGGCACCGCGCGCGGCGCTCGACGGGCAAGACACCACTGGAATCGACCGCCAGCTTCCAGCGCGCGACCAACTTCGACAAGAACGACCTGCACAGCGCCAACCTGGAATTCGAACAGGAGATCGCGGCGTTCGAGGCCTGGCAGGCGAAGAAAGGCGCGGCCTTCGTCCCTCGATCGCAGGAGCCCGGCTTCGACAACGAGCACGAGAACGAGTGGGAAGAGATCGCGACGTGGTGGAAAACCGCCCCGCCGCCCCCGGCCGCGCTGCTCAATTTCTTCGACGACTACGTGCATGACTCGCGCGCGTGGTTCAAGCTGCATGGCGACTTTCCGGACAACGAGCCGGAACTGCAAGAAAACCTCAAGAAATGGGAAGCGCAGCGCAAGCGCGTTGCGGATTACAACGCCCGCGAACAGAAGGCCGCCGACGACCGGAAGGCGATGGCGGGCAAGCGCCACGGAGGCCGTGGCTATGGCGGCGTCGAGCCATTCCGCCCACTGCCCGATGGCTTGACCGACAACCAGCGCCAGGCCGCGATCGAATACGCGAAAACCAATCAGACGCCGCGCATGCTGACCGAGGGCAGGGAACCGTGGTCCTTGAGCCGGGGCGGATACCTGCGCTTCCGCAAAGTCTACGCGGGCCGCGACAGCGTGCTGATCTCGAAGACGCCACGACCGGAACCCGCCGAGACGGCTGTCGCCTAGTAGGGGGCGCCAGCGGGGGTTGGTGCATTTCCGCCAAGCTATGCTACAGTTCACCGCCCCCGCAGACATGCCGCCATGACCGCCACCACCCTCTACCCTCCCCTCGAACCCCACCGCCACGGCATGCTGCCGGTCGACGCCCTGCACACGCTGTACTGGGAGGAGTCCGGCAACCCGCACGGCATGCCCGTGCTGTTCCTGCATGGCGGGCCGGGGGCGGGCGCGTCGCCGCTGTTCCGGCGCTTCTTCGACCCGGCCTACTACCGCATCGTGATGTTCGACCAGCGCGGCTGCGGCAAGTCCACGCCGCTGGGCGAGTACCGCGCCAACACCACGCCGTTGCTGGTCTCGGACATCGAGAAGCTGCGTGCCCTGCTGGGCGTGGAGCGCTGGCTGGTGTTCGGCGGCTCCTGGGGCGCGACGCTGGCGCTGGCCTATGGCCAGGCGCATCCGGCCGCCTGCCTGGGCTTCATCCTGCGCAGCCCCTTCCTCGGCACGCGCGCCGAGATCGACTGGTTCTTCGAGGGCGGCCGCCTGTTCCACACCGAGCTTTACGCGGAGCTTGCCGCCCAGGTCCCGCCCGCGGAGCGCGACGACCTGCTGGCCGCCTACACGCGCCTGGTGTTCCATCCCGATCCCGCGGTCCACCTGCCCGCCGTGCGCGCGTGGAGCCGCTTCGAATGCCTGCGCGCGTCGCTGCGCGGCCCGGCGCGGGACGAGCCGCTGCCGCAATCGGATCTGCTGGACATCGGCCTGGCGCGGCTGGAGGTGCATTACTTCCGCCACGGCTGCTTCCTGGCCGAGGACCAGTTGATCGCCGGCATGCCCCGCGTCGCCCATCTGCCGGGCGTGATCGTGCAGGGCCGCTACGACATGCTGTGCCCTCCGCTGTCGGCCTTCCGGCTGGCCGGCGCCTATCCCGGCGCCGATCTGTTGATGGTGCCGGACGCCGGCCACACCGCCTTCGAGCCTGGCACCATCGCCGCGCTGATGGGCGCCACGGAGCGCTTCAAGCTGCAGGGGCATTTCCGGCGGGCGGTGTAACGCGGCGCGGGTGCGCCCCCTGCCTTTTACACTACAATTGCCGGCATTTTCCCGCGATACATAAAAGGCACTGCCCCCGCATGGTTTTCAGTTCCGTCACGTTCCTGTTCTATTTCCTGCCCGCGTTCCTGCTGCTGTACTACGCGCTGCCGTGGAAGAACGCCATCCTGCTGGTGGCCAGCCTGCTGTTCTACGCCTGGGGCGAGCCGCGCTTCGTGCCGCTGCTGCTGGCGTCGGCGCTGCTGAACTACGGCTTCGGCCTGGCCATCGCGCGCGCCGGCGCGCGCCGCAAGCTGGCGCTGGGACTGGGCGTGGCGGCCAACCTGGGCATGCTGGGCTATTACAAGTACGCGGGCTTTTTCGCCGACATCGCCGGCGCCCTGCTGCAAAGCCGGTTCGAGCTGCCGGCTATCGTGCTGCCGCTGGGGATCTCCTTTTTCGTGTTCCAGGGAATCTCCTACCTGGTGGACGTGTACCGCGGCCAGGTGGACCCGCAAAAGAGCTTCTGGAACTTCGCCATGTACAAGGCCATGTTCCCGCAGCTGATCGCCGGCCCCATCGTGCGCTACCGGCAGATCGCCGGCGAGATCGAGCACCGCGAGGTGCCGGCCGGCCGCCTGTGGCGCGGCTTCAAGCAGTTCGTGCTGGGCCTGGCCCAGAAGGTGCTGGTGGCGAACACCGTGGCGCAGGCGGCGGACGCGCTGTTCACCGCCGGGCCGGCCCACCTGTCCACCGCCGGCGCCTGGCTGGCCGTGGCCTGCTACAGCATCCAGATCCTGTACGATTTCGCCGGCTATTCCAACATGGCCATCGGCATCGGCCACATGATCGGCTTCAGCTACCCTCCCAATTTCGACCGGCCCTACAGCGCCCGCTCCATCACCGAGTTCTGGCGCCGCTGGCACATCAGCCTGTCGAGCTGGTTCCGCGACTATGTCTACATTCCGCTGGGCGGCAACCGGCTGGCGCCGTGGCGCACCTACGCCAACCTGGCCATCGTGTTCCTGCTGTGCGGCCTGTGGCACGGCGCGGCGTGGACCTTCGTGCTGTGGGGCGCCTGGCATGGCGCGCTGCTGGTAGCCGAGCGCGGCTTCCTGGGCGCGTGGCTGGCGCGCATGCCGCGCGCGGCGGCGCAGGCCTACACGCTGCTGATGGTGATGCTGGGCTGGGTGTTCTTCCGCGCCAGCGACGTGCCCACCGCGCTGCGGCTGCTGCAAGTGATGTTCAGCCCCGGCGACGGCGGCCCGTTGGCGCATCCGTGGCGGATCGACGTCGGCCCGGTGCAATGGACCGCGCTGGCGGTGGGCGCCGCGCTGGCGGTGCTGCCCGCCCCGTGGTCCGCGCCGGCGGCCGCTCCGGCCCGTCCGGGCTGGCGCGTGGCGCTGCAAGTGCCGCTGGCGCTGGCCACCTTCGTGCTGTGCAGCGCCAGCCTGGCCTCCGGCACCTACAACCCCTTTATCTATTTCCGCTTCTGATGACGCACGCGAAACAAGGGGCCGCGCTGTCCGGCCTGGCCAAGCTGACGCTGGTGGCGCTGCTGGCGGCGCCCGCCCTGTTCTCCCATTCCAGCGGCAGCGACGGCGCCGAAAACCGCCGCATGGCGCCGCCGCCCCAGCGCCCCGCCTCGGTGGAGGAGGCGCTGAAATACAGCGCCTCCTTCGACGCCTGGGCCAGGGACAACTTCAGCCTGCGCGAGGCGCTGGTGCGCCTGAACACGCGGGTGCGCTACCACCTGTTCGGCGTGTATCCGACCAACCAGGTGATCCAGGGCCGCGAGGGCCGCTCCTTCCTCACCACCTCGCATCCGCTGGTGCCGCCGTACGACGACGTGTTTTCCTCCTGCGGCTACCAGCGCGAGCTGACCGGCATGCTGAACCAGCAGATCGGCCGCCTGCTGACGCTGTCGCGCGAGCGGGGCATCCAGGCCAAGTTGCTGGTGGTGCCGTCCTCGCCGGTGGTGCACGTGGACCAGCTGCCGGCCTGGACCAGCGCGCTGTGCCACACCGCCACCCCGCCGATGGCGCGCTGGCTGGCCCAGCCCGGCCTCGATCCGGCGCTGCGCCGCGACGTGGCCTACCCGCTGGAGCAGATGCGGGCGGCGGCGCGCGAGACCGATCTGTTCCCGCGCACCTTCTTCCACTGGGGCGGCGCCGGCCCGCGCCTGGTGGCCGAATGGTCACTGGGGCAGTTCTACGGCGCGCGGCCGGAACAGGCCACGCCCTACACCAGCGGCAAGCAGTGGCTGCCGTCCGACGTGTCGCACCTGTTCCCCGGCCTCGAGCGGCGCAGCGAGGTGGAGGTGATGGACCTGGACGCCTCCGGCATCGCCGCCTGCCACGGCGCGGCCTGCTTCCCCGGCGGCCCGGCCGTGCTGGAGAAGTTCGAACTGGCGCTGTACCGCAATCCCAAGGCGGCGCGCGGGCGCCTGCTGCTGATCACGGATTCCTTCGGCCCGCCCGCCGCGCCGTGGTTCGCCCGTTATTACCGCGAGACGGTGTTGTTCAACGTTAACACGCTGTATCTGCTGGAAGGGCCGCGCCAGGAGCGGGACCTGGAGCGGGTGCGCCGCTTCCTGTTCGACGGCCGCGAGGGCGACGACGTGGTGGTCATGTACCACGACGCCACCGTGCACGCCAAGCGCATCGCGCTGGACTTCCCCAAGCTGCTGCCGGGATTCTAGGGCGGCGGTCCGGGCGCGGAGCGGGATTTCGCGCTATTTCCATACGGAAATGTGTTAAGGTATGCTGCTAAGTTTTTGGCAACAACCTTGTACAACAGCTACCCCGCCCATGGACACGACCGCGCTGCTGCACCTGTTTTCGCCCCCCGCCACCCTGGCGCCGCTGACGCATGGCCGTTACGACGCCGGCCTGGTCGCGCTGTCGCTGGGCCTGGCCGTGTTCTGTTCGTGGATGGGGCTGCAGATCGCCGGGCGCGACCAGGACCGCGACCAGGCCCACCGCATGCTGCACACGGTGGCGCTGCTGGCCGGCGGCCTGGCGCTGGGCATCGGCGTGTGGGCCGCGCACTTCATCGCCATGCTGGCGCTGAACCTGGGCGCGCACGTCGGCTACGACCCCGCCATGACCCTGCTGTCGCTGCTGCCCGGCGTGGCCGGCGCCACCGCCGCGCTGCTGCTGGCGCGCCGGCGGCGGCCCTCCCCGCGCCTGCTGGCCTGTGCCGGCGCGGTGGCGGCGCTGGGCTTCGGCGCCATGTACGGCATGGGCATGGCCGCCATGCGCACCAGCCTCGCGCTCAGCTACCGGCCGGACATCCTGGCGCTGGCCCTGGCCGCCGGCGCGCCGCTGGCGGCGCTGGCGCTGTGGCTGCGCCACGGCCAGTCGGCGCGCCTGGCCGGCTTGCGCGACAGCCGGCGCCTGGCGCTGGCCGCGCTCGCCATGGCCGGCGCCATCGCCGCCATGCACCACACCGCCATGGCCGCCGCGCGCTTCGCCGGCGCGCCGCCGCCCGGTTCGCACGCCCAAGCCGGCAGCGCCTTCCTGGCGCTGGCCATCTCCGCCATCACCATGGCCTTCACCGTGCTGGTGATGGCGGCCTACGCCCTGCTGCGCTACCGCGAGCTGTACCGCCACCAGCGCCAGAGCGAGAGCTGGATGCGCGCGCTGCTGACCACCACCATCGACGGCGTGATCACGCTCGACGGCGAGGGCGCGATCGAGGAATTCAACGCCTCGGCCGAGCGCATCTTCGGCTGGCGGCGCGAGGAGATCGTGGGCCGCAACATCGCCCTGCTGATGCCGGACCCGGAGGCCTCGGCCCGCCACGGCCTGCTGTACCACATGGCGCGCGGCGACGTGCGGCCGGCGCAGGCCGGCGCCGAGCTGATGGGCCTGCGCAAGGACGGCACGCAGGTGCCGATCCGCCGCGCGCTGGGCCACGCGCGCGCGGCCGGCCGGGACCAGTTCGTGCTGTTCATCACCGACATCAGCGAACGGCGCGCCATGCTGCAGGCGCTGCGCGAAAGCGAGCAGCAGTTCCGCTCCCTGATCGGCCACATTCCCGGCGTGTCGTTCCGCTGTCTGGCCGGCGAGGGCTACCCGCTGGTGTTCCTGAGCGACGGCGTGGAGCACGTGGCCGGCTACCCGGCGCGCGACTTCACCGGCCCGGGCGCCAGCCGCACGCTGTCCGGCCTGGTCGAGCCGGACGACGCCCCGCGCCTGGCGCGCACGCTGGCCAACAGCGTCGCCAGCGAGCAGCCCTACCTGATCGAATACGCGCTGCGGCACGCGGACGGCGGCCTGCGCTGGATCTGGGAGCACGGCGCGGTGGTGCGCGACGCCGGCGGCGAAGTGCGCTGGCTGGACGGCGTGATGCTGGACATCACCGAGCGGCGCCAGATGGAGCAGGACCTGCGCCAGGCCAAGGAAAAGGCCGAGCAGGCGGCCGCCGCGCGCGCCACCTTCGTGGCCAATATGAGCCACGAGATCCGCACGCCGATGAATTCCATCCTGGGCTTCACCGACGTGCTGCTGGACACGGACCTGCAAGCGGAGCAGCGCCGCCACCTGGACACGATACGCAAGGCCGGGCGCTCGCTGCTGCGGCTGCTGAACGAGGTGCTGGACACGGCCAAGCTGGACAAGGGCGCGGTGGAGCTGGAGCTGGCCGACTACGAGCTGGCGCCGCTGCTCGACGAGGTCATCTCCACGCTGGGCGCCGCCGCGCAAGCCAAGGGCCTGGCGCTGCGGCTGCACTGCGCGCCCGAGCTGCCCGCGCGCCTGCACGGCGACGCGCTGCGCATGCGCCAGGTGCTCACCAACCTGCTGGACAACGCGGTGAAGTTCACCGCCAGCGGCGAGGTCGCGCTGCACGCCGGCATCCGGGACGGCCGGCTGCACCTGCTGGTGCGGGACACCGGCATCGGCATCGCGCCGGACCGGCTGGCCGCCATCTTCGAGCCCTTCACGCAGGCCGATCCGTCGATGACGCGGCGCTACGGCGGCACGGGCCTGGGCACCACCATCAGCAAGAAGCTGGTGGAACTGATGGGCGGCACCATCTGGGCCGAGAGCGCGCCGGGCGCCGGCGCCGCCTTCCACATCCTGCTGCCGCTGCGCGCGGGCGCCGCCGCGCCGGCCGCGCGCCAGCCCAGGCCGCACGGCGAGTACCCCCTGCCCGCGCTGCGCGTGCTGGCGGCGGACGACGTGGCCCAGAACCTGGAACTGCTGCGCCTGTTGATGGAGAAACGCGGCCACGCGGTGACCACCGCCGGCGACGGCGAACAGGCCGCGCGGCTGGCGGCCGAACACGATTTCGACGTGATCGTGATGGACGTGCAGATGCCGAGGCTGGACGGCCTGGACGCCACCCGCGCGATCCGCGCGGAGGCGGCGCGGGCCGGCCTGCCGCGGGTGCCCATCATCGCGATGACGGCCAGCGTGCTGGACGCGCACCGGCGCGCCAGCGTGGAGGCGGGCATGGACGGTTTCGCCACCAAGCCGGTGGACTGGGTGCTGCTGTCGCGTGAAATCGCGCGGGTGCTGGCGCTGCCGGAGGACGCCGATCCGCTGGCCGAGCCGGGACGGCGCGGCGGCCACGCGCAAGTGATGAACCGGGAGGCGGGCCTGGCGCGCTGGGATGGCGAACGGGCCTACCGCACCGCGCTGCGGCGCTTCGCGGACGACTACAGCGGCGCGGCGCGGCAATTGCAGGCGCTGCACGCGACGCGGGACTACCCGACCATGCAGGCGCTGGCGCATCGCGCGCGCGGCGTGGCGGCCAACCTGGGACTGGAACAGCTGGCCCGCGCCCTGGGCCATGCCGAGGAGGCCGCGCAAAGCGCGGCGAACCCGGCGGCGAACCCGGCGACGCAACCGCCCCCCGCGCGGACGCCGCGCCCCGCGCCGGCGGCGACGGCCGAACGCATGCAGGCCCTGTGCCTGGCCGAGACCCTGGCGGAGACCCTGGCCGAGAACCTGGCGCGCGTCGGCGAGGCGCTGGACGAGGCGCTCGCCGCCATGCGGACCGACCTGGTGCGCGGCGGCGCCGCCAAGCCCGCCGCGCGCCACGGCGGCGACATCGCCGTCCGGATGCCGGCCGGCGCCCCCGCCCCTGCCGCGCCCCATGCCCCGGCGTATGCGCTGGCCGACGCGCCGGCCGCTGTGCGGGCCACCGCTCCGGCCGTCCACTTCGACGCCGACGCCGCGCGCGCGGCCGCCCTGGCGCTGATGGATGCGCTGCGGCGCGGCGCGCTGGACGACGCCGCGCTGGCCCGCCTGGCGGCCAGCCTGCAAGGCCGCGCGCCGGCCGGCGCGCTGGCGCAGCTGCGGCGCGCACTGGACGATTTTGACTTTTCGCTGGCGCAAACTAAACTGGACGCGGTCATGGACGCCATCCCGGCCGGCGCCGACTGCAACGAGGAAGCCCCCCTATGAACCAGGTCCCCCTGCAACCGCTGATCCTGGCGGTGGACGACGAAGCGAGCAACCTGCAGCTGCTGCGGCAGATCCTGCAGGACCATTACCGGCTGCTGTACGCCAAGGACGGCCCCCGCGCCCTCGAGCTGGCGCGCCAGGAGCGCCCCAACCTGATCCTGCTGGACGTGATGCTGCCCGGGATGACGGGCCACGAGATCTGCCGCGCGCTGAAGGCCGATCCTGCCACCGCCGCCATCCCCGTCATCTTCGCCACCGCCCTGGCCGACCCGAACGACGAGGTGGTCGGCTTCGAGGCGGGCGCGGTCGACTACATCGCCAAGCCGCTCAGCCCCGCCATCGTGCGCGCCCGCGTGCGCACCCACCTGTCGCTGGTGCGGGCGGACGAGCTGAAGGAGACGCGCCTGCAGATCGTGCAGCGCCTGGGCCTGGCCGCCGAGTACAAGGACAACGAGACCGGCCTGCACGTGATCCGCATGAGCCACTACGCGCGCGTGCTGGCGGTGGCCGCCGGCATGGGCGAGGCCGACGCGGAGGACATGCTGCACGCCGCCCCCATGCACGACGTGGGCAAGATCGGCATCCCGGACCGCATCCTGCAAAAGCCGGGCGCGCTGGACAAGGATGAATGGAAGGTGATGCAGTCGCACGCCACCATCGGCGCGGACATCATCGGCGAGCACGATCACGGCATGCTGGCGCTGGCGCGCAACATCGCGCTCACGCACCACGAGAAGTGGGACGGCAGCGGCTATCCGCGGGGATTGAGGGAGCTGGAGATACCGCTGGAGGGCCGCATCGTGGCCATCGCCGACGTGTTCGACGCGCTGACCTCGGCGCGCCCCTACAAGGCGGCCTGGCCGGTGCCGGACGCGCTGGCCTACCTGCAGCAGCAGCGCGGGCTGCATTTCGACCCGGAGCTGGTGGACCTGTTCCTGGCCCAGCTGCCCGCCATCCTCGAGATCAAGGAGCGCTGGGCGGAGCGGTGACGCGCTAGCCCTTCAGCTCGCGGTACAGCGACACGTAGTTCTGCGCCATGCGCTCGGCCGTGAACAGTTCCCAGTAGCGCTCCTCGGCGCGCCTGCCCATGTCCGCCGCCAGTTGCGGGTTTTCCCACAGCGTGGCCATGGCTTGGCCCAGGGCCGCCGGATCGCTGGGCGGCACCACCAGGCCGGTCACGCCGTCGGCGTTGATGTAGGTGGTGCCGGTGCCGATCTCGCTGGAGATCATCGGCTTGCCGTACATGGCCGCCTCCAGCAGCGAGATGCCAAAGGCCTCCGAGCGCAGGTGCGACGGGAAGGCCATGGCGTAGCACAGCTCCAGCAGCGCCACCTTGTCCTCCTCCTCCAGCGCGCCGACGAACATCACGTGGGTCAGGCCCAGGCGCTCGGCCTGCTGCTTCAGCTCCTGCTCCAGCGGCCCGGCGCCGACGATCACCACCGGGTAGTCGGCGTTGACCAGCGCGTCCAGCAGGATGTGCAGGCCCTTGTAGTAGCGCAGCATGCCGATGAACAGGAAGAAGCGCTCGCCGCAGCGCGCGCGCCACTTGTCCAGCGTCGCTTGGGCGGGCTTGGGGTAGATCGACTTGTCCAGGCCGTAGGTGATGGTGCGGGTCTTGTTGCGGTAGCGGCCCAGCACCGGCGACGACGCCATGTAGTTGGGCGAGGTGGCCACGATGGCGCTCACGCTGCGCAGGAAGCGCTGCTTGAGCGGCGTGTACACGCGCAGCAGGGTTTTCTGGCGCACGATGTCCGAGTGGTAGGTCACCACGCTGGGCTTGTCGATGCGCGCCATGAAGTGCGCCAGGTCCATGAAGGGCCAGGGGAAGTGGTAGTGGATCACGTCCGCGTTGCGCGCCAGGCGCGCCAGCTTGCGGATGGCCGCGAACGACATCGCGTTGGAGGCGATCTCGAAATTGTTCGGCACCCGGTGCACCGTGTGGCCCTCGATCACCATCTCGGTCGGGCCGCCGTTGCGCGTCAGCGTCAGCACCTCGTTGGTGACGCCCAGGCGGCCGGTGCCCACGCACATCTGGCGTATCACCTGTTCGATGCCGCCCCAGGAGTCGGGGTAATAGGTTTTGTAGAAATGGAGGACGCGCATAATCGGCTTACAAGTCAGCTTAATAGGGTTTGGTACACCGCCGCCGTCTTGCGGGCGGTCTCGGACCAGGTCAGCTCGACGGCGCGCACGCGGCCGGCGGCGGCGCAGCGCGCGCGCAGCGCGTCGTCGCGCGCCAGCTCCAGCATGGCGGCGCCGATCTCGGGCACCGACAGCGGATCGACTTCCAGCGCCGCGCCCCGGGTGACTTCCGGCAGCGAGGTGGTGTTGGAGGCGATCACCGGCACGCCGGAGGCGAAGGCCTCCACCACCGGGATGCCGAAGCCCTCGTACAGGGAAGGAAAGACGAAGACGCCGGCGGCCGCGTACACATGGCGCAGCTGCTCCTGGCCCGTGAGGCGGTCCAGCCACAGCACGTTCTCGCCGTTCTGCACGGCGGCCCGCATCTGCGCCTGCTGCTCCTCGCTGCGCCAGCCGGGCGCGCCCACCACCACCAGCTGGCGCCTGGCGCGCACCACGGGCGGCAGCGCCAGGTAGGCCTGCAGCACGCGGCCGACGTTCTTGCGCGGCTGCAGCGTGCCGACGAACAGGAAGTAGCCAGGTTTCAGGCCGTATTGCGCCAGGGTCTCGGCCACCGCGTCCGGCGCGGGCGCGTCCAGCCATTCCTCGTCCACGCCGCAGGGCACCACGCTGACGCGGCGCTCGTCCACGCCGAAGCAGTCCACCAGTTCGCGGATGGAGAAGGCGGTGTGGGCGATCACGTGGTCGGCCTTGCGGGCGGCTTTTATCTGCAGCCAGTTCTTCAGACGGCGCAGGCGCGGGTTGCACCATTCGGGATGGGACACCGGCAGCGCGTCGTGCAAGGTCGCCACCACCGGGCGGTCCATGCGCACGATGCGGTAGTCGGTGGCGTGGTACAGGTCCAGCGACGGCATGGGCTGGCGCACGGCGTCCGGCAGCGCCAGGTCGCGCAGCGTGGCGAGCGGAAAGGAGAGCGGCAGCGGCTTGCCCGCGCTCAGGGCCGGCGCCCCCTGGCGGACGGGCGCGAACGACAGCGGCAGCACCGCGCCGCCGGCCGGCAGCGCCGCCGGCAGGTGCCGCAGCAGCGCGCGGGTGTAGACGCCGATTCCATCCAGGCGCCCTCCGGTCAGCGCCGGTTCTATGGTGGTGGTGGAGAGGCCGATGCGCAAAGCACTCAAGCCTCGTACATCCAGCGCAGGGTCTGTTCCAGCGGCACCGGCGCGATGCCGCCCACGGCGGCGGCCAGGCGGCTGTTGTCGCCCACCAGCCGCACCACTTCGTTGGCGCGCACGAAGGCGGGATTGACGCGCACCGCGATCTCGTAGCCGGCGATGCGGTTCATCATGTCCAGCGCCTCGCCCAGCGAGTAGCCGGTGCCGGAGCAGATGTTGTAGGCCCGCCCGGCCGGCGCCCCGGCCAGCAAGGCGCGGTAGGCCGCGGCCACCATGCGCACGTCGGAAAAGTCGCGCCACACGTGCAGGTTGCCCAGTTCGATCTCGGCGGCCTTGCGGCGGAAGTGCGACACGATCTTCGGCAGCAGGAAGTTCTCGTGCTGGCCGACGCCGGTGTAGTTGAACGGACGGGTGATGATGACGGGCAGGCGGTCCATCCACAGCCGCGCCATGTATTCCATGGACAGCTTGCTGACCGCGTAGTCGTTGGCCGGCGACGGTTTCACGTCCTCGTCCAGCACCGGCAGCTCGGCGTTGCCGTAGATGTTGGCGCTGGACGCCAGCAGCACGGCGGACGGCCGATGCGGCGACGCCGCCAGCGCCTCCAGCAGGTTGCGCGTGCCCACCACGTTGACGCGGTAGATCTGTTCGATGTCGGCGTGGCCGACGAAGGCGATGGCCGCCAGGTGCACCACCACGTCCGGCCGCACGCGCTGCACGGCGGCGGCCACGGCGGCGCGGTCGGTCAGGTCGACCGGCAGCATGTCCTCGCCGGCCTCGTGGCCCGGCACCGAGGTGCCGAACACGCGGTAGCCGGCGGCGCGCAGTTCCTGCGCGACGTAGCGGCCGGTGAAGCCGGCCAGGCCGGTGACCAGGGCGCGCTTGCCCTCGCCTTCACGGGCCGGGGACAACAATTGCAGCGGCGCTTCCACGGCGGCGCCCATCAGAAGGAAAAGCCGGCCTCGTTGCGGCGCAGGTCGGCCTCCACCATCATCTGGCACAGTTCCTCCAGCGTGGTCTTCGGCGCCCAGCCCAGTTCCTTCAGGGCCTTGGCGGGATCGCCGATCAGCAGCTCGACCTCGGCCGGACGGTAGAACTTCGGCGACACGCGCACCAGCACCTTGCCGG
>NZ_FPBO01000023.1 GCF_900116645.1 Pseudoduganella namucuonensis | reverse complement strand
TCTCCAGCAGTCACGGCCGTCAGCGCGCCTTCGCGCTCAAGCTTGCGCCAGTTGAACAGCTGGCTCGCGCCGACGCCGTGCTTGCGTGCGACCAGCGATACGCTCATGCCTGGTTCGTATGTCTCGCGCACCAGCGCAGCTTTTTCCTCGGCGGACCAGCGCCGGCGGCGTTCCTGGCTCACGGTTACCACTTCGATCGTTTGCTTGTTCCTAGTCATATGCACAGTCCTATTCCTATCCGTAAGAATAGCGCATAGGCCGTGTCCGGTGAATCAGGGGGCTATCTCAGGTTGATAAAGGGCGGCCTCATGCTTGTCACGGGGATCGCTATCTTTTCTTTCGTCGACTATCTGAGGGAGATGGTCATGCACCGCATGCCTGAAGGACTTCACGAATTCCGGGTGGCCGATCCAATTCCTGATTGCAGTCGCTGGAAGCAGCATATGCCTGCGACCCGCGATCGGGCTACGTATGATTTTTATATGCAAGCGCGCAAACTTTGGCGGAGCAAGATTGAATGGGAACTCACCCATTCTGAAGCTCGGAAGATATTGAGTGATGTCGATATGGCATCGAAAAGAGGTGATTGGGGTGCGCGTGCTTTGATGGCCTATTTTTATCGAACTGGACTAGGGCCTCTTTCGTCAAATAAGGTGCTCGACAAGAATGCAGAAAAAGCAGTTGAGATCGCGCGTCAAGCTGCGGCTGCAGGTCAGCCGTGGGGATTTTACGATTTGGGTGTCGCGCACGAACATGGCTATGGCGGTGCGATATACGACCAGGATATCGCGTGGGCCTACTATTTGAAGGCGGCGCGGGTTGGCAGTCCCGATGCGCAGATGGCGCTGGCCGAAGCGTATCAGAATGCTGGTCGCTCAGACGCTCACGATGCGATGTGGCAATGCGCGTTTCAGCAAGGGCACGGCCCTGCCGCCTATAAGCTGGCTCTCCGCGCAGAGGTGAGGGGGAAGTACTGGGAATCACTTAATTTATACCATGAAGGAGTGAGGTTTGGTAGCCGAATATGTGCCGATAATTTATATCTGATGTTCAACCCAGATGTACGGATGGCAGAAAGAAAAGAGATATTCGAGGTCACAGGAATAACGACGGATCAGGAACGAGGCCGACGTTATCTAGCCATCAGCGAAGCTTTACAGATTAACCCTGACTTGAGGCTAGATAGACTGAATGAGTTCCTGCCGTTGCCGCCAGCGAAGCTTCCGGATTGGCGGGGCGTTTCCGACGTGGTTACGCCTGAACCGGATGGGCCCTCGACCTATTGATGCGCGGAGGACACGTGCCTTTGGAAATCATCGAAGTCGGCGAGGGCACCGACCACGGCGGTAAGGTCGGCAGCGGATCACTCTCCCCTGACATAGCTGGCCGCGCCATCGCCCGACTTGGAGGCGGGGTAGGCTGTCCTCAACTCTGCCCCGGTGATGGGCGGCACGGAGGCAGCAAGCCCGAATGCCCTAGCGTTCCCTTGGTATGAAGACAATATCCAAAACCAAGCGGTGGTTTCTTTGCGGTGCTCTGGCCGTTTCGACTACGGCTGCGTCTTATTCGCTAAATAGTTATTTGGAGCATAGAGCGATGCATGCAATTCCAGCAGGTCTTACAGGTTTCAACGTGAACGATCCGATCCCACGTTGCATGCGTTGGAAGGATCACATGCCATCGACACGCGACCCCATTGTGTATCAGCGATATATGGCGGCGCGCAAGCTCTGGCGCAGCAAAATAGAATGGGAGCTGACGCTGCAGGAGGCCCAGAGCATTTACGCTGACGTAAGTTTTGCGGCGGAGAAAGGCGATTGGGGTGCCAAGGCTCTGCTGGCATATTTTTACCGAACGGGGCTGGGACCTCTGTCGTCCAATCATGTGCTGGATAAAAACGTGGATAAGATGGTTGCGATCGCCCGCCAAGCGGCGGCGGCGGGCCAGCCCTGGGGCTTTTATGACTTGGGCGTTGCTCACCAGTATGGCTATGGTGGGGCCCAACACGATCAGAATATTGCTTGGGCTTACTATCTAAAAGCCGCGCAACTGGGCAGTCCAGATGCGCAGTTGGCTTTGGCTGACGCGTATAGTGATGCGGACCGGTCGGAAGACGAGGTTGCTATGCTGCAATGCGCTTTTCGGCAAGGGCACGGACCTGCCGCCTACCGGCTCGGGATACGAGCCAGTGTAGAAGCGCGTTATGGAGATGCGCTCGCAACCTACCAGACAGGTGTGAAGTTCGGCAGCAAAGACTGCGCCGACGCGCTTTACCTGCTCTTTTCTAAAGGCCACTGGAGTGGGATTGAATCGAAGGAATGGCAAGCGTTGAGCATCATGGGAATTGCGGTAGATCCGGAACGGAAGGGCAGGTATGAAGCGATCAGTGACGCACTTCAAATCAACCCCGATCTGAAATTGGGCAGGCTGGATGAATTCCTGCCTTTGCCTCCGGCGAAGCTTCCCGCCTGGAGAGGAATTGAGGATGTGATTACGCCTGAACCGGACGGACCTCCGACCTATTGATCCGCATGTCACGGCAAGGAGATCATATGCCTTTAAAAATCATCACCGTCGGCGACAGCACCGACCATGGCGGCAAGGTCGTCACCGGCTCGCCCACGCATGACATAGCCGGCCGCGCCATCGCCAGGCTTGGTGACGAGGTCGCCTGTCCCCAGTTCTATCCCGGCGGGCGGCCTCACGGCGTCAACAAAATCATCACCGCGCACGCGACGCTGACCGTCGGCGGTATCCCCGTCGCCGTGCATGATTGCCGGACCGAGTGCGGCTGCAAGCTGATAGGCAGCATCGACGCGACGGTGGGGGGCGCTTAGAAGAACACGGCGGTGCGGGTGACGATGGCGCCGTTGGTGGTGTAGGTGGCGGCCGGGTTGACGGCGCCGCCCACGTTGGCGCGCACCGAGCCGGTGTTGGGCTTGCCGTCGTCGAGCTTGGAGTCGATCTGCTCGGCGAAGCCGTCCGGCAGGTTGTCCAGCCGTACGCCGTTGCCGCCGCGGCCGCCCACCACGTCGTTGTACAGGTAGACGGCGCCGCCCTGGGCGCTGGTCATGAAGTCGGTGGTGCCGTTGAAGGAGCCGGTGATGAAGCCGCCCAGCGCCAGGTGCTGCGGCGCGAGCTGGTATTCGGCGATCTGGCCGTCGCCGTTGCCGTTGCCGGTGGCGCCGGGCACGTGGGTGGTGGCCAGCGGGTCGTCGCCGGGCAGGGCGCGGAACTTGTCCTGGTAGGCGTTCACGGCGGCCGTCAGCGAGGTCGATTGCTGGATGATGTTCTTCACCTTGGCGCTGTCGATCAGGCCCTGGCCTTTCAGCACGCCGCCCAGCAGCAGGCCGATGATGACCAGCACGATGGCGATTTCCACCAGGGTGAATCCGGTTTGTTTGGTGTGGTTATGCATGATGGTTCCTTTCGAGTTCAAAATCCTGGTTTGCCGGCGGCTGCGGCGTCGGCTTGCTCCAGCCGGCGCGACAGCAGTTCCAGCTCGTGCGGGTCGGTGGTGTGGCCGCCGGCCAGCAGGCCGCCGGCGACCGCGCGCAACGCGTCCAGCCCGCTGGTGTCCCTCTGGAGCACGGTGTCCAGTTCGCGCGCCCAGGCCGGCACCGTGGGACCGGTGGCGTGCAGGCGGAGGGCTTGCGCGTACTGGTGCGCCAGTCGCGGGTCGCGCAGTTGGTGGCGGGCGGCGATGGCGGCGTGGGCCAGCCAGGGCCAGCGGCGGTCGGGGTCTTCCTTGAAACGCTGGTGCACGAAGTCCAGCATGACGCGCGTGCGGGCCTGGTCGTTGACCGCGCTGTAGACGTGGCTGGCGGCCAGCAGTGGATACTGGCTGCGCGGATCGAGGTCCAGCGCGCGCGCCAGCCAGCTCCGTAGCGCGGCGTAATCCATCCCGCGCCAGCTGGCCTGGGCGCCGGGCCGCTCGTCCAGCGACTGCGCGTGCAGCATGACGAGGCGCGACGCGGCCAGCGGCTCGCCCAGGCTGGCGACGCGTAGCGCGTCCAGCGGCGGCGGGGGCGGCATGCCGGTAGCCGCGGAACTCCCGGGCGGCGCAAGGGGGCGTGCCGCGCCGCTCCACGCCAGTTGCGCGGCCAGGGCGGCGGCCAGCAGCGCCAAGACGGGCCGGGGCACGCTGGACAGGGGTTTCTGCGCCATCACAGCGCCCTCCGGTACAGGTCGAACAGCGCCGCGCCGCACAGCAGCGCGAGGTAGATCGCGGTCTGCGCGGCGATGGCGGCCAGGTCCGGCCAGCCGCCCGTCCCGTACACCAGCCACTCGGTGCGGGTGTACAGGTCGAGCTTGGGCAGCAGGGCGGCGATGGCGTCCACTCCCATGCCGAACCAGTGCTGCGACGCGTCCCGCGGCCGCGCCGGGTGGGCCGCCATCAGTTGCAGCGAGCCCGCCATCCTGGCCAGCAGGTAGAAGGACAGCGCCGCCGCCAGCGCGGGCAGGGCGTGGGTGAAGGTGATCCCGCACAGCAGGCTGAACCCCGCCACCAGCCACAGTTCGCACAGCAGCGACAGCGTCCACAGCGCCGCTTGCTGCGCGCCGCCTTGGGCGGGCGCGCAGGCCAGCATCAGCGCGCCGGACAGCAGCGCCGGCGGCGCGGCCAGCGCGGCGTAACCGGCCAGCTTGCCGAACAGGTAGGCCGCGCGCGGCAGCGCCATGGCCAGCAGCAGTTCCTGTCCCTTGTCCTGCGCCTCGCGCACCATGCTGGTGACGACGAAGACGGCCACCACGAACACGGCCGCCAGCCGCAGCATGGCGGCCAGCAGCGCGGCCTGCAGCTCGCGGCTTTCAGTGAGCGCCAGCTCTTGCAGGAAGCCGGCGATGCCCACGGCGCCCAGCGCCAGCGCCGCCAGCACCCACAGCAGCCGGTTGCGCAGCGCCTCGAGCAGCGTGTAGCGCGCGATGGTCAACACGGGGTGGAGCGCGCCGCTCATGGCGTTCACGGCAGCACCTGCGCCGCGACCATGCGGTTGAACAGGATGTTGGGCGACACCCACACCACCAGGTCGTCGTATTCGCCGCCGGGCGCGCGGCCGTCGCTGGCGCCGCGCGCCATGAAGTCGACGTCCGAGACGGCGTTGCCCTGCTCGTCGGCGTTGCCGCGCGGCGCGCCCGCCACCGGGATGCCCAGCTCGCTGCTGGCGCCGTAGCCGTTCTTGCCGTGCGACAGGATCACCGCCGGGATGTCCGACGCGGCCGTGGCGGGTGTCGCCTGGCCGGTCGCGTCGCGGGTGTGGACGCTGATGTCGCGCGGCGTCACCAGCTTGAAGCGGTTGGCGCTGTCGGTGAAGGCCGGCGTCACGCTGTAGCGGTACAGGTGCTGCCAGCTGTCCAGCTTGGGCAGGCCCAGCGTGGCCCACGGCAGGAAGCCGTCGCGCCGCTCGTCGGTGCAGCGGGCGCCGTTGCGGTCCTCCTGGCCGTCGGTGGCGGAGATGGCGGGGCAGGGCAGGTGGCCGTAGCGCAGCGCGTAGCCGACCAGCGCGTCGCGCGCCTCCTCCAGCGCGCGCTGGGTGTCGGCGATCTTGCGCTGTTCGATTTGCATGGTCAGCGGCGTCAGCAGCCCGCCTATCATCAGGCCGACGATGACCAGCACGATGGCGATTTCGACCAGGCTGAAGCCTTTTTGTGCACTTGGTTTCATGTTAATTGGGCAGCGTCCGGGCGCTGCGCATCTGTCTGAACAACTGGTCCAGCGGCATCCACGCGACCAGGTCGTCGAATTCTCCTCCAGGCCGCTGCGCATCGGCGCTCGCCACGCGGGTGATGAAATGCACGCTGCCGGTGGCGTTGGCGGTCTCGTCGTCGTTGTCGATGCCGGCGTTCAGTTGCTCGTCGCCGGTCTCGGTCACGCCGTAGTTGCGCTGGCCGTGCGACAGTATCACGGCGGCGGCGCACTGTGTCCTCGGCGTGCATTGCGGCCCGCCGGCCAGGTAGGCCAGTTCGCCGTCGGCGCCGCGCAGCTGCACGGTGCGGGTGGCGACGGCGGTGGCGGGTTGGTATTCATAGGTGGTCAGCGCCGGCGTCACGCTGTAGCGCAGGCGCTTGCCCCAGGCGTCCACGCCCTCGATGCCCAGCGCGACCCAGGGCAGGAAGCCGGCGCACTGCTGGTCCGTGGCGCACAGCGTGCCGCTCTCGGTGCCGTCGGTGGCCGACACGGCGGGCCGGGGAAGGCGGCCGTTGACGGTGGCGAAGCCGGCCAGCGCGTCCTTGGCCTGCGCGATCAGCGCCAGCGTGCGCTGTTCACGGCGCTCCTGCGGTCTGGCCTGGCCGAATGCGGACATCAGCAAGGAGGAGCCGGCCAGCGCCAGCACCGCGAGCAGGATCAGCAGCACGGCGCCGCGCTGGCGGTTTGCGCGCACCTTATTGCCCTTCATTCTGTATCACTCCGGTGGATTCATCGTAACTCTGGCCGGGCTTCAGGGTGACGCGCTGGCCGGACGGCAGGCGCAAGGTTACCGAGCGGTCCTTCGCGACCGTGCCGCTGCCCTCAGGCAGGGGCGACTGGTTGACCCACACGGTGGACTTGCCGTTGCTGCGCAGGAGCACGCCGTTCAGCTGCATGGGCGGTGGAGGTGGGGGCGGCTGTTCGGCGGGCGCGGCGACCGGCGGCGGTGCGGGTTCCACGGGAGCGCCCCCTTGCAGACGGCGCGCGTCCAGCAAGGCGCGGTCCTGCGGCGTGTTGAACAGGCGGCCCAGCGGCGCCGCCTGGTTCTGCGCCAGGCACGGCTGCGCCAGCAGCGAGGCGGCCAGCGCCGCGGCGAGCGCCAGCCGGTGGCCGCGCATCGGGGGGACGGGACGGGCGTGTCTCATGGCCGGGTCCCCATGGGTGGCGCGGCTTGCGCGGCGGTGGGTGTCAGCGTGAGCCAGTTCAGCGTGCAGTCCGCGCTGAGGGCGGGGGCCAGCGGCGCGTCGGGCGCGGCCACGGGGTTGCCCGCGCCGGCGGCGCGCTTGATGGCGCATTCCTGCACCGTGAAGTGGGTGCGTGCGCGCAGGTCGGACAGCAGGCTGAACAGGTCGCCCTCGTGCAGCAGGTCCATGTGCAGCTTCATCCTGCTGCCGCGCATGCTGTAGCCGCCCAGGTCCAGCGCCGGTTCCATCACCACCGGCTGCTGCGGCGCGATCTCGTAGCTGATGGGCAGCAGGCGGCGCTGCTCCTGCACCTGCCGGATCGCCTCCACCCATTCCAGCCGGTTCTCCTGGCCGATCAGCCCCCGTTCGCGCAGAATGGCGAACAGCGGCTGGTAGGTGGCGATCTCCAGTTTTTCGGTTTCCACGTTCACATAGCGCTGGCGCGCCTCGTTGCGCAACTGCTGCGCCCTGGTCTGGCTGGCCTGCGCCTCGTGCAGCGCCCAGCGGCTGAGCACAACGGCGCTCACCGAGCAGGCCAGCACCACCAGGAACACCAGCAGCGCGGTGCGCACCTGCGAGAATTCGCGCAGCCACCAGGGCAGCGGCGCCGACGGCTGTTTCTTGGCCACGTTCTTCGCCGGGCTCATGGCCGCTGCACCAGGTTGAGCACGAACTGGTGGGGCTTGGCCGGTTCGTTCATGTCGGCCTTGCCGCTCAGTTTCACCTCGGGCCGCATGTCCAGCGCGGGCCGCTCTATCGCCACCGATAGCCCGGGCATGCGCGCCAGATCCTGCGCCAGCTGGTTCATGCTGTTGACCACGTCGCGGTAGCCGTTGTGGGCCGGCCGCACCTCGGCCTCCACCCGCAGCGTTTGCGCCGCCCGCTGCGGAATGCCCAGCAGCCGCGACGGTATCGGCGTGGTGACGGGGGCGCCGTCCGCGCCGGGGCCGAACATGGCCGGATCGGCAGGCAGGCCGGGGACCGCGTTGGCGTTGGCGGCGCCGGCGCCGTCGCCCACGCGCCAGTCCAGCGACACGATCTGGATTTGCGGCGCCCGGTCCAGCGCCATGCTCAGCACGGACAGCATTTCCAGCGGCCGGGGCGCCTGCGCGGCCAGCAGCCGGTCCACCGTGACGGCCGCCTTCATGTCCGCCGTGGGCGCCAGCGTGGGCGGCATGGGCGCCATGGCCGCGCGGTATTGCGCGTCGTAGCGGCTGGTTTCCTGCGCCAGCTGCGCCGCTGCGCTGCTGGCCTGCGCGTAGCCCCACAGGTTCACGCTCATCCAGGCCAGCGCGCTGGCGGCCAGCACCAGGCTGGAGGCGTACAGCGAGACGCGCGCGCGCCAGAAGCGGTAATAGCGCCCCTCGGCGCCCAGCGGGTAGTGGCTGGCCGGCCGCGCGTCGCCCAGCAGGTGCAGCAGCAGGCCGTCCGCCAGCGCGGGCGCCGCGTCCATGCCCGCCTGTTTGGCCGCCTCCGTCATCGGTATGAAGTGGTAGGACGTTTCCGGCCCGTCCTTGCATTGCTGCGCGAGCGCGGCCAGGTCGGCCTCCGGCGCCAGCAGCACCGCGTCCAGCGGCACGCCGCGTTCCAGCAGGCGCGAGCTGGTCAGGAACTGCTGGGTGCGGGCCACTTCCACCGCCACGTTGACGGCGTCGCCGTCGCGGTCCACCGAGGGCGTCAAGCGGCTGAACTTGAGCTGGCCGTCCAGGAAATAGCTTTGGCGCAGGCCGGCCGACTGCCGCGTGACCAGCAGCAGGTGCCCGAACTTGTCCTCGCCCCGCAGGTCCAGCGTACGCACCAGCGCCGTGCCCAGCATCGAGGCCGAATACAGGCCGCCCAGCGGCGCCTTCAGCAGCTCCATCGCCTCCGTCCACGGCTGCAGCAGCGCGGGATTGGTCAGCGCCGACAGCAGCACGACGTCGTCGCGCCGGCCCTCGTCGGCGCGGCCCTGTATGGTGGCACGGCGGTAGGGCGTCTCCCGGTACTGCTGTTGCAGGCGGCGCGCCAGCAGGTTGCGGCCCGCCTTGCCGCCCACGTGCGGCAGCAGCAGGCGCTGGAAGTCCTCCTCCACCAGGTCGGCCAGGACGTAGGCCGGCGTGGCGCCGTAGGGCTCCAGGTAGTCGATGAAGGCGTCCACCCCGGCGCGGCCGGGCGCGAAGCTGGCCCGGTGCGACAGCGCGCCGCCGCTCCATAGCCAGGCGTCCAGGCCTTCGCTGCTGAGATAGAACAGGTGAAGTTGCGACACGATCAACCCCCTCATAGCCTGATGCTGCCTATCGTGTCGTAGATCGGACCCAGCACGGACAGCATGATCCAGCCCAGCAGCAGGCCCAGGATCACCGTCATGGCCGGCTCCATCATGGATTGCGCGCGGTCGATCAGTTCCTTCACCTCGCGGTCGTAGAAATAGCTGACGTTGTGCAGCGCGCGGTCCAGCGCGCCGGTGGCCTCGCCCACCTTCAGCATGCGGATCACCAGCGGCGGGAAGATGCCGGTGTTCTGGAAGGCCGCCGTCACGCTGTAGCCCTCGGAGATCAGTTGCCCGGCGCGCCGCACCCCGGCCGCCACCGCGCGGTTGCCGACGATGCCCTCGGACAGCCGCAGGCATTCCAGGATGGTGATGCCGGACGCGTACATCAGTGCAAAGAAGGTGGCGAAGCGCGCCAGGATGATCTTGTGCAGCACCGGCCCCACCACCCACACCCGCAGCTTGAAGGCGTCGAACGCCAGCCGGGCGCGGTCGCTGCGGCGCACCCACCAGCGGCCGCCGAACCAGGCCGCCACCGGCAGCATCAGGATCGCGTACCAGTAGCCGATGAAGACGTTGGAGACCGCGATTAGCACCTTGGTGTGCAGCGGCAGCTCGTTGCCCATGTTCTTGATGAAGGAGGTCAGCTGCGGCACCAGGTAGATCATCAGGAAGAAGGTCACGGCGATCACCACCACCGCCACCACCGCCGGGTAGGTGACGATCTTGCGCGTGCGCGCGGCCAGTTCGTCCTGCCATTTCAGGCTGTCCGACAGGTCGCGGAACACCTCGGCCAGCTTGCCGCTTTGCTCGCCCGCGTGGACCAGGCTGGTGAAGGTGCGGTCGAACACCTCCGGGTGCGCGGCCAGCGCGTCCGACAGTTGCTGGCCGCCCTCGATGCTCTCGACCAGACCCGTGATGACCTCGCGGAAGCGGGGATGGTGGTCCATGCTCTCGCGCAGGTCGCACAGGCCCTCCAGGATGGGCACGCCGGCACCGCTCATCTGCTCCATGTGGAAGCAGAAGTTGATCAGGTCCGCGCGCGTGATGGCGCGCCGGCCCAGCACCAGCAGCTTGTCGCGCGTGACGGTGTAGTCGATCAGGTCCAGGTCCATGCGGCCCAGGCGCAGCTCCAGGTCCGGCACGTTGGCGGCGTCCATATTGCCCGGCATGACCTCGCCGGCGGCGTCCATGGCCGTGTAGAGATAGTGCGGCATCAGCTCAGCCTGTCCGTCAGGTCCACCACGCGCGACACTTCCTCCAGCGTGGTGACGCCCTCCAGCACGCGGCGCATGCCGTCGTCCACCAGCGTGTGGAAGCCGGCCGCGTGCGCGGCGGCCTTCAGCTCGCGGGCGGAGGCGCGCCGGCCCACCAGCTCGTCGAGCTCGCCGTTCATCTTCAGCAGTTCCATGATGGCCAGCCGGCCCTTGTAGCCCTGGTGCCCGCAGCGCTGGCAGCCGGCCGCGCGGTGGATCACGGCCGGGGCGGCCTCGGCCCCGAGGCCCAGCAGCTTGCGTTCCAGGTTGTCCGCCGTGAACGGTTCGCGGCAGTACTGGCACAGGCGCCGTACCAGGCGCTGCGCCACGATGCCGATGATGTTGCCGGCCATGATGTCGGGCACGATGCCGATGTCGAGCAACCGCGACACGGAGCCGATGGCCGAATTGGTGTGCAGCGTGGAGTACACCTGGTGGCCCGTCATGGCGGCGGCGAAGGCCATTTCGGCCGTTTCCCGGTCGCGGATCTCGCCCACCAGGATGATGTCCGGGTCTTGCCGCATCATCGAGCGGATGCCCTCGGCGAAGCCCATCTTGGCGGACTCGTTGACGGAGGTCTGCCGGATCATGTTCATCGGGTATTCGACCGGGTCCTCGAGCGTCATGATGTTCACGCTCTCGGTGTTGATGTGGTTCAGGATAGAGTACAGCGTGGTGGTCTTGCCGCTGCCGGTGGGACCGGTCACCAGGATCACGCCGTGCGGGCGCGCGATCATCAGCCGCAGCAGCGTCAGCTCGTTCTCGCCCAGGCCCAGGCCGTCCAGCGGCACGATGCCCTTCTGGCGGTCCAGCACGCGCAGCACGATGTTCTCGCCGTGCGTGGTGGGTTGGGCGGACGCCCGGAAGTCGATCTGGCGGCTGGAGAACTTGATGGAGATGCGGCCGTCCTGCGGCGCGCGCGTCTCCGCGATGTTCATATTGCTGATCACCTTGAGGCGCACCGCCATCGCCGGCCAGTACGATTTGTGCAGGCTGCGGATCTGGCGCAGGATGCCGTCGATGCGGTAGCGCACGCGCAGGAAACCCTGTTCCGGCTCGAAGTGGATGTCCGAGGCGCCGTTCTGCACCGCGTCCGCCAGCAGCGCGTCGATCAGGCGCACCATGGGCTGGCTGTATTCGTCGCTGACGGTGCCCAGGCTGGCGTAGTTCACCTCGCCCGTTTCGATCTCGTGCAGGATGCCGTCGATGGACAGCTCGAAGCCGTAGTACTGGTCGATGGCGCGCTGGATGTCGGACTCGTTGACCAGCAGCGGCGTGATGGTGATGCCCTGCACCAGCATGGCGCTGATCTGGTCCAGCGCCACGATGTTGGCGGTGTCGGACATGGCCAGCACCAGGTTGTCCGTGTCGCGCTCGTAGACGATGGGGAACACGCGGTAGCGCTTCGCCACGTCCTTGGGGATCAGCTTGAGGGCGATGGCGTCCACCACCAGGCTGTTCAGGTCGGCGCTGGGGGTGTGCAGGTTTTCGCTGAGGGCCTCGCGCATCGTGGCCTCGGTGACGAAGCCGAGCGAGATCAGCATCTTGCCCAGCGGCTCGCCGCTGCGTTTTTGTTCGATCAGCGCGATGCGCAATTGGTCTTCGCTGATGACGCCTTTACGTATCAGCAGTTTGCCGAGGGGGATTTTCGCTTGTTCAGGCATGACGGTCAGGGACGGTAGCCGTCGGCAGCGGCCTCCGTGGCGGGTTGCATGGGGACGGCCGCCGGGGCGTTGGCGGGCGCGGCCGGTGGGGCCGGCGGGGCCAATAGCTGCCGCGTGCGCAGGCGCACGGCTTCGCGGTCGAAGGCGGCGGGACCGGCCTGGGCCAGCGCCAGCGCGCGCTCGTAATAGGTCAGCGCCAGCTTGCGCTGGTTCAGGCGGTCCAGGCCGACGGCCAGGTTGAAGGCGTAGTCGGGATTGTCCGGACTGGCGCTGTAGGCGCGGAAATAGGCTTGCTGCGCGTCGGTCCAGCGCGCCTGGCGGGCGTACAGGTTACCCAGCGCGAACAGCAGCGGGCCGGAGTCCGGCGAGCGGCGCAGCAAATCCTTCATGCGCGTTTCGCTCTGGCCGGTGTCGCCGGGACGCAGGCTGAGCAGGCCGGCCAGCGCGTCCGGATCGCTGGGATTCAGTTCCAGCAGGCGCATGTAGGTGGACGCCGCCTGCGCGGAGGCGTTCTGGCGCACGGCGACGGCGGCGTGGCCGAGCAGGGCGTCGCGGTTGTTCGGTTCCTGGCGCAGCGCGGCGTCGTAGTGCTGCGCCGCGGCGGTCAGGTCGCCGGCGGTGAAGGCCTGGTAGCCGCTTTGCAGCACGGGGCTGATGCGTGGCGGCGCGCTACTGCGCGTGACCTTGATGTCGCCGCCGGGCTGGGACGATGGCGACGCCGCCTGCACGCTCCAGCCGGGACTCTGCTGCGCCGGCTGCGCGGCGGGCATTGCGTGAGTCGGGCCGGGCTGGGGCGGCCGTCCTTCAGCCGCGGCGGAGGCGGCCATCGCGGCCTGTTCCGCCGCCGCCTGTTGCAGCGCGCGTTGCAGGTCGGCGTCCGGCGGGGTGCGGGCGCCCTGGATCGCGCCCGCCACGTCGCTGGGCCTGCCGGGCGCGGGGGACGGGACTGGTTGCGCGGCGCCGGGGGCTGGGACAGGCGGGTAGCCCGCGGCCGCATCCGCGGAAGGGGAAACCGCGTCCGCTGGTGGGACGCCGGGATCGCCGGGCGCGCCGGAGCCGGCGATCGCTTCCGGCGAGCCGGCGGGCGGCGTGACGACCAGCGCGGGCGCGGCGCCCGTCGCGTTGGGCGGCGGCATCGGCACCATGGGCAGGGCCGCGCCGGGACCGGGCGAACTGGTCGCCCGCCAATATATATAGCCAAACAGCGCCAGGATGAGGACCAAGGCCGTGCTCAGCGCCGCCAGCCGCACGCGGGCGGGGTCCCAGCCCACTTTATCCTGCTCGGCCGCCGTCCGCGCGGCGGCGGCACGGGCGCGGGCAGCCGCGCCGGAGGGAGGCTTGGAGGCGCCCGCGGCCGTGCCGGCCGCTGTGGCCGTGCTTGCCGTCGTGGCGGCCGCGCTCCCACTCCCGGCGGTACCTGCGTTCGCTTCTCCAGCGGCGCCGATAACCGGGCCGGCCGAGACGCCACCTGGGCCGATGCCGGTACTCGGTGCGGAAGCGGCGCGGTAGCCACTGGCCGAGAGAGAGGGCGAGTGCGGAGCGGTTCCGCCGCCGACGTTGCCTGCGGCTTTGGCTGCCACCGCTGCCGCGCCGGTGGCGGTTGTGGTGGCTGAGGCCGACGCGGTGTCCGGGTCAAAGCCCCCTGCGGCGCCGCTACCAGCGCGCGTGGCGGCATGGATGCCGGCGTCGGTTGGCGGTGCGTACTCCATCGCGCCGAGGTCCGCCAAGTCCTTGTCGGCCGGGCCGACTTGTAGCGCCAGGGGCGTCGCGTCCGCATGCAGTTCCAGGTCCAGCGTCATCGGGCGCGAGGTGCTGAGCGGAGAGAGCGGATTGGCTGGCTCGGCGGAGGACAAGGCCGCGTCCAGATGCAGCGGCGTCAGTTCCTGCAAGGACAATTCGGCGGGCCGCTCAACACCGCGCGCCGGCTCGCGCCGCGACTGCGGCGGCGTGGGGTCGTGCAGCACTTCCTCGGCCGGCAACAGCGCGGGGATCTGCTCCTCGGCCTTGTCGTCCCTGGGCGCGCGGCGGTCGGCGGAGCCGGGCGGCCGCTGCTCATCCAGCGGTTCCAGCGTGAATTCGGCGTGCGACGGGGGAACACGGCCCTGAATCACGTCTTGCGGCGTCAGCGCCAGTAGGTCGTCGAACGCCGCCGAGGGCGGTTCCAGCATGTCCTCGTCCGGCAGCGCGTCCTGCCGGTTGCGCTCCGCTTTCTTGAGCGCCTGCATCAGCAAACTCATAAGGCCCCCGGCCTGGACAGTGGCGCCGGTTCGGAATACGGCGCGTCCACCGCGGCCTGCTGGCCCGGCAGCAGGTAGCGGTAATCCTTGTAATCGCCATGCACGCTGGCGTCCTTCACCACCACCGGCCGCATGAAGATGACCAACTCGGTCTTGACGGCGTTCTCGTTGCGGTAGGCGAACAGGTTGCCGATCACGGGCAGCGAGCTAAACAGCGGCAAGCCATCCTTCGCGTTGTCGACCGAGTCCTGCATCAGTCCGCCCATCACCGCCACCTGGCCACTGCTGACCTTCATGATCGATTCCAGTTCGCGCGCCTGTATCACCGGCACCCGGCTGATCACCTTCTCGGCCGCCAGCGCCGGATTCGGATCCTGCACATAGCCGACGATGCGGGTGATGGTGGGGCGCACGTTCAGCGTCACCTCGTCGCTCTCGGCGATCTGCGGCGTCACGCTCATCACGAAGCCCACCGGCACCGTTTCCAGCTTGGATTCGTAGGTGGCCGGCGCGGTCACCGTGCCGTTGGCGTTGAGCACGGCGGGCGTGACCTTGATGGTGAAGAAGACGTTGTTGTCCACCACCTTCAGCATCGCGGTCTGGTTGTTGAGCACGCTGATCTTCGGGCTGGACAGCACTTTCACCTTGCCGAACGACTCCAGCAGCTGGATGGTCGCGGTGAGGTTGCCCGGGTTCACATAGTTGAGGATGAAGGCGCCCGGCGACGTGTTGGGCAGCACGCCCGATGGCAGCGGGGCCGTGCCCACCTGGCCCTGGCTGAAGTTCAGCCGGCTGCCGATGCGCGACCAGTTGATGCCTTGCTGGTACTGGTCGCCCAGCTTGACCTCGATGATGGTGGCCTCGATCAGCACCTGGCGCTTGGCGCTGTTGAGCACCAGGTCCAGGAACTCCTGGATCTTCTCGTGCTGGCGCGCGGTGGCGCGCACCGCGATCAACCCGGTCTCCGCGTTGACGACGATGGAAGGGTCGTAGCGGACGCGGCTGCGCTGAACGGGCGCGGGCGCGACGGCCAACTGCGTGTTGTCGGCGGCCGGGAACGGGGAGCCAGCACCCATGGGCAAGGCCGCGCCGCCCTGTTGCTGCTGGGTTGGTGCCTGAGCCTGCGCCTGCTGCTGCGCCATCTGGGCCAGCGGGTCCTGCGTGACGTCGTTCAGCGTGGAGGCGCGCAGCATGTCGCGGATGTTCTTTTCCAGGCTGTACCAGAAGTTGTTGTCGGAACGGTTGGAGACCGAGGTGGTGGAGTTGTTGCTTCCCGTGCCGCCAGTACCGGTGCCGCCGGAACCGGATGTGCCGGTGCCGCCAGCCACCGCCGCGCCGACCGGATTGCTGCTACTGCCGCCGCCGGCGCTGCCGCCGGTGGTCGAGATCTGCGTGGCGATGTTCACGTTGCTGCTGGTGCTGCGGGCGATGTTGACGTAGTCGACCTTGTAGTTGCGCCACTCCGGCGAGTCCGGAAGCACCACCAGGTTGTTGCCGTCGATCTCGTAGCGCATGTCCACCTGGCGGCCGATGCGCGACAGCAGTTGCTGCAGCGTCTGGTCCAGCGCGTTCAAGGTGACCGTGCCCTCGATGCCGGGATGGATGTCGACGTTCATGCCGGCGTCGCGGGCTAGCGCGAACAGCAGGGATTGGACCGGCACCTTGTGCACGGTGACGCTATACGTTTCCACCTTGGCCGACGGCTTGGGTGGGGGCAGCAGCGCGCTCTGGCGCACCGGGTCTGGAATGGCGCCCTCGGCGCGCGGCTCTTCCGCGAGGTGGGTGGACGACAGTGGCAGGCGCGGCGTGGCACAGCCCGCCAACAAGGCGCAGGCCAGCGGTAGCAAGGGCGCGGCAATTCGTATCATATGCAGGGCGCTCCAGGCGGGCTCAAGAAATGTTGTGTATTTGAAAGGATGCCTGAATCATCCAACAAAAACAACAAGCACGGCGCACAAATCAAATTCCGAGAGTAAATTCTTTCGAGCCTGGACCGCCTTGCGCGTCCTCATTCAATCCGGGCCAGCAGCCGGGCGCGCCTGCTATGGCGCTTCTTGAATGGATGGGTGAATATCCACGAGGTCATCAGATGGCCGTACAGCAGGCGCGGCAGGCGGGGGCGGAAGGCGTCGAACCTGGTTTTCAGGGTCATCACCTCGTCGCCGAAGCCGTCGGCGTTTTCCGGCCCGATCCAGAATCGTCCGATGTCGCCGTGGGGTTCCCACACCACGAAGGGGCGGTCGTGATAGCTGAATTCAAGGCGGATGTCGCGGGCCCGGCGGCGGCGCCGCACATGCGACACGCCCTCGGTGGATGTCAGGACGGTGGCGATGTCGTGGATCGTGATGTAGGCGTGCTCGAGTTCGAATGCCCGTATCAGGGTTCCGCCAGCCGTCGTGATTGGAAATGTTTGCATGGCTAATTCCTTTCCAGCGATTGCAGCTTTATGAGATCGATCGGTAGCTGCTGATAGCCAGCGTAGCGCAAACGGCAATTGATGAGCGCGCGGGAGCGCGGAGTGTTGCGTTCCTATCTTTTGGCGGCCTCGGCGCGGGCGATGGCGGCGCGGATGCCCTTGATGTTGCGCATCTTGGGCTTGGTGCCCCAGCGCTCGGTGAGCAGGGCCTGGGTGTCGAGCGCCTTCTGCGCCGACCTGAAACTGCCGTAGACGATGGCGATGCGGCGCTCGCCGTCGACCAGCATCGGATAGGCGTGCACATCCTTCAGGCCGATCGCGTCGCGCACCTTTTCAAGAAAGGCCTCGGCGCGTTTGGCGTCGGCGGCGGGGAAGTTTTCGATCTGGATGCTGTAGTTGTCCTCGGGCTCTTCGCGCAGCCAGGCCTTGGTGGCGCGCAGCGATTGCTGGAGCAGGCCGGAGGTGCTTGTGTTCGCTACCGCTTCCTGTGAGGATGCGGCCGTTGCCTGGGGGTGGAGCGGGGCCGTCGACGACGTAAGCGTCTGCTTGACGCTGGCCGCCGGCGCGGTCAACGAGGCTGCTGCCACTGATGGCGTTGCGGGGGCCGCCTTAGGCGCTGCGGCAGTTACTGCTGGCGCGGCCGATAGGGCTGTGGCGACTGGTGTGGCCGCGGGCGTCGCCATGGCCGCCGCTGGAGTTGCAACTGGCGCGAGCACCGGCGCCGTCGTTGTCGCCGGAACGAGCGATGGCTGCGGATTTGGCCGCGCGGAATCCTCGGCGAGGGCGGAACCCGGCGCGCTTGCTGGCACGTCCCCTGCGGGGACCGCCGTTGCCTGCGCCGCCACCGCCTGCGGGGCGACCGCCAACTGTGGGGCCGGCGCGGGTGTCGTCTTCGCCGCCGGCTTGGCTGCCGGAGTGGCCTGCCTGAACGCCAGCGCCGCGAATCCCAGCCCGATCACCGCCAGCGCCGCGAGCGCACCCGCCACGGCGGGCCGCCCCAGCAGCCGTCCGCGCAGCGTGGCCGACTTGTCCTTGATGGCCTCCCGCACGTGGTCGGCCGATACGGCTTGCGATTGTGCCGCGGCGGCGGCCTTGAGCGCCTTGTCGGCCAGCGACATCAGCCGCCGCAGATCGCCGTGCGCCGCGCCCGCCATCAGGCGCGTCGCGTCGGACGCGAACAGGTCCGGCCCGTCGCGCCCGGCTGCGCGCAAGCGGTGGGCCAGCAACTCCGCCACGTCCGCCGCCGCGATGCCCGGCATGACGAAACTGAGCGTGATCCGTTCACGCAATTGCCGCATGGCGGGTTGGCGCAGCATGGTGTTCAGCTCGGGCTGGCCCAGCAACACCACCTGCAGCAGCTTGTGTTGCGGCGCTTCCAGATTGGTCAACTGGCGGATTTCCTCCAGCGTCTCCGGCGGCAAGGTATCGGCCTGTTCCACCATCAGCACGGCGTGCCTGCCATCGGCGTGCGTCTGTTCCAGATGAGACTGCAGCATGCGCATGACTTCATCGCTGAGCTTGCCATCCGGGTTCAGGCCCAGCGCGATCGCCGTCGCATGCACCACGCCCAGCGGGCTCAGCTGCTCCGCCTCCAGGTGGACCACGCTGGCGTGCTCCGCAAGCTGCGCGCCCAGCGCGCGGCACAGCATGGTCATGCCACTGCCGCGCTCGCCGGTCAGCTTGACGATGCCGTCGCCATGCCTGGCCGCGTAGGTCAGCGCGCCCAGCAGTTCGCGGCGCGCCGCGTCGGCGTGGAAGAAGGAGGCGTCCGCGTCTGGCGCGCAGGGAGGCTGGAGCAGGCCGAAATAGTCCAGGTACATGGTCAGCCTATGCTCGCCATGAAGGCCTGTTCCAGCGTGTCCGCGCCATAGCGGGCGCGGCACTCGTCGGGCGTGCCCACGAATTGCAGGCGTCCGTCGTGCAGGATGGCCAGGCGGTCGCACAGTTCATCGATGTCCGCCAGCGCGTGCGAGGTCAGGAACACGGCGGCCCCGGTTTCGCGCACATGCCGCATGCGCCGCTTGAACAGGACGTGCGCCTTGGGGTCCAGTCCGCTGGCGGGCTCGTCCAACACGTACAGTTGCTTATGGGAAAGCAAGCAGGCGGCCAGTCCCAGTTTCTGCGTCATGCCTTTGGAATAGGCGCGTACTGTGCGCTTCAGGGCCGCGTGCTCCAGGTCCAGCGCGTCCAGGGTGCGGGCGGTGTCGGCGGGGTCGTATTGCCGGCCGTGCAGCGTCAGCACGTACTTGAGGAAATCCTCGCCGGTGAGGTAGTAGGGCGGCGTGAAGCGCTCCGGCAGGAAGGCCAGCGGCCGGCGCGCGGCCGGCAGTTTGCTGTCCACGCCGAAGATTTCGATGCGGCCGCCGTCCAGGGCCTGGAAGTCCAGCAGGCACTTGATCAGGCTGGTCTTGCCCGCGCCGTTCACGCCCACCAGGCCGAAGATCTCGCCGGGCGCGACGTCCAGCGTGATGTCCCTCAGCACGGCGCTTTGCGCATAGCGCTTGGCCACGTTCAGGAATCGCAGGGCGGGTGGGCTCATGTGCTGGGGCAGGGTGGGGACGCGCTACTGTAGCAAATATCGGACTGCTTTCGCCAGTGGCCTATACATATATTCGGAGAAAGGGACTTTCTGGAATAAAATGGCCGCGACCATTGTGTAACGTTTGGAGTAGTGTATGGCACGGCCCGAAAAAGTCCGCTTAGGTGAGATCCTGGTGCAGCAGAAGCTGCTGACGGAAGAGCAACTGGGCCAGGCGCTCGCCGAACAGAAGCGCAGCGGCCGCAAGCTGGGGCGGGTCTTCATCGAAAGCAATTTCGTCACCGAGGAACAGATCTCGGGCGCGCTGGCCCGCCAGCTGAACATCCCCTACATCAACCTCAAGTTCTACAACATCAATCCGGAGCTGGTGCGCCTGCTGCCGGAAACCCAGGCCCGCCGCTTCCGCGCGGTGGTGCTGGAGGACCGCCGCGGCGCGCTGCTGGTCGGCATCTCCGATCCCACCGACCTGTTCGCTTACGACGAGATCGCGCGGCTGGTTAAACAGAACATCGAACTGGCGGTGGTCAACGAGACCGAGGTGCTGGGCGTCATCGACCGCATCTACCGCCGCACCGACGACATCACCGACCTGGCCCGCGAGCTGGAGCAGGATCTGGGCGACGTCTCGGTCGACTTCGGCGCGTTGGCCGCCAATCCGGGGCTGGAAGAGGCGCCCATCGTCAAGCTGCTGCAGTCCGTGTTCGACGACGCCACCCAGGTGCGCGCCTCGGACATTCACATCGAGCCGCAGGAAGGCCGGCTGCAGATCCGCTTCCGCATCGACGGCGTGCTGCACCTGCAGACCGAGTCCGACATCAAGATCGCGCCGGCGCTGGCGCTGCGCCTGAAGCTGATGTCCGAGCTGGATATCTCGGAAAAGCGCCTGCCGCAGGACGGCCGCTTCGCCGTGCGCGTGAAGAACCAGCGCATCGACGTCCGTATTTCCACTTTGCCCACGCAATACGGCGAATCGGTGGTGATGCGTTTGCTTAATCAAGGCAACACCAATCTGCGGCTGGACGCGATCGGCATGCCGCGCAGCGTGCTGGAAAAGTTCCGCGCCATCGTGCAGAGGCCCAACGGCCTGGTGCTGGTGACCGGTCCCACCGGCTCCGGCAAGACCACCACCTTGTATAGCGCGCTGGCCGAGCTGAATTCGGTGGAAAAGAAACTGATCACCGTGGAGGACCCGATCGAGTACCGCCTCGCCGGCATCAACCAGGTGCAGGTGAACGAGAAGATCGAGCTGAACTTCGCGCGCGTGCTGCGCTCCGCGCTGCGGCAAGACCCGGACATCGTGCTGGTCGGCGAGATGCGCGACCAGGAAACCGCGCAGATCGGCCTGCGCGCCGCCATGACGGGCCACTTGGTGCTGTCCACGCTGCACACCAACGACGCCGCCAGCACCCCGCTGCGCCTGATGGACATGGGCGTGCCGCGCTACATGGTGGGCAGCTCGCTGCAAGCCGTGCTGGCCCAGCGCCTGGTGCGGGTGATCTGCGAAAGCTGCACCACCCAGTACACGCCGACGCCGACCGAGCACGAGTGGCTGAAGCTGGAGCTGAAGGACAAGGTGGACATGGCGCGTTACTTCCACGGCAAGGGATGCTCGCATTGCAACGGCATGGGTTACCGCGGCCGTACCGGCGTGTACGAACTGCTGGAGATGACGCAGGCCGTGGTCGACGCGTCCAACAGCCCGGATCCGAGCCATTTCCTGAAAGTGGCGCACGCGCAGATGCGTGGCGAGACGCTGCGCCGGCACGCGGTGCACCTGGTGATCCAGGGCCGCACGACGATCTCCGAAGCGATGCGCATCAGTAACCAGATCGAGGAGTAACGTGCCGCATTTCGCCTACAAGGGCCGCAACGCGCGCGGCGAACTGATGCAGGGCGTGCTGGAGGGGGCCGACAGCAACGCGGTGGCCGACCAGCTGTTCGGCTCCGGCGTCACGCCGGTGGAGATTACGCAGACGCGCCAAGCCGCAGCGGCCAAGGACGGCGAGGACTGGTGGACCCGGTTCAGCGAGAAGAAGGTCACGTCGATGGACGTGCAGCTGTTCAGCCGGCAGTTGTATACCTTGCTCAAGTCCGGCGTGCCGATCATGAAGGGGCTGGCGGGGTTGCAGGAATCGGCCATCAGCAAGTCCTTCGGGCGGGTGATCAAGGATTTGAGGGAGTCGCTGGACTCGGGCCGCGAGCTGTCGGCCGCCATGCACAAGCATCCCACCGTGTTCAACAACTTCTACCTGTCCATGGTGAGGGTGGGGGAGATGACGGGTAAGCTGGATGAGGTGATGCTGAGGTTGTTCGATCACCTGGAGTTCGACCGGGAGATGAAGCAGCGTGTCAAAAGCGCCACGCGGTATCCGACCTTCGTGATCATCGCGATGGTGTTGGCGATGGTGGTGGTGAATGTGTTCGTCATTCCGCAGTTTGTGAAGGTGTTCGAGAGCTTCAAAGCCGAACTACCGTTGATGACGCGGATACTGATCGCCAGCTCCAAGTTCACCGTCGAGTACTGGCCGGCGCTGATTGTTGGAGCAATAGGTGGATACTTCAGTTTCCGCGCCTGGACCAATACAAAGGCGGGACTATTGAAATGGGACCGCTACAAGCTCAAGTTCCCCATCGCTGGCAAGATTATCCACAAGGCGACCATGGCGCGCTTCGCCCGCAGCTTTGCGCTGTCGAGCCGCAGCGGCGTGCCCATCGTGCAGGCCTTGACGGTGGTATCGCAGACTGCCGACAACTCCTACCTGAGTGCTCAAATTGAACAGATGCGGGATAGTGTGGAGCGCGGAGATAGCATCTTGCGTACGGCTATTGTGGCCAAAATCTTTACCCCGATCGTTCTGCAAATGATCGCCATCGGCGAAGAGTCAGGCTCGTTGGACGATCTGATGGACGAGATCGCGGCGATGTACGAACGCGAAGTGGACTATGAGCTTAAGACATTGTCATCGCAGATCGAGCCGATCATGATCACCTTTTTGGGAGCCATGGTGCTCGTTCTGGCACTTGGCATCTTCCTGCCTATCTGGGATCTGGGTAAAGCGGCAATGCATTGATGAAAAGTGCCTCACTATCTGTTGTGCCGAGCCAACGGACGCGTGCGCGAGGCTTCAGCATGTATGAGCTGGCTGTGGTGGCCATCATTTTTGGCATCCTGACAGGACTATTGCTGGAACGCCTATCGTTCTACCAAGGGGAAGCGGAGCGCGCAGGGGTTCAAAAGCTGGTGGCGAACATGCAAGCCGCGCTCAACAGCAAGATATATGAGGCTCAGGTACAGGGGAAGAAGCTGAATCCTTTGGTTTTGGCGAACCAAAACCCAATTTTGTTACTCCAACGTATTCCGGAAAACTACCGTGGTGAATTTAACAATTCCTCGGCTCAGGGAATCCCGCCGGGAAACTGGTATTTTGACCGGCCTCAACTTAAACTTGTCTATGTGTTCAGCAGTAAAAAAAGTTTTCTTGGGGACTCATTTGAACGTCGGGTTTTCAGAGTAAAATTCGTTCGCTTGCCCACAAAACCCGCCAAGCTAACAGAAACGCCGGAAGTTGTTGACGGCGTAACACTGATTCAAGTTGACGAGTGATACTGTCGTTAAACATACTAGCGAATAGCTAGCGACAAATCGTCACATTTTCTCTTTTCTGATTTCTTTGGAGTTTTACATGCAAATTAAACAAGTGGGTTCGCTGCGTCGTGGTGCTCAAGCTGGCTTTACCCTTATCGAACTGATCGTCGTAATCGTAATCCTGGGCATCCTGGCGGCTACCGCTTTGCCGAAGTTTGCGGATTTGGGCGCGGATGCGCGTTACGCGAAGTTGAAGGGTGCTCATGGTGCTGTCGCTTCGGCGGCTGCTTTGTTCCATGGCCGTTGGTTGGTGGCTGGATCGCCAAGTACCGCGCAGACTTATGATGGTGTGGTCATGACTACCACGGGATTTCCCACCAATGCAGGAATTATCATTGCAGCAAGTTTGAATGACTATGTAACGGCTACTGCTGGCGAGGTTGCTACTGATTCCAGCCATACTGGCTGCAAATTCACCTACACCGAAGCGACCGGTGTTGTCGGAGCCTTGCCCGCCATGACGGAATGTGATTAAGCTATTCTGTGGCAAGAATTAGTTTGAGCAAGCCCTTAGGGTCGCCGTAGTGAAAGCTGTGGGGACCCTTCTTCTTTTGTATCGTAGGTTAGCAGGGCGCCAAGAGGGCCGTAGTGCAAGCTGTGGCGACCCTTCTTCGTTCCACGTAGTCCGTATTCCCCACCAGCGCATTGTTTGGGCACACCGCTGCATTGCATGCGATGGCGCTGATCGTGTAAAGCGACTTCGCGTTCGGCGTGTTCATTGCCAGCTCTCCCTCGTTGAAGGGCAGCCGGGTGCAAGTTACCGTCACCGAAAACCCATTCACCGAGCGGTAATCCAGCGTCTGTGAAGCGACACAGCTACTGTTCTTCAACGCCTGATAGAGTCCCCACTCCGTTCCCGCACGCGCCGTTTGTAGCGCGAAGCCCTGCAGCGCGTCCTGCGCCGCTGTGGTTTGCTGCGTCGTGCTGAGCCGGGTCACGGTGATGGCCAGCGTACTCAGGGCCACGAGTATCAACACGGCGGCGATATAGGCGAAGCCTGCTTGGCGCTGTGGACGCTTAGTCATGGGACATTGTCTGTGTGGGTGCCGAACTGAATCCGCACGGACTCGCCGCGATCCGTGAGCTTGAGGTCGATTTGTACATAGCCGCTGGCCTGTGCCGCGCCGGGCGTGGGATTATAGGTAATGGTGCAACTTTCGACGTGCGTCGCCAACACCGGAGTGCTGGCGGCAGGCGTTGGACACGTGGCCGCGCTGCCGCTAAAAGGATATGGGCTGAACCGGTACAGGGTGCCAGTGCCATTGTTCTGTCCATCGGTGCTAATCCCCGGATTCGAGCACACATGGAACACCGCCTGCTGCGCGTTGCGCACCACGACGAAACGGGCACTGGCTTGTCCGGGCGGGAACTGGAACGGGGTAGCAAGTGTTATACGGTGTGCCCCAGTGGCTCCGGGTGCAAAGCCGACGCCTTGGACTGCCGCCCTGTTCACGCCGTTGTAAACGTCGTCCGTGTTCTGATTGTCCACCACGATCCAGTCTCCTGCGGCGGGAGCTGGGGATATTAGCGTAATCACATCGAACACTGCGGTGGTGGTGGCTGTGTTGACCGGCATGGTGGGGTTGGCGGGAGTGCCCGCGTCCCATACAGTGTCCGGCCCACTACGGAAGCGTCCGCCGGCGGATGTGGGCACCAGTTCAAAGCAGGAGTTGTTAGGTTGCCGGATCGAGTTGGGCACTGCGGAGCGGATATCGCGGCTCATGGTGCGCATCACGCCGTCGGCCATGTCGGTCAGCACGGCGCGGCGGCCAACGGCCGCGTAGTTCTGCACCGCAGGGACGAAGAAGATCGCCATCGTGCCTGCCAGAATGCCGACGATGACCATTACAACGATCAATTCAACCAAGGTGAAGCCGGAGGTTTTTTTCATGGCCATGACCTGTTTTTAGCCGAAGTCCGTGCGCCAGCCGAGCAGCTTGAACGATTGCGTCCCTTGCGTGACGGTGATCTGGATTTGCAATGCCGATCCGGCTGGTACGCCCGGGAACAGTGATGTGGCCGCGTTGGTGACTGTCACGCTGACTCCCATGCCGCTCAGGCCCAGGCTGACGCCACCAATGTCGCAAACATTCGCCTGAGTATAGCCATGGTAGTCCCTCACGTCGTTAAAGGTGTCCCGCGCACAGCCGGCGGCGGCGCCGGTGTTGGCCTGCGCATCGAACTGCTGGTGCTGAATTTCCTCCATCAGGCTCTCCGCCACGGCGCGCATTTGCTTGGTGATCATCGGATCGGCGCTGGCCACCGTGTTCAGGTTGAACACCTGCACCACGCCGGCCACGCTGATGCCGATGATGACCATGGCGATGATCAGTTCGACCAGTGTTACCCCTTGCTGACGGCGCTTATTCCACATAGCCGGTCGCTCCCTGTATCGCGATGCCGGCCTGCCCTGTGACGCTGATGGTTCCGGCCGCCGTTACAGTGCCCGCGTTATTGGTGGTGATGGTTCCGACCGGCTGGAAATACAGGATGCCGACGAGCGCACCGCTGGCGGTCACGGCGGAATCCTTGCTGGTCACGCTGTTGCCGTCCGGGCTGGCCAGCGTGGTGTTGCACACGGTGGAACCGGCGGCAGAGGCAATACTTAGGGTCACCGTTGTGGCGCTGACCGTCGCGCAGACCAGCCTCCGGTGGCTCACGGCGGTCTTCTGCGCGTAGCGCAAGGTGCTGGCTAGCTCATTGCGGAAAGCGGGACCTGCCATGGAGTTCCCGGTCATCATGGGGATGGCCACGGCGGACAGGATGCCGATGACAACCATGACGGTGATCAGCTCGACAATCGTGAAGCCCTGCTGGCGGAGACTCAATTGAAGGACTCCCGTACGTGGACGACCGCCTGCGTCTCCGGCGAATACACGCCAAAGGTCGCGCGTGACGACGGGTCCCGGTCGAATGTCTGCGAGCAGCTGTTCAAGCTGCCGTTAAGCGAGCGCAGCCAGGGGATGGCGGCGCCGGTCGTAGCTGGGTGCGTAGCGAGGCAGGACTGGTCCGCCGCCGTGGAGCCCAGATTCAGGGCCATGTCAATGTAGCCCTTGCCGGAAGTGGGCGTCGTCAGCGTCAAGTAGCCCTTGCCGCCCGACAGCGTGAGCGGCGCCGACACACTGCTGCCAACCAGGCCGCTGGAGCGGTTCAGCGCCACGGAGGCTGTGGGGATCAGCGTCTTGCTGTCGTCAGTGTTGATCAGCCACGATTTGCCGCTCCAGTATTCCGCTTGCACAGGCACTTGCAGACTTTGCTTTCCGCTGCCGACTGCGTTGTACACCTTAAGTCGCCCAAAACGGATGTTGGCCGCAGCCTCCGTTTGGCCCAACGAGCTGACACCTATGGTCGTGTTCTCGGCCCGCAAAGTGATAGCGCGCGGTATGGGCTTGGTCGCGGTGGCCGAGGCCGGTGCGGCAAAGGTGAAGGTGGGCGTCGCGCTCGCCCCTGTCACAGGTTTGAATGCGGAGGCGGCGACGGTCGCGCCGCTCAACGCGCCGATGGAAGCGGGGGCGGCGACCAGCGTGTTGGTGGCGTCAATATAATAGGGGCTCAGTGTCACGTCCTTCGAATAGCCGGTTGTGCCGTTGAAGTTGTTGGTGATCGCGCCGCTGGCGTTGCGGGGCACGACGGTGACGCTGGAGATCGGCTGCCCGGAATAGGTGTAGACCTGCATCGGCGTGATCGCCGTCTCGAAATAGGACGGAATGAACGGGCCCACGCCCGTGCACGGATTGCCTGCGCCGGTCCCGGTGGTGCCGGTGACGTTGATGCCGGAGCCCAGATAGTTGTTGTCGCTCAGCGTGGCGGTTACGTTGCCATTGCCCACTTCCGAGAACTGGAGATTGGTCGCGCTGGCCGCCGCGTTGCTGAAACTGCCCAGCGTGCCGCTGAACACGCCCGCGTACGCGTCCTGCGAGCCGATCACCGGCGAGCACTGGGTGAAGGTCAGGGTGACCGTTTCCGGCGTCGATTCGCGGCCGAAGTTCGGGGTCGTGGTGGTCGTGGTGCCGTCAGACGGGCTGGCGACAAAGTGTTGCGCGGTGACGGTCGCGCCGAACGATGCACCGGCCTTGATGGGCGCCGCCGTCGTCACGGCCACCGCGAAACTGGACGGCGCGGCGATGAAGGAGGCGCTGCCGGTCATATTGGCCGTCGGGTAGCTGGCAGATAAGGTCACCCTGCCGGCGTCCGAATACTGCACCGTGGTGCTGGCGACACCGGTCTCGTCGAACGCCAGGTTGACGGCGCGGCCGCCGGCGTCGCACGACTGCGTGGGGCTGTTGGCGCTGTTGAGCGCTTGTCCGTTGATCCTGGGCGCGCGCGTGCCGGTGGTGGGGTTGCCGTAGGAGCAGCTGAAGGTGACGGCGCGCGTCACGTCCTCGAAGCCCGGCGCGCAGAAGAGGCCGTTGTCCGACTTGCGCACCGCGCTGACTTCAATGGTTTGCGTCACGTTCGCCACATGATCCGGCACACTGAAGATGAGCGCGGAGTCGGTGTATGTGTGGTTGCAGCTGGCGGTGCCGCTGGTGGTGTTCCAGCATGTCGCTGAGTTAGTGGGCGATACCGACAGGCCGCCAATCGAAAAGACGGCCGTCTGCGGCGACGTCACGTCGAGCGTCACGCGCGTGGCGCCGTTGGTGACGGTGAAGGGGGTACTGTCCAGCAAAACGCCGGCGGCGGTGCGCGCGTACGCGGTGCCCGAGACCGTGGTGGAACTGGTGGAGCAGCTGCCACTGGCGTCCGCGTCGCTGCAGGCGTTGATGGTGATGTAGGAGCCGGTGCAGGTCACGCCGCTGCCATTGTGGCTGAGCCGTACGTGGTGCAGCGCGGTGCTGGACGACTTGCAGGTGTAGTTGCTGCCGCCCGCCACCGTGCAATTGCCGTTGATGACGGTGCCGGACGCCACGCTCATCGCGCCCGCGACGGTGACGTCGCCGTTGATCACGCCGTCCTTAGCGATGCTCAGGCTGCCGCCGACGGTCAGGTTGCCGTCGATGATGGCGTCCTTGGCGATGGACATGGAACCGCCGGAGCGCAGGTTCATCTTGACATCGACTTCCTTCTGCAGCGACACCGCTCCCGTGGCGTAGACATCCAGCGTATAGCCGTTGTTGGTGGTGGTCAGTTCCTTGCTGGCGTCGAAGTTGCCCGTCACCTTGATGCTGACGTTCGACGTCAGGTTCAGGACGGTGGCTTTCGACAGCGACATGTTGGGGCAATTGTAGACGCCGGACGACAGCGTGCAGTTGAACGCGCTGGTGGTCAGGGCCGCCGGTATCGAGTAGGTCGTGGCCGAGGAGGCGGCGCTCGCGGCGCCGCTGGCGATGCACAGCATCAGCGGCAGCAGCGTGGTCAATTTCATGGCGTTGTCCAGATCGGCGGCGGTTGAGGTGCGCCATCAGATCATGCTTGTAAAGAATGTGTCAAGTTTGCCGCCAGTCGTGCGTTTTCGCTAGAGAAACCCGCTATTTTGTGGCCTACCAGCAAAAAAAATGCCCGCTTTCGTCGTCGTGGACAAAGATGAGTGCTAATCGGCGCCAAAACTTGAATATAATCAAGCGACTGCGGCGTATTCTGCATGCGCCGCGCAATCTTCGAGACGGTGTGCATGGTTTTTCTGGGAAAAACGAAAAAGAAAGAGGGCTGGCTCGCCATCGCGTTGTACGCGGACGGCGTGCTGGCCGCCGTGGTGCAGCGCCGCCGCGACGCCAAGCCCGCCGTGCTGGCCGCCTTGTTCTACCCGGGCGCCAAGGCCCAAGCCGGCCCGACGCTGGCCCGTCTCAGCAAGGAGATGCAAACCGCCCAGTACCGCTGCTCCAGCCTGCTGGGCGTGGGCGAGTACCAGTTGATGATGGTGGAGGCGCCCAACGTGCCGGCCGAGGAACTGAAAACCGCCGTCACCTGGAAGCTCAAGGACATGATCGACTTCCCCGTGGCGGACGCCACTGTGGACGTGGTGGACGTGCCGGTGGCGAAGAACGGCCCGGCGCACAACCACCAGGTGTTCGCGGTGGCCGCGCGCAACTCGGTGATCGAGCCGCACCAGAACCTGTTCGCGGGCGGCAAGGTGAAGCTGTCCGCCATCGACATCCCGGAAATGGCGCAGCGTAATTTCTCGGCCATGCTGGAGCCCGAGGGGCGCGGCGTGGCCATGCTGTCGTTCGACCTGGACGGCGGCCTGCTGACCGTCAGCTTCGGCGGCGAGCTCTACCTGGCGCGCCGCATGGATGTGACGCTGAACCAGCTGCTGGGCGACGACGAGGACAAGCGGCGCCAGCACTACGACCGCATCACGCTCGAGCTGCAGCGTTCGCTGGACCACTTCGAGCGCCAGTTCCATTACGTGGCCGTGTCCCGGCTGGTGCTGGCGCCCACCGGCGGCAGCAGCCTGCACGCCTACCTGGCCGAAAACCTGTACCTGCCGGTGGACATGCTGGACCTGGACAATCTGCTGGACCTGGAGAAGGTGCCCGAGCTGAAGGACTTGTCGCAGCAGGCGCGCTATTTCATGACCCTGGGCGCGGCGCTGCGGGACGAGGGGTACGCGTCTTGAGCCAGCAGATCAATCTATTCAACGCGCGTTTCCGCAAGAAGAAGAATTACTTCACGGCCGAGGCGCTGGCCGCGGGGCTGGGCGTGATACTGCTGGGTTCGCTCGGCATGGCGATGGTCGCCAAGCAGCGCGTGGCCAAGCTGGAGGCGGAAGCGGCGCAGGTGCAGGAGCGGTTGACGGCGGCGGAGAACCGCAAGGCTGCGGCGGGCGGCGGGATTTCGCCGCGCCAGAAGAGCGCCGAACTGGAGCAGCAGCTGGCGCAGGCCGAGAGCGACAACCGCGCCCTGAAGCAAGTGGGCGCCATCCTGGACAAGGGCGAGTTCGGTAATACGCGCGGCTATTCGGCGTACTTCCGCGCTTTCGCGCGCACACGCGTGAATGGCCTGTGGCTGACGGGCGTGCAGATCAACGGCGCGGCCAACGAGATCGGCCTGCAGGGCCGCACCTTGCAGGCGGGATTGTTGCCGGGTTATCTGAACGGCTTGTCGCGTGAGCCGGTGCTGAAAGGGAAATCGTTCGGCCAGCTGGAGATGGGCCAGCCCAAGCCGGCCACGCTGGTCCAGACGGCCCTGCCGGGCCAGGCAGCCGCCGTCGCGCCGACGGTGCCCTACGTGGAATTCAGCCTGCAGGCGGTGCCCGCGGCTGGCGAGCGGCAGGGCGGCAACGCCACGGCGGAGGCGAGATGAAGCGGCAATGGAAAATGTGGGCGGCCAAGCTGGAGGCGATGAGCGTGCGCGAGCGCGCCATGGTGGCTTTCGCGGCGGCCGCCGCCATCGTCTATGTGGTTTACATGGGTTTGATGGAGCCGGCGGCCAAGCGTGAGAAGACCTTGCAAATGCAGATCAACGCGCAGCGCATGCAGATCGCCAACACCGACCTGGAAGTGGTGCAAAAGGAAATCGCCGCCAAGATCGACCCCGACCAGGCCACCAAGCAGCGCCTGCAAGAGGTGAATCGCGACAACGAGGCCATGCGCACCGCGCTGCGCACCATGCAGAAAGGCTTGGTCGCGCCGGACAAGATGAGTCTGTTGCTCGAGCAAATGCTGCACGGGAACAGCAAGCTGCGCCTGGTGTCGCTGAAGACTTTTCCTCCGCGCGGCATGAGCGATGGCCGCTTCGCGGAACCGGATGCGCCCGCGCCCGTCGCGCCGCCCAACGAGGCGCAGCGCGTGGCGAACAGCCTGCTCGGACAGGCGGCCCAGCCGGCGCCCGGGGCCGGCCCCGCCGCGCCCAAGCCACCCGTGAAGAATGACGAATTGCTGTACCGGCACGGGGTGGAGATCGTGCTCCAGGGCAGTTACCTGGACATGCTGGCCTATATGGAAGCGCTGGAAAAGATGCCGGCGCAACTGTTCTGGGGCAAGGCGACGCTGAGCGCCGAGGAATATCCGAAGTCGACTTTGACACTGACCTTATACACGTTGAGCCTGGACCAGAAATGGATAGCCCTGTGAAACAAGCCTTGGTGTTTGCCTGGGCGCTGGCCGCCGTGCCGGTGCTGGCTGCGGCCCAAGCCGTGGGCGATCCGACGCAGCCGCCCGCGATGCTGGTGGCGCCGGGCGGCGAGCCAGCGGCCAGTAGCGGACCGGCGGTGCCGCAACTGCAGTCCATACTGGTGTCGCGCGAACCAGGCGGGCGCCGCGTCGCCGTGATTAATGGCGAAATGGTGCGTAAGGGCATGAAGGTCGGCGACGCGGTCGTCGAACGGGTGGGGGAGACCGAAGTGGTGCTGCTTCGCGGTAAGACACGGGAAACGCTGCGGCTGTTCCCGAAGGCGGAGAAACGATAAAAATATGACTACGGATAAGTCCAATACTATGCAGAAACTGATGCTGATCGCATGCGCGGCGGCCGCCCTGGCCGGCTGCCAGAGCGCTCCCAAGCGCGACACCTATGACGCGATCAATCAGCAAATGCGCGACGCGGTCACCAAGGCTCCCGCGCCACAGGCCGCCCCGGACGCGGTGGAGGCGGCGCTGCTGCCCCAACTGCCGGCGCTGGCCTCGCAACTGCCCAAGGCGCGCCCGGTGCTCGACGAGCGCTTCAACGTGGCCTTCAACCAGGTTCCGGTGCAGCAGTTCTACAACTCGGTCGTGGCGGGCACGCGCTACAACATGCTGATTCACCCGGAGGTGACCGGCAACATCACGGCCCACCTGAAGGATGTGACGCTGTTCGAGGCGCTGGACGCCGTGCGCGAGCTGTATGGCTACGACTACAAGGTCGAGGGCACCCGCATCTATATCCGTCCGCTGACGATGCAGACCCGCATGTTCCAGGTGAACTACCTGACCGCCAAGCGCAAGGGCAGCTCCAATGTGCGGGTGTCGTCGACCTCGGTGTCCTCGGTGGGGCCGCAGACGTCGGGCCAGACCGGCAACAGCGGCAACGGCTCCAGCTCGCCCCAGCCGCAACAGCAGCAGAACAACGGCCAGCAACGCAGCGCTCAGGACGACGCCAGCAATGTGACCACCGAGTCCGACAGCAACTTCTGGGCCGACTTGAAGTCCGCGCTGGAGGCGCTGGTGGGCGGCGTGGGCGAGGGGCGCAGCGTCGTCATCAGTCCGCAGTCGGGCGTGATCGTGGTGCGCGCCATGCCGGAGCAGTTGCGCAATGTGGACCAGTACCTGAAGGCGACCCGCCTTGCCGTCGAGCGCCAGGTGATCCTGGAGGCGAAGATCCTGGAGGTGCAGCTCAACAGCGGCTTCCAGACCGGCATCAACTGGGCCTCGTTCGCCTCGTTCAAGACCGGCCATGACAACCGCGTCTCGGGCGGCTTCCTGGCGCCCGGAACCTCGCTGGCGCCGCTGCCGTTCGCCGGCGGCCAGCCGCCCACCCAGACCAGCGGCGGCACGGCCGGCATTTCGGCCAGCACCGGCTTCTCGCTGGCCAACGCGGCCAACAACGCCGGCTCGCTGTTCGGCCTGGCCTTCCAGACCAGTAACTTCGCCGCCATGATCTCCTTCCTGGAGTCGCAGGGTTCGGTGCACGTGCTGTCCAGCCCCCGCATCGCCACGATGAACAATCAAAAGGCCGTGCTGAAGATCGGCACCGACGAGTTCTACGTCACCGGCGTCAGCACCACCACCAACACCAGCGCCGCTGGCGGCAACACCACCAGCCCCAACGTGACGCTGGCGCCGTTCTTCTCCGGCGTGGTGCTGGACGTGACGCCGCAGATCGACGAGGAGGGCAACATCATGCTGCACGTGCACCCTTCGGTCAGCCAGGTGACGACCGTGAACAAGGTGGTCAACCTCGGCAGCGCCGGTTCGCTGAACCTGCCGCTGGCCGCCTCCAGCACCTCGGAGATGGACAGCATGGTGCGCGGCCAGGATGGCCAGATCGTCGCCATCGGCGGCCTGATGCGCCAGTCCAGCACGTCCGACCGCTCGCAGCTGCCCGGCGCGGGCGACTTGCCGGTAGTGGGGGCGCTGTTCCGCAACACCGACCAGAACATGCAGAAGCGCGAGCTGGTGGTGCTGATCAAGCCCACCATCGTCGATGGCGCCGCCAGCTGGTCGCAGGACATGCAGGACGCCGGCCGCCGCATGGAGCAGCTGGACCCGCGCCGTCCATCGGAGCGCAAATAATGTACGAAGCCCACTTTGGCCTGCGCGAGGTGCCCTTCAGCATCACGCCGGACACCAGTTTCTTCTTCACCAGCCCGCATTCGCAGGAGGCGCTGAACACACTGCTGGTCGCGGCCAAGAGCGGCGAGGGCTTCATCAAGATCACTGGCGAAGTGGGCACCGGCAAGACGCTGCTGTGCCGTAAATTCATGGCGACGCTGGGCGAGGAGTTCGTCACCGCCTACATTCCGAATCCCTATCTCGAGCCGCGCACGCTGATGCTGGCGCTGGCGGACGAGCTGGAAATCACGCTGGCGCGCGACGTCGACCAGCACCAACTGCTCAAGTCCATCACCTTCCGCCTGCTGGAGCTGGCGGGGCAGGGCAAGCAGGTGGTGTTGTGCCTGGACGAGGCGCAGGCCATCCCCATCGACAGCCTGGAGGCGCTGCGCCTGCTGACCAACCTGGAAACGGAAAAGCGCAAGCTGCTGCAGATCGTGCTGTTCGGCCAGCCGGAGTTGAACGCGCACCTGGAAAGCCCGACGATCCGTCAATTGGCGCAGCGCATCACCTTCCATTACCACCTGGGCGCGCTGTCGCGGGACGATCTGGACTACTACCTGGCGCACCGCCTGCGCGTGGCCGGCTACGCGGGCGCGCGCATGTTCAGCGCCGGCGCGGTGCGGCGCCTGTTCGCGGCCACCGGCGGCATTCCAAGGTTGGTGAACATCATTTCGCACAAGGCGCTGATGCTGGCTTATGGCGAGGGACGCCAGCTGGTCGAGAAGCGGCATGTGCGCATGGCCGCGGGCGACACGGTTAGCGGCCAGCGCGTGCTGTGGCCATGGCTGGCCGCGAGCGCCACGCTGCTGGCGGCGGCTGGCGGCCTGACGTGGGCGATGCTCAAATGAGCCTGATCAATAAAATGCTGCAAGACCTGGACGCGCGCGGCGGCGGGGCCGGCCGGCAAGGCGCGGCCGCCGCCATGCGGGCGGTGGCGCCGTCGTCCGGAGGCAAGCAGCGTACGGTGCTCGCGGCCGGCGCCGGCGCGGCCGTCGTCGCGCTGGCCGCCGGCGGATGGTTCGGCTGGAAATATTTGCACCGGTCCCCCGGCGCAGCCAATCCGCAGGCGATTGCCGGCGCGGCCGCGCGGCCGCAAGGCCAGCCGGGCCTTGTTCCCGCCGGGCAGGCACAGTCGCCTCAGCCGGGTACCGTCGCCGCCGCGCCAGCGCAGTCGCTTCAGCACGGCGCCACCGCCGCGGGGCCAGGACAGCCGGTTCAGCCGGGCGCCGTGGCCGCAGAGCCGGGACGATCGCCTGCCGCCGTCGGGTCCGCAACGCCGCCGGGCGGCGGCGGGGGAGCCGCTGCCGCTGGATCGGCCGCATCGCCGCTGGCGACGGCCAGCGGCGCCGAGGGGGCGACAGCCGCGAACGCAGCCGCGGAGCCGCAGCGCGAAACGAAGGCCGAGGCGCGCAAACGCCGTCTGGCCGAAGAGAAGGCCGCCGCCGAACTGGCCGCCGAATTGAAGGCCGCGCGCAAGAAAGCCAGGGAAGCCCGCGCCGAAGCCGATGCGCTGGCCGCCGCCACCGCTTCCGGACGTCCCGTGTCCGCGTCGAAAGCCGCGCCAGCCGTCGCGGCCGACAGGCCGGCGCGCCTGGCCGCCAAGCCCGCCGCGCGGTCCTCCGAGCCCGAATCCGCGCGCCCGGTTGCGAACGGCGTGACCGTCACGTCGCAGCAGCAGGCGGACAACGCCTATCGCCGCGCCTTGCTGGCCTTGCAGGAAGCCCGCGTGAACGACGCCATCAGCGGCCTGGAGCAGGCCGTGTACACCTTCCCGCGCCACGAGGCGGCGCGCCAGACCCTGATCGGCCTGCTGTTGGAGAACCGCCGCAACGACGAGGCGATCCGCCATCTGCAACTGGGCCTCGGGCTGGACCCGAAGCAGCCGCAAATGGCCATGCTGCTGGCCCGCCTGCAGATCGAGAAGGGCGGCCCGGCCATCGACACCCTGCTGCGTACGCTGCCCTACGCCGGCAGCCACGCCGATTACGTCGGCTTCCTGGCCGGCGCCCTGCAGCGAGCGCAGCGCCACAAGGAGGCGGTCGAGCAATACCAGGCCGCGCTGCGCCTGATGCCGCAGAACGGTGTCTGGTGGATGGGGTTGGGGATTTCACTGCAGGCCGAAAAACGCAACGCCGAGGCGCAGGACGCCTACACGCGCGCCAAGGCCAGCGGCAGTCTGTCGCCGGAGCTGACCGGTTTCGTCGAGCGCAAGCTGCAGCAGTTGGGCAGGTAGGATGGCGGTCCAGCCATAGCGGCATGCCGTCGACTTGGGCTCCCGCCTGCGCGGGAGCGACGGGTCATCAGCCAACTGAACGGCATTTGGCTTAAAGGCTGGCCTGCTCGCCCCAGATCTGTTTCATGCTGAAGCGCACGTCGGCCTGGTCCTCGGTCAGCGCCTCGGCCACTTCGCAGGCCGGTTCGCTGCTGCGCCGCAGCGTCAATATCCATTGCCCGCCATTGCGCAGCGACTTGCCGGCCGCGTCGCGCAGGCAGTGGATGTGCAGCTCGCCACTGGGCTCGCGCTGCGTCACCACGCCGACCTCGCCGTTTTGCAGCCGCACCAGCGCCCCGGGCGGGTACTTGCCCAGCTGCTTGCCGAACTGCTCGGCCAGCGCGGGGTCGTTGAACTTGGCGGGGTCGCCCAGCAGGTTGTGCAGGGCCTGGTCCGGCAGCACCGAGCAGCGGTAGTTGCGCGCCGAGACCTGCGCGCAATAGCGGTCCGCCAGGCTGATCAACCGGGCGTTCTGCGTGATCTCGTCACGCGTGCAGCCGGCCGGGTAGCCTGTGCCGTCGTCGTTCTCGTGGTGCAGCAGCACGCACGCGATCCATTCCTGGTCGCTGACGCCGGCGTCGCGCAGCAGGTCCACGCTTTCCTCCGGGTGCCGGCGCACGATGGACATCTCCTCGCTGGTGAGGTTGGAGCTCTTGTGGAAGGTGTTCTGGTGCCGCAGCATGCCCACGTTCATGGTCAGCGCGGCGGCCGCGATCACCAGCACCTCCTCGTTGGGCTTGCGCATGCGCCGTGCCACCAGCGTCGCCACGATGGCGGTCTCGATGCAGTGGCGCACCGCGTAGGTGCCGTTGATCTGGTTCAGGAAGATGCAGGCCAAGGCGATGTCCGGGTTCATGTCCACCGCCGCGATCACCTCGCGCGCGATGCCCAGCAATTCGCTTTCGGCGTTGTTCTCGCTGCGCAGGTCCGCCAGCAGTTTCTCGAGCCGGCGGTTGGCCTGGTTCAGCTCGTGCAGCACCGAGGCCCGCGCCGGCGCCTGGGCGGTGGCGTCGCCCAGGATGATGTCCTTCAGACTGCTGGTGTACTGGTTCATATTAGTCCCCGTGCCGCCGCCGTCTCCTCCAGAGAAGGGGGGCGGTTTCTTATATGCGCGCCAGGCGCTCGAGTGCGAGCGCCAGCGTGTCGTCCTTCTTGGCGAAGCAGAAGCGGACGATGCCCGACTCCCGGCCTTGCCGGTAAAACGCCGAAACCGGTATCGCCGCCACCTTGATCTCGGTGGTCAGCCATTCCGCGAACTCCGCCTCCGGCAAGCCGGAGATCGCGTCGTAGCGCACGCACTGGAAGTACGTGCCGTCCGCCGGCAGCGGCTCGAAGCGGCTGCCCCGCAGGCCTTCGCGGAACAGGTCGCGCTTGCGCTGGTAGAACGCCGGCAGCTGCAGGTAGGGCTTGGGATCGGCCATGTAGCTGGCGATGCCGTGCTGCATGGGCGTGTTGACCGAAAACACGTTGTACTGGTGGACCTTGCGGAACTCCACCGTCAGCGCCGCCGGCGCGGCCACGTAGCCTATCTTCCAGCCGGTCACGTGGTAAGTCTTGCCGAAGCTGGAGACCACGAAGGCGCGCGCCGCCAGTTCCGCGTGACGGCACACCGATTCATGCCGCTGGCCGTCGTAGACCATGTGCTCGTAGACCTCGTCCGACAGGATCAGCACGCCGGTGCCGCGCACGATGTCGGCCAGCGCGCGCATGTCGGCTTCGCGCAGCACGCTGCCGGTGGGATTGTGCGGGCTGTTGATGACGATCAGCCGGGTCCGCGCGGTGACGGCGGCCTGCACCTTGTCCCAGGGGATGGCGTAGCCGGCCTGGCCCAGTTCCATTTGCACCGGCACCGGCACGCCGCCGGCCAGTTCGATGGCGGGCAGGTAGCTGTCGTAGGCCGGTTCGATGACGATCACCTCGTCGCCGGGATGCACGGCGCACAGGATGGCGGTGGTGAGCGCCTGGGTGGCGCCGGCGGTGACGGTGATCTCGGTGTTCGCGTCGTATTGCCGGCCGTAGACGGCGGCGACCTTGTCGACGATGGCCTGGCGCAGCACGGGCGCGCCCGTCATCGGCGGGTACTGGTTGAAGCCGGCGCGCATGGCCTCGGTCACCATGTCCACCAGGGCGGGTTCGCAGGCGAAGTCGGGGAAGCCCTGGCCCAGGTTGACGGCGCCATGCTCGGCGGCCAGGGACGACATGCGGGTGAAGACGGTGGTGCCGACGGCCGGCAAGCGGGTGGTCAGGACGGGTGTTGCTGGCGGTTCAAGACGGCTGTTCATGGATGCTGGAAGTAGGAAAGCGTTTGGCTTATTCTAGCGCAGGCCATCCATTCCGGTGTTGCTATTCTGCCCATATGCGTATGCCACCGCGACGGGGTCAAGCCTCCGGCGTCCACGCCTCCGGCACCATCACTTTGAACATGCCCGCCTTGGTCAGTTTGCGGCCCAGCTTGAGCAGCGCCTTGTCCTTGGTGATCAGGATGTCGGCGCCGGCGTCGCGCGCCAGTTCCAGGAACTTCTGGTCGTCGCGGTCGCTGCACACGGGCAGGCGGATGCCGGACACCGGTGGCGCCACCACCTTGATCAGCGCGTCGAAGCGGGCCGCGCTCAGCGGGCGGCTGTCGTCGTCCAGCGGCAGGTGCTTGTAGTGCAGCACCACCAGGTATTCCTCGCGGCAGTCCGCGCGCGTGATGGCCTCCACCGCGCCGCTCTCGATGGCGGACAGCAGCGCGGACCAGCGCGGGTCCTTGAACACGAACAGGTCGAGGCAGACATTCGTGTCCAGCACGATGCGTTTTGGTGGAACAGGTATCATGTCGGTCATTCTTGTCTTAACGTAAGTTTTTCGATTTTATGCTGATAGTGCTTTCGCCCGCAAAGAGTCTCGACCTCGAGACGCCTCCCACCACCAAGCTGCACACGCAACCCGATTTCCTGGACCACTCCGAACAGTTGATCGACCGCCTGCGCGAGTTCTCGCCGGCCGGCATCGGCGAGCTGATGGACATCTCGGACACGCTGTCGACGCTGAACGTGGCCCGCTACGCCTCGTGGACCAAGGATACGTCCGAGGCGCGCCAGGCGGTGATGACCTTCAACGGCGACGTCTACGACGGCCTGGCGGCGCGCACGCTGACGCCGAAGCAGCTGGATTACGCGCAGTCGCGCGTGCGCATCCTGTCCGGCCTGTACGGCATGCTGCGGCCGCTGGACCTGATCCACCCGCACCGGCTGGAAATGGGCACCCGCCTGCACACGCCGCGCGGCAAGGACCTGTACGCGTTCTGGGGCGACACCATCACCAACGCGCTGAACCGGACGGCCGAGGAGCAGGGCGCCGAAGTGCTGGTGAACCTGGCGTCGGAGGAGTATTTCAAGTCCGTCAAGCGCGCCAAGCTGGCGGTGCCGGTGATCACGCCGGTGTTCGAGGACTGGAAGAACGGCAAATACAAGATCATCTCGTTCTACGCCAAGCGCGCGCGCGGCCTGCTGGCGCGCTACGCGGCGGTGAAGAACATCAACAATCCGGAAAAGCTGAAAGCCTTCGATGTCGACGGCTACGCCTTCGACAAGAAGGATTCGGATGAGCGGACCTGGGTGTTCCGGCGCAGGATCGCGGACTAAGGCGGTCACACCGGGGACAGACCCGCGACCACCGGCCGCGGCCCTAGCCCAGGTGTGTGGCGCGGAGGGTCTGTCCCCTATGACGCGCCGTCAGATCAGCTCCAGAACTTCCACCACTGCCGTTCCTTCTTCACGCCTTCTTCGAGGAACTTGCTGTTCGGGTAGTTCTGCTTGAAGACGCGCAGGGCGTCGTCGTGCAGCTGCTTGTTGCCCATCTTGTCGTAGCCGCGGATCATGATGAACAGCGCCTCCTCGATCGACGGCGAGTCGCGGTAGTCGCTTAGCACGCCCATGGCGCGGTTGACCGACGCCAGGTAGGCGCCGCGGCGGTAGTAGTAGCGCGCCACGTGCACCTCGTAGGAGGCCATCGCGTTGATCAGATACTTCATGCGGTCGATGGCATCCGGCGTATACTGGCTGTCCGGGAACTTCTCGACCAGCGCCTTGAACGCCGTGAAGGCCTCGCGCGTCGCTTTCGGGTCGCGCTCGGTGGGGTCCTGTTCGTAGATGAAGTTCAGGAAGCCGATCTGATCGTTGAAGCTGATCAGGCCGCGCAGGTAGTACATATAGTCCACGTGCGTGTGGTTCGGGTGCAGCTTGACGAAGCGTTCCACCGCGGCCAGCGCCTGGGCCTGGTCCTGGGCCTTGTAGTTGGCATAGGCGATATTCATCTGCGCCTGCTGCGCGTACGTACCGAACGGGTAGCTCGATTCCAGTCTTTCGAACAACTGAATTGCGCGCTCATAGTGCGCGCCTTCCAATTCCTCCATGGCCTCCGAGTATAATTTCGTAGCGGACCAACCTTTGGTTTCATCTGCCTTTTCCGGCAGCAAGCTACACGCGGATAAACCTAGCAGTACGACTGTTGCTGCAACTACCGATAATTTTTTTTGCATGTTGTTTTGCAAGAACGTTTAACCAAGATTTTTACAACAGGCTGATTATAGCCGATGGGAATGCTGTGACTTTAACTAATAACGAAATAGACGCCGACGCGGACGCCGAGTTCCTGGGCGAAGACGAGGTGGTCGACGCATTGGCCCCTATCGTACTCGAACTGAGCCCGGATTCGTGTGGCGAACGCCTCGATAAGGTGATTTCCAAGCTGGTGCCGCAATTTTCGCGCGTGCGTCTGCAGATGTGGATCGAGGAAGGCTTCGTTACCGTGGACGGCAAGCCGTCCAAAACCAAGGCCACCGTCTACGGCGACGAGAAGGTGGTGATCCTGCCCCAGCCCGACCAGGACTCCGAGGCCTATAAGCCCGAGCCGATGGCGCTGAACATCGTGTTCGAGGACGAACACCTGATCGTCGTGAACAAGCCTGCCGGCCTGGTGGTCCACCCCGGTTCGGGCAACTGGTCCGGCACGCTGCTGAACGGCCTGCTGCACCACTGCCCGCAGCTGACCGGCGTGCCGCGCGCCGGCATCGTGCACCGCCTGGACAAGGACACCTCCGGCCTGATGGTGGTGGGCAAGACGCTGGCGTCGCAGACCGACCTGGTGCGCCAGTTGCAGGCGCGCACCGTCAAGCGCGAATACTGGGCGCTGGTGTGGGGCACGCCTCAAAAGGGCGGCACCATGAACGCCTCCATGGGCCGGCATCCGAAGGACCGCGTGAAAATGGCCGTCTCGACCAGCCTGGGCTCGAAGCCCGCCATCACGCACTACGAGCGCATCGAATCGGGCCTGCTGGACCGCCGCCCGGTCAGCCTGGTGCAATGCCGTCTTGAAACGGGCCGCACGCACCAGATCCGCGTCCACATGGCGCACCTGGGCTTCCCGCTGGTGGGCGACTATGTCTACGGCAAGCCGCACCTGACGCACTTCTTCCCGCGCCAGGCGCTGCAGGCGCGCCGCCTGGGGCTGGTGCATCCGGCCACCGGCGAGGCCTGCGAGTGGCGCGTGCCGCTGGCGGACGACTTCGCCGCGCTGATCGAGTCGGCCGGCATCGCCAATCCCGGCCTGAACGATGTCGGCGGCGACATCGAGGAACAGTACGATTACGACTACGGCGACGATTTCGACGACGAGGAAGACGACGAGTGACCGACTCCCTATCCCGCTCCCCCGGCTGGCTGGCGCCCGACTGGCCCGACCTTCCCCCCAACATCGGCGCGCTGGCGACCATGCGGCGCGGCGGCGTCAGCGCCGCGCCCTATGACGACGGCCAGGGCGGCGGCGGGCTGAACCTTGGCATCCACGTGGGCGACCAGCCGCACAACGTGGCGGCCAACCGCGCCGCGCTGACGGCGGTGCTGCCGGACGAGCCGGTCTGGCTCAGCCAGGTGCACGGCGTGGCCGTGGCGGACGCGGGGCGGGTGCGCCCGGGCGAGGTGCCGGTGGCCGACGCCAGTATCGCGCGCGCGCCGGACACGGTTTGCGTTATCCTCACGGCCGATTGCCTGCCGGTGCTGTTCTGCGACACCGCCGGCACCGTGGTGGGCGCGGCGCACGCGGGCTGGCGCGGCCTGGCCAACGGTGTACTGGAGGAAACAGTGCGCGCCATGCGCGAAAAAGGTGCGGGCGAAGTGCTGGCGTGGCTGGGCGTGGCGATCGGCCCCGCCCGCTTCGAGGTGGGGGCCGATGTGCTGAAGGCCTTCGTGGAAGGCGCGCCGGACCCGGCCGCCCGGGACGAGGTGCGGGCGGCCTTCCGCCCCGTGGCCGCGCGGCCGGGCAAGCATCTGGCCGATTTGTACGCCCTGGCACGGGCCGTGCTTCGCAGGGTGGGGGTGACGCGCGTCGCGGGCGGCGAATACTGCACCGTGTCGAATTCAGGCCGCTTCTATTCGTACCGGCGCGATGGCGTGACCGGACGTCAAGCCAGTTTGATCTGGATCAAAGGCAAGGCGGGTGGTGGCGCCGGGAATGGCGCTTAAGCTTCGGGTGGCCGCTGGCTGGCCGCCCGCGCCCGCTCTTCCAGGGCGCGGGCGCGCTTGCGCCGGCCCGACCCTGTTAAATAAAATAGTATTCCCAATGGCAACACGCAATAGCTTAAAAACGTCATAATTCCGGCGACGACAGTAGGTTCGGTCAGCGCCATGAGCGCAACCACGTAAATCCAAGCAACAGCGACTATCAGCATAAGCAGTTCCGGTAAAAACTCATTAAAAATGGAATAAATATGAAATTGCCTGATCCTCAAGCCTTTGCCAACGCATGGATGTCGCAGTTCAGCGACCCCAACCAGTGGCAATCCTGGTTCAACATGACGCCCGAAGTCCAGTCGCATCCGGTGGCCGCCATTCTGCGCGACGCCGGCGCCGTCATCAAGCCAGACGCGATCGAGCAACTGAAGAACGACTACTTCCAGCAGTTCGGCGCGCTGTGGCAGGAGTTCCTGGCGGGCAAGGCGCCCGCCGTCTCCGACCGCCGCTTTTCCTCGCCCGCGTGGCAAAGCAACCCGGTCACCGCGTTCAATGCCGCATCATACCTGCTCAACTCCAAATTCCTGACGGCCATGGCGGAAGCCATCGAGGCCGCGCCGCAGCAGCAGCAAAAAATCCGCTTCGCCGTGCAGCAAGTGGTGGACGCCATGTCGCCTGCCAACTTCCTGGCTACGAACCCCGAAGCGCAGCAAAAACTGGTGGAAACCAAGGGCGAAAGCCTGACCAAGGGCCTGGCCAACATGCTGGCCGACATGGGCAAGGGCCACATCTCCCTGTCCGACGAGTCCGCTTTCGAGGTGGGCCGCAACCTGGGCAACACGCCGGGCCAGGTGGTGTATGAAAACCACCTGTTCCAGCTGATCCAGTACACGCCGACCACGGCCAAGGTGCACGAGCGTCCGCTGCTGCTGGTGCCGCCGTGCATCAACAAGTTCTACATCCTGGACCTGCAACCGGAAAACTCGCTGGTGCGCTACGCGGTGGAGCAGGGCAACACCGTGTTCCTGGTCTCCTGGCGCAATCCGGACCAGTCCATGGCCAACACCACCTGGGACGACTACGTCGACACCGGCGTCGTCAACGCCGTGCACCTGGTGCAGGAAATCACCGGCCAGGACAAACTCAACATCCTCGGCTTCTGCGTCGGCGGCACCCTGGTGGGCACGTCGCTGGCCGTGATGGCCGCGCGCGGCGAGCACCCGGCCGCCAGCGTCACGCTGCTGACCACCTTCCTCGACTTCAGCGACACCGGCGTGCTGAGCGTGTTCGTCGACGAGCAGCAGGTGCAGCTGCGCGAGCAGACCCTGAAATCCGGCGGCCTGATGCCGGGCCGCGACCTGGCGACCACCTTCTCCAGCCTGCGTCCGAACGACCTGGTGTGGAACTACGTGCAGTCGAACTACCTGAAGGGCAACGAGCCGGTGCCGTTCGACCTGCTGTACTGGAACTCGGACAGCACCAACCTGCCGGGCCCGATGTTCTGCTGGTACCTGCGCAACACTTACCTGGAAAACAACCTGAAGGTGCCGGGCAAGCTGACGGTGGCGGGCGAAAAGGTCGACCTGTCGACCATCGACGCGCCGGCCTTCATCTACGCCTCGCGCGAAGACCACATCGTGCCATGGCACTCGGCCTACGGTTCGATGGACATCCTGAACCCGAAAAAGCCGAAGGCCAACCGCTTCATCCTGGGCGCGTCCGGCCACATCGCCGGCGTGATCAATCCGGCGGCCAAGAAGAAACGCAACTACTGGACCAACGACGCCGCGCTGAAAGCCAAGGGCAAGCGTCCGGACGCCGAGGCCTGGTTCGAGGGCGCGACCGAGCATCCCGGCAGCTGGTGGCCGGAGTGGGCCAAATTCCTGGCCGAGCACGGCGGCAAGGATGTCGATCCGCCCGCGCAGCCGGGCAACGCCAAGTACCGGGTGATCGAACCCGCGCCTGGTCGTTACGTCAAGGCAAAAGCCAGTTAATGCGGGCTTGTTGTTTCGCAGGGCAAGTTGCGATGCAATAAACCACGAAAGCACGTGCCAAGCGGGTTTTTTTCACTCTATAATAGGTGAATAAGGCTTGTGAAAAAGCGAACCTTGGTTCGCTTTTTTTTCGGATTAACAAAGTATGCGCTGCGGCGCAATAAGTGGACCCTGTGATGAGTAGTGTTAAAAAAAGTGCGGAACGCTTGATCAAGAAATACCCTAATCGCCGTTTATACGACACGCAGACCAGTTCTTACATCACGTTAACCGACGTAAAGCAGCTGGTGCTGGACAACGAGGAATTCACGGTTGTCGACGCCAAATCGAACGAGGACTTGACCCGCGCCATCCTGCTGCAAATCATCCTGGAAGAGGAGGCCAGCGGCGTGCCGATGTTCTCGACCGGCGTGCTGGCGCAGATCATCCGCTATTACGGGCACGCGATGCAGGGCATGATGGGCTCCTACCTGGAAAAGAACGTGGAAGCCTTCACCGACATCCAGCGCAAGTTCACCAGCGCCGCCGTCGACGGCAAGCCGTTCAGCCCGGAAATGTGGACCCAGTTCATGAACGTCCAGGGTCCGATGATGCAGGGCATGATGAACAACTATATCGACCAGAGCAAATCCCTGTTCGTGCAAATGCAGGAGCAGATGCAGAACCAGAGCAAGAGCCTGTTCGGGGCCTTCCCGTTCATGGCGCCGGTGGTGCCGCCCACCGACAAGAAATAAGTTCAATATGAAAGGGGCCGGACGGCCCCTTTTTCAATTCAGCAGCGAGATCACCAGCGCCGAGCTGCTGTTGCTGCGGCGTATCATGTTGGTGCTCGATTGCAGCAGCATCAACTGCACGGTGGCCTGCGCGGTTTCACTGGCGAAGTCCGTGTCCATGATGCGGCCCTCGGCGGTGCTGGTGTTCTCGTGCATGGTCATCAGATTGTCGAACGAGTGCTGCAGCCGGTTGATCAGCCCGCCCAGCTCCGAGCGCGAGGTACCGACCTTGCCGACCGCCTCCTGGAGCTTGCCGATGCTGGCGTTCGCGTTGCCATTCAATAGCTCGACACCGGTTCCGGCGTTGTTCTGGGCCGCGTCGTAGGCCGACTGCCAGGTCTGCTCGAAATTGTACTCCGTGCTCTCGTCCGCGCTGGCGCCGAACTGGAAGCGGGTGTTGAAATCGGGGCTGTCGTCCTCGCCGGGGAAGAAGCCGCTGTCGCCATTGAGCAGGTCTTCCGACACCACGCGGCTGTTTTCCCGGCCCAGCTCGTCGTACTCGGCCTGCATCGCGGCCCGGTCGGTGTCGCTGTAGCCGTCGTCGGCGGCCATCGTGGCCAGCTCGGCCATGCGCAGCAGGGACTTGCCCAGGCCCTCCATCATGGCGTCGATCGATTGCAGCTTGGAGATGCTGTTCTGGGTGTTGCGCATGGCGACGCGCATGCCGCTGTTCTGCGCGTGCAGCCGGGTGGCGATTTGCAGGCCGGCGGCGTCGTCCTGGGCGGAATTGATGCGGTAGCCGGTGGCCAGGCGCGTGTTGGAGGTGCCCAGTAGTTTCTGGGAGCGGTCCGCCGCGTTGTTCGCGGCGAGCGACGCGGAATTGGTGTGGAGGCTCAGCACGGCGCAATCTTCCGATATTGATTGACGGAAATTCTACTATAAGCGCCATCGGAAGTCTGCCGCATTTTCGTCACAGCGCGGCGCGGCCGAACGGCCCGGGCGAGCCCGCGGGCCGTCCGGCCGCCCGCGTCCGTCAGTTTATTTTCTCGTACTTGCGCGACGACCTGCGCTCCACCGACGCGGCGGCCTTCGCGGTGATGCGTTCCCGGCCCAAGATCTCGTCGATGGAGGCGCGCGCGGTCCGGTGCGCACGGCGGCTCGCCGTTTGCACTTTTTTCGTCGCGAGCCGTTGCATGGCGACCGGGTCGTCCGCCATGGCGTAGGTCTCGTGCTCGCCCGTTTGGGGATCGAAGAATCCGATGTAGCCGCCCGGGTTGATGCCGAACGACACCAGCGACGTGGCGCCGTGGGAGCGCCCGAGGAAGTCGTTGCGGCTGCCGGGTTCCGCGTCGGGCGTGAAATACAGCGGCAGCACGAAGTTGGACACCGGGACGCCGTCTATCTCGTACGTCTCGTCCTGCACCGCGTCGGACATTTCGTACCAGTGGAACACGGTCCTGTCCTCGCTGGGGTGGGGGCCGGCGACCAGCAGGTTGACGTGCGGGTCCGCGAGCAGCTCCAGCGCCTCGTGGGACAGGGTCACCGACCACGGCTCGCCCAGGCTGTCCGCCAGCTCCGTGAACACGAAGCCGTAGGGGATGCCGCGGGCATTCCGGTCGTGATAGCCCAGCGCGTTCGGGATGTCGGTCTGGTCCCACATATAGAGGATGGCGTCGCCGCGCATGTCGGGCGGGTTCAGCTTGTCCGGCTGCGTGCTGCTGCGTCCCCCGAGCCGCAAGGTGGCGCTCAGGCCCCAGTGCGGCGCGAAATCCTCCGTGATCTGGCGGTTGATCGCGCGTATCGCGGTTTGCAGCTCTTCGTCCTGGATCGAATCGGTATGGTTGATTATGGTAATGATCATGTCATCTCCCTGGCGCTGGTGGTGAGGGCCGGCGTCGTCGGCGCACGCGCACGCGCGCCTTGCGCCGGCCTGGAAATCGGGCTGGCTGGCACCCTGTCGGGAGGGGGGAATCGGGGCTGTCTTGTACTATAGTGGGAATCGCCGCCCGCATACTCACGAATTGTCACGCCGTCGCCGCGCGCCTCCGGGAAGTGGCGGGCTAATCGGGTATAATGGCCGATTGGCTTAAACATTCTCCAGCAATCCACCATGCAAGAAATCTCCCGTATTCCCAAGACTGCAACCGCAGCGGCACCGGCCGGCGCCGCACCGAAAGTCGGATTCGTTTCGCTCGGCTGCCCCAAGGCGCTGGTCGACTCCGAAAACATCCTGACCCAGCTGCGCGCCGAGGGTTACGAAACGGCGAAATCGTACGAGGGCGCCGACCTGGTCATCGTCAACACCTGCGGCTTCATCGACGCCGCCGTGCAGGAATCGTTGGACGCGATCGGCGAGGCGCTGGCCGCGAACGGCAAGGTCATCGTGACCGGCTGCCTGGGCGCGAAGAAGGACGCCGCCGGCGACGACATGATCAAGAAGGTGCACCCGAAAGTGCTGGCCGTGACCGGACCGCACGCGCTGGGCGAAGTGATGGCCGAGGTCCACCACCACCTGCCCAAGCCGCACGAGCCCTTCCTGGACCTGCTGCCGCCGCAGGGCGTCAAGCTGACGCCGAAGCACTACGCCTACCTGAAGATCTCCGAGGGCTGCAACCACCGCTGCAGCTTCTGCATCATCCCGTCCATGCGCGGCGACCTGGTGTCCCGCCCGATCGGCGAACTGATGCTGGAAGCGGAGAACCTGTTCAAGTCCGGCGTCAAGGAACTGCTGGTCATCTCGCAGGACACCTCGGCCTACGGCGTGGACGTGAAGTTCCGCTCCGGCTTCTGGAACGGCCGCCCGATCAAGACCCACATGACGCAGCTGACCGAAGCGCTGGGCCAGCTGGCCAAGCAGTACGGCGCCTGGGTGCGCCTGCACTACGTCTACCCCTACCCGCACGTGGACCAGGTGATCCCCCTGATGGGCGACGGCCACGTGCTGCCCTACCTGGACATCCCCATGCAGCACGCGCATCCCGATGTGTTGAAACGCATGAAGCGTCCCGCCAGCGGCGAGAAGAACCTGGACCGCATCCTGGCCTGGCGCGCGATGAATCCGGACCTGACCATCCGCTCCACCTTCATCGCCGGCTTCCCCGGCGAGACCGAGGCGGAGTTCGAATACCTGCTGGACTTCCTGAAGGAAGCGCAGATCGACCGCCTGGGCTGCTTCGCCTACTCGCCGGTGGAGGGCGCGACCGCCAACCTGCTGGACAATCCCGTGCCCGAGGAAGTGCGCGAGGAGCGCCGCGGCCGCGTGATGCTGCTGCAGGAAGAGATTTCGCGCCAGCGCCTGCAGGCCAAGGTCGGCAAGACCGTGCGCGTGTTGATCGACGAACTGACGCCGAGCGGCGCCGTGGGCCGTTCGGCCGCCGACGCGCCCGAGATCGACGGCGTGGTCTATGTGAAGAAGCCGTACGAGCCGCACAAGAAGCTGGCCGTGGGCCAGTTCGTGGACGTCGAGATCACCCGCGCCGACGCGCACGACCTGTGGGGCGACTCCTGAGTTTCTAAACAGTTGTAGAATGCATAAGGCGGACGCGCACCATGCGCTCCGCCTTTTTTTCATTGCGAGCCATGACCAAAAAATCCCTGCAGACCGCGCTGATCCACTCGAGCTACGAGGCCCCGCCGGGCTTCGACGCCTTCCCGACCGCCATCCACCACGCGTCGACCGTGCTGTTCAAGGACGTCGCCGCGCTGCGCTCGGGCGAGTGGAAGGAGAAGAACGCCTACACCTACGGCCTGCACGGCACGCCCACGACCTTCACGCTGGAGGCGCGCCTGGCCGAGATCGAGGGCGGCGAGTTCTGCCTGCTGGCGCCTAGCGGCCTGGCGGCCATCGCCATGATCGACTTCGCGCTGCTCAAGACCGGCGACGACGTGCTGCTGCCCGATAACGTCTACAACCCCAACCGCGAGCTGGGACGCTGGCTGCAGCAGGACTACGGCATCACCGCGCGCTATTACGACCCGCTGATCGGCGCCGGCATCGCCGCGCTGATCCAGCCGAACACGAAACTGGTGTGGACCGAGGCGCCCGGGTCGGTGTCGATGGAGGTGCCGGACCTGGCGGCCATCTGCAAGGCCGCGCACGACAAGGGCGCCCTGGTCGCGCTGGACAACACCTGGTCCGCCGGCCTGGCGCTGCGCGGCTTCGATCTGGGCGTGGACATCATCATGCAGGCGCTGACCAAGTACCAGTCCGGCGGCTCGGACGTGCTGATGGGCGCCGTCATCACGCGCGACCGCGGCGTGCACGAACGCGTCGCCACCGCCCACATGCGGCTTGGCATGGGCGTCAGCGCGGACGACACCTACCTGGTGCTGCGTGGCCTGCCCACCATGAAGATGCGCTTCGAGGCGCACGACTCCGGCGCGCGCAAGGTGGCTGCGTGGCTGAAGGCGCGGCCGGAGATCGGCAGGGTGCTGCATCCCGCCTTCGAGGATTGCCCCGGCCACGAGAACTGGAAACGCGACTTCACCGGCGCCGGCGGCCTGTTCTCGGTGCTGTTCGACGCCCGCTACACGGAGGAGCAGACCGACCGCTTCGTCGACGCGCTGACGCTGTTCGGCATCGGCTACAGCTGGGGCGGCGCCAACAGCCTGGCGGTGCCGTACCGCATCCAGGCCATGCGCAAGGAGTGGAAGGACGGCGGCGTCCTGGTCCGCTTCAACATCGGCCTGGAAGACCCGGACGACCTGATCGCCGACATCGAGCGGGCCCTCGCTACGCTGCGGGCGGCGTAGCCGGCGCCGCTTTCCACGCCGCCCAGTCGCGCTCCGTCTGCGCGGCGTAGCCGAACGCGAAGTCCGCCAGTTCGTCCAGGAAGCCGGCCGTGTTGGCCGCGTCCACCACCGGGGCCATGTCAATGGGCAGGGCCGCGCGATAGGTGGCCGCCGCCAGCGCATGCGCCGTGGCCACCGCGCGGCCCAGGTAGGGCGCGGCCTCCATCAGCTTGGGCACGCTATCCAGGTCCTTCACCTCGAAGTCCTCCTGGCGAGGCGATTTCTCGTGCACGTAAAAGGCCACGCCCTCGATGGTCGTATAGCTGGACAGCGGGTCGGGATTGACCATGTGCGCCCATTCGGTCCTGGCGATGCGGCAGCCTTCGTGATGCTGGTAGATGGCCGGCGGCAGCATGCCGTCCGCCGCGATGGTCACGGCGCTTTGCGTCGCCTGTTTCAGCTCCAGTATCACGCCCGTTTCCAGTAGCGCGTAGTAGCGCAGTTTGCCCAGGCTGCCCACGCCCGCGCCGACGCGCTGGCAAACGTCCAGCACGCGATTGCTGGCGCCCACGTGGGCCGCGACCGCCGCCGCGACCGCCTGATGGCGCGCGGGCTGCAGCGGCGCCAGGTCGTCCTTCTTCTTCTGCAGGTTGAAGCGGCCGGCTTCCGTGTACTTCTTCAGCAGCTTGCCCGGCTTGTTTTCCGCGCCCGCGACAATGGTGTCGCGCACCACGCCGCTGGTGTTATCCTCCGCCAGTTGCGCGTATGGTTGCAGGATGGTGTCCCGGTAGGCCGCGGCCATCGCGTGGATGGCGGGGGCGATGACGACCGGATCGTCCGCGCCGGGCAGCTTGTTGTCCCTGGCGGCCAGCACCAGGCTGGCGGCCAGGCGGCGCAGCTCCCAGATGAACGGCCCCACATAGCCCTCGTCGAAATCGCCGATGGCGAACACCTGCTTGTCGCCGCTGTCCAGCACCGATCCGAAGTTGGCGATGTGCGCGTCGCCGCACAGCCAGGCCGCCGCCAGCGCGCCGGTGCTGTCCGGCGTGGACGTTCTCATGTCGTGATAGAAGAGATGGGCGGTGCCGCGGTAGAACTGGAAGGGGCTGGCCTTTATCTTCTCGATCTTGCGTTCGACGTCCCCGCGATTGGCGGCGACGAACTGCGCGTTGTGACGGTCTATTTCGGCGGCCACCAGGCCGGTACGTTGGATAGTGTTCATGGCGCGTCCTTATGCGGAGTGTCCCGGCAATTATAGGCACGCCGCTCTACGGCGGTCGCCCCTTTGCTATCATTGCGTCCACTGACGAAACGCCAACCTTACGCAAGGAGCCACATTGGCCAAGAACCTTCTGAAACGCATCGCCATCGCCGGCGGCCTCGCCGCCATGCTGGCCCATTCCGCGTACGCGGCACAGCAAGACGTTTGGCTGGGTACCGACTCAAGCCAGCTGAGCAAGGGCATCTACCACACCACGCTCGACACCGAGACCGGAAAGCTGTCCGAGTCCCGCCTGGTGGCGCAGATGAACGGTCCCGGATTCCTGGCCCTGCACCCCAACGGCAAAGTGCTTTACGCGGTGGGCGCCCTGAACGGCCAGGACGTGGTGGCCGCCTACGCGCTGGCCGCGGCGGACGGCAAGCCCGGCCTGAAACTGATGAACTCGCTGCCCATCGGCGATGGCGGCGCCGCGCACCTGGCGATCGACCCGACCGCTAGGACGTTGATCACGGCGCAGTACGGCGGCGGTTCGGTTGCCGCGTTCTCGCTGAACGCGGACGGTTCCCTGCTGGCGCGTACCGAGCTCATCAAGCAGCAGGGCGGCGCCAAGGTCGTTCCCGGCCGCCAGGACGGATCGCACGCCCACTGGGCCGGCTTTTCGCCCGACAACCGCTACGCCTTCATACCGGACCTGGGGCTGGACAAGGTCGTCATCTACAAGGTGGACGCCGCCACCGCCAAGCTGACGCCGCACGGTTTCGGCGCCGTGCCGCCCGGCGGCGGCCCGCGCCACATGAAGTTCCATCCGAATGGCAAATGGATCTATGTGCTCAACGAGCTCGACCTGAGCGTCTCGGTCTTCGACTACGACGCGGCGGCCGGCAGGATGACGCTGAAGAACACCATCCCCACGGTCTCGAAAGCGGACCTGGCCAAGGAGCGCTTCACCAGCGCGTCCGAAATCCATGTGCACCCGTCGGGCAAGTTCGTCTACTCGGCCAACCGGGGGCACGACACCATCACGGCGTTCGCCGTGGACGCGGCCAGCGGCGACCTGAGCGTCATCAGCCGCACCAATGTGCGGGGCGCCACGCCGCGCAACTTCAGCCTCGACCCGGCCGGGAAGTGGCTGCTGGCGGCCGGCCAGGATTCCCACTCGCTGGCCAGCTTCGCGGTGAACCAGCAGACCGGCGAGCTGACCTACAATCGCAGCGTGATTCATACGCCTTCGCCGATTTGCGTGCTGTTTGGCGGTGTGGCGAATGGCTCAAAATGATGTTGCTGAAATGATATGATCATTGGCGCAAGAGGGCTCCCAGAGTGGTCGGCTACTCTTGCGCCTGCTTTCAGCCCAAGCGGACATTCCTTCACAGCGTGCGTTGCAATCTTAAGGTAGAGCAATGGAGAAGAATTTTTGGCCGCGGCTAAGAAAAATTGGTTTTTTCCTTGTCGGCATAGCTATTGGAGAAAAAACTTTCGCAACAGAACCGCTACATGACCAGTATGTAGTGGGCGCGAAAAGCGGATGGATTTTTCCGTCGGAATGCTGTTGGATGAAGTTGCCGCCCTCTGAACGTTTGATCACGATGAAAAAGGCGGATGTCGGATGCTCGGCGATAGGTGGGCCGGTGGGAAAATTCAAGCTCGAGTCAGGAAAGTTATGGCTGACCGGTCTTCTCAAATGTGGTGGCGAAGTCTCTCTTCGTGAGGTCTATCCTGATTTTGAAAGTCCGGCTTTGGCAAACTGGCTTACCGGCACGTTTAAAACTCAAATTGGATTTCTATGCTACGACAACGCTGTCCGGCCGATATATTCAGTAAAGCAGGTTCTGACCGTTGAACAAGGAGTTGTAACGTCCTTGTCTGAAACAAAAAACGATGCTTCAGCTTGCTCCAAAAATACTGCTCGTTAAAGCTTGAAATCAATAGGACGCCAGGAAAGTTCACGCATGGCCATCATCAATCTCCTCCGTAAGCTCGACCTCACCACCCTGCAACTCTTCCTCGCGGTGCAGGAGGAGGGCACGCTGACCCGCGCCGCGGAGCGCGAGGCCATCGCCGTTTCCGCCGCCAGCAAGCGCCTGGTGGACCTGGAGCAGGCGGTGGGCGTGGCGCTGTTTTCGCGCAAGGCGCGCGGCATGGAGCTGACTCCGGCCGGCCAGACCTTGCTGACCCACGCGCGCCGCATGCTGCTCAGCGTGGAGAAGATCGGCATCGAACTGGCCGAGCACGCGCAAGGCGTGCGGGGCTACGCGCGCATGGTGGCCAACCTGTCGGCCATCGTGCAGTTCCTGCCAGAGGACTTGCGCGCCTTTCTGCAGCTGCACGCACAGGTCAAGCTGGAGCTGGAGGAGCGCCCCAGCGACAGCGTGGTGCGCGGGGTGGAGGACAGCTGGGCCGATATCGGCATTTGCTCGGGCGATGTCGATATACGCGGCCTGCATTCCACGCTGTACCGGTACGATTCCCTGGTGCTGGTGATGCGCCCGGACCATGAGCTGGCCAGCCACCAGCGCCTGCCGTTCGCGGCGACGCTGGATTGCGACCATGTGGGCCTGCACGTGAATAGCTCCATCAACTCGCGCATGCACCTGGCGGCGCGCGAGGCGGGCAGGGCGCTGCAAGTGCGGATACAGGTGCCGGGCTTCGACGCGGTGTGCCGCATGGCGCAGGTGGGCATGGGGCTGGGCGTGATTCCGCGCGAAGTGTTCCAGGCCATAGGGCGGCCACTCGGCTTGGTTTCCGTCGAGCTGGAGGATGGCTGGGCCGAGCGCGAGCTGAGGATCGTGGTGCGCGACCCGCTGTCACTGTCGCCCGTGACGCGGGTGCTGTTCGATCATCTTTCCGCGGCCGAGGCGCGCGCGGCCGGCTAAACCGGGGACAGACCGTCCGCGCCACAAGCCGGCGCAGAGGCACGCGGCGCGGACCGCGGGTCTGTCCCCTGGGTGACGGCGCTGGCCGAACCCGCACCGAGCGTTCGCGTTTCGCGAACGCAGCTTGAAATCTTACGGTTGGACCGGCGCCCCCCGGCGGCTCTATCCTGATAGCCATCAACAGGAGGAGACAACCATGAGTGGACCACTCACAGGAATCAAGGTAATCGAGATCGGCACGCTGATCGCCGCGCCGTTCGCGGCGCGCATGATGGCCGAATTCGGCGCGGACGTCGTCAAGATCGAGGCGCCGGGCGAAGGCGATCCCATACGCAAATGGCGCAAGCTGCACGAGGGCACGTCGCTCTGGTGGTATCTGCAGAGCCGCAACAAGAAATCCATTTCGGTCAACCTGAAGGCCGCCGAGGGCGTGGAGCTGGTCAAGCGCCTGGCCGAGGGCGCGGACGTGCTGATCGAGAACCTGAAGCCGGGCGCGCTGGAAAAGCTGGGCCTGGGCTGGGACGTGCTGCACGCGCTGAACCCGAAACTGACCATGGTGCGCATTTCGGGCTACGGCCAGACCGGCCCCTACAAGGACCGGCCGGGCTTCGGCGCCATCGGCGAGGCCATGGGCGGCATCCGCTACACCACCGGCGAACCGAACGGCGCCCCGGCCCGCGCCGGTGTCAGCCTGGGCGACTCCCTGGCGTCGCTGCACGCGGTGATGGGGGCGCTGATGTCGGTGCTGCGCGTGAAAACCGGACAGGGCAACGGCCAGGTGGTGGACGTGTCGCTGGTGGAGAGCGTGTTCAACCTGATGGAGAGCCTGGTGCCGGAATACGACCTGCTGGGCCATGTGCGCGAACGCAGCGGCGGGGCGCTGCCCGGCATCGCGCCTTCCAACACCTATCCCACCAAGGATGGCGGCTACGTCGTCATCGCCGGCAACAGCGATCCCATCTTCAAGCGCCTGATGCGGGCCATCGGCAGGGGCGGCCTGGCGGACGACCCGGCGCTGGCCTCCAACGACGGCCGCGTGGCGCAGGTGGTGATGCTGGACGCGATCATCGCCGAATGGACCAGCTCCCACACCATCGCCTACGTGCTGGGCGTGCTGAAGGAGGCCGGCGTGCCGGCGGGTCGCATCTATTCGGTGGCCGACATCGTCGCGGACCCGCACTACCAGGCGCGCGGCATGCTGCTGGACGCCGAACTGCCGGGCGGCCAGGCGGTGAAGATGCCGGGCATCGTGCCCACCCTGTCGGAAACGCCGGGCGAGGTGCGCTGGCAGGGGCCCGCGCTGGGCGAGCACACCTCGTCGGTACTGGCGGAACTGGGTTACGGCGAGCAGGACATCGCGCGCATGCGCGCCGAGGGAGTGGTGCAATGAGCAGCGAATTCCTGACCGTGCAGGAGGTGGCCCCGCGCGACGGCTTGCAGATCGAGCCGGTGTGGGTGCCCACCGAGGCCAAGGTGGCGCTGATCGACGCGCTGTCCGAGGCGGGATTCAGCCGCATCGAGGCGGGCTCCTTCGTGTCGCCCAAGGCGGTGCCGGCGCTGCGCGACGGCGAAGAGGTGTTCATGCGCATGCGGCGCCTGCCCGGCGTCATCTACGTGGCGCTGGTGCCCAACCTGAAGGGCGCGCAGCGCGCCATGGCGGTGGGGGCGGACGAGCTGAATCTGGTGATGTCGGCCAGCCAGTCGCACAACCGCGCCAATATGCGCATGGATTGCGAGGCGTCGCTGGCGGCGTTCGCGGACATCGCGGCCCACGCCCGCGGCGGCGATGTGCTGCTCAACGCCACCGTGGCCACGGCCTTCGGCTGCCCCTTCGAGGGGCGCGTCGACGAGGACCGCGTGCTGGACATCGTCGACCGCTACCTGGCGCTGGGTATCCGGGGCATCACGCTGGCCGACACCACCGGCATGGCCAGCCCGCGCCAGGTGGCGCGCCTGGTGCGCCGGGCGCGGGCGCGCCTGCCGGCGTCCGCGCTGACGCTGCACTTCCACAACACGCGCGGCCTGGGCTTGGTGAACGTGCTGGCCGCGTACGAGGCGGGCGCCCAGCGTTTCGACGCCTCGCTGGGCGGCCTGGGCGGCTGCCCCTTCGCGCCCGGCGCCTCCGGCAATATCTGCACCGAGGACTTGGTGCACATGTGCGGGGAAATGGGCATCGAAACCGGCATCGACCTGCAGCGGCTGATCGGCCTGTCGCGCGGCTTGCCCGCCTTGCTGGGCCATGACGTGCCCGGCCAGGTGGCCAAGGCGGGTCGCAACTGCGACCTGCACCCCATGCCCGCCGAGCGCGTGGAGCCTGGCCAGCCGCCGGCGAAGCAAGCCGCCGCCTGACCCCATCACTCTTTGAAGACAACGACCGGCCCCGCGAGGCGGCCGGCATGGAGACCCTATGTCCAAACAAACAGCAATGCGGGCCGCGATGGCGGCCGCCAACAACGATGTCAGCGAAGCGGCCGTGGTGCGCAAGGTCGCGTGGCAGCTCATGCCGCTGATTATGATTTGCTACCTGTTCGCCTTTTTCGACCGCATCAACATCAGCTTCGCCAAGTTCCAGCTGCAGGGCGACCTGGGGCTGAGCGACACGGCCTACGGCTTGGGCGCCAGCCTGTTCGTGGTGGGCTACGTGCTGTTCGAAGTGCCCAGCAATATGTTCCTGTACAAAGTGGGCGCGCGGCGCTGGATCGCCCGCATCATGATCTCCTGGGGGCTGGCCACGGCGGCCATGGTGTACGTCAGCACCGAATGGCAGTTCTACGCGCTGCGCTTCCTGATCGGCGCCATGGAGGCGGGCTTCGCGCCCGGCGTGCTGTACTACCTCACGCTGTGGTTCCCGGCCAGCTTCCGCGGCCGCGTCACGTCCATGCTGTTCCTGGCGTCGGCCTTCGCCGGCCTGGTGGGCGCGCCCGCGTCCGGCCTGATCCTGGCGCACATGGAAGGCTTGCTGGGCATGCGGGGCTGGCACTGGCTGTTCATGCTGGGCGGCCTGCCGTGCATCGTGCTGGGCCTGGTGGTGCTGAACCAGATGAAGGACCGCATCGAGGACGCGCACTGGCTCACCAAGGAAGAGCAGGCCGTGCTGCGCGGCAGCGTGGCGCAGGCGGCGCCCAAGGATGGCGGCCACTCGCTGCTGGGCGCCATCAAGACGCCGGGCTTCCTGACGCTGGGCCTCGTGTATTTCCTGATCCAGATCGCGTCCTACGGCTTGAACTTCTGGGCGCCGCACCTGATCCGCAGCGCGGGCACCTTGAATCCGGCGGCCATCGGCATGCTGACGGCGGTGCCCTATGTGTGCGGCGCGATCTGCATGGTCGTCGTCGGCCGCCTGTCGGACGCCAGCGGCGAGCGCCGCAAGTTCGTGGCCGGGCTGCTGGTGCTGGCGGCGGTGGGCTTCTTCACCGCCGGCCTGTTCGACAAGCACACCACGCTGCTGGTGGTGGCGCTGGGTGTGATGGGCGCCGGCGTGGTGGCCGCCATTCCCGCGTTCTGGGCCCTGCCGCCCAAGCTGGTGACGGGCGCCGGCGCGGCCGGCGGCATCGCGCTGATCAACACGCTGGGGCAGTTGGGCGGCATCGTCAGCCCGATCATGGTGGGCCGCATCAAGGACATCAGCGGCAGCACCACGCCGGCGCTGTATGTGATCGGCGGGCTGGCGCTGGTGTGCGCCACCATCGTGATGGTCGGCCTGCCGCGGTCGCTGCGCGAGAAAGAGTAAAACCGGAAGCGACCCCGCCGCTCAGGGCATTGCGCGATTGTTGTTCAGGTCCACGATGCCCTTGATCAGGCGGTAGGCTTTCCACAGCCAGGCGCCGGCCCAGATCAGCATCGCCAGCGGGATGCCGATGATGGTCAGCCAGCACACGCCGCCGATCACCATCCACACCAGGTACCACCAGAACGAGCGGATCTGCCAGCTGTGGTGGGTGTAGACGAAGGTGCCCTCGGTCTCCGAGCGCTTGACGTAATTGATGATCAGCGGGATGAAGGAGAACGCGCCCAGCGAGAACACGAAGCTGACCGCGTGGACGATGTACAGCCACCACGCGGTGTTCTTCGCGGACTCCAGGCGGGTGTCGAAAACTAGTTCAGATGCCATGGCCAACTCCTTATCATAGTGATGTGCCAGTTTATCAACATTTCTCAATGCTGTACTCAATAAAACAACGTATGGCGAAAAATGAATCGTGCGTGCGTTTTGTTTAGATGGCAATGTTATATATTCTGAAGCACGCATCTGCCAGCCGCGCCGACGGTATGAATGTAGAGCAGAGCGAACCTGGTCTTCGGTCTTCCATCTCGCTTTGGGTACATCAAATGAAGAAAATTCTTTGGCAGTTCCTTTCCGTCCTGCTGGCCGCCGCCAGCCTGTTCTCCACGTCCGCGCACGCCGCCGGCTACACGCAAACCAAGTATCCCATCGTGCTGGTGCACGGCCTGTTCGGCTTCGACAGCATCGGCCCGGTGGACTATTTCTACAACGTGGCGCCCGCGCTGCGCAGCGGCGGCGCCCAGGTCTACCTGGTGCAGGTGTCGGCCGCCAACACCACCGAGGTGCGCGGCGAACAGCTGCTCACGCAAGTAAAGCAGATCCTGGCGGCCAGCGGCGCGGCCAAGGTGAACCTGATCGGCCATAGCCACGGCAGCCCGACCTCGCGCTACGTGGCCTCGGTGCGGCCGGACCTGGTGGCGTCCGTCACCAGCGTGGGCGGCGTGAACAAGGGTTCCAAGGTGGCGGACGCGATGCTGTCCGCGCCGCCCGAGGCGGCCACCATCGTCGAGGCCTTCGCCGGCCTGATGAGCGCCCTGGGCGGCTCGCCGGACCTGCCGCAAAGCGCCCCCGGCGCGTTGATGTCGCTGAGCACCCCGGGTTCGCTGGCGTTCAACGCGCAGCACCCGCAGGGCGTGCCCACCTCCGCCTGCGGCGAGGGCGCCTACCAGGTCAACGGCATCCACTACTTCTCGTGGAGCGGCGCGCGCATCCTCACCAATCCGCTGGACATCGTGGACCTGCATTTCCTGCTCACCACGCTGGCCTTCAACGGCGAGAAGAACGACGGCCTGGTGGCGACCTGCTCCAGCCACCTGGGCAAGGTGATCCGCGACGACTACAAGCTGAACCACCTGGACGAGGTGAACCAGATGTTCGGCCTGACCAACATCTTCGAAACCAATCCCGTCACCATCTACCGCCAGCATGCCAACCGCCTGCAAGGCCTGGGTCTGTAAGGGGCGGGCATGGCGACACGCGCAACACTGCTGGGCGGCGCGGGCGCGGCGCTCGGGCTGGGATTGCTGTACCTGTGGATGGCGCCCCGGCCGCCGGCGCCGCCGGAAGCGGCCAGGGCGGAGCCCAACCACTTCGCCTTCGTGAAGTCGATGGAGGGCACGCGGCCGGATGGCGACATCAAGCTCAATCCGGCCGACCAGTTGGTGGTCGACGCGGAGTTGGGCTATCTGTTCGACTATTACCTGGCCGGGCTGGGCGAGCGCGATCTGGCCGAGATCCGGGCCGAGATCGAGCGTGAATTGGACCGGCGCCTGAAGCCGGGGGCGGCGGTGGCGGCCAAGCGGCTGCTGTCCAGCTACCTGGAATACAAACGCGCGCTGGTCGACCTGGAGCGCACCGTCAAGGCGGGCAAGGACATCGTGCAGGCCGCGCGCGCGCGCCGCGAGGCGGTGATGGAGCTGCGCAAGCGGTATTTCAGCCCGCAGGAGATCGCCGGCCTGTTCGGCGCCACCGACGCCTACGACGCGGACGCCCTCGCGCGCATGGAGGTGACGCAGGACAAGAAGCTGAGTGAAGCGGAACGCAAGGAAAAGCTGGCGCGGCTCGATGCCAAGCTGACGCCGGCGCAGCGCGCGGAACGCGACGCGCCGGTGGCGCTGATGAAGCTGGAGGACACGGTGCGGCAGGCCAGGGCCAAGGGCGCGGGGGACAACGAGATCTACCGCATGCGGGCCGAGGCGCTTTCGCCCGAGGCGGCGGCCAGGCTGGCGGACGTGGACCGCGAGGAGGCGCAATGGCGCACGCGCATCGCGGCCTACCAGGCGGAGCGCAAGCAGTTGCTGGGCGCGGGCGAACCGGCGCTGCAGCAGTTGCGGGACGCCCGCTTCACGCCGATGGAGCAGAAGCGGCTGGGGGCCTACGAGTAGAGAGTCAGCCCAGCAAGTTCAGAATACCGTCCAGCCCCACGAAGTTCAGCGCCACGCTGGCCTGCTCGCGCACCACCGGCTTGGCGCGGAACGCGACCGACATGCCGGCCACGCTCATCATCTTCAGGTCGTTGGCGCCGTCGCCCATCACGATCGCCTCGCGCGTCGTGATGCCCAGCGAGGCGCAGACGTGTTCCACGGTGCGCTTCTTCACTTCCGCGTCGACGATCTCGCCCAGCACCTGGCCGGTCAGTTTGCCGTCGACGATTTCCAGTTCATTGGCCAGCGTGTAGTCCAGCCCCAGGCGCTCCTTCAGGCGCGCCGTGAAGAAGGTGAAGCCTCCCGACACCAGCAGCGTTTTCAGTCCGGCCTCCTTGACGGCGGCCAGCATGCGTTCGGCGCCCGGCGACAGTTGCAGGCGCTCGTTGTAAACGCGGTCCAGCGCCGACGCGTCCAGCCCCTTCAGCAGCGCCACCCGCGCGCGCAGGCTGGCGGCGAAATCCAGTTCGCCGCGCATGGCGGCCTCGGTGATCTCGGACACCTGCGCCTTCAGGCCCTGCATGTCGGCGATTTCGTCGATGCACTCGATGGTGATCAGCGTCGAGTCCATGTCCATGGCCACCAGCTTGAATTCGTCCAGCTTGTGCACGCCCATCATGTAGGTGGCGTCCAGCTGCGCCGCGTGCGCGGCCACTTCGATGGTCTGGCGCAGGGCGATGGAGTAGGTGATGCCTTCGCAGCGGATGGCGTTGTCCGAGAGGGGAACGATGCGCTGCGGCGCGGTCAGGGCGGCGATGCGCTCCAGGCGCCGCATGCAGTCTCCGGTGCCTTGCAGCACCAGGTTCATCGTATAGTCGTTTGCGTTCTTCATCGGGTCAGGCTACCAGTTGTTTGATTGCGTTTTTGATTTGCGTTACGCGCGCCGGCAGGTCCGGCATGCTCGCGGTGATTTTGAGTTTGTCCTGCCCGTTCAGCTTGATCTGCTTGTTTTTCTGGATCAGCGTGATGATGCGCATCGGGTCGATGGGCGGCATGGGCATGAACTGCAGCGTGGCGGCTTCGCCATGCGCGTCGATCTTGACGATGCCCACCGTCTTGGCGGCGATGCGCAGGCGGTGCGTCTCGATCAGGGCTTTGGCCGGCTCCGGCAGCTTGCCGAAGCGGTCTATCATTTCCTCTTGCAGGTCGTCGATCTTGTCCTGCGAGGTGCAGTTGGCCAGGCGCTTGTAGATGGACAGGCGCTCGTGCACGTCGCCGCAGAAGTCGGACGGCAGCAGCGCCGGCACGTGCAGGTTGATCTCCGTGGTGGTCGACAGCGGCGCCGCCAGGTCCGGCTCCTTGCCCGCCTTCAGCGCGCGCACGGCCTCGTTCAGCATGTCGGTGTAGAGCTGGAAGCCCACCTCCAGCATCTCGCCGGACTGGTTCTCGCCCAGCACCTCGCCCGCGCCGCGGATCTCCAGGTCGTGCATGGCCAGGTAGAAGCCGCTGCCCAGCTCCTCCATCTGCTGGATCGCGTCCAGGCGGCGCTGCGCCTGTTTGCTCAGCGACTGCACGTCGTGCACCAGCAGATAGGCGTAGGCCTGGTGGTGCGAGCGGCCGACGCGGCCGCGCAGCTGGTGCAGCTGCGCCAGGCCGAACTTGTCGGCGCGGTGCATGATGATGGTGTTCGCGGTCGGCACGTCGATGCCGGTCTCGATGATGGTGGTGCACAGCAGGATGTTGTAGCGCTGCGCCACGAAGTCCCGCATCACCTTTTCCAGGTCGCGCTCGTGCATCTGGCCGTGCGCCACGGCGATGCGCGCCTCCGGCAGCAGTTCCGTCAGCGCCGCCAGGCGGTTCTGGATGGTCTCCACCTCGTTGTGCAGGAAGTAGACCTGGCCGCCCCGTTTCAGCTCGCGCAGGCAGGCCTCGCGGATGATGCCCTCGTTCTCGCCGCGCACGAAGGTCTTGATGGCCAGGCGCTTTTGCGGCGCGGTGGCGATCACGGAGAAGTCGCGCAGGCCTTCCAGCGCCATGCCCAGCGTGCGGGGAATCGGCGTGGCGGTCAGGGTCAGCACGTCCACCTCGGCGCGCAGGGACTTGAGCGCCTCCTTCTGGCGCACGCCGAAGCGGTGCTCCTCGTCGATGATGACCAGGCCCAGGCGCGTGAATTTCACGTCGTCCGACAGCAGCTTGTGGGTGCCGATGACGATGTCCAGCGTGCCGTCGTGCATGCCCTTGATGGCTTGCGCGATCTCCTTGCCGGTGCGGAAGCGCGACATCTCGGCGATGCGCACGGGCCAGTCGGCGAAGCGGTCGGCGAAGGTCTGGGCGTGCTGCTCGGCCAGCAGCGTGGTGGGCGCCAGGATGGCGACCTGCTTGCCGCCCATGACGGCGATGAAGGCGGCGCGCAGCGCCACCTCGGTCTTGCCGAAGCCCACGTCGCCGCACACCAGGCGGTCCATCGGCTTCCCGGACGTCATGTCCTTGATCACGTTCATGATGGCCGCCGCCTGGTCCGGCGTCTCGTCGAAGCCGAAGCTGTCGGCGAAGCGCTCGTAGTCGTGCGACGAGTATTCGAAGGCGTGGCCCTGGCGCGCGGCGCGGCGGGCGTACAGGTTGAGCAGCTCGGCGGCCGTGTCGCGCACCTGCTCGGCCGCCTTCCGCTTGGCCTTTTCCCACTGGCCGGAGCCCAGCGTGTGCAGCGGCGCGTCGTCCGGCGAGGCGCCGGAGTAGCGCGAAATCACGTGCAGCTGCGACACCGGCACATACAGCTTGCTGTCCTTGGCGTATTCCAGGTGCAGGAACTCGGTCTCGCCCTCGCCCAGGTCCATGCTGGCCAGGCCCATGTAGCGGCCGATGCCGTGGTTGATGTGCACCACCGGGTCGCCGATCTTCAGCTCGGACAGGTCGCGCACCATCGACTCGACCTGGGTGACGCCTTCCTGCTTCTTCTTGCCGGCGCGGCGGCCGGAGCCGGCGTACAGCTCCGTCTCGGTGATGAACGCGATATCCAGGCCGTCGGCGGACAATTCGAAGCCGGCATGCAGCGGCGCCACGCCCAGCGCCAGCTTGGCGTCGGACTGGATGAAGCCGTCGAAGCCCTCGACCGGCGCCATGGCGAGGTCGAATTCGGTGAAGTACTGCTGCAGCGTCTCGCGCCGTCCGCTGGACTCGGCGCAGATCATCACGCGGCGGCCCGCTTGCAGCAGGTAGGAGCGCAGGTTGACCAGCGGGTCCTCGACATGGCGGTTGACGGCGATGTTGGGCACCGGCGCGGACAGTTCGGACGCCCCGGCCTCGGCGTTCTTGACGATGGACAGGCGCGGATAGGGCTTGGCCAGCGTGAAGAACTGCTCGTCGCGCAGGAAAATCGCATCCGGCGGCAGGATGGGGCGCTCCCGGTCCGCCCTCAGGAAGCGGTGGCGCGATTCGGTGTCGAGCCAGAAGCGCTTGATGGCCGCGTCGATGTCGCCCACCATGGCCAGCATGGCGCCTTGCGGCAGGTAGTCGAACAGCGTGGCCGTCTCTTCGAAGAACAGCGGCAGGTAGTACTCGATGCCGGCCGAGGCGATGCCGCTGCTGATGTCCTTGTACACCACGGCGCGCGAGGGATCGCCCTCGAACTGCTCGCGCCAGCGGCTGCGGAAGGTGGTGCGGGCCGTCTCGTCCATCGGGAACTCGCGGCCGGGCAGCAGGCGCACTTCCTTCACCGGGTACAGCGAGCGCTGGGTGTCGGCGTCGAAGGTGCGGATGGTTTCGATGGTGTCGCCGAACAGGTCCAGGCGGTAGGGCAGGGCCGACCCCATGGGGAACAGGTCCAGCAGGCCGCCGCGCACCGAGTATTCGCCGGGCGACATCACCTGCGTCACATGGGTGTAGCCGGCCAGCGTCAGTTGCGACTTGAGCTTGGCCTCGTCCAGCGACTCGCCCTGCTTGAAGAAGAAGGTGTAGGCCGCGAGGAAGGACGGCGGCGCCATGCGCACCAGGGCCGTCGTGGCGGGGACGATCATCACGTCGCACTGGCCGCTGCTGATCTCGTGCAGCGTGGCCAGGCGCTCGGACACCAGGTCCTGGTGCGGCGAGAAGGCGTCGTAGGGCAGGGTTTCCCAGTCCGGCAGCAGGTGGCAGCGCAGGCCGTCGCCGGCGAACCACGGGATTTCATCGATCAGGCGCTGGCCGTCGCTGGCGTTGGCGACGATCACGGCCAGCATCTGGCCGCGCGCCTTCAGTTCAAGGCCGGCCCGCGCCAGGGCGTAGGCGTCCGCGGAACCATACAAGGCGGGCAAGGCGTAGCGGTTGCCGGGTTTGGGAAGTGCTTTTTTTATTTCAAAGGACATCGATGACATCGGTGAACGGTTGAGCGCAAGGGAACGGTCCCTGTGCGCTCCGTGCATTATAGACGATGCCCGTTGCCGGCGTGATGCATGGGAACGCGCTTAGAACGCGTACTTCACGCGCAGGCCCGCATAGCGCTGCGAGTTGCGTGGCAGCATCTGCGTCAGCACATGCGAGCCGCCATGGAAGTTGTAGTTGTCGGCGATGAACGACGAGTAGCTCTTGTCGAACAGGTTGTTCACATACAGCGTCACCTTGAGGCTTTGCGTGGGATCGCTGAACCCCACGCTTCCGTTCACCACGCCGTAGGCCTTTTGCGTGGCCAGCGGGTTGTTTCCCAGATCGAAATTGACCTCGGACTGGCGCTGGTAGTTGAGATTGGCGACACCGCTGTAGCCGGAATCGGCCAGCGGGAAGTTGTACGTCGCTCCCAGCGTGACCTTCAGCCTCGGCGCGTTGGCCAGCCGCTTGCCGGCCAGGTCCTGCACCGACACGCTGCCCACCCGGCGGCAGCCCTCGGCCAGGGTTTGGCCGGGGTAGCAGTTCGCCATCGGGAATTTCTTGATCATGGCGTCGACATAGGCGACCGAGCCTTCCAGCATCAGCGTGTTGACCGGCTTGGCCGCCACCTCCAGTTCCACGCCGCGGGTGCGCAGCTCGCCCACGTTGGTGACGGCGTTCTGCGTCACGTTCGTCACCGGGTCGAAGCGCGAGGACTGGGCCTGGAAGTCCTGGTAGTCGGTATGGAAGACGGTGGCGTTCACCTGCAGGCGGTTTTGCAGGAAGCGGCTCTTCATGCCGATCTCGTAGGCCTTCGAGGTTTCGGGCGCCACCGGCAGCCGCACGCGCGACTGGTCGAATCCCGTTGAGATGTCGTAGCCGGCACCCTTGTAGCCGGTCGCGAAGGAGCCGTACACCATCACGGCCTTGGCCAGATCCTGTTGCAGCGCCAGTTTGCCGGTGACCGCGTTGTCGCCGCTCTTGCCGGCGAAGTGGACCGGGGTGGCCGGCACGCGGTTGGTGAAATCGACGTCGATGGTTTCGCGGTTGAAGCGCAAGCCGGCGTTCACGCGGGTACCCTTGGCCAACTGGTAGTCGGCCTGGGTGAAGGCCGCCAGCGTGCGGTTGCCGGCCCGCGCCTCCCAGTTCGCCACCGACAGCGTGGGGCCGCGGGTGAAGCCGCGGTCGTTGCCGGAATCGGAGAAGTACAGGCCGCCCAGGTAGTTCAGCACGCCCTCGCCGCTGGAGGCGAGGCGCAGTTCCTGGGTCAGCATCCTGGAATGATAGGGGCCGCCCTGCGTGACGCCGCCGTGGCTGACGCCGCGGGTGAGGGCGGCCAGCAGGTCGACGGCGCCGCCGTCGTAGTCGGCCAGCAGCGCGTATTTCCAGTCCTGATAATTGGTCACGGAAGTGAGCGTATGGCGCTCCAGCTTCCAGTTCAGCGTGCCGCTCAGGCTGGCGCTCTGGTTGTCCGCATAGCCGGGCGTATCGATGCGCACGTTGCGGTTTTCCGGTCCCGGCGTCACGCCGGCGAGCGTCGGCTCGAGCGGAGCGACGTTTTGCTGTTTCGCGCCGGGCGGCACGGCCAGCAGTGTCAGCACCGGGCCTTCGACATGGCGGGTGTTGTAGTCGGCGATCAGCTTGCCCTGCAGCGTGGCGGAAGGCTTGAAGTCCAGCCGCGCGCGCACCCCCTTGGCGCGGTCGCCATTGAGGCCGGTGCCCAGCGTCAGGTTGTTGATGTCGCCATCGCGTTGGCCGGTGTAGGCGTTGATCCGGAACCCCGTCCGCTCGTCGAGCGGCCCTGAGACGCTCGCCTCCAGGCGGCGCTCCTTGTCGCTGGTGAGGGCCAGTTGCACGTGGCCCTGGAGGGTCTCGGCGGATTCCTTGGTGACCACGTTGATGACGCCGGCGGACGAATTCTTGCCGAACAAGGTGCCCTGGGGACCCCGCAGCACTTCCACGCGCTCGATGTCGCTCAGGTTGGAAAACGCCTGCAGTTGCTGGATCGCCGGCACGTCGTCGACGATGACGGACACCGCGGATTCGATGCCGATGCTGAAGGCGAAGGTGCCGATGCCGCGCAGGGCGATGGTGTTGTTGTTCGGATTCTGGTTGATCGTCATCGCGGGCGCCACGCGGGTCAGGTCGCTGAAGTCGACGATCTGCTGGTTCTCGATGGCCCGGGCGTCCACCGTGTTCACCGCGACAGGGACGTTTTGCATCGACTGCGGGCGTTTCTGCGCGGTGACGACCACGCTTTGCAGGCCTTCCTCGGCTTTGGCGGCGGGGCCCGCGCCGGTCTGCGCGTGGGCCGGCGCGGTGGCGGCGAGCGCCAGGACGGCGACCGCGTGGGCGATCGTGGTGAGGGGCGGATGGCTGGTTCGGCTGGCGTGCATGGTCATTTTCTTCTCCTGTGTGCGTCGCCCGGCTGCGATGGCTGGGCGCTCAGATTGTGCTACTAATGCGCTAATATATTAGTTAGCGCGAGCACAATAACCCATTGCCCGGCTCGCCGCGCAGGGAGGGCGCAAATTATCAGGGTTTTGATTGTTACGGTTGTTACCGCCTGGATCGGAAGGCGCCGGCGCCGTCCATCGCTGGACCGCCACCGGCGCCTCCGGTCTCCTTGTTTCTTAATTACTCAAGCGCAGCTGCAAGCCTGTATCGGTATAGACCGCTTCCGCCTTGAAACCACTGACGGTAATGGTGTCGAACCTGCCTTTCAGGCCGGCGGCGGCGATGACGTGCAGCGTGTCGCCCGCGGCCGGTTTGTAGCCGTTCTGGAAACCGATGGCCAGGGCGCCGCCGGCCACCGTCATCACACCCGCCACCGTCATACGCCCCTGCTGCGCGCCGCCCAGTTTCAATTCGAGGTTGCCCGTGGCCAGTTGCGTGTATTTTCCCGCCAGGGCCAGGCCGGACCCCGCGCTGCCGACCAGCGTGCCGCCGCCGACGTAAACGTCGCCCTTGCCGAAGGCGGTGCTGGCGCTGCCTTCCAGACGTCCCGCCTCGAGCTGGGTGCCGCCGCTCCAGGTGTTGTTGCCGCCCAGCTTGAGCGCGCCCGTGCCTTGCTTGACCAGCTTGCCGGTGCCGGAAATGTCGTTGCGCCAGTGGTCGACGGCGTGATAGCCGCCCTTGGCCGCGTCCATGGCCACTACCACGTTGCCGGTGAAGGCGCCGTAACCGTCCGCCGCGGCGAACAGGTTCAGGCGGCCCCAGCCTTCAGCGTCGTCCAGCAGGGGATAGCCGGAAGGCAGCGCCGTGGTTTTCAGCACCACGCGGCGCTGGACGTCGCTCAGGTAGGGCAGGCGGGTTTCCAGCAGCACTTCGGCGCCTTTCGGCACCACGGCGGCGGCGGTGGTGGCGCCGGTCGGCGCGAAGCCGAAGGTCAGGCGGCGGAGGTAGGCGGCCTTGTTGCTCGCGTGGTCGGAAAAACGGTCGTTCGCGGCGGTGCCGGAATGGGCGAAGTCGTGGAAGTTCGCGGCGGTGGTGCCGGTCCTGGCCATCAGGGCGGCGTGGGCCTGCGCGACGGCTGCCGCCTTGGTGGCCGCGTTGGCCGGATCGGCCAGGTTGGCCGCCGCCACGGCCTGCGCCTGCACACGGCCGCTGATCACGTCCAGCGGCGAGTGCATGCCGGAGAGGATGCGGTTTTCGCCCAGCTCCAGGCCGCGCGTGATGATTTCCTGGTAGCGTTCAGGCAGGGCGTAGGCCATGCCCAGCGCGCCGCGCACGGCTTCGGCGGAATGGCCGCTGGTGAAGCCGCCGTCGGTGCCGGGCGCGGCGCTCTTGGCCGGCACCAGGGCCGGCAGCACCGCCACGCTGGCGCTCCAGCGGTATGGACGCGCGTATTTGAAGAAGCGCTTGGCCGGTTCGGTCGAGCCGTTGTTGCCCATGGCGTTGACCAGGGTGACCACGGTGCCGAATTCGGCGTTGGCGCCGCCGGCGACGCCGGTGTTGTTCCCGCTATCGTTGTACAGCACCGTGGTGGCGTCGGCGGGGACGCCGGTGATGCTGGTGGTCTGGCGCGCGGCGCCGCGCCAGGCCTCGGTCAAGGGGCCCATGCCGTCGGTCAGGCTGTAGCCCTTGCCGCGGCGGTCGTCCAGGTAGGCGGCCAGTTCCTGGGCCGGGGTGCGGCCGGCGGTGGCCTTCACCACGTAGTCTATATTGGCGTTGTGCACTCCGGCGTTGACGATGGTGCCGCCCGGCGTGCCGTCGTTGGGGACGCCGGTCCAGGTGGAGGCGGTGACGGCGGGGAAGTCGCCGACGGCGGGCGCGGTGACGCCGGCGTCGACGATCTCGGTGAGGGGCTTCCAGATGTCCAGCATGCCGATCAGCACGCGCACCCCGGCGTTGGTGGCGGCGGTTGCGTAACGCGCGTCGCCGCGCTGGTTGGTCGCGACATTGTCGACGAAGGCCGGCACCGCCGCCACCGGGGCCGTGTCGGCGGCGCCCTGGTCGGGTGGCGGCGCCGGAATGCTGGGTTGTTCAATGCTGTGGTCGGTGCTGCCGCAGGCGGTCAGCGCCAGGATGGCGCTGATGGCGAGGGTCAGCGGCAACCGGCGCAGCGGATTCAGTTCTTGCATGGTCATACCTTCACTTGGTGGCTGGGAAAAAACTTCCCGCATGCTACCGGCGCAATGTGACGGTCATGTGACCGCTACCACCGCGTGAAGATATGCCGGGGCGCCGGAGGCGCCCGTCCACCGCTTAGTCCAGGATGACGCGTCCGTTCAAAGACTGCACCGGACGGTTGTTGGGATGGTGTATCAGCGCGGCGAACGACGCCACCTGTTCCTTCGAGACCGTGACCGGGGCCTTCATCACCAGCCAGCGCACGCCTTCGGAGCACGGCGGGGTGGTCAGGGAGCCGCTGAAGCGGTAGTAGGCGCGCTTGGCCGGCAGCAGGGCGGCGGCGCTCAGCGGCGCGCCCAGGGCGGCCTTGGCGCCGGCTTCCTTCGGCAGTTGCGGCCACAGGGCCGTCAGGGCCTTGTTCTCGGCGCCTTCCTTGAACATCACGGCCACCACGGCCAGGTTGCCGTCCTTGTCGGCGTGCACCAGGTGCACCTCCAGCGGGTAGGACTGGCCCTTGATCAGGTTCTCGCTGGGGGCGTGGAAGTGGTATTGCTTCAGTTCGAAGCGTTCACCGTCCAGCATCAGCGAACTGCCCGGCTGGAAGCCCACCTGCAGCGTGTGGCCGTTGTTGAGCACTTCGTTGCCGCCGGCGTGGTAGTCCATCTTCAGCGGCGTCAGCGCGGCGTGGATGGTGCCTTTCACATCGACCGGGGACTGGTTCTTGCCGGAGCAGGCGTAGTTGTCCGGGCTGAGCTTGGCCCACTGTTCGGGGCCGGCTTCGCCCTCGTAGGTCCAATGGCTGCCGTCTCCCGCCATGGCCGCGCCGGCGGCGCAGGCCATCAGTGCTGCGATCGCAAATCGTTTCAATTCGAGCTCCTAGTCTGTTTTGTAGGTGCCCCACACGCACATGTGGTGGGGCAACTTTATTGTAGACACAGGCCGGCCGCGAAGTATATAAGGGTTGCTACTAGTGCTAGCGCCGCGCGCTTATCATTTTGGCAGGTTTGCGATGCCGAATGGGACGTGGACCATGGGGATGGTGCCGCCCTCGGACTTGAGGTGGCCGAGCTGGTCGTCGAAGAAGATGTGGGGTTTGAGGATGGACAGCACGCGCGCCTTGTCCATTCCGCCCAGGAAGAAGGTCTCGTTGGCGGACACGCCCCAGTCCTTCAGCGTGGTCACCACGCGCTCGTGCGACGGCGCGCCGCGGGCGGTGACGATGGCGATGCGCAGGATGCGGCGGTAGTCCGGGTCGCGCCGCACGGCCATGGATTCGAGGCGCTGCATCAGGTGCAGCTTCTGGAACAGGTCCGCCAGCGGACCGGGACGGTGCGGCGTGGCCACGTGCCGCGTTTCGTGCGCGTGGAACTCCAGCACGTCGTTGTTGCGCTTGAAGACGGTCTCGGATTCGTCGTCGGCGATCACGCCGTCGAAGTCGAAGGCCACGCGCAGTTCCATGTCGTCCTCGTCGTCCTCGATCAGGGAGGGCAGCACCAGGCCGGCGGGGAGCTTGTTGGCGAGGGCGTTCTGCACGTCCTCTCCGTTCGCGCTGAGGAACAGCGAGGCGTTGAAGGCGGGCAGGTAGGCGTAGGGCGACTTGCCGGTGACGAAGGCGGCGCGCGTGATGTCCAGACCGTAGTGGGCGATGGACTTCATCACGCGCAGGCCGGTTTCCGGCGAATTGCGCGACAACAGCACCACTTCGACCGGCGCCTGCTTGATGAAGTGCTTGTTGATGTTGAGGAAGCGGCGGATGAAGGGGAAGGCCACGCCCTTGCCCAGGATCTCGTCGATGTGCGCTTCCTGATACTTGCGGTATTCCTCCTCGCCGCCTTCCTCGTATACCTTGTGCGAGGCGGAGAGGTCGAACAGCGCGCTGGAGGCGATGCCGATGACCAGCTTGTTCTGGATGGGGAAGGACATCAGTTTTTGACCAGCCGGATCACGCCGGTGACCTTGAAGTGGATGTCGCCGTTCTCGCCGGGCGTGGTTTCGATGTGCAGTTCGCGGATGCCCTGCTGCGCGGCGCTGGTGGCGATCTGGCCTATCGTGTTGGCGATCAGCGTCTGTTCGACGTCGGGCAGGGCGGGCATCGGCGGCGGCGGCACGGGGCCGAGCGGACGGACGATGGTGGCGTCGGGGTTGTCGGCGGCGTGGCCGATGTATTGTCCGACGTGCTGGCCCGGGGCCGCTCCGGCGGCCGCGTCGAACGGGGAGCCCGGCGCCGGGCGGGCCGGCTGCGCGGCGGCCACTTCGGGCGGCCGCGTCGCCGCGGCTGGTGGCAGGGTGGAGCCGGCCGGCGGCGGCATGGTCGATCCGGCCGCGGGCGCGGCCGCCATCCCGGCCGCCTGTCCCGCCGCCCGCGGGGCCGGCGCGGGGCGGCTGGCGGCGGTGGGCGGTATCGTGTCGGTGTGCGCCGTATCCGGCTGCGCGGCGCCGAAGAACTGGTTCACCATCCAGCCGAACTCGCGCCGCGTGGTCACGCAGTAGACCGGCTTCGAGCCCGGGAACACGCGCTGCACGGCGCCGCTGGCCTTGAGCTGGTCCGGGTCCACGGCCAGCACGTACAGGCCGTTGCGGCCCTCCTCGATCGGCATCCACTGGTTCTGCACCACGTATTCGCGGTTGAAGCTGTCCAGCAGGCCGTGCGGGCGGCGCCGGTCGACCTGGAACATGAAGTAGGGCACGCCGAAGAAGTCGGCCAGCGCGCGGCCCACCACGCCGGGCTTGATCGCCAGTTCGTCCAGCAGCACGTCCTCGATGTCGACGTTGCGCGCGGCGGCGTTGCGCATGGCCAGGTCCAGCTGCACGCGCGGCAGCACGGTCTCGGACAGCATGGCGGCGAAGCGCCCCCGTTCGCGCGTGGGCGCCTTGTGGCTGTGCAGGAAGGCGATGGCCAGCGACCCGCAGATGTGCTGCACGCCTTCCTCCACCATGGCGTCGAACGGCCCGCCGTTGCGGTTGTTGATCAGCTGGAGCACGCCCAGCACCTCGCCCTTGTCGTCCAGGATGGGCGAGACCAGCATCTCCTTGGTGCGGTAGCCGGTGCGGCGGTCCACGCCCTGCTGGAAGCACAGGTCCATGTCGTGGCGGCGCAGCTCGGCCTCGTCGTACACGTCCAGCAGGTTGAGCATGCGGCGCGACAGCGCGGCGTAGCCGGCGATGCTCTGCGCCGAAATCGGCAGCTTGAGCTGCTTGAACGAGGCCAGCCCGGTCTTCACCTTGGACACCATGCTGGCCTTGTCGTCCGACAGCGAGTAGATCGTCAGGCGGTCGCCGCTGAACAGTTCGCACAGCTCGGCCGACATGTCGAGCATGATGTCGTCGATGTCGTTGGCGGCGTGGATCTTGTTGGTCAGCAGTTGCAGCTGCTTGAAGAATTGCAGGCGGTCTTCGGCGGACGTCATCTACGCTACTCGCCTGTGCGCATGCCGGGCACGCCGTTGATGCCGGTGATGACGGTGGCGTCCGGGTCCGAGGCTTCCAGCGCGGCGTTGCGCGGCAAGAAGGGGTTCACCTCGCGCGCCTGCGGCGGCATGGTGTCGTTCACGCCGATGGTCTCGCCGTTCAGCGCGCGGCGCAGGTCGTCGCGGAAGTCGCGGGCGGACGGGTAGCGGTCCTCGGGCCGCTTGGCCAGCGCGCGCAGCACCACGCGGTCGAACATGGGGCTGATCAAAGGGCTCAGGGAACTGGGCAGCTCGGGCTGGCCGTACACGATCTGCTGCTGCACGGCGAACAGGCCCTGGCCCTTGAACGGCTTTTCGCCGGTCAGGAACTGGTACAGGATGATGCCGACGGCGAAAATGTCCGAGCGCGGGCCCACCGCCTGGCCGGTGATCTGCTCCGGCGACATGTAGCTGGGCGTGCCGACCATGGTGCCGGCCTCGGTGTGGTTGGCGTTCACGTCCTGCATGCGCGCCACGCCGAAATCGGTGAGCTTCACGCGCAGCTGGCCGCTGAGCATGACGTTGGCCGGCTTGATGTCGCGGTGGATGATGCCGTGCTGGTGGGCGTAGTCGACGGCGTCCAGCAGCTCGCACGTCATGCGCACCGAGTCCTCCAGGGTGAAGTCGAGCGTGAACACCTGGCTATCATCGAAGTAGCTGCCGAGCTCCTCGCCGGCGATCAATTCCATCACCAGGTAGGCCACGCCGTTCTCCTCGCCGAAGTCGTACACGGTGACGATGTTGGGATGGTTCAGGCGCGCGACGGCCTGCGCCTCGGTGATGAAGCGAGACGCGTACTCGGCGCGCAGGGCGGGATCGTCGATGCGGCTCATCTGGATCACCTTGATGGCGACGCGCCGGTTCAGCTTGGGATCGACGCCTTCATAGACCAGGCCCATCGCGCCCCGTCCCAGCACGCGCAACAATTGATACCGGCCTAGCTGCTTCAATTCGTTCATTGGTCTATCGAATACGGGCTAAAGGGAGAAGTGTATAGCAGAAACGTCTCGTCGTATCATAAGCCAAAGCCTTTGTTTCTGAGTGGTGAACCATGCAAATTAATACATTCGGTCCCTATACACTGCGCCGCGAACTGGCACGGGGGGTGTGGCTGGCCGAAAGCGGCGGGCGCGAGGTCGCCCTCAAGCTGGCGCCGGCGGGCGGCGGCGCCTTCCTGCGCGCGGCCTGGCTGGCCGCCCGGCTGGACCATCCGGGCGTGGTGGCCGTGCTGGACGCGGGGGAGCGGGACGGCACCGCCTACGTGGTCAGCGAGCACGTGCCGGGGCCGTCGCTGGCCGCGGCGCTGGAGGCGGGGCCGCCGCCGCTGGAACGGGCGCTGGCCTGGACGGGGCAGCTGCTGGAGGCGCTGGCGCACGTGCACAAGCGGGGCGTGGTGCACCGGGATATCAAGCCGTCCAACCTGTTGCTGGCGGCCGACGGCGGCCTGAGGATCGCCGATTTCGGCCTGGCCTGCCGCGCCGGGCCGGCCGAGGCGCACGGCACCCCGGCCTATATGGCGCCGGAGCAGATGCGCGGCCAGGTGGACCAGCGCAGCGACCTGTACGCCGCCGGCGTGGTGCTGTACCAGTTGCTGGAGGGCCGCAAGCCCTATCGCGGCACGCCGTTCGAGGTGATGCGGCTGGCGCTGGCCGGCGAACCGCCGCCGCTGCCGCGCGCGCTGGCGCGCTACGACGCGGTCCTGGCGCGGGCGCTGGCGCCGGACGCCGGGCGCCGTTTTCAGACCGCGGACGATTTTCTCGCCGGTCTCCACAGTTGCTCCACATTGTGATGCCACGATCACGCCCCGTCACAGAGCGGGAACGCGAGAGCATAAGGCGCTGTGATTTGCAATGGATATCGCGTAAAAATCAGTGGCAAAAAGGGAATTATTTTTTCCGAACTGTTGCCGATTTTCTAGTATAGTCTCCGTGGAAATGTTCGCCCTATGGGTAGAGTGAGGTTTATTGCGCACCATGAGTATTGTTGATATCGATTCCCTGCTTCAGCCGGTGTCCGACGACGCCGCCTGCGGCCCCAACCTGGAGTACGACCCGGAGTTCCTGGAGCTGGAGCAGGCCGTGCTGGGGAAACCCGAGACGCAGTACGGCGACACCATCACCCCCGCCGTGCCTCCCGAATGGAAAGTGGTCAAGCGCCTGGCGCTGGAACTGCTGTCGCGCAGCCGCGACTTCCGCGTGGTGCTGCCGCTGGCGCGCGCCGCGCTGGCGCTGCACGGCATCCGCGGCCTGTCCGACAGCCTGAAGCTGATCGAGCGCCTGTTGGACGAGCGCTGGGACAGCGTGCACCCGCAGCTCGATCCCGACGACGACATGGACCCCATGTTGCGCATCAATTCCCTGGCCGCGCTGACCGATCCCGGCTTCCTGCGCGAAGTGAAGGAGGCGGCGCTGCTGCCGCTGCCCGGCCTGGGCGCGTTCTCGCTGCGTTCGCTGGAGGTGGCCAGCGGCGAACTGGCGCCGGCCGAGGGCGAAACCAAGCTGGAACTGCATTCGATCTCCGCCGCGCTGGTGGACGCCGATCCCGAGAAGGTGGCTGGCGCCAGCGAGGCGCTTGTCTCCGCCTGCGACAGCGCCACGCGGATCGAGGTGATCCTGGTGCGCCAGGTCGGGACTTCGCAGGCGCTGAACCTGGACCCGTTGGTGCGCCTGTTGCGCCGCGGCCGGGACTTCTTCGCCAGCCAGCAGGGTGACGACGGCGCCGGCGAGGCGCAGGCCGGCGGCGACGCGCAGGGCGGCGACGACGGCGAGGGCGCCGCCCCCGCCGGCGGCCGCGGCGCCGGGCCGCGTTCGGCCGCCATCAGCGGCGACGTCGCCAGCCGCGCCGACGTGCTGCGCATGCTGGACAAGATCAACCAGTACTACGCGCAGTACGAGCCTTCGAGCCCCGTGCCGCTGCTGCTGGAGCGGGCCAAGCGCCTGGTGCCCAAGAGTTTCCTCGAAATCATGCAGGACCTGGCGCCGGACGGTGTGGCCCAGCTGCTGGTCATCAGCGGTCAAGAGCTGAAGCAACAAGAAGATGAGTACTGATGATAGTACTGAATACCGTGTACCGAGCCGGGCAATTCGGGCATTTGTTAACAATCAAGGAGGAGTGAATCGTGGGCAAAGAGAGTAGCCAGAAATTCATCGCGCGCAACCGCGCGCCGCGCGTGCAGATCGAGTACGACGTCGAGGTGTATGGCGCCGAAAAGAGCATCCAGCTGCCGTTCGTCATGGGCGTGCTGGCCGACCTGTCCGGCCAGCCGGCCGACCCGCTGGCGCCGGTGGCGGACCGCAAATTCCTCGAGATCGACGTCGACAACTTCGACGAGCGCCTGAAGGCCATGAAGCCGCGCGTCGCGGTGCAGGTGCCGAACACGCTGACCGGCGAGGGCAACCTGTCGATCGACATGACGTTCGAGAGCATGGACGACTTCACGCCGGCCGCCATCGCGCGCAAGGTCGAGTCGCTGAACAAGCTGCTCGAGGCGCGCGGCCAGCTGTCCAACCTGCTGACCTACATGGACGGCAAGACCGGCGCCGAGGAACTGATCGGCAAGGTGCTGAACGACCCGGCCCTGATGCAGGCCCTGACCTCGGCACCGAAGCCGCAAGAGTAAGCGACAAATAAGCAACCACCCCGGAGGATAGAGATGGCTCAGACCCAAGAAGAACTGCAAGGGGCAACCGGCACGCTCGAGTTGAGCGACTTCGGCAGCCTGTTGCAGAAAGAATTCAAGCCGCAATCGGACAAGGCCAAGGAGGCCGTCGAGAACGCGGTGAAGACGCTGGCCGAACAGGCGCTGGCGGGCACCAACCTGGTATCGGGCGACGTGCTGGCCACCATCGAGGGCCTGATTTCGGCGCTGGACAAGAAGCTCACCGAGCAGATCAACCTGATCCTGCACACCGAGGAGTTCCAGAAGGTGGAGGGCGCCTGGCGCGGCCTGCACCACCTGGTGAACAACACCGAGACCGATGAAACGCTGAAGATCCGCGTGATGAACATCTCGAAGAACGACCTGGCCAAGACGCTCAAGAAGTACAAGGGCACGGCCTGGGACCAGAGCCCGATCTTCAAGAAGATGTATGAAGAGGAGTTCGGCCAGTTCGGCGGCGAGCCGTTCGGCTCCATCGTGGCCGACTACTACTTCGACAACAGCGCGCCCGACGTCGAGCTGTTGACCTCCATGGCCAAGGTGGCCGCCGCCGCGCACGCGCCGCTGATCACCGCCGCCGCGCCGTCCGTGATGCTGATGGAATCGTGGCAGGAACTGTCGAACCCGCGCGACCTGACCAAGATCTTCCAGACCCCGGAACACGCCGCCTGGCGCTCGTTCCGCGAGTCCGAGGATTCGCGTTACGTCGGCCTGGCCATGCCGCGCTTCCTGGCGCGCCAGCCGTACGGCGCCAAGACCGATCCGGTGGAGGCCTTCGACTTCGAAGAGGACACCTCGGCCGCCGGCAGCAAGAACTACACCTGGGCCAACGCGGCCTACGCGATGGCGGTCAACATCAACCGCTCGTTCAAGAACTACGGCTGGTGCTCGCGCATCCGCGGCATCGAGTCCGGCGGCGCGGTGGAAGGCCTGCCGGTGCACAGCTTCCCGACCGACGACGGCGGCGTGGCCATGCAGTGCCCGACCGAGATCGCGATCTCGGACCGCCGCGAGGCGGAGCTGGCGGCCAACGGCTTCATGCCGCTGGTGCACAAGAAGAACACCGACTTCGCCGCCTTCATCGGCGCGCAGTCCATGCACAAGCCTGCCGAGTACGACGATCCGGACGCCAGCGCCAACGCCGCCCTGGCCGCGCGCCTGCCGTACCTGTTCGCCACCTGCCGCTTCGCGCACTACCTGAAGTGCATCGTGCGCGACAAGATTGGATCGTTCAAGGAACGCGACGAGATGCAGCGCTGGCTGACCAAGTGGATCAACAACTACGTGGACGGCGATCCGGCGAACTCGAGCGAAAACACCAAGGCGCAAAAGCCGCTCGCGGCCGCCGAAGTGCAGCTGGAAGAAGTCGAAGGCAATCCGGGCTACTACACCTCCAAGTTCTTCCTGCGTCCGCACTACCAGCTGGAAGGCTTGACGGTGTCGCTGCGCCTGGTGTCGAAACTGCCGTCCGCCAAGGGCGGTTGATTTAGCTTTACCAATTTAGCGGCCGGGCGATCCCCCGGCCATCCCAGTGCATCACTTAGAGGAGAACCAACATGGCAATGGACATTTTCATCAATCTTGGCGACAAGATCAAAGGCGAATCGCGCGACAAGGTACAAGGCCCTAAAGGCGACGTCGACGTGCTGGCCTGGAGCTGGGGCATGAGCCAGTCCGGCACCACCCACTCGGGCGGTGGCGGCGGCGCCGGCAAGGCCAACTTCCAGGACATCTCCTTCACCAAGTACATCGACAAGGCCTCCAACGGCCTGATGACCGCGCTGGCCAAAGGCTCGCACATTCCGAAGGTGGTCCTGCTGGTGCGCAAGGCCGGCGAAGGCCAGCAGCGCTACATCGAGATCACCATGGAAGAAGTGATCGTGACCTCGATCTCGACCGGCGGCAGCGGCGGCGAGGACCGCCTGACCGAAAACGTGACGCTGAACTTCGCCAAGGTGAAATTCGCCTACGCGGTGCAGGACAGCAAAGGCGGCGTGGGCGCGGATGCGACCTTCGCATGGAACATCGCCGAGAACGTCGCGGCTTAATAGCAGTAGCGTACGTCAAAACCACAAGCGCACACCCGGGGTCAGACCCGTTGGGTCTGACCCCGGCATCCGCCGCAGGTTCTAATATTTTCGTCGGCCGGGGAGGGCATGGCATGTCTGCGCAAGATCTCATCACTGAAGGCAAACTGGACGCCGCGCTGGCGGCGCTGCAGGACCAGGTCCGCAAGGACGCCGCCAACCCCAAACACCGCATCTTCCTGTTCCAGCTGCTGTCCGTGATGGGCCAGTGGAACCGCGCGCTCACGCAATTGAACGTGGCCGCCGAACTGGACGCGGGCGCCTTGCCGATGGCGCAAACCTATCGCGAAGCGATACAGTGCGAAGCCCTGCGCGGCGACATTTTCGCCGGCAAGCGCGCACCCCTGATTTTCGGCGAACCAGCGCCGTGGCTGGTGTTGCTGCTCGAGGCCCTGCGCCTGGACGCGACCGACCCCGACGCCGCCGCCAACGCGCGCGCCCAGGCCTTCGAGCAGGCGCCCGCCAGCGCCGGCACCATAGACGGCCAGCCCTTCGAATGGCTGGCGGACGCGGATTCGCGCCTCGGCCCCGTGATCGAGGCGGTGGTCAACGGCAAATACTTCTGGATACCGGTGGAGCGCATCAGCCGCATCGAGTTCGAAGCGCCGACCGACCTGCGCGACAAGGTGTGGACGCCGGCGTCTTTCACCTGGACCAACGGCGCCAGCACCGTCGGCCTGATCCCCACCCGCTACAACCACACGCAGGCCGGCAGCGACGACGCGCTACTGCTGTCGCGCCGCACCGACTGGGTGGACGGCCCTCAGGGCTCCCACGGCCTGGGGCAGCGCATGCTGGCCACCGACGCCGGCGAGTACGCGCTGATGGACGTGCGCCTGATCGAGTTCGCCGAGGTTGAACAGGACCAAGAAGCGGGCAATGGCTGAACTGGCGCCACGCGAGCGCCTGCAGCCCTCGCTGCTGGACCGGCTGACCGATGACGAACCGGACAAATCGGTCGAGTCGCGCGAGCGGCGCGTGATGTCGGTGCGTAGCCTGCGCGAGAGCGTGTTGCGCGACCTGGGCTGGCTGCTCAACACCACCAACCTGTTTTCCGTCACCGGGGGCGCCAGGCTGCCGCACCTGGAAGGCTCGGTCGTCAATTACGGCATGCCCGACATTTCCGGCATCTCCGTCACCGGCCTCAATCTGCAAGACCTGGAGCGCGGCATCCGCCAGGCGATCTGGGATTTCGAGCCGCGCCTGATGCGCGCCTCGGTGAGCGTGCGCGCCATTCCCGCCGCATCTGAAAGCAACAAGATCATGTTTGAAATCGAAGGCGACATGTGGGCGCAGCCCTATCCGGAGCGGCTCTACCTGAAGACCGAGCTGGATCTGGACCGCGCCACGATACGTCTGAGCGAACAGGCGGGGGGCGCTTGAATCCCCGCTTCCTCCGTTATTACAGCCAGGAGCTGCAGCACCTGCGCGAAGTGGGCGGCGAGTTCGCGCGCGAGTACCCGAAGATCGCCGGCCGCCTCGGCCTGGAGGGCTTCGAGTGCGCCGATCCCTATGTCGAACGCCTGCTGGAGGGCTTCAGCTTCCTGACCGCGCGCGTGCAGATGAAACTCGACGCCGAGTTCCCGCGCTTCACGCAGCACCTGTCCGAACTGGTTTATCCGCACTTCCTCGCGCCCACGCCCTCGATGGCGGTGGTGCAGCTGCAGCCGGACCTGAGCAATCCCGCCCTCAAGCAGGGCTACCCGGTGCCGCGCGGCAGCGCGCTGCGCAGCGTGCTGGGCAAGGGCGAATCCACCGCCTGCGAATACCGCACCGCGCACGACGTGACCCTGTGGCCGCTGGAACTGGCCGAGGCCAAGTTCTTCACCTACACCGGCGGGCTGGATGTGCCGCTGCCGTCCAGCGTGAAGGCCTGCCTGCGCCTGCGGCTGCGCACCAGCGGCAATGTGCCGCTGCGCGCGCTGGCGCTGGACACGCTGGCGCTGAACCTGCGCGGCAGCGACGAGCTGCCGGTGCGCATCTACGAGAAGATCCTGTCCGGCATCGAGGGCGTGCTGGTGCTGCCGGGCAGCCGTCCGGCCGGCTGGCACGCGCTGCTGCCGAAGACGGCGGTCGCGCCGCTGGGCTTCGGCGAGGAGGAGGCGCTGCTGCCCAGCGGCAGCCGCACCTTCCAGGGTTACCGGCTGCTGCAGGAATACTTCGCCTTCCCGCAGCGCTACCAGTTCGTCGAATTGCGCGGCCTGCGCCAGGCTGTCGGCCGCTGCGACGACACCGAGATCGAGATCCTCATCCTGCTCAACCGCGGCGACGCGCAACTGGAGCAGATGCTGGACGCGTCGAACTTCGCGCTGAACTGCACGCCCGCCATCAACCTGTTCCAGCGCCGCGCCGACCGCATCAACGTCTCGGACGGCCAGCTGGAATACCACGTGCTGGTGGACCGCACCCGTCCCATGGATTTCGAGGTGTTCGGCATCGACTCCGTCACCGGCTACGGCACCGGGCCGAACGCGGAGCAGGCCTTCCGCCCGTTCTACACGGCGCGCGACATCGGCGGCCTGCACCAGGACAAGGCCTTCTACCAGATACGGCGCGAGCAGCGCATGATCTCGCAGCGGCAGCGCCTGAACGGTCCGCGCTCCAGCTACATCGGCAGCGAGACCTTCATCTCCATCGTCGACGCGGCCGAGGCGCCGTACAGCAGCGACCTGCGCCAGCTGGGACTGAACGTCTGGTGCACCAACCGCGACCTGCCGCTGTCCATGCCGCTGGGCGTGGGCAAGACCGATTTCATCCTCGATTCCGGCGCGCCGGTGACGGCGGTGCGCTGCCTGGCCGGCCCGAGCCAGCCCTATCCCTCCTTCGCGGAAGGGGCGGTGGCCTGGCGCCTGCTGAACCACTTGTCGCTGAACTACCTGTCGCTGGCCGACAGCGACGCGCGCCAGGGCGCCGTCGCGCTGCGCGAACTGCTCGCGCTGTACTGCCACGCGGGGGACCTGAACGCGCAGCGCCAGGTCGAGGGCGTGCAGTCGATTAGCACCAGCACCATCACGCGGCGCATGCCTTCGCCGGGTCCCATCACCTTCGGGCGCGGCCTGCAGGTGACCGTGACGCTGGACGACGCCGCCTTCGAGGGCACGGGCGCCTTCCTGCTGGGCGCGGTGCTGGCGCAGTTCTTCGCGCAGTACGTGTCCATCAACTCGTTCACGGAAACCGTGGTGCGCACCGTGGCGCGCGGCGACATCATGCGCTGGCCGGCGAAGGGGGGCGCATGCGCGATCCTGTAGCGCTGGAGGTCGCGCTCGAACGCGACGCCGCGAAGATGGATTTCTTCCAGGTCTTGCGCCTGATCGAGAACGCCCATCCGGAACTGCCGCGCATCGGCGCCTCGCTGCGCCCGCGCGATGACGCGGTGCGCTTCGGCCAGGACCCCGCGCTGGTCTTCCACGCCACCATGCTGGGACAGTTCATGCGCGCCGGCGGCGACGCGCGGGCGCGGCTGGCCGTCAACTTCTTTGGCCTGCTGGGCGCCAACGGACCGCTGCCCACCCACATCACCGAGTACACGCGCGACCGGCTGCGCAACGGCGGCGACGGCACCCTGCTGGCCTTCTTCGACGTGTTCCACCACCGCCTGCTGTCGCTGTTCTACCGCGCGCGGGCGCAGGCCGAGCCGGTCATCAGCCTGGACCGCGAGGACACGGACCGCTTCGGCGCCTTCGTCGGCAGCCTGTTCGGCATCGGCTCGCCGGCGCTGCGCCAGCGCGACGAGATCGGCGACTTCGCCAAGCTGCACTTCGCCGGCCTGCTGGCCAACAACGCGCGGCCGGCGTCCGGCCTGGTCTCCATCCTGCGCGAGTATTTCAAGTTGCCGGTGCGGGTCGAGCAGTTCGTCGGCCACTGGATGCGGCTGCCGGTGGAGATCCAGTCGCGCCTGGGGCGCCTGGAGGACGGCAACCGCCTCGGCATCTCCACGGTGCTGGGCAAGAGCGTGTGGGACAGCCAGAACAAGTTCCGCATCGTGATCGGCCCCATGGGCTACGCCGACTACCAGCGCCTGCTGCCCGGCGGCGACAGCATGAAACGCCTGCTGGCGTGGGTGCGCACGTACGCGGGCACGGCCCTGGACTGGGACGTGCGCCTGATTTTGAAGAAGGAAGAAGTCCCGGCACTAAGACTGGGCGGCGGAACCAAATTGGGCTGGAGCACCTGGCCGGCCGGCAAACCGCCCACACGCAATCCAGACCAATTGCTTATCAACCCAAGCGCCCATGCGGGCTAAGGAAAAACATCATGGCAGAAATCAGCCGCGTTGCCCTGTTCGGAAAACTGAATTCCCTTTGCTACCGCGCCATCGAGAGCAGCACCGTGTTCGCCAAGCTGCGCGGAAATCCCTATGTGGAACTGGCGCACTGGATGCACCAGATCCTGCAACTGCAGGATTCGGACGTGCTGCGCCTCATCAAGCACTATGAACTGGACGCCGCCGCGCTGGCGCGCGACCTGACGGCGGCGCTGGACCGGCTGCCGCGCGGCTCCACCTCCAGCATCGACCTGTCGTCGCAGCTGGAGGAAACCGTGGAGCGCGCGTGGGTGTACGGCACGCTGATGTTCGGCGAATCGTCGGTGCGTTCCGGCCACCTGCTGGTGGGCATGCTGAAGACGTCCGGCCTGCGCAACGCGCTGTACGGCATGTCGTCGCAGTTCCAGAAGATCAAGGGCGAGGACCTGAGCGAGAAGTTCGCCAGCCTGCTGAAGGATTCGCCGGAATCGGCCATGGCCGCCACCGACGGCTTCCAGGCCGGCGGCGGCGCCGCTCCCGGCGAGGCCAGCGGCGCGATCGCGCCGGCCGCCATGGGCAAGCAGGAGGCGCTGAAGAAGTTCACCGTCGATCTCACCGAGCAGGCCCGCGGCGGCAAGATGGACCCCATCGTCGGCCGCGACGACGAGATCCGCCAAGTGGTCGACATCCTGATGCGCCGCCGCCAGAACAATCCCATCCTGGTGGGCGAGGCCGGCGTCGGCAAGACCGCCGTGGTGGAGGGCTTCGCCCAGCGCATCGCCCGCGGCGACGTGCCGCCCAGCCTGAAGGAAGTGCAGCTGCTGGTGCTGGACGTGGGCCTGCTGCAGGCCGGCGCCAGCATGAAGGGCGAGTTCGAGCAGCGCCTGCGCTCCGTGATCGACGAAGTGCAGGGCAGCGCCAAGCCCATCATCCTGTTCATCGACGAGACCCACACCCTGGTGGGCGCGGGCGGCGCGGCCGGCACCGGCGACGCGGCCAACCTGCTCAAGCCGGCCCTGGCGCGCGGCACGCTGCGCACCATCGGCGCCACCACCTTCGCCGAATACAAGAAGCACATCGAGAAAGACCCGGCGCTGACCCGCCGCTTCCAGACCGTGCAGGTCGACGAGCCGAGCGAGGAACGCGCGATCCTGATGATGCGCGGCGTCGCCTCCACCATGGAAAAGCACCACAAGGTGCAAATCCTGGATGAGGCGCTGGAGGCCGCCGTCAAGCTGTCGCACCGCTACATCCCGGCGCGCCAGCTGCCGGACAAGTCGGTCAGCCTGATCGACACCGCCTGCGCGCGCGTGGCCGTCAGCCTGCACGCCACGCCGGCGGAAGTGGACGACAGCCGCCGCCGCATCGAGGCGCTGGAGACGGAACTGGGCATCATCGCGCGCGAAAACGCGATCGGCATCGAGACCGCCAAGCGCGAGGCCGAGGCCACCGCGCTGCTGAACACGGAGCGCGACCGCCTGGGCGGGCTGGAAAACCGCTGGAACGCCGAGCGCGTGCTGGTCGATGAATTGCTGGCCCTGCGCGCCAGGCTGCGCGACGGCGCGCTGCCGGTGGAAGGCACGGGCAGCAGCCTGGAGGCGGCGGCCGCCGCCGAGGCGGGAGCGGCGGTTCCGGCGGCCTCGCCGGCGCTCGACTCGGCCGAACGCGCCACGCTGATGGAACAGCTGAAGGGCGTGCAGGCCAAGCTCACCGAACTGCAGGGCGAATCCCCGCTGATCCTGCCCACCGTGGACTACCAGGCCGTGGCCTCCGTGGTCGGCGACTGGACCGGCATCCCGGTCGGCCGCATGGCCAAGAACGAGATGGAAACCATCCTCAAGGTCGCTTCGCTGCTGAGCCAGCGCGTGATCGGCCAGGACCACGCGATGGAGATGATCGCCAAGCGCATCCAGACCTCGCGCGCGGGACTGGACAACCCGAGCAAGCCGATCGGCGTGTTCATGCTGGCCGGCACCTCCGGCGTCGGCAAGACCGAAACCGCGCTGGCCCTGGCCGAAGCGCTGTATGGCGGCGAGCAGAATCTCATCACCATCAACATGAGCGAGTACCAGGAGGCGCACACGGTGTCGACGCTGAAGGGCGCGCCGCCGGGCTATGTGGGCTACGGCGAGGGCGGCGTGCTGACCGAGGCGGTGCGCCGCAAGCCGTACTCCGTGGTGCTGCTGGACGAGGTGGAGAAGGCGCATCCGGACGTGCACGAGATGTTCTTCCAGGTGTTCGACAAGGGCTTCATGGAGGACGGCGAGGGCCGCTTCATCGACTTCAAGAACACGCTGATCATCCTCACCACCAACGCCGGCACCGAGTTGATCGCCGGCCTGTGCAAGGACCCGGACCTGATGCCCGACCCGGAAGGCATGGCCAAGGCGCTGCGCCCGGCGATGCTGAAGGTGTTCCCGCCGGCGCTGCTGGGCCGCATCGTCACGATTCCCTATTACCCGCTGTCGGACGAGATGCTGGGCCAGATCGTCAAGCTGCAACTGAACCGCATCAAGAAGCGTGTGGAGGCGCGCTACAAGATCCCGTTCCAGTACAGCGAGGACGTGGTCAAGCTGGTGGTGTCGCGCTGCACCGAGGGCGAGTCCGGCGGCCGCATGATCGACGCCATCCTCACCAACACCATGCTGCCGGACATCAGCCGCGAGTTCCTGACGCGGATGATGGAGGGCGGCACCATCGGCGGCGTGCAGGTGGACGCGAAGGACGGCGGTTTTACCTACAGTTTCAGCTGATAAAAAGGAGAGCACATGGCACTGATTATTCCAACCCCGGATGAAGTGAACGCGCTGTTCCGGGCCGCGCTGAGCAGCGACCTGTTCGGCAATCCGGGGATCGCCTCGCGCACCGAAATGCTGGCCATCCTGCACGAGGTGCGGGCATGGGCCTCGGCCAATTCGGTGACGGCGCAGGCCATCCTGTCGGTGGTGACCAATGCCGAGCAGGACGTCTACCTGGTGGGCATGAAGGGCGGCGGCTACACCTGCTTCAGCAGCGACGATCCGGCGCCGGGCAAGGGGGTGGTGTACTTCAACTTCGACGCCCGCTTCGAGATCAAGCAGGAAGGCAAGGCCAACGCGCCGCTGCACAACTACATCGCCTTCCTGCACGAGATGGGCCACGCGAAGCAGTGGATAGAAACGCCCGAGTTCTTCAACGGCAGCCTGCAGAACAAGCCGGACTTCGCCAAGGTCATCAAGACGGCGGCGCAGAACATGGCCATGCGCACCGGGAACTGCAGCTTCGGCGACGCGGGCCGCGCGCTCAAGCTGCAGAACCTGCGCCTGACCAAGCCGACTTGGAGCGTGCGCATCGAGAACGACAACTTGATGCGCCACGAGTGGCCGATGTGCGATGAAAGCGGCCATGTGCGCCGCGCCTACACCGACCTGGTGATGTTGTAGGCGACAGCGGGGCGACACCGAAACTTTTCCGGCCGCGCCTTCAGCGCGCGGCCATGCGGGCCGCCGGCAGCGCCGGCGGCGCCGACATCATTCTCCACCACAGAAACATCGTCACGGCCGCTAGCACGGCGGCGCCGATACCCATCCCAGTCCAAGGAAGGCCGTTACCCGCCATGTGCGCGAAATGGTTGGCAGCGCCCGTAGCCAGAGCTGCGCCCATCATCGTCAGCATGCTCGCAAGGATCATCACGGCGTTCTGGATTTGCCCGGACATGTGCAGGGTGGGCCCAACACATGCATCAGCAGCTTGCCGCTGGGTGCGCCTTTGCTTGCCCTTTCAAGGCAGCCGAATAGCCGCTGAACCAAATCGAGAAGGGATTGGATATCCTACTCGAGTTGACGTGCAGCGCGATGCCGTTCTTGAACAGTTCCAGTTTCTCGGCCTGTTTGCGGTGCCATGCCCAGTGTTTGTCACCTCCGCAGGCGTACAGCGTTGAACCACACCGGGCCGCCGGCATCGCCATTATCACCAGCCCCAGCGCGGCGATGCAGGTTTCGCCATATGCGGCCAGCAGCCCGCCTCACGGGTTGAGCAACTCACACCACGCTTGTGCAAAACGCCGTTCGCCAACAAGCCGTTGCGCTCCGACCTTTAGCAAAGTGATGAACGTGTGTCACATCAATAACGGCGTCGGCTTACCGCTTGCGCACGTTCTGCTTTTCGCGCAGCCACTGCCCGGCCAGTAGCGCTGGAACATGAAGGAAAAACAAGACTCCTTCGCAAACCGCGTTCCTTGTTCGTCGCGGCAATCCGGTACCGAGGCCGAGAAAACCGGGATTCGTCGCAGCATGTATCCCGCATTGGGGCCAAGCCTTTATCGTGCGTCCATCGACATCAATTGGCAGATGCCAACTGATGCGGTCAAACGCAAATGATCGGTGGTACTTGATGCGAACCATTTTGAGTGGAAGCCGCTGCGACGTTTGCATTGCTTGAGAAAACCGACTAACTACATAGGGTAGGGAACATCATGAAACCTCTAGCAAATAGTTGGACAGGATCAGGGAGTGGCGCTTCAGAACTCCATGCGTTACGGGTTAGCGGACTGCGGAAGTCGTTCGGCCGGCCCGCAGTCTCGGGGATCGATCTGACGATAGCACCGGGCGAGTTTTATGGACTCCTGGGCCCCAATGGCGCCGGCAAGAGCACGACTCTGCGCATGATCGCGGGTCTTCTGGCGCCGGACGCAGGAACCATCGAGGTCTTTGGCATTGACGTGCGGAAGGACCCGCTGGCCGCCAAAAAACTCATCGCGTGGGTGCCCGATGAGCCGTTACTCTACGACAAGCTGACGGTGATGGAGTACCTCGAGTTCATCGTCGGTCTCTGGCGGCTCGATGCGAACAAGGCTCAAGGCCACGCCCAGGAACTCCTAAAACGCTTGGATCTCTGGCAGCACCGCGATGAGCGCTGCGAAGGCTTTTCGCGCGGCATGAAGCAGAAGGCCGCACTGGCCGGGGCACTCCTGCATGAGCCGCGGCTTCTGATTCTCGACGAGCCGCTGACTGGCCTCGACGCTGCCATTGCACGTCAAGTGAAAGACCTGCTGCTTGAGCGCGCACGACAAGGCTGCACGATCATCCTTACGACACACCTCATGGACGTCGCCGAGCGCATGGTTCAGAGGCTGGGCATCATTGCATCGGGGCGGGTGCTCGCCGAGGGAACGCTGGACGAACTGAGGACCCGCACACAACAGGTCGGCGGCACTCTCGAAGACATCTTCCTGCGCCTTGTCACGAACGCCAAGGAAGAGGTGGCCGCATCGTGATTTCGGGCAAAGGTTCTGCAATCTGGCTCCTGCAGCATGAGCTGAGACTCTTTTGGCGCGCGGGGCTTGTCAGACGGATAAGCGCCGTGTTCCTCATCGTAGCGCTCGTCCTCATGCACCTGGTCGCCGCAGCGACCGAGTTCGCGCTTGAGGACGCACCGCCAATGCCTCGCGGCCTCCGCCTGCTGATCGTTACAGGACTCATCAGCTTCGTCTTCGGGACGATGCTGTCGCGGTGCCTGTTCCTCGTGATTGAAGCGATCTATACGCGACGGGACATGGAGCTTCTGCTCACTTCTCCGCTTGCCCCAACGTCGTTCATCGGGGCGCGCGCCATGAGCATAGCTATTACGGTGACGCTGGAGTTCGCCGCGCTACTGTTCCCGTTCGCGGACATCTTTGTGATGCTGGGACACATGGACTGGCTCAAGGTCTATCTGCTCGTCCCGGCCTTCGCCATGCTCACGACAAGTCTCGCCCTGCTGATTGCGCTCGGCATGTTCCAGTTGCTGGGGCCGAGGCGGACGCACGTGTTCGCGCAGATCATGTCGGCAGTGGTCGGAATCAGCTTCCTGCTGGTGATACAGCTGCCCAGCATGATGCCGCGGCAAACCCCGCAGGGGCTCGGTGATCTCGGCCGGCAAGCCGCCGAAACTGGCGCTGCTCTCATCTGGCAGCCGGCCTCACTGATCCTGAACGGCTTTGCCGCCACGCTGATCTTTACCGTCGGCTGCATCGCCTTGTTCATTGCCACGGTGAGGGCCTTGGGCGGCCCGTTTGTGTCTGCCTCGCTACTATCGAGCGGTACGTCGAAGGGCTTAGGTCGCGCCCAGTCCGCCGAGACGATGGTATTCCGTTCGGACCCGCACAAGATCCTCGTCTCCAAGGAACTGCGACTCATCGCCCGTGATCCGGGCCTGCTATCACAGCTTTTGCAGCAACTCGGCTACGCCGCCCCGATAGCGCTCATCCTCTGGAAGTACCAGTCCGACGGCACGCCGTGGATGTGGCTCAGCCTGATCCTGATCTCGGGATCGTGCGCGAGCGCTCTTTCCTGGCTCATCTTCACGGCCGAGGATGCTCCTGACCTCCTGGGGACTTCCCCCATGTCGCGCAAGGCCATCTTGCGTGCGAAGGTCGAGGCGGCGCTGACGCCGCTGATGGTCCTTATCTCCGTGCCCCTCTTTATGTTGTTGAAGCGCCATCCCGTGTTTGCGGTCTCGCTGGTCGTGTGCTCAGCGGGATGCGCGGCCAGTTGCGCTCTGCTGAACGTTCGTGGCGGGAGTCACCGGAAACGTGCCGAGTTCAACGCGCGACACCAGGGTGCGCCCGGCAGTGGCATCGTGGAGATACTCGTAATCGTTGGCTGGATGGCGTGTTGCGCGGGCATCATGTGGCTGAGCCCGTGGGCCTGATTCTTTAGGAAGGATGAGATGCGTGACCGTGACGATATGCGCAGCCGCACGGACAACCCAGAGCCGATCGACCTGTCGACGGCAATTGGCCCGCTCGACTGTCGACGTTTGCATTGCCTACGGTAAACCGAACAACTACACTGGGAATATCATGAAACTTCTAAGAAATAGCTGGACAGGAATAAAACATACGCGCGATCTCCTCAATGAAGGGGGCGATATGTCTCCTAAAACCGGGGTATGGATGTCGCGCCTGTCGCGCGGCGCCATCATCGCGCATTCTGCGATGCTGCTGGGAAGCCAACTGGCGGTCGCGGCGATATGGCTCATAAAGAAGCCAACTGACAAAATGTGGGCCTTGAACGTTGCCGTCACGTGCGGGGCCACCATTTTTTACTTGAGCTGGCTATTGGCGATGATGATCGACAAACATTTCGAGCGCATGCCAACGACAGAGGAATTCCGGAAATGGGCGGGCCTGGCGGCCTTGCTGGGATTGCCCGTCGGTCATCTGATATTTTTTATGGCCGGAAAAATTCAAACGCTTTCGGCGATGCCCTCGTTTATGTGGTTCTTTCCGGAACTGATGGTCGGCGGCTTGATCGCTTTCTGTTATTTGCGCTTCACGTATGTGCGCCAGTGGCATGAGCGCTTGAGCAGCGAAGCGCTGAAACGTCACTCCGCCGAGCAAGGCCAGGCACTGGCGGAAGCCCGCCTCACGCTCCTGCAGGCCCAAATTGAACCGCATTTCTTGTACAACACCTTGGCCAGCGTGCAGCATCTGCTGCGCAAGGATCCCGAGAATGCCGATTTCCTGTTGAGTCAACTGATCAGCTATTTGCGTCAGGCCATCCCGGATGTGCGTGGCACAGGTTCAGTCCTGGGACGCGAATTTAGCCTAATCGAGACCTACTTGAACATCGTGCGAGTGCGCATGGGCGGTCGGCTTGAGGTGGACGTGCAATTCGATCCGGCACTGGCGGACGTGCCGTTTCCCAACTTGATTATCCATACCCTGGTTGAAAATGCCATCAAACATGGCGTAGAACTCAAGCCCGGACCGGTCGGCATAGCGGTACAGGCCGTGCGAGTGGCGCATGAGGGGCAGGCACGCATCGACATTACGGTGAAGGACAACGGGCCCGGCTTTGGTGCCGGCGATACGGTCGGCACCGGCGTCGGACTGATTAATATCCGCGCTCGCCTGGCCGCGGCATATCAAGGTCGCGCGCGACTCGATATTTCCGATGCGCCGGGCGGGGGCGTGTGTGCTACAGTCAGCATTCCTGGAAATCCCATATGATTCTGACCGCCGTCATTGCTGACGATGAACCATTCGCCCTTGCCGGACTGGCCGATGCGCTGGTGCTGGTCTGGCCCGAGCTCCAGGTGGTGGCGACCGCTTGCGACGGCCCCTCGGCATTCCAGGCAATTCGCACCCATCGGCCGACCCTGGCCTTCCTGGACATTCGCATGCCGGGCATGAGTGGCTTGCAGGTGGCCGAGGCGGTCGGCGAGCAGACCCTGGTGGTGATCGTGTCGGCCTACGATCACTATGCCATGTCGGCGTTCGAGAAGGGCGTGGCGGACTATGTGCTCAAACCGGTTGAGCTGCCGCGCCTGGTAACGGTGGTGCGCCGCCTGCAGGAGCGCATGGCGCAGGTGAGCACTGCGAAAGCGAGACCAGACCCGGCGCCCGCCGTCGACGTGCAGCCGGCGGCGGCGCTGCAGTGGATCAAGGCCTCGGTCGGTACCCTGGTGCGCCTGATCCATGTGGACGACGTGTATTACTTTGAATCGGACGCGAAGTACACCCGCGTGGTCACGGCCGATGGCGAGGCACTGATTCGGATGCCATTGAAACAACTTGCGGGTCAGCTCGACCCCCAGTGGTTTTGGCAAGTGCATCGCAGCTCGGTGGTGAATCTGCGGCATGTCGTCAGCGCGGTGCGGATCGATGAAAACATGGAAGTGATACTGAAAGACAGGCCTGAACGAATTAAGGTGTCGTTGCAGTATCAGGCCTTGTTCAGGCAGATGTGAGGCCTGCACAGAAGTGCGCGCTGGCGGTCCAGCTGATGGTGAAGCGCTTGGTGGGCGGGCCACCACGGCCCGCTTGACTAGCGGCGGCTCGCCCCGATCAGCAGGCCGGCCACCGGTTTGCCCGCCTCCTGGCGCAGCGTGACGTGGCGCAGCTCGCGTACCTCCAGGCCGGCCTGTGCGAGGGCGGCAAGCGCATAGGCTCCGGCATGGCTGTAGCGCCCGTGGGGATTGAGCCGGTGGCGAAGGTCCGGCGGGGCGTCCTCGACTTCCTCCAGGGTGAACACCAGGCTGCCGCCGGGCCGCAGCGCGCCGGCGGCGGCCGTGAGCACGTCCTCTAGCTCGCCGAAATAGATCAGCGTGTCGGATGACACCACCAGGTCGTAGGCATGGGGATGGGCGCCCAGCCAGGCCGTCAACTCCGCCTCGTGCAGGCTGTCGTAGCCACCCCGCGCGCGCGCCTTGTCGAGCATCCCGGGCGACAGGTCCACCCCTTCAAGCCGCCGAGCGTAAGGACGCAGCAGCGGGCCGCACAGGCCGGTGCCGCAGCCGGCGTCCAGCACATCCAGGCCGCCGCGCGCATCGCCCAGCAGCGTGGCGGCCACCTCGGCGCACAGCGCCGGCGCGCAATAGCCCAGGTCCGCCAGCACCTCGTCGAAGGTGCTCGCGAAGCCGTTGAACACGGTTTGCACATAGGCGTCGGACGCGCGCGCCGGGTTTGCAGCCGCCTGTCCCAGCGCCGCGAGGCAGGCCTGGATGTGGTGGGCGACGATGGGATTGTCCGGCTTCGACTTTTCCCACTGCCGGTACAGGTCCAGCGCGTCGGCGTGGCGACCCTTGGACACCATGGCCTGCGCCACGTTGCGGCAGGCTTCGGGACTGTCCGGCTCCCGCAGCAGCGCGTTGCGGTAGGCGTCCAGGGCCTCGTCGATCTCGCCCAGCCGTTTCAGCGCGTTGCCAAGGTTGACCCAGCCCTGCGCGAAATCGGGATCGATGGCCAGTGCCTGGCGGTAGGCGTCGCGCGCCTCGGCGTGCCGGTCCTGCTCGCGCAGCACGACGCCCAGATTGTTGTGGGCGGCGGCGAAGTCCGGCCGTGCGGCGATCACGCCGCGGTAGGACAGCTCCGCGTCGGCGTAGCGGCCCGCCTCCTTCTGCACGTTGCCCAGGTTGTTGCGGGCGTCGACATAGCCGGGCGCCAGCGCCAGGGCGCAGCCGATCAGGCGGATCGCCTCGTCGTGGTCGCCCAGCTGGTGGCGGGCGATGCCCAGGTAGTGCAGCGCGTCCGCGTGTTGCGGCTGCAGCTTGAGGATGGCGGCGTATTGGCGCGCGGCCTGTTCGGGCCTGCCCTGGCGGTGCAGGGCGACTGCCGCCTGCATCGCGTCGTCGATGGGATTGCCGCGTTTCGCGGCGGTCTTCCTGGACTGCGGTTTCTTCATGCGGCTTGATCTTGGTTTTTGGTCTTCGTGTTTCTTAATATTCCCAGGCCCCGGCCAGCGCTTGCGGCGGAGTCGCGATCGATTGGCTGCGCAGCAGGCGCACGGCGTTGCGGTTGCGGAAACTGAGCAGCGGCATCAGGCCGCGCCGCAGGATGGCGTCGCCGGCGCGCTCGGACAGGTAGGCCTCGGCGCAAGCCTGCATATGCGCCTCGCCGTCGCGCCGCACCGTGTGCGCGGGCAGGTCGCCCAGATCCACCACGTCGCTGGCGCTCATGCCCCATGCACTGTCCTGGAAGGCGCGGCCCAGCAGCAGCGCGCACGCCAGCGAGGCGTGGCCCCACAGGTAGTCCTCGTGCCGGTGCGCGGGGCCGGCCTCCTCGTAGTCGAACTGGTCGACGCGGTCGGTGGCCTTGCCGTACGGGAGCCGCAGCAGCACGCGGGGCAGGGCGAGGCCCAGCCAGGCGGCTTGCCTGCTGGCGCGCAAGGCTTGCCAGCGCGCGGACGATTCGGCGTCCGCCGGTGCCCAGTCGGCCGCGTCGGGCTGCTCGGCCAGCGACGTGGCGCCCAGCAGGCTGGCCGAGGCCGCGCCGATGAAGGGGGCGCGGGCCTCGGCGGCGACGGCGCCCAGCACTGACAGCAGGCGGACGTCGTCCTCGCCGCCGTCGAAGCTGTAGTCGCCGCAAATGAGGGACCACGGCGCCGCGTCGGCCGAGCTGCGCGGCTGTTCGACGAGCACGCGCCGCAGCGCCAGCGCGTCGGCCCGCAACTCGGCCTTGGTGGCGTCCAGGATGTGCAGCTGCAGGCTTTCCTCCAGTTCCAGGCCGGTCACCAGCATGTGCAGGCCGCGCCACGCCGCCTCCAGCGCCTGGAACGCGGGCGCGTGCAGCACGGCGTTCATGCGCTCGGCGATGACGGCGTCCACGGCGGCGACGTAGTCGGCCTGGCGGGGATCGGGGCCGGCGGGCATGGCGCCCACCAGCTTGCGCACCAGTTGGTCGATGGGCGCGGCGGCCGGCGCGGCGGCGGTGCCGACCACGCCGCCCAGCAGGCTGGCGAACGGGTTGTCGCCGCCGGCGGCGCCGGACGATGCCTGCGCCGCCGGCGGGGAAGAGGGCGCGGGTGGCACCCCGTCCGCGGGACGCAGCTGGGCCGCGGCCGCCGCGAACGTGGCCGGATTCTTCAGCCGCTGCCGCTGCCCGCGCAGGTCCGCGAAAGCGTCTGATTTAAGATACAGCTGGTCGGGATGGAAGTCGTCCAGCTCGCGGAACTGGAAGGTGTGCGTGGCGCCCTCCAGCGCGAGCGACATGGAGGGCGCCAATTGCGCCATCAGGGCGTTGAAGTTGTCGATGTCCAGGCGGCGCGCGGGCCGCTGGCCCAGCGCTGGCCGGGCCGCGGCGCCGCCGCTGAAATCACCGAGCACCAGGATGCGCATGGGTTGGCCAGGTTCGGCGGGCCGCTGCGCGCCCTGCGTGGCGAAGTTCAATTCAAAAATCAGCGATGCGGCCATGGCCATTCCTCCTCGTTGCGTGCAGTGCTGGGCAGCTTATCCTAAAACCTTACCTTTAAGACAGCTTTATCGGTCATAATAGACGGTCGGCAATCATGACGTAAGAGTAATTCGTAGGAGATAAGAATGCCAAACCAAGTCTCGATGGGGGCAATGATGACCTGCACTTTCGGTGCCGCGCCGTCGTCGCTGGTCGTGCTCCCGAAGAACAAGGTGCTGGCCGAAGGTCCGCCCGCCGCCAACATCATGGACCACGTGCCGATGATGAACATCATGCCGTTCGGGATGTGCAACTCGCCCGCCAATCCCACCGTCGCCGCCGCCACGGCCGCCGCGCTGGGCGTGCTGACGCCGATGCCGTGCATCCCCGTGACGTCGGCGCCGTGGGTGCCGGGCGCGCCGACCGTCCTGATCGCCAACATGCCCGCGCTGGACAACGTCTCCAAGTGCATGTGCAACTGGGGCGGCGTGATCGGCTTCACCAACGCCGGCACCGTCAAAACCATGATCCCCTGATCCACCGAGACTAGAGTCCCATGCCTGTAACGCAAGCCAACCGCGAAGTCGCCGTCACCTCCAAGCTGGGGGCCGATGTCCTGCTGTTCGACCGCATGAGCGGCCATGAACAGTTGGGCCGCCTGTCCGAATACCGTGTGCAGCTGCTGAGCACCAAGCACGACGTGAAGATCGCCGACGTGCTGGGCAAGCCGATGGGCGTGCACGTGAACCTGGCCAGCGGCGAGGTGCGCCATTTCAACGGCATCGTCACGCGCTTCGCCTGCACCGGTTGGCGCGAGGGCTTCGCCAGTTACGAGGCCACCGTCCATCCCTGGCTCTGGCTGCTGACGCGCGCCTCCAACTGCCGCATCTTCCAGGAGAAGTCGGTGGTCGACATCGTCAAGGCGGTGTGCGCCGATTCCTCGTACGGCGGCATGATCGACCTGGACGTGAGCGCGCTGAGCGGCACCTACGCCGCGCTGGGCTACTGCGTGCAGTACCGCGAGACGGACTACAACTTCGTCTGCCGCCTGCTCGAGGGCGCGGGCATCTATTTCTATTTCAAGCACGACGAGACCAAGCACACCATGGTGCTGGCCGACTCCTACAGCGCGCACGCGGCCTGTCCCGGCTACGCCAAGGTGGTGTTCTCCGGCGAGGACGGGCGCCGCATCGTGGACCAGGAGGCCATGCACGGCTGGGCCGCCGGCGGCGAGATCCAGGCCAGCAGCTATGTGCTGAACGATTTCGACTTCGAGAAGGTGGCCGCCAGCACCAGCGGCGGCCTGGTGGTCAACTCCGCCATCGCGGCGGCCTTCGACCAGCAGTCCTATGAGATGTACGACTATCCCGGCCTGTACGTGGAGGCCGCCGCCGGCAAGGACCTGGCGCGCGCGCGCATGGAAAGCCTGCACGGTCAATGCGAGGAGATCACGGCCGACACCAACGCGCGCGGCCTGTTCCCGGGCGGCCTGTTCGCGCTGACCGGCCACCCGCGCGACGACCAGAACCGCGAGTTCCTGGTGACGGCGGCGCAGTATGAAATCGCCGGCAACGATTACCTGAGCGGCAGCGCCGGCGAGCCTTTCGACTTCCGCTGCAACTTCCGCGCCATCGGCAAGGAGCACAGCTACCGCGCGCCGCGCATCATGGTCAAGCCCGTGGTGCAGGGGCCGCAGACGGCGATGGTGGTGGGTAAATCCGGCGAGGAGATCTGGACCGACAAGTACGGCCGCATCAAGGTCCAGTTCCACTGGGAGCGCGAGGGCAAGGAAAACGAAACCAGCTCGTGCTGGGTGCGCGTGCAGCAGACCTGGGCCGGCAAGGGCTGGGGCAGCGTGTTCATTCCGCGCATCGGCATGGAGGTGGTGGTCAGCTTCCTGGAGGGCGATCCGGACCGGCCGCTGGTCACCGGCTGCGTCTACAACGGCGACTCCATGCCGCCGTACGCGCTGCCGGGCGAGCAGACCAAGTCCACCATCAAGACCAACACCTCCAAGGGGGGCGGCGGCTACAACGAGATCCGCTTCGAGGACAAGAAGGACAGCGAGGAAATCTACGTCCAGGCCGAGAAGGACTACAACCGCGTGGTGAAGAACAACGACACGCTGAAGGTGGGCTTCGAGAAGAAGGACAAGGGCGACCAGACCATCGCCATCAAGAACGACCGCAGCCTGGACGTGGGCCACGACCACAAGGAGCACGTGGTGAACGACCACACGGTGACCATCGATCACGACCAGATCGTCACCATCACCAACGACCAGACCGAGAACGTCAAGCACGACCAGAGCCTGAAGGTGGACAACAACCAGACGCTGGAGATCGGCGTCGACCGCAAGCTCGACGTGGGCGGCGACCAGACCACGGCCATCAAGGGCGACCACAAGGTGACGGTCACGGGCGACCAGAAGGTGAAGTCGTCCAAGACCATCGTGATCGAGGCCTCCACGTCGATCGAGTTGAAGGTCGGCGGCAGCAGCATCAAGATAGAGGCGGCGAAGATCACCGTGAAATCGCCGGAGGTGATGGTGCAGTCCGACGCCAACACCACCGTGAAGGCCGGCGCGATGATGCAGCTGAAGGCGGGCGCCATCATGACCGTCGAAGGCTCGCTGGTGAAAATTAACTGATGAACCGGCGCGGCCCGTTTCTACTCCCTTATAATCCATGGTCCCGGCCAGGGACGCGCCATTGAACCACCGGAATACAGAGAGCCGATGTCCTTAACTTTGCGGATACAGTCGTATCGAAAACAAGCGCCCGCGGTGCCCGTGGAACGCCGTTTCGACCAGTTGGGCGGCACCATAGGCCGCGCCGCCGGGAACGACCTCGAATTGCCCGATCCGGGCAAGTACATTTCGCGCAACCACAGCAAGATCGACTTCGCCGAGGGCCGCTACACGCTGATGGACCTGGGCGCCAATCCCAGCTGGATCAACGACCGGCCCGTGGGCGCCGGCAAGACCGCCAGCCTGGAGCATGGCGACCGCCTGATGATAGGCGACTACGTGCTGGAGGTGCTGGTTGAGCGTCCCGGCGCGGCCGCCGTGCCGGTGTTCGAACCCGAGACCTCGGCCGAACTGCCGTTCCAGGCGCAGCCCGCCGCGCCGCCGTCGCCGCACGAGGGCCCGTCCTTCGACGAGCTGCGCGACACGTTGGCCGGCGTGAAGATACTGGACGTGGCGGGCGGATTCGATCCGCTGGCCGCGCCGTCGGCCAACGACCCGCTGGGATTGAACATGCTGGGCGGGGCCGAACCCATGCCGCTGGCGCAGCAGCCGGCCGCGTTCCGGGGCTCCGAACCGGACCACGTGTCGCCCCAGTTCATACCGATGCCGGGCGCGCTGCTGCCGGGCCACGCGGCGGCCCCGCAGCCGGCCGCCTACGTGCCGGAATCGCCGCCGGTGTCGCCGTATTCGTCCGAACCCACGGTGCTGACCATACGCGCCACGCAGCCGCCCCAGATGCCGGGCATGGCCGCCGCGCCGCCGCCTTCCATGCTGATCCCGGACGACTACGATCCGCTGGCCGACTTCCTGCCGCCGCGCGTCGGCGCGCAGGCGCCCGCGCAGGGGGGAGGCTGGCAGCAGCCCGTCCCGGCGCTTGGCCAGGGCGCACAGGGCTGGCCCGAGCCCGGAGGAATGCCGTCGGGCGGCCAGGCGGGCTATCCCGGCCAAGCGGGTGCGTCCGCCGGCTCCCAGCCCGCGTGGCCCGCGCACGCGGCGACACCTCCGTCCGCGCCGGCCGGCTGGCCGCAGCCTCCGGTCCACGGCGGGGCGCCAGCCGGCTGGCCCGCTTCGCCTCTCCCGCCAGCCGGGGCGCCGGGCTGGCCGCAACCGGCCGCCGCGGTCGTCTATCCATCGGCGGGCGGCGACGAGGTCCTGCAGGCGCTGTTGCGCGGCATGGGCCTGAGCGGCCTGCAGCTGAAAAAGTCGCCCGCCGAGACGGCCGAACTGGCCGGCATGATGCTGCGCGAAGCCACCGCCGGCACCATGGCCGTGCTGATGGCGCGCGCCATGACCAAGCGCGAAAGCCGCCTGGAAATGACGGTGCTGGGCGCCCAGGCCAACAATCCATTGAAATTCTTCCCGGACGCGGAAAGCGCGCTGTCGCAGATGCTGACCAACGCGCTGAGCGGCTACATGCCGCCGGTGAAATCCATCGGCAGCGCCTTCGAGGACTTGAAGGCGCACGAACTGGCGGTGATCGCCGGCATGCGCGCCGCGCTGGACGGCGTGATGGCGCGCTTCAACCCGGCCCTGATCGAGGCCAAGGAGCCGGAAGGCGTGATGGACAAGATGATGGTCAACGCGCGCAAGGCCCGCATGTGGGACCGCATGGTGGAACTGTACGACGACATCCTGCGCGAAGCCGACGACGACTTCCAGCACCTGTTCGGCGAGAAGTTCTCGGCTGCCTACGAAGAGCAGATCGGCCGCCTGCACCGCAAATAACCCATAAGCTAGCGAGACAACATGTCGTGGAATCGTAAAGTCATCTGGTCGGAAGGCATGCTGCTGCAACCGCAGCACCTGCAGCAGCACGACCGCTACCTGCAAACCCAGCTCGAAAGCCGGGTCGGCAAGCTGCGCCCCTACGCGTGGGGCTTCTCCCAGCTCAAGATCGACGAGCAGCAGCTGGCGCTGGGCAGGCTGGCGCTGTTGTCCTGCGCCGGCGTGCTGCCGGACGGCACCCCGCTGGCGCTGCCCGCCGACGACGACCTGCCGCTGCCGCTGGACATACCCGAGGACGCGCGCAACGTGCTCATCGTGCTGGCGCTGCCGCTGCGCCGGCCCGGCATTCCCGAAACGGGCGACAACCCGGCGCCGGACAATTTCGCCCGCCACGGCACGGTCGACCACGAAGCCTGGGACAGCAACGGCATTGACAACAGCGCGCTGATGCAGGTCGGGAAGATGCGCCTGCGGCTGGCGCTGGAATCGGACGTGGCCAACGCCTACGCCTACGTGGGCGTGGCCCGCGTGATCGAACGCCGCCCGGACAACCGTGTGGTGCTGGACCCCGAATACTGCCCGCCGTGCCTGGACTTGCGCGTCGCGCCCCGCCTGGGCGGCTTCGCCGACGAGGTGGTGGGCCTGCTGCACCAGCGCGGCGACGCGCTCGGCAACCGCCTGTCGCAGCCCAGCGCCGCGGGCGCCGCCGAGATCGCGGACTTCCTGCTGCTGCAACTGGTGAACCGCGCCGAGCCGCTGTTCGCGCACCTGTCCACGATGACCGGCCTGCACCCGGAATCCTATTACCGCGAGGCGGTGCAGCTGGCCGGCGAGCTGGCCACCTTCGCCCCCAACAGCAAGCGCGCCATCCAGTACCCGGTCTACCGCCACGACCAGCTGCGCGAGACCTTCCTGCCGGTGATGGAGGACCTGCGCCAGGCCCTGTCCATGGTGCTGGACGCGCACGCCGTGCCCATCCCGCTGGAGGAGCGCCAGTTCGGCATCCGCGTGGCCGTGATGCGCGATCCGGAACTGGTGAAGTCCGCCAGCTTCGTGCTGATGGTGAACGCGCACATGCCGGCGGAGACCGTGCGCAGCGCCTTCCCGCGCCAGGTGAAGATCGGTTCCGTGGAAAAGATACGCGACCTGGTCAACCTGCAGTTGCCGGGCATCGCCCTGCGTCCGCTGCCGGTGGCGCCGCGCCAGCTGCCGTTCCACGCCGGCTTCACCTACTTCGAACTGGACCGCAACAGCGAATACTGGCACCAGCTCAGCACCTCGGCCGGATTCGCCATGCACGTCGCGGGCGACTTCCCCGGCTTGCAGATGGAGTTCTGGGCGATCCGGAAATAAGCGGACACTAAAGCGGAAGCAGCAACAATGAGCCAGGAAGATCTGCCGGACTCGGACCGCACCATCCTCGTGCCCAAGCCGGGCGGCCGGCGCGGCGCGCCTTCGCCCGTGCCGGGGCTGGGCGGCGCCGACGCGGCCGCGCCGGGCGGCGGTGGCGGCTATGGCGGCCAGGCGGGCGCTTACGGCGGGCCGGGCGGAGCCGCCGGCCCGGGCGCCGATCCCCTGTCGCAGGGCCTGCGCGGCGGCGCCCATCCTTCCGGCGGCGTCCCCGGCGAGGGCCCGGCCGCGCCCGTGACCAATTACGACGCGGCGCTGGCCCCCCTGGCCGCCGCCCCGCGCGCGCATTTGAACGGCGTGAATCCGCTGGTGGGCGCGGCCAACGCGCTGCTGGACCTGGTGGTCCCGCTGCGCATCATGGCCACCCATCCGAACGTGGAGGGCCTGCGCGGCCAACTGGTCTCGGCCATCAAGAAGTTCGAGGTGGACGCCAAGGCCGCCGGCTGTTCGCAGGAGGCCATCGCCGTCGCGCGCTACTCGCTGTGCACCTTCCTCGACGAGACCATCTCCAGCACGCCCTGGGGCGGGGGCGGCGTGTGGGCCAGCCGCAGCCTGCTGGTGGCCTTCCACAACGAGGCCTTCGGCGGCGAGAAGTTCTTCATCATCTTGCAGAAGCTGTGCCAGCAGCCGCAGGCCAATCTGCACGTGCTGGAACTGATGTACCTCTGCCTGGCGCTGGGCCTGGAAGGACGCTACCGCGTGATCGACGGCGGGCGCGGCCAGCTGGACCTGCTGCGCGAGCGGTTGCAGCAGCTGATCCAGAAGGAGCGCGGCCCGCTGGAGCCGGCGCTGTCGCTGCGCTGGCGCGGCTCGAATGAAAAGCGTCCCGGCCTGATGCGGCTGATCCCCGTGTGGGTGATGGCCGCCATCGCCGGCCTGGTCCTGCTGTTGCTGCACCTGGGCCTGAACTTCGTGCTGAACCGCCAGTCGGACCCGGTGTTCGCGGCCCTGCAGCGCATTCGCCTGGTCGCGCCCGCGCCGCCACCGCCGCCCATGGCCAATCCGCCGGTGCGGGTGGCCAAGTTCCTCGCGCCCGAGATCGAGCAGGGCCTGGTCAGCGTCACCGAGACGCCGGACCGCTCCACCATCGTGCTGCACGGCGACGGCGTGTTCAAGTCCGGCAGCGCGGAGGCCGAGCGCTCGTACGAGCCGCTGCTCAAGCGCATCGGCGAGGCGCTGAAACCGGTGCCGGGCAAGGTCATCGTCATCGGCCACACGGACGACGTGCCGAGCACCTCGGCGCGCTTCCCGTCCAACTGGGCCTTGTCCAAGGGCCGCGCCGCCACGGTGGCGCGCACATTGGCCGAGCAGGCCGGCCCCGCCGCGCGCTACAGCGCGGAGGGCCGCGGCGAGACCGAACCGCTGGTGCCGAACGACAGCTCCGCCAACCGCGCGCGCAACCGGCGCGTGGTCATCATCGTATTGACGCCCGCCGCCCCATGATCAAACGCTTCTTCAACTGGCTCATCAAGCCGCCGGTGCTCACCTTCATCGGCGTGCTGCTGCTGTCTCTCATCGTCTGGTTCGAGGCCCCGCTGCTGGCTTTCGACGGCAAGGAACCGTTCGCCGACAGCGGCGTGCGCTGGTTCATCATCTGGATGCTGTTCCTGGCCTGGGCCTGCTGGTTCGGCTGGAAGATCGTATCGGCCAAGCTGGCTAATCGCCGCCTGATGAAAAGCGTGGCGGGCGAGCCCAACGGCGCGCCCGCGCCGGCGCCCGGCCAGAAGGAGACCGCCGCCGAGATGGCCCTGCTGGCCAAGCGCCTGCAGGAGGCCATGGCGGTGCTGAAGAAGTCCCGCGTCGGCGGCGGCTCGGCCGGCCTGTACCAGCTGCCCTGGTATATGTTCGTGGGCGCGCCCGGCAGCGGCAAGACCACCGCGCTGGTGCACTCCGGGCTGAAATTCCCGCTCAGCGACACGCACGGCAAGGGCGCCATCGGCGGCGTGGGCGGCACCCGCAATTGCGACTGGTGGTTCACCGACGAAGCCGTGCTGCTCGACACCGCCGGCCGCTACACCACGCAGGACAGCTACACCGAGGTCGACAAGGCCGCCTGGAAGGGCTTTTTGCAACTGCTGCGCAAGCACCGCGGCCGGCGCCCGATCAACGGCGTCATCGTCGCGCTCAGCGTGGCGGACCTGCTGCAGCAAGGCGAAGTGGCGCGGCGCGCGCAGGCGCTGGCGATCCGCGCCCGCATCCAGGAGCTGCACGAGCAGCTGGGCATCCGCTTCCCCGTGTACGTGATCGTCACCAAATGCGACCTGCTGGCCGGCTTCGTCGAGTTCTTCGACAACCTGGGCCGCGACGACCGCACCCAGGTCTGGGGCGTGACCTTCCCGCTGGCGGCGGAGGAACAGGCGGACGCCGGCCTGAAATCCTTCCCCACCGAATTCGACGCGCTGCAGGCGCAGCTGCAGGGCCGCCTGCTGGAGCGCATGCAGCAGGAGCGCGACATCCAGCGTCGTGCGCTGATGTACAACTTCCCCCAGCAGTTCGCCGCCATCGGCGACGTGCTGGAAGCCTTCCTCACCGACGTGTTCGAGGCCACTTCCTACGAGCAGCCCGCGCTGGTGCGCGGCGTCTACTTCACCAGCGGCACGCAGGAGGGCAGCCCGATCGACCGCGTGATGTCCACGCTGGCCGCCAGTTTCGGTCTGGACCGCAAGGTGCTGCCGGCGAACGCCTTCGGCGGCCGCAGCTACTTCATCACGCGCCTGCTGCGCGAGGTGATCTTCCAGGAGAAGGACCTGGCGGGCGCCAACCTCAAGCTGGAACGCAACCGCCGCCTGCTGCAGTGGGGCGCCATGGCGCTGACGGCCATCATGCTGGTGCTGGTCTCGGCCGGCCTGCTGGGAAGCTATGTGCGCAACCGGAGCTACGTCGACGACGTGGCCGCGCGCACGCTGGAGATAGACCGGCTGGCGCGCGCGCTGCCCAAGGACCCTTCGCCGCTGGCGGCCCTGCCGCTGCTGAACGCGCTGCGCGACATCCCCGGCGGCTACGACGACCGGGGCGCGGACGTGCCGTTCTCCATGGGCATGGGCTTGTACCAGGGCGGCAAGCTGGGCGAGGGCTCCATCGTCGCCTACCACCGCGTGCTGCGCGAGGCGCTGCTGCCGCGCATCCTGGACCAGATGGAAACCCAGCTGCGGCGCGGCCCGGCCAACAACGCCGAATACCTGTACGAGCTGCTGCGCGTGTACCTGATGCTGGGCGAGCGCAACCACCTGGACCCGGCGGCGGTGCGCGCATGGCTCGAGTACGACTGGGCGCGCAGCCTGCCCGAGGCCAACGAGCCGCAGCGCCAGGACCTGTCGCGCCACGTGGCGGCGATGCTGGACCCGGACAGCCAGGCGGAGGCCCCGCCGCAGCTGGACGCGAAGCTGATCGCCCAGGTGCGCCTGGCGCTGGCGAAGATGCCGATGGGCGAGCGGGTCTACACCCGCCTGAAGCGCGAGCTGGTGGCCTCCGGCCTGCCCGACTTCGACGTGACCGCCGTGGCGGGGCGCGACGCGGCCGTGGTGCTGACGCGGCAAAGCGGCCAGCCGCTCACGCGCGGCATCCCCGGCGCCTTCACGCTGGCCGGCTACCGCAAGTTCACCGAACAGATCGACGCGGCCATCGCGGACGTGGTCAAGGACAGTTGGGTGCTGGACCAGCGCGAGGCCGTCACCACGCCGGCGGACGCCGCGCAGATGAAGGCGGCCGTGCAGCAGATGTATTACGAGGACTACATCCGCCAGTGGGACGCTTTGCTGGCCGATGTGACGCTGGCGCCGTTCACGACGCTGGACCAGGCCGCGCGCGTGATCGCCAGCGTGTCCGGCCAGGAGTCGCCGCTGCGCAAATTCCTGCAGGCGGCCGTGAAACAGACGCGGCTCGACAAGGTCAAGTCCACCATCTCCGCCGTGGACGCGGCGGCCAGCACCGTCAAGCAGCTGGGCGACGCGGCCAAGAAGCGGCTGGAGTCGGCGCTGAACACCGGCGTGCCGGACGTGCTGCCGGCCGAGACCCAGCCCGTCAATCCGGTCGACCAGCACTTCGCGCCGCTGCACAAGATGGTGGAGGCGGGCGCCATCGGCACCGTCACGGGCCTGGACAACCTCTTGCTCAAGCTGAAGGACGTCGCCGCCTACTTCGACGCGGCCAACAGCGCCCGCGCCGCCGGCCAGCCCGCGCCGCCGGCGGACGCGCTGGCCAAGCTGCGCCGCGACGCCGACAGCCTGCCGCCGCCCTTGTCGGCGCTGGCGCGCAACGTGGACACGGCCGGCTCCGGCCTCACGCTGGGCACGGAACGCGACCGGCTGGACGCGCTGTGGAAGACCGGCCCGGCGCTGTTCTGCCGCGCCGCCATCGCCGGCCGCTATCCGGTGGCGCGCAAGGCCGCGCTGGAATCCACGCCCGACGATTTCGGCCGCTTCTTCGCGCCCGGCGGCATGGCGGACGACTTCTTCCAGAAGCACCTGGCCAACTACGTGGACACCAGCGGCGCGCAATGGCGCTGGCGCACGGTGAACAATGTCTCGCTGGGCATGGGGCAGGACGTGCTGAACGAATTCCAGCGCGCCGCGCAGATACGCGACAAGTTCTTCGGCGGCGGGGGCAAGCTGGCCTCGGTGCGCTTCGACCTCAAACCGCTGGCCGCCGACGCGTCCTTCACCCGGGTGGCGCTGGACGTGGATGGCCAGGTGCTGGCGTTCGCGCCCAAGGCGCCGCAGGGCGCGGCCACCTTCCAGATCCCGAGCGGCAAGGGCGTGAACGGCGTGCGTTTCGACGTGGCGCCAGCCGGCGTCACGGAGCTGCGCACGGAGGGGCCGTGGGCCTGGTTCCGCATGCTGGACAAGGCCGTGCTGGAGCCGTCCGCGCAGGGGGAGCGCTACAAGCTGACCTTCGACCTGGAGGGACGCAAGATGATCTATGAGCTGACCGCCAGCAGCGTGAACAATCCGTTCAGGCGCGACGGCGTGGACCAGTTCCGTTGCCTGGAGTCGCTGTGATGGAGGAACCCGAACTGGCGCCCGGCTTTTTCGGCAAGGTCACCAGCCATGGCGACTTCGTGTCGCGCCGCCTGCCGCAGGCCATGCTGGCCGTGTGGGACGGCTGGCTGCAGGCCTCGCTGCAAGCCAGCCGCGGCGCGCTGGGGCCGCGCTGGCTGGACACCTATCTCACCAGCCCGATCTGGCGCTTCGCGCTGGCGCCCGGCGTGTGCGACAACAACGCCTGGGCCGGGGTGCTGATGCCCAGCGTGGACCGGGTGGGGCGGCACTTCCCGTTGACGCTGGCGGCGGGCGCGCCGGGCGGCGGCGCGGTGCTGGACTGGGTGGCCAATTGCGCGCCGTGGTTCGACCGGCTGGAGGCGCTGGCCTTGTCGTCGCTGGAGCATGGCTTCGCGCTGGAGCAGTTCGATGCAGCGCTGCTGGCCACCGAGCCGCTCAGCGACCTGGCGCTGCCCGGGCAGGGCGGGCCGGCCGGCAGCCGCGTCCCGCTGCCCTCCGTGGACGCGGTGGCGGCACAGGCGCCGCTGCTGGCGGCGGCCGCGTTGCGGGGCCAGAGCATCTGGTGGACGGACGGCTCGGCGCAGGTGGAACCGAGCTTGCTGATGTGCCGCGGCTTGCCGGCGCCGGCCGCGTTCGCGGGACTGCTGGCGGGGAACTGGGCGCAGACGGGGTGGGCGGGCGGCTGACCAGGCGGAGCGAAAACCAGCGGCGTACCCCTGGGGTCGGACCCGTCGGGTCCGACCCCGGAATTCGCTGGTGGTTTTAATCGCCGCAGCGCACCAGCACGGCGGTGATGTTGTCGCGGCTGCCGTCGCGCTTGGCCATGTCGACCAGTTCGGCGCAGCAGGCGGGCAGGTTGTCGTCGCGCACGCGCGACAGGATGGCGGCGATGGCCTCCGGCGTGGAGTTGCCATACAACCCGTCGCTGCACAGCAGGTACACGTCGCCCGGCGCCACGGCCTGCGTCTGCAGGTCCGGCTTGATGCCGTGCGCTGGGCCGAGCGCCTGCAGCAGCAGGTTGCGGGCCGGCAGCGGCTCCTGCATGCCGGCCTCCAGCGCCTGCTGGTACAGCGTCTGGTCGCGCGTGAGCTGGGTCAGGCGGCCCTGGCGGAAGCAGTACAGGCGGCTGTCGCCCACGTGGAAGATGAACACGGGACCGTCCGGCGCCACCTGCCACATGCCTGTCAGCGTGGTGCCCATGCCGGTGCCGTCGGGCTGGTGGTTGGCGCGGTTGGTCTGGTACATGCGCTCGTTGGCGAATTCCACCGCGTCGTGCAGCGTGATCATGGCGCGCATGGTGGCGTCGGTCCAGGTCGCGTCGGGATCGGCCTGCACCGGATCGAAGGCGCTGGCGTGGAAGGCGGGCACGGTGGCGTCGTCTGGCGCGGCGGGCGCGTTGCCGCGGGCCGCCTCGATGAAGCTGTGCAGCAGGGTGATGGCGTCGGCGCTGGCGATCTCGCCGGCCTCGTGGCCGCCCATGCCGTCGGCCACCACCACCAGGCCGATGTCGGGCGCGATGAAGAAGTTATCCTGGTTGGCTTCTCGCACGGTGCCGACATCCGTCAGTCCATAGGCCAGGCCCATGTCCAGCCGATGTAGCGTAGACGGCGATAATTGCTTCCAGTTGCCCAAGATATCTCCTATCGTTGAAAATGTCGCAAACCCCAAGTACCGCATGCTAGCATGCAGCAGTGTAAAAAGACCACTGCAACAAGACCACAGGACAGGAACGCCGGGACAGGCATGGAAGAGAGAGATCAGCTGAACGAGCCGGACGACGGCAACCGCAACGCGGCGGCCGAGGCCCGCGCCGCCATCCTGGCGCGCCGGGTGGCGGCCCTGGAGGCGGTGGTGGCGGTGGAGCGCCGCATGCGCGACGTGCACGAGATGACGGCGCGCGCCGCCACCGGCCAGCTGGCCGCGCGCGACGGCCTGGCCGACATCACGGTGCCGCGCCCGCAGGCCGCGCAGCCGCACGACGACGACGCCACCATCCCCGTGCCGTACTACCGCCCGGACGGTACGCGCGAACCGCCGCGCCACCGCGGTCCGGCGGAGGTTGCGGCCCGGGCCCAGGGCGCGGTCCCGGCCGAAGCGGCGGCGCCGACCTCCGGCGACTCGCCCACCGAGGTGCTGAACCACCCGCACAGCCGCCCGTCCGTTACCGGCCGCACGCGATCGGCGTCCCAGCCCAGCCGCAGCAACATCCTGCCCACGCTACCGCCGATACAGAACCGCTCCATCGCGCCCGGCACGGCCAGCCCCCTGGCGCTGGCGCCCGGCTTCGAGCTGTTCGAGTACCGCATCGACTCCGTGCTGGGGCAGGGCGGCTTCGGCATCACCTACCTGGCCACCGACGTCAACCTGAACGCCAAGGTCGCCATCAAGGAATACCTGCCGGCCGATTTCGCCACCCGCGCCAGCGACAAGTCGGTCTCGCCGCGCTGGCCCGAGGACAACGAGTTTTACCTGAACGGCCTGGAATGCTTCCTGGTCGAGGCGCGCACACTGGCCACCTTCCGCCACTCCAACATCGTGCGCGTGGCGCGCTTCTTCGAGGCGCACCGCACCGCCTACATGGTGCTCGAGTACGAGCAGGGCAAGCCGCTCAAGCAGTGGTGGGAAAAGCACAAGGACATGCCCGAACAGCAGCTGCTGTCGCTGATGCAGCCGCTGCTGGACGGCCTGTCGCTGGTGCACGAATCGGGCTATCTGCACCGCGACATCAAGCCGGACAACATCTACGTGCGCAAGGACGATGGTAGCCTGGTGTTGCTGGACTTCGGCGCCGCGCGCCAGACGGTGGGCGGCATGCAGGCCATGGCGGACGTGGTCACGCCCGGCTACGCGCCGCTGGAGCAGTACGAGGGGGGCGAGCAGGGGCCGTGGACCGACATCTACGCCTTCGGCGCCACGCTGTACTGGATGATCACCGGCGCCAAGCCGGCGCCGGCGCCGGAGCGCCGCAACGGCGTGGCCGAGTACATCCCCGCCACGCAGGCGGCGGCGGGGCGCTACAGCGAGGAATTCCTGAAGGCGGTGGACTGGGCGCTGGAGGTGCAGCCGGCGCAACGGCCGCAATCGATACAGGAATTCTCGCAAAGCCTGTTCGCGTCGCACGCGGGCAGCCTGGGCCTGCAGGAGGCGCTGCGGGTGGGCGAGCTGGAAGGCCAGCGCAGCATCAAGAAGGGCGTGCGCAAGCTGGGACGCGCGCTGTGGCGGCCGGCCTCCTGGCCGCTGGTGGTGAAAATGACGATCGCGATGATGCTGGCCGCGCTGCTGCCCATGACCATCACCGCCTACTACAACCTGAGAGGCAGCGTCTCGGCGGTGTCGGCCAGCGAACTGCGCAACCTGGAAAGCCTGGCGCAGGCCACGGCGGGGCGCATCTCGCAACTGATCGCGGACAGCCGCTACCTGGCCAACTACCTAGCCACCGACCGCGCCTTCATCGAGTACCTGCGCGAGCCGACCGAGGCCAGGAAGGCCGTGGTCAGCGCCAAGCTGGACAACCTGATCAAGACCAATCCGGACGCGCACCTGATGTTCCTGATGGATAAGGAGGGCACGGCCCTGGTCTCCAGCGAGCCCGGCGTGGCTGGCGTGAACTTCAAGTTCCGCGAGTACTTCAGGGAGGCGATGAAGGGCCAGCCCTTCATGACGGGCGTGATCATCGGCGCCACGGCGGGCCTGCCCGGCGTCTATTACGCCAACCCGGTGTTCGACGAGGCGAAGAATGTGATCGGTGTGGTGGTGTTGCGCATCAAGGGCGCCACCATCTCGGCCATCCTGAACGAGGTGGGTTCGGACCGGGCGCGCGTGCCGTTCATGATAGACGGCGACGGCGTCATCGTGCACCATCCGGACGCCAGGCAGCTGTACCGCAGCCTGGCGCCGCTGCCCAAGGCCACGCTGGGCCGCATCATCGCCGACCAGCGCTTCCGCCGCCACCGCATAGAAAGCGTGGACATGCCGGACCTGGCGCAGGCGCTGATCGGCGCCCGGAGCACGGGCAACATCAGCTTCCATTCCACGCTGAGCGGCGTCGACGAGCACGCCGGCTACGCGCCGGTGAAGGGCCACAACTGGATCGTGGGCGTGAGCGAGTCGCGCACGCGTTTCGAGGAGCCGCTGCAACGGCTGTTCAGCCACGTGCTGTACAGCGTGGCGGCGGTGGGGCTGGTGTTCCTGATCCTGGCGGTGCTGTTCGCGCGCAGCATCACGCGGCCGGTGGTGCGCCTGACCGAGGCGGCCAACGCGCTGAAGGACGGCGATTACGACCGCGCCAACATCAAGGTCACCAGCACCGACGAGATAGGCCGCCTGGCGCGCACCTTCAACGTGATGATAGACGTGCTGCGCCAGCGCGAACGGGAAAAGCGGCGCACGCCCGGGCGCGGGCGGGAGGAGGAATAGGAGGCGCGGGCGGCCGGTTCCGTCAGCGAGGCAGCTGCGACGCCAGCATCTCCGCCAGCGGATCGAGCACCTCGTCGTCGGTCCAGTAGCTGTTGTGGGAGGCGGGATTCCAGCTTTTCAGTATCCAGTCGACCGCGCCCTGGCCGGAGTTGATGGCGCGGTCCTGCACCAGGCTGCTGTAGCCGGGCGACAGCGGCTGCAGCGGCCAGCCCAGCACGTCGTCCGGGTCGTACAGGTTCAGCCAGTGGAAGCCGGGCGTGGGCTTGTCGATGGGGATGATGGTCATGCCCTGGTGCGCGGCCACGAACATGGGGATGTTGCAGCCGGTGGTGAGCATGCCGGTGCAGGTGCCGCCGCTGATGAAGCGCTTTTCAGCCTCGTTCAGCACGCGGCCGGCGAAGCCGAGCGAGGCCTGGTCGATGTCGCGCCAGATGCCGGCCCGCACCGGCACCCGCTTCCTGGCCTTCTGGGCGTCGTACAGATAACTGGATAGCACCTGGCAGCCCAGCGAGTGCGCCAGCAGCACCACCGGCGTGGCACGGCCGTTTTGCTCGCAAACCGACAGCAGCGCGCGGGCGATTTCGGCCTGCGCCAGCTCGTAGGTCGAGCAATCGTCCTCCTTGCGGTTCTCCAGGCCGGCCGCGTCGCCGAAGCCGAACAGCAGGAACTTGCGCAGGTCGTCGTAATGCACCTTGCTGGCGGAGTTCACGCGCTTCCACACCTCCTGCTCGTTGTCCTGCAGGATGTGCTGGTAGTAGACGGTGCGGGTGTCCACCCGCGTGAAGGCGTCCCCCATGCGGCGCTGCAGCGCCGTCAGCATCGGCTTCGCGTAGCCGCGCTGCGTCTCGCCCATGCCGTGTACCGTGACCAGTGCCGCCTTTGCCATATCCTTCTCCGCCCGATTTTGCGTCAGCATATCGGCATTCGCATCCACTTGTCACGCACTAGTTGTGACAATGTGTGAGAATTCAAGGCGCGGTGTTTTTAATGTGGCCGTAGTCCACGTGCCAGTGTTCGTGCTCGTCCTGCCAGCAGTGGAAGCCTTGCAGGCCCTCGGCCAGCGCGCGCTGGTGGCCTTCGTGGTCGGCCGAGGGCACGCGCCGCACCGTGGTCCATTCGGGGATGGCTTGCAGCAGGTCGCGCCGCACGATCAGCCGCGCCAGGCCGCCGTAGACGATGGCGTAGCCGTGCACGCTGAAGCCTTCCAGCAGCAGGCCGCGCAGGCTGCGCATGTTCTCCGGCGCCACCGTGGCCGCCACCAGCGTGCGTCCCAGTTCCCGCCCCAGCGCCATGCGTTCCTCGATGGCGGCGCAGTGCAGGCGCCGGCCGCGCCATTCGGGCAGCGAGGCGGCGCCGTCCAGCACGCACAGGCGCGCGCGCTCGTCGGCGCGCAGGCGCAGCAGTTCGGCCAGGTGGTCCACCGTCGGCGAGTCCATGCCCAGCACGCCGTAGGCCACCAGGTCGCCGTCGGCGAAGCAGCCGAGTATGCGGCCGCATTCGGCCACGTGGCGCTGGAAGTGTTCCAGTCCGTCCGGGCGCACCATGCCGCGCGGCGTGGCGGCGGCGACCTCGCTGTGCAGCGCGTGGATGGCCGGCGCCTCGCCGGCCTCCATGGTCCGCCAGTGGAACAGGAAGTCGGTCATGACGTTCATTTCAGCACCTCGGCGTAGTTGATGACTTTAAGGGGCGGGTACAGGTCCAGTTGCGCGGCGACGGACATGTTCACCAGGTAGGAGAAGCGCGCCAGGGTTTCGATCGGGATGGCGGCCGGTTTCACTTTGCCGCGCAGGATCTGCTCGGCCTTGAAGGCGGTGAGGCGGCCCACGTTCTCGTAGCCGGACACCAGCCCGAATAGCGCCTTGCCTTCGCGCAGTGGGATCTCCGTGGCGGAGAAAGTCGGCAGGCGCCGCAGCAGCGCGGCCTCGGTCAGCGCCTTGCGGTTGGCGCCCAGGAAGCTGTCCGGGCCGATGTACAGCAGCTGCACGGCAAGCGAGGACAGCTCGGCGACCATGCCGGGCAGCGCCGACGCAATGGGCTGGCCCTTGTCGTCCAGCGGCACCGGGCGCTCGATCAGCTGGAAGCGCTCGGTCGCGGCCAGCGCGCGCAGGTCCTTCACGTTCTGGACCGAGTTCGGTTCGGCCGGGTTGTAGATGATGGCGATGCGGTCGAAGCGGCGGTAGGCGCGGATGGCGCTGAACTGCTGCGAGGCCGGCACCACGTGGCTGGCGCCCGTCAGGTTGCGCCCCGACGAGGCGGGCGACTTCGCCTGGCCCGGGCCCGCCGGCGAGGCCAGCGACTTCACCAGTCCGGCGCCCACCGGAGAGGCCACCATCGTGAACACCACCGGGATGTCCGTGACGTGGCGCGAGGGATCGACCGCGCCCTCCTTGCCCACCACGGCCAGCGTGACCGGCGTGCCCCAGGTGTAGATCAGGTCCACCTTCATCGCGCGCGCCTCGGCCACCAGCTCCGGCACCTTGCCCACGTCGAGCGCGACGTCGCGCACGATCAGTTCCACCGGGATGCCATGCACGGCGAAGTAGTCGCGGAAGCCGTGTTCCACCGCCGTCTCGCCGCGGAACAGGATCATGTAGATGCGGTACGGGCGCGCCTGCGCGGCGGCTGGCGGCAGGGCGCAGGCGAGGGCGCCCGCCACGCCGGCCAGGCCGGCCTTGGTGAATGCGCGCCGCTTCATGATGCCGTCCTCACGCCGCCAGCGCCGGGATGCCGCGCCGCGCCCCGGCTGGCCAGCACGAACACCAGCGCGAACAGCAGCGATGCGCCGAGCGCGAAGACGCCGAGTAGCGTCATGGCGTGCGGGGCGCCGTAGCGCGCGGCCAGCATGCCCGTCACCACCGGTCCGGCGGCCGCGCCGAGGCGCTCCAGCAGGCGGAAGATGCCGACGATGGGACCCGTGCCGGCCTGGCGCGCCTCGGCCTGCGTGACGCGCGCCACCAGCACCAGCTGCGCCGAGATGCTCATGGACTGGCCCACGCCCAGCGCAGCGATGCCCAGCATGACCATCTCGCCGCTGGCGCCGTACGCCACCGGCAGCAGTCCCATGCCGGTCAGCACGCCGCCGGCGGCGACCAGTTTGGCGTAGGCGTTGTAGCGGTCCGCCAGGTGGGCGAACAGCGGCGCCAGCGCCAGCGAGCTCAAACCGTACAGCATGGTGTAGCGGCCGATCTCGGACTTGGAATGGCCCAGCGACGACAGCAGCACCGGCACCAGGAAAATCAGGAAGCCGGAGTACAGGAACTTGGCCGGCACGCCGGACAGGATGGACAGCGCCAGGAAGCGCCGGTTGCGCGCCAGCCGCGCCAGCAGTGGCTGGCCTTGCGCCGCGGCACGCGCGTCCGAGCGCGCATCCGAGCGCGCGCCGGCCGGCGCGGCCGGCGGCGCCTTCTGCAACACGCCGGCCGCCAGCACGGCCGCCGCCAGCGCCACGGCGGCGCCCAGCAGGAACACCAGCCGGTAGCCGATGCGGTCGGCCAGGATGCCGCCCACGGCCGGCGCGCAGATCTCCGCCACCATGATGGCGCCGACGAACAGCGCCATGCCCTTGCCGCGGTTGCCGCTGTCCGTGTGGTCGAACACATAGCCCTGGCAGGCCATGAACATGATGGCGTAGCCCACGCCGGTCACGGCGCGCGCCGCCACCAGGGCCAGGTAATCCGGCACCAGCCCGGTCGCGGCCAGGCCCGTCATCACCGTCAGCGCGCCGGCGATATAGCTGCTGCGCCGGCCCAGCCGGTCGGACCAGCTGCCGGCGAAGGGCATGGACAGCGCCACCCCCAGCAGGAAGGCGGTCACGGGCAGGCTGGCGTGCAGGCCGCCGGCGACCCCCTCGGCGGGCAGCGACGCCGCGTACACGGGCAGGAAGGGGCGCGACAGCATCTCGGCGAACATGAACAGGAAGCTGAGCACCCGCACCAGCACGATGCGGTGCTGTATCAGTTCGTCGCCGGGCGAGCGGCCGAAGGCGTAGGCCTGGCGCAGGCGCTGTAGCAGCGGTTCCGCCCTCGCCGCGTGGTGGGGCGCGGCCACGGCCAGCGCCGCCGCCTTCTCCAGCAGATCGGCGTAGGCCTGGTTCAGGCGCGCGGAGATGCGGTGCAGGCGGGTGGCGATGACGGCGGTGGCGGGCGGCGGCGTGCGCTCGCGGAAGTCGCCCTCGGCGATGTGCGTCATCAGGCCGACGATCTGGCGCATGGGCGCGGTGAAATTCAGGGTGACGATGAACCACAGGATCTCGAAGGCGATCAGCAGGCTGGTGATGAGCACGATGCCGATGTCGTAGCGCAGCTCGCGCACGCGCGCGGCGACGTAGCCCTTGTCCACGCCCACGTGCAGGCGCGCGATGACGCGGCCCTCGTGCACCAGCGGCAGCTCGGTGTCGAGGAACTGGTCCGGCTGCCCGCCCGCGGCGTAGCCGCCGTTGCTGCTGCTGCCAAAGAGGACGGCGCCGCCGGGGTCCGTGATGCGCAGGTAGGCCAGGTCGCTGTTCTTCCTCAGCACCTCGCCGAAGTATTCGGGCACGCCCTCCAGGCGCCGCAGCGGGATGCCGTAGCCGACCGCCCGCACCAGCTGCGCCGACAGCGCCACGCCGGTGGTGTGCGCCTTGCGGCCCAGTTCCGGCAACAGGCGCCGCTCGGACAGCGTCCACGCGTACAGCGACAGCGCGGCCTGCACCGTCACCAGCAGCGCCAGCACGAAGATGAACAACTGGCGCACGGGGCGCGCGTACAGGCGGCTGGCGTTGCTCACGGCGCCCCCCCCACCGCGCGGCGCGCCCGATCCAGTTCGTCCATGGCCTTGCCGGCGCTGTGCTTGACCTCCTCGGCCAGGGCCGCCGCGTGGCGGTCCGGCTTTTCCACCGCCGGCGCGTTGTCGTCCAGCGCGTGCTCGATGCTGCCCAGGGTGCGGCCTATGCGGCGCACCCACTGCCTGGTGACGACGAGGGTGAGCAGGATGGACACGGCGGTGGCCACCAGCGCGGCCAGCAGCAGGTGGGCGGAGATGCCGGCGATGAATTCGTCGTGGCCGCGACGCGAGTAGCGCAGCTCGATCGCGCCCACCTCGGCGCCGAGGTTGTTGCTCAGCGTGGCGCCGACCTTGATGCTGTCCGGGTCAGCGTCCGCCCCGCGGCCGTCGGCGGCCGGGCGGCTGGTGTGGAACACCGGCTGGCCCGCCTCGTCCCTGACCACGATGGAAACGATGTCCGGGTCCTGGCTGGCTTCGAAGTCGATCGCGGCCTGCGCGTTGCCGAGGCTGCGCACCGGCAGGCCCAGGTCGAGCCCCGTTTCCAGGTTCTGGCGCAGGGCGTTGACGGTGTAGCGCAGGCGCGACTCCTCCAGCTCCGCGAGGGTGCGATCGAGCTTGCCGACGTTGAGGAAAACGGTCAGCCCTATCGCCAATACCGAAATCAGTACGATGGGCGCCGTGATCGTTACGCTGAGTCGTGACATCGCCATGCGTGGGCACCTGGGCAGCGGCGGCGCGAGGCGCCGCGTAATGTATAGATTGCAATAATTGTAGCACTGTTGAGTTTGCTCAATATTGCTTTTCTACCATTTCGCCACCAGGGTGTGGCGCGGATGCAAACAAAGTTGCTTCGACGCTAGTTGACGATGGGCGCCTCGTCCGCCGCGGGCGCGGAAGGGGGAGGAAGCTCCATGTCGATGGTGCGCACCGACGGGTCGTCCACATACTCGCTGTACATCCACTCGCCGTCCACCTGGGTCACGCCCTCCGGCGCCGCGCGTTCCACCGCCGCCAGCTTGGCCAGCGCCACCTTCATGTAGTCGACCCAGATCGGCATCGCCAGCGTGGCGCCGAACTCGCGCCCGCCCAGCGACTTGGGATCGTCGTAGCCCATCCAGGCCACGCCGACCACGCCGCCGCCATAGCCGGCGAACCAGCCGTCCACCGCGTCGTTGGTGGTGCCGGTCTTGCCGGCGATGTCGTATCGGCCCAGGCGCTGCGCGGCCGCCGCGCCGGTGCCGCTGCGCGTCACTTCGCGCAGCATGCCGTCGGTGATGAAGACGTTGCGCGGATCCAGCACGCGGTTGCCCTCCTGCGCCGCCTGCGGCGCCTTGGTTTCCGAGATCACCTTGCCGTCGCCGTCGACGATGCGGGCGATCAGGTAGGGCTGCACCTGGTAGCCGCCGTTGGCGAACACCGCGTAGGCGGCCGCCATCTGCTGCGGCGTGACCGAGCCGGTGCCCAGCGTCATGGTCAGGTTCTGCGGGTGCTTGGCCGGGTCGAAGCCGAACTTGGCCAGGTAGTCGTGCGCGTAGGGCACGCCGACGGCGCGCAGCAGGCGGATGGAGGTGACGTTCTTCGATTTGGCCAGCGAGGTGCGCATGGTGACGGCGCCGTCGTAGACGCCGTCGTCGTTCTGCGGCCGCCAGGGCTGGCCGTTCTCGCCGCCGCCCAGGTCCAGCGGCGTGTCGCCGATCAGCGTGCCGGGGAAATAGCCTTTTTCCAGCGCCGCCGAATACACGAAGGGCTTGATCGCGGAGCCGGGCTGGCGCCAGGCCTGCGTCACGTGGTTGAACTTCTGCAGGTTGTAGTCGAAGCCGCCCACCATCGCGTGGTAGGCGCCGGTGTTCGAATCGATGGACACGAAGGCGGCCGCCACCTGCGGCACCTGGGCGATGGCCCACGCCGGCTTGCCGCCGCGCTTGTCCGATTTCACCACGCGGACGATGGCGCCCGGGCGCAGCTTGACGGCCGGCTTGGCGTTCTCGCCCAGCGCGGGCGTGGCCAGTTTCAGTCCCTCGCCGCTGATGTCCAACTCCTCGCCGTCGATGGTCTCCACCCGCACCAGCTTGGACGTGGCCGACGTCACCACGGCCGGCACCAGCCGGTCGCTGCTTCGGCGCTTCTGCAGCGCCTCGTCGATGGCGTCCTCGCGCTCCTCGGGATCGGAGGGCAGGTCGATGAAGGCCTCGGGGCCGCGGTAGCCGTGGCGCTGGTCGTAGGCCAGCACGTTGCGGCGCACCGATTCATAGGCCGCGTCCTGGTCCGCCTTCAGGATGGTGGTGTAGACGCTGATGCCGCGCGTGTACGACTCCTCCTTGAACTGTTCGTACACCACCTGGCGCGCCAGTTCGGCCACGTATTCGGCGTGCGTGTCGAACTCCTGGCCCTTGGCGCTCACGCGCAGCGGCTCCTTGAGCGCCTGCTGGTATTGCGCCTCGGTGATGTAGCCCACGTCGCGCATGCGGCCCAGCACCACGTGCTGGCGCAGGCGCGCGCGCTGGGGGTTGACGGCCGGGTTGTGGCGCGACGGGTTCTTGGGCAGGCCGGCCAGCATCGCCATCTCGGCGATGGACAGTTCCTTGAGCGGCTTGCTGAAATAGGTCTGCGCCGCGCTGCCGAAACCGTAGGAGCGCTGGCCCAGGTAGATCTGGTTCATGTACAGTTCCAGGATCTGGTCCTTGCTCAGCGCCGCCTCTATCTTATAGGCCAGCATCACCTCGGCCATTTTGCGGCCCAGCACCTTGTCGCGGCTGAGGAAGAAGTTGCGCGCCACCTGCATGGTGATGGTGGAGCCGCCCTGGCGGAAGCTGCCGCGCAGGTTGGAGCGCACCGCGCCCAGCGCGCGTATCCAGTCGATGCCGCCGTGATCGTAGAAACGCGTGTCCTCGATGGCGAGGATGGCCTTCTTCATCATCTCCGGCGTGTCCTTCACGGCGACGAAGTCGCGGTGCTCCTCGCCGAATTCGCCGATCAGCTCATTGTCGGCGGTGTAGACGCGCAGCGGAATCTTGGGGCGGTAGTCGGTGACGGCGTCCAGCGCCGGCAGGTTGGGTGCGACCACCAGCAGCATGTAGCCGGCCAGCGCGGCGGCGCCGACCGCCGAGGCGATGCCGGCCATGGCGAGGCCGCGGATGACGTTGCGGCGGTTAAGCCAGATTGGAGTGTTCAAATCGAGAGCCCACGGATGCAAGGTTGCAAGGAGGGGCAATTATAGACGAAGCGGATTGCGCCAAACCCGCCTCCCGCGCCGCTTGTCCTTATGCTATTCTCGCCTCCGGTTAATGTGTCAATTTAAAGGATGAAGCCATGCGTGGTGTATCGGTTCTGGGTTTGCTGGTGGTGCTGAACGGGGCGGCGGCCGCGTCCCAGACCGTCGATTGCGGGCGCCTGCTGGATGTGAAGGCGGGCGTGTGGCGCGAGCGGGTGACGGTCACGGTCGACAACGGCGTCGTCGTGTCGATCGCGCCGACCGGCGCCGCCAGGGGCGACGTCGACCTGGGCGCCAGGTCTTGCCTGCCGGGCTTCATCGACATGCACGTGCACCTGACCGACGAAACGCAGAAGCAGGCCGACGCGCTGCGCGCCGCGCTGACGCAGGACCCGGCGGACCTGGCCTACCGCTCCGTGGCCTACGCCGAGCGCACCCTGAAGGCCGGCTTCACCACCGTGCGCGACCTCGGCGCGCCGGATGGCTTGAACATCTCGCTCAAGCGCGCCATCGCCAGCGGCGCGATTCCCGGCCCGCGCATGTACACGGCGGGCACCATGATCGCCACCACCGGCGGCCACGGGGACCACAGCAACGGCCTGTCGCGCGCCCTGGGCAAGGCCAAGGGCGCGCCGACGCCGTACGAGGGCGTCATCAACGGCGCCGACGACGCGCGCGAGGCGGTGCGGGCGCGCTACAAGGAGGGCGCGGACCTGGTCAAGATCACCGCCACCGGCGGCGTGTTGAGCCAGGCCGCCAGCGGCCAGAATTCGCAGTTCACGGACGAGGAGCTGAGGGCCATCGCCGCCACCGCGAAGGACTACGGCTTCCGCGTGGCGGTGCACGCGCACGGCGTGGAGGGCATCAAGCGCGCGCTGCGCGCGGGGCTGGACTCGATCGAGCACGGCACCTATATGGACGACGAGGCGATCGCGCTGTTCAAGAAGAGCGGCGCCTATTACGTGCCGACCATCAGCGCCGGCAAATACGTGGGTGAGAAGTCGCGGGACGCCGACTACTACTCGCCGCTGGTGCGCCCGAAGGCGGCCGCCATCGGCCCGCTGATCCAGGCCACGTTCGCCAAGGCCTACAAGGCGGGCGTGAAGATCGCCTTCGGCACTGACGCCGGCGTCTTCCCCCATGGCGACAACGCAAGGGAGTTCGCCTACATGGTGGAGGCGGGCATGCCGGCGCTGGAGGCGATACGCTCGGCCACGCTGACCGCGGCCGAGCTGCTGAACCAGTCCGGCCGCCTGGGCGCCGTGGAGCCGGGCTACGCCGCCGACATCGTGGCCGTCGACGGCGACCCGCTCAAGGACATCACCTTGCTCCAACAAGTGAAGTTTGTGATGAAGGACGGCGTGGTGTACAAGCAGCCACGGTAACGCGCACGGGCGCCTGGCCGGCCACCAGGTCCGGCTGGTGCTGGTGGATCAGCAGGTCCAGCCAGCCGTCGACGCGGCTGAAGCGGAAGCCCATGGCGGCGGCGCGCTCCGTGTTCAGCACCAGCGGGTGCGGCAGGTCGAAGGGGCTGAGTCCGGCCTGCGTGGTCAGCGGCAGCGCGCGCACCTTCAGCCCCAGCACCTCGCCCACGCGGCGGTGCAATCCCAGCGCGGACAACTGGCCGCCGCTGGCCGCGTTCACGGGACCGAGGAAGTCCTGCGCGCCGGCCCACAGCAGGAAGGCGCTGGCCCCTTCCGCGTCCAGGAAGGACGTGGTGGCGCGGCCGTTCGCGTAGAGCAGCGCCTGGTCGGTCTGCGCCAGGGCCACGTAGTGGGCCAGCGGGTCGCCGGCGGCGCGGTCGCCCGCGTCCCCGCCGGACGCCTGGCCCAGCACGTGCGCCAGGCGCACCGTCACCACCGGCAGCGTGGCGTCGCGGTAGAGCAGCGCCTCGGCCTGGCGCATGCCGTCGGCGCGGCGGTAGTCGGCCAGCAGCGCGTCGTGCCACGGATAGCCCATATCCACCCGCTGCGACGACAGGTCCAGGTCCAGCTCCTCGAACGGGCCGTCGTGGCGGCCCATGAGGTTGCGATAGACCTCGATGGACGAGGCCATCACGTAGCGGTCCACCTTGCCGGCCAGGACTTCGATGGCGATGGCCGCGTCCAGCGGGTTGTGGCACAGCAGGTCATACACGATATCGAAACGGACCTCGCCGGCGAAGGCCGCGCGCATGGCCGCGTGGTCGGCGCGGTCCGCGACGATGCGGCGCGCGCGTGTGCCGAAGCCGTCCCGAGCGATGCCGCTGTCGGCCACCGCGACCGTGTGGCCCGCGTCCAGCAGCTTGTCCACCAGCGCCGCGCCGAGGCCGCGCGTGCCGCCCATCACCAAGATATTCTTGTGCATGTTATTCTCCTGTTTGTGTGAGGTCCATTCTGCGGTAGCGCCGATGGCTGATCAAACGAGAAAATTGCCAGTCTGAGAACAAGAAAATCTAATCCATGAAAAAGCCCCTGCGCAGCCTGTCCGGCCTGATCGACCTCGAGTGCGCGGCCCGCCTGGGCAGCTTCAAGCTGGCCGCCGAGGAGCTGTTCAAGACGCCGGCCGCCGTCAGCCAGCAGATCCGCAACCTGGAGGAGGAGCTGGGCTTCGCGCTGTTCCTGCGCCACCCGCGCAACGTGGAGCTGACCGAGAAGGGGCGCGACTTCGCCGCCACCGTCACGCGCGTGCTGGCCGACCTGCGCGGCAAGGCCGCCGCGCTGCAGGACAGCGGCGAGGAGAACGTGCTGCGCATCTCCAGCACCCATTCCTTCGCGCTGAAATGGCTGGCGCCGCGGCTGACGCACTTCACGCGCCTGCACCCGGACCTCGACATCCGGCTGGACGCCAGCGACCGTGTGGTGAGCCTGGAGGACGACAGCGTCGACGTGGCCATCCGCTACGGCGGCCACGAGCCGGGCGACCCGGCGGTGCTGTTCCGCGAGCGCCTGGTGGCCGTCTACAGCCCGGACATCCTGCCGCCCGGCCGCGACGAATTCACGCTCCGAGACTTGCGCGACCTGCCGCTGCTGGACGAGGGCAGCAACGTGCAATGGCACCGCTACATGGAGGCCAACGGCCTGCCCAAGGCCTGCCACCACATCTCCAAGGGCTACAGCCACTGGGGCGTGCTGGCGCAGGCGGCGGTGGCCGGGCAGGGCGTGGCGCTGGTGGCCTACAGCATCGTCTACGAGGACTTGCGCAAGGGCGCGCTGCGCATGATGAAGGGCCGGCCCATCTCCTACAAGTCCGCCTACCGCCTGCTCAACAACATCAACAAGGACCGCATGCCCAAGATCGTCCACTTCCGCGCGTGGCTGACGGCGGAGGTGGCGGAGATGGAGCGCGCGCTGCTGGCCTCCACCGAATAGCGGCCGCGATAGTAGTTGGCAGTATTTCGGGAATGGCGTATCTTTATCCCACGGCAACATTGATGGCTTGCCGGAGTGAATGAGAGAGCATGGCGGTGGGCGGACACGATATCGAATGCGATTTGCTGGTGGTTGGCGGCGGCATCAACGGCGCGGGCATCGCGCGGGACGCCGCCGGCCGCGGGCTGTGCGTGGTGCTGTGCGAAAAGGACGACCTGGGTTCGCACACCTCGTCGGCCTCCACCAAGCTGATACACGGCGGCCTGCGCTACCTGGAATACTACGAGTTCGCGCTGGTGCGCAAGGCGCTGATCGAGCGCGAGGTGCTGATGCGCTGCGCGCCGCACATCATCCGTCCGCTGCGCTTCGTGATGCCGCACGCGCCGGGGCAGCGTCCCGCGCTGCTGATACGGGCCGGCCTGTTCCTGTACGATTTCCTCGCCCGGCGCGAGCTGCTGCCCGGCTCGCACGGCGTGCGCCTGCGCTGCCACGTGGCGGGCCGTCCGCTCCGGCCCGAGTTCACGCGCGGCTTCGTCTATTCCGACGGCTGGGTGGACGACGCGCGGCTGGTCGTGCTCAACGCCATGGACGCCTGCCGCAAGGGCGCCGCCATCAAGACCCGCACCGCGTGCGTGGCGCTGCGGCGCGAGCGGGACCACTGGTACGCCACGCTGCGCCAGGCCGACGGCGTGGAGAGCGTGGTGCGCGCGCGCTGCGTGGTGAACGCGGCCGGGCCGTGGACCGCCAGCCTGCTCGGCATGGCCCTGCCGCGCCGGGACGCGCGCAGCCTGCGGCTGATCAAGGGCAGCCACATCGTCGTCAAGCGCCTGTTCGAGCACGAACACGCCTACATCTTCCAGCACCGCGACGGCCGCATCGTGTTCGCCATCCCCTACGAGGGGGACTACACGCTGATCGGCACCACGGATCTGGACTACCGCGGCGACCCGAACGCGGTCGCCATCGACGGCGCCGAGGTGGCCTACCTGTGCGAGCTGGTCAGCCAGTACTTCAGCGCGCCGGTGCGGCCGGACGACGTGGTGTGGACCTACGCCGGCGTGCGGCCGCTGGTGGAGGACGCGGCGGCCGACGCCAAGGCCGTCACGCGCGACTACCGTTTCGAGGTGGAGGCCGAGGGCGGCGCGCCGCTGTTGAGCATCTTCGGCGGCAAGATCACCACTTTCCGCAAGCTGGCCGAGGAGGCGGTGGACCTGGTGTGCAAATCGCTGGGCAGTCCCCAGCGCGGATGGACCGCCAAGGCCTGCCTGCCGGGCGGCGACCTGTATGGCGACACGCCGCAGAACTGCGCGGTGCTGCGCTACGGCGAATGGGAGGCCAAGGTCGCCAAGCAGTACCCGTGGCTGGCGCCCGGCCTGCTGGCGCGCTACTGCCGCGCCTACGGCACGCGGGTGCACACGCTGCTGTCCGGCCGCGCCGCGCTGGCCGACATGGGCGGGGAACTGGAACCCGGCCTGTACGCCGCCGAGGTCGAATACCTGAGGCGCTACGAATGGGCGGTGACGGCCGCCGACATCCTGTGGCGCCGCAGCAAGCTCGGCCTGCATCTGCCCCCCGGCGCCGAGGCCCGCCTCGACGCCTGGCTGTCGGCGCAATGAAAAAGCGCCCAGGGCCATTTAATTAAATAGCCCTGGGCGCTTTTTGTGGTGGCGCTTACTTGACGCCGTGCATCAGCTTGTTGATCAGCGGGGCCAGCAGGAACAGCAGCACGCCGCAGGCGAGCAGGATGTAGAAGCCTTGCGTGTAGGCGCTCAGCGCGGTCGTGACCGACATGCCGCTTTCGCCGCTGGCGTGCGAGGCGAAGATGCCGGACAGGTTGTTGCCGATGCCGGTGGACAGGAACCAGCCGCCCATGCCCAGCCCGACCAGGCGCGTCGGCGCCAGCTTGGTCACCATCGACAGGCCGATCGGCGACAGGCACAGCTCGCCCACGGACTGGATCACGTACACCATGAACAGGGTCCAGAACGGGATCTTGCTGTCGGCGCCCACCAGGGTCGACAGCGAGAACCACAGCAGGCCGAAGGCGGCCGCGTTGAACAGGATGCCCAGGCCGAACTTGCGCGGGATGGACGGGTTGGCGTTGCGCTTGGCCAGCATCACCCATCCGGCGGCCACGATGGGCGCGCAGCCGATGATGGCGAGCGAGTTCACGGTCTGGAACCAGGCGGTGGGGAAGGTCCAGCCGCCGAAGTCGCGCCGCACGATGTGCTCGGCCAGGAAGGTGAAGGAGCTGCCGGCCTGTTCGAAGAACATCCAGAACACGATGTTGAAGAAGAAGATCACCAGCATGGCGATGACCTTTTCACGCGCCACCTTGCCGTTGCGGAAGCCCTCCACCAGCAGCATGACGGCCAGCAGCACGAACAGGCCCGACAGCACCATCTGCAGGTTGTTGGCGCCCACCGCCAGCAGCAGGTAGGCCACCGGGATCACGGCCAGGCAGCCCAGCGACACGTAGGCCACGCGGGCCATGCCGCCGGCTTGCGGGTCGGGCGCCCCGATGCCCTTGAGCTGGGCGCGGCCGACGAAGAACCAGATCAGGCTGATGATCATGCCGACGCCGGCGGCCATGAAGACCACCTTGTACGACGGCATGCCGCCGGTGCCGAACACTTCTTCCGCCAGCAGCTGGGTCAGCACGGGCGCGATCAGGGCGCCGGTGTTGATGCCCATGTAGAAGATGGTGAAGCCGGAGTCGCGGCGCGGATCGGCCACGCTGTACAGCTTGCCGACCATGGTCGAGATGTTCGGTTTGAACAGGCCGTTGCCGACGATGATGGTGGCCAGGCCGAGCTTGAAGATGGTGGGGTCGGGCAGGGCGATGGCGAACAGGCCGATGGCCATGAACACGGCGCCCACCAGGATGGAGCGCTGGTAGCCCAGCACGCGGTCGGCCACGTAGCCGCCGAACAGGGCCGCCGCGTACACGAGGGCCAGGTAGGAACCGTAGGTGAGGTTGGCGTCGGCCTGGCCGCTGGCCGCGCCGCCGTGGAATTGCGCCACGATGTAGAGCACAAGGGCCCAGCGGATGCCGTAGAACGCGAAGCGTTCCCAGAACTCGGTCATGAAAAGCATCCACAGCGGGGCGGGGTGCCCCAGGATCTGTTTGAACTCCGGCGGATTGATGTCCGCGGGATTCTGCGTCGTAGCACCGCTCATGCGGCTTCTCCTGAAAAATATTTTCGTTTAATAAAAAATATGGGACCGGACCAGGCAAGCTCGCTTGTAGCGTGTTCGCCGGCGGTCCGCGTCCCAACAGGGCGCCATTTTAATCTACCGCGCGCCCTTGTCTAGCAATTAGCTTGCTGCAATGCAGCAATATGGCTACTATCACAACAGTGTGTCTGGAAAGCAGCACGCTTGATAGCCGCTGGCTATCAAACTGGGGCCCCAAAGCCCCGGAGTTGTCGTATATTGGTGTCGCAGGCTCAAGAGTTGTAAGTGGATCTGAATAAGGATGCTCGTATCATGGAACATGACGTTGTCGATACCCTGATTTCCCCCGAGGGCATGCTGGAGGTGCTCTCGAAGGCGGAAGTAAACAAGTTGCTCGATTCCGGTAAGGGCGGGCTGTACAACATCTTCCGCAACTGCGCCCTGGCGGTGCTGAACTGCGGCAGTACGATCGACGATGGAAAGGAACTGCTGGAACGCTACAAGTCTTTCGATATCGACATCATGCAGCGCGAGCGCGGCATCAAGCTCGAGATCAAGGGCGCGCCGTCGATCGCCTTCGTCGACGGCAAAATGATCAAGGGCATACACGAGCACCTGTTCTCGGTGCTGCGCGATATCGTCTTCGTCAGCAACGAGGTGACCGACAATCCCAAGTTCGACCTGAGCCGCACCGACGGCATCACCGACGCGGTGTTCCACATCCTGCGCAACGCGGGCGTGCTGGTGCCGCACTTGAACCCGAACATGGTGGTGTGCTGGGGCGGCCACTCGATCAACCGCGCCGAGTACAACTACTCCAAGGAGGTCGGCTACCAGCTGGGACTGCGCGGGCTGGACATCTGCACCGGTTGCGGCCCGGGCGCGATGAAGGGGCCGATGAAGGGCGCCACCATCGGCCACGCCAAGCAGCGCACCCACCAGGGGCGCTACCTGGGCATCTCCGAGCCGGGCATCATCGCCGCCGAGTCGCCCAACCCCATCGTCAACAGCCTGGTCATCATGCCCGACATCGAGAAGCGGCTGGAGGCGTTCGTGCGCACCGGGCACGGCATCCTGGTGTTCCCGGGCGGCGCCGGCACGGCCGAGGAGATCCTGTACATCCTGGGCATCCTGCTGCATCCGGAGAACGCCAACATCCCGTTCCCGCTGATCTTCACCGGGCCGGAGACCTCGCGCGAGTACTTCGTGCAGATCAACCAGTTCATCGCCGACACGCTGGGTCCGGAGGCGCAGAAGCGCTACAAGATCATCGTCGACGATCCGGAACTGGTGGCGCGCGAGATGCAGGCCGGGATCAAGGAGGTGCGCGAGTTCCGCAAGTCGCGCAGCGACGCCTATTACTACAACTGGGCGCTGAAGATCGACCACGAGTTCCAGCGTCCGTTCGCGCCCACGCACGAGAACATGCGCAACCTGAGTTTGCACAAGAACCAGGCCACGCACCTGCTGGCGGCCAATCTGCGCCGGGCCTTCTCCGGCGTGGTGGCGGGCAACGTGAAGGACGAGGGCATCCGCGCGATCGAGAAATACGGCCACTTCGAGATCCACGGCGACCCGAGCATCATGGGGCCGATGGACGCGCTGCTGGCGTCGTTCGTGGCGCAGAGCCGCATGAAGCTGGCGGGCAAGGCCTACACGCCTTGCTATCGCATCGTGCAGTGATCGTGCATTGAAACCAGAGGCAAATCCTGGGGTCAGACCCCATGGGGTCTGACCCCGGCCTTTGCCGCTGGTTTGGGATAAAAAAAGCCGCCGGGCTTCGAGCCGGGCGGCTTTTTTCACGTCAAGGAGGTCAGTCTTCCTTGCGCAGGTGCGGGAACAGCAGCACGTCGCGGATGTTGGGCGAATCGGTGATGATCATCATCAGGCGGTCGATGCCGATGCCGCAGCCGCCGGCCGGCGGCATGCCGTATTCCAGCGCGCGGATGTAGTCCGCGTCGTAGAACATGGCTTCCTCGTCGCCCGCGTCCTTGGCCGCGACCTGCGCCAGGAAGCGCGCCGACTGGTCCTCCGCGTCGTTCAGCTCCGAGAAGCCGTTGGCGATCTCGCGGCCCACCATGAACAGCTCGAAGCGCTCGGTGATGCCGGCGCGGGTGTCGGAGGCGCGCGCCAGCGGCGACACTTCGACCGGGTAGTCGATGATGTAGGTCGGTTCCCACAGCTGCGACTCGGCGGTCTCCTCGAACAGCGCCAGCTGCAGCGCGCCCAGGCCCGAGTGCGCGTGCGGCTTGACGCCGAACTTGAGCAGCTCGGCCTTGATGAATTCCGCGTCGTTCAGCTGCGCGTCCGTGTAGTGCGGCGCGAACTTGTTGATGGCGCCGACGATGGTCAGGCGGTGGAAGGGCTTGGCCAGGTCCAGCTCGCGGCCGCCGTAGGTCAGCGTGGCGGTGCCGTGCGCGTCGATGGCGGCCTGGCGGATCACGGCCTCGGTGAAGTCCATCAGCCACTTGTAGTCGGTGTAGGCGGCGTAGAACTCCATCATCGTGAACTCGGGATTGTGACGGATCGACACGCCCTCGTTGCGGAAGTTGCGGTTGATCTCGAACACGCGGTCGAAGCCGCCCACCACCAGGCGCTTCAGGTACAGCTCGGGCGCGATGCGCAGGTACATCTGCATGTCCAGCGCGTTGTGGTGGGTGATGAAGGGCTTCGCGGCGGCGCCACCGGGGATGGTGTGCAGCATCGGCGTTTCCACCTCCATGAAGTCGTTCTTCTCCATGAAGCGGCGGATCGACGACATGGCGGCGGTGCGGGCCTTGAAGGTGCGGCGCGTCTCGTCGTTCATGATCAGGTCCACGTAGCGCTGGCGGTACTTGGTCTCCTGGTCGGCCAGGCCGTGGAACTTGTCCGGCAGCGGGCGCAGCGACTTGGTGATCAGGCGCAGCTCGCTGACCTTGATGGTCAGTTCGTCGGTCTTGGTCTTGAACAGCGTGCCCGTCACGCCCAGGATGTCGCCCAGGTCGTAGTGGTGCAGCGCGGCCATGGCTTCCTCGCCGGTCAGGTCCAGCGTGGCGTAGATCTGGATGCGGCCGTCGGCGCGCGCGCCGGACGAGTCCTGCAGCGTGGCGAAGGCGGCCTTCTTGCCGGCCTCGCGCTTGAACATCATGCGCCCGGCCAGGGTGACCTGCACCGGATCGGCCTCCAGCTCTTCGCGGGTCTTGTCGCCGTATTGCAGGCGCAGGTCGGCGGCCTTGTGGGCCGGCTTGAAGTCGTTCGGGAAGGCGACGCCTTTTTCGCGGATCGCGGCCAGCTTGGCGCGGCGCTCGGCGATGAGCTTGTTCTCGTCCGGGGCCGGCGATGCTGCTTGTTCTTGGATGTCCGTAGTCATGGTGTTGAGTCGTTATTGTTGAATTAGTCGGCGGCGGTGGCGAACAGTTGCTCGACATCGAGTTCGCTGAAGTCGCGCGCCACGCAAATCACGTTGTCGTATTCGGCGAAGGCCTCGGCCGGCAGGGTGGTGGTCAGCACCACGGCGCGCATGCCGGCGCGGCGGGCCGCCTCCACGCCCAGCGGCGCGTCCTCGAACACGATGCAGTGCTCCGGCGCGGCGCCGCAGCGCTCTGCCGCCAGCAGGAACACGTCCGGATTGGGCTTGCCGCGCGCGACATCGGCGGCGCCGACGATGGCGTCGAAGTGCCTGCGCAGGTCCAGGCCGTCCAGCGTGAAGACCACGTTGTCGGTGGGCGCGGCGGTGCCCACGGCCAGCGCCACGCCGTCCGCCTTGGCGGCGGCGATCAGCCGGTCGAAACCGGTCACGGTGGCGCGGTGCGGCGCGTACAGCTCGCGGTACAGCGATTCCTTCTCGGCGTCCAGCGCGGCGCTTTCCTCCTTCGTGATATGCGCGCCCAGGTAGGTGCGCATGATCTCGTGGCCCTGGCGGCCGGCGGTGGAGCGGAAGAACTCATCCGGGTCCAGCGCGTGGCCGCGCCGTTCGAAAAACGTGATCCACGACTTGGTGTGGAAGGCCATGTTGTCGACGATGGTGCCGTCCATGTCGAAGATGAATGCGCGCTGTGCTGGAGCCATCGGATGCGGTTTTCCTTATACGCCTTGTTTGAGGGATGCCGAGATGAAGTCGTCCAGGTCGCCGTCCAGCACGCCCTTGGTGTTGCCCGTCTCGAAGCCGGTGCGCAGGTCCTTGATGCGGGACTGGTCCAGCACGTAGGAACGGATCTGGTGGCCCCAGCCCACGTCGGTCTTGGAGTCCTCCAGTTTCTGCTGCTCGCTCATGCGCTTGCGCAGTTCCAGCTCGTACAGCTTGGCCTTCAGCATGTCCATCGCCTCGGCCTTGTTGCGGTGCTGCGAGCGGTCGTTCTGGCACTGCACCACGATGCCGGACGGGCCGTGCGTCAGGCGCACCGCGGAGTCGGTCTTGTTGATGTGCTGGCCGCCGGCGCCGGACGCGCGGTAGGTGTCGATGCGCAGGTCGGCCGGGTTGATCTCGATGTCGATCGAGTCGTCCACCTCGGGGTAGACGAACAGCGACGTGAACGAGGTGTGGCGGCCGTTGGCCGAGTCGAACGGCGACTTGCGCACCAGGCGGTGCACGCCGGTCTCGGTGCGCAGGTAGCCATAGGCGTGGTCGCCCTCGACCTTCAGGGTCGCGGTCTTGATGCCGGCCACCTCGCCGTCGGACTGCTCCATGATCTCGACCTTGAAGCCCTTGCGCTCGCAATAGCGCAGGTACTGGCGCAGCAGCATGGAGGCCCAGTCCTGGGCCTCGGTGCCGCCGGCGCCGGCCTGGATGTCGATGAAGCAGTTGTTCGGGTCCATCGGATTGTTGAACATCCGGCGGAATTCCATGCCTTCGATGACGGCCTTGATTTCCTCGGTGTCGGCGATGACCGCCTCCAGCGTGTCGTCGTCGCCTTCCTCCCTGGCCATGGCGAACAGGTCGGCCATGTCCTTCAGGTCGGCGTCGGCCTTGGTCAGCGTGTGGACGATGGCCTCCAGCGCCTTTTTCTCGCGGCCCAGGTCCTGCGCGCGCTTAGGGTCGTTCCAGACGGTGGGGTCTTCCAGTTCCTCGTTTACTTGTTCCAGCTTCTCCGACTTGACAGTGAAGTCAAAGATACCTCCGAAGTTCGGCTTCGCGGGTCGTCAGATCGGCGAGCAGGGCGGAGAGGGCGTTGATGCGTTCGGCTTCCATGATCTTCTTCTAGTAGTGAAATCAAACCCTAGATTATACCCGAGTGGAGGGTTCCCACGAAGCGCTCGGCTGAGAAAGGAGCGGCGCGCCTATTCGAACGCGACATCTTCGAGCCGGTAGCGGAATTTGCGCCGTTCGGGCAGGCTCCAGCCGCCGCTTTCGGGAGCGGGACGCCGTTCGGCCGTGGGCGGCGCGGCCGGGGACGGTTCCGCGCCGTCGGGCGGCTTGGCCGGCGGGCCGACCCGCCGCGGCGGGCGTGGCCGCAAGCTCCTTGCGGAGAATCGAGGCCTTCTTCCAGCCTTTGTCCTGGGGACGCTTGACGAGGAGGTCGTCCCAGGCGTTGCGGTTGGTCCTGGCGAACGAGCGGGCGAACTGGTTGGGGGAGACGGCGCGGCCGTCGTGGATGATCTGGTCGCCGACCACCCGCGCGTAGTTGGGCTGGCCGTAGCTCCAGGAGCGCAAACACGTGCCCTCCGGCAGAAACAGTGATTTCCATTGATAGCCGCGCATCAGAGGCTCCTCGGGCGGGGCGCCGGTCTGGCGGGCCAGCCACTCGCACAGGGCGAGCGACATCGCCTGGGACACGTCGCGCTTCCCGCCTTGCTCTTTCAAATGCCCGAGCAGTTTAAGCAGGGTGTCGGTGGGTACTTGGACTGACACTACGGTAAACATTCTTTTTCCCCTTCTCTTTTCTTCTCTTTTCTCCTCTTTTGATCGGAAAATCCGAAAAAGAGAGAGAAAGCGGGAAAAAGAGAAGAAAAGAGAGACCGGATGAGAGGGTTTACCGTACGCGGCCCGCGGGGAAGCGGACGCCCCCCGGCGTCATCCGCTTGATAAGGATGGTGCCGGATCGTATGATGCTGCGCAACCGTGTTTTGCCGATTGGACAAACCCATGCGCTCCCGCCCGCCGCCCACGCTGCTTCCCATACTTCTGCCCCTGCTCCTGGCCGCGTGCGGCACGCCGCCGCGAAGCGCCGCGACGGGCGCCACGCCGGAGGGCGCGCAAGCCACGCTGGCGCTGCTGGAAACCACGGACCTGCACGCGAATGTGCTCGGCTACGACTACTACAAGCTGGCCGCCGATCCCTCGTCCGGCCTGGAACGCACCGCCACGCTGATCCGCCAGGCCCGCGCCGAATTCCCCAACACGCTGCTGCTCGACAACGGCGACACCATCCAGGGCACGGCGCTGGCCGATTACCAGGCCCTGGCCGCGCCGGTGCCCTGCGGGCAGGCGCTGGCCATCCACAAGGCCATGAACCTGCTGGGCGTGGACGGCGCGGGCCTGGGCAACCACGATTTCGACTACGGCCTGCCGTTCCTGAACCAGGTGACGGGCAGCCGCCTCGATGTCGACGGCGTGGACGGCGCGCAGCCGCGCTGCGCCGGTCCGGCGTTCCCCATCGTGCTGGCCAACGTCTACAGCAAGAAGAGCGGCAAGCCGCTGTTCCAGCCCTACGCCATCATCGACAAGCGCGTCACCGCCACCGGCCCGGATGGCAAGCCGTTCGAAACGGTGCTCAAGGTGGGCATCATCGGCCTGGTGACGCCGATGATCATGAACTGGAACAGGAAGGCGCTGGAGGGCCGGGTCTACACGGAAGGGGTGCGCGAGGCGGCGCAAAAATACATCCCGCAAATGCGTGCGCGGGGCGCGGACCTGGTGGTGGCGATATCGCACGGCGGCCTCGATGGCGGACCGTATTCGCAGGGGATGGAGGACGGCAGCTGGCACCTGGCGCAAGTGCCGGGCATCGACGCCATGCTGACCGGCCACGCGCACCAGGCGTTCCCGAACGCCTCCAGCGCCGCGCCGCAGCACAATCTGCCCGGCGTGGACAAGGTGAAAGGCACGGTGCACGGCGTGCCGACGGTGATGGCCAGCCAGTGGGGCAAGCACCTGGGCGTGATCGGCCTGCGGCTGCGGCGCGAAGGGGGGCGCTGGATGGTCGACAGGGACAGGACCACGGTGGAGGTGCGCGCGCTGCAGCGGGCCGACAAGAGCCATGTGGCGGCCGACCCGTCCATCGCGCCGCTGGTGGCGGCCGAGCACGAGGCCACCATGCGCTATGTGCGGACGCCCGTGGGCCGCACCGAATTCCGCATGACGACCTATTTCGCCGACGTGGGCGACGTCAGCGCGATCCAGATCGTGAACCAGGCGCAGGCCGCCTATCTGGCGCAATACGTGAAGGCCAACCTGCCGCGCTACGCGTCGCTGCCGGTGCTGTCGATGTCCGCGCCGTTCAAGAGCGGCGCGGCCGGGCCGGGCGACTACACCGACGTCAAGGCCGGCGATCTCGCGCTGTACAACGCGGCCGACCTGTACCTGTATCCCAACGCGCTGTACGGCGTGAAGATCGACGGCGCGGGCCTCAAGGCCTGGCTGGAAAAGGCCGCCGAACGTTTCAACACCATCGACCCGGCCTTGACGGCGCCGCAGGAACTGGTCAACAGCGCCTTCGCCGGCTACAACTTCGACATGCTCAGCAGCCCGGACGTCAGCTACCGCATCGACCTCACGCGGCCGCCGGGCAAGCGGGTGCAAGGCCTGAGCTATCGGGGCAGGGAGGTGGCGGACGGGCAGGAGTTCCTGGTCGCCACCAACAACTACCGCGCCAGCGGTGGCGGCGGCTTCCCCGGCCTCGATGGCGGCAAGACCATCTTCGCCGCGCCGGACGCCAGCCGCGACGTGATGATCGCCTATATCCGGCAGGCCAGGACGCTGAGCCGCGAACGGAACGGCGGCGCGCGCAGCTGGCGCTTCGCCAGCGTGAAGACCCGGGGACCGGTGGTGTTCCACTCCGCGCCCGGCCAGCTCGCCGTGGCGCGCGAGGCGGGCCTGGACCACGTCAGCGAACTGCGGTCCGACGACGGCGGCGGCAAAGGCTACGCGCTGTACGCCGTGGACCTCTCCCAATGACGCCGCGCCAACCCTATGTTATCAAAAAAACATCGGTGTCAGGCGCGACATTCGGACAAATTTGCGGCATGCAAGATGCGCCGCCGCAAAATGTCCGAATGTCGCGCCTGACACCGATGTAAAAGTGGCAATGATCCGAGGCTTCAGTGCGGCTTGCGCTTTTCCTGCTGCACGAGGATGAAGGGGCTGACCACGCTGGCCCACAGGCTGGCGTTGTCGTCCAGCCAGCGCTGCGCCTGCGCGTCGGAGACCTTGGCGATCCGGCCGGCGGCCATCCATTGCGTGATGTTGTCCTTGTCGTCGTGCGAGATGCGCACGGCGACGTCGACCAGGTCCAGCTCGTCGGCGACCCACACCACGGTGCCGGAGGCGAAGTGTTTGATCAGCTCGGTCCAGGGCACGCGCGCGGTCTCGCGGTTGATCTTCAGGCGCAGTTCGGTGTCTTTTTCGGGTTTGGTTTGCATATCGGAGTCAAATGGTGGCGACGCGCGGCACCGGGCCGCCTTCCCATGTTAACCGATAGGCGTCGCCTTTGCGAACATTGCCCACCAGCGCGGGCCGGAAGCAGGCCAGGTTGGTGCCGCCCGCCCGCCGCACGCTGGGGAAGATCACGCCCGTCGAGCCCTCGTCCAGCAGCCGCTCGGCCAGCTTTTGCGAGGCGACGTAGCTGCCCGGGTCCAGGCATTTCTCGTAGCGCGACTGGCCGCGCAGGTCGTGGAACACGGCCGTGAAATCGGCCAGCATGCACTGGTAGCTGACGCTGTCGCGGAAGTAGCCGATCTCGGCGTACTCCACCGTCTTGTGGAAGGTGACCTCGGCCAGCGCGGTGTCGGCGTCGAAGGCGCAGTACCAGGCGCCGCGCTCGCCGTCGTTGAAGCGGCTGCCCTCGGGGCGCGCGTAGGTGAAGGCGGCGTTGATGATGCGGTAGTTGGGAACCCGGAACACCAGCTCGTCGATGCCGATGCCGGGCGCGCCGCCGTGCTCGGCGATCAGGCGCGCGTTGGTGGCGTTGTCCAGCTCGAACAGCTCGTGCAGCTCGGCCTCGTTGTCGGCCAGCGGCGCCAGCACGGAATCCTCCACGTCGGCGAAGCGGGACTGGATCAGGCGGCAAGTGTCGAACTGCCGCAGCAGGGTCAGCGGGGGCGACGCCGGCACTAGACGGCTCCCCGGCGCGCGTCCAGCAGGCGGCGCACCGTCTGCATGGCCAGCAGCCCGCCGGCCTGCATATAGGCCAGCGGCGTGCCGCCGGCGAAAATGGCGTTCTTGTTGGGCAGCGCCACCCAGCGGTCGGCCAGCTCGTCGCCGTACAGGATGTGCAGCGCCTTGTAGATGCCCAGCAGGTAGGAGATGCGCGTGATGCGGTCCACCTCCAGCACCCGTTGCGGGTTCTTTTTCCAGTCGTAATAGCTGCTGCTGGACAGGCCGCCCAGCAGTTCGCGGGCGTCGTCGTCGCGCACGCTCCAGGCGGCGGCGAGCTTGAAAAAGCCCTTCAGCGCCGCCTGCGACAGGCGCTCGCGCTCCTCGCGCGCGTTCAGGTCGACCGGCTTTTGCGGCTGGAAGCGGCTCTTGGGGTAGGCGTAGGCTGGATACATATATCCTCCAAATATGTATTCGTTATACTCCACTTTCGGACTCGATGCAAATGCTACCATCATGGTTCCAACTCAACCGGGAGAACAGATGAGACCCATGATCGCCGCCGCCGTCCTCGCCCTGGGCCTGCCCCTGGCCTGCGTCCACGCCGCGCCCTCGAACGCCGAGCTCAAGCGGCAGGTGGCCGACACCGAGCGCGCCTTCGCCGCCACCATGGCGCAGCGCGACCTGGCCGGCTTCACGTCCTTCCTGGCCGACGAGACCGTCTTCTATTCCGGCCCGGTGCCGCTGCGCGGCAAGGAGCAGGTGACGCAATTCTGGAAGAAGTTCTACGACGGCAAGGAGGCGCCGTTCTCGTGGGAGCCGGACCAGGTGGATGTGCTGGACTCCGGCACGCTGGCCCATTCCTCCGGCCCCGTGTACGACCCCAAGGGCAAGCTGATCGCGCGCTTCAACTCGGTGTGGCGGCTGGAGCCCTCGGGCAAGTGGCGCATCGTGTTCGACAAGGGGCAGGATATCTGCGACTGCGCCAGGTAGGTTAGGCTCCGCACAGACCGCCACCGGGCGGCGCGGCATCATGGCACCACACCCCGAAAGAGGAGAACGCCATGAACCGCGACACCGCCACCCGTCTGATTTTGCGCGCTTGCGTGCTGGTCATGTCCATCGGGCCCGCGCGCGCGCAGGCTCCGGCCACTGAAGTGGTGATGCTGCCGGCCCCCGCCGCGCAGACCGAACTGGGGGATGCGCCGCCGCCGGTGCAGGCCTCCATCGACCCCGCCGCCGCCGCGCCGGCGCCCGAGCAGCGCGCCCAGGGCAGCATCACGCGCATCACGCTGTCGGCCAACGAGTTGCCGACCGTGGCGCGCCGCCCGTTGCCGCCCCAGCCGGCGCCGGCCACGCATCCGATGGAGCGCGACGTGCAGACGCTGAAGGCGGCCCGCGCCGCCATGCAGCTTGCCGACGCGCTGCACGGGCAGCGCCTGGCGGCGATGCGCTGAGGATAACGAGAAAGGGGCGCGCGCCGCGAACCCGGGTTCCCGCGCGCGCGGGAACGGCGGCGCCTACCGCCGGTGGCGGCTGTTCATGCGGTCGATCTGTTTGGTCAGCTCTTCCTGCATCTGCGGCGAGATGTTGAGGAACTGGCAGCCTATCTGCACCTGCTCGCCCAGCAGGAAGGAGCGGTAGGTGCGCGACAGGCGGATCTCCAGGTCGGCGATGATGACGGCGTCCGGCCCCAGTTCCAGGCGCACGCGCTGCAGCTTGCGCCCCACGTGCAGGCCCTGCGCGTCGCGCGGCGCGCAGCGCATGCCGATGCCGCCCTGCGACACGTCGTACAGCTGCAGCTCGTAAGGCTTGCCGTTCATGACGAACGACGCGGTGAAGTAGATGCCCAGCGGCGTCTCCAGCCGCGCGGCGGCGCGCCGGTTCAGCACCAGGCATTTTTCCGGGAAGTCCAGCGGGATCAGGTTGGGCTGGTCCGGCAGCGGCGTCCACTCCTCGCGCGCCAGCGCGAACTGGAACTTGGCGCTGCGCAGCCACGTGACGAAGGTGGCGTTGCCGGGCGGGAGGGCGTCGCCCTCGTTCAATTCCAGCACCCAGTGCGGCTCCTCCGGATGCACCGACAGGATGCGCGCCACCAGCACCTCGCCGGTGCCGCTGGGGTACACCGAAATCGGATCGCCATTCTCGGCCAGGATGGTCAGCGAATCGCCGATGTCGTCCGGGTTCGTCATGTCGTGCGGCTTGGAACCGGGCGCGATCGGCTCCACCGCGTCGATCAACGCGGGCGGACCCTTGCGGAATTCGTTAGGAATGGGATCGTTCACAACGGGGAGTCTCTATGATTGTGGAAAGTGTCAATCCGGTCGCAACAGTTTACAGCATCCGCGGCGATTTGCTTGCCAAATGGCAAGAAAACCACGGTTTACCGACGCGAGTGTGGTTTTAAAACTGCTCGTCCGCGCGCAGGTAGCGCCACTGGCCCTCGGGCAGGTGACCCAGCTTGACCTTGCCGATGCGCACCCGCTTCAGGCCCAGCACCTTCAGGCCCACCATCTCGCACATGCGGCGGATCTGGCGTTTCTTACCCTCGCGCAAGGTGAAACTGAGCTGGTCCTCGTTCTGCCAGCGCACCTTGGCCGGCAGCAGCGGCTTGCCGTCCATCCACAGGCCGTGGCACAGCTTGCGCAGGTCGGCGTCCGGCAGCTTGTCGCCCTTGGTGTACTGTACCCGCACCAGGTATTCCTTGTCGATGTCGGTGTGCTCGCCGATCAGCTGCTTGGCGACGCGGCCGTCCTGGGTCAGCACCAGCAGACCGACCGAGTCGATGTCCAGGCGGCCGGCCGGCACCAGGCTGCGCAGCTGGGTGGGGTGGAACTGTTCCGGGGCCTGGCACTCGGCCCAGCGGTTTTCCGGCTTGACCAGGGCCACGGCCGGCGTGTAGCCGTCCTCGGCCTGGCCGCTGACGTAGCCCACCGGCTTGTTGATCAGGATGGTGACGCGCTTCGATTGCTCGGCCGCGGCCTGGCGCTCGACCGTCACGCGCTGGCTGGGGTAAATCTTGGTGCCCAGTTCGGACACCACCTTGCCGTCCACGCGCACCCAGCCGCGCGCGATCCACTCATCGGCTTCGCGGCGGGAGCACAGGCCCAGTTCGGACATGCGTTTGGACAAGCGTAACAGTTCTTCTGACATTTCTAGGATTTCGGAAAGTGAGGGGGCTCAGACCTTGAGCGCCTCGAGTAAATCGGTTTCCAGCTGCAGCTGGTTGCGCGCGTTGTTGAGCGCGGCGCCGTCGACCAGGAACACGTCCTCGACCCGCTCGCCCAGGGTCATGACCTTGGCCGTGTGCAGGTTGATGCGGTACTTGGTCAACACGTTGGCGATCGAGTACAGCAGCCCGGTGCGGTCGTTGGCGGCGATCGACAGCAGGTAGTACTGGCCGCGCTCGTCCGGGCGCAGGTCCACGGTGGGCTGGATCGGGAAGGTGCGCGACAGGCGCGACAGCCGGCCCTTGGTGGGCGCCGGCAGCGGCGACTGCGTGCTCAGCAGCTCGCACAGCTCGTGCTCGATCAGGTTGATGATGTCGCGGTAGCTCTTGGCGAAGCTCTGCTCGGTCACCAGGAAGGTGTCCAGCGCGTAGCCGTGCTTGGTGGTGTGGATCTTGGCGTCCAGGATGCTGAAGTTCTTGCGGTCGAAATAGCTGCAGATGCGCGCGAACAGGTCCGGCTGGTCGTGCACGTAGACGGCGATCTGCAAGCCCTCGCCGATCGGCGCCAGGCGGCACTTGACCACCGGCCTTGGGCTGTCCAGGCGGTCGTACAGCGCGCGCGTCTGCCAGGCGATGTCGGAGGCGTCGTGGCGCAGGAAATAGGCCACGTCCAGCTGCTTCCACAGCGCCTCGTGCGCGTCCGGCTGCAGGCCGTACAGGCGCAGCGTGGCCAGCGCCTCCTGCTGGCGGTTCTTCAGTTCGCGGTCGGCCGAATGCGGCTCGCCGCCCAGCACGCGCAGGGTCATGCGGTACAGGTCCTCCAGCAGCTTGGCCTTCCAGGCGTTCCACACCTTGGGGCTGGTGCCGCGGATGTCGGACACCGTCAGCAGGTACAGCGCCGTCAGGTGGCGCTCGTCCTTGACCAGCTTGGCGAATGCCTGGATCACGTCCGGATCGGACAGGTCCTGCTTCTGCGCCACCTGCGACATGGTCAGGTGCTGCTCGACCAGGAAGGCCACCAGTTCGGTGTCCTCGCCGGCGATGCCGTGCTCCCCGCAGAACTGCGTCACGTCGGCCACGCCCAGCTTGGAGTGGTCGCCGCCGCGGCCCTTGGCGATGTCGTGGAACAGCGCCGCCACGTACAGCAGCCAGTGGTTGGGGAAGTTGGCCATCAGCTGGCTGCAGAACGGGTACTCGTGCGCGTGCTCGGTCATCGTGAAGCGGCGCATGTTGCGCACCACCATCAGGATGTGCTGGTCCACGGTGTACACGTGGAACAGGTCGTGCTGCATCTGGCCGACGATCTTGCGGAAGTTGGGCAGGTAGCGGCCCAGCACCGACAGCTCGTTCATGCGCCGCAGCGCGTGCAGCATGCCGACCGGCGCCTGCAGGATGCGCAGGAAGTAGGCGCGGTTCAACGGGTCCTGGCGGAAGGCCGCGTCGATCTTGAAGCGCTCGTGCCACAACGCGCGCGTGGCGCGGGCCGTCATGCCCTTCAGCGCGGGGCGCTCGGTCATCAGCACGAACACCTCCAGCATGGCCGAGGGCGTGCGCTCGAAGGTGTCGTCGGCGGCGATGTCGATGAAGCCGTTCACCTCGTTGAAGCGGGCGTTGATCTTGACCGGCGCCTCCTCCTGCGGGAACAGCTGCGCCTCGATGTTCTGCAGCAGGATGGTGTTCAGCTGCGTCACCGTCTTGGCGGCCCAGTAGTAGCGCTGCATCAGGTATTCGCTGGCGCGGCGCATGTGGGCGCCGCTGCCGGTGGCCTGCAGGCCGATCGATTCGGCGATCGCGGTCTGCACGTCGAACACCAGGCGGTCCTCGCGCCGTCCGGCGTGCAGGTGCAGGCGCACGCGGATGTCCTTGAAGGCGCGCTCCTTCTCCATCAGCTGCTTGGCCTCGGTCTGCGTGATCAGGCCGCGGGTGGCCAAGGTGCGCCAGGAGCTGGCCAGGCCGGCCGCGCGCGCCATCCACAGGATCACCTGCAGGTCGCGCAGGCCGCCGGGGCTCTCCTTGCAGTTCGGCTCCAGCGCGAACGGGGTGTCCTCGTATTTCGCGTGGCGCTGGCGCATCTCCAGCATCTTGGCGTGGAAGAAGGCCTGCGGGTCCATGGCCGCGTCGTAGCGCGCCTGCAGTTCCTCGAACAGGGCCTGGTTGCCGCACACCAGGCGCGCCTCCAGCAGGCTGGTCTGCACGGTGATGTCGGCCCGCGACTCGCTCATGCACTCGTCGACGGTGCGGATGGACGAGCCGATCTCCAGGCCCAGGTCCCACAGCAGCTGCACCAGCTCCTCCAGGCGGGCGCGGGTGTCCGCGCTGGGCGCCTCGTGCAGCAGGATCAGCAGATCGACGTCGGAGTAGGGGAACAGCTCGCCGCGGCCGAAGCCGCCCACGGCCACCAGCGCGGTCTCGGGCGGCAGCGCGGCCTCTTCCCAGGCGTTGACCAGCACGCCGTCCACCACCTGGCGCAGGTTGCGCAGCAGCTTCTCGGGCATGCCGTCCTGCTGGAAACCGGACACCACCATCTGGCGTCCGGACTTGAGCTGGCTCTTGAGCTGCTCGCGCAGCTCCTTCTTCATGGCGGCCTGCGGCATGGCGCTCAGGCCGGAACGGCTTGCGCGGCCTGGGCGGCCACGATGGCCGGCGGCGGCGGCGTGCCGGCCGACATGGTCAGCACCTCGTAGCCGGTCTCGGTCACCAGCACCGTGTGCTCCCACTGGGCGGACAGGCTGCGGTCCTTGGTTTTGATGGTCCAGCCGTCACCCATTTCGCGGATCTCGCGGCGGCCGGCGTTGATCATCGGCTCGATGGTGAAGATCATGCCCGGCTTCAGCTCGTCCAGCGTGCCGGGGCGGCCGTAGTGCAGCACCTGCGGCTCCTCGTGGAACACCTTGCCGATGCCGTGGCCGCAGAACTCGCGCACCACGCTGTAGCCGGCCTTTTCCGCGTGCTGCTGGATCACGTGGCCGATGTCGCCCAGGTGCGCGCCCGGCTTCACCTTGGAGATGCCCAGCCACATGCATTCATAGGTGACCTCGGACAGGCGCTTGGCCAGGATCGACGGCTCGCCGACGAAGAACATGCGGCTGTTGTCGCCGTGGTAGCCATCCTTGATGACGGTGATGTCCAGGTTGACCACGTCGCCGCTCTTGAGCACCTTGTCGCCCGGGATGCCGTGGCAGATCACGTCGTTGACGGAGGTGCAGATGGCCTTGGGGTAGGGCGTGTAGCCGGGCGGGCAGTAGTTCAGCGGCGCCGGGATGGTGCCCTGCACATTGGTCATGTACTCGTGGCACAGGCGGTCCAGTTCGCCCGTGGTCACGCCGGGTTTGACGAAGGGGGTGATGTAGTCCAGCACCTCGGCGCCGAGGCGGCCCGCCAGGCGCATGCCTTCGATGTCTGCCGGGGTATTGATGGTAATAGCCATGGGGTAGGTAATCTGTGAGGAATGTATAGGCGAAATTATAAACGACCCGGTGCTCTACAGAGGGATTACTGTGGCTTGCGCTCATAGAGGGGGGGCTGGGCTTGGCTCGGGGGCTTTACCGGCACAAGGTAGCCCATTCAAGGCAAGGCGCGGCATCGGGACTACAAGTTGATAGTTGTCAAATGGAAATTTTCGGCCCGAATCATACTCCTTAGCTCCACCATCAGTTGCATCCCAGAATTTCTGGCCTCTCGATAAGGAGCCTTATGAAAAAGTCGCTTCCTTGTTTGTGCGTCATCCTGGCCACGTTGGCAGCCCCGGCGGCGCCATCCGGGTACCGTCCCAAAGTTCTGCCCCTCGAACCGCCTTCCACTGGCGAATTTGTCGCCGTCGTCGAGATATTTGGCGAACGGGGTCCGGGCAACGGTATCTTGCGCAACGACATCCGATCATTCGTTCAAGGGCCCTACGGCGTTGCCGTCGCCTTCGCCGAAAAAAGCGCAGGTCCCGGCCCCCGACAAAAAGCCAAGCCCACCTCGCCGGCCAACTCCAACAAGAACTGCGGCGTCATGGAAGGCGGATCGCCCTCTTCGAGCAACCCGGTCGTCTTGGCTACAGGAGAAAAACACCTTTCCGAGCTCGACATCCCCTCCGGCGGAGAATACGGCTTGGGCGTGCACCGCACCTATCGCAGCATTCATGCCTCGGGCAGCATGTTCGGCGCGCATTGGCTAGCCAGTATCGATTTCCCTCGGCTTGCCTTTTACCTTCGCCAACTGCATCAACACACCGAACGGCGACTGCATACCCGCATCCGCGACCTACACGGATGAAGACGGAACGAAATATGTCTACAAATACATCGGTTGGACGGATGAGGCTAACCGCTACACATATGCCGTAAATGGCGCGGCGGCCACTGGCGAGTTGATTTTCACCTATGGAAGTTCCTGGCGGCTTTTCCACAACAAGAAAACCCAGACTTACACGAACGGTGGCTACATACAGAGCGCAACCGATGTGACCGGCGCAGTGTTAACGTTTTCTTACCTGGATGGCACGAAGGTTGGCAGGGTAACTAACCCAGCGGGCCAGTTCATCCAGTTGACATATGGAGGCAATGGGCGCGTCAGTACGGTACGCGACACGGCAGGTGGCATCTGGACCTATGCGTATAACGGAGCCGGCATGCTCGTCAAGGTCACCTCGCCGGGCACGGCGCCGGATATTCGGGAATACCTGTACGAAGCGGCGGACGGCACGCTGCTTACCGGACTGAAGATCAATGGCCAGCGCTACAGCCGCTACAGCTACTACGCGGACCGCCGGGTGAAGGAGAGTGGCCTGGAAAGCGGTGAGGAAAAGGAAACGTTTGAATATGGAGCCAACCAGACCAAGGTAACGGATCTGCGTGGCCAGCCTGTCACCTATGGTTTTGTGCCGATTCAGGGGGCATTGAAGATTTCCAGCGTCTCCCGCGCGGCGACCGGCACGTGTGCCGCGGCCAGCGCACGTACCGTTTACGACGGCCTCGGCTATGTCGACTATACCCTCGACTGGAACGGCAACAAGACCGATTACACGTTCGATGTCGCCGGCAAACTCGTGAGCGTCACGAATGCCGCCAACACCGCGCACGCCGCCACCATGGCGCATACCTGGAGCGGCGACGAGATAGTGCAAACTGAGTTTCGCGGCGCCGGGAACACAGCCTACGCCAAGGTCAATTACGCATACCAGGCTGGCCTGATCAAATCCGAGACATGGACCGATCTGAAATCGTCAGCCACACGTCAGCTAATCTATGGCTACACGACCTACCCGAACAACACCATCGCGACCCGCACAGTCACACGCGTTCTTCCCGAGGGCAATGTCACCGCCACCATCAAGTACGACACGCTGGGCAACATTGTCTCGACCACCAATTATCTGGGGCAGCAGCAGAGCTGGAGCAACCATAACGCCCTGGGGCTTGCGGGCAGGCATATCGACCTCAACGGCATCGCGACCGATTTCGGCTACGATCCCAAAGGCAATCTCATCAGGCAAACCCAGCACTTGCCAAATGGGGACCGGGTGACGACATTCACCTACAATAACAACCGCCAACTCACGGACGTGTCGTACGCGGACGGCCGGGTTGATCGCTATCGTTACAACATCAGCGGGCGGCTGGAAAAAATTGGCGACGCGGCGCAGCGCTTCGCGACGCTGGCGCTCGACGTGCCGAAGAACACCTACCGCAAAAGTTCAGAACGACGCACACCCGGGACCGGCAGTGTCCCCGTGATCGTCCCTGACGGCCAGTTCAGCAGCACTACCGTACTCGATTCCCTGGGACGCCCCTATACCGATATCGGCAATCACGGCCAGCGCATCGACTACCGATACGATGGCAACGGCAATTTGAAGAGCCGGACCGACGCGGCCGGCCATGTCACGCGCTTCAATTACGATGCCCAGAACAGGTTGATCCTGCGCATCGCCCCGGATGGCGGCGAGACGCGGTGGCACTACAATCCGGAAGGGCAATTGCAGTTCGTGCAGGATCCGCGCGGCCTACGTACCAACTACACTTACAATGGCTTCGGTGACGTCACCAGCGCCGCCAGCCCCGATACCGGGCTGACCACCTACCAATACGATGCGATCGGCAGGCTCGCCAGCTCCACCACCGCCGACGGTAAGATGGTCCAATACGGATTTGATAGCCTTGACCGTCCGACGTACCGTTTCAGCGGGAATGTCACGGAAAGCTTCACCTACGATAAGGGTGCGTACGGCAAGGGCAGGCTGACAAGCGTCGACGACGCAACCGGCCGCACCACATTCGACTACACCGCGGCCGGGGAGTTGCGCTCCAAGGTTAGCAATATCTTGGGCCAGACCTATGCCCTGAACTGGAGCTACGACAGCGCCGGGCGGCTGCTGGGCTTCAGTGATCCGAGCGGCATGTCGATCGGCTACGACCACGATGGGATCGGCAATCTGACGCGAGTGCGCAGCAGTCTGGCCGGATGGGGCGTGTTGGCGGATAGCTTCCAATACCAGCCTGTCAGCGGCCTCCGCTATGCTTGGCGCTTTGGCAATGGGCTTCCGAGGCTGGTGACGCTGGATACGGATGGCCGCGTCACGCGCCTTGCCGGCTTGGGCGCGCATAACCAGGCTTTCGACTATACGAACGTCGACACGACACAATCCATCACCGATTACGTCTATCCAATGCTCAACGAGACCTTGCGCTACGACGCGGCGGACCGCCTGGCCACTGTCGCCAAGCAGAACGATCCGCAGGGGTTCGCCTGGGACAAGGCGGGTAACCGAATAGACCACACACGCGCTGGTATCAGTTATCCGACAACCGTCGACGCTCTAAGCAACAGGCTGCTCTCTTGGCGTGGCGGTGGCAAGTCGCGCAACTTCACCTATAACAAGGTCGGCGATTTGTGGATGGAAACTGGTTCGAAAATGGCGCTCGCCTCTATGAATATGACGCCTTCAACCGCCTGGCTCGTATCTACATCAACGGTGCGAGTGCTGGGGTCTACCGCAACAATGCATTTAATCAGCGTGCACATAAGCAGGCTGCCACAGGCACGGCCTATATTTATGGTTCGCAAGGGGAACTGCTTATGGAAATCGGGGGTCAAACGACAAGCTACGTCTGGTTGGGAGGTGAGTTGCTGGGAGTGGTGCGCGGCAGCAAGTTCTACGCTGGCCATAACGACAGGCAGGGCCGTCCGGGCGCGCTTACCGATGTGGCGGGCAGGGTGGTCTGGCGGGCAGACAACGCGGTGTTCGATCGGCGCGTTGCGGCAGACGACATAGGTGGAATGAATCTGGGTTTTCCAGGTCAATACTACGACACCGAATCTGGCCTTTGGTATAACTGGCATCGATACTATGATGGAACGTTAGGACGATATATCCAAAGCGATCCCATTTCGCCGGAAGAAAATGCCAATAGCTACAGCTATGCGAGCGGAGATCCATTGAGGAACACAGATCCGTTGGGACTGTGGGATCCCCCGGTGTCAGAATAGTTGTCGCGTCACCTGACGAAGTAGAAACGTATCGGGGGCGGGCAAGAGAGATCGTGTGAGGCAGTATTCAGCAGAACGGAAAGAATCGCTACTGCGGCAGATGATGCCGCCGCAAAACCGGCTGGTGTCGGAGCTGGCCCGCGAGAGCGGGATCACGGAGCAAACCCTTTATACTTGGCGCCGTCAACTTCGTAATCAAGGAATACCTGTGCCAGGTAGTGGGAAAAATGCCGAGGAATGGACCTCGGAAGACAAGTTTGCAGTGGTGCTGGAGACGGCAGCGCT
>NZ_FPBO01000019.1 GCF_900116645.1 Pseudoduganella namucuonensis | reverse complement strand
CGCTTCGCGGCCAAGGACAAGAAGCCCAGCGGCCAGCACGCCTTCGACAAGGCCTGCGCGGCCATCGCTGTCGAGCACCGCCTGGCGCCGCCGCGTCATCCACAAACCAATGGCATGGTGGAGCGGTTTAATGGCCGGATTAACGAACTGCTGCGGCAGACTCGTTTCGATAGCAGGGCCGATCTGGAGACGACTTTGCTGAACTACCTCAAGCTCTACAACCACCATATTCCACAACGCGCCATCGGCACCAGGACACCGATCCAAGCGCTCAAGGAATGGCAGCGGCAGAAGCCCGAATTATTCGTTAAACGTGTTTATGATCAAACGGGACTCGACAAGTACGCAACATAGCACCATACTCCCCCAACACAACTGGAATCCCTCGGTCCGCAAATTTTGCTTTCATCTTAGCAAATTCTGCATCGACAAAAGCTTCTTCCTCCCGCGTCGAGTTACGATAAGTATCGGTCGTCGAATGGTAGCCGTTGCCCCAGTAATAAAACATCTGTGAATACCATTCATCTTGACTCTGGAGCGTAAAACTCCATGGGTAAAAATGAACTTCAGCCATTTGGCGATCCGTTACCGTGTCGGTCGGCATGACATGCCAATCATTGGCAGCCAGATCGATGTTGGTTCTTGGGGCTTGGATCACCAGCACGCGATAAGCGTTTTTACCACCCGTCGAACGAACCGCATCGACAAATGTTTGGTGATAGCTGTCAAGAACGGCTATTTCGGCCGCAGAGTGAGCATCAGGCTCGTTGGCGCCAGCAAACAAGACATGCTCGTCAAAGTCACGCAGATGCGTGGCAATTTGCTCCCAGTAGGCTTTCTGTTTGGCGTTGACAGCTTCCTTCTTTTCTTCGGAAAAATTACGCTCCAACCAACCACCATCCCAATGGATATTAACGATCACGTAGAGCCCGTTATCCACCGCATACTGCACCACTTCCTTCACGCGGTTGAGCCAGGCGTCACTAATTTTGCCAGTGGTCTGATCGGCATACTGATCCCAGGATACGGGAATTCGAATCGAGTCAAAACCGCTGTCCTTGACCAATTTGACATAAGCGGCAGACACCATCGGCTGGCCCCAGCAAGTCTCTGACGGTGTGCTGCAACCCCAAGCTTCCATTGTATTTCCAATGTTAGTTCCCAGCTTCATTTTGGCAGCCAACTGGGTAGCGTTACTGCTCATGCCGGTCGCATCCGGAGCAATTGGACTGGTATTATAGCTAGGATAAAGGGGAACCTTAACCGTAAAATCTTGCGTGGTTTCTGCGTCGCACTTATTGGTATAGACAGCTGTTGCAATACAGCTGGAGGTTGGGCTTATTGTCTGTTCACGCGCGGAACCTGATGTCCCGCAGGTGCCACTCCATGACCAGGACCCATGCTTTTTTGGCTCGGGCGACAATGTGATTTGAGTGCCGGAATTAACCGTCACGCTTGCGGTGCCAGTCGAGACGCCAGACAATTTAATATAGGGTTCTATCGGGGTTGGATCGCAAGTCTTTTTAGCTTGTACGCTCGCAACGGTTCCTAATAAAGCTATCAGAAGAGTCGTTCTGATTAAGCTAATTTTCTTCATCTCAATTACCTCGTCATTATAAATATTATGGGTGCACATGAAAGCACGCTCGCGAGACAGCCTTTTCTGAAATGTTCAGGTACTACATCTTTTACAGTGGTGGTCGCGGCCCGCCCGCTTGCGGGACGGGGGAGGCCCCACCTGCCCAGCAAACCAGCCGAGTCTATCCCAAATATTGCGGCAAAAATACCCGCTGAAATGCGCCGCCGCCCGCTATGACGGCCTAGGGTGAAAATTCTGCACGACTGGTATCGGTACTCGTGCAGATTTTGCTATTGCTCGCTTTAACAGGCCGCCGTTCGCGCCCATCACCACCTGTGCGCCAGCGGCCGCGCCGTCGTCGCCGCATATCGAACGCAAGGAAGTGCAGTATCAATGCGATTATCTGCACCCTTGTAATATCTTCGCCATTCGCGCTATTTCGGTGCTTACCATCCCGCGTCCTTTTTCTGCTCGCCTGCCAACTCGATGGGTGACGACAGAGTTATAAGAACGCTATTAGATAAAAGGTCGCGCAAGGTGCGAGTGTGATGGCGAACAGCTCAGACCATGGCCCCCAAACCTGCGAGAGGTTAACAAGGCTTGGCGATGCGCTGCAGGAGCTGGTGCGGCGTTGTCGGCTCAGCGCCCAAGCATGCGGCGCAGGAAAGCTTCATGGGTCGGCATGGTCGCCACGACGGCGGCGTAATGGTCGCGCCGCTGGTGCAGGGCTTGCAACGCTTCCGCGGCCGGCACCTCGGCGAGCACGGGGTCGGCGCGTACGGGCCAGTTCCCCATGCCGGCGTGGATCGCCAGCCAGCTGGTGGCTTCGAAACCTTCTTCCCCGTTCATGTTCAGCGAGCCGGTCTGGCGCCAGGCGTGCAGCTTGAAGTCCAGCGTCTCTGGCAGTTCCATGCTGGCCATGTCGCGCCACAGCTGGCTGTCGCGGCGTTCGGTGAGGCAATAGTGCAGGATGAGGAAGTCGCGGATGCGCTCGAACACCCTGGTCATGCCCCTGTTGTAGTTGGCCACGGCCGCCGCGGCGGGCCGGGCGCCTGGGCGCAGCAGTTCGATCATTTTTTCCAGGCCGCGCTGGATCAGGAGGATGCTGGTCGATTCGAGCGGTTCCAAAAAGCCCGACGACAAGCCCAGCCCGACCACGTTGTGGACCCAGAAGCGCTCGCGGTGGCCGGTGGTAAAACGCAGCAGGCGCGGTTCTGCCAGGGCCGGGCCGTCCAGCTGTTCGAGCAATTGGGTGCGCGCGCGCTCTTCGTCGATGTAGCGGGAGGCGAACACGTGGCCGTTGCCGATGCGGTTGCTGAGCGGGATCCGCCAGGTCCAGCCCGCTTCTAGCGCGGTGGCGACGGTGTGCGGCGTGAGCTCGGGTCCGCTCGGCTCGCTCGGCACGGCCCAGGCCCGGTCGACCGGCAGCCAGCGGCTGAAATCGACGAAAGGCTCTTCCAGGGCGCGGCCCAGCAGCAGGGAAACAAAGCCGGAGCAGTCGATAAACAGGTCGCCGGCCACCACGCGGCCATCTTCGAGCTTGAGCTGGTCGACGCCGCCGTCGGCGCGGCGCTTGACCTCGACGATGCGCCCTTCGGTGCGCCGCGCGCCCCTCTTGAGCGCGATGCCACGCAGGAAGCCCGCGTACAGGTTGGCATCGAAATGGTAAGCGTAGCTATACAGATTGGCTTGTTCTTTGGGCGGCGGGGCGAAGCGGCCCTGGCTGGCCATCACGCTGGGCAGGCATTGCTCGCTCAGCGGGCCCAGCGTGGGGGCGTTGACCCGGCGGTACTGGCCCCACAGGCAGGCGGGGCCGGTCAGGTCGTCGAAATTGCCAAAGGTATGGAAGAAGCGCTGGCCCTTGGCGCGCCAGTCGCGAAACTCGATGCCGAGCTTGAAGGTGCCATTGGTGGCGCGCAGGAACTCGGCCTCGTCAATGCCGGTCGACTTGTGAAATGCGCGGATCATCGGGAAGGTCGCCTCGCCGACACCCACAATGCCGATCTCTTCCGATTCGACCAGTTCCACCTTGCAGGCCGGTAGCGCGGTCGCCAGCCCGACGGCCGTCATCCATCCGGCGGTGCCGCCGCCGACGACGACGATGCGTTTGTAAGCGCTGTTCATGTATTTCTCCTCGTTATCACGCCGGCGGCGGGCAGTGTGCTGGAATCGTCGTTCGTCCAGCCAGAGCGAATTGAAGTGACCGGCCGCGCCGTTGCGCACATCATTATGCGTGGGCGCTCATTCCTTGGGCTGGCTCGATGCCAGCATGGCGCCCGGCGGCCGCCCTATCAGGCTGCGCGGGATGTAGCCGTAATCGGCCATGCCGGGCTTTTTCCACGCAAGCATCAATGCCAGATCCGGTCCCGGACCCTGGAAGTAGCGCACGCGGAAATTGCGCAAGCCCTTTTCCAGCTTGAGCTTGGTCGCCACGGGTGTCGGGGCGTGGATGCCATCGTTGTCGATCACGTTGACATCGTCGACACTGAGGATGGCACCATCGTCGGCCAGCAGCATCAGTTCATACGTGGCGGTTTCCGTAATATTGACGGTGAAGCGAATATCCAGGCCGAACCATTCGTTCGTCGAGCCCAGGCCGGGAAAGCCTTCCTTGAAGGAGCGCGGCGTGATATTGAGCTGGGCCATGCAAACACGCTGGTTCGGCTTGCGCCGGCGTATTTCCGTCACCGATTGGGTGTTGGCAGCAAGGCGGTATACGTCGGCGATCATATGCCGATCCGACTCTTCGGAGCATTCTTCGAACAGCTTGGGCGGCGTGCTCTCGGTCGCTTTGGCCACGGGCGGGGGCGGCGGCGGGGGAGGAGGGGCGGCAGCGGCTGCCGGCGCCGGCGCCGGCGCCGGAGCATTGGCGGCGGGCGGCGCGGGCACCGGGCTTTCAGTTACCTTGACGGGAGGCAGATCCGGTAGGCGAGGGACATCGATCGGCGGAGGCTCGACTGGCTTTGGCTCGGGGGGAGGTTCCGGAATCTTCTTTTCCGGCACTTTCGTCTCGAGGTAGACGACATCGACACTGCGCGCCTCCGGTTTGGGCGAGGGCTTACGCAAGGTCCCCAGCATCAAGAACATTCCCAGCGCCACGTGGAGGAAAATCACAACGCCGATGGCGTAGCGATTGTGCTTGCGCTGCCAGCGCGGATCACTTTCAGGTGCGGACGGGGGCAAACTGGTTTCTGGCGGTATAGGGCACATATGTTTCAACAGACAATAAAATCAATCAAAGCTTGACCACATGGTGAATGGCGCAATCTGGTAGCCGTTCGAGTTCTCGTACAGGCGGCCGGGGGGCATTGGAGTCCATCCCGGTACTCATGCAGGCCAGGTCGCCATCGTTGGGACCGGAGGGCCATGCGTGCACGCCGCGATAGGCGCCTTCGGGACCGAAGGCGCCGGTGACCGGCGCGGGCTAGCGGGGTGGAAGTTTTATTGAGCCAATTTAATCGTGATCAAACGTTTCTTGTTCATTTCTGTTATCTCCATCATTTTAATATTATGGGTTCTTTCGCTTGCAGGACGGAGAGCAGGCCCACCTGCCCAGCAAACGGGTCGAGTCTATCCCAAATATTGCGGCAAAAATACATGCTGAAATGCGCCGACGCGGGCCATAACGGCCTCGGGCGAAAATTCTGCACGGCCGGTGTGGGTACTCGTGCAGATTTTGCTATCGCTCGCTTTAACAGGCCGCCGTTCGAGCCCGCCGCCACCTGTGGGCCAGCGGCCGCGCCGCCGTCGCCGCACGTCGAATGCAAGGAAATGCAGTATCAATACGACTTTCAGCACCCTTGTAATGTCTTCGCCATTCGCGCAATTTCGGTGCTCATCCCCGGATTGTCGAAGCAGCAAGCAGACCGATCAGCCCCACACCTTTTCTTGGAAAATTAGGAGCTGCGCGTTCAGTCCTGCGTGAGGCGAAAAGGCGGGCGGCGGTCAGCGGGAGCCGCCGCTTTGCCCGATCCGGTAGTAGTCGAAGTCGACACGGCCGCCGGCGGTCTTGGTTGAATAAAAGAAGAGCGCGTAGCGGTAACCCATGAAGTGCGGGAAGGTGTAGGCAAGGCGCGAGGGACGACCGATGGGGGTCCAGGATTTGCCGTCGAGGCTGTAGGAGAAGCGGGCCACTTCAGGCGCCCCTGGTATGCCGTAGGTCTTTGCGCCACCCTCGTCGAGGCCGAAGCGGGCGTCTTCAGGCGCGGACTGAAATTCGCATTCGACCTTGAGGTGAACGGTTTTGCCGGAGAGGGGAATGGAGGCGATCTCCTCGGGCTGGTCGGAGTCGGCGCTCACCATGACGAGAGATCTGGCGCCGCCGCTCATTTTTACGCCGACAAACCCATACTTTTTCTGAAAAGCGGACAGGCCGGCCCAGTCGCCGTCTTTCATGCCGCTCACGTCGATACTGGTGGTGGCGAAACTGTCAGGGCCAAACGTGCGCTGGGTGAGGGTATTCCTGGCCTCGGGCAGGCTGGAATCGACCCGGCTGGTGATGAAGCTCAGGTAGCCCGGGCGCTTGGTGAGCGACCAGTTGCGAGGCTCGGGATTGTGATTCCATTGCCAGGCGAGGGGCAGGGCCGGGGCGCCGGGCGGGCGGTCGAACTCGTCGGAGGCGACGATGCCGGAGGCGCCGGAGGCGCCCTGTGCGCCGGCGGGGATGTCGAGCGTCATGGGCACCTCGCCGTCCTGGCCGAGCACGGGCCAGCCGTCCTTCCAGGTCACGGGCACGAGGTAGGGGACGCGACCGACGGCGCCGTTGTCCTTGAACAGATAGGCGTACCATTTGCCTTCCGGGGTGTCGACGAGGCCGCCCTGGGCGATACCGCGGTCATCGAGCACGATGCGGCCCTCATAGGGCCCGTCGATCGCGTCGGCGCGGTGGACGACGACGGTGCGCGCCCAGCGGGTCTTGGGCGAGGCGATGTTGAAGAGGTAGTAGCGGCCGTTGATCTTGGAAAGCTGCGAGCCCTCGCCACAGAGCCCGCCCTGGTCGGCGCCGAAGAGGGCGTTGACCTGTTCGATGATGGCCTTGTTCACGCCGCCGGGCTTGACGCCGGAGAGATCGGATTTCAGCTCGGTGAGCATGATGCGATTGCAGCCCCAAACCATGTAAGCGCGACCGTCGTCGTCGAAAAACAGGCTGTGGTCATTCATCAAGGGCTCGAAATTGGTCTCTTTCCACGGGCCGCGCTCCGGATCGCGCGTGGTGAAGACATGGGTGCGTCCTCCGGTGGTGGCGGCGAAAGTCGTGGCGTGAAACACGCCGTCGTGGTAACGGATGCTGCTGGCCCAGGAGCCGGCGCCGTAGGCGTTTTTGCCGTTTTCGAGACGGAAGGCTTCGTTGTCGGCCAGGGTTTCATAGGCGTAGGAGGCCATGCTCCAGTTGACCAGGTCCGTCGACTTCATGATCGGCAGGCCCGGGCTCATGTGCATCGTCGTGCTGCTCATATAGTAGGTTTTTCCTACGCGGATGAGTGAGATGTCCGGGACGTCGGCCCAGATAAGGGGATTATGGGCAGGATTCGCCGGTGCCGCCGGAAGGGGCTGGGACGCGACGGAGGCGCGCTGGGAGAATTGCCAGTAATCGAACTTGAACAGTTCTTCGCCGGCCGCACCGCGGAACACGAAGACGAGATCGTGGACGCCGGAGGCGCCGGAAACCAGCACGGACTGCGGCTTCCATTCGCCGCCGGTTCCCGAGACCGGCAGCGTGCCGATCAACTGGCCGTCGAGCTTGTCCAAACGAATCTCGATCTTCGCCCCGGTGGCCTGCTTCGCCTTGACCGTGCTGGAGAGGCTGGCCATGAAGGCGCGCGCGCCGGTCGCGCCGAAATCGACATTGCGCACCCGGATGTGGTCGCCGTCGTGGATGTCCCGCACGTTCTGGCCGCCGGCGCTGCTGGGCTCGATTTTGACGCCGGAAGACCAGGCGATGGTCTCGGCTTCCACTCGCTTGTAGGGATCGAGGGTGGCGACCGGTGCCGGCCCTTCCTTGGTCGGCTGCACCGTCGGGACCGAGCCATCCGGGTTGAACTTCAACTCGTCGACGGACACGGAACGTTTGAAGCCGTCGCCTCCCGGCAGCGCGGCGTTGTGGTAGAAGAGGTAGGTCTTGCCCTTGTAATCGACCACGCCCGGGTGGTTGGTGAAGGCGCTTTGCGGCGTCATGACAACGCCGCCGTAGGTCCACGGGCCTTCGGCTGTGGGACCGGTGGAGTAGGCGAGATGCTCAGGGATGGGGCCAGCGGCGAAAAACAGGTAATTGAGATTGTTGCGCTTGTAGAGCCAGGGACCCTCTTCGTAGGATGTGCCGCGCAGGGCGGGCTTTGGCAGCGTGGTGCCTTCTTTGTCCGGAGGGTTGCGCTCCCCCAGGGCCTTGACGGTCATCGGATGGCCAATGATGCCGTTCTCCCCGACGCTGGTGTCGTAGGAAATCATGTCCTTGTTCAGCTTCACCGACCACAGATTGGGATTGCCCCAGGCGAGATAGGCCTGGCCCTTGTCGTCGATATACACGGTCGGATCGATGCTGTCGTACAGGCCGCCGGCGTGGCCCGCGATCAGCGGTTTTTTGATGGGATCGGTGTAGGGCCCCAGGGGATTATCGGCCACCAGCACGCCTATGCCCCGGCCTTGCACCGGGCCATAGAGATACCATTTGCCATCCCTCTCGATCACCTGGGGAGCCCAGGCGCCGTTGTCAAAACCGTCCCAGCCGGAGATCTCCTTGGCGGCCCAGGGGAAATCCCGGAGCGAGGCGATCACGCCATGCTGGGTCCAGTTCACCATGTCCGTCGTCGTGGCGAGCACCCAGTTCTTCATGTTGAAGTTGTTCTTTTCCCCGACGTCCTCGTCGTGGCTGGAAAACAGGTAGAGCGTGCCCTTATGGACCATAGGGGCCGGATCGGCCGTATACATCGTTTGAATAACCGGGTTGACCGCGAACGAGGCCGCGGGCAGCGTAGCCAACACGGACAAGAGCACGACGGCGGAGCAGCTTGTTTTTTTCATGAGCGTCGGAAAATGAGCGTTGAAAAGCGGATAGGCGATTGAAGCGCAGGGCGTGCGTGCTGAAGGCATCACGCCCTGCGCGCGAGGCGTTTACTCCTCCAAAGCGACCACCATCACGGCCTTGGCAGGCACCTTGATCGACAGCTTGCCGCCCGCGGCACCCGCGCTGAACGCCGCCGGCTTGATGGCCTGCGGGTTCTGGAACGTGTTGTGCGCATCCATCGCGGCCGAGGTCAGCACCTTGCCGGCCGCACCTTTTACCTTCGTGCCGGCGACGTCGACGGCGACATCGACCGCCTTGGACGGATCGGTGTTGACCAGCGACAGATATACCTTGCCGTCCTTGGCGCGTGCCGCCGAAGCGCTCACGCCCGGAATGGTCACCGCGCCCAGGGTGTAGCTGGTGTTGTCCTTGATCGCCAGCGGCAGCGACTTGGCATCCTGGAACGGCACATACATCTGGAAGGCGTAGTAGGTCGGGGTCAGGACCATCTTCTCCTTGTCGGTCAGGATCATCGCCTGCAGGACGTTGACCATCTGGGCGATGGTGGTCAGGGGGACCCGCTCCGCGTGCTGATGGAAGATGTGGAAGTTGAGCGCCGCCACGAGCGCGTCGCGCAGGGAGTTCTGCTGGAACAGCGCGCTTCTGCCTTCTTCGTCATACCAGGTGCCCCACTCGTCGATCATCAGTCCGATCTTCTTCTCGGGATCGTTCTTGTCCAGCACGGCCACGTGATCTTTGACAAGCTGGTCCATTTTCATGGTATTGGCAAGCGTCGAGATCCACTCGCCTTCCTTGAAGCCGAGGTCCTTGCCCTTGACGTCCCAGTTGCCGGTCGGGACCGTATACTGGTGGACGGTGATGCCGATCGTGCGGCCCTTCAGTTCCTTGCTCAGGGCTTGGGTCCACGCGGTGTCGAAGCCACTGCCGCCGCTGGCGATCATTTTCGGCCTGGCCTTCTCGGGCGCCCTCAGGAAATGCTCGTAATTGCTGTACAGGTTCGCGTAGTAGTCGGGCTTCATGTTGCCGCCGCAGCCCCACAACTCATTGCCGATACCGAAGTAGGCGACTTTGAACGGCTTTTCGCGCCCGTTCTGGGCGCGCAGCCTGGCCAGGGGCGAGCCGCCGTCCGAAGTCATGTACTCGACCCAGTCGGACATCTCCTGCACGCTGCCGGTGCCGACGTTGCCGTTGATGTAGGCGTCGGCGCCCAGCATGTCGATCAGGTCGAAGAATTCGTGGGTGCCGACGGCGTTGATCGCCTCCACGTTGCTCCCGTGGACGTTGCTCGGGCGCGTATCCTGCGGGCCTATGCCGTCGCGCCAATGGTATGTGTCGGCGAAGCAGCCGCCCGGCCAGCGCACCAGCGGCACATGCAATTCCTTGAGCGCGCCGACGACGTCATTGCGCCAGCCCCTGGTGTTGGGAATGTTCGACTTCGGGCCGACCCACATGCCCTCGTAGACGCCGGTGCCGAGGTGTTCGGCGAACTGGCCATACACGTTCTTGTTGATGACAGGGCCGGGTTTACCGGCGTCGATGCTGATGCTGACCTGGCCGGCGGCAAAAACCGGCGCCGCGATCATGCCGAGAACGGCGAGGCTGTGTTTGATGATGTTCATACAGAAAGGGAGTCCAAGACTTTGTTGTTTAAAGGTTGCTACAGAGCCGCCAGCTGCGCGGCAGCTCTTGCAGGAAGCGCTTGACGTAGGCGCATGGGCGCACCGCCGGAACGATTCCCAGTGAGATGACGGCGCTGGATCAGCGGCAGAGTGCGCTTACCGGATTTTCACCCTTCGCCGTGATAACACCCAAGCGGTACGGAATTTTGATGTAATCGTCCACACGCACCGCAGGGTCATTCCCCTGGAAGAGGTATTCGAGCGGCCGGCAAGGGTCGATTGTCATCGTTTGATCGGTATTGGTCCGTACCAATTCACCGTGGGAAATCCCTTCCGACCAGATCTGTCCAACATTATCGCTAGTCGCGAAAGCGTTCATTGGCGCGGAAGAGAAGGGCTCCCATTTTCCGTCCAGGCTATCGCTCTTCCAGATCCGGAAGTAGCGCCCTTTTGGCGATATCGCCTCCACCAGCGTAATGTAGGTATTCGTGTTGGCGATCTTGTAGGTATTGCTCGCCTCGAACACGTCTTCCTTTTTTTCGTTCATGACGGCGACAGTGTTACGGAAACCATTCGGGAACTGGCTTAACTCGGTTTCGGACCGAAGCAAACGTCCATTATCGTCGGTGCCGAACATATAGCATTTTTTGTCATCGCAGATCACCCAAAAATCCAGCCAGCCAACGCCCAGCGGAGCCTTGACGATGTCGGGTTCGACTGGAAAGAACTTTTTCGGCGCGCTCCAGGACAACGGGTCGCCGATATCTTTCGAGGTTGAATACAGCGGATCGGCACCTTGATATACGAGATACCATGTCTTCTGCGGAGCGAAATAGAATACCTGCGGCGCCGCGCGATAACCCGGCCCCATAGGGGACTTGTCAAGTGGGACTATTTTCGCGGCCGGCGCGTCCGACCACTTGTCGAAGCTTGTGTACCCAAGACCCCAGCCAGCGGATCCGGCCGTTGTGATAAACACGTGATATTTGCCGTTCGCGTAAACAATCGAAGGATCTTTCACACCGTAAATTGTCTGATTGGGAACTGGTTGAGGCGCAATAAGTTGCGGGCTCGAAGTCCAGTTAAACGCCAGCTTGGCGGGCGCCGCCGCAGGCTCGGTGGTGCTGTTGGCAATTGCAATGTTCCCACCACATCCCACCAAGGCAGCCCATAGGCTCACTCCCATACCGCATTTTTTTAGTTTCATTAATATCTTCCTCTATTTGGCGCGTCAAAAAATTATTTGCAGAGTTCAACTATTTTCCCGTGATCTGCCGATTCCGCCTCGGAACGAAGCATAGACCGAAACACGTGTATACGGATAAGACAGGGTGCAATGACTTCTGCACCTCGCTGATTTCTGAACGAAGTGTGCCAAAAGTGTTAGGCCGCTCACGCGCCTGAGGGCCGCTCTCCGGTCATGCACCTCCAAAATTTCTGTTTGTCATCACAATTCATCTTGGTATTTAATTCTAAACCAATCAAAATCGACATATCCACCCGTATTCCTCGTGGCATAGTTGAATAGACCAAAACGATAGCCCATAAAATGCGGAATGGTGTACTTCATTTTTAAAGTTCCACCTATCGGCTTCCAAACTTGTCCATCTAAACTGTAGAAGAAATTGGCTTCATCTTTTTTATTGGTGAAATCGCAATTGATTTTGAAATATATATTATTTTGAAGTAATGGAATTCGCTGTACTTCAACGGGTTTATCCTTATCAGTCATGATCATGACTATCGACTTTTTATCCCCTTCAACTTTCACCCCGACCAATCCGTATTCGCTTTGTAACGCTGATAATCCGGAAAAATCACCTTCCTTCATTTTTGTAACATCCAGAGCAACAGAAGCTGAGCTAGTTGGGCCAATAGTGCGTTGTGTAAGCGTGTTTCTGGCTAGAAGGAAATCAGGGACTGGTTTCCCTGTTTTGAGGCGCAAGAATCCTTCTCTTTCTTTTACAGACCAAAGCGTATTATCCGGATTATGGTTCCATTGCCAAACCAATGGTAATGCTGCCTCTACGTTTTTGCGATCGAATTCATCGGAAGCAACCAAATTCGGAATTAAACCTGTACTGGCTGGCAGGTCCAAATTCTCCGGGGCTTTGCCATTTTCTCCCAATACGGGCCAACCATTTTCCCACTTTACAGGAATGAGATAGGGAATTCGCCCAACAGCGCCAAAATCGCGGAAAAGATAAGAAAACCAGCGCCCATCGGGAGTGTCTATCAAGCCTCCTTGAGCAATTCCCAGATCTCGAAAGGCAATTTTTCCTTCCCAGGGGCCGTTGATATTATCTGCCCTATGTATAATCGCAGTCCGCATCCCCCAGTTCTCTGACGCGCAAATATTAAATAAATAGTATTTCCCATTTACTTTGAATAATTGAGATCCTTTAGCCTCAAGGCTCGCATTTTTTCCGCATGGGGCGCTGGAGTTCTCGATGAGATCCCGCTCCGGAACGCCTGGTTTAACGCCTGTCAGATTCTCATTTAATTCAACAATCTTTAGTCTATTTGCGCCATGAATTAGATAGGCCTTGTCATCATCATCGAAAAACAGAGAATTGTCATGATACGATGGCTTAAAAGAAACTCTTTGCCAATTTCCTTTTTCTATATCTTTTGTCTTGAAAATATAGGTTTCACCTGGTATGTCATGCGCAAAAGTGGTCACATAATACATGCCCTTGTGGTAGCGCAGACTACTTGCCCATGAACCTCTACTATAGATGCCTTTTCCGTCTGTCAAATTTAGCGCCGGCAAATCCGCCAAAGTATCATAGGCATAGTTGATCAGTTTCCAATTGACAAGATCGGTGGATTTCATAATCGGCACACCCGGATTCATGTGCATCGTTGTACTGCTCATATAGAAATTTTAACCAACCCTGATCATGGCCGCATCAGGCACATCAGCAAAAATCAATGGGTTTTTTGCTTGCGCCAAGGCAACGCCTGGAACAAGCCAAAAAAACAGGGCGAAAATGGGGCTGATTATTCCAAATGCAATACGTGCCGGTTTTATTGTCAACGGAATCTCGGTTTTAAATTTCATTTAACAGGTTTTTGGTTGGTTGTGTAATAACTGTAGCAATCCAATACAGGTCTCTTGTAGACTTCTATTTAATAAACTGCCAGTAATCAAAATTAAATAACACGTGTGGCTCGCCGCCTTTAAAGACAAGATATATATCGTGAACATCCTTGATGTTCTCTATATTCGTTGAAAATTCTTTCCAGTTTTCCCATTCGCCGGTATAAGGAATTTTTAATGTCCCTAGCAATTTTCCATTCAGGCCATCAGCGTAAATTTCAATGGCCCCGCCGTGATAACGACTGGATGCGGATGCCTTAAACGACGATGGACCTGTTTTTCCAAAATCCACATCACGTATTTTTATGTAATCACCATTGTGAATGGACGTAATGATTACGCCTTTTTCTTTACTTTCTATTGCTTTAACGCCTTTTGAGAAGGCAATAGTCTCGGCTTCTGTTCTTTGGTATGGATTTAAAGTCCCCACTCCTTTGGTAATTCCGGCATCAGTCATATTCAATTTTGGAATCGTGCCGTCGGGATTGTAGGTGAACTCTTCCACTGCAACCGATCTGTCGTAACTATGACCACCTGGCAATGCGTCATTATGATAGAAAAAATAAGATTTTTTCTTGTAATCAACTATACCCGCATGATTGGTGTTGCTGCCTTTTTCCGTAGGCATGAGAATGCCCTGTTGTTTCCACGGCCCAGTGATGTTCTTGGAAGTGGAGTAGCTAATATTTTCCGGAAACTCCGCAGCATAAACAAGATAGTATTGCTTATTTCTCTTATACACCCAAGGAGCCTCGGTGAAATTTCCTGCGAAAGCTGTTTTATCTTTGATATCTAAAAACTGAATTTCCCCATCAAGGGAAATCATGTCCTTTTTTAATTTCACCCAATAGCAAGCACCGTTTCCCCAGAAAAGATAGGCCTGTCCATCGTCATCTATAAAAACGGTTGGATCAAGATCATCCCACCCATGCGGAGCATGTGTAGTCATGCTGTTCGTTATAAGCGCCTTGCCTAAAGCGTCTGTAAAAGGACCATAAGGAGAGTCCGAGACCGCTACACCGACGGAAACACCGCCCGGTCCATTTTTATCATTGGTGGAAAAGTACCAATAGTATTTTCCATTTCGTTCAATAAGTTGTGCTGCGCTGGCATCGTTATTGGACCAGGAAATCTGGCTTGTTTTCAAAGGGGCGCCACGATCAGTCCAATTGACCATGTCAGTAGTGGTGAAAAGCCGGTACTCGCGCATCAAATAACCTTTTGCGGGAGCGTCGTCTTCATCGTGACCGACATACAAGAAGAGGGTGTCTCCAAATACAATTGGAGCCGGATCAGCTGTGTACATGGTTTGTATGATGGGGTTTTGCGCCGATACTCCGAACATTGATAAACAGCACATGGATGCCAATAAAATCTTTGTTTTAAAGTTCATGTTTATAGTATTTAGTTGAAGTGACGGGCACACCCGTGGAAATCGCGAAACAAGACTCGCGCCGCAAAAAACCAACGTCGCCCTGGCGGAAAGCGGGGACGACGTTGTTTTGGAGATCATCGATGTCATGATTTCAGCGCCTTGGCGCATTCGTTCGCCAGCGCACCTGTCTTGCCTTTAGTTATTGAACAACACCCCGCGGCCCCTGCCGCCGATATACAGGCGCCCGGCGATGTTCTGATCGGCTGCGATGACGCCGATACCACCAAACTGATGCTTATCGTCGTTGATGCGGGTCCAGTTGCCGCCACCGTTGTCGGAACGGTACACGCCCCACACGCCATTGATGACGCCGACCAGATACACCGAGGCCGAGTAGCTCGCGCCGGCCGGCGCCTTGCCCAGGGCGATGGCGGTGGCGCCATACACCTCGGGCCATTCCGAGGTGGGATGGGAGCCCCAGATGGACCCGGTCACGCCCAGCTTTGTCCAGGTGGCGCCGCCATCGGTCGAGTGGAACACGTTGTGCGCGTCGGCCACCCACACGTCGCCTTCGGCGTTGGGATTGACGGCCAACGAGGTGTTGTGGACAAACTCGGGACGCGGGCCCGCCGCGGAGAATTGGCTGCTGACGGTGAAAGTGTGGCCGCCGTCTGTGGAGGAGTAGAACTTCGGCGCCGGGCCCCACCAGCCGCCGCCCGATTCGTACGCATACACCCGGTTCGGATTCTTGCGGTCGGCCGCCAGGCGGTAGCCGCGGCCCGATGCCACGGCCGGCAGATTGGTGTAGGTCCAGTTCGCCCCGTGGTTGGTGGTGTACGCCGGCACGGAACCGGACGGCGCCCAGACGATGTGGCCCGGCTTGGTGACCGCCAGGGTCGAGTCGTTGCCCTGATGGGCCAGGCCGTCGGGGTGGTTGGTTGGGAAAGCGGTCCAGGTCAGGCCCGAGTCGGTGGAGTAGGCGCCACCCACGTTGGGGTGATTCCAGGTGGTGGTGCCGATCGTCGCGATGTAAGCCGAATCGGACCAGGCCATGTCGGAGCTGTTGCTGTTGCCGAACCAGCCCTTCGGACCGCGCACGGGCGCGGTGGCGAGGTCGGTATGGATGACCATGCCGATATCCCCGGAACTGTTGAGCAGGCTGTACGAGGCGCCCGGCGGTGGCGCCATCAGTGCCAGTGTCGCGGTTTCCTCGATGCCGTTGGCGGCGGTGTGGGTCCAGCTGGGTTTTGCCGCCGACGCGTTCCTGGTTTCCCACACGCCCCCGCCATGCACATGCAGGATGCGTTCCGGATTGTTCGGGTCGATCTCGACGTCGTCGACCCAGCCCGACCAGCCGTCCTTGTCGCCGCCGTGCGGGGCCATGGCGGAAATCTCGCGCCAGGTGGCGCCAGCGTTGTCCGACAATTGCACAATAGGCTGTCCTTCCCAGTTGCCCCACGAATTGGTGACACCGAGCGCGATGCGGGTTGTGGCGCCGGTGCCGGACACGGACAGGCCGCCCATGCCGAAGCCGGTCCCCGCGGCCGACGAATCATAGCTCTTGAGCAGGGTCCAATTGCTGCCGTCGAACTTGTACAGCCTTGCCGAACCGCTGGCGCCGGGGCCCGTGCCCTGCGTGAAGGCGACGTACATCATGCCGTCCTTGGCGCGCACCATGTGCGGGATATGGTAGCCCGCCACCGGGGTGGCGATGCCGGTCCAGGTGGCGCCGCCGTCGGTGGTCTTGTACATGCTGTAGGCCAGACCCGCCACGGCCGCGTAGTCCGGCGCGACGGCCGTGTAGATGGTTTGGGTAGCGCTACCAGTGCCCTTGGTCGAAGTGTCGAAGATCACTTGCTCGACACCGACCACGCCGCTCCAAAAGACGGCTTCGATTTGCGCCTTGGTCATCTTGTGCGATGACAGCGAGGCCACCTGTTGCCAGGTCTGGCCGCGGTCGGCGCTCTTCCACAGGCCGGTGGTGCGCGTTCCGTAGAACAGGATGGCGGGATTGTTGGGGTCGACCATCAGGCGCTCGCCGACGGTGCGGCCCTGGGCGTTGCTGGCCGCCGAGAACGGCAAGTTGACGTAGGTCCAGTTGTCGCCGCGGTCGGTGGAAATGTACAGGCGCGCGTCGGCTTTATCCGAGAGGTACATGCCGGTGCTCATGTAGACGCGCTTGTCGTCGTTCGGATCGAGCGCCATGCTCTCGGAGCCGTGGTGGAAGGTTTCGGCGGCGCCGAAGCCGTCCGTGATCGGCCGCCAGGACGAGGTGGCCGCGTTCCAGCGGTAGGCGCCGCCCATATCTGTGCGTGCGTAGAGGACGTCCGGGCTGGAGGGATGGAACACCAGGCCGGGTACATAGCCGCCGCCGCCGAACTTCACATTGGTCCAGCTGCCCAGGCCGGTCACCGGCTGGGCGGGGGTGGCTGGCTCCGGGAGGGTGGGCGGCTGGGCGGGAGCCGCCGGCTGGGCAGGCAGAGGCTGCACGGGAGCCGGGCCGGCGGCAGTGCCGCCACCGCCGCCGCCACAGCCGGCCATCAAGGAAGTCAGCAGCGCTGACAGGGCGAAGAGTTGCTCTTTTTTCATTAACTATTCCTGGATCACGGTGCTGGTCGCGGCCCGCCGGCATTGCTGGCTGCGCTCAGGCGTCCAGGTCGGGCATGCTGTCTATTGACAGGCAGGCTTGCGCTTGCGGGACGGGAAGTCGGCTCCACCTGTCTGGCAATCCGGCGGAGTCTATCCCAAATATCGCGGCAAAAATACACGCTGAAATGCGCCTCAGCCTGCCATGACGGCCTCGGGCGAAAATTCTGCACGGCCGAATCGGTACTCGTGCAGATTTTGCTATTGCTCGCTTTAACCGGCCGCCGTTCAGGCCCGCCACCACCTGTGCGCCAGCGGCCGCGCCGCCGTCGCCGCAAGTCGAATGCACGGAAGTGCAGTATCAATGCGATTATCTGCACCCTTGTAATATCTTCGCCATTCGCGCTATTTCGTTATGGCAAAGTTGCCAATTTCTATAAGTTGTTCAAGGATGAGTACGGCTGACCCCCATAGGCCTTCAGAACCTTCGGCAAACAGAAGTAAATCCCTAAGTCTTTCAACTATCCGCACACTGCTAGCATTTTCAGGAAAATCGCTACCGACGACTGCGCCGTCCTGCCTATGCTGAAAGTTGGCCTAAGAAAACCATATAGGCCGCAGGACAATTTGTCAGCATGACCATTTCGAGGTTAGGATGAAACTCAGTCGTACATTTTTACTAATTGCAATTCTGTCATTGAACGTCGGCTGTGGCGGCGGCTCGGGCAGCAGCGCGGCGCCGGCCAGCACGACGCCAGCCCCGACGACACCGGCTCCGACGACGCCGGGTCCAACCACGCCAGTTCCAACCACGCCAGGTCCAACGACGCCGGTTCCAACGACGCCGGTTCCAACGACGCCGGCCGCCGGTCTCTATCCCGACTACAACCAGAATCCGATCGCGCCCGATGCGACCGGCATGGGCAGCACCGCTGTCCAGCTCGCCAGCCGTATACGTCTGGGTTTAAATATTGGCAACACCATGGAGGCGATAGGCGGAGAAACCAGCTGGGGCAATCCCCTGATCACCGAGGAGCTGATCAAGGCGGCCAAGGCGAACGGATTCAACGCCATCCGGCTGCCGGTTGCCTGGGACCAGTACGCCAACCAGCAGACCGCCAAGATCGACCAGGCCTGGATGGACCGCGTCAAGCGCGTTGTGAAGTACTGCGTCGACAATCAGATGTATGTGCTCTTGAACATACATTGGGACGGCGGCTGGCTCGAAAGAAACGTCGAGCCCGACAAGCAAGTGGCGGTGAATCAGAAGCAAAAGGCGTTTTGGACCCAGATCGCCACGCAATTGCGCGACTTCGACGAGCATTTGATGTTTGCCGGCGCCAACGAGCCGAGTGTCGACGCGGCCACCCAAATGCCGGTGCTCAATTCCTACCACCAGACCTTCGTCGACGCGGTGCGCGCCACCGGCGGCAAGAATGCCTACCGCGTCCTGGTGGTGCAAGGACCGGCCGTGGACATCGATAAATCAGCGAAGTGGTGGACGGTCATGCCGACCGACACCGTCAGCAATAAGCTGATGTATGAGGTGCACTTTTACCCCTGGAATTTCACCTTGATGGACAAAGATGAATGGTGGGGCAATCAATTCTATTACTGGGGCAAGGATAATCATTCGACCACGGACACCGCGCATAACCCCACTTGGGGCGAGGAGGCCTATGTCGATCAGCAGTTTTTGTCGATCAGGCAGCAGTTTGTCGACAAGGGCATTCCGGTTGTGCTCGGCGAGTACGCCGCGATGCTGCGTACCAATCTGACGGGCGACGCACTGGCCCTGCATAAGAAGTCGCGCGCCTACTACATTCAATACGCAACCCATGCGGCGGTGGCCAACGGACTGATACCGTTCTATTGGGACGTGGGCGGCCTGATCGACCGGCGCAATAATACAGTCCTCGACCCGAACCTCCTCGATGCGCTGGTGAAGGGCGCAACCCCGTAAGCCCCCAATTCAAAATAAAGAGATATACAGAGATGATGCGACTACTTCCAATGATGTTGGCGGCGTTACTGGCTAGCGTGCCGGCCCTTGGCTTCGCCGAACCCAAACAACGCCTGATTGTCCTCAGCGATATCGAGGCCGATCCCGACGACAGCCAGTCGCTCGTGCGCTTGCTTCTGTACGCGAACCAGATCGATATCGAAGGTATCGTCGCCACGACCTCCACGCATCAGAAGTCGCGTATCGCGCCGGAATCCATGCATGCGATCATCGACGCCTATGGCCGGGTACAACCCAATCTGTTGAAGCACGAACCGGGTTTCCCGAAAGCGGAGACGCTGAAAGCGGTGGTGCGCTCTGGCTCGCCACTCTACGGCATGCAGGGTGTCGGCGACGGCAGGGACTCGCAGGGATCGGACGCCATCATCAAGGCCCTGGAGAAAAATGATACGCGGCCACTTTGGGTTTCGGTCTGGGGAGGCGCCAATACCCTTGCTCAAGCGTTGTATCGAATTAGCCACGACAGGACGCCTGAGCAGACCGCTCGCCTGCTAAGCAAGTTGCGCGTCTACACGATCTCCGATCAAGACGATTCCGGTATCTGGATACGCACCCGGTTTCCCGACCTGTTTTACATCGTCAGCCCCGGCGGGTATGGCAACGGCACCTGGACTGGCATGCACACGACCGAGCCGGGCTTCGACAGCACGGAAGTGAGCAACAACTGGATCGCCACGCATATTCAACAGGGACATGGACCACTGGGCGCGATCTATCCGGATGTCGCTTTTAGCGTGGAGGGCGATACGCCATCCTTCCTGTCCCTGATACCAAACGGCCTGAACGCACCCGAGCATCCGGACTGGGGTGGCTGGGGTGGGCGCTACGAGTTGTATACGCCAGCGTTGGAGACTACCAATCCGGAAGGCTTCACCGGCAACGTACCCGTATTGCAAGAGCCTCGTGCCATCTGGACCAACGCCGTGGATAGTTACAGGCCGATGGTCTACAACGACTTTTTCCGCACCGTGCGCGCCCACGACAAGGTCTCCACCGGGTACAGGACCACCATCTGGCGCTGGCGCAAAGACTTCCAGAACGATTTCGCTGCTCGAATGGATTGGACCACCAAGCCATACAAGGGGGCGAATCATCCACCAGTGGTAAAGCTCGGCCATGGCGATCGGCTGACCGTCAAATCCGGCGAAGACTTCACGCTGAGCGCCGCCGGCAGCTCGGACCCCGATGGGGATAGCTTGGGCTACCTGTGGTTTCACTATCCCGAAGCAGGCAGCTACAGGGAGGAGATCAAGGTGGGTCCCGCGGAAAATCTTTATGCCGTTGGGGCACGGGCGCCAGTGGTAAGCAAGACGGAGACCGCCCACTTCATCGTAAAGGTCACCGATAAGGGCAGTCCGGCGCTGACGCGCTACCGACGCGTCATCGTCACTATCGTGCCGCCCGCGCCCTGAGCTGGCGGAGCTGCGCAGGGGAGTTTAAGCCGCCCGAGCCGAGCGAGCGGCCAAGTTCCGAGCCCAGCGCCGATTCCAGCAGGTCGATGAAGGCCTTGATCTTGGCCGAGCCGCGCCGGTTGGCCTGGTAGATCGCGAACAGGCCGACGTCCATGGGGCCGGGATTGGCGTCGTAGCCGGCCAGCACCCGCCGCAGCGCGCCGCTCTCCAGTTCCGGGCCCACCAGCCACCGCGCCAGCAGCGCCAGGCCCATGCCGCCCAGCGCGGCCTGGCGCAGCACGTCGGCGTTGTTGACGGTGAGCGTGCCGTGCACCGGCACCTCGTATACTTCCTCGCCGCGTTTCAGGCGCCAGACATGGCGCCCGTCGCCGTGGGCGAACCGCATGCAGTTGTGGCGCGCCAGGTCGTCCGGCGCCCGCGGCTCGCCGTGGCTGGCCAGGTAGTCCGGGCTGGCGCAGATGACCCGCTCATGCGCGGCCAGCCGGCGCGCGATCAGGTTGGGCGCCATGCCGGCCGAGCCGATGCGGATGGCCACGTCGATGGACTCGTCCACCATGTTGCTGACCGTGTCGCTCAGGCGCAGATCCAGTTCCAGCCTGGGGTGGCGGCGCGCCAGCTCGGGCAGCAGGGGCGCGATGTGCATGGCGCAGAAGGTGACCGGCGCCGCCACGCGCAACAATCCCCGCGGCTCGCCGGCTTGGGGGCCGGCGGCGTCGTCGGCTGCATCCAGTTCCTCCAGCAGGCGCAGCGCGCGCTCGTAATAGGCGCGGCCGGCGTCGGTCAGGGTCACGCTGCGGGTGGAGCGGTTCAGCAGCACGGCGCCCAGGCGCCGTTCCAGGCTGTCCACCAGCCGCGTCACCGACGACGTGGCGAGACCGAGCCGGCGCCCGGCCGAACTGAAACCGCCGCCGCCGGCGACCGTGCAAAAAGCCTTCAGTTCCGCGAACCTGTCCATGTTCAGTTTTGCGCTGCGCGCAACGGTGTTGACGGGATTGGCCATCTTATCAGCAGAGCCGGGAGGCCATAAAGTGTTCCCATCGTCATCCGACCGGAGAACTCAATGAATGCCTTGTTGCAACCCATCCAGACCAACGCGCAAAACGACACCCGGCAAGACATATCCTCCGGCATGGTGTGGCTGCTCGCCATCGCCAGCGGGCTGATAGTGGCCAACCTGTACTACGCCCAAACGCTGGTGGGTCCGATCAGCGCCGCCACCGGCCTGTCGCCGCGGGCGGCCGGCCTGATCGTCACCCTGACGCAGATCGGCTATTGTCTCGGCCTGTTGTTCATCGTCCCGCTGGGGGACCTGCTGGAAAACCGGCGCCTGGTCGTCACCCTGCTGCTGCTGACCTCCGGCGCGCTGGCGCTGGCGGCCACCGCGTCCAGCCCGTGGCTGGTGCTGGCCGCGGCGCTCGGCGTGGGGCTGGCGTCGGTGGCGGCGCAGATCATCGTGCCGTTCGCCGCCCATCTGTCCAGGGAAGCGACGCGCGGACAAACGGTGGGCAAGGTCGTCAGCGGCCTGCTGATCGGGATCATGCTGGCGCGCCCCGTGGCCAGCCTGGCGGCGGACCATCTGGGCTGGCACGCCGTGTTCGTCGGCGCGGCGGCGGCCATGCTGGCGCTGGCCTTCGTCCTGCGCCACAAGCTTCCGCGGCGTCTGCCGGCCGCCACGCTGTCCTATCCTCGCCTGCTGGCGTCGATGTGGCGGCTGTTCGCCTCCACGCCGGTGCTGCGCCGCCGTTCGGCCTACCACGCCGGCATGTTCGGCGCCTTCAGCCTGTTCTGGACCACGGCGCCGCTGGCGCTGGCAGGGCCCGAATTCGGCCTGTCGCAGACCGGCATCGCCATCTTCGCGCTGGTGGGGATGGCTGGCGCCGTCGCCTCGCCGGTGGCCGGACGGCTGGCCGACGCGGGCCACGCCCGTTCCGCCACCACCGCCGCGCTGTTGCTGGGCGTGATCTCGTTCGCCTTGCCGCTGCTCGTGCCCGGCGCGCGCGTGGTGTCGCTGGCGCTGCTGGTGGCCGCGTCCATCGTGCTGGACATGGGTGTGGCGGCCAACCTGGTGCTCGGCCAGCGCGCCATCTTCGTGCTGGGGGCGGAGGTGCGCAGCCGGCTGAACGCGATCTACTTCGCGTTGTTCTTCGCCGGCGGCGCGCTGGGGTCGGCGCTGGGCGCCTGGGTCTACGCCGCCCACGGCTGGCACGGCGCGCTGGTGTTGGGCATGGCGTTTCCGGCGCTGGCCTTGCTGTATCAGCTCGGGGAGTATGCGATCGAAGCCGCGGCGCCGGCGCGCAGGGCCGAGTAGCGCGCCAGCGCCATGCCGGCCTACGATATCGGCCTCAGAACTTGTGCCACAGGCGGGCGAAGTAGGAGGCGCCGTTCAGGCCGAACTGCACGCTGTCGTAGTGGAAGCCGTTGTCGGTCTCGTTGGCGTCCTGGCGCGTGGGCTTGACGTTGAAGATGTTGGCGCCGCCCACGGTCAGCTTGGTGTTGGCGGTGAAGGCCCAGGTGAGCGACAGGTCGGCCGAGGTCTTCGGTTCATACTTCGCGTTCGGCACGCCGGCGGCGGTGCCGGAGAAGGTGCCCAGCGTCTGCGGACCGAAGTGGATGATCTTGAAGTCGGTGTCCAGCTTGCCGTGCGTGTAGGCCAGGCCCAGCGTGGCCTTGCGGCGCGGGCCGCCCTGTTCGATGAACAGGCGCTCGCGCTCGGACAGCAGCACGTTCTCGTAGCCCTTGAACGCCGCCGGCGCGTTCACCCCCAGCACCTCGTTCCTGCTGAAGTTCGCCGCCAGGAAGGTGGTCAGCTTGCCGCCCGCCAGGTCGGCCTTGTTGGACACCGTCAGGTCCAGGCCCTGGGTGCGGGTGTTGATCGAGTTGACGAAGAACTGCGCCTGGCCCACGCCCAGGCGGGACAGCACGGCGCCAAGCGCCGGATAGTTGTCGGCGTCGAAGCGGCCCGACAGCACGATGCGGTCGTCGATGTCGATGCGGTACAGGTCGGCCGTGACGGAGGTGGAGCGGGTCGGCGTCCAGGTCGCGCCCAGGGTGAAACTCTTCGACTTTTCCTCCTTCAGCTTGGGGATGCCGGCCGCGTTGGCGACCGCGCCGCCATTGGGCGCCAGCACCACGTCCTTGGGCTGGCCGCTGATGAAGTCCGTGAAGGTGGACGAGAAGAAGATCTGCTGCAGCGACGGCGCGCGGAAGCCGGTGGAGGCGGAGCCGCGCAACAGCATGTCCGGGCCGACGCGGAAACCGCCCGCCACCTTGCCGGTGACGGTGTTTCCGAAGTCGCTGAACTTCTCGTAGCGCAGCGCGGCCTGCAGCTTCAGGCGGTCGGTGACGTCGGCCTCCACGTCGGCGTAGGCGGCCAGGCTGTGGCGGCTCTTGTCAGTGACGTCGCCGGGCTGGAAGCCGGGGAAGCCCTGGCTGCCGGCGTTGCCGCCGAAGCCCACGCCGTCGGCGTCGATCCAGGAACCGGTCTCGCCGGCGAAGATCTTGTAGGTCTCGGTGCGGTACTCGCCGCCGAAGGCCACGTTCAAGCCGCTCATCACGCCGTCGAACAGCCGGCTGAAGTCCACGTTGGTGGTCTGCTGCTGGAAGGAGAAGCCGCCGGCGCCGAAGGCGGCCGGGCTGACGCCCTTGCCGCCGGCCAGCAGGTCCTTGTTGGCGATGGAGGCGTTCAGCGTGTTGGCGATGTTGTACATCATCTTGTTGTAGCCGTAGGTCTGCGACAGGTCCGCGTTCCATTCGCCGGCGCGGGTGCGGTAGCCCAGCGTGCCGTACTGGTCGTCGATGTCGGCGTTGATGAAGGGGACGAAGCCGTTCGGATACATGGCGGCCGAGTTGCGGGTGGGGACGTCGTCCGTGCCGTTGCGCGCCCAGGCGGCGCTGGAGGCCTCGCGCACCTGCGTGCCGGCCGTGAAGTACAGGCGGCCGTCGGCGGTGACGGGCAGTTCGCCGTTGGCGTACAGCGTCTTGTTCCGCGCCTTGGTGTCGCCGATGATGCGCGGGTTGCCGGGTTCCGCGCGGTTGGAGCGGCCGCGGTCCAGGTATTCGCCGGTGACGCCGATCACGCCCTTGTCGCCCACCTTCACGCCGCAATAGGCCGAGGTCAGGTAGTTCTTGCCGTCGCCCTCGGAGTATTGGCCGTAGCCGGCCACCGCCTCGCAGCCCAGGCTTTTCTTCAGGTCGATGTTGATCACGCCGGCGATCGCGTCCGAGCCGTATTGGGCCGCCGCGCCGTCGCGCAGCACCTGCACGTTGCGGATGGCCAGCAGCGGCACGGCGTTCATGTCGGTGCCGGTGTTGCCGCGGTTGCGCGCGCCGAACAGGTTGACCAGCGCGGTGGTGTGGCGGCGCTTGCCGTTCACCAGCACCAGGGTCTGGTCCGAACCCAGGCCGCGCAGGGCGGCGGAATCGACCAGGTCGGCGCCGTCCGCGCCGGTCTGGCGGGTGGAGTTGAACGATGGCGAGATGTAGGTCAGCGACTGCGCCAGGTCGAACTGGGCGCCTTGCTCGGCGGCCTTGTTCATGGGGATGAAGTCGACCGGCAGCGCGGTCTCGGTGGCGGAGGCGTTGGCGCGGCGCGTGCCGACCACGTTCACGGTTTGCATTTGTTCGCTCTTCGCGCCTTCCGGGGAGGACTGGGCGTGGGCGGCCGGGGAAAGGGCGGCCAGCGCTGCGGAACCGTACAGGCTGATCAACACTGCGCGGCGCAGGGTGGTGGGGTTGAACATGGTGTCTCCATTGTTGTTTATGTGCGCCCGGGCCGTCGTCGGCCTCAGAATTTGCGTTGGAATACAACGCCTCGGCCAAGCGATTATTCGGCAGAGGGTGCCTAAACTACAAAGGAATTGTTTTCCAGTTCCTATTCCCGAATGGAATACAGATAAAACCGGGGCCGTGCACGTTCGCGCGAAATGCTATATGATGACCATCATGAAGACGAAATCCACCAAGCAGCCCGTCAGGCAGACGGCCCCCAGCCGCAAGGAAGCCACGCACGAACGCATCGTGGAGGTGGCGGCGCGCGCCATCCGCCGCAGCGGCTACGATGGCACCGGGGTGGCGGACATCATGAAGGAGGCCGGGCTGACGCACGGCGGCTTCTACGCCCACTTCGAATCGCGCGACGCCTTGTTGGCCGAGGCGGGCGACCGCGCCGGCGCCGAATCGGTGGCCCTGGCCGCGCGGGTGGCGGCCGCCGCGCCTCCGGGGCTGGCCCTGCAGGCCATGATCCAGGCCTATTTGTCGCCGGAGCATATCGGGGCCATCGAGACCGGCTGCCCGGTTTCCGCGCTGGGCTCTGAAATGCCGCGCCAGGCGCCGGAGGTGCGGCGCGCCGCGACCATCCACATCAAGGAAATGATCGACCTGTTCGCCCGCCAACTGCCCGACTGGGGCCAGCCCGAGGCGCACGAGCGGGCCATGGCGCTGGTCTGCGCCCTGGTGGGCACCGCCATGGTCGCGCGCGCCGTGGACGACCCCAGGCTGTCGAAGGCCCTGTGCGCAGCCGCGCTGAAACAATTCACCCCGGCTGTCGTCGACGACTGACGGCGGTTTTTTTTGCTTTAAAATATGATGAGCATCATATTCTACTAATGAAAGGATGGCCATGAATACCAAGATCGCACTCGTCACCGGAGCCTCGTCCGGCATCGGCGAAGCCACGGCGAAGCGGCTCGCGCAAGCCGGCTTCAAGGTGTACGGCACCAGCCGCCGCGGCGCGCAAGCGGGCCGGCGCGCATACGAGATGCTGGCCCTGGACGTGACCAGCGACGCCTCGGTCCAGGAGGCCGTCGCCTGCGTGATGCGGCTGGAAGGGCGGATCGACCTGCTGGTGAACAACGCGGGCTTCGGCGTGGCCCCGGCCGGCGCGGAGGAGAGTTCGATCGCACAGGCGCAGTCCATATTCGACACCAACTTCTTCGGCGTGGTGCGCATGACGCGCGCGGTGCTGCCGCATATGCGGGCCCAGGGCGGCGGCCGCGTCATCAACATCGGCTCGGTGCTCGGTTTTCTGCCGATGCCGTATGGCGCGCTGTATGCCGCCACCAAGCACGCCATTGAAGGCTATTCGGAATCGCTGGACCACGAATTGCGCAACTGGGGCATCCGTTCCGTGGTCGTCGAGCCCGCCTACACCAAGACACCGTTCGACGCCAACCTGCTGGAGCCGGACGCCAAACTCGAGGCCTACCGCGAGGTGCGGACCGCCATGGCCCGGCGCATCGGGGAAGTGATGGAGGGCGCCGAGGGGCCGGACGTGGTGGCCGATACGGTGCTGAAAGCGGCGCTGGCGGTCCGTCCGAAACTGCGATACACCGCCGGCGGTCTGGCCGCGCGCCTGCGCCTGCTGCGCACCTTCGCCCCTGCCGGGGTGATGGACTCGGGCATACGCAAGGATCTGCGGCTCGCATAGCAATACGCAACACAAGCCACGCAGTACAACTCTCAACCAAAAGGAAACAACGATGTCTACTTCTTCTTCCAAAAAAATCGCGGTGGTGACCGGCGCGTCGTCCGGCATAGGCGCGGTCTACGCCGACCGCCTGGCCAAACGCGGCTACGACCTGGTGCTGGTCGCGCGCCGCGAGGAGCGCTTGCAATCGCTGGCGGCCAAGATCGCAAAGACGCACGGGGTGCGGGTCGAGCCACTGGTCGCCGACCTCGGCACGGAGGCTGGCCAGGCCAGCGTCGAGCAATTCCTGTCCAGCACGCCGGATGTCAGCATCCTGGTGAACAACGCCGGCATCGCGCGGCTTGCTCCGATCCTGGGCAGCCCCTTGCAGGACTCCCTGTCGCAGATTGCGCTGAACATCACGGCGCTGACGCGCCTGTCGCATGCGGCCCTGCCGGGACTCAAGGCGCGCAATGAAGGCGCGATCATCAACATCGCCTCCGCCATGGCGCTGCATTCCATGCCGATCAGCTCCGTCTACAGCGGCACCAAGGCCTTCGTGCTGGCGTTCAGCCGCGGGCTTCAGCAGGAACTGGCCGATACCGGCGTGAAGGTCCAGGTTGTGCTTCCCGCCGCAACGGCCACCGAAGTCTGGGACCAGTCCGGCGTGCCCCTGTCGGCCCTGGCCCCGGAGTCCGTCATGGCGGTGGACGATCTCGTGGACGCGGCCTTGCTCGCCTTCGACAAGGGCGAGGACGTCACTTGGCCGTCGGTGGCCGACGCGGAGGCGATCGAGCGCTTCGAATCGGCCCGCGCCGCGCTGTTCGCCACGGCGCAAACCGGCAAGGTCGCGCCGCGCCTGCTGGCGCTCTGATTTTCATCCGCGGAAATACACTCAAAGGATACCCGACATGCTATTCGAAACCTTCTCCCTGCGCGCCACCGATCTTAAAAACCGCGCCGTGATGTCGCCGCTCACGCGCAGCCGCGCCGTCGACAACAACACGCCGAACAGCCTGATGGCGACCTACTACGCCCAGCGCGCAAGCGCGGGCCTCATCATCACCGAGGGCACCTCGCCGTCGCCGAACGGCTTGGGCTACGCGCGCATCCCGGGCTTGTTCAACGACGCCCACGCGCAAGGCTGGAGACTGGTGACGGACGCGGTCCACGCCCAGGGCGGCAAGATCGTCGTGCAGCTGATGCATACCGGGCGCGTGAGCCACCAGGCGAACCTGCCGGCCGGGGCCGAGGTGCTGGGCCCATCGTCCGGCGCCTGCCCGGGCGAGATGTGGACCGATGGCCAGGGTAGCCAGCCGCACACGCCGCCGCGCGAGATGACCGAGGCCGACATCGCGGCGGTGACGCGTGAATTCGCGAACGCCGCGCGCCTGGCCATCGCGGCCGGCTTCGACGGCATCGAACTACACGCCGCCAACGGCTATCTGCTGGAACAGTTCCTGAACGCCAATGTCAACCGCCGGACCGACGGCTACGGCGGCACGCCCGAAGGGCGCAATCGGCTCGTGCTCGAGGTCGCCCGCGCCACCGCCAGGGAAATCGGCGCCGGGCGGGTTGGCATTCGTTTGTCGCCGTACGGCGTGTTCAACGCCACCGGCCCGTTCGCCGGCGTGGACGAGCAGTATGTCGCGCTGGTGAAGGAGCTTTCCGCGCTCGGCCTGATGTACGTCCACGTGCTGGATCATTCGGCGATGGGCGCCCCGCCCGTGCCAGCCGCGCTGAAGGCCGACCTGCGCGCCGCGTTCGATGGCCCCTTCATCCTTGCCGGCGGCTTCGACAAGCATGGCGCGCAGCAGGCGCTGGCCGAGGGCCGCGCCGATATGATTGCGATGGGCCGGGCCTTCCTGGCCAACCCCGACCTGGTCGACCGCATGCGCCTGGACGCGCCACTGAACGCGCCCGACCCCGCCACCTTCTATACGCCCGGGGCGCAGGGCTATACGGACTATCCGGCGCTGGCGGGCTAGTCGGCGCTGTGTGCCGGAAACGCCGCCATGTCGTGGGTGGGGGCGGACATGTACTCAACAAAAACAAAGAAGGTAACAACATGAAAGCACTAGTCTTGAAACGCTATGGCGGGTCCGGCCAGATCGAATTCGCCGACGTCGCGCGGCCCGTCATCAAACCGGATGAAATACTGGTCCAGGTTCATGCCGTGGGCCTCAATCCGATCGACTACATGATACCGAAGGGGGACTTCAAACCCATCCTCAAGTTTCAGCTGCCAGCCACGATGGGCAGCGATCTGGCCGGCGTGGTGGTGGAAGTCGGTACGCGCGTCAGGCGCTTCAAGGTTGGCGACGCCGTGTTCGCCAGCATCTTCGACCTGGGCGGCGGTTCCCTCGCCGAGTTCGCCGCCGTGCCCGAGCATGCCGCCGCGCTGAAACCGGCCAATCTGGACTTTGTGCAAGCGGCCTCGATTCCGATGGTTGGCCTCACCTCATGGCAGGCCTTCCATGAACGCGCCCGGATCAAGCCGGGGCAGAAGGTGTTTGTTCCGGCGGGCGCCGGCGGCATAGGAAGTTTCGCGATCCAGCTGGCGAAACACCTCGGGGCGAAGGTCGGGACCACCACCAGCACCGGCAACGTGGATCTGGTGCGCGGCCTTGGCGCCGACGAGGTGGTGGACTACAAGAAGCAGGAATTCGAGAAGGTGCTGCGGGGTTACGACGCGGTGCTGGGCACGCTCAGGGGGAATGAGCTCGAGAAGGCGCTGGCGATCGTGAAACCCGAGAGCACCATCGTCTCGCTCATCGGGCCGCCGGATGCCGCCTTCGCGCGGGCGCGCGGCATGAACTTCCTCATGCGGTTCGTGCTCGGCTTGTTGAGCCGCAAGATCATCCGTCTCGCCAAGGCGCGCCACGCCACGTATTCCTTCCTGTTCGTGCGGCCGGATGGTGGCCAGCTGGCAAAGATCGGCGAACTGCTCGAGACATCGCGTATCCGTCCGGTGATCGACAAGGTGGTCCCGTTCAGCCAGGCGAAGGAAGGACTGGCCTACCTTGAACAGGGCAGGGCCAAGGGCAAGGTCGTTGTGCAACTGGTGGGCGCGTGACCGCGGGATGCGTCATCGATATTCAAATCATTGGAGATTCTTGTCATGCATGTCTTGAAACAATCATTCGTCACCGGACTTGCGCTGGCCACGGCGCTCATGTCACCGCTGGTCCGGGCCGACGACGCCTCTCCCGCCGGCCTTTGGAAAAACATCGATGACGCCACCGGCAAGCCACGCGCGCTGATCCGTATCACCGAGTCGAACGGCGCGCTCCAGGGCAGGATCGAAAAGGTCTTCCCGGCGCCGAACGAAAGCCAGAACCCCAAGTGCGAGAAATGCGAGGGCGCCGGCAAGGATGCGCCCATCATCGGCCTGGTGATATTGAGCGGCCTGAAAAAGGACGGCGACGCCTACGCGGGCGGCCAGATACTGGATCCGGACAATGGCAAGACCTACGCCAGCAAGATTCGTCTGACCGACGGCGGCAAGAAGCTCGACGTGCGTGGCTACATCGGGGTACCCATGCTGGGGCGCACGCAGACGTGGGTGCGGCAGGAATAGAATGCGGGTTCGGGGAGGGGAGGCGCGTGCTATGATAACGTTGTTATAGCACCACTTCCCATCCAGATGACCGCAGACATTTCCCTTCAAGACCCGCGCACCCGCCTTGTCGAGGCCACCATCCGCTTGCTGGCGAAGAGCGGGCCGTCCGAAGTGAAGGCGCGCTCGGTATCGAGCGAAGCGCAGATGTCCACCATGGGGGTGTACACCTATTTCGGCGGCGTTCCCGAACTGCTGCAGGCGGTGGCCGACGAGGGCTTCAACAGGCAGGCCATCGTCTTCGGCGGGTTGCCGCCGACGGACGATCCCATGGCCGACCTGTGCGCGATGGCGCTCGCATGCCACGAGTTCGCGCGCCACAATCCCCATCTGTATGACTTGATGTTCGGCCTGTCGATCCACGGCCGTTACAGCCCGTCGCGCGGCGCCACGGAGCCGCTTTTGAGCGGACAGTCCGCGTCCTTTCGAACGGCATATGGCTTTCTGCTGCGGGGCTGCGCGCGGCTGGTTGACGCCAGATGCGTGCGCAAGGGGGAGCCCGACCTTATCGCACTGCAGTTCTGGAGCGCGCTGCACGGCTTCATCATGCTCGATCTGGCGGGCCACTTCGCGCACGTGGCTGTTCCTTCCTCCGGCGTCCTGCTGCCGATGTGCGTGAACGTGGTGGTCGGCATGGGCGCGAAACGCGACAAGGCCGAGTCCTCCGCGGCGGGCGCGCAAGCCCTGTGGGCCGGCGCGCAAAACAACAAAAACGGCAAGTCTCGAAAAAAATAAGCGACGGCGGCACTGGCCGGGGCCGGCGCGGCCTTGAAATCGCGACATAACAGTGTTATGGTTAGTCATAACGATGTTATTTAGAACCAGTGATCGATTAAAAGGAGACAAGACATGAACACACGGATCCGATCCGGCGGGCTGCTGGTGGAGCGTCATGGCGCGGTATTGATGGTGCGCCTTGACGGCGGCCCGCAAGGCGTGATGGGACTGGCGATGGCCGAGGGGCTGGCGGCGCTGGTGGACGAGGTGGAGTCCGACCGCGCGGTGAAGGCGGTGGTGCTCACCGGGACGCACCCGGGACGCTTCATCGGCCATGCCGACGTGCGCTGGCTGCAGGAGGGCGGCACCACGATACCGGCCATGGCGCGCGGCATGACGGGGGCCGTGGCGCGCACGGCGGCCACCGTCCGGCGTATGCCGCTGGTGGCGCCCATGGCGGCGTTCACGCCGCTGAGCGGCGCCTTGCAGCTCGACAAGCTGCATGACACCTTCCTGCGCATGAACCGTTGTGGCGTGGTTTTCATCGCGGCCCTGAACGGCTCGGCGCTGGGGCTGGGCAGCGAACTGGCGCAAGCCTGCGATGTGCGTTTGATGGCGGACGGCGATTTCTTCATCGGACAGCCCGAGGTCTTGCTCGGCATCCCTCCCGGCGGCGGCGGGACGCAGCGGCTGACGCGCCTGGTCGGCGCCCACCGCGCGCTGATGATGATGCTCGAAGGGCGGCCGGCGGCGCCCGCCAGGGCGCTCGACATCGGCCTGGTCGACGAAGTGGTGGCGCCTGGCGAACTGTTGGGGCGCGCGCTGGCGCTGGCGCAATACCTGGGCGCGCGCCCCCGCGACGCCATCCGCGCCATCAAACGCGCGGTCTACATGGGCGGATCGATGCCGCTGGAGGACGGCCTGCATGTGGAGCGCACCGAATTCATGTCGGCCTTGTCGGGCGAGAGCGCGCAGGCCTTGATGATCGAATACATGGAGCGCGCCGGGCGCGACGGCGATTTGCCCTTGTACTCCCCGGCCGTCTACGGCCATGCCCTGAAACATGGGCATTTCCCCTTCACCGGCAACCGCACAATCGAATAGACGCCATGGCACAGACTTCCTATCAATTCCTCCGCCGCGACGTGCGATTCGATTCCGGCGAAGCTTTTTGCTCCGCCTGGCTGTACCTGCCGGCCGGCGTCGAACGGCCACCTGTGGTGGTGCTCGGACACGGGCTGGGCGCCGTGCGCGAAATGCGGCTGGACGCCTATTGCGAACGCTTCGCGGCGGCGGGCATCGCGACGCTGGCCTTCACCTATCGCTATTTCGGCGACAGTGGCGGCACACCACGCCAGTTGATGTCGGTGCGGCGCCAACTGGCCGACTGGGACGCGGCGCTTGATTTCGTCAAGGGCCTGCCGGAGGTCGATGGCGGCCGGGTGGCGATCTGGGGCAGCTCCTTTGGCGGCGGCCATGCGATCCAGGTGGCCAGCCGGCATCCGGAACTGATGGCGGCCATCAGCCAGTGTCCCTTCACCGATGGACTCGAATCGGCCGCCGCGCTGGGGGTGCGGGGTTCGCTGAAAATCACGCCGGTGGTCATGCGCGACCTGGTGGCGCGGCTGTTCGGCAGGCCGCCGGTGATGGTGCCGATCGCGGCCCTGCCTGGCCAGCCGGCGTTGATGAACGCCCACGACGCCTTGCCCGGATATCTGGCGCTGATGCCCAAGGGACTGGCGTTCGTCAACCGTGTCGCGGCCCGGGTGATCCCGGAAATCGTCAGCTACCGCCCGGGACGCCGCACGGCCAAGGTCCAGCCGCCTATCCTGTTTTGCGTGAGCCGGACCGACACCGTGACGCCGCCGGAACGCACCATCGCCATGGCGGGGCGCGCCCCGCGCGGCGAGATCAAGCTTTACGACTGCGGCCACTTCGACTTCTATCTGGGCGAGCACTTCGAACGGGCGGTGTCGGATCAGACCACTTTTTTGACCCGGCACCTGCTCGCGCCCGCGCAATTTTAACCAAGGAATAACAATGTTATTTTCCAGACTTCCAGAACTGCGCGCCGCGCAGGCCCCGGACGCCCCCTGCGTCGCCGACGCCGCCAGCGGTTTGTCCAATAGTGAATTCCATTCCAAGGTACTGGTGGCCGCCGGCGTCTTCGCCGAAAACGGCGTGGGGCCGGGGGACGTGGTGGCCGTCATGCTGCCGAACCAGGTGGAATTCGTGGTGGCGATGTTTGCCGCCTGGCGCCTTGGCGCGGCCGTCACGCCGATCAACCCGGGCCTCACGGCCACGGAAGCGACCCACCAGATCGCCGATTCCGGCGCCAAACTGCTGATCAACACCGACGGCGCGGCGGTGATGGCCGGCGTGCCCTCGCTGCCCGCCGCCACGTTGCACGGCGCGGCGCCTCATGCCGGCCAGCCGGTCGATGACGCGGCGGCGCTGGCGCTGCTGATCTACACCAGCGGCACCACCGGCCTGCCCAAGGGCGTGATGCTGGACCACGCCAATCTCGAAGCGATGGCGGCCATGTCGCGCCAGGCGTTGCGGATCACGAAGGAGGATCATTGCCTGCTGGTGCTGCCGCTCTTCCATGTCAACGGCATCGTCGCCAGCATCCTGACGCCGCTTTCGGCCGGCGGCCGGGTCACCATCCGCGCCCGCTTCGACATCGAGACCTTCTTCCCGGACGTCGAGCGGCTGCGGCCAACGTACTTCTCGGCCGTGCCGACCATCTACGCCTTGCTCAACGCCCTGCCCGGGCATGTGAGGCCGGACACGTCCAGCCTGCGCTACGGTATCTGCGGCGCGGCGCCCGCGCCGGCCGAGCTGCTGGCGAACTTCGAAGCGCGCTACGGTTTCCCGCTGATCGAGGGCTATGGCTTGTCGGAAGGCACCTGCGCATCGACCATCAATCCGCTCGATGGCGTGCGCAAGGCCGGCACCGTCGGCTTGCCGTTCGCCGGCCAGCGCATCGCGATCGCGGACGCCGGCGGCCGCCTCCTGGCGGCGGGCGAGACGGGCGAAGTGCTGGTGCGGGGGCCCAACGTCATGCGCGGCTATCTGGGCAAGCCGGAGGAGACCAGCAAGACCATCGTCGACGGCTGGCTGCGCACGGGCGACCTGGGACGCGTCGATGCCGACGGCTACCTGTCCATCGTCGGGAGGTTGAAGGAAATGATCATCCGCGGCGGCGAGAACATCTATCCCAAGGAAATCGAGGATGCGCTGACCGCCTTCCCCGGCGTGCTGGAGGCGGCGGTGATCGGCGCGCCCCACGAGACGCTGGGCGAGATCGTCGTCGCCTATGTCGCTTTCCGCCCCGGGCGGGGCGCCACGCCGGAGGTGTTGAACGAGCATTGCGCCGCGCGGCTGACGCGCTACAAGCGGCCGGCGGCCATCCATGTCATGGCCAGTCTGCCCAAGAACCCGGTCGGCAAGATCGACAAGCTGAAGCTGCGCGCCATGCCGCGCGGCGCATGAGGCGGCCATGGACATGAAACCGCACATCGCACCGGTGTCGGACGACCGCCGGCCGCCGCGCGCGGCGCCCGCTCCGGGGCGGAGGCCGGCGATTTTCATCACCGGCGCCGCGTCCGGCATCGGCCGCGCCTGCGCCGAGCTGTTCGCGGCGCGCGGCTGGTTCGTCGGCCTGTACGACCTGAACGCGGAAGGCGTGGCCGACATCGCCGCCACGCTGGGCGAGGGCAACGCCACCTCCGGCGCGCTCGACGTCTGCTATCCGGACGCGTGGCAGCGGGCGCTGGCCCATTTCTGGCAGCACGGCGGCCAGCGGCTCGACGTTCTGCTCAATAACGCCGGCGTGCTGACGGCCGGGCCATTCGAAACCGTGGCGCTGGCCAGGCACCATGCGATGCTGGATGTGAACGTGGCGAGCGTGGTCGCCGGTTGCCACAGCGCCTATTCCTACCTGCGGCTGACGCCTGGCGCGCGCGTGATCAACATGGCGTCGGCCACGGCGATCTACGGCCAGCCGGAACTGGTGACCTATTCGGCCACCAAGTTCGCCGTGCGCGGATTCACCGAAGGGCTGGACCTCGAATGGAGCAAGGTCGGCATCCGCGTGAGCGCCATCTGGCCAAGCTTCGTGAACACCGCGATGGCCGCCGGCTTCACCGGCGTCGCCAGCGCCAAATCACTGGGTATCCGGCTGACGCCGGCCGACGTCGCCGCCACCGTGTGGCGCTGCGCGACGACCCGGCGCCTGATCCACAAGACCCATTGGACGGTCGGCCTCCAGGCCGGATTGCTGTCGCTCGGGACACGCATCGCGCCGGCCCCGCTGACGCGCTGGATCGTTGGCAAATTGGCGCGATAAGCATTCAACACGATAAAAAAAATCACACAAGGAGACATAAAAATGCAAGCGAAAAAAATCATCACCACCATTGCCGCGGCCTTGCCGATCGCCTGGACATTGGGCGGCGCGGCGCATGCCGACGATCTTGAAAACACCGTCAGGGTGGGCTACGCCAAGATCCGCTTCAATCTGCAATCCGGAGACCTGACCGGGCCGCCGGGAACGACGCCGCCCGGCCTGGGAATAGACGCCAAGGACCAGGGCCTGCTGGCCATCAGCTATGAGCGGCGCCTGTCCACCAACTGGGTGGCGCAATTCCAGGGCGGGATTCCGCCGACGCTGACCGCCGTTGGCGCGGGTGCCGCCGCGCCCGTGGGAACCGTCGCCAGGGCGCGCATCTGGTTTCCGACCGCGCTGGTGCAATACAGCTTCGCCGGCTTCAACGGCTTCCGGCCCTACCTGGGCATGGGCGTGGTCTACACCTTCTTCACCAACCAGGAGGTCAGCGGCACCTATACCAGCCTGTTTCAAGGCAGCGCCAGCGCCATTGAATTGAAAAGTTCCTGGTCGCCTTATGGCAGGCTGGGTGTTTCGTACGCGATCGACAAGCAATGGGGCGTCAACATGGAAACCGGCCTGTTCCGCCTGAAGACCTCGGCGACGGTTGTCACGCAGACGCCCGGTTTTGGCGCCATCCCCCGTGGCATCGCTTTGAGGGACAAGCCGCAGATATTCGGTTTAACCCTCGGCTACAAATTCTGACATGGGCGCGACCGCTTTCGACTTCGACTGGCTGGTGATCGGCTCCGGCTTCGGCGGCAGCGTCTCGGCGCTGCGCCTGGCGCAAAAAGGCTATCGCGTGGGCGTGCTGGAACGCGGCCGGCGCTTCCGCGACGAGGATCTGCCCGGGTCGGCCTGGCAGCTAAGCCGCTTCCTGTGGGCGCCCGCCATTGGCTTGAGGGGTGTCATGCGCATGAAAGTGTTTCGGCATGTGTTCTTCCCCAGCCAGTCGGGCGTCGGCGGCGGCAGCACGGTCTACGGCGGCGTGCTGTACCGGGCCCGTCCGGAGTTTTTCGCCAACCCGCAGTGGCGCGGACTTGGCGACTGGGACGCCCTGTTGCGGCCGCATTACGACACGGCCGAGCGCATGCTGGGCGTGAACACCGTGCCATTCGACTCGAGCAATCAGCGGCTGGCGCGCGAGATGGCGCGGCATTTCGGCGGCGAAGACCGGTTCACCCGTTCTCCGACCGGGGTGTTCTTCGGCGAGCCGGGCAAGACGGTCAAGGATCCGTATTTCGGCGGCGAGGGCCCCGACCGCACCGGGTGCACACGGTGCGGCGCCTGCATGGTGGGCTGCCGCACCGGCGCCGTGAACTCGCTGCTGAAGAACTACCTGTGGTTCGCGGAGAAGCGCGGGGTGCGCATCATGGCCGAGCGCGAGGTGGTCGATGTCAGTCCGCTCGGCGCCGCCGACGGCGGCGACGGCTACCTGGTGACCACGCGGCGCCCCGGCGCCTGGTTCGCCGGGGACCGCCAGACCCATACCGCGCGCGGTGTTGTGTTCGCGGGCGGGGCGCTGGGCACCAACGAATTGCTGGCCAACTGCAAGCTCGGCGGCTCATTGCCCCGGGTGAGCGGCCGTCTCGGTGAACTGGTGCGCACCAACAGCGAATCGGTGCTGAATGTGCGCCTGCCCGAGGACCTCAAGACCTGGAACGATGTCACCGCCAGCAGCAGCGTGCACGTCGACCAGCATACCCATATCGAGTTCCTCACCTACGGCCGCCACGCCGACGCCATGGGGCTGATGTACACGGTATTGGTTGGCGATGGCGGCCGCCTGACGCGGCCCTTGAAATGGCTGGCCCGCATCGCCTCGCATCCGCTGCAATGGCTCAAGACCGTGTGGCCGGTGGGCTGGAGCCGGCGCATGGTGACGCTGCTGGTGATGCAGACGCTGGACAACGCGATCGCGCTGCGCCCCAGGAAGCGCGGTCTCGGGCGCGGCTACCGCCTCGTCACCGAGCAGAATGGCGACAAGCCCAACCCGACCTACATCGGCGTGGCGAACGAGGCCGCGCAGTGGCTGGCCCGGCGCACCGGCGGCATCGCCCAAAGCAATGTGCTGGAGGCGCTGGCCGACATTCCGACCACCGCCCATGTGCTGGGCGGCGCCGTCATCGGCGCCGACGCCGCGAGCGGCGTCGTGGACCGGCATCTGCAAGTGTTCGGCTACCGGAACATGCTGGTCTGCGACGGCGCGGCGATGCCGGCCAACCCCGGTGTCAATCCGGCGCTGACGATCACCGCGCTGGCCGAGTACGCCATGGAGCGGGTTCCAGAGTCTCCAGGCGCATTCCGGTCTGGATTGGAGGGGTGCCCTTAGCGCTGGTTCGCGTTCTGCTCCAGCATCCAGCGCCGGAAGGAGATCAGGCCCTGGAGCGGCGCCTTGCGCTTGGGGTAGATCAGGTAGTAGGCGCTATCGGACTGCTGGTGCGGCTCGAACAGCTCCACCAGCGCCTGCCGCTGGATCTCGTCGGCCACGAACATGGCGGGCAGCAGGCCGATGCCCAGGCCCGCCTTGGCCGCCTCCACCGCCATCGAGAACAGTTCGAAATCCAGTATCTTTTCCTTGGGCGGCGCGGCCAGGCCGTGGGCCTCGAACCAGTTCGGCCAGCTGTCCGGGCGCGAGGTCTGGTTCAGCAGCGTGAAATCGGCCAGTCGCGCCATCGACGTCGGGCGCCCGTGGCGGGCGATGAAGCCGGGGCTGCACACCGGCACCAGCGTCTCGCCGAACAGCCGGTGGTGCTCGCATTGCGGCCAGCCCGGGCGGCCGAAGACGATGCCGGCGTCCAGCCCCGTGCCGCCGAAATCCACGCGTCCCAGCTGGATCTTCAGGTTCACCGTCAGCCCGGGATGCGCCTCCTGCAGCAGCGGCAGGCGCGGCACCAGCCACTTGGTGGCGAAGGTGGGGAACACCGCCAGGTTGATCACGCCGCCGCCGTCGCGCGACGACAGCACCTCCTGCATCACCCCTTCCAGCTCGTCCAGCGCGTGCGGCAGCCGGGCCCACAGCAGTTCGGCGGCGGCGGTGGGCGCCAGGCCGTTGGCGCGGCGCTCGAACAGCGGCTGGTCGAAATACGATTCCAGCGCCTGGATCTTCTTGCTGACGGCGCTCTGCGTCAGCGCCAGCGCGTTGGCGGCGGCGCTGATGCTTTGTAATTTGTACACCATTTCAAAGGCGTGCAGGGCGGGCAGGGAGGGTAGATTGCGTCTCATCCCGGTATTGTCCGGCATCCCGCGGGAAAAGGGTATTCGCAAATGGAATGGCGGGTCGAAATCATTTCGCTTGTCGCGATTCGGCACGCTAACCAATAATCGGTGCAATTCAAACACCACCACGCCCTCCATGACCACTCTCGACTACCTGCTCACCTCCTGCATCGGCGCCGCCGCCACCGCGCGCATGACCCGTTTGATGCACGTGCCGGCCGAATTCCGCTGCTCGCCGGGCAACGGCGACGCCACGCTGTCGGTCACCCGCGCCGAAATCGCCTACGCGATGAACGTGCTGCTGTTCCGCGAACTGCTGGAGCGCGTCCCCGAGGGCATGGCCTACACCGAGGACGCGGTGGCCAGCGGGCGCCGCGTGTTCTTCGACCACGGCGCCGTGCGCACCGTGAAGATCGCCCGCAACGGCCAGCTGCCGTGCGGCGAGGCGGCCATCGTCCGCTTCCTGAAGCCGCTGGGCTACCACCTGAACGAAAGCTATCCGCTGCCGCGCCTGAAGATGATGGGCCGCGCCTATATGCACGCCGACCTGCCGGAGGACATTCCCCAGTTCTTCGTCAGCGAACTGGAAGTGGAGCGCTTCTCGCCCGGGTTCCAGGCCGCCGTCGGCCGCGTGGTCGCCAGCTCGGCCGATCCGCTGGACGCCTCCGACATCGCGCTGCTGGACGAACTGGCGGCCCGGCGCGGCCTGCCGCTGAACCAGGCCGTGGCCCTGCTGCGATCGCTGCTGCGCTGCTTCGGCCGCCAGCACGCCGTGCCGGCGCTGGCCGACTACGAGCTGTTGCTGGAGGAGTCGCAGGAGATGGCTTGGATCGCCACCGAGGGCAACGCCTTCAACCACGTGACGGACCGCGTGCCGGACCTGCACGCGCTGGCGGCCGAGCAGCAGCGGCTGGGCCGGTCCATCAAGCCCCACATCGAGGAGGCCACGCGTGGCACCATGCGCCAGACCGCTTACCGCGCGGCCCAGGTGGAGCGCGTGTTCCGCACCCCGGAAGGCTGCGTGGTGCGCCGCGTGCCCGGCTCGTTCTACGAGTTCATCTCGCGCGACCGCGTGCGCAACGACGAGGGCGAGATGGCGCTGGACCTGGGCTTCGACAGCGGCAACGCCACCGCCATCTTCAAAATGACTTCGATCGACGGTTTGAAGGCCGCCGCGTGAGCGCGCAAACCGCCGCGCGCCGGCCGGCGCCCGCGATGGCCGTGGCCGAGGCGCGCGCGCTGCCGGCGGCCGACCTGCTGGCGCAGCTGGCCGGCATTCTGGGCGCCGCCGGCATGCTGACCGCCAGCGCCGACTGCGCGCCGTACGCGCAGGGCGCGCGCTACGGCCAGGGCCAGGCCGCCGCCGTGCTGCGTCCGGCCACGGCGGAGCAGGCGGTGGCCGTTCTGGCGCTGCTGCACGCGAACGGCGCGCCCTTCGTGCCGCAGGGCGCGAACACCGGCCTGGTGGCGGCGGCCACGCCCGACGCCAGCGGCCAGCAATTCGTGTTCAGCCTGGACCGCCTGAAGGGCGCCATCGTCATCGACGCCGCCGAGCGCACCGCCACCGTGGGCGCCGGCGTGCGCCTGTCCGAGTTGAACGACGCGGCGGCCGTCCACGGCCTGTACTTCCCCATCGACCTGTCGGCCGACCCCAGCATCGGCGGCATGATCGCCTCCAACACCGGCGGCGCGCGGCTGATCAAGTACGGCGACGTGCGCGCCAACCTGTGCGCGGTGGACGCCTGGCTGCCCGGCGCCGACGGCGTGATCGGCTTCGGCAGCCCGCTGCGCAAGAACAACACCGGCGTGGACTTCAAGCACCTGCTGTGCGGCACCGGCGGCGCCTTCGGCGTGGTGCTGGGCGCCACCGTGCGCCTGCATCCGCTGGCCGCGCAGCGCGCCACGGCGCTGGTGGTGCCGGCGTCGAGCGAGGCCGTGATGCCGCTGCTGGCCGCGCTGGAGCGCGAACTGCCGGAATTCATCGCCTCCGTCGAGGGCATGTCGCAAGCGGCGATGCGGGCCGTGTTCAGCAACGTGCCCGCCGTGCGCAACCCCTTCCCGGACGGCGAGGTGCCGCCTTACGCGCTGCTGGTGGAGCTGGGCACTGCGCTGCCGGCCAGGCGCCTGGCGCTGGAGGCGGTGCTGCAGGACGCGCTGGGCGAGATGATGGAGCACGGCATCGTCGCCGACGCGCTGTTCGGCGACGAGGACATGCTGTGGAGCCTGCGCCACGGCATCAGCGAGGCGCTGCGCCATGAGGGCCGCGTGATCGCCTTCGACATCGCGCTGCCGCGCAAGGAATGGGCGCCGTTCCGTGCCTGGGGGGAGGAATGGCTGTCCGCGTCCCATCCCGGCGTGCGCATCTGCGACTTCGGCCACGTGGCCGACGGCGGCCTGCACTACAACCTGGTGGCGCCGAAATCCGGCCCGCTGGCGCTGGACGACGAGGCCGTGGCCGAACTGCGCACCACGCTGCTGGACGCGGTGGTGCGCCGCTTCCAGGGCAGTTTCAGCGCCGAGCACGGGATAGGCCCGTACAACCAGGCCTACTACCAGCGCTACACGCCGGCGCCGGTGCGCCGGCTGGCGGGCGAACTGCAACAACTGATGATGCCGGCGCTGCGCTGCCGCAACGTGCGCTTCGACTGAGACGGCAGGGCAGGGCAGCAGGCGTGCGGCCGGCCGGCCGCGCGTGTTTTCGAGTCAGGAAGGTTCAACATGCAGTCGCTACGCCAACAACTCTGCCGTACCAAGCCGGTTCCCGCGACCGGCGCCGCCGAGCCCCCGGGCCAAGGTCTCGGACGCACGCTCGGCCTGTTCCCCCTGACGATGATAGGCGTCGGCGCCACCATCGGCACCGGCATCTTCTTCACCATGGTGGAGGCGGTGCCCAAGGCCGGGCCGTCGGTGATCCTGTCCTTCCTGATCGCCGCGCTGACGGCGGGGCTGACGGCGCTGTGCTACGCCGAGCTGTCCTTCCGCATTCCCGCCGCCGGCTCGTCCTACTCCTTCGCCTACGCCACGCTCGGCGAGTTCGCCGCCTTCATCATGGCGGCCTGCCTGCTGCTGGAGTACGGCCTGGCGGCCAGCGCCACGGCCATCGGCTGGTCCGACTACCTGAACAACTTCCTGGTCAACGCGCTGGGCTGGCACATCCCGCCGTCGCTGCGCGCGCCCATGTTCGCGTCCGGACCCGGCGGCATCGAATTCCATCCCGGCGCGATCAACCTGCCACCCATGCTGCTGGTGGCCATGTGCGGCCACCTGCTGCTGCGCGGCACGAAGGAGTCGGCCACCGCCAACGCGGTGCTGGTGCTGATCAAGCTGGCCATCATCCTGTTCTTCGTCGCGGTCGCCTTCTCCGGCTTCGACGCGGCCAATTTCACGCCCTTCTTCAACCAGGACGACAGCAAGGGCATGGGCGGCATGGCCGGCGTGACGGCCGCCGCCGGCACGGTGTTCTTCTCCTTCATCGGCCTGGACACCGTGGCCACGGCGGGCGAGGAGGTGAGGAACCCCAAGCGCAACGTCCCCGTCGGCATCCTGGCCGCGCTGGTCATCGTCACCGTGTTCTACCTGCTGGTGGCGGTGGCCGCCGTGGGCGCGCAGCCGGCCCGCATGTTCGCGCACCAGGAGGCGGGGCTGTCGGTGATCCTGCAAAACGTCACCGGCAAGGCCTGGCCCGCGCTGGTGCTGTCGGCCGGCGCCGTGATCTCGGTGTTCTCGGTGACCCTGGTGACCATCTACGGCCAGACCCGCATCCTGTACGCCATCTCCTGCGACGGCCTGATACCGAAGGCCTTCCGGCGCGTTAACCCGCGCACCCAGGCCCCGGTGGGCAACACCGTCATCGTGTGCCTGGCCGTCGGGCTGACGGCGGGGCTGGTCGAAGCCACCTTCCTCTGGGACATGGTGAGCATGGGCACGCTGACCGCCTTCATCGTCGTGGCGATCGCCGTGCCGGTGATGCGGCGCAAGGGCATAGGGGCGGGCCAGGACGGCTTCCGCGTGCCGTTCGGCCCCTGGCTGGTGCCCGGCCTGAGCGTGCTGGCCTGCCTGTTCATCATGAAGGACCTGTCGCGCGCCACCTTCCACGTGTTCTTCGTGTGGATGGCCGTCGCGGTCGCGGCCTACTTCGCCTATGGCTTGCGCAATTCGCGGCTGAACAGGGATGCTCCAGGCCCCGTGGCGCAGCCGGTCTGACCGAGCGCCGGTCCCGCTTCAGCCGCCCTCGACCCGGTTGCGCCCCCCCGTCTTGGCCAGGTACAGCGCGCTGTCGGCGGCGCTGAACAGGCGCTCCGGCCGCAGCTCGAGGGAGGGCTCCATGGCCGCCACGCCCATGCTGACGGTGACGATGCCGTGCCCCGCCTTGGCGTGCGGCTCGTTCAGGGCCGCCACGGCCAGGCGGGCGCGGTCGGCGATCCGGCGGGTGGTGGCGGCGTCCGTCCCCGGCAGGATCACGGCGAATTCCTCCCCGCCGTAGCGCGCCACCACGTCGGTGCCTTGCCTGAAGCCGGCCGCCAAGGTGGTGGCCACCAGACGCAGGCAGTTGTCGCCGGCCTGGTGGCCGTAATGATCGTTGTACAGCTTGAACTGGTCGATGTCGACCATCACCGCGCCGATCGGACTGCGCGGGCGCAGCGCGCGCAGCCACTCGGCCTCCAGCGCCTCGTTGAAGCGGCGCCGGTTGGCCAGCCCGGTCAGCGGGTCGGTGATGCTCAGCAGCGCCAGGCGCTGGTTGCTCTCCTCCAGCGCGAAGGTGCGGTCGGCCACCTTGCGCTCCAGCGAGGCGTACAACTGGGCGTTCTCCAGCGACACGGCCAATTGGCCGGCCACCAGCATCACCGCGTCCAGCCGGCCGGCCGAGAACGCGCCGTGGCTCAAGCCGTTCTCCAGCAGCAGCATGGCGCGCGCGTTGCCGTGGCTGAGGATGGGCGCGACCAGCAGCGAGCAGTGCTGGCGGCCGGCCACGTAGGGGTCGCGCGCGAAGCGGTCGTCGCGCGTGGCGTCGGGCACCAGCAGCGGCGCGCGGGTGCGCTCGACGTAGCGGAAGGCCGATATCGGCAGCAGCCCGCGCGCGCCGGCTTCCTCTATCGTGAGCGCCGCGCCGGTGTCCGCCGGGGGCAGGCGCCACAGGCGCGCGTCCTCGTCCCACAGCGCCAGCGTGATGGCGGTGGCGCCGGTCATGGAACCGATCAACTCGATGACCCGGCCGCACAGCCGTTCCAGGCTGGTCTCCGAGCTGAGCGCCTGCGAGGTGCGCAGGATCGCCAGCAGGTCGATCGCGTCGGCCGAGACGCCGCTGCCGCCGCCACTCGTGCTGGCGCCGGCGCCACCGCCGCTGGCGGCCGCACGGCTTGCCTTGCCGCCGGCGCCGGGCGCGATGCCGCGCCGCAGGCCGTAGGCCTGGTCCATCTGGCGCACCTTGCCGGCCGCGCCCCAGGCGCCGTACAGCTGGCGGGCCTCGGCCAGCAGCTGGCGGCCGGCGCGCTCCAGGCCCTGCTCGACGTGGAAGCGGCCGGCGCGCTCCGTCATGAGGGCTGCGTGCCAGGGCCGGCGGCAGGTCTCGGCCGCGGCCAGCGCCGCGTCGAAGGCGGCCGCCGCGGCCCAGGTGTCGCCGGCGGCCCAGGCGCGTTCGGCGGCCAGCCAGCGCAGCATGTGCCCGAAGTTGGCCGGCGCGTCGGCGGCGCGCGCCGCCAGCCAGTCGCGGCAGGCGTCGAAGCGCGCCAGCAGCCCGGCGCCGGCCGCCGGCGGGGCGTCGTGCATGGCCTGCGCCAGCGCCAGCGCCTGCAGCAGGTAGCTCAGCGGCGCGATGTAGAAGCTGTGCATCACGGGCAGCAGCGCCATCGCGGCGGCGGCGTGCCGCTCCAGGCGCTCTGCGTCGCCGAACATGGCGGCGGCCAGCGCGTGGCAGTGGTGGAAGGTGGCCTGGGCCAGAGGATTGTGCGCGATCCGCTCCAGGTGGCGCGCCTCGTCGAAATCGTCGTCGGCCAGGCTGCCCGGCGCGCGCGTCTCGCCGCGCAGCGCGCGCAGCAACTGGCGCAGGGCCAGGAAGATGCCGGTGTTGAACTCGTTGCCGGTGCGCGCGGCGAACGCCAGGCCCGCCTCGATCTCGGCCGCGCCGCGTTCGAGCTGCGGCGCGCATTCGAACAGGCAGGCGATGATGGGGGTGTAGATATAGCAGGCCACCTGCCAGTCGCCGCCCTGCAGCAGGCCCTCGCGGGTGCGCTGGGCCAGCGCCACGCAGTCCTCCAGCGGCTCGAACCAGTGGGCATGGCTGATCGCCTGCAGGAAGCTGGCCTGCCAGGTCTCCAGCGTGTAGCCGCGCGCCCGGCCCACCGCCAGCAGGTGTTGCGCGGTGATGTAGCCGGTGCGGTAGTCCTCGCGCACCGCCATCGTCAGGATGCCGGCGTGCGCCAGGCGGAACATCAGCTCCGGGCTGGGGCCGTGCTCGGCCCAGCTGCGCTGGCCCTCCAGCACCAGCCAGGCCAGCGCGTCCGGATCGACGAACAGCGCCGGCGGGATCAGCTGCCGCGCCAGGCGCATGCGCGCCAGCAGGCGCGGCTCGCGCACCTCGGGGCGCGCCAGGTCGGCCGCCAGGTCGCGCTCGCGGAACCAGCGGTAGAAGGTGTCCAGGTGTCGCGGCAGTTCGGCGGCCAGCCCGCGCTCGGGCAGCGCCATGCCCAGCTGGCGCAGCAGCGGGAAGCCCAGGTCCAGCGCGGCGCGCTCGCGGTTGCGGTGCATCAGGCTGCCGATCTGGATCCCCGCCGACTCGGCCAGCCGCAGCGGGTCCGCGCAGGTGGCGGCGATGCGCCGATAGGCCTCGTCGGCCTCGTCCAGCCGGCCCAGCTGGTACAGCACGGCGTGCCGCTCCTGCTCCAGCGCCAGCCGCCGCGCGTCGTCGGCGGGGCAGCCCGGCCGCCGCGCCAGGTCCAGCGCGGCGGCCAGATAGCGTTCGGCCGTGGTGTGGGCGGTGATCTGGCGCGCGTGCGCGGCGGCCTCCATGAACAGGCCGACGACGCGGCCGCATTCGTCCGGCGCCCGCAAGCGCGCCAGGCAGGCCAGGTACTGGGCCGCCGCCGTGTGGCGGTGGCCGGTGTCGCGGACTGATTCCCGGACGGACTCCTGGCCGGGTTCCCGTTCGAGGTCATGGTCCGATTCCCGGCCGGGCGGCGGCGCCAGCCGGCGCGCCAGCGCCATGTGCAGGGCGCACAGCGCGTCCGGCTCCAGCCGTTCGTACGCCGCCTGCTGCACCCGGTCGTGGCGGAAGCGCAGGCCGCCGCGCTGCGCGCCGTCCATATCCCACTGCAGCAGGCCGTCCTCCAGGGCGGGGGCCAGCTGCTCCTCCAGCGCGGCCGGCGCCACGCCGCTGGCGGCGCACAGCAGCGCCGGGGCCACCTCGCCGCCCAGGCACGCCATGATCTCGAGCAGCCGCGCGGAGGGGGCGGGCAGGGCGCCGATGCGCGACGTCAGCGAGGCCAGCACGCCGCCCGGTCCCACGTAATGACGGATCGCCTCCGGGTCCCAGGTCCAGCCTTGGGCGCCCAGCGCCAGCACGCCCTCGCGCCGCAGCGCGTTGACCAGTTCCACCGTGTCGTAGGGATTGCCGCCGGTGTGCGGCGCCAGCACCCGCGCCAGGCCGGCGGCGGCGGCGGCGGGCAGGCGCAGCATCCCGGCCAGCAGCTCGCCGACGCAGGCCGGCGCCAGGTTCTCCAGCCGCAGCAGCGTCGGCGCCACGCCCAGCCGCTCCCAGCGCGGCAGCATGGCCGTCAGCGGATGGTTGGGGCCGACCTCGGCGTCGCGGTAGGCGCCCACCAGCAGCAGGCCGCGCAGCGCCTCGTCGGTCAGCAGCAGGTCGAGGAAACGGATCGAGGGCTGTCCCGCCCATTGCAGGTCGTCCAGCACCATCACCAGCGGACGCTCGGGCGTCACCACGGCGCGCAGCACGTCCAGCAGCGCCAGGTGCAGCTGGGCGTCGCCCTCGGCAGGATCGGCGTGGCAGGCGCCGGCGTGCTCGCCGAGCAGGATGGCGAACTCCGGCAGCAGCGCCGTGACCAGGCCGGCCAGCGGCCCGAGCCCGGCCAGCATGCGTTCGCGCTGCGCGGCCAGGGCCGCCTCGGGTTCCGCCAGCAGCAGGCGGCCCAGCGCGCGCAGGGCCTGCATGCCGGCCGGGTCGGCTCCGGGCTGGTACTGGTCGAACTTGCCGGACACGAACCAGCCCTGGTTCACCGTGGCGATGGCGCGCAGTTCATTGATCAGCGCAGTCTTGCCCACCCCGGGCGCGCCGGCGACCAGGATGCCGCGCAGGCCGCCGTCGCGCGCGCGCCCGAAGGCCGCCCCCAGTTCGGCCGTCTCGCGCTCGCGCCCGGCCAGGCGCGACGGCGGCGCCAGCCGTCTCGGGAAATCGTTCTCGCCCAGCGCGAACGGCGGGGCGCCGGCGGCCAGGCGCGCCAGGTCGTGGAGCAGGCCCTCGGCGCTCTGGTAGCGCCGGTCCGGCTCCTTCTCCAGCAGGCGCAGGATCAGGTCCGACAGCGCCTGCGGCAGATGTGGCGCGCGCGCCACAGGAGGCTCCGGCGCCAGCGCCAGGTGGGCGTGGATCAGCCGCAGCGGATCGTCGTCGCCGAAGGGCGGGAAGCCGGTGGCCGCCTGGTACAGCGTGGCGCCCAGCGCGTACAGGTCGGCGCGCTGGTCAACCGGGCGGCCGGTGCGGCCGGTCTGCTCGGGCGCCAGGTAGGCCAGGGTGCCGGTGATCTCGTCGTGGTGGGTGAAGGCCGGCAGTTCCTCGGCGAAGGTGGTGGCCAGGTCGTAGTCGATCAGCAGCGGTAGCTGGTCGGGTCCGGCCAGCACGATGTTGGCGGGGTTGATGTCCTTGTGCAGCACGCCGGCCTTGTGCACGGCGGCCACGATGCGGGCCAGCCGCGGCGCCAGGTCCAGCAGGGCGGGCAGGGACAGCGGCCCGGCGGCCAGCGCGGCGGCCAGGGACTCGCCGCCGGCGTCCCGCAGCGCGATGGCGCCCGGCATGGCCTCATCGGACGCCTCGGACGCCAGGCGCGGCACCCCCTCCACGGCGGCCAGCCGTTCCAGCATGCGGGTTTCATGCCGCAGCCTGGTTTCGGCGTCCGGGCCCAGCGGCTGCTTGAAGACCAAGCCGCCGCCGCCGCCGGCCGCCGGGCGGCGCCACACCAGCGTGCGTTCGGTGTGATACAGCACGGCGTCGTCCGGGCCGGATTGCGCTTGGTCCGCCGTCCGTTCTTGAAAGCCGGTGTCGTTGTCCAATGGCCGCCCCCCTCAGTCGCGTGCCGCCGCAAACATGCGGATGGTCAAGTCTACCGGCATCCGCGCGATGCCGCCATAGTTGTCGCGCTGACGTGCGAAACGGTTTGACTTACTTGCGGGATGGAAGTCTGCTCGAAGGGGGGCGGGTCTTACTGCTCTAGATAGCGCTGCGCGTCCAGCGCCGCCATGCAGCCGGTGCCGGCGCTGGTGATGGCCTGGCGGTAGACGTGGTCCTGCACGTCGCCGGCGGCGAACACGCCCGGCGCGGAGGTGGCGGTGGCCATGCCCTCGGTGCCCGTTTTGGTCTTGATGTAGCCGTTGTGCATGTCCAGCTGGCCCTCGAAGATGCCGGTGTTCGGCTTGTGGCCGATGGCGATGAACAGGCCGTGCACCGCCACCTCGGTGAGCGCGCCGCCGGCGGTGGCGGCCAGGGTCACGCCGGTCACGCCGCCCTCGTCGCCCGTCACCTCGTGCAGCGTGTGGTTCAGTTTCAGCTCGATCTTGCCCTCGGCGACCTTGGCCATCAGGCGGTCGATCAGGATGGCCTCGGCGCGGAACTTGTCGCGCCGGTGCACCAGCGTGACCTTGCTGGCGATGTTCGACAGGTACAGCGCCTCCTCGACGGCGGAATTGCCGCCGCCGACCACGGCCACCTCGCGCTTGCGGTAGAAGAAGCCGTCGCATGTGGCGCAGGCCGACACGCCCCGGCCCATGTAGGCCTGCTCGGACGGCAGGCCCAGGTACTGGGCGGAGGCGCCGGTGGCGATGATCAGCGCGTCGCAGGTGTATTCGCCGCCGTCGCCGATCAGGCGGATCGGCTTTTCATCCAGCTTGGCCGTGTGGATCTGGTCGAACACGATCTCCGTGTTGAAGCGCTTGGCGTGCTGCAGGAAGCGCAGCATCAGGTCCGGGCCCTGCACGCCCATGGGGTCGGCCGGCCAGTTCTCGACGTCGGTGGTGGTCATCAGCTGGCCGCCTTGCTCCACGCCGGTCACCAGCACCGGGTTGAGATTGGCGCGCGCGGCGTAGATGGCGGCGCTGTAGCCGGCCGGGCCCGAGCCCAGTATCAGGACGCGGGCGTGTTTCGTTGCTTGCATGGTTATCCGTTTCTCGAAGTGGGGTGGCTCAACCAGGGCTTTGGGCGCGCTGCAGGTGCTGCACGAAGGGCTCGGGCGGCACGTAGCCGATCAGGCGGCCCTGCGGTATTTCCTTGCCCGAGCCGTCGAACAGGATGATGCCGGGCGGCCCGAAGAGGCTGAATTTCTTCATCAGGGCGCGGTCGTCGGCGTTGTTGGCGGTGACGTCGACCTGGATCAGGCGCATCTTCCTCATCTCGGCGCTGACGGCCGGCTTGGAGAAGGTCATGCGCTCCATCTCCTTGCAGGCGACGCACCAGTCGGCGTAGAAGTCGAGCATCACGGGCGGGCCGCCGGCGGCCAGCACCGCTTCCAGCTCGGCCACGTTGCGGATGCGGGTGAAGCGCGGCTCGGCGTGGCCTTCGGCCGCCACGGCGCCGGCCGTGCCGCCGCCGCCGCGCAGGTGGGCCAGCGGCTGCAGCACGTCGCGGCCGGCGCTGGCGGCGCCCACCAGCTCGGCCAGGCCGGCCACCAGGAACAGCAGGCCGAGCGCCCTGGCGGCGTAGGTCCCGGGCTTGCTGCCGGAGGGCAGCGGCTGGCCCACGTGCAGGAACACGGCGCACAGGATGGCCAGGCCGCCCCACAGCACCATCATCACGGGGACCGGGAACACCGGCGACACCATCCACACGGCCACCGCGATCAGCAGCAGGCCGAACACCTTTTTCACGCCGTTCATCCAGGCGCCGGCGCGCGGCAGCAGGCTGCCGGCGGACAGGCCGGTCAGCAGCAGCGGCACACTCATGCCGCAGGCCATGGAGAACAGGGCCCAGCCGCCGGTCCAGGCGTTGCCGGTCTGGCTGATGTAGAGCAGGGCGCCGGCCAGCGGCCCGGCCACGCAGGGGCCGACGATCAGCGCCGACAGCGCGCCCATGGCGAACACGCCGAGGAAGCGCCCGCCGCGCAGCTTGCCGCTGCTTTCACCCAGGCGCGATTGCATGGAGCTGGGCAGCTGCAACTGGTAGACGTCGAACATGGACAGCGCCATGCCCACCAGCAGCGCGCCGAAGGTCAGCAGCACCCAGGGTTTTTGCAGCGCGCCGGCCAGGCCCTCGCCGGCCAGCCCGGCGCCCACGCCCAGCGCGGTGTAGACCAGCGCCATGCCGAGGCAATAGGCCACCGCCAGCAGCAGGCCGCGTCCGCGCGACACCGAGCCCTCGCCGACGATGATCGAGGACAGGATGGGCACCATCGGCAGCACGCAGGGCGTGAACGAGAGCAGCAGGCCGAACACGAGGAAGGCGCCGCCGATGCGCCACAGGCTGCCGCTTTGCAGCGTGCGCTGGGCCAGCGAGCTGTCGTCCTCGGGAGCGGTGGTCCCTGCGGCGCCCACGCGGTCGCCGCCGGATCCAGCCGGAGGGAGCGAGGCGGTGTTCGCGGCGGCGCCCGCGCCGAAGCCGGCCGCCCCGGCATCCAACGCCTGCGCCACGAGGACGCCGGGCCGCGACGGGTCCACCTGGTAGGCCAGTTCCATCGGCGGGTAGCACAGTCCCGCGTCGGCGCAGCCCTGGTAGCCCACGCGCAGCGTGAATGGCGCGCTGGCGTCCACCGGCATCGGCAGCGTCACTTCCAGCTTGCCGGCGTAGGTTTCCATCTCCTTGTTGAAGTTCTCGTCGAACTTGCGGACGCCGGCCGGCAGGGACGGCTGGCCCGCCAGGCCGCTGCCCTTGAAGGACAGCCTTTCGCGGTACAGGTGATACTCCGGCGCGATGGTCCAGTGCAGCGCCACGGTGCGGTCGGCGCGCACCTCGGCGCGCAGGTGGAAGGCCTGCTCGGGCGGAAGGAAGTCGTCGGCGGCGGCCGCGCTGGCCCAGCCGGCGGCCGCCAGCAGGACCATGGCGGCGCACAGCGCCAGCAACCAGTTCAGCATGCGTGCAGCTTGCATTCGATTCTCCAGGTAAGGGGTTGGGACGGGGGCGCTACCATTGCCGCGTGACTCCGAGCTGGATGCCCCGCGCGCGCAGCGGCTCCAGGCCGGGACTGCCGCCGCCGAAGGCGCGCCAGGAGCCGCGCTGCTGGTAGGCCTCTAGCTTCAGGTCCACCGACCAGTCGCGGTTCAGCTGCTTGGCCACTTTCAAGCCCAGCGTGACCGCGCCGAAGCCGGACAGGCGCTGGTCGGCGGAGGAAAAGGCGGTGGTGCCGAACACGTAGCCGGGCGGGAAGGGCTCGCCCAGCCGCCCGTCGTACACCGGGTCGTAATAGAAGCTGGCGGCGCGCTGCGTGTACAGGCGCACGGAAGGCGTCACCCTCCAGCCCTGCGCCAGCGGCTGCACGTATTCCGCGCCCAGCGTGTGCGCGCGGATGCCGAAGTTGTCGCTGTAGTAGCGGTAGCTCAGCCGGCTGGTCCCGCCGCCGTCCTCGTGGTGGTGGTTCCAGCGCGCCAGCAGGGTGCTCTGGTTGCGCTGGCGCGGGCGGTTGTCGAAGGCCTTGTACGGGTCCGAGTAGTAGCCGTGGCCGCGGCTGTGCGTCAAGGTCAGCTGCGCCAGGTCGCGCGGGCCCATCACCTGCGTCACGCCCGCCATCAGGTTGACGGTCTGGCGCGACTCGCCGGCGACGACCAGGTTGACCGGGTCGATCGCGTCGTCCGAGCCGCCCACGCCGAACGACCAGCTGGTGTTCTTGTCCTCGCTGGACATCGTGCCCTGCAGCGACAAGGCGCGCGACTTGTAATCGTGCTCGGTGGAGTAGGCCGCGCCCACGGTGACGCTGCCGCGCGGGAAGTAGCGGGTCACCGCCACGTCGCCGGCGCCGCGGTCGTCGCTCATGCGCGAGGCGCCCGACACCGCCGTGTGGTAGCGCGGCGAGGCGCCGGACACGTCGTCGGCCGTCAGCGAGGCGGCCACCGACCAGACGCCGGCCACCGGCGTGGTCAGCGCCACCGACGGCGCGCGCACGCGGATGCGGTCCATGCTGGACTGGCTTTCTTCGTAGCTCAGGTATTTGACGCTGAGGGTGGCGCGTTCCGGCGCCTCCTCGGCGTGGACCGCGTTCACGGCGCCCAGGCCTGGCAGCAGCAGGGCCGCCGCCAGGATGGCGTTGCCCAGCTGCGGCGCGGCCTGGGATGGCCCGGCCTCGGACGGGCCGGCCGGGGTTGGGGGGAAGTCTGTATGCATGCGTGTCCTCGTCAATTGCAGCCGCAGCCGCCGCCGCCGACACCGCTGCCGCCGGAGGCGGCCTCGCGGCTGGCGTAGATGTGTTCGTCGTAGCGGCCCTCCAGCAGGTCGCCCTCCATCAGCATTTCGGGGCGCGCCAGGTGGCCTTTTTCCCAGGCCTGCACCGGCTTGATGGCGCCGCAGCCGGCGGCGCCCCAGGCGATGGCCGCAAGCGCCGCCAGGCGCGCCAGCGTGGCGAGCCTCCGGTGCGTGCGGGGCGTCATTGCTTCGCTCCCAGCGCGTTCTTGATCTTGACTTCCAGCTCGGCGCGGTCGGCCGGGCGGAAGCCGCTGTGCTCGAACAGCACCTTGCCGTCCGGGCCGATCAGCACGCTGCTCGGCATGCCCTTGATGCCGTAGGTGCGTGGCGACGCGCCGGCCGGGTCGAAGGCGATCACGAAGCGGGCCGGGTTGGTGGCCAGGAAGCCGCGCGCGTCGTCGCTCTTGGCGTCCAGGTTCACGCCGATCACTTGCAGGCCCTGGGCGCCGTACTTGGCCTGCATCTCGTTCATCCACGGGAAGGAGTGGCGGCACGGGCCGCACCAGGAGGCCCAGAAGTCCAGGTACACCAGCTTGCCCTTGAACTTGTCCAGCCGGACCGCGCCGTCGGTGCCGGCCAGTTCGAAGGCCGGCGCGGGCTGGCCCGGCGTCAGCGCGGCGTGGGCGCCGCCGATGGCGGCGGCCTGCGCCAGCGCCAGGGCGATGGCTGCGGTTGTGGAAGTGATGATTTTCATGCGGCCTCCTTGTTCGATGGTTGAGTGGCGCCGGTGGCGCGGGTGGCGCGGCGCCAGCCGAGCACACCCAGGGACATCAGCACCAGCAGGGCCAGCATCGGGTCGCTGCCGTCGCGCACGGCGGAGCAGCCGCCGCCACCGCTGTTCTGCGGTTGGGTGGGGCCGGTGACGGCCGGCGCGGCGCTGGCCTGGCCGGCCAGGGACACGGTCCAGCTGGCGCCGCCGTCGCCCTGGATCTGCACGCTGCCGCTGCTGGCGCCAGCGGTGGCGGGGGTGTAGCGCACCACCAGTTCGCAGGACGCGCCGGGTTGCAGGGTGAACGGCATGGCCGCGCAGCCGGTGGCGTCGGCCACGGTGGCGAACGGGCCGGTGTAGACGGCGCCGGACAGCGTGACGGCGGCGCTGCCGCTGTTGGTCAGCGCGAAGCGCTTGGTGGGCGCGGTGCCGCCCACGGTGGCGGCGCCGAAGTCGAAGGACTGCGGGTTCACGGTCAGCGCGGCGCCGGCCGGCACGGCCACGCCGTTGCCGCCCAGGCCCAGCGTGAACTGCGCGCCGCCGTCCGTCACCAGCACCAGGTCGGCGCTACGGGCGCCGGCCGCGGTGGGCTTGAAGACGCTGTCCACGGTGCAGCTGGCCGCGGGGCTCAGCGTGCCGTTGACGGCGCAACTGCCGCCCAGCGTGAAGTCGCCGGCGTTGGCGCCGCCCAGGGTCAGCGTGGCGATTTTCAGCGCGGCGCTGCCGTCGTTGCGCAACGTGGTGCTGTGCGCGGCCGAGCTCTTGCCGAGCTGGGTGTCGGCGAATTTCACGGCGCCGGTGTCGGACAGCGCGGGCTTGGCCACCGCCGCCGTGGTGCCGGAACCGGTGATCGCCACCCGCAGGTCGGCCGCGTTGGAGCGCACCAGCAGCGTGGCGGCCACGTCGCCGGCGGTGGCCGGGGTGAACACCACCGGCACGGTGCAGTTGGCGTTGACGGCCAGCGTGGCGCCGCAGCTGTTGCCGGAGCCGATGGCGACGCCGGAGGCGCCGCTGACGGCGATGGACGCGATGTTCAGCGCCACGTTGCCGCTGTTGGTCAAGGTGACGTTTTGCGTGACGGCCGCCGCGCCCACGGTTTGCGCGCCGAAGGCCAGCGCGGTGGGATTGGCCGCGACGGCCGGGGCGGCGGCCGCGCCGCTGCCGGACAGGCCGATGGTGGCGTTGCCGTTGGAAGCGTTCGAGGCCAGCGTGACGCTGCCGGAGAACGCGCCCGCCGCCGTCGGCGTCGCCAGCACGGTCAGCGTGCAGTTGCCGCCGGCGGCCACCGGCGCCGCCGTGGAGCAGCTGCCGCCCAGCGTGAAGATGCCGCTGTTGGCGCCGCCCAGGGTGATGGCGCCGAGGGTCAGCGCGGCCTGGCCGCTGTTGCTGACGGTGACGGTTTGCGGCGCGGAGGCGGTGTTGGTGAGCAGGGCGCCGAAGTTGACGCTGGTGGCCGACAGGGCGATGGTGGCCTGGGCGGCGGCGTTGCCGGTGCCGCTCAGGCTGACCGTGCTGCTGCCGCCGGTGGCGTTGTGGGCGATGGTCAGGGTGGCGGCGCGGGCGCCGGCGGAAGCGGGCTTGAAGGTCACTTGCACGGTGCAATTGGCGCCCGCCGCGACGGAGCCGCCGGCGGCGCAGGTGCCGCCGCTGACGCTGTAGTCGGCGCTGGCGGCGCCGGACAGGCCGATGCTGGCGATGGTCAGCGCGGCGGAACCGGTGTTGGACAGGGTCGCGCTCAGCGCGCCGGCGGACTGGCCGACGGTGGTGCCGCTGAAACTCAGGCTGGCCGGGCTGAGCGAGGCGGCGGGGGCCGCCGTCACGTTGGGATCGCCGATGAAGGCGGCCAGGTCGGCGATCTCGGCGGCCGAGAATTTGCCGTTGAACAGCGCGCCCATGCCGCCGCGGTTGGCGGCGAAGGCGGCGCTGATGACGCTGGGCGCGTTCGCCGCGCGCAGGATGCCGTTGACGTTGCTGGCCGGCGAGGCGCCGTGGCAGCCGGCGCAGCTGGCGCCGCCGGACGCCGGACCGTTCAGGTACAGGCTCTTGCCGTTCAGCGCGTCCGCGGCGTGGGCCGATTGCAGCGCGCCGCCCAGCACGAGCAGGGCGCCCAGGCCGCGTAGCGCGAATTGATGCTGTTTATATCCCGTCATTGCTACTCCAGTCAGGTTTGTTATAGAAAGTTGGAACCGCAAAACGCCAGCGCGCAGCCGTTGAACAGCGCGTGCGCCGCGGCGCACAGCCGCCAGTCGCGCCAGCGCAGGTACACCAGGCCCAGCGCCACGCCCGGCGCGAACACCGCCGCCGCCGCGCTCCAGCCGGCCGCGATGTGCAGCAGGCTGAAACCGGCCGCCGGCGCCAGCACGGCCAGGGCCGCCGGCGCGACGCCACGCCCGGGATGGCGCCGCATCAGCCATTCCTGCAGGCCGGCGCGGACTATCCATTCCTCCAGCAGCGGCGCCAGCAACAGCAGGCGCAGCATGGTGGCCGGGTCCGGGTGCAGCAGCCGGGGGCCGCACAGGGCGGGGAGGGCAAACAGGGCGGCTTCGGCTGGCACGGCGGTTCCGGTTGGTCATGTCAACCGGTCAATACCGGCGGGGCGGGAAAAGGTTCAAGGCGCGGCGAAATTTTTTTCCGGCGCGCGGCGTGGCGTAAAATCATGGGGGTAAATATTATTTCTGGGCGGCTTGAACCTTTTTGCTGCGCGCGCGTATATACCGTCAACAGGGAGAGCGGGCAGATGCTGAAATCGGGGCGGGTGGATAGTGGCGAGGACGAGTTGATCAGGCGGATAGCCGATGGCGACCGCGCGGCCTTCCAATCCATGTATCGGATTTACTTTCCCCGGCTGGCGCGGTTCCTGGACCGGATGGTGCGCAACACGCCGCTGATCGAGGAGATCGTCAACGACACCATGCTGGTGGTGTGGCAGAAGGCGCATACCTTCGACCGCAGCTGCAAGGTGTCGACCTGGGTGTTCGGGATCGCCTACCGGCAGGGGCTGAAGGCGGTCAACCGGGTGGACGAGCCGGTGGAGTCGGATTTCGAATCGCAGCCGGGCGACGCCAGCCAGGAGCCGGAACAGGCCGCGCTGGCGCTGCGACTGCGGCAGGACGTCGGCCGCGCGCTCGACGCGCTGCCGCTGGAGCAGCGCGTGGTGGTCAGCCTGACGTATTACCACGACATGGCGTATCAGGAGATCGCGGAAGCCATGAATTGCCCGGTCAACACGGTGAAGACGCGGATGTTCCACGCCCGCCAGCGCTTGCGTGGCTTGCTGTCCGCCCATATGGAAGAAATGTCATGATTGCGAATGAACATGCGAACCGGCATGGCGCGGTGCGGGAATTGCTGCCCTGGTTCGTGAGCGGTACCCTCGAGGGGGAGGAGCTCGCGCTGGTGCGCGAGCATCTGGAAGGCTGCGAGCAATGCCGCGAGGACGTCGCCTGGCAGCAGCGGCTGCGCGCCGCGCCGCCCTCGCCGCCGTCCGGCCTGGACCCGGAACGCGCGCTGGCGCGCCTGATGGCGCGCCTGGAACCACGGGAGAACCCGGCGCCCAGTCCCCAGGCGGCGGCCGGCTGGCCGGCGGCGCTGGCCGCGCGCTGGCGCGCCCTGTGGTCCGGCGGTGGCGGCTGGATGCCGTGGGCGCTGGCCGGGCAGGGCGTGTTGATCGCGGGCCTGCTGGTCCAGCTGGTGCCGCGGGACGTGCAGGACTACCGCGCGTTGAGCAGCGGCGCGCAGCCGGCCGCCGGCCAGCTGGTGGTGATGTTCAATCCGGACGCCCGCGTGGCCGAGGTGCAGGGCATGCTGCAGGAGCACGGCGCGCGCCTGGTGGACGGCCCGACCGCGACCGGCGCCTATGTGCTGGACGTGCCGGCGGCCGGGCGCTCGGAGCTCGTGGCGGCGCTCCGCGCCAGTCCCGCCGTGCGGCTGGCGGAGCCGCTGGACGCCGGGCGGGCGCCATGAGCTTCCGGTTCCCGAGATTGCTGGCCCGCCGCTGGCTGCTGCTGGCGGCGGTCCTCGGCGGCGGCGCGGAGGCGGCCGAGCGCGACTCCCCGGCGCCGGCCGCTTCGCCACCCCAGGCCCAGCTCACCGCCCAGGCGGTGCGCGAGGCCCACGCGCAGGCCCAGCCCGCGGCCCAGGACGCGCCGCGCCAGATCCTCGTCATGCTGCATCTGCCGGCGCCGCATTACCGGCCGGACGCCTATTACCCGTCCAACTACCGGGCCGACGCAGGCAGCGCGGCGCGGCGCCGCACCGCCGAGGCGCTGGCGCGGGAATACGGCCTGCAATTGCTGGAGGACTGGGCCATGCCCGCCCTGAACGTGGATTGCTTCCGCATGGCCGAACCGGCCGACGCGCCGCCCGGCCGGATCGTCGAGGCGCTGTCGCGCGACCCGCGCGTGAAATGGGCGCAGCCTATCCAGACCTTCTCGGTGCAGGGCGCCAACGACCCGCTGTATCCGGTCCAGCCGGTGGCGCAGCAATGGCAGCTGGCCGACGTGCGCAAGGCCGCCACCGGCCGCAAGGTGACGGTGGCGGTGATCGACAGCGGCGTGGAGACCGAGCATCCCGACCTCGCGGGCCAGGTCTCGTTCAAGGAAAACTTCGTCGACGGCCAGAGCTACGCGGCCGAGACCCACGGCACCGGCGTGGCCGGCGTGATCGCGGCGCGGGCCGGCAACGGCGTCGGCATCGAGGGCGTGGCGCCGGACGCGCGCCTGATGGCGCTGCGCGCGTGCTGGCAGGGGGCCGGCGGCGGCACGCTGTGCAACAGCTTCACGCTGGCCAAGGCGATGAATTTCGCGCTGATGCACGGCGCCCAGGTGATCAACCTCAGCCTGTCCGGGCCGCCGGACCGGCTGCTGGCCGAGCTGATCGACGTGGCCTGCGCGCGCGGCGTGCGGGTGGTCAGCGCGGTCGATCCGGCCAGCGCCGACGGCGGCTTCCCGGCCTCGCATCCGGGCGTGTTCGCGGTGTCCGCGTCCGGCGCCAAGGGGGCCGGCGCGCGCGTGCTGCAGGCGCCGGGGCGCGACATCCCCACCGCCGCCCCGGGCGCGCGCTGGGGCCTGGTCAACGGTGCGTCCTATTCAGCGGCGCATATCTCTGGCATGATGGCGCTGCTTAGCGAATTGCGGCCCGGCATGGCGCTGCCCCGCCTGCGCGCCAGTATCGTCTCGAACGGGGCCGGTCCGGCCCAGGCCGCGGGTGTCGATTTATGCGCCACCGTCACGCACCTGACCGGAAAATGTACATGCTCATGCAACAGCGCCAATGGCGCCAACGGCGCCAACACCGCCCAGCTCAACACCGTCCGCACCCCCTAGCCGGCCATGGCGCCGGCGGAGCCGCCTTTGCGTAAGGCGGCCGTCGCCGTCGCGCTGCTGTGCTGCTGGCAGGCGCGCGAGGCCGGCGCGCAGCTCACCGGCAGCGTGGGCGTGGTGTCCGACTACCTCTACCGCGGCAGCAGCCTCAGCCAAGGCAAGCCCGCCGCGCAACTGACGCTGGCCTACGACAGCCCGGACGGCTGGCACGCCGGCGTGTTCGCCGCCCGCGTCAAGCTGGCGGGGGCGGCGCGCGGCAGCATGCAATACATAGGCTACGCCGGCTACGCGCGGCGCCTGGCCTCCGGCCTGAGCTGGGACGCGGGCGCGGCGCACTACGCCTACAAGCCGGACTCCACGCAGGATTACCAGGAACTCCACGCCGGCCTGGCGGCCGACCGCGTCAACGCCAGGATCGCCTATTCGCCCGACTACCTGGGACTGGGCATCCCCACCGCCTACGCCGAGATGAACGGCAGCTATCCGCTGTGGCGCGACGTCAGCCTGTTCGCCCACGCCGGCTACCTGGCGTCGCTGTCGGCCTCGCCGCTGTTCGGCGACATGCGCCAGATGGATGGCAGGGTGGGGCTGGGCGCGGAGCTGGGCGGCTTCCGCTGGCAACTGGCGTGGGACGCGTCCCGCGGCCGCACCAGCGGCTACGGCTGGCAGAAGGCGGCGTCCGGCTCGCGCGGCGACGTGGTGGTGAGCGTGAGCCGGCCGTTCTAATCGCTTCCTGCCGAACCTCAGCCTCTCAGGCCGCGGCGAGCTTGCCGTGCGGGCCCGGCGCCAGCCGCAGCGCGGATTGACCGCGGCGGCGGGAGGCGCCGGACGGCGCCGGCGCGGCGTCCGGGGCGCCGGTGCGGAAGGCCGCCACCATCCGCGTCAAGCCGGCGGCCTGTTCCTCCAGGGACGAGGCCGCGGCCGCCGCCTGTTCCACCAGCGCCGCGTTCTGCTGGGTCGTCTGGTCCATCTGGCAGATGGCCTGGTTGATCTGTTCGATGCCGGCGGTCTGTTCCTCGCTGGCCGAGGAGATGTCGGCCATGACGCCGGCCACGCCGTTGATGCTCTGCACCACGGACTCCATGGTGGCGCCGGCCTTGCCCACCAGTTCCACGCCCAGGCCCACCTGCTGCACCGAGTCGCCGATCAGGGACTTGATCTCCTTGGCGGCGGCGGCCGAGCGGTGCGCCAGGTTGCGCACCTCGGAGGCCACCACGGCGAAGCCGCGGCCCTGCTCGCCGGCGCGCGCCGCCTCCACCGCAGCGTTCAGCGCCAGGATGTTGGTCTGGAAGGCGATGCCGTCGATCACCCCGATGATGTCCGCGATTTTTTTCGACGAGGCGCTGATGGCGTCCATGGTGTCGACCACCTGCGCCACCGCCGCGCCGCCCTGGACCGCCACGGTCGAGGCCGAGCCGGCCAACTCGTTGCCGCGCCGCGCATGCTCGGCGTTCTGCTTGACGATGCTGGTCAATTCCTCCATCGACGAGGCGGTCTCCTGCAGCGAGCCGGCCTGCCGCTCGGTGCGGCTGGACAGGTCGAGGTTGCCCTGCGCGATTTCGCAGGAGGCCGTGGCGATGGTGTCGGCGCCGCCGCGCACCTGGCAGACGATGCCGTGCAGGCTGTCGTTCATGTCCTTGAGCGCCCGCAGCAACTGGCCGACCTCGTCGCTGGCGTCGGCCCGGATGACGCTGCCCAGGTCGCCGGACGCCACGGTCCGCGCCACCCGCACCGCCTCGGCGAGGGGAACCGTGATCGAACGGCCGATGGCCCAGGCGGTCGCCGCGCCCAGCAGCAGGGCGGCGGCGGTGGCGCCCAGCATCAGCGTGCGCGCCTGCCGGTTGCTGTCGTCGGCCATCTTCTGGTCCTGCCGGCTCTTGGTCCGTTGCAGGTCCATGTATTTATGGATGGCGTCCTGCCAGGCGGTGGTGGCCGGCCCCGCCTCCCGCAACAGGAAGGCGACCGCGGCCTCGCGGTCGGTCTTGCTCAGTTCCTGGAAGCGGTTGTTCAGCGGTAGCGCGGCCTCGCGGTCGGCCTTGATCTCGGCCATCAGCGCCCGGCCGGCCTGGTCCAGCTGCATCTTCTCCAGCGCCGCGTTGGCGTCGGCGTAGTCCGCGCGGGCCCGCTCTATCTTCTTGAATTCGACGCGGCCGGCGGCCTCGTCCGATTGCAGCGCGATGGTGCGGATGACGCGCGCCACCACGTGGGTCGATTGCGACATTTGCTCCAGCAGGCGCATTTTTTCGACGTTGACATCGACGATATGGTGCATGGCCTCGTTCGACGCGTTCAGGCCGTTGATGCCGAATAGCGCGACGCCGGCCAGCAGGACCAGTACCAAGGCGTAGCCGGCCGCGAGCCGGACGCCGATGTTCAGGTTTGTTAATTTCATAATTCCTCCAGACATAAGGAAAGCGCGAACGATGCGCGGCGCGGCAAGCGTGGCGTCATCAGGCGAGTTTTTGGGCCTGAAGGAAACTTTTATTGCATGGTGTTACTTTTGGTGAGAATGAGGATATAGCAGGGAAGGGGATTTGAAAAGGGAAAAGCGACCCAAGCCGTTTTTTTGGTGGTTTTGACCCAACGCGCCAGCTCCGGCGCGTTGGTGGCGGCTTGCCGGAGGGGGCTTGCCGCTACTGGCGTTGCCCGTCCTTCCGCTTCCGCCCGACCCCGGCCGGGGCGCTTGGGCCGGGAACGCCGCCCTGTTCCGGGGCCTTCTGCTGGTTGCCCCCGGGCGCGACGCCTTGGCCGCCCTGGTCTATGCCCTGGCCGCTGGTGGCGCCCTCGGTGCCGGCGGGGCCGCCCGAGATGCCGTCCTGGGTGTCGGTCTCGCCGATGGACTGCCCGCCGTGCGCGCCGCCGGCGCTCATGCTCAGCGGTGCCGTGAAGTGATTGCTCTGTGTCATGGCCAGCTCTCCTTTGTCTAGGTGGGGACCATGCTAGGACGCGGCGGCGCCTGCCGCTATCGGCGCGGGCGCCGCGCCGCTGTAGGAGCGGGGAGGGGCGTCAGCCCAGTGCCGCCACCACGGCCCCGGTGAACGCCATCGTGCCGATGTCGCCGCCGATGTCGGGCGTGCGCGTGGCCGGGTTGGCCAGCACCGTGTCCACCGCCGCCTCGATGCGCCGCGCCGCCTCCAGCAGCGAGGCCGATCCGCGCCGCTCGCCCAGCCAGTGCAGCAGCATCGCCACCGACAGGATCATCGACACCGGATTGGCCTTGTCCTGGCCCTGGATGTCGGGCGCCGAGCCATGCTGCGCCTGGGCGCAGCACAGCGCGTCGCCCGCCATCACCGAGCCGCCCAGTCCCAGGCTGCCCGACAGTTCGCTGGCCAGGTCGGACAGGATGTCGCCGTAGAAGTTGGTGGCGACGATGACGTCGAAACGGGACGGGTCGCGCACCAGGTAGGCGGCCGACGCGTCGACCAGCAACTCCTCCAGCACCACCTCAGGGAAGTCCAGCGCCACCTTGCGCACCTCGCGCAGGAACAGGCCGTCCGTCATGTGGAAGCTGTTCGCCTTATGCACGGCGGTGACCTTCTTGCGGCGCTTCATGGCCAGCTCGAAGGAACGGCGCGCGATGCGCTCGGAGCAGTGCGCGGTGATCTTGCGCACCGACAGCGCCATGTCCGGCGAGGGCATCATCTCGCCCCAGCCCAGGTGCATATTGCGGTCCGGGTAGAAGCCCTCGGTGGCCTCGCGCATGATGACCAGGTCCATGTCCTTGGCGCCCTTGCCGAGGAAGGCGCGCGAGCGGGCCGGGCGCATGTTGGCGTACAGGTCCAGGCCGGAGCGGAACGCGGCCGAGATGTTGCGGCCGCCCTTTTCCGGCGCCGGATAGTCCGCGTGCGACTGGGTGCCGAGGATGACGCCGTCGCTGCGCAGCGCGCGCTCCAGCACTTCCTCGCGCAGCGTGGTGCCGTGCTTCTCCAGGCTGACGAAGCCCACCTCGTCGTAATCGAATTCCAGGCCCAGGCCGAGCGGGCCGTTCACGGCCTGCAGCACCTGCACCGAGGCGGCCACGATTTCGGGACCGATGCCGTCGCCCGGCAATACGAGTAATTTCATGATGTGTTCCTTAGCTAGGGGAGTGTTCAAGTGCCACCGGCCGGGTGTCGCCGCCGTCTTCCAGCGTGCGGGTGGCCGCCAGCGATTCATAGATCCACAGGATCTTCATCGGCAGCGTGGCGGACGCGTTGCGGAAGCGGTGCGGCACGTTGGGCGGGATGAAGGTGGTGTCGTGCGCAGCCAGCGGGTGCTCCTCGCCGTCGATGTCGAGGATGGCCTCGCCCTCCAGCAGCATCACGCTTTCCTGGCAGTTGTGGCGGTGGAAGGGGATGGCGGCGCCGGGGTCGAAGGAGGTGATGCCGGTGATGAAACTGGCCGAGCCCACCTCGCGCGTCACCAGCGGTGTGGTGCGCGCGCCGCCGCCGCGTTCGTAGGCGGGCAGTTCGGCGGGGCGCAGCAGGGCCGCGCCGGATTGTTCGAATCGATGCATATGCTGTTTCCTAGCGGCGCGGGCCGGTCCAGACGGTTTTGATGTTGACGAATTCGCGGATGCCGTAGACCCCCAGCTCGCGTCCATAGCCGGACTGCTTGACGCCGCCGAATGGCAGGCGGGCGTCCGAGGCCACCTGGCCGTTGATGAACACGGCGCCGGCCTCGATGCGGCGCGCCAGTTTGGCCGCCAGTTCCAGGTCGCGCGTCCACAGCGTGGCGCCCAGGCCGAATTCGGTGGCGTTGGCCAGGCGGATGGCGGCTTCGGTGTCGGCCACGCGCATCACGGCGGCCAGCGGGCCGAAGGTCTCCTCGGTGCCGGCGGCCATCTGGTCGGTCACGTGGTCCAGGATGGTGGGGGCGTAGAAGTAGCCCGGGCCGTCGATCTTGCGCCCGCCCAGCACCAGCGTGGCGCCGGCCTCCAGCGTGCGTTCGACCTGGCTGTGCAGCGTGGCGCGCAGGCTGGCGCGGGCCATGGGGCCGATCTGCGTGTCGCGCTCCATCGGGTCGCCCACCTTGAGGCCGGACGCCAGCGCGCTGAAGGCGGCCACGAAGCGGTCCGCCACCTCGTCCACCACGATGAAGCGCTTGGACGAGATGCAGCTCTGGCCCGTGTTGCCGAAGCGGGCGTGGACGGCGGTTTGCGCTGCGGCCTCGATGTCGGCGTCGGCCAGCACGATGAAGGGGTCCGAACCGCCCAGTTCCAGCACCTGTTTCTTCATCTGCGCGCCCGCCTGGGCCGCCACCAGCTTGCCCACTTCGGTGGAACCGGTGAGCGTGACGGCGGCGATGCGCGCGTCCTCGATCAGGCCCTGCACGCCGTAGGAGGGCACCAGCAGCGTGGTGCACAGGCCTTCCGGGGCGCCGGCGGCGCGGAACAGTTCCTCCAGGGCCAGCGCGCACTGAGGGACGTTGCTGGCGTGCTTGAGCACCGCCGCGTTGCCGGCCGCCAGCGCGGGCGCGGCGAAGCGGATGAACTGCCAGAAGGGGTAGTTCCACGGCATCACCGCCAGCACCAGTCCCAGCGGATCGAACACCACCGCGCTGTGGGTGGCGGTGCTGGCCACCGTCTCGTCGGCCAGGTAGTGCTCCGCCTGGGCCGCGTAGAAGTCGCAGGTCCACGCGCATTTTTCGATTTCCGCCTCGGCCTCGACGATGGGCTTGCCCATCTCCAGCGTGATGAGGGCGGCGTAGCGCCGCTGTTCCTTGCGTAGCTGCGCGGCGACCGCCGTCAGCAGCCTGGCGCGGCCGGCGACGGGCACCTGCCTCCAGTCACGCTGCGCGTGCACGGCCTGCGCCAGTTTCTGATTGACCTGGAACGGGGTGTCGTCGTCGAAGCGCTGGATCGCGCTGCCGTTCGCGGGGTTGATTGATTCGTACATTGCATTCCTCAGTAAATAGCTTTTATTCCCAGCAGCAGGGCGAAGCCCACACGTTCGCCGGTGGCGGCGCCGAAGCCGCGTCCCGCGGCGGTCTTCAGCGCCAGGACCTCGTTCAGGCGCCACTCGGCGCCGGCCAGCATCAGCGTCTGGCCGGTGACGCCGGGCGTGTGGTTGCGCTCCAGTTCCAGCGTGCAGTCGGCGCGCGGCAGGCAGGCGCGGGCCAGTTTCACCCGCAGGTTCCACTGGTCGTCCTCGTTCTCGATGAAGGAGGGGCCGCCGTAGAGTTCGACGGCAACCGCGCCGACGGTGAACTTCGCCTCCAGCGGCAGGGCCAGCACGCGGTTGGGCGAGGCCAGGCCGCGCCGCACGGACGCGTTGTTCAGCCGCCGTTCCAGCTGCGGCCAGAGCACGACGGTGGCGTCCCGGCCGTCGTCCGCCAGCAGCCATTTGAAGCCCAGCACACCGCTGGCGGGGCCGGACTGCCTGGCGCCCCCGCGCGGCCGCGACACCGTCCAGGCGGTGCTGGCGGTCAGTTCCAGGCGGGGGCCCACGCGGTGGAACACTTCCGCCGCCGGCGCCTCGACGGCGTGGCCGTCGCCGCTGCGGGCGTAGGTCGTGTCCAGGTTGATTTCCCAGAGCGGTTCCGGGACCGCGGGCTCCGCCGCCATCGCCCGGGTGGATGCGGAGGCCAGCCCGAGCGCCACCGCGAGCGCCAGGGCGCCGGCGCCGCCGATGTTCAAAACACGTGCTTTCATGTTCGGCGGCGTGCCCGTCTCGATCAGAAGTCCATCTTGGCCGAGAACTTCACGGTGCGCGGCATGCCGGAGGCCAGCAGCGCGCCTCCGGTGGCGGACCAGTAGTTCTTGTTCCCCAGGTTTTCCACGTTGACCTGGACGCTGGCCGGATAGCCGCCCAGCTTCGTGGCGTAGCGCAGGCCGGCGGTGAAGATGGTGTAGCCCGGGATGAAGGCCTGGTTCTCGTTGTTGACCGCGCGCTTGCCGGTGTAGTACGCGCCGGCGTTCACGCTGAAGCCCGCCAGGTAGGCCGGTTTGTATTCGAGGAACACGCTGCCGGTGGCCTTCGCGGTGTTCTCCGGGATCTTGCCGATCAGTTGCGGGTTGACCGCGTTGCGCTGCTCGGCGTCCAGGAACATGCCGGAAACATAGGCCTGCACCTCGGGCGTGATGGCGCCGTTCAGCGAGAACTCCAGGCCGGAGTAGTGCGCGCGGCCATCCAGCACGAAGCGGTTGGCGGCGTTGGTGTAGGCCGAGGCGCGGTCGATCTGGAAGTAGGCGGCCGACGCGGTGATGCCGGCCCAGCCCTCGGTGCGCACGCCCAGTTCCTTGGTCTTGCTGACGGCGGGCGGCAGCGCCTCGAAGGCGTTGACGGTGGCGGCCGGCGCGATGCCGGTTTCCTCCACGCCTTCCAGGTAGGTGGCGTAGATCGATGTGTCGGGACGCACCTTCCACACCACGCCGGCCGACGGCGAGGTCTTCTTCACCTGGTAGACGGCGTTCACGGTCTTGTTGGTGTAATCGCTGTTGCGCGCGCCCACCAGCAGCGACCAGGTTGGCGTGAGGCGCATCTTGTCGAAGAAGTAGATGCCCTGGTCCTTCACCGCCTGCGGGTTGAAGGTGACGGTGTCCGGCAGCACGGGCGGCGTCAGTTCGCGCGGGTTGTACATGTTCTGGCGCAGGAAGGCGGTGGTCACGCTGGGTGCGTTCTGGTCGCGCTTGTTCTGCATCACGCCGACGGTCAGCTCGTGGTCGACCAGCAGGTCCACGCGGCCGGTCAGTTCCAGGCGCGCGTTCTCGTTCACGTAGACCTGGCCGCGCACGAATTGCACGCGCAGATTGCCTTCGCCGGTGGCGATATTGTAGTTCTGCATCTGGCCGAAGCTGCGGCGCATGCGCTGCGTCTCGGCGCGGCCCAGTTCGAAGGTGGCGGCCCAGGAATCGTTGATGGTGTAGTCCGTGCGCAGCAGGAAGTTCTGCGCCTTGGCGTCGTAATGCGCCCACGGGCCGGAGATCAGCTTGCGCTGGTCCTGGATCGGGGGCAGGGCGATCGTGTTGTTCACGGCCGGCAGCAGGCCGATGCCGCCGTTCTCGATCGCGTCCTTGCGGATATCCTCGGCGTCGAAGCGGAAGGTCAGGTCCTCGTTCACGCGCCAATCCAGGGCCACCGCGCCGAACGTGCGGTCGGCCTTGGCGCCCTTGGTGGCGTTGCGCAGTTGGCCGCCGGCGGCGTTGACGCGGATGCCGAACTGGCCGTCCGCGCCGAACTTGCGGCCGATGTCGACCGCGCCCACCAGCTGGCCGTATTCATTGCCATTCACTGCCACGCTGGTCACCGGCGCGGTGGTGGCGCGCTTGGTCACCAGGTTGACGATGCCGGCCGGGGAGGAGAAGCCGTAGTACAAGGCCGACGAACCCTTGAGCGCCTCCACCCGTTCCTTGTTCTCCATCGGCAGGTCGATCAGGTTGATCACCGGCAGGGAGCCGTTCAGGCGGTAGTTGGTGCGCGCCTCGACCGAGATGCCGCGGATCGCCAGCGAATCGTTCATGGTGCCGCTGGTCTGCGAACGGGCCACGCCGGCCGAGTTTTTCAGCGCGTCGAAGATGCCCTGCGCGTCCTGCGCCTCCAGCACGGCGCGCGGGATGATGTTGACGGTGAACGGGGCGTCGAGCAGCAACTGGTCGCGGAAGGCGCCCACCTGCACGTACTTGGACTTGAAGCCTTTTTCCTTCTCGGCGTTGACGGTGACGATCTGCAGAACCGGCTTGTCGCCGGTCGCGCCTTCCGCCGGCTGTGCCGCCTCGGCGGGAGCGGCGGCGGCCGCGGGCTCGTCGGCGTACGCGCCCGCCATGCCGGCCAGGGCCAGACCGATACTGAGCGACAGCGTGGTTTTCTTCAGTTGCTTGTTCATGTTGCAAATCCCCTGTGAATGAATGTTGTGAAGCCTTTTAAATTCGCTCTTTCTCCTGCAATGAAGTGAAGAATAGTTATGTTTTTTTGCTTTGTCAAATACAATATTATTGTTTTTAGGACGCGTGTTGCGTTTCGCCATCTGCCCCCGGTATTGTGCATATTGCCCAGTGTGAGTGGGGCTGTGGCGCCAGTTTGGATTGATTTTGATCTTGCACTTTTAAATCAAAGAGTACAAAATGGCCGACATGTCATAAGGAAAAACCATGTACTCGTCTTCTCTACGCCATTTGAACTGGCCGCGCGGCGCGGTCGTTACGCTGACCGCCGTGGCGGTCTTCCTGCCGCTGTTCCTGATCTTCTATCAGAGCTTCCTGTCCGCGCCCTTCTTCATGCCGATGAAGACCATGGGCTTCGACTCCTACCGCTTCATCTTCGACGACCCCGATTTCTCGCAGGCCTTCCGCAACGGCCTGATACTGGCGGCCGGGCTGACGCTGATCGCCGTGCCGCTGGGCGGCGCGCTGGCCTTCGTCATGATCCGCACAGACCTGCCGGGCCGGAGCTGGATCGCGCCCATGCTGCTGGTGCCAATCTTCGTCTCGCCCATGGTGCTGGGCTTCGGCTACGTGGTGGCGATGGGGCCGGTGGGCTTCTACTCAACCTGGGCCAACCAGCTGCTCGGCTTCGTGCCGTGGAATATCTACTCGTTCACCAGCATCGTCATCATCGCCGGCCTCACGCACGTGCCGCACGTGTATCTGTACGCCTCGTCCGCGCTGAAAAGCCTGGGTTCCGACGTGGAGGAGGCGGCCCGCGTGACGGGCGCCTCGCCGCTGCGGGTGATGGTGGACGTGTCCCTGCCGATGATCATGCCCGCGCTGGCCTACGCCGGCGTGCTGGTGTTCTTCCTCGGCTTCGAGGTGTTCGGGCTGGTGTTGGTGCTGGGCGACCCCGAGGGCCACATGGTGCCCGCCACCTACCTGTACAAGCTGACCAACAAGCTGGGCACCCCGTCCTACCACCTGATGGCGGCGGTGGCCGTGTGCCTGGTGCTGATCACCATGCCGCTGGTGATGTTGCAGCGCAAGCTGCTCAAATCGGCCAACAAATACGTGTCCATCAAGGGCAAGGGCGCGCGCCAGAACCCGCTGCCCCTGGGCCGCTGGAAGTGGCTGGCGTTCGCCATGCTGGCCGGCTGGCTGGTCTTCACCATCGTGCTGCCGCTGTCGGGCATCGTGCTGCGCTCCTTCGTGCAGTACTGGGGCGAGGGCGTGCGGCTGGCCGACGTGCTCACCTTGCAGCACTTCCGCGACATCCTGGACCAGCCCTCGGTGGTGCGCGGCATCGTCAACACGGTGCTGATCGGCGTGGTGGGCGGCGCGCTGGCGGTGGTGTGCTACAGCGGCGTGGCGCTGGCCATGCACCGCAAGCCGGACGGCATCACCCGCCTGCTCGACTACAGCGTGCTGGTGCCGCGCGCCATTCCCGGCCTGCTGGCGGGCCTGGCCTTCCTGTGGGTGTTCCTGTTCGTGCCGTCCTGGCTGGACGGCATGCTGAAGGCCACCGACAACGGCGCCGCGGCCTGGCTCAGCGCCAACGTGATCCCGGTGCTGCGCGAAGTGCGCTCCACCATCTTCGCCCTGTGGCTGGCCTACTCGGTGGTGTGGCTGGCCTACGGCATGCGCCTGATCTCCACCGCGCTGCTGCAGGTGGGGCCTGAGCTGGAGGAGGCGGCGCGCGCGGTTGGCGCCAGCCGCGGCCAGGTGACGCGCGACGTCACGCTGCCCCTGATCAAATTCGGCCTGCTGGGCGCCTGGCTGATGGTGTTCCTGATCTTCGAACGCGAATACTCCACCGGCGTCTACCTGCTGTCGCCGGGCACCGAGGTGATAGGCGCGCTGCTGGTGTCGCTGTGGGCCGGCGGCGCCACCGAGCTGGTGGCCGCGCTGTCCTTCATCAACATCACGCTGGTGGCCGTGGGCCTGGGCCTGGCCCTGCGCTTTGGCGTCAAGCTGCACAACTGAGTAAAAAATTATGAAACGAGACCTGACAATGAACGAGCTATCCGTCAACGAACTGCACCTGGACTACGGCAGCGGCGCGCACACCAACCCGATTCTGAAGGGCGTGTCCATGCACCTGCAAAAAGGCGAGGTGGTGGCCCTGCTGGGACCCTCCGGCAGCGGCAAGACCACCTTGCTAAGGGCCGTGGCCGGGCTGGAAAGCCCGAAGGCCGGCACCATCGACATCGGCAAGCGCCGCGTGTACGACGGCGCCGCCGGCCTGGAGCTGCCGGCCGAGCAGCGCAACCTCGGGCTGGTGTTCCAGTCCTACGCGCTGTGGCCGCACAAGAGCGTGTTCGACAACGTGGCGTATGGCCTCAAGCTGCGCAAGCTGGGCGCCGCGGAGATCGAAGAGAAGGTCAACGAGGTGCTGTCGCAACTGGGTCTGGGACACCTGGGCGCGCGCTACCCGCACCAACTGTCCGGCGGCCAGCAGCAGCGCGTGGCGATCGCCCGCGCGCTGGTGTACAACCCGCCCGTGATCCTGCTGGACGAGCCGCTGTCCAACCTGGACGCCAAGCTGCGCGAAGAGGCGCGCGCCTTCCTGCGCGAACTGATCGTGCGGCTGGGCCTGTCGGCGCTGATGGTGACGCACGACCAGTCCGAGGCGATGGCGATCTCGGACCGCATTCTGCTGCTCAACAACGGCAAGATCGAGCAGCAAGGCACGCCGCAAAGCATGTACGAGACGCCGGAGTCGCTGTTCACGGCGGAGTTCATGGGTAGTAACGACCGTCTGCCGGCCAGGATCATCGGCCGCGATGGCGACCAGGTGCAGTTGACGATCGACGGCGTGATGATGCGGGGCACCGCGCGCGGGGAGGGCGCGGGGGACACGGCGCTGATACGCGTCGAGGAGATCAAGGTCAGCGCGTCGCGCATGGACAATTCGATCGAGCTGCCGCTGCTGACCTGCATGTACCTGGGGGACCGCTGGGAGTGCCTGTTCAAGCGCGGGGAGACCAGCTTGCGGGCGTACGCGAAGCACCGGCTGGACGCGGGCAGCTATTGGCTGCATATGCCGGCGGAGAAGTTGTGGGTGTTCTGAGCTGAAGGGGACAGGGTGTTCGCTACGCCTATCCCCGCAGTCTCGATCGCCATCGACCTGGCCGACCCGCGCATGATACGAATAGGCAATTTTGTAAAGATTGCAATTCCCGTTAGCATGATATTCCCGCCACCCACGCCAAGGAATAATCATGCCACGACTACTGTTTGTGAAGCTGCCCCTGCTGTTGTCCTGCCTGCTGGGCGCGTTGGCGCAGGCCGCGCCGGCCTACCGGGTCACCTTCATCGGCCCGCCGCCGGACGACCGCTTGCAGGACACCTATCCGGCGGCGATCGGACCGACCGGCGCGGTGGCCGGGCAGTCCGGCCGGATCACCTTCGTGCAGACCAACCAGGGCCTGCACATCATGGGGACGCTGCCAGGCGGCTTCGCCGCCACGCCCCATGCGATCAACAGCGGCGGCGTCATCGTCGGCGGATCGGACACCAACCATTACTGGCACGCCTTTAAATACGAGAAAGGCGTGATGACCGACCTCCACAATCCTGCCTTTCGGGACGCGCCCAGCATCGCCGAGGATATCAACGACCACGGCATGATCGTCGGCTCGCTCGACTACCGGCCCGCGATTTACCAGGACGGCGCGATGCGCCACATCCCCGGGCTGGAGCACGACCGCGGCGCGGCCTATGCCGTCAACAACGCAGGCACCGTGGTGGGCGATGGCGACGTCCCGTTCATCTACGAGAACGGCGAACTGACCCTGCTGCGCAATATCGGCGGAGGCACGCTGAACGGCATCAATGACAACGGCCTGATCATGGGCACCATGGGCAGTGACTGGGAAGGCTACCGCGCCAAGCTGTACGACGACGGCGTCCTCACCGACATCGGCGTCGGCGTGGCCGGCAACACGTACTCGCGCGCCCTCAACAACCATGGCGCCGCGCTGTTCGACGCGCGCGGGCCCACGTGGTCCGATTCCACCGCCTATCTGTACATGGGCGGCGTGGCCACCGAGCTCAACACGCTGGTGGACCCGGCGCTGGGCCTGGATTTGCGCTACGGCGAGGACATCAACGATCGCGGCCAGATCGTCGCCACGGGTTGCGGCGGCGGCTATTGCCGGTCGGTGCTGCTCGATCCGATCAGCGCCGTGCCGGAGCCGAGAGCGGGGCTGATGCTGCTGGCTGGGCTGGGTGTGATTGCGCACGTCGGCAGGAGGCGGCGCTTGAGCGCGGGCGGCCAGGCAAACAACGTATTGGATGGGAAAACCCGGGGATCTGGAATGTAGATTCCTTTGGAGGCAATATGGAATTGCGCATTCAGAAATGGGGCGACAGCGCGGCAGTGCGTCTGCCGATCGAGCTGCTCGGTTTCCTCGGGGTCGCGCTCGGCGATAGCTTGCTTGTCGATCTGCGGGCTGACGGCGTGATCTTGAAACCGAAGCGCCGGGCATTTTCGTTGGATGACTTGGTGGCACTGTGCGACACGGCGGCTTCCGAGCCTGCGGATATGGCCGATTGGGGCAACTCCAAGCAGGTAGGACGCGAGGCATGTTGAAGACGCGCTCGCGCGTCTCCGCGCGATTATCGATTCAGGGAATTGACTTTCTTCTGGAACGCATCGAGCAACTCGCCGTAACGGCGGCAATATTCCGCTTCGTTGGCCGGAATGATAGTGGACTGATCTTTGTAGATGTAGGGCAGGTCGCGCACTTCATGCACAGTGACGCAGCCCCGCATTCAGGGCATTTTTTCATTTTCACAGCTCCTTGAGCGAAACGATCAACCCTTCCGCAATCAACTGTATGGATCGATGATAAATCTGAATCGTCGTGGCAATCATTTCTGGATCGCCGATGACCGCTTCGCGGCATGCGCTCAACAGCAGCGGGGTGATCGTCGGCTCGTTCGACTGTTGTCCCGCTTTTATCAGGACAGCGCGATACACTACATCTCTGGGCTGGAGCACCATTATCGGCGGCACGCTGAACGGCATCAATGACGACAGCCTGATCATGGGCACCATGGGCTGCGACTTGGAAGGCTACCGCCAAGCTGCATGACGGCGTCCTCATCGACATCGGCATCGGTGTGGCGGGCAACACCTTCGGCGGACCCTCAACAATCATGGCGCTGCGCTGTTCGACGCGCGTGGCCTCATGCGGTATGAATCCACTGCTGTCTGTACGTGGACGACGTGGCCACCGAGCTCAACATACTGGTGGTATGTTGCCGCCGGCCTCTGTAATGAAAATAGAGGGGGTTGTTTGATCAAAACGGCATCGGCTCCCTTTGCGGCGAGCTCCGTCAGTGCCATAGTAAAGGTGGCATCTTGGGTCCTCTGAAGGGGCAATGGAGTCGTCAAGGAAGGTTCCCGAAAGAATCCCGGTCGAATAACCTCATTGGAGGACAAAATGGCCATATTAAACGGCGACAATAATTCCCCACCTGACAAACTGCGTGAACTCCTTCTGCTCAATTTGGAGCGAATTGACGCCGCAGTAGACGGTGAGTATGCAGAGAACGACCGTCGGCTCAACTGGTTCCTGCTGTTTCAGGCTTTCCTGTTTCAGGGGTACGCTACAGCGCTCCAGGCGATCATAGGTGGCGGCGATAAGGACGAGGGGCAGTTAGCTCATGCGATGTTACTGATGGTTGTCATCCTAGCCGTCGGCCTGATCACCAGCTGCATGACTCATGTTTCCACGCAGGCGGGCATTCTTGCGACGGAGATGTTGAAGCAACTGCGCGAAGATAAATTTAGGCGAGACGCCGAGGCGCTGAATATTTTGACGGATGGTTGGTTTTCCAAGTCTGATCCGCAGCGCTTGCATGACAAAGGTCTCTTGCCGACCAGATGGGGGCCTCGGCTCATTTTCATCGCTTGGATTGTTGTGGCACTTCACTACACCTGGATTTTCTGCTGTTAGTCAGGCGGTTGACGATCAGCAGCAGCACTCAACTGAATATTATCTACGTCCGCAACCGAGTACGACCATCGGGACCGAAAGCATCTCCACTGAAGCAGCATCCCCTCCGCGCTCCTTGCCTCAATGAGGCAAGGAGCGCTGAACGTGGGAGGCGGCATCTCCGTCGCCTGCCGGTGTTAATACACATCCCTGCGATACCGCCCCGAGTCGGTAAGCCGCGCCAGCTCCGCCTCGCCCAGCATCGCCAGCAGCGCCTCATGCACCCCCGCCGCCATCGGCACCCCGCCGCACACCAGCACCGAGGCGCCGTCGTCGACTATCCAGCGCCGCAGGTCCGCCGCGTGGCGCGCCACCAGGTCCTGCACGTACAGCTTCTCCGCGCCGTCGCGCGAGAACGCCAGGTCCAGCCGCGCCAGGGTGCCGTCCTTGCGCCAGGCCACCAGCTCCTCGTCGTACAGGCGGTCCGACCGCGCGCTGCGCTCGCCGAACAGCAGCCACGCCATGCCCAGCCCCAGTTCGCGGCGATGCAGCAGGTGGGCGCGCAGGCCGGCCAGCCCCGTGCCGGCGCCGATCAGGATCATCGGCGCCACCACGTCCGGCGCGTGGAAGTTCATATTGCTGCGTATCCGCAGCGGGATCTCGCCGCCTACCGCTGCGTGGTGCGTCAGCCATCCGGAACCAAGGCCCAGCGCGCCGTCCGGCAGCACCGTCTTGCGGACCAGCAGTTCGATCCGTCCGGTGGACGGCAGCGAGGCGATGGAGTAGCTGCGGTCCGGCAGCGGCTCCAGCGTGGCCGCCAGTTCGCGTTCGGAATAGTCGCGCGCCTCGCCCCGCCGCGGCAGCACGCTGCGCGCCAAGAGCGTGCGCAGGGAGTCGCCGTTGGCGTCGGTGCCGCGCCGGCCGTCCAGCGCGCGCTCGCGCAGGATGGCGTCCACCGCCGCCTCGCTGTTGCGGGGCGAGATTTCGGCGATGTCGCCGGCCTGCCATTCGGGGAAGGGCAGGGACACGGGTTCCAGCGCCACGTGCCACGCCTCGCCGCCCGGGCTGCCGGGGTTGAGCAGGCGGCGTTCGGCCAGGCGCCAGCTCAGGTACGGTTCCTTCCACGCGCCGGGAGCGGTCACGCCGCCCAGCTTCACCAGCTGCTTGCGCCAGGATTCCAGCGCTGGCGCCTGTTCGCGGTCCGCCATGATGGGCGGGAACAGCGGACGCGCGCCGCTTTCGTCCAGCCAGCATCCCAGCGCGCCGCCGAAGCCGCAGAAGTCGGGATAGCTGCGGTCGCCCAGGGCCAGCAGGCCGTAGCGCAGCCGCGGCAGCTCGGCGGGGCGGGACATGGTCTGGCGCGCGAAGCCGCGCGCGGGGTCGGGCGGCTCGCCGGCGCCGTAGGTGCTGGCGACGATCAGCAGCAGGCGCGCGTCGCGCAAGTCCTCCAGCGTCAGGGAGCCGAGCGGCGTCACGCGCACCGCCTGGCCGCCCTGCATCAGCGTGGCGGCCGAGCGCAGGGCGATCTGCTCGGCGGTGCCGGTCTGGCTGGCGTAGGCCATGACGATGGCCGTGCCGTCCGCCGCCACATCCGACGCGAGCAATTCATCCGCCGCGGCCCGCAGGGTGCGGGCCTTCCGGCGGCGGTCGAGATACAGCAGCGTGCCGGTCACCGCGAACAGCGGCAGCGCGGCCGATGCCAGCATGAAGACGATGGTGCCCGGCGTGCCCCACCAGGAGCCGTTGTGCAGGGCCAGTTTGCCGGTGATCATGCGCTGGCCGAGCGCCTGCTCGTCGAAGCGGGTGTGCTTGACGACGGCGCCGCTGGCCGTGTCCACCAGCAGCAGGTTGAGGGCCACCTCGTGGGGCGAGTCGTGTTCCAGGTAGCGCATGCGCACCGGCTTGCCGGGCTTGGGCACGGTGATCAACACGCTGGCCAGGCGGTTGCCGGCGGTGCGTTGCAGCGTGTCCCAGGCCAGGTCCAGCCGCGCTGGTTCCGCCTTTGCCGCCGGACCGGGCTTCGCCTTGGGCGCGGGCGCTTCAACGGGAGGCGCCTGCCCGGTCAGCAGCACCGTCGCGCCTTGCAGGTACCAGCTGTAGGCCCAGGTCAGTCCCGTGAGGGGCGCGACCAGGTAGACCACGAAGAACCACGTCCCGGCCACCGCGTGCAGCGACCAGTACAGGCTGCGCCCGCGCCGGTTCAGCTCCGGCTTGAGCCATACTTTCCAGTCCAGCGCGCGGCGCGGCCAGCGCAGGTACAGGCCGGAGAGCACGAAGAACACCATCGCGAATGCCGCCGCCGCCGTGATGTGCTTGCCGGCCTCGCTGCTTCCGCCGTCGAGCAGCAGGAAGCGGTGCAGCCGCTGCACATCGTCGAAGAACACCTCGCCGTTGGCCTTGCCAAGCATGCGGCCGGTGTAGGGATCGAGGTAGCTCTTGTCCGGCGCGGCCTGTTTGCCGTCGATCGACGCGGGCCGGAACGTCAGGCGCGGCGCGGCGCCCGGCTCGGTTTTCATGATGAGCAGGGTGGGCGTGGCGCCCGGCGCCTGGGCGGCGAAGCGGGCCAGCAGCGCGTCCGGCGTCAGCGCGGCCTCGGCGCGCGCGGGCACGCGCATGATGCCGGCGCTGAGCGCCTCCATGATGGGGTCCTCGAAGGACATCATCGCGCCGGTGACGCCGACCACGGGCAGCACCATGCCCAGCGTGATGCCCAGCAGCCAATGGGTCTGGTGTATCAACCATTTGAACATGTGCGCCCCGTCAGTTCGGATTCACGCAGCTGAAGCTGGCCGCGGATTCGCTCGGGCCGCCCGTGTAGCGCGCCACCTGGGGATACACGCAAAGCGGCCGCTGGAAGATGATCTTGCGGTCGGCCTTGGCGCCGGGCTCGAAGCGCGTGGCGATCAGCGCCTGCGGGGCGACGCCCCGTTCCACCCAGTCCTGCAGGGCGATGGCCATGTCGTGCTTCGCGTCGTTCACCGGCGGCATGGAGTCGCGCGTGGCGCTGTTGAAGTGCGTGGCGCCGGGGCCGCCGGCGCAGTGCGCCATGCCGGGCACCATGTAGAGCCGCAGGAAGTCCTGCGTGTCCTCGCGGCGCGCCTGCTCGCTCGTCTTGGGGGAGGTGGCTTCCACCGCGTTGTAGTAGTTGATCGCCTCGCCGGCCGCGCCCACCGGGTCCTGCCAGCCCATGAACATGAGCAGCTTGCCCTTGCGCGCGCGGAAGCGGCGCAGGTCCGGATTGTTGGCGTCGAAGGTGGCGCCGATGCGGGCGAGGACCGCGTCGACGTCCGAGCCCCAGTTGAAGGCGCGCCAGTCCCAGTTGGCGTCGTTGTAGACCCAGTGGCGGAAGAAGTCCAGGCGCAGCGGCTCGCCGGGCTTCTTGTGATTGGCCCAGTAGTTGCTCCAGCCGGGATGGGCGTCATCTTCGCCCACGGTGATGCCCTCGCTGCCGACCGGGTAGCCGGGGTAGATCCGCTTGCCGTTGCGGGCGTCGACGGGACCGGCGTACAGCTTGCGCACGACCTCCACCTGTTCGCCCGTCAGGCAGCCGGCTTCGTCGCCCGCCTTGCACAGCAGCGCGGCGGGATCGAAGCGGCAGGCCTGTGGATCATTGATGACGCCGTCCTTCACGCCGTCCAGCGCGTCGCAGGCCTGCACGGCGGCGGCGGTGATCATCGGTAGTTTGGTCTGCGGCAGGATGGGCGTGACCTCGCCGGGACGGTGGTTGACATGGTAGTTCCACAGGAAGGCCAGCGTGAGGGCGGTGCGGTTGTTGCCGGGCGCGCCGGCGATGATGCCGTCGAAGTCCTCCGGGTAGCGCTGGGCCTCCATCAGGCCCTGGTAGCCGCCGGTGGAGCAGCCGCTGAAATAGGAATACGCCGGGGCGGCCGCGTAGTAGGCCTTGGTCACCGCCTTGGCCACGTTCACCGTGGTGTGCACGGCGCGGTGCGAAAAGTCGAAGATGGATTCGGGCTTGCCGATGGCGAAGGTCAGTTCGCTGCCCTTGTGGCCGGTGTCGGTGGCCACCGCCACGTCGCCCGCGCGCAGGCGGTTGATCATTTGCAGGTAGCCGATGTTGGAGGAATAGGCGCCGTTGCCTATCATGTGCAGGCGGCGCGTCCAGCCCTTCAGCGGCAGCCAGATGTCGAATTCGATCTGCGAGCCGGGCACGGGCCGCGCCACGCCGCGCACACGGCAGAAGCCGGGCAGGCCGCGGAAGACGCGTCCGGCGCGGCCGGTGGCGTTGTCTTCCTCGAAGACGCCATCGGCGATGGCGCGGGCCTGGATGATTTCCACGCCGTCCAGCTTCAGCGTGGACAGGGACGCGCATTGGTCGGCCAGCGCGGAGCCGGCGAGCAGGAGGCCGGCGAGCGGCAGCAGTTTCAGTTTGGTCGTCATGTTCCCAGTCTCCTTATTGCACGGCCGCCAGGAAGTCGGGCAGGGCCACGTTGCGGCCGCACAGAACCACGCCTATTTTCCTGCCTTGCCACAGCGGCGCCACCTTCAGCATCCCGGCCAGCGCCACGCCGGCCGCGCCTTCCACCATCCAGCGCTCGGTGTGGGCCAGCAGCCGCATGGCCTGGCGGATCTCCTCCTCGGTCAGCAGCAGGCAGTCGTCGATCAGCTGGCGGCACAGGTGGAAGGTGAAGGAGCCCGGTTCGACGCCGCCGGCGGTGCCGTCCGACAGCGTGGGATGCTCGGTCACCTCGACGATGGAGCCGGCCAGCAGGCTGGCGTACATACTGGGCGCGTGCGTGGGCCAGCAGCCCGCGATGCGGGTGGCGGGCGAGCGCTCCTGGTAGGCGCTGGCGATGCCCGAGACCAGGCCGCCGCCGCCCACCGACACGCACACCATGTCCAGGTCCGGGCATTGCTCCAGCATTTCCATGCCGACCGTGCCCTGGCCGGCGATCACGTCCAGGTCATTGTAGGGGGAGATGTAGGGCAGGCCAAGCTCCTCCGCGGCGTGGCGGGCGGCCGTCTCAGCGGCCAGCGCGCCGCCCTCGACCAGCACCAGTTCCGCGCCCAGCGCGCGGATCGCGTCCAGCTTGGACGGCGCGGCATTGGACGGCGCGTACACGCCCACCCGCACGCCGGCATTGCGTCCCGCCAGCGCCACGGCCTGGCCGTGGTTGCCGGTGGAGGAGGTGATCACGCCGCGCTTGGCCTGCTGGCCCATGCGCCGCAGCTTGTTGCTGGCGCCGCGGAACTTGAACGAACCGGTGTGCTGCACATGCTCGCACTTGAGGTAGATCTCGCATCCGGTCAGCTCGGATAGGGCGGTGCTGCGTTCCATCGGCGTCACGCGCACCTGGGGACGGATGGCGCGGTGGGCTTCCGCGATGCTGTCGAACATGGTTGTCATTTGGATTCCTGTTTTGTCGAGGTGGAGCCGGGCGCGCTTTTGGTTGTCACTTCAAAAGTTTTCCCGTATATTGTACTTAATAATACTTAAATACATGTTAGGCCCATGGGTGGTTCAAGTCAAGAAATCCTTCTGCGGCAGGGGATTATCGACGGTTTTGAGCAGCGCCCGCAGGGCGCGACCTTGGTTTTTTTCTGGATTTTTATGCAATTCATAATGGAGGAGTACATGTTTCACTTGCCAAAAAAAATCGCCGCGATGACGGCAATGGCTGTGGCCGGTCTGCTGGCCGGCGTCCCCGCCGCGGCGGCGGACGGTTACCAGCTGGAGTCGGCCACCGTGCTGCCCAGCACCAACACCGATTGGGACTATCTCGCCTTCGACGCCGCGCGCTCCCACCTCTACATCGCGCGGCGCGGCGACGGCCTCACCGTGTTCGACGTGCGCGCCAACAAGGTGGTGGCCAACGTGCCGGGCACGCGCGGCGCCAACGGCATCCTGCTGCTGCCCCAGTTCGACCGCGCCTACGTGGTCAACACGGACGGCACCATGACCACGCTGGCCATGTCCACGCTCACGCTCCTCAAATGGGAGCAGCTCGACCAGGGCGGCTTGAACGGCATCATCTACGAGCCCACCACGCAGCGCATCCACGCCATCACGGCGCTGCGCCCGAAGACCTCCAGCTACATCACGCTGGACGCGCGGACGGGCAAGCTGATAGGCCGCACCGATTTCGACAGCACCAAGATGGACACGCCGGCCACCGACGAGGAGGGCGCGATCTTCGCGCCCATGCGCGACAGGAACGCGCTGATGAAGCTGTCCGCCAAGGACCTGTCGATCCAGCAGACTTGGCCCTTGGCGCCGTGCGAGCAGCCGGTGGCGGTGGAATATGAGAAGAACAGCAAGCGCATCTTCATCGGCTGCCGCGGCAGCAAGCCGGTGTTCATCGCGGTCGATCCCAAGACCGGCAAGGTGGTCGCCTCGCTGCCCATCGGCCGCGGCGTGGACGGCATGGCCTTCGATCCGGACAAGCGCCTCATCGTCACCTCCAACGGCACCGACGCCAACCTGGTCGCCATCAGGCAGCTTGGCCCGGACCGGTACGAACTGGCGGAAACCGTCGCCACCCGCCCGATGGCGCGCGTGCTCGCGATGGACCCGGCCACCAAGAAGCTCTACACGGTGACGGCCGGCCACACCTTCCCGGCCGCGCCGGAGGGCAAGGCGCCGCCGCCGCCGACCTACCATCCGGATTCGTTCACGGTGCTGAGCTACGCGCCGACGCGTGAAAAAACCGAACAGGAACTGCGCGAGGAAACGCGCCAGGCGGCTCAAAAACATGCACACTAAGCTTATCGCGGGAGATTTCACCATGCTCGACAAGACCCAACCCATGCTTCGCAAGGCCGGCCTGGCGCTGCTGCCGCTGCTGCTGGCGGCCGCCCTGGGCCACGCCGGCCCGGCCCTGGCCGGCGACAAGCGCGCCGACCTGATCCTGTACAACGCCAAGGTGTGGACGGTGGACGACAAGCACCCCAGCGCCGAGGCGGTGGCGGTGCGCGGGGACCGCATCGTCAAGGTCGGCGACAACAAGAAGGTGCTGGAGCTGAAGGGCCCGGACACGCGCGTCATGGACATGGAGGGCAAGCTGGTGCTGCCCGGCTTCAACGACGCGCACACGCACTTCGGCAACGCCACCGAATGGTTCTTCCAGGTGCCGCTGACGGACGTGAACGATATCAAGCTGATGGCCGAGCGGGTGCGCACCGTGGCCGCGCGCGTGCCGAAGGGCATCTGGATCACCGGCGGCGACTGGGGCACCAGCGCCGCCAACGCGGCCGACAAGAACCGCAAGGCCGGCTTCGAGCCGCTGCTGCCGGACTTGAAGGCGATAGACGCGGTGTCCCCGGACCATCCGCTCATCATCCGCCGCTACGACCACGTGTACTTCGCCAATTCCAAGGCGCTGGAGCTGGCGCGCCTGTCGGCCCGTTCGCCCAACCCCGCCGGCGGCTCCTACGGCCGGGACCCGGCCACCGGTGAGCTCAACGGCCTGCTGTACGGGACGGCCGGCGAAATCCTCGAGCGCCAGCTGCCGCCCATGTCCATCAAGCAGAAGATGATAGGCGCGCGCGCCGTGCAGCGGGACCTGAACCGCGTGGGCATCACCTCCATCACCGACATGGCGCGCATCGACGACATCTCGAACGAGCAGATGTACCGCTTCCACGTCGAGCGCAGCGCCACCGACGACCGCATCTTCCGCGCGCTGCGCAAGAGCGGCGAACTGAGTGTGCGCGTGTTCGCCATGCTGCCGATGGAAACGCGGCGGGAGCTGGTCCAGCACAACATCAAGCCCTACAGCGGCGATGAATGGCTGCGCTACGGCGCGCTCAAGATCTACGGCGACAGCGGCGTGATGTTCAAGCCCTTCGCGGGCAACGGCCTGCCGGGCGAGTGGTCCTACCGCTTCCCGGGCGAGGCCACGGTGGCGCGGGAGATCGTCGAGGCGGACAAGGCGGGCTTCGACGTGGGCATGCACATCATCGGCGACAAGGCGGTGCACTCGCTGATCAACTGGTACGGCGACGCGATCGCGCGGAACCCGGCGCGCGAACGCCGCCTGCGCATGATCCACCTGTGGCACACCACCGAGGAGGACATCCGCCGCGCCGGCAAGATGCGCCTGGTGGCCGACGTGCAGCCCTTCCACCTGGAGCGCGAGGTGGCGCAGATAGGCGGCACGCTGGACGAGGAACGCGCGCGCACCAGCCATCCCTGGAAGAGCATGCTGGACGCGGGCGTGGTGGTGACCCTGGGTTCCGACCTGCCGGGCTCCTTCAACCGCCTGCACGTGTCGCCGTACAATCCGATGGAAAACATCTTCTCGGCGGTCACCCGCACCGACAAGAAGGGTTATCCGGAGGGGGGCTGGCACCCGGAGCAGCGGCTGAGCATACAGGAGGCCATCAAGGCCTACACCCTGAGCCCGGCCTACGCCGCCCGCGAGGACAAGATCAAGGGTAGCATCAGCAAGGGCAAGCTGGCCGACATGGTGGTGCTGTCCAAGGACATCCTGACCGTTCCGCCGCAGGAGTACCTGACGACCGGGGTGGTGCACACCATCCTGGGCGGCAAGGTGCTGGACCTGAAACCGTAGGGAGGGCGTATGCGCGTGAAGAAACTGATCACCCACCGCGCGGCGCAGGTGGCGGCGGTGGCGGCGCTGATGGCGGTCGCCGCCATGGTGCTGCCCGGCGCCGCCATCGCGCGGGATTGCGCGGCCGGCGCCACCGGTTCTCCCGCCGCGCGCGCCGCCACGCCGCAGGAGCGCGTCAAGGATCCGGCCAAGTGGAAGCCGGTGCACGAGGCCATCATCGAGCGGATGCGCCTCATGCCGGACGCGGACCTGGTCTTCGTCGGCGACAGCATCACCGCGCACTTTTCGGACGAGGGCCGCTTCGAGCGCCTGCCCGGCCTGGCCGGGCGCAAGGCGCTCAACCTCGGCGTGCCGGGCGACCAGACGGAAAACGTGCTGTGGCGGCTGGACCGGCTGGACCTGGCGTCGCTCCAGCCGCGCGAGGCGGTGCTGTTGATCGGCACCAACAACCTGCGCGGCGACGACACGGCCTGCGACATCCTGGCCGGCATCGCCGCCATCGTGGACCGCATGCGCGCGGCGTGGCCGAAGGCGCGCATCGTGGTGCTGGGCATATTGCCGCGCGGGGAGGGCATGCGGTTCGCGGCGGAGCGGCGCCGGGACGTGAACGACGGCTTGCGCGAGCTGGCCGCCGGGCGCGGTTTCGTCTTCGTCGACACCACCGAGGCCTTCCTGTGCGGCGGCGGCAACGCCTGCGGCTACTTCCAGGACGACCTGTTGCACCTGCAGCCGGCCGGCTACGAACGCTATTGGCGGCTGCTGCGGCCCGTACTGGGCGGGAATTGAATGTATTTATTGATGCTAAAATACAATGGACGCCACCTCAAATCATGCTTGCCTTGGGCGTGGCGATCCGCAGGTGGTGGCGCATCAGGGCGGCGGCCAGTTCGCGGTCGTCCAGCTCGATGGCGTTGATGATCTCCAGGTGCTCGGTGCAGGAGCCCTGCACCCGCAGCATGCGGTAGAAGGCCGCCGTCTCGTCCAGGCGGCGCAGGTTGTTCTGCTGCTGCATGGCCTGCAGGATGTAGCGGTTGCCGGAAAAGCGCGCCACCATTTCGTGGAAGGCCGCGTTGAGGGCGAAGAACTCGCCGGAGGTGGGCGGGTTGTCCAGGTTCTCCAGCAGGCGCTGGTGGGCCTCCTTCACGCGCGCCAGCAGCACCGGGTCCACCTTGTAGGTCGGCTCCAGGAAGGAGCCGCACTCGATGATCATGCGGAAGCGGTAGCTCTCGCCCATGGCGCGCGGCGTGCCCAGCGAGGGCATGAACTGCCAGCCATGGCCGGTGCGCTTGACGATCAGGCCCTCGGACGCCATGCGCATCAGCGTCTTCGTCATCAGGCTGCGCGGCGCGGGGTAGCGCGACAGCAGTTCCTTCTCCGTGATCGATTCCGGCAGCGCCTCGCGGATGCGGTCCACCACGATCGCCTTGTACAGCTCATCGACCGTCACCGAGCCGGTGCTCAGGTCGTCCAGGTTGACCTGGGCGCCGCCCTCGTTGACGAAGTAGCCCGCGTTGGCGCGGTACTCGATCATGTTCCGTTCGGCCAGCAGCTTGAGCGCGGCGCGCACCGGCGTGCGCGACACGCCGTAGCGGGCGCCGAACGATTCCTCCGTCAGGTGGGCGCCGACCGGCAGGCTGCCGTCGCGGATTTCCTTGCCGATGCGCTCGGCCAGTTCCAGCTGCAGCGGGCTGGGGCCGGCGGCCTTGGGGGACGCCGCCTTCGGTTCGGCCGCGGCCGGCTCGGGGTTCGGCTCCGGGCTGGGCTCGGGGTTCGCCAGTTTATGGGCGTCGGGTTTGGGCGCTTTAGTCATGTCGGTACTGCCTTCTACATTGTTCCTCTGACCTGCATTATGCCCAATTTTCGTACGCAAGGAAAATAGAAAACATTCCTATTGCATTTAATCTTAGTTTAATACAAAATACTTCCATCAACTACAAGGAGCTAACAATGTCGAAGGAAGAGGGTTTCCCCCTGGTGGAAGTATCGGGTACGCCATTTGAACGCGGTCTGCAGCATGGCCGCGCGGTGCCGGAGCGCGTGAAGGGCAGTGTCGCCCTGTACCGCGACCAGCTGGCCAGGCGCGGTGTGGATGTGGCGACCACCAATCTGCTGGCCTGGGATGTGGTGCCGAAGATACGGGCATTCGATGAGACGTACTTCGAGGAGATGCGCGGCATGGCCGAAGGCGCCGGCGTCAGTATCGAAGACATCATCCTGGTCAACTGCCGCACCGAAATGATGTACGGCCACGCCGCCCTGGGCGCCGCCCGCGAGGCGCTGGACGACGGCTGCACCGGCCTGGTGGTGCTGCCCGGCGCGGCGCGCGCCGGCCGCCTGATGCACGCCCACAACTGGGACTGGCGCGAGGCCTGCGCCGACACCGGCATCGTGCTGAAGGTGAAGAAAAACGGCGACGGTCCGGACATGCTGATGTTCACCGAGGCCGGCACGCTGGGCCGCCACGGTTTCAACTCGGACGGCCTGTCGCTGTCGGGCAATTTCCTGACCTGCGACCGCGACTACCAGGGCGCCGCCGACGTGCCGCTTGGTCTGCTGCGCCGCAAGATGCTGGAATGCCGCAATATGACGGCAGCCATGCGCATGCTGTTCGCCACGCGCCGTTTCTGCTCCAACAACCTGATGCTGGCCCACGCCGGCGGCGAGGCGGTGGACCTGGAATGCGCGCCGGACGAGATCTTCTGGCTGACGCCGGAGGACGACATCCTGGTGCACGCCAACCACTGGGTCAGCGCCCCGGCGCGCGCCAAGCTGGTGGACCTGGGCCTGCAGAACACGCCGGACTCCATCTACCGCCAGCGCCGCGTCACCGCCGCGCTGATGGCCAAGCGCAGCGACATCGGCTGGGACGTGGTCAAGGCCGCGCTGGCCGACGAATTCGGCAAGCCCGAGGGCGTGCTGACCTACCCGGCGCCGGCCAGCCACGACAGCGTCTACTGCACGGTGGCGACCACGCTGATGGATCCGGGCGCCGGCGTCATGTGGGTGGCGCGCAAGCCTTACGAGTCGCGTGAATTCGTGGAATACCGTCTGTAACAGGCTGCTACTATATTTTGGCGGGCGGGGTGCCCGCCAGCGTGGAGATACCGATGATCAAACTAACTCCGGTGTGCGTGGCGATGGGCATGTTGGCCACGCTGGCCATGCCTCCCGGCGTCGCCGCCGAGCTGCCCGAAATCCGCGTCGCCGAGGCTTTCGATACGCCCTCGTCCATGCCCGGCCACCGCTCGCGCAACACCACCACCGATTCGATCACGATCCACGTGGCTGAATCGCTGGTGGCGCTGCGCAACGACCTGAGCGTGGCCCCGATGCTGGCCGACAGCTGGAAAGTCTCGGACGACGGCAAAACCTACCAGTTCAAGCTGCGCGGCGGCGTCACCTTCCACAACGGCGCGCCGATGACGTCGGCCGAGGTGGTGTGGAGCCTGAACCGCATGCTCGACCCCAAGGGCGAATCCTATTGCCGCAACCAGTACGACGGCAGCAAGGGCGCCAAGGTGGCCAGCGTGAAGGCCACCGCGCCGGACGCGGTGACCATCACGCTGGCCCAGCCCAACGCGCTGTTCCTGCAACAGCTGGGCAACGTGCAGTGCCCGATGGCGGTGCTGCACCCCAGCAGCGTGGACGCCCAGGGCAAGTGGGTCAAGCCGGTGGGCACCGGGCCGTATTCCTTCGGCGAGTGGCGCAAGGGGCAGTACATCCAGTTGCGCGTCTACCCCGGCTACGCGCCGCGCGCCGAGGCGCCGTCCGGCATGGCCGGCGCCAAGAAGCCGATGGCCCACATCCGCATGGTGGTGATTCCGGACACCTCGGCGCAGAAGGCGGCCTTCATGTCCGGCCAGGTCGACCTGATCGTGGCGGACGGCGAGAATCCGCCGCCCAAGGGCCCGGGCTGGAACGTGGTGGTGGAGCAGGACATGGACGCCAACGCGCTGCTGATGCAGTCCAAGGACCCGCTGCTGTCCAAGCCCGAGTTCCGGCGCGCCGTGGCCCTGTCGCTGGACATGCCGGCCCTGGTCAAGACGCTCACCAACGGCAACACGGTCTACAACCCGTCGCTGGTGCCGGTGGGGACGCTGAACTATACGCCCGCGCACGCGGCCGGCTACGCCAAGAACCTGGAGCAGGCGGCCAAGCTGCTGGCGGCCTCCGGCTACAAGGGCGAGACCATCAAGATCCAGACCACCAAGCGCTATCCGGACATGTACCGGCTGGCCGTGGTGGCACAGAACATGCTGGGCAAGACCGGCATCAAGACCGAGGTCGAGGTGTTGGAGTGGGCCACGCAGGTGACCAACTTCCGCGAGGGGCGCTTCCAGATGATGGCCTTCACCTACTCGTCGCGCATGGACCCGGCCATCATGTACGGCGACGTCCTGGGCGACAAGGCGGTCACGCCGATGAGCCAGTGGACCAATCCCGAGGCCAGCCGCGTGCTGGCCGGGCTCAAGGCCGAGGGCGACCCGGCCAAGCGCAAGGCCGCGTTCGAGGACCTGCACAAGCGCATGATCGCCGATGTCCCGATGCTGCATATCTATAACTCGCCGGTCCTGATCGGCGTCAGCAAGAAGCTCAAGGGATTCGAGCCGTGGCCGTATCGCCGTCCGCGCTTCTTCAACGTCAGCAAACAATAGGTTTCCCCATGTTGTCTTACGCATTAAAACGCATAGTGATGGCGCTGCCCACGGCGCTGATCGTCTCGCTGCTGGTGTTCGTGATGATCCGCCTGATCCCGGGCGACCCGGTCACGCTGATGCTGCACGACGCCACCGACCCCGCGCTGGTGCAGGAAATGCGCGCCTCGCTGGGCCTGGACCAGTCCATGCCGCGCCAGTTCCTGAGCTGGTCCGGCAAGGTGCTGCGGGGCGACCTGGGCAACTCGGTCAAGACCGGCGAGCCGGTGCTGGAACTGATCGTCCAGCACTTCCCCGTCACCGCGCAGATCGTGCTGGCGGCCACACTGCTGTCCTGCCTGATCGCCATCCCGGCCGGCATGGTCGCGGCCTGGCGCCAGAACCGCTGGCCGGACCTGAGCATCGTGGCGGGCGCCATCGTGCTGGTGTCGATTCCCAGCTTCTGGGTCGGCATCATGCTGATCTGGCTGTTCGGCGTGAAGCTCAACTGGTTGCCGACCTTCGGCTTCGAGTCGGTCGCCACCGGCGGCTGGGCGGCGCTGCAGTACATGGTGCTGCCGGTGATCGCCATCACGCTGACCGAGATCGCCGCGCTGTCGCGCATGATGCGGGCCAGCACCATCGACGTGCTGCGCCTGGAATACATCGCCCACGCCCGCGCCAAGGGCCTGCCGGAAAACCGCGTCATGCTGCGCCACGCCTTCCCCAACGCCTTCGGCCCCACGCTGACGGTGATCGGCCTGGTGCTGGGCCACCTGCTGTCCGGCGCGGCGGTGACCGAGACCGTGTTCACCCTGCCGGGCATCGGGCGCCTGCTGGTGGAAAGCATCTACGCCCGCGATTATCCGGTGGTGCAGGGCTGTTTGCTGTTCGTGGCGCTGCTGTACGTGTTCGTCAACCTGGTCATCGACTTGCTGTATCCGCTGTTCGATCCACGCATCAAGCTGTGAGGCACCAATGAAAATGTCATTCAAACGTATCAACCTGGTGGTGGGCGTGCTGTTCGTCGGCGTGGTGGTGCTGCTGGCGCTGGCCGGCTGCGTCTACACGCCCTACGATCCGGTCGACGGCGACCTGATGGCCAAGTACGGCCCGCCGTCGGCCGAGCACTGGCTGGGCACCGACGAATTCGGGCGCGACGTCCTGTCGCGCATCATGGCCGGGGCGGGCGTCAGCGTCGCCGTCAGCCTGGGCACCGTGCTGTTCGCCACCATCTCAGGCACCGCCATCGGCGTGCTGACCGGCTACCTGGGCGGCTGGACCGACCGCGTCGTGATGATCTTCCTGGAGTCGCTGATGGCCTTCCCTGGCCTGCTGCTGGCGCTGGGCATCATGGCCATCATCGGCCCGTCCAAGCTGGGCGTGGTGATGGCGCTGGGCCTGGCCTACACGCCTTCTGTTGCCCGCATCGCCCGCGCCACGGTGTTCTCGCTGCGCCAGCGCGACTTCGTGATCGCCTCGCAGGCCATGGGCAACAGCGGCCTGTGGACCGTGACGCGCCACATCCTGCCGAACTGCATCGCGCCGCTGATCATCTTCTCCACCTCGCTGTTCGGTTCCGCGCTGCTGTCCGAGAGCGCGCTGAGTTTCCTGGGGCTGGGCGTGCCGCCGCCGGCGCCGACCTGGGGCGGCATGCTGTCCGACGGCCGCAACTCGATGGAGCAGGCGGTGTGGCTGTCCATCTTCCCCGGCGCGATGATCTCGTTCGCCCTGCTGGGTATCAATATGCTGGGCGACGCCGTGCGCGACCTGCTCGACCCACGCATGAAGGGAGCGCACTGATGAATCAGCCTTTGTTGAGTGTGCGCGATTTGACCATCGCCTTCCCGTGCCCGGAGCAGGGTAGCCGCGCGGTGGTCAAGCGGGTTGGCTTCGACCTCGCGCAGGGCCAGTCGCTGGCCATCGTCGGCGAGTCCGGCAGCGGCAAAACCATGATAGGCAAGGCCCTGCTTGGCCTGCTGCCCGACGCTGCCACGGTGTCCGGCGGCAGCGCGGTCTTCAACGGCCGCGACCTGTTCCGCAACACGCCGGCGGACTGGCGCGCGCTGCGCGGCACCGAGATCGGCATGGTGTTCCAGGAACCGATGGTGTCGCTGAACCCCGCCTTCCGCATCGGCGACCAGCTGACCGAGGGCCTGGTGTGCCGGCGCGGCATCGGCCGCGCCGAGGCCCGCGCCTTGGCGCTGGCCATGCTGGAACGGGTGCTGGTGCGCAATCCCAAGGACTGCATGCAACGCTACCCGCACGAGTTCTCGGGCGGCATGCGCCAACGCATCATGCTGGCCGCCGTCATGTTGCTCAAGCCCAAGCTGCTGATCGCCGACGAGCCCACCACGGCGCTGGACTGCGTGGTGCAGAAGGAAGTGCTGGACCTGATGCTGGAGCTGACGGTGCAGGAGGGCACGGCCCTGATCTTCGTGAGCCACAACCTGTCGCTGGTGGCCGAGTACACCGAGCGCGTGCTGGTGATGTGCCGCGGCGACGCGGTCGAGACCGGACCGGTGAAGCAGGTGCTGTCGCGTCCCGCGCACGACTACACCTTGAAGCTGCTGGACGCGCTGCCCAAGCGCGACCCGGACGCCGTGCCGCCGCCGCCCAAGCCGCCCATCCTCGAGGTGCGCGGCCTGACGGTGGACTACGAGGCGCGCGAGGGCTGGTTCGGCAAGCGCCAGGTACGCGCCGTGCATCCGGCCTCGTTCTCGGTGTCGCCCGGCGAGACGCTGGCCATTGTCGGCGAATCGGGCAGCGGCAAGACCACGCTGACCAAGGCCATCCTCGGCCTGCTGAAACCATCGGGCGGCGCCATCCTGTTTGAAGGGAAGGACCTGCTCACCGCCGGCAAGGAAGAGCTGCGCAGCGCGCGGCGCCGCATCCAGATGGTGTTCCAGGACCCGTACTCCTCGCTCGATCCGCGCATGGAGGTGGGCGCGCTGGTGGCAGAAGGCCTGCGGCTGGACGATAGCCTCAACAGGTTCGAACGCGAGGCCCGGGTAGCCAAGGCGCTGGAGGACGTGCAGCTGGGCGGCGCCTACGCCAAGCGTTACATCCACGAACTCTCGGGCGGACAACGCCAGCGCGTGGCCATCGCCCGCGCGCTGGTGGTGCGGCCCGACATCATCATCGCCGACGAACCGGTTTCCGCGCTGGACGTGACGGTGCAAAAGCAGGTGCTCGACATCCTGGTGCAGCTGCAGGACACCTACGGCTTCGCGTGCCTGCTGATCTCGCACGACCTGGGCGTGGTCGAGCAGGTGTCCGACCGCGTGATCGTCATGCTGCGCGGGCACGTGGTGGAGGAGGGCACGCGCGACGAGGTGTTCGACGCGCCCTGCCACCCCTACACCCAGCGGCTGCTGCAGGCGGTGCCTGAACTGTACGGCAACCGCGAGGAGGGCTTCCGCGTCGAGACGCGCAAGCTGCCGCCGGCGCGCGGCGACCTGCGCTACTTCCAGCCGGAAGTCGACGGCAACCAGGCGCGCAAGCTGGTGCCCTTGAGGCCAGCAGGGACCGGCGCCGCGCCGCACCGCGCGGCGGTGGTGGACCAGGCGGCCTAGCTTTCCTGTTTCGAATCGCAACAACCCGCGGTGCCACCGGCATCGCGGGCGGGATACCCACATCCAAAAATTTTGAGAACATCATGCTAATCGTACGACCCGCCGCGCCGACAGACCTCGACGCCGTCCTGGAACTCGCCCGCCAGATAGGCCCGGGCATGACCACCCTGAAAGCCGATCGCGGCGCGCTGGAACGGCGCCTGGAGATCGCCTCCGCATCCTTCGCCGGCACCGCCGCCCCGATCGAATGCGACTACCTGTTCGTGATGGAGGACTGCGCCACCGGCCGGGTGGGCGGCGTGTGCGCCATCAAGCGCTCCGTCGGCCTGGACGAACCGTTCTACAGCTACCGGCTCGGCACCATGATCCATTCCAGCGCCGAGGCCAACGTGTTCGCCCAGATGCAGGCGCTCTACCTCTCCTACGACATGACCGGCTGCGCCGAACTGTGCTCGCTCTACCTGCACCCGGATTACCGCCAGGGCCTGAATGGCAAGCTGCTGTCCAAGAGCCGCTTCCTCTTCATCGCGCAGTTCCCCGAGCTGTTCTCGGAACGCATATTCGCCGAGATGCGCGGCTACCAGGACATCGACGGCAGCTCGCCGTTCTGGGAGAGCCTGGGCCGCCATTTCTTCAAGATGGACTTCCAGGCCGCCGACGACATGTGCGGACGCGACAAGGCCTTCATCTCCCAGCTGATGCCGCGGCACCCGCTCTACACCGCCTTGCTGAGCGAAGAGGCGCGCGCCGCCATCGGCAAGACCCACGTGGACACGGTGCCCGCGCGCCGCCTGCTGGAGCAGGAAGGCCTGCGCTACGAGGGCTACCTGGACATCTTCGACGGCGGCCCGGTACTGCAGGCGAAGGTCGGCGACCTGCGCGCCAGCCGCGAGAGCATGCGCGTGGTGGCGGAGGCCGGAACGGCGCTCGCCGGCGTGGACGCGCTGGTGTCCACCACCAGCATGCGCGACTTCCGCGTGATCGCCGCGCGGGCGGCGCCGGAGGGCGGCAGGTTGGTGCTGCCGCCGGAACAACTGGACGCGCTGCGCTGCGCGCCGGGCGAGGAGGTCGTGACCATGCCCGTGCAGCCCGCGCGCGCCGCCGGGATCAGGAAGCAGGAAAACAGCGCGACATTTTCTTAAACAAAAACAGGAGACAGGAAAGTGAAATCTACGACACTTTGGCGCGGGCTGGCCTTCAGCACGGCGGCCATGCTGGCCGGCGTACAGCCCGGCGCGCAAGCCGCGCCGGCGGCCGACCCCACGGCGGCGGGCACCACGGCGCTGGTGATGGAGTACCACGCCTCGCCGGTCAACCGCCTGCCGCTGCGCCAATACATGCAGACCGAGGGCCTGCAGCAGCTGGAGAAGTGGAAGACCGAAGGCCTGCTGAGCGCCTACAAGGTGCTGTTCAGCCGCTGGAACGACAACCAGAACTGGGACATGATGACGCTGCTGAACTTCCCCAACGCGGCCTCCATGGCCAAGTGGAAGGAAGTGGAGGCCGTGATGCCGGCCGGGATGCCGCAAAAGACGCTGGCGCTGGTGAACAAGATCGACACCAATCCGGGCGATTTGTACCTGGAAGGCGGCACCAGCAAAGGCTCGGGCGTGTACGTGGTGATCCCTTACGACTACCTGGTCCCGACCGACAAGTACATGGCCTACCTGCGCGGCTACCTGGTGCCGCAGCTGGACGGCTGGTTGAAGGAGGGTGTGCTGAACCAGTACAACGTCTACCTGGGCCGCTACGTCGTGGGCCGCCACTGGTCGGCGCTGATGTTCTACGAGTACAACGGCGACGAGGGCCTCGGCCTGCGCGAGAAAACCCAGGCCAAGGTCCGCGCGGACCTGGTGCAGAACAACGCCAGCTGGGTGGAGTGGAGCAAGGACAAGGGCCAGTACCGCGTCAACCGCCAGTACATCATCGCGGATGAACTGAGGCTGAAGTAATCCAGCGGGGCGAGCAACTCATGCGGGCGCGCCCAGTCGGAACGCGCCTGCCGGTCCACTTCAGTTCCATCAGCGCGGCGCTGGTAGCGGCTTGTCTGTATTCAGGCTGTCAGCCCAGGCCGACACTGCCTGGTGATCGACGGCGCGGCCTGCGTCCGCGTCGGCAAGGGCTTCGCGGGTTAATTGTTCGCGGTGCTCTTCCTGATCGAGCCAAGCCGACAGTGCCTGCTTCACAATCCATCCGCGCGTACGCCCGAGCCGTTCGGCCATCCTCTCGACCCTCTCCGCCAGCGGAAGCGGTATCTGTGCGCTCAGCACTTTTGTCCTCCTATCTGCCATGTGAAACTCCTTTTATTGGGACAGCTGCAATCCGGGTTCAAGCAGCATGGTATATTTGCAAGATTCGTCATCGATGACCTCCCGCTCCGCCGCTCCTGCCGCAGGCTAACTATGCTTGGGGAAAACGATCGGCGAGCTGGGGTAGCGCTAACAGAGCTGGCGAACCGAGCAATCTTAAATTTGAGACGCCCCTAATGAAAAAAACCATCTCTCTCTTTCGTCGCGCGCTGTTCATTATTCCCCTCTTGGCATTTTTTACCAACGCGCTTGCCCAGAATCTGCCTGGCAAGCGTGATTCGCTGTACTCAGATATCTTAAAAGAGGAGCGAGTGATCCAGGTGCTCTTGCCTGAGAATTATAAGCCCGGATCTGAAGAAAAGTACGAGGTGTTATACCTCTTGGATGGCGACTCGAACTTGAAGTCCATTGCAGCGATCCAACAGTTTGCGCAGAGCGAGTCATACATGCCGCCCATTATCATTGTGGCCGTGTTTAACACCAACCGCGACCGTGACTTTTTGCCGACAAATGTTGCCGGGAATGCGGCGTCGGGTGGGGCGGACAAGTTCCTATCGTTCTTCAAGAGCGAACTTATACCCTATATCAACAAGTCGTATCCCACCAATGGTAGCAACATCTTGTTCGGCCATTCTTTCGGCGGCGTGTTTTCCATGTACGCGCTGCTTACCGAACCACAGCTCTTCAACTCGTACCTCGCGGTTGATCCGAGTTTTTGGTGGGACGGCAACTATATGAATAAACTTGCTGCCGATAAATTAAGTGTCTCGCTGCAGTCGGGCAAATCCCTTTTCATCACAGGGCGCGAAGGTGATGGCCTCAAGCAGATGGGAATTCCCATCATGGATTCCGTTCTGAAGAGTAAGGCCCCGAAAGACCTGAACTGGAAGATCGCAGCCTATCCGGATGAGACGCATGGCTCTGTACGCCTGAAAAGCGTTTACGACGGACTGAAGTTTTTCTACGACGGCTACAGCAACCGTGGCGTCGAATTCCATCCGATGAATGGCATTGTTCTGAAGGATAAGCCTTATACTGTCTACTTTTTTGGAGCACCCAAATCGGCACGTTATACAACGGATGGAAGCGAGCCCACAACGGCATCCAAAATATTGGAACCCGAAAATAGCTTGATGAACAGCGTAAAACTGTCCGCGAGAGCGCTTGGCCGTAACGACCGATATAATAAATCGACTGTCGGTGAGTTCAAAATTGGAAAGACACTTCCCGCGAATGAAAAGCCGAAGAACGCACAGTCGGGCGGCTTCCACTATTCATATTACGAAGGGGAGTGGGACACGCTCCCCGATTTTAGTAAGCTGAAGCCCATCCAGTCCGGTATTGCCAACAAGGATTTCGATATAAACAAACTTTCGCGCCAAGTCAACTTCGCTTGCGTGATCGAAGGCCATATTGAAATACAAAAGGATGGTTATTATATCTTCGTATTGGATTCGGACGATGGATCAAAATTGTTCCTGGATGACAAACTGCTGATCGCATATGATGGCCTTCATGGCGGCGGTAGCCCGAAAACCTATCTGGTTCCATTGGAAAAGGGCTTTTATCCTATTCGCATGGAACACTTCCAGAAGGGCGGAGGCGTTCTTCTCAAGCTGGAGTATGTCGTTCCCGGCGAGGAAAAACCACGACCGATTCCTGTTCCGTTTGAAGTCCAATATAGTAGCCTGAAGTAGATCGGCGACAGCACTGCGGTCAGTTGCTGTCGCCCCTACTAGTCGAGAGCTTGGTCGCTACTTCTTGCCCGTCGCCTCCTTCCAGCTCTTGATGAAGGCCAGCCGCTTGGACTGTTCCATGTGCGACAGGATGGAAGGATGGACTGGAATCGGCTTCAGCGCCGCGCCATGCTTGCGCGCCAGGTCCGCCGCAGTGCCGTCGCCGGTGACGTCGGGACGAATCGAGAACAGCTGCGCCTCGTTCGCGATCAGCGTCTGCCCGCGCTTGGACAGCATGTAGTCCAGCCACAGCCTGGCCGCGTTCGGATTGCGCGCGGTCTTGCTGATCGAGGCCACGCGCGACAGCACCAGCGAGTAATCGGTCATCACCACATAGCCCAGCGACGGGTCCTGCTTCGCGCGGGCGTGGGCGTAGGAGCCGAGGATGTTGTAGCCGATCAGCTGCTCGCCCGAGGAGATCCGCTCCATCATCGTGCCGTTCGACGACTGCACCCGCACGCCCGCCTTGCCGAAGGCGCGCGCCAAGTCCCAGAACTGCTTGTTCTGCGCCTGGTCGCTGGTGGTGAGCAGGTAGCCCACGCCGGATTTCTCCACGTCGTAGGTGGTCACCTTGTCGCGGTACTTGTCGGCCTTGGTGGTGAGGAGCGCGAGCAGCGCCGCGTGGGTGGCCGGCACGTCGCCGGCCGGCACCAGCCGCTTGTTGTACACCAGGACCGCGGGCTCGAATGTGGTCCCGTAGGCGGTGTCCTGATAGTTGGCCCAGGCCGGAATGGCGTCCGCCTCGGGCGACTTGTACGCCGCCGCGTATCCCTCGCTGACCAGCTTCATTTGCAGGTCCATGCTCGAGTTCCACAGCAGGTCCGCGCTGGCGCCGCCGGCCGCCATTTCGGACACGAATCGGCTGTACATCTCGGTGGAGTTCATGTCGTTGTATTCGACCTGGATGCCGGGGTAGAGCGCCTTGAAGTCCTTCACCAGCGATCCCGCCAGCTTGGTGTCGGTGGTGCTGTAGATCACCAGCTTGCCTTCCTTCTTCGCGGCCTCGATGGTCTTGGCGTAGGTGGCGGGATAGCCGGCCGGGATTAGCGCGGCGGCGTACGGCGCCGCCATCACGCAGGCCGACGCGACCAGCGCCGCCAGCAGTGTTCTCTTGTTCATTTGTGCTCCTCTTTTATGGTTATATTGCGGGCGGCGCCACCGCCGCGCCGTCGATGCCGTGCCTTGCCAGCGCGTCGGCCACAAAGCCCCCGGATTTCAGTTCCTCGACAAAGCCGCACAGCAATCGCCACGCGCCGTCGCTGCAGCGCAGGGGCAGGCCCATGGCCTGATTGATCGTCATGAAGCGGCCGTCCAGCATGCGCAGGCCGCCAAACCGTTCGGCGTCGTACTCGAGCTGCTGGCGCACGCCCGCCGCAACATCCAGCTCGTGGTGCAGGAAGGTGTCGACCACCGACGGCGACGTCGCCGCGCGCACCAGTTGCGCGTGTTTGAGCGTGCGGCCCAGGTAAAGGTCGTAGGCGCTGCCGAGGCCCACGGCGACGCGGATGCCTTGCCGATCCACCTCCTCCTTGGCGCGCAGCGGCGATTCCTCGCGCACCAGATAGCTACCCTCGATCTGCACGTAGGGAGGGGTGAAGCGTATGCCCTCGCCGCGCTGCGGATCGATGGCGACGAAGCCGATGTTGACCGAGCCGGCAGCCAGCGCGGCGGCGGCGAGGCCGGCGGCGTTGAAGACGACCATTTCCAGTTCCACGTCCAGGCGTCTGGCCAGCTCGCGCGCCAGGTCCACCGAGACTCCAGAGGGTTGCGCCTGGCCGGGCGGCTGGCTGGCCAGGATGGGGTTGCCGAGATTGATGGCCGCGCGCAGCCTGCCGTTGGTGAGGAATTCGGCGGCGACAAAACCGCTGATGTTGTCCATGATGTCTCCGTAGATGCGAATTTGTGCAATTCATTATTGCACTTAATCGATGTTAAATGCAATAATGATCGCACCATGAAGACAAATAATCTCTCCTATTCCCCGGGCGCCATGATCGTCAATGGCACTATTTACAAGGTTGTCGACCTGCCAGCGCTGTTCGGCGAGCGGCTGGATCGTTTGCCCTATGTGCTGCGTATACTGCTGGAAAATACAATCAGAAACGCCAATGGCGAGGAGCGCGACGCGGCCGTGGCGGCGCTGTTCGGCTGGCTGGAGCAGGGCAGCAGCGAGGCGGAAATCGCCTTCCAGCCGGGCAGGGTGCTGATGCACGACACCACGGCCACGCCCGCGCTGGTGGACATCGCCGCCATGCGCGACGCGCTGGCCGAGGCGGGCGCGGATCCCTCGCGCCTCAATCCCATGCTGCCGGTGGACGTGTCGGTCGACCATTCGCTGGCCGTGGAGGCCTTCGCTGCGCGGGGCGCGGCGGAGGTGAACCTGGGCTTCGAGATGCGGCGCAACGAGGAACGCTACCGCTTCCTGCGCTGGGCGTCGAAGGCGCTGGACGGTGTGCGCATCCATCCACCGGGCACGGGCATCATGCATACGATTAACCTGGAGCAGCTGGCCACCGTGGTGGCCACGCAGCCCGGCGGCGCAGGCCACGGCGCCACCCCGTGGGCCATGCCGGATACGCTGATCGGCACGGATAGCCACACGCCCATGGTCAACGGCATCGGTGTGCTGGGCTGGGGTGTGGGCGGGCTGGAGGCGCAGACCGTGATGTTCGGCATGCCCGTCATGCTGCGCATACCCGACGTGGTGGGCGTGCGCCTGCTGGGCAGGCTGCGCGCGCCGGCCATGTCCACCGACCTGGCGCTGACGGTCACGCAGCGTTTGCGCGAGCTGGATGTGACGGGCGATTTCGTCGAATTCTTCGGCCCCGGTGTGGCGGGGCTGACGGCGGGCGACCGCGCGGTGGTGGCGAACATGGCGCCGGAGTACGGGGCCACTTGCGGTTACTTCGCGATCGACGCGCAGACGCTGGCCTACCTGGGCGCGACGGGGCGCAGCCAAGCGCAGATCGCCTTGGTGCGGACCTACGCGCAGCGCACCGGCCTGTGGGGCGAGCCGGCGCACGAGGCGCGCTACACCAAGGTGGTGGAGATCGACCTGGACGAGATCGGCCTGCAAGTGGCGGGACCGGCGCGGCCGCAGGACCGGATGCGCTATTCGCAGGTGCCGGCGGCGCTGGCGGAACTGAAGTTCAAGCCGGCGGCCCCTCAACCGGCAGCGGCATCGGGGACAGACCCGCGGTCAGCGCATCGGGAGCTTGCCGATGCGTGCGGCGCGGGAGGTCTGTCCCCTGGTTTGGCCGGCGATTTGCCGCTGCACCCGGTCGCCATCGCCGCGATCACCAGCTGCACCAACACCTCCGATCCGCGCCTGCTGGTGGCGGCCGGGCTGGTGGCGCGCAAGGCGCGGGCGCTGGGCATGGCGCCCGCGCCCTGGACCAAGACCTCGCTGGCACCCGGTTCCCCGGCCGCCAGCTCCTACCTCGAGCGCGCCGGCCTGCTGGACGATCTGGAGGCGCTGGGCTTCGGCATCGTCGGCTACGGCTGCACCACCTGCATCGGCAATTCCGGCCCGCTGACCGCACCCATGCGCGCCATGCTGGACGAGGGCAGCGGCAGGCCGGTGGCCATGCTGTCCGGGAACCGCAACTTCCCCGGCCGCGTGCATCCGGACCTGGACCTGGGCTTCATCATGTCGCCACCGCTGGTGGTGGCCTATGCGCTGGCCGGCGACGCCATGCGCGACCTGTGCCACGAGCCGGTGGGTATGACGGCCGGCGGCAAGCCCGTCTACCTCGGCGAGCTTTGGCCGGACAGCGAGGAAATCGAGCATCATCTGCGCCTGGCGGGCGACTCCGCCGACTTCCGGCGCGATTTCGAGCGGGCGACGCTGAACCCGGCGTGGCACGCGCTGGAGTCCCCCGTGTCCGCGCTGTTCCCTTGGGACCCCGCTTCGAACTACCTGCAGCGCCCCCCGTTCGCCGCCGCCACCGAAGGCACGCTGCTGGGTCGCTACGCCGCCTATCCGCTGCTGGTGCTGGGCGACGACGTGACCACCGACCACATTTCGCCGGCCAGCGCCATCCCGCCCGGCAGCCTGGTGGCCGACTATCTCGTGGAGCGCGGCGAGGAGCGCGGCAACCTGAACGTGTTCGCCTCGCGGCGCGGCAACTGGCAGGTGATGCTGCGCGCCGCCTTCCACAACCGCACGCTGGTGAACCATCTGTATGCGGGACTGCCGCTGGCCCACACGCTGCACGTGCCGTCCGGCGACGTGCTGCCGATCTGGCAGGCGGCGCAGCGCTACCGCGACGATGGCGACGCGGTGGTGCTGGTGGCGGGTGAGCGCTACGGCACCGGTTCCTCGCGCGACTGGGCGGCCAAGGGCCTGCGCCTGCTGGGCGTGCGCGCGGTGCTGGCGGTGAGCTTCGAGCGCATCCACCGCTCCAACCTGATCGGCATGGGCATATTGCCGCTGCTGGTGCCGCCCGGCGCGCTGTCCGGCGACAAGGCCCTGCAAGCCCTGGACAGGATCGTGGTGGAGGCGCCCGCGGGTTCGCTGCGTCCGCGCCAGGCGGTGCGGGTGGAGGTGTGGCGCGCGGATGGCGCGGTGGAAACGGTGGGCGCCGTGGCGGCGGTGGAAACGCTGCTGGAGACGCGGTTGCTGGCGGATGGCGGCGTGATGCCGTCCATCCTCAAGCGGACGTTGACGGAAGGGCGCGCCGCGGGCCAGCCGGCGTGAGGGCCAGCGCCGCCTGCACCCGCAGCAGGCAGGCCACGCCCAGCAGCGACAGGATGGCGGCGCTCAGCAGCGTGAGGCTGTAGTCGTGGCCCGACCAGTCCAACACCGGTCCCTGCAGGACGCCGATGGCGATGGTGGCCAGCGAGACCATCACGTCCTTGGCTGAATTGAACTGCAGGAAGCGCATCTTGGGGAACAGCGCCATGGGCATCGAGGCCGCCGCCGTGAAGTAGGCGCCGGAGATGATCACATGCGCGACGTACAGCACCGAGAAACTGTGCGCGTCGCGCACGCCCAGGTAGCCGCACACGGACACCACGCAGTGCAGCGCGAGCATGGCCAGCGACACCCGCACCGCGCTGTAGCGGTCCACCAGCCAGCCGATGCCGAAAGCCAGCACGATGGAGATGCCGTAGGCGACCGCCGACATGTACCCGAGGCTGGCCTTGGAAATGCCGACGCTGTTGGCGTAGTACTGGTAGAAGGTGTTGAAGGGGCTGAAGGTGACGCTGGCCAGCATCATCGCGGCGAACACCCACAGGTAGCGCGGGTTGGAAAAGCACTCCCGCATGAACTCGCGCCCCATGGCCGCCAAGCCGCCCGCGCCACCGCCGTTTTCCTCGGGCGGCGGGGGATAGTCGCCTTCCTTCACCATCACGCACATCAGCATGCAGCCCAGGCCGAACAGGATGCCGATGCCGGCGAAGACCTCGGACAGGTACTGGTCCGTCAAAGGGAACATCCAGTAATTGAACACGATGCCCGCGCTCAGGCTGACGACGCGGAAGCCGCCGTAGAAGCGGCCCAATATGGGGAAGGGGATGACGTCGTTCACCAGCCCCGCGTACAGCGCCAGCGTGGTGATGACGATGCATTCGAATATGGCCCAGAACACGCAGAAGTAACCCAGCACGCAGGCGTCCAGCCCCGGCGACCAGGCGCCCAGCCAGCGGTCCGTGGCCGCGCCCAGCGTGGGGCAGAACGCCAGCCCTATCATCGCCGCCGCGCCGACGGGTGTGGCCGCCATCAGGAAGGGCAGCCTGCGCCCCCAGCGGCTGCGATACCGGTCCGAGCGATAGCTGATGATGGGACCCAGGCATAGCCCGAGGATGGACGGGAAGGCCGACACCAGCAGGGACACCGTGGTGTCGGAGGCGTGATGGCGCCGCAGCAGTTCCAGCACGCTGGGCAGCGCCGAGCGTTCCCGCATGGCGATGGCGAACTCGCCCAGCAGCAGCCAGAAGATGACGATGGCCAGCCCCGCCGCGGTGTAGCGCAGCGTGCCGGCCTGGCGGTGGGCGGAGATGTTCATGGCGCTAGCCGGCTGCGTCACCGTCGCTGTTGCCGTCGCCCCCGTGTGGACGGGAGCCCAAGTGTGGGCCGCCGGGTATCATGCCTAGCTCTCCGCGGGAACGCGCCTCACGGGCCCGGTGGACCCACGAACAATCAACTCCGACGTGAACTCCACGCGGTCCGCCCCCACTTCCTTGCCCCGTATGAGATCGACCAGCTCCACCACCGCGCGCACGCCCATCTCCACGAAGGGCTGGTGCAGGGTGGTGAGGGTGGGGTAGACGTAGCGCGCGGCGGGGATGTCGTCGTAGCCGACAAGCGAGACATCCTCCGGCACGCTCAGCCCGCGCGTGCGGATCGCGTCCATCGCCCCGAATGCCATTTCATCGTTGGCCGCGAAGATGGCGGTGGGCGGCTGGGGCAGCGACAGCAGGCTCTCGGCGGCGTTGAAGCCGCTGATCTGGTTGAAGTCGCCCTCGATGATCAGCGCCGGATCGATCTCCACGCCGGCCGCGCACAAGGCGTCCACGTAACCCTTCTGGCGTTCCGCGCTTTGGCCGGTGAACGGCGTGCCGGCGATGAAGCCGATGCGGCGGTGTCCCAGGGACAGCAGGTGGTCCACCGCCTTGCGCGCGCCGTTGCGGTTGTCGCTGACCACCACCGGCAGGTTCATCTTGCGGGCCGAGAAGTTCACCAGCACGCAGGGGAAGCGGTCCTTTTCCAGCACGTCCAGATAATGGTCGAAGGTGTTCGGCAGCACCAGCAGGAGGCCGTCGCACAGCTTGCGCAGCATTTCGCTGGTGGCGGCGCGGCCCGGCTCATTGAAGCTTTGCGCGTGGAACACCACCAGGTCGAAACCCAGCCGCCGCGCCTCTTTGCTGATGGCGCTGATCAGTTCATGCATCACCACCGAACCGAAGTTGTTGATGAAAACGCCGATCAGGTTTCCGCTGTCGCCGCGCATGCGCTTGGCCAGCATGTCCGGGGTGTAGTTGAGCAGTTGGGCCGCTTCCATCACCCGCAGGCGGGTCGCCTCCGACACGTAGCCTAATCCGCGAATCGCGCGCGAGGCGGTGATCACCGAAACGCCGGCCGCCTTGGCCACTTCGGTCAACGTACTTCCCTTGCGCATCCTGTCTCCCAACCCTGATTTTTCTTCTGAGCCGAAATCATAACGTCTATCTCCCGGTGGCAAGGACGGATTTTTCAGGGGCAATCATGATGTGGTGCTATGACAACGCTAACATATTGCTTAAAATGAAATAAAATCCTGTTTTTAGCCAGTCAAGGGCTAAGGTGAATTTGCTCATAAAGTTGATTATTTTCTTTTAAATCATATGGTTGTGGTAATCAATGCCAGTAGCTATAACCATTTGCGCGTCTGTTATACGATTTTAGTATGGTAACGTTGAAACAAAAATTGATAGGCTGGTAAACGTAAGCTAAGCGTCAACTATCAAAACTACAAAGGAGAGACAAATGAGGAAGAAGATTCTGGCCACGCTGGTACCGCTGGCCTTATCGGCCGCGTACGGGAACGCGCTGGCGCAAAGCGAGGCCGTGGCGAGCGAGGCCCCCGCGAGCGAGGCGCCCGTCAACACCGTCGTGGTGACCGGCTTCCGTTCCAGCCTGCAGAAGGCGCTGAACCTGAAGCAGCAGGCCATCGGCGTGCGCGACTCCATCGTCGCGGAGGACATCGGCAAATTCCCCGAGGCGAACGTGGCCGAATCGCTGCAGCGCGTGCCGGGCGTGATCCTCAACCGCGACGAGAGCTCCGGCGAGGGCCAGCGCATCTCCATCCGCGGCCTGCCCACCGAATACTCGGTCACCACGCTGAACGGCGCGCCGGTCAACGCCACCTCCACCGGCACCATCGGCAGCGCGGCGCGCGGCTTCAACTACGACGTGTTCGCGTCCGAACTGTTCGGCCGCGTGGACTTCTACAAATCGCCGCTGGCCGAACTGAGCGAAGGCGGCATGGGCGGCGTGGTGGACCTGCAGACGCCGCGCCCCTTCGACAATCCCAAGCGCACCATCCGTTATTCGCTGGTCGAGTCCTACAACACCATGTCGAAGAAGGCCGACCCGATGGGCTTCGCGCTGTTCTCCAACACCTGGGGCGAGTGGGGCTTCCTGGCGGGCGTGTCGCATTCGTCCAGCGTGAACAACCGCTCCGGCTTCGAGGCCACGGGCGGCTACAACAGCTCCGCGCGCGGCAGCCAGAATCCGGTGAAGGGCAACTTCGCCGTCACGCTGGACTACGACCACCCGCGCGCCAACCTGGGCTCCAACACCCGCAGCGCGGTGGACAACGCGCTGCTGCCGCGCATCTACCGCTTCTACGGCTCGGCCAACGAGCGCACCCGTGACGGCATGGTGTCCTCGCTGCAGTACAAGAGCGGTGGCCTGAATCTGAGCCTGGACACCTTGTATTCGAAACTGACCAACACCCGCGACGAGATGTATTTCGGCCTGCTGGTCCGCAACAGCAAGACCACCAACCGCAACGCCCCGGCGGGCCAGACCGGCAACAACGGCTTCGTGCCGATCAACGTGCGCGTCGATCCCGAATCGAACCTGCTGACCGGCACCTTCGGCAACACCTCGTACAGCAGCGGCGTCACCTACAGCGAAGACGAAACCAAATTCGGCTACACGGCCCTGAACGGCCGCTGGACGGTGAACGACAAGCTGGCGCTGACCGCGCAACTGAGCTCCAACAGCAGCAAGGCCCTGAGCTACCAGGACACGCTGTCCGGCCAGATCTTCGGCGTCGACTCCACCATCGACTACGGCGACGACCACGTGTACCCGTCGATGTCCTCGCCCACCAGCTACACGGACCCGAACAACTTCCAGGGCTTCGGCATCGGCACCGGCTGGACCCGCGAGACCGACAAGGCCAAGCAGGGACGCGTGGTCGCCGACTGGGACTACAACCTGCCGGGCGACTGGACCGGCCACCTGAAGGCCGGCCTGGTGTACGTCGACACCACCAAGGGCATCAACAAGCGCAACGGCACCTCCGCCGCCACCGCCAAACTGAACTCGCTCGGCACCGCCGGCCTGCGCAGCGGCATGACGTCCAACCTGCCGATCGGGAACCTGGACATGGGCGCCGGCTGGCCCAAGGCCTGGGGCACCTTCACGCGCGACTACACCTACTCCACCTTCGACCCGCTGGCGTTGAACTCCGAAGCCACCTTCACGCCCGCGCAGAGCTTCACCGCCGGCGAAAAGGTCACCACCGGCTTCGTGCAGTCCGACTTCAAGGGCCAGGTGCTGGACCGCGAACTGCGCTTCAACGCCGGCGTGCGCTACTCGCGCACCGAGACGCTGATCGACAACTTCAAGCAGAAGGGCGCGGGGCTGGCCTACCAGCCCAACCAGGAGAAGGGCTCCTACAGCAATGTGCTGCCCGCCTTCAGCGCCGCGCTGGACCTGACGGACAACCTGATGTGGCGCGCCTCGTGGGGCAAGACCATCAGCCGCGCATCGCTGTCCATCATCGCCGCGCAGACCGTCATCCCCAACCAGTTCGATAACACTGCCACGGCCGGCAATCCGAACCTGCGCCCGCAGCAGTCCAAGAACCTGGACACCAGCCTGGAATGGTACTTCCAGCCTGGCAGCCTGGTGTCGGCCGCCGTGTTCCGCAAGGAGCTGACCGACGCCACGGTATCCAGCACCACCAACGTGACCTTCGGTTCGCTGGGCCTGCCGGACACCGCGCTGGGCGCCATCTTCCAGGACGCCTCCGGCCGCGTGGACCCGAACCTGCCGATGACGCTGCGCAGCTTCAGCAACGCCGGCAACCAGACGCTCAAAGGCTTCGAACTGGCCTACCAGCAGGCGTTCACCTTCCTGCCCGAGCCGTTCAAGGGCTTCGGCGCGCTGGCCAGCTACACGCACATCGACCCGTTCAACAGCTTCAAGTGGATCACCAACGCGGGCAAGGAAGTGGAAGTCAACTCCGTGCCCAAGTACGCCTACAGCACCACCGCGTACTACGAGCGTGGTCCACTGGCGATGCGCATGTCCTACAACTACAAGGGCCGCTCGCTGCATGGCGACAACCCGCGCAACCTGGGCGACGACATGATCCGCTGGCGCGCCGCGCGCGGCTACCTGGACGCCAACATCAGCTACAAGTTGAGCGAATCGCTGGAACTGCGCCTGGACGCGCTGAACCTGTCCAACACGCTGGCCTACGACTACTTCGAGGACGCCACCGGCCAGTACGGCAGCGGCAAGAAGACGCGCATGGACTACGCGAAGTATGATGGCCGCACCATCAAGATCGGCATTCGCGGCAAGCTGTAACGCCAGGTCTGCGTAGGGCGGGGCTTTAGGCCCGCCGGATGTGTGCCGGCCCGCACGCATCCGGCGGACTACGCGCTTCCGCGCTACTCCGCCCTATAGAACGAGAACTGAACAATGAAACTAAAGTATGTACTGCAGGCTGCCGTGTTGGCCGGCCTGCTCGCCGGCTGCGCCAGCCCCCCGGTCCGCATCATCGACGTCGCCGACGGCTGGGCCAGAAACTCCGTCAACGCCGTGGTCTTCCGCAAGAACTCCCTGGCGAGCCACGGCGACACCCAGTACATCGCCTTCTACGACAAGGACGCCCACGTGGTGCTGGGCAAGCGCAAGCTGGGCACGGACCAGTGGGAACTGAAACGCACGCCATACCAGGGTAACGCCCGCGACGCCCACAACAGCATCAGCATCATGGTCGACGGCGCGGGCTACCTGCACATGTCCTGGGACCACCACAACCACACCCTGCGCTACGCGCGCGGCGTGAGCCCGGGCGCGCTTGAACTAACGGCCAAGATGCCGATGACCGGTCTGGATGAAGGATCGGTCTCCTACCCCGAGTTCTACCGGCTCCCGGACGGCAACCTGCTGTTCCTGTACCGGAACGGCGCCTCCGGCCAGGGCAACCTGGTGATCAACCGATACGACGTGGCGGCCGGCGCCTGGAGCCGGGTGCACAGCAACCTGATAAGCGGGGAAGGGCAGCGCAACGCCTATTGGCAGGCCTTCCTCGACCATACCGGCACGATGCACGTGTCCTGGGTGTGGCGCGAGTCGCCCGACGTGGCGAGCAACCACGACATGGCCTACGCCCGTTCGCGCGATGGCGGACGCACGTGGGAGAAGTCCAGCGGCGAGCGGTACACGCTGCCCATCACCGCGGCCAGCGCGGAATACGCCGCGCGCATTCCGCAGAACAGTGAATTGATCAACCAGACCTCCATGTCGGCGGACAGGGAAGGCAATCCCTACATCGCCAGCTACTGGCGCGAGGCCGGATCTACGGTGCCGCAGTACCACGTGGTATACCGCGATGGCGCCGAGTGGAGCCAGCTGAATCTGGACTTCAGGACCGCGCCGTTCTCGCTGAGCGGCCAGGGCACCAAGGCGATTCCGATCTCGCGGCCGCAGATCATGGTTGATATCCAGGGTGAAAAGCCATCGGCGCTGCTGATCTTCCGCGACCAGGAGCGGGGGAGCCGCGTGTCGGTGGCCAGCATCGAGAACTTCAAGGCCAAGCGCTGGACCGTGCGCGATCTGACCGAGGATTCGGCGGGCGCGTGGGAGCCCAGCTTTGATACCGAACTGTGGAAGCGCAGGGGGGAGTTGAATCTGTTCCTGCAAAACGTGCAGCAGGTGGACGGGGAGGGGACGGCGGATGCCCAGCCGTCCAAGGTGCGGGTGCTTCAGTGGACGCCACGATAGTAAAGCGGCAGTTCGCTTCCGCCCCAAACCGAACACTGAGTGAGCGGTCAGAAAATCGGCGGCCCTGCCTCTGGACCGTATGAAAGTAGATCTTGCATGCCGCACGATCCCATCTGCTAATTTATCGCATTAGTCATGCCTTCAAATATTTTGAAGGCAGTTGCCTGGCAAGTTGTTCGCAGCAAACTTCAGTGAAATTCTCCCTATGAACATTTAATATTTTAGCCGCCTCAGAAAATTGCTGTTTTATAATCAAATGCTCAAAATCGATGCGTGCTATTTCAATCTTCGCGAGAGGATTTTTGCGATCCCGCGTCGACTTCACGAGCTCACTATGAAGTTCATCATATTGAAAGTCCTTATCTTTTAAGGATAACATGCCCAACAGAGCAACTTTTGCTGAAATTGGAAGATTTTTCCTGTTCGCGAATAACTCATTTAAAGAAATGATGTCGTTATTAATTATAACATCACGCATTCTAGATCGTGCAAAATAAAAATTTGTTCCTTCGCGAGCATCGGCACTTTCTAATTCGTCCAAGCAGCCTTCGATATCAGCGATTAATGCGGGCCGCCGCTCCGTACGATATCATCATTGCGTCCTACAATTAATTTAAAGAGCTCGATTGTCTCCAACAGATTGTGCTTTTTGAGCAGGTGAACGCAAGCCCGAGCCGTCTTAATGTTCTTACCTTTAGCATTTGTAATGAACTCTTTAACTGGAATGGCGGCAATCAACGCTGTTTCAAATTCATTAAGCCAACTTGAGTATTCATCCCTGCCCGAGCTGTGCAGCAATAAGATTGCAGGAAGTGCCGACAGCACCTGGCATGAAGGTACGAACGGAAGCATTGTCACCAAGGCCTGCCGCGCCAGGCGACGTACTTGAGGCACCCAATCATTCAAGCGCTCTGCAACAAGCGCGAAAAGCTCCGGCAAGGAAAGTTCGACGCATCGTGCTATTGCTGCTTCACGAACGTACCCGGAGTAGTCACGCGCCAACACCTGCAAATCTTCAACATTAGTGGCGGATCTTGCTTCTTGAATACGTCCAGCAACATATTGATCAAGCGGCTGTCTGTGTTCTGCATGACTTACCACAGCGGAAGTAGTCGGTGCATTCCTTTGACCGAACAAGAGTCGAAGAATTTTCATCCAAGGTACGGCGCAAGCGCCAAAAGGTTTGTTTCAAATGTCTGCTTTGGCCGTTATAAGACTTTGCAGCATACACCGCTGGGTATCCGCTTGTCGTCGTTGCGGATTTTTAACGCTCTACTTGCCCAGCTTGCGGCGCGCGCCAAAAAGTCCGACCGTGTACCCGGCGTCTTTCAAAAACCTCGTGGCTTTTCCATTCAGGATCAGAAGGGCGATTACGCCAACATACGGAATCCATATCAGCATAAGCCATTTGCCGCCGCCACCCGTCGAAAATCCATCTTTATGTGTCTGTAGCGCGTCACCGAGGTTGTACACCGCCCAGAACGACAGGCCGACTCCGCACAAGTAGATCAGCCACCCCACATCCGTCACCACACCGCCAATCTGCAGTATCACGGCGACCAGCAGGGCCTTCTGGGCGCGGGCAACATTCCATCCATAATCCGGATAAATGTTGGCTTCAGGGGCATCGTCCAGCGCCGCTTGCGGGGGGAGGTAGGGATTTTTGTCGGTCATGTGAATGGTTTTTGGGAGGTCAGGGTGATGCCGGCGCGTAAATAGTGCCCACCAACGGCATGGACCAATGTGCCTCAATGCTTGTTAGAGGAACAAATTATGCCTGATAGTGCTGCCTCTGCGCATATTTTCTTGCCTATTGGATAATGTGGTGGCGTTAGCGCAGGTGTCGTTCTAAAACGGTCCAGATAAGTTCCCGTTCGGTTCCGATGCCGATGGTCTCCGCGATTTGAGCCACAACTCGGCGGGAGCCTGGGAGCTTGAGAGCCCAGCTTTGATATGGAACTATGGAAGCGTAGCGGGGAGTTGAATCTGTTCCTGCAAAACATGTAGCAGGTGGATGGAGATGGCACGGCGGAAGCCGCGCCTTCGAAAGTCCATACGTTGCAGTGGAAGCAGCGCTGGCACCAGTCTTTTGATCCGCTCATAGCGGATCAAGTTTTTCCCTTACAAGGGGCAGGAAGCGGCTCGGAACAAACCACTCGGTCAGACCGCAACTGCCGCAGACAACTATTTGGTATTTCGGCCCGTGCAGCGCGCCGATGGGCAGCATGGCCGCCCCGTCCGCACTAACTTCCTTCGTGAAAAATTCGCTGTTGCCGCAATTACGGCATGGTTTCGAATCGGTGGACATTTTTCTGCTCTCTCCATTAAAGGTCGCCACAGGCGGCGCAATACCGTTAAGTTAAGGTCCGTCGTGGCCCCGTAGGGCGGAGTAACGCGCAGCGTTATTCCGCCGGATGCCGGCAGGTCCGCACGCATCCGGCGGAATAGCTCTTCGAGCTACTCCGCCCTACATGAGAACGCGCTTAACTGAACCTCATTCACGCAGGCGGCGGTATTTTACTGCGATTGCCGTTGGAAGAATGCCCAAATCAGTTCCGGCCCGTTCGGTTCCGAAGCCGACGGTCCCAGCAATCTAGGCAGCCGCCGGTAAGGCTGCGGAATCCCATGTCCGCCTCCGTGTATGGTGACCAGTTCCACTTCCGTCTTGCCGCCATTGCGCCAGCGGGTATGCTCCGCGCTGATGCCGTCGGCTCCCGGAGTCTTAACGGTTTCCGGCGCGCCGCTCAGTTTATTCAAGTCCGCGAAATACTGGCCGGCTTCCGGCGACGGCTTCACATTGCCGCCCTTGTAGAACATGCCGAGCAGGTTGATCTCGCCGCCATTGAACGGCACCAGCGGATCCTTGGTGCCGTTCATGATCATCACGGAAGGCCCCGGCCCGGCGGGCTGGCATTTGAAGTTTTCCGGCGCGGGCACGCTCGCCGCCACCGCCGCCACCGCGCGATACCGGGCAGGGGCCTCCAGCGCGAGCCGGATCGACATGGACCCGCCAGCCGAAATCCCGGTCGCGAACACGCGGCCAGGATCGATCCCGGTTTCGGCCGCCAGCTTGTCCACCAGCGCGCCCAGGAATCCCACGTCATCGACCGGGCGCCCATTGGCGCTGAATTCGCCGATCGTGCTGCAGTCGTTCCAGTCGAAGGTGTACGAATCCGGGTAGACCACCGCAAAGCCATGCTTGTCGGCCAGCCGCTCGAAGCCGTAGCCCGTCTCAATCCGGCTGGACGCGCTGTTCTCGCCCGAACCGTGCATCACGATCACCAGCGGCGCGCCTTTCGGCAGGTCGCGCGGCAGATAGCTGCGGTAGGTCCGCTGCAATCCGCCGGCCTCCATCGCGCCCTTGGCGACTGTGCCGGACAGTTGCGGAAGCTCCGGCTCCGGCGAATAGACGAGGTAGCCGAGCAGCGCGCCTAACAGGGCGGCCAGCCCGACCAGGCCGAGCAACGTGAAACCCAGGAACCGCAGCATCCGCCTCATGGTCACTCGACTTCCTTGAGTACTTTCTCGAGCCGGCCAAGCCGCGCCTGGATGTCCGCCAGCGCGGCGGCCGTTTCGGCTTGGGAGGCCGCGGCCTTGGCCGCGAGCTCGCGATAGGCTTCATCCTGGGCGAGGCGCCCGCGCGCCTGCAGGACGGAGGCCGCGTACTTCATAAAGAAGACCAGGACGACTGCGGTGGACGGGAAGAAAAATGCCGCGAAAAGGTTGCTGTTGCCCATGGTGGCCTCTACGATTCTGGGTTGGTGGTCAGGGATTTCGCCGCTTCGGCAATGGCCGCCGGCGTGAGCGCGATGGTGAAACCGCTTACTTCAAAGTAGTTGAGCGCCTTGCCGTCGGCGGACAGCTCCAGCTGGCTGGTGACCAGGCCCGCGCCCTCCAGCTTTTGCAGGTGCAGGTGGAGCAGGGGACGGCTGATGCCGATCTCGCGCGCCAGCTGGCTGACGTAATTGCGTCCGCCCGACTGCAGCGCGGCGATGATGCGCAGACGATGGGGGTTGGCGAGCGCCGACAAGGCCGCCAGCAGCTGGTCTCCATCGACGTAAGGTGTTTTGGTTTTCACGTGTAAATAATATCTGACACGTGACAGGATGTAAAACCATTTAGGCAAAAAAATCCGGAGGAGGGCGATCAGCCATCCTCCGGCAAAGGGAGACGAGGGATTGATCTCCCCCGTACTACGGAGCCTTACTCTTGAAACCTGGCCATTTCGGCGGCCGCCAGCAGCACGGCGCCGACGCCGAAATGGGCCGTCGAATTCATGTCCACCACCTGTCCCGGGATCGCGCGGTCGCCGATCGGCTGCACGTAGCCGACCTTGCCGTCCGCCTGCACGGCCACCTTGCTCAGGAACTCCCAGCCCTTGCGCGCCACCGGCGCGTATTCGTCGCGCGGCAGCACGCCGTTATTGATGCCCCACAGGTAGCCGTAGGTGAAGAAGGCGGTGCCGCTGGACTCCGGACCGGGCGCGTGCGCCGGGTCCAGCAGGCTGCGGGTCCAATAGCCTTCCGGCTGCTGGGCCGCCTTCAGCGCTTGCGCCATGCCCTTGAACTTGGCCTCGAACTCGGCGCGGTAGGGATCGTCCCTGGGCAGGTCCTGCAGCACCTTGGCCAGGCCGGCGAACACCCAGCCGTCACCGCGCGACCAGAAGTCCTTCTTGCCGTTGGCGCTCTTGTGCTTGGGGTAGACGTACCTGGCGTCGCGGTAGTACAGCTTCTCGTCCGCGTCGTACATGATGCTGTTCGAGTATTTGAAGTATTCGGCCAGCTTGTCCAGGTAGCGGCGCTCGCCGGTCAACTTGTGCAGTTTGGTCATCACCGGCATCACCATGTACAGGCCGTCGGACCACCACCAGTAATCGTTCTGCGCGGTGCCCATCTGGTATTCCATTACTTCGCGGGCACGGGCGATCTTCCTCGGGTCCTTGTTCGGGTCCAGGTTGTACAGGTCCACATAGGTCTGGAAGCAGATCTGCCAGTCGCCGAACAGCACGTACTCGTCCTTCTCGCCGTAGCTATACTTCCAGCCGGCCTTGTCCCGCGACTTCGCGCCCATCCACTGGTTATGCTCGGCCCAGGCCTCCGAGTACTGGCGATAGGCTTCGTTGCGCGTGACGCGGTAGGCCTCGATGTTCCCCGTATGGTAGGCGGCCACGTTCCAGAACGAGGTCTCGGCCGCAGGGGTGTTCTTTTGCCAGTAGGTGTTGACTTTGTCGATGAGCGCGATGGCCTCCGCTTTTGAGGTGCTGACGCCTTGGGTGCTGGCCACGTTCGCCCGCTGCGCGTCGGTCGACGCGCAGCCCGACAACGCGATGACCAGTCCCGCCACGACGCCTGCGATGATTTTCTTCTTTGCCATTGGATTTCCTGGGGAAGTGCTCGATGTTTGATAGCGTACCAAGCTTTGTTATCACGTTACCATACTAAAATCATATAACACTCGAGCTTTTCGATATAGCTCGGCGGAAATTGTTTTCTAAGTGTTTGAATATATGGGTGAAGTGGCGTAAGCGCGGTTGGAAGGGGTGCAGTGACAGCGCCAAAGGGCCTCGGTTAGAATACTTTAATGCAATATGGTATCGTTGTCATATCACAACAACAAGGAGACTTTGTATGGAACGACGCAGCTTCATGCGGGCGGCCTTGGCCGGTTCGGCGGCCAGTGGCTTGATGGGCGCCGCCGGCACGGCTGGCGCGGTGCCGGCGGCGGCGGCCGGATCCGGCGCGGGCGACCGGGCCTACATGGTCGGCCTGCTGCGGAAGATGGCCGAGCCGGTGCTGTCCAATATGGCGAAGGGCACGCTGCAAAAGAACTTCGCGCTGGAACTGAGTCCCACCTGGGATGGCCGCGATCGCCGCGTCGCCTACCTCGAGTGCTTCGGCCGCCTGATCGCCGGCATCGCGCCCTGGCTGGCGCTGCCGGACGACGACGGCCCCGAAGGACGCGACCGCAAGCGCCTGCAGCAAATGGCGCTGCAAAGCTACGCCAACTCCGTCGATCCCGCCAGCCCGGATTACCTGGTGTGGAAAGGGCACGGCCAGGCGCTGGTCGATTCCGCCTACTTCACCAACGCGCTGATGCGCGCGCCGAAGACGCTGTGGGAGCCGCTGGACGCCGCCACCAAGCGCCGCATCGTCGCCGAGATCAAGGGCTTGCGCCGCATCGAGCCGCCCTACATCAACTGGCTGCTGTTCGCCGCGATCAACGAGGCATGGCTGCTGTCCATCGGCGAGGAGCACGACCCGATGCGCATGAACGGCGCCATCCGCAAGATCAACGAATGGTATGTGGGCGACGGCTGGATCAAGGATGGCGAATCCTTCCACTTCGACTACTACAACTCCTTCGTCATGTACCCCATGCTGCTGGAGACGCTGGAGATCCTCGCCAAGAGCAACGCGCCGTTCTGGAACGCCAAGCCCGCCGATCTGCATGCCCAGGCGCTCAAGCGCGTGCAGCGTTATTGCGAACACCTGGAGCGCTTCATTTCGCCGGAAGGCAGCTTCCCGCCCATCGGCCGCTCGCTCACCTATCGCACCGCCGCCTTCCAGCCGCTGGCGTTGCTGGCCTGGCGCAAGCAGCTGCCGGCCAGCCTGCCGGAGGGGCAGGTGCGCGCCGCGCTGCACGCGGTGCACAAGGCCGTGTGGACCGCGCCCAGCAACTTCACCAAGGACGGCTACCTGACCATCGGCTTCGTCGGCCACCAGCCCGAACTGGGCGACTGGTATTCCAACAACGGCAGCATGTACATCGCGTCCGAGGGTTTCCTGGCCCTGGGCCTGCCCGAGACGGACAGCTACTGGACCGCGCCGGCGCAGGACTGGACGCAGAAGAAGGCCTTCTCCGGCCGCAAGTTTCCCAAAGATTATCCCGTCGCATATTGAAGTGAGCAAACCCGTGAAACGTCTTTTGATGACCGCCGCCATCCTGGCGGCCCTGCCTGTGCTGGCCGCATCGCAGCCCGTGTCGCAATCTGTGAAGCCCGCGCCGCTGGCCGAGTGGGAAATGCCCGAAGTGGTCCAGGTGAACCGCGAGCCTATGAAGGCCACCTTCTTCAACTTCGAGAGCCGCGAGCTGGCACTGGCCGGCGACAAGTCGGCTTCGAAGTATTTCAAATCGCTGGACGGCGCCTGGTCCTTCGCCTATTCGAAGACACCCGAGTCGCGCCCCGTCGACTTCTTCAAGCCCGGCTACGACGTCAGCGGCTGGAAGTCCATCCAGGTGCCGGGCATGATGCAGGCGCAGGGTTACGGCCAGCCTTACTTCAACAACATCGACTACCCGTTCCCGGCCAACCAGCCTTTGATCCCGCACGAGATGAACGAGGTGGGCTCCTACCGCCGCGACATCGACCTGCCGGCCGACTGGACCGGGCGCGAAGTGTTCCTGCACATCGGCGCGGCGGGCAGCGCTTATTACATCTGGGTCAACGGCGAGCGCGTGGGCTATTCGGAGGACTCCAAGCTGCCTTCCGAATTCAATCTCACGCGTTACGTGAAGCCGGGCCGTAACACCATCGCCATCGAAGTGTACCGCTTCGCCGACGGGTCCTACCTGGAAGACCAGGACTTCTGGCGCGTGTCCGGCATCGAACGCAGCGTCTACCTGTACGCCGAGGCCAAGGCCCACCTGCGCGACTACACGGCGGCGGCGCTGCTGGACAAGGCCGGCTACAAGGACGGCCTGTTCTCGCTGGAAGCGGACTTCAACGGCAAGGCGGACGGCCAGCTGCGCGCCACCGTCTACGACGGCGACAAGGCGGTGCTGGCGCTCACCGGCCAGGCCGCCGCCGGCAAGGCCGCGCCACTGCAGGGGCGCATCAAGGATGTGAAGGCGTGGTCGGCGGAGTCGCCCAATCTGTACCGGCTGGTGGTCGAGTACCTGGACGGCCAGGGCAAGCTGGTATCGGCCACCTCGCGCAAGATCGGCTTCCGCACGGTGGAGGTCAAGGACGGCGAGGTGCGCCTGAACGGCAAGCGCATCATGTTCAAGGGCGTGAACCGCCACGAGCACGATCCGCACACCTTCCGCGTGGTGTCCGAAGAGACCATGCGCAAGGACATAGAGCTGATGAAGCAGGCCAATGTGAACGCCGTGCGCGCCTCGCATTACCCGAACGATCCGCGCTGGTACGACCTGGCCGACGAATACGGCCTGTACGTGTACAACGAGGCCAACATCGAGTCGCACGAGTACATGCAGATGGGCGACAACGCCAAGGCGGACCGCGAGAAGCTCCAGCTGGGCTACAAGAAGGAATGGGAGCTGGCGCACATCGACCGCATCTCGCGCATGGTGGAACGCGACAAGAACCATCCGAGCGTGTTGATCTGGTCGCTGGGCAACGAGGCGGGCACGGGCCCCAACTTCGAGAAGGGCGCGCAATGGATACGCCAGCGCGACCCGAACCGCCTGGTGGGCTACCTGGGCCGCCCGGCGCTGGGCGAGGAGCATCTGCCCAATGCCTATGTGGACTTCTACGCGCCCATGTACGACGACATCGAGAAGATGGTCGACTACGCGCTGGATCCCCAGTTCAAGCAGCCGATGATCCAGTGCGAATACGCGCACGCCATGGGCAACAGCCTGGGCAATCTGGAAGAGTACTGGCAGACCATGCGCGCGCACAAGAAGCTGCAGGGCGGCTTCATCTGGGACTGGGTCGACCAGGCCATGGTGCTGAAGACCAAGGACGGCCGTGACTACTGGGCGCAGGGCGAGGACTTCGGCAAGAACCCGCGCAACGACATGTCAGTGGTGGCGGACGGTCTGGTGCGCGCGGACCGCAGCGTGGAGCCGGAATACTACGAGCTGCGCAAGGTGTATTCGCCGGTGGTGTTCGAGGGCGACCCGGCCAGCGGCAAGCTGAAAGTGGTGAACCGCTACGACTTCAGCGACCTGTCCGGACTGGCGTTCGAATGGGTCGTCACCAAGGATGGCGCGCAGGTGGCCGCCGGACAGCTGGCCGGCGTGAACGCCGCCGCGCAGTCGTCGGCCAACGTGGCGTTGAAACTGCCCGCGCTGGCGAAGGACGCTGGCGCCGAATACCTGCTGACCATACGCGCCAAGGCGAAGCCGGGCAGTGTGAAGGGCGTGCCGGCCGGCCAGGAACTCGGCTTCAGCCAGTTCGTGCTGCAAAAGGCGCGGCCTGCGGCCGTGGCCACGGCCTGGGTCAAACCCGTGAAGACGGCCGAGGGACTGGAGCTCGGCGCCGGCAAGGCGCGCCTCGTCATCAACGCGGACACCGGCCTGCTGAAGCTGACCGTGGGCGGCAAGGCGCTGCTCAAGGGCGGCAGCCCCAATTTCTGGCGCGGCCTCACGGACAACGACGAGGGCACCGGCCTGGTGAAGTCGCACGCCGTGTGGAAGCAGTTCACCGAACAGCGCCAGGTGCGCTCCATCGTGGCGGGCGAGGACGGCGTGCGCGTCACCTACAGCTTCGGCGCCGGCGCCGCGCACTGGGAGACCACCTACCGCATGAACGCGCAGGGCGCGGTCTCCGTCAGCGCCGCGTTCACACCGCTGCGCGACGACCTGCCGGATCCGCTGCGCGTGGGCCTGCGCTTCGACAATGACGCTTCGCTGGGCGATCTGGCCTGGTACGGCCGCGGCCCGCAGGAAACGTATGTGGACCGCCAGACCGGCGCGGCCATCGGCCGCTACCAGGGCAAGGTGGCGGACCAGTACCACCAGTACGTGCGGCCGCAGGAAAGCGGCAACAAGACCGACGTGCGCTGGGTGTCGCTGTCCGGCGCCGGCGGTGGGCTGAAGGTCACCGGCAAGCAGCCGCTGTCCGTCAACGCGCTGGCCTTCCCGTACGAGGACCTGTACCTGCGTCCGCGCGGCACCTGGCACAGCTCCGATATCCAGCCTCACGGCGACGGCTCGCTGCTGATCGACGCGGTGCAGACCGGCGTGGGCGGCGACACGGGCTGGGACGAGCGCGGACGTCCGCACATGAAATACCGGATAGCGCTCAAGCCGATCCGCTACGACTTCACGATCGAGGCTCAATAATGGAAAAATCTCGGAAGACCGGCATCGCCGCGCAAAACCAGTGGCAAAACCTGGGGTCAGACCCATCGGGTCTGACCCCGGAAGTCGCCTCTGGTTTTGACCGCCGCCGCATGCTGGGAAGCACGGCAGCCGCCTTGGGCGGCATGATGCTGCCGGCCATGGTCCACGCGCAGGCAGCGTCGCCGCGCTTCAGCATCGGCCAGAACGACTTTCTGCTGGACGGCAAACCGCTGCAGATCCGCTGCGGCGAAATGCACTTCGCGCGCGTGCCGCGCGAGTACTGGACGCACCGCCTGAAGGCGCTCAAGGCCATGGGCCTGAACACCGTCTGCGCCTATCTGTTCTGGAACTACCACGAATGGCGCGAGGGCCGCTACGACTGGAGCGGCGCGCGCGACGCCGCCGAATTCTGCCGCCTGGCGCAGCAGGAGGGCCTGTGGGTGATCCTGCGTCCCGGTCCCTACGCTTGCGCCGAATGGGAAATGGGCGGCCTGCCATGGTGGCTGCTCAAGAGCCCCGGCGACGCCTTCCTGCGCACGCGCGACGAGAACTTCGTCAAGCCGGTGCGCCGCTGGATCACCGAGGTGGGCCGCGTGCTGGGGCCGATGCAGGTCACACAGGGCGGCCCGATCCTGATGGTGCAGGTGGAGAACGAATACGGCTTCTTCGGCGAGGACCTGGAGTACATGCGCGTGATGCGCAAGTCGCTGATCGACGCGCGCTTCGACGTGCCCCTGTTCCAGTGCAACCCGACCAACGCGGTCGCCAAGACCCACATTCCCGAGCTGTTCTCGGTGGCGAACTTCGGCAGCGATCCCGCGGCCGGCTTCAAGATGCTGGCCTCCGTGCAGCAAGGGCCGCTGATGTGCGGCGAATACTACTCCGGCTGGTTCGACACCTGGGGCGGCCCGCACCGCCGCGGCTCGGCCGACAAGGCGGTGGCCGACATCCAGGCCATGCTCAAGGCGAACGGCTCGTTCAGCCTGTACATGGCGCACGGCGGCACCAGCTTCGGGCTGTGGGGCGGCTGTGACCGTCCCTTCCGCCCCGACACCACCAGCTACGACTACGACGCGCCGATCAGCGAGGCGGGCTGGATGGGCGAGAAGTTCCAGGCCTACCGCGACGGCATCAAGCCTTATCTGCAGCCCGGCGAGACGCTGCCGGCCGCGCCGCCGGCCAATCCGGTGATGGCCATCCCGGCGTTCGCGCTGAAGGAATCGGCGGCGGTGTTCGCCAACCTGCCCGCGAAGACGATCAGGGAGGTGTCGCCGCGCCCGATCGAGCAGTACGACATCAGCCGCGGCCTGGTGGCTTACCGCGTCACGCTGCCGGCCGGCCCGGCGGGCGTGCTGGAGGCGGCCAAGGTGCGCGACCTGGCCTGGGTGTATGTGGACGGCAAGCAGGTGGGCACCATGGACACGCGCTACCGCCGTTTCCGCGTCGACCTGCCGGCGCGCGCCAAGCCGGTGACGCTGGAGATCCTGCTGTACACCATCGCCCGCGTGAACTTCGGCGTGGAGATCCATGACCGCAAGGGCCTGCATGGCCCCGTGCATTTCCTGGCCAAGGGCGGCCAGCCGCGGGCGCTGGAGAACTGGGAAATCCGCGCCATCGATTTCGACGCGGACGGCGTCTTGCCGCCGCTGGCGTGGAAGCAGGGCAGGGCCGCCGGTCCCGCGTTCTGGCGCGGCGCCTTCGACGCCAGCCAGACGGCCGACACCTTCCTCGACATGTCGGGCTGGGGCCAGGGCGTGGTCTGGGTCAACGGCCGCTGCCTGGGGCGTTACTGGAGCATAGGCCCGACGCAGACCATGTACCTGCCGGGTCCCTGGATCAAGCGCGGCCGCAACGAGGTGGTGGTGCTGGACCTGACCGGCCCGCGCAGCGCGCGCATCGCCGGTCTCAAGGAGCCGATACTGGACCAGCTGCATCCGGAGCGGGACCTGGCGCGTCCGCCGAACAAGGCCAAGCCGCGCCTGGACGGCGTGACGCCGGTGCACGAAGGCGAGTTCCAGCCGGGTTCCGCCACGCAGGACGTGCGCTTCGCCAAGCAGGCCGGCGGCAGCCAGTTCTGCCTGGAGTCGCTGGACGCGTTCGACGGCAAGGAGTTCGCGGCGGTCGCCGAGATCGCCCTGCTGGACGCGAACGGCAAGACGCTGAACCAGTCCAGCTGGACCATCGCCTACGCCAGCAGCGAAGAGCTGACGAAGGAGGACGGCTCCGCGCTGAACGCGATCAACGGCCAGGCCACCGACCACTGGCACACGGCCTTCAGCGGCAAGGCGCCGCGTCCCGCGCATCCGCACCGGCTGGTGATCGACCTGGGCAAGCAGGACAACGTGGCCGGCTTCCGCTACACGCCGCGGCAAGGGGCGGATGGCGTGACGGGGCGCATCAAGCGCTACCGCGTGTACGTCGGCGACAAGTTGGTCACCGAGGAGTAATCCGGCAAACGGCAACCGCCGGGGGCGGCGGCTATCTTGACCGGATAGCCGCCGCCCCGTCCCCAACTGTATCGACCCGCAACCCTCCCGGCTTAATCAAGCAAATCATTCCGCACGCCAGCGCGCCAGCGCATGGTGTCGTGGCGCGACCGGCGACCCGGCCTCGCCGATTTTTCCCAATAAAAATCCCATGTCTTGCCAGGGGCGCTATGCAGCCTCCCGCGGCCGGCGCTTGACTTGTCGCAAAATGCATTGCAGAATGCATTCTATGGTGCATTGTGCATCGCCCACTACTTCAAGCGACATAGGCCAGGACAACATGCTCAGCAAGGTTAAGAACAAGACGCTCAAGGAATCGGTCACCGACAAGCTGCGCCGGGACATCGTCAGCGGCCAGCTGCCGCCCGGAACCATCATTCGCGACCTGGAGCTCGCGGAGCGCTACGACGCCAGCACCAGCCCCGTGCGGGAGGCCTTGACCTTGTTGACCGCCGAGGGCTTGGTCGAGATGCCGCCGAACCGGCCCAAGCAGGTATCCCATATCGATCGCCAAAGCGCGAGCGAACTGGTCGCGCTATTCCGGCTATTGACGCTCGCCGCCTATGAGTGGGGCGCGCCGCGTGTGGATGCCGACGGTGTGCGCCAAATGCGCGCGGCGCTCGAAGTGATCAAGCGCACCGCGCAGGGTGATGACACCCAGGCGTTCATCACCGCCGCGCGCGCCTACGAGGATGTGATCCTGCGCGCCAGCGGCAACCGTGCGCTGCGCCGCATGATGATCCAGCTGTTTTCAGCGATCGAGCGTGTCGTCGTGCTCTGGCGCGTGAAAGGCATGGTGCATCCCGAGGTGATGGAGGAGGTGGTGTGCGCCCTGGAGGCGGGCAATCCGGCCGCCGCGGTGGCCCGTTGCCGGGAGTTGATGGATCAGTTCCAGCGCGACGTGGAGGCGCTGGCCCCCTTTCTGTAGCCGCTAGCCGGCACCATTCAAAAGAGCCGCGTCGGGCCGCTGATGGTTGGCGGGCCGGGTCGCGTCAAAAAAGACGGGAGACGAAATGAACAATGCGGAGAGCGCCACCGCCGCCATCGGTAACGAGCCGCTGAAGCGGCTATTCTATCCACGCTCGATTGCCCTGGTCGGCGCTTCGGAGCGCTCGCCCTGGTCGCAACTGCTGCACGCCAACATCCAGCGCGTCGGCTTCGCGGGCCGCGTGTACGCGGTCAACAAGACCGGCGCGGCGGCGCATGGTTATCCGGGATTTCCCTCGTGCGTGGCCATCCCCGAAGCGGTGGACGCCGCTTACCTGCTGGTTCCCCTCGAGGCCGCGCTCGACGCGCTGGACGATGTGATCGCGAGCGGGATCAAGTCGGCCGTCATCCTGACTTCCGGCTTCGCGGAGGCGGGGCCGGAAGGGGCGCGTCTCCAGGACCAGCTCACACGGCGTGCGCGCGCCGCCGGCGTGACCTTCCTGGGCCCGAACTGCCTGGGCTTCGCCAACCTGTCGATAGGCGCGGCGATGACGCCGATGCCGTTTCATCCGCCCTTCCTGCCGGGTAAAGTGGCGCTGGTGTCGCAGAGCGGCGCCACCGCCATCGAGATCGTGGAAATGGCGCACGACAGCAATATCGGCCTGTCCATGTGCATCGCCACCGGTAACGAAGCGATGCTCGACACCAGCGCCTGCGTCGACTTCCTGGTCGACGACGAGCATGTGCGGGTGATCATGGTGTTCGCCGAGACCATCCGCGACACGGCCACCTTCGCCGCTGCGGCCCGGCGCGCGCTGGCGCAAAAGAAGGCCATCGTCATCCTCAAGGCGGGCGCCACCGAACTGACCGCCAAGGTGGCGGCCGCGCACACCGGCTCGCTGGTGGGCGACGATGCCGTGTTCGACGCCGCCTGCCGCCAGCTCGGTGTGATCCGCGTGCACGCGCTCGAAGACCTCGTCGTCACGGCGGGGCTGCTTGCGCATACCGGGCCGCTCAAGGCCGCGGGCGTCGGCATCGTCTCCATCTCCGGCGGCGCCTGCACGCTGATCGCCGATCGCGCGGAAGCGCACGGCGTCAGCCTGCCGGCGTTCTCGCCGGCCACGCAGGCGCTGTTGCGCGAGGCCGTGCCCGGCACGGGCGAAGCGCTGAATCCCTTCGACATCACCGGCGTGGCGGTGCGCGATCCCGCGTTGTTCGAGCGCGTGCTCACGGCGCTCGGCGACGATCCCGCGATCGGCTTTGTCGGCTGTGTCTACAGCATGCCGTGGAACGACAAGTGGGACAAGGTGCCGGCCATCGTGTCGATCGGGCGCGCCCTCGGCGCGCTCGGCAAACCCTCGGCGATGCTCAACCAGACCAGCCGGCCGCTCACGCAGAAGAGCCGCGACATCATGGCGGAGACCGGCGTGCCGGCGGTGTTCGGCGGCATCGAGGCCGTGGTGGCGGCGCTGGGCCGCATCAGCCTCTGGAGCGCATGGGCGGCACAGGGAACCGCCGTCCGCGCGGCTCCCGCGCAGGCCAGCGACGCGCGGCCCGACGGTGAACGCGCGGTACTGGACTATCTGGCCGCCCGCGGCGTGCCCGTGATTCCGGCGCGGCTCGCCAGCACGCGCGACGAGGCGCTCGCCCATGCCGCCGCGTTCGATGCGCCGGTGGCGCTGAAGATCGCCTCGCCCGATATCGCGCACAAGACCGATGTCGGCGGCGTGCAACTCAACTTGCGGGGAGACGCAGCGGTCGGCGCCGCCTTCGACGCGATCCTTGAATCGGTGCGCGCCGCGCTGCCGGCGGCGCGGCTCGACGGCGTGCTGGTTTCTCCGATGCGCGGCGGCGGCCTGGAGATACTGGTCGGCACGGTACGCGATCCGCAGTGGGGCCAGACGCTCGCCGTCGGCCTGGGCGGCGTCTGGGTGGAGGCGCTGGCCGACACGCAGTTGCGGCTGCTCCCCGTCACCGCCGCGGAGGCGCGCGGCATGCTCACCGGGCTGCGGGCCGCCAAACTGCTGCAAGGCTTTCGCGGCACGCCGGCGGCCGATCTGGACCGCCTGGCCGAAGTGATCGCCGCCATCGGCGACGCGGCGCTCGCGCTCGGCGACAGTCTGGTCACGCTGGAAGTGAACCCGCTATGGGTGCGCGGCGGCGACATCGAAGCGCTCGATGGCCTCGTCATCTATTCCGGGAGTATTTCATGACGCCGCGTTCCGCCGGCCGTATCCCCGTCATCATCGGCATCGGGGAATTGATCGACAAGCCAGCCGACCCGCTGCGGGGACTGGAACCGCTGGAGATGCTGCTGCGCTGCGCCGCCGGCGCCGATGCCGACGCCGGCGGTGGATGGCTGCGCCGCATCGACACGCTGCGTGTCGTCAACCAGATTTCCTGGCCCTACCGCGACCTTGGCGGCCTGCTCGCCAAACGCCTGCGGCTGCGTGCCGCGGAATGCATCCATGGCCCGGTCGGTGGCGAAACCCCGGTCCGCATGATGCTCGACGCGGCGGTCGATATCGCGCGCGGCGAGTCGGAGGTCGCGTTGCTGTGCGGCGCCGAGGCGTTCAAGAGCGCGATGGCCTTGCGCGCCAGGGGCGTGAAGCCCGCGTGGACCGACGAGGACCCCGGCCACAGGCTGCCGCGCGGCGAGGATTTCGTCACCCGGCTCGCGGCGCGCTACGGCTTGACCAACGCGGTCGACGTGTATCCGCTCTACGACAACGCCACGCGCGCGGCCTGGGGCCAGAGCTTCGCCGACGCGCAAATGGAATCGGGCACGATCTGGGCCAATATGTCGCGCGCCGCCGCCGCCAATCCCTATGCCTGGAGCGGCAAGCCGATGAGCGCCGCCGACATCGTCTCGCCGTCGGAGCACAACCGGCCCATCGCCCATCCGTATCAGAAATTCATGGTCGCGCAAAGCGGCGTGAACCAGGCCGCCGCGGTATTGATGACGCACCTGGACGCGGCGCGCGCCATGGGGGTGCCCGACGAGCGGATCGTGTACGTCGGCTCCGGAGCGGGCGCGCACGAGCCCCACGATTTTCTCGCGCGCGACCGCTACGACCATGCGCCTGCGATGGAGCTGGTATTGCGGCGGACCCTGGAATTGAACGGCGTGGCGGCGCGCGACATCGACCTGTTCGAGTTGTACAGCTGCTTTCCGTGCGTGCCAAAACTGGCGCGGCGCGCGCTTGGCCTGGCCGCCGACGGGCCCTTGTCGGTCGCCGGCGGCTTGACCTTTTTCGGCGGCCCGGGCAACAACTACATGACCCACGCGATCACCGCGATGGTGCGCGCCCTGCGCGGAGGGCAAGGCCGCGCGGGCCTGCTGCATGGGAATGGCGAATACGTCACCAAGCACCATGCCGCCATGCTCTTCGCGGCCGCGCCGGCGCATCCGGTCCGCAACGAGGACCTGCAGGCAGCGGTCGAGGCCAGCTACGGGCCGGTTCCCGCGCTGGTCGAGGACTACGAGGGGCCCTGCGCGATTGAAACCTATACCGCCACCTTCAGCCGCAAGGGCGAGCCAGATCGCGGCGTGGTCATCGCGCGCACGCCGGACGGCAGGCGCCTGGCGGCGCGCGTCGGCGCGGCCGATCCGGACACGCTGGCTGTGCTGGTGGACGCCACGCGGGAGCCGGTCGGCACCCCGGGCCATGCCTACCTGCGCGGCGATGGCCTGGTCCATTTCAGCCTGAGCGCCAATCCGGAGCGCATCGAACCCGCGGTGCGCTTCGAGAAGCTCACGCCGCACATCGCGCTGGTCACGCTGAACCGGCCGGACAAACGCAACGCGGTCGATGGCGCCGTCACCCGGCTGATGGTCCGCTACGTCGAGCAAACCGAAAACGATACGGAAATCCGGGTCGTGATCCTCGCGGCGGCCGGCACGGCGGCGTTCTGCGCCGGCGCCGACCTGGCGGAACTCGCGGCCGGCCGCGGCCAGGAAACGACGGCCGGCGGCAATGGATTCGGCGGCTTCGTCCATGCCCGGCGCGGCAAGCCCTGGATCGCCGCGGTGCAAGCCTCGGCGATGGGCGGCGGAACCGAGTTCGTGCTCGCCTGCGACCTGGCGGTGGCCGGTGAAAGCGCGACCTTCGGCCTGCCGGAAGTGCGGCGAGGTGTGATCGCGGCCGCGGGCGGGGTGTACCGGCTGGCGCGCGCGATCCCGCAGCGCAAGGCGATGGAGCTGGTCCTGACCGGCGACAGCCTGACGGCCCGGGAAGCGCAGGCCCTGCACCTGGTCAACCGCGTGACCGCCGATGATCAGGTGATGACCGAGGCGCTGGCGCTGGCGCGGCGAATCGCCGACAACGCGCCGCTGGCGGTGGCGGAATCGCGCCGGCTGGCCGGGGCGGCCTTCGATGGCACGGACGCCGAGCTTGGCGAGCGCGGCGTCGAAGCGGCGTACCGGCTGATGGCCACGGAAGACTTCAAGGAGGGCCCGCGCGCCTTCTTCGAGAAGCGCCGGCCGCAATGGCAAGGGCGCTAAGGCCCGCGAAGCCCAATATCGATCTCAACCATGGAGCTTGAATGAATCCCTATCCCCACCTGCTTGAACCGCTCGACCTGGGCTTTACGACGCTATCCAGCCGCTCGCTGATGGGCTCGATGCATGTCGGCCTCGAACCGGAGCCGAACGGCTTCGAACGCCTCGCGGCCTTCTATGCCGAGCGCGCCCGGGGCGGCGTGGGGCTGATCGTCACCGGCGGTGTGGCGGTCAACGAGGAAGGCGCGCCGTTCGCGCGCGCGCCCAAGCTGAGCAACGCGGACGAAATCGCGCGCCACCGCATCGTCACCGATGCCGTGCACGCGGCCGGTGGCAAGATCGCGATGCAGGTGCTGCATTGCGGCCGCAATGTCAAGCATGGCCAGGCCGTCGCGCCCAGCGCGATCAAGTCGCCATTGTGGCCGCAGGTTCCGCGCGAGATGACGGAAGAGGATATCGAACGGACCCTCGCCGATTTCGTCAACTGCGCCGTGCTGGCGCGCGAAGCCGGCTACGACGGCGTCGAGATCATGGGCTCGGAAGGCTATCTGATCAACCAGTTTCTGGCGCCGCGCACCAATCACCGCGGCGATGGCTGGGGCGGCTCGCATGCCAATCGGATGCGCTTCGCGGTGGAGGTGGTGCGGCGAACGCGCGAGGCCGTGGGCCGGGATTTCATCATCGTGTACCGGCTGTCGCTGCTGGAGCTGGTCGAAGGCGGATCGACGCTGCCGGAAGGCGTCGCGCTGGCGCCCTTGATCGAACAGGCGGGAGCGACCATCATCAATGTCGGTATCGGCTGGCATGAGGCGCGCGTGCCGACCATCGCCACCAGCGTGCCGCGCGCCGCCTATGCCTGGGTGGCGCGCCTGCTCAAGGGCAAGGTCGCCATCCCCATCGTCGCCAGCAACCGCATCAACACGCCGGAGGTGGCCGAGCGCCTGATCGCCGAGGGTTATTGCGACATGGTGTCGATGGCGCGCCCGCTGCTGGCGGACCCGCAATTCATCCGCAAGGCGCGGCGCGACGAGGCCGATACGATCAACACCTGCATCGGCTGCAACCAGGCCTGCCTGGATCACGGCTTCAAGGAAATGGTGGCTTCTTGCCTGGTCAATCCCGTGGCCTGCCACGAGACCGAGTTGCGCATCGAACCGGCGCCGCGGCGCAAGCGCATCGCCGTGGTCGGCGCCGGCCCGGCCGGCCTGGCGGCGGCCACCACCGCGGCCTCGCGCGGCCACGAGGTGACCCTGTTCGAGGCGGACGCCGAGATCGGCGGCCAGTTCAACCTGGCCAAGCGGATTCCGGGCAAGGAGGAATTCTTCGAAACCCTGCGCTACTTCCGCCGCCAGATCGAGATCACCGGCGTGCGCCTGCGCTTGACCACCCGGGTCACGGCCGCGCAGCTGGAGGCCGAGGCATACGACGAGATCGTGCTGGCGACCGGTGTCACGCCGCGGGTACCCGCGATCGAAGGCCTCGACCATCCGAGCGTGCTCGACTACTTCGCCGTGCTCAGGGAGGACAGGCCGGTCGGCGCCAGCGTCGCCATCATCGGCGCCGGCGGCATCGGCTTCGACGTCGCGACCTTCCTGACGCATGGCGGAGCCAGCGCCTCGCTGCATCCTGAAAAATTCTTCGCCGAATGGGGCGTCGACACCAGTTACGGCCCACACAGCGGGCTGTGCGCGCCACGGGTCGAGGCGCCCGCGCGCAAGGTCTATCTGCTGCAACGCAAGGCGTCGAAGGTGGGCAACGGCCTGGGCGTGTCGACCGGATGGATCCATCGCGCGGCGCTGAAAAGCCGCGGCGTGGAAACCATCGCCGGTGTCGACTATCGGCGCATCGACGACGACGGCCTGCACATCACCGTCGATGGCCAAGACCGGCTGCTGGCGGTCGACTCGATCATCGTTTGCGCCGGCCAGCTGCCGGAGCGCTCCCTCGCCGCCGGCTTGCGGGGCAGGGTGCATTTGATCGGCGGCGCCGACGAGGCCGCCGAACTGGATGCGAAGCGGGCGATCAACCAGGCGGTGCGGCTGGCGGCACAACTTTAGTTTACTTTTAACCGGGGAAAAAAATGGATATCGAAGCCGCGCTGCTGCGCGAGGTGCATGCCGATTTCACGATCGAGACGGTGCGGATCGACGCGCCGCGGGCCGACGAGGTGCTGGTCGAGGTGCTGGCCACCGGCCTTTGCCATACGGACCTCGCCGTGCGCGACGGCGTCTTCCCGGTGCCGGCCATGCCCAACATCCTGGGCCACGAAGGGGCCGGGGTGGTGGTCGCGATTGGCGCCGCGGTGAGCACGATCGGGGTCGGCGACCATGTCGCCTTGTCGTTCGCCTCCTGCGGCGTTTGCCCGCCATGCGGGGAAGGCCGCCCCGCCCATTGCGACAACTTCCTGCAGGCGAATTTCATGGGCCGGCGGCCGGATGGCTCCTGTACCCATCATCAACACGGACACGAGATCAACGCCAGCTTTTTCGGCCAATCCTCGTTCGCGTCCCATGCGCTGGTGCGGGAACGCCACGTCGTCAAGGTGCCAAACGACATCCCGCTTGAATTGCTGGGACCGCTTGGATGCGGCATCCAGACCGGGGCCGGCACCATCCTCAATCATTTGAAGCCGCCGGCGGGCAGCTCGGTGGCCATTTTCGGCGCGGGCGCGGTCGGCTTGTCGGCGGTCATGGCGGCGAAAATCGCCGGCTGCGCGACCATCATCGCGGTCGACGTGCAACCAGCCCGGCTCGCGCTCGCCCTGGAGCTGGGCGCCACGCATGCGATAGACGGCCGGGAGGCGGACGCGGTGGCCGCCATCAAGGAGATCACCGCCGGCGCGGGCGCCGGCTATGTGGTCGAGGCCACCGGCTTGCCGGCCGTGGTCGCGCAAGGCATCCGCTCCGCCAGGCGCATGGGCCAGGTCGCGTTGCTCGGCATGGGGCCGATGGATGCGCCGCTCCCGCTGGTCCTCGGCGACCTGATGACGGGGGCGATGGTCCGTTACGTCATCGAAGGCGACAGCGTGCCGCACACCTTCATTCCACAACTGATCGAGTACCACCGCCAGGGCCGCTTCCCCTTCGATCGCCTGATCCGGTTCTACGACATCGACAACATCAACGACGCCGTGCGCGACACCGAGTCGGGCCGCACGATCAAGCCGGTCATCCGCATGCGGCGCCGGTCCACCACCAGCAACGGAGACCAGCCATGAGCGACGCACTGAACCCGGCCGATATCGCGCGGATTTTCGACCTGCAGGACCGTCATCGGCACGCGGTGCGCGCCACCTCGGCCGCCCAACGGGCCGCCAGGCTCACGGCGCTGCGCGCCGCCATCGTCGCGCATCTTCCGGCGGCGGTGGCCGCGATGGCCGAGGATTTCCGCAAGCCGGCCTTCGAGGCGGCCATGGAGGTCACGGCCCTGTTCGGCGAGATCGATACCGCGGTCGCCAACCTGGAGCAATGGATGCGGCCCGTCGAAGTGACGCCCAGCGCCCATGCGGCGCCCGGCGCGCGGGCGCGCATCCTGCGCGAGCCCAAGGGGCGGGTGCTCATCTTCGGGCCATGGAATTTCCCGTTCGCGCTGCTGTTGCAGCCCCTGGTCGGCGCCATCGCCGCCGGCAACGTCTGCGTCCTGAAACCGTCCGAACTCACCCCCGCGACCAGCGCCGTCTGCGTGCGCCTGGTCCGGGCCGTGTTCGACGAGGCGGAAGTCGCCATACTCGAAGGCGGCCCGGAGCTCGCGGCCGCGCTGCTCGACCATCCCTTCGATCATATCTTCTTCACCGGCTCCACCAAGGTGGGGAAACTGGTGATGGCGGCGGCGGCGAGGCATCTCTCTTCGGTCACGCTGGAGCTGGGCGGCAAGTCGCCCGTCATCATCGACGAGGACGCCGACCTGGCCCAGGCGGCGTCCCGGATCTCGTGGGGAAAATACATGAACGCGGGCCAGATATGCCTGTCGCCCGACTATGTGCTGGTCAAGCCCGCCCAGCGCGACGCCTTCGTCGACCAGGTGGCCCGCGCCATCCGGGCATCGTTCTACGAGGACGACGCGCTGAACGAGGCCGACGTGGCGCGGATAGTCGACGACCGCAACCTGCAACGGCTGAACCGCCTCATCGACGATGCCGTCAGCCGCGGCGCCCGCGTCGCTGTGGGCGGCAAGGTGCGCGCCGGACGGCGCATCGAGCCCACCGTCCTGGTCGACGTGCCGCGCGACGCGGCCATCATGCGGGAAGAGATTTTCGGTCCGGTCATGCCGGTGTTGACCTATGACGACCTCGACGACGCGCTGCGCGAGATCAACCGGCGCGACAAGCCGCTGGCGCTGTATGTGTTCAGCCGCCGCCCTGAATTCATCGAGGCCGTGCTGGCGCGCACGTCATCGGGCGGCGCGACCATCAACGACGTCATCCAGCATGTCGCCGAGCCCAATCTGCCGTTCGGCGGCGTCGGGCCGAGCGGGCATGGCGCCTATCACGGCATGTACTCCTTTCTCGCCTTCAGCCATGAGCGCAGCGTGTATTACCAGGCCGCCGAGAATCCGATGGAGGGCTTCTCCCGGCCGCCCTACGCCGGCAAGGTCGAGGTGCTGGTCAATATGATGGGCATGTGAACGGCGCCGCCGGTCGAATTTTGACGTGGCAAATTCTCGCATCCATTTTGAATAAATCGGTCATAGGCGCGGCGGCGGCGCTCTTCTATTCTGGTCCCATCCGACCACCAATAGGGGAACACACGCATGAGTACTGTCAAGTTGCTGATCAACGGCGAGTTTGTCGAGTCGTCCACCACCGAATGGCGGGATGTGATCAATCCCGCCACCCAGGAGGTGCTGGCCCGCGTGCCGATGGCCACGGCCGCCGAGATCTCGGCCGCCGTCTCCTCCGCCAGGAACGCCTTCAAGACCTGGCGTAAAACGCCGATCGGCGCGCGCGCCCGCATCTTCCTCAAGTACCAGCAACTGATCCGCGAGAACATGAAGGAGCTGGCGGCCTTGTTGACCGCCGAGCAGGGCAAGACCCTGGCCGACGCCGAGGGCGACATCTTCCGCGGCCTGGAGGTGGTGGAGCACGCCGCCAACATCGGCAGCCTGCAGATGGGCGAGATCGCCAACAACGTCGCCTCCGGCGTGGACACCTACACGCTGCAGCAGCCCATCGGCGTGTGCGCCGGCATCACGCCCTTCAATTTCCCCGCCATGATCCCGCTGTGGATGTTCCCGATGGCCATCGCCTGCGGCAACACCTTCGTGCTCAAGCCCTCCGAGCAGGACCCCATGGTGACCATGCGCCTGGTCGAACTGGCGCTGCGGGCCGGCATACCGCCCGGCGTGCTGAACGTGGTGCACGGCGGCGAGGATGTCGTCAACGCCATCTGCGACCATCCGGACATCAAGGCCGTGTCCTTCGTCGGTTCCACCAGGGTCGGCACCCACGTCTACCACCGCGCCTCGCAGACCGGCAAGCGCGTGCAGTGCATGATGGGCGCGAAGAACCACGCCATCGTGCTGCCGGACGCGAACAAGGAGCAGGCGCTGAACAACCTGCTGGGCGCCGCCTTCGGCGCGGCCGGCCAGCGCTGCATGGCCCTGCCTGTGACGGTGCTGGTGGGCGAGGCCAACGACTGGATCCCTGAGTTGGTGGAAAAGGCGCGCGGGCTGAAGATCAGCGGCGGCGCCGAGCCGGGCACCGACATCGGCCCGCTGATCTCCTGCGCCGCGAAGGAGCGCGTGGAAAGCTTCATCGCCGGCGGCATCGAGGGTGGCGCCAAGCTGGAACTGGACGGCCGCCGGCCCGAGGTGCCCGGCTACGAGGGCGGCAATTTCGTCGGCCCCACCATCTTCTCCGGCGTGAAGCCCGGCATGGCGATCTACGACCAGGAAATCTTCGGGCCGGTGCTGTGCCTGGTGCGGGCGGCCACGCTGGACGAGGCCATCGCCTTCATCAACGGCAACCCGAACGGCAACGGCACCGCCATCTTCACGCAGTCCGGCGCCGCCGCGCGCAAATTCCAGGAGGAGGTGGAAGCGGGGCAGATCGGCATCAACGTGCCGATTCCCGTACCCGTGCCGCTGTTCTCCTTCACCGGCTCCGGCGCCTCCAAGCTGGGCGACCTGGGGCCGTACGGCAAGCAGGTGATCCTGTTCTACACGCAGACCAAGACCATCACCGCGCGCTGGTTCGACGACAGCAGCGTGGCCGGACCGGTCAACACCACCATCTCGCTGAAGTAAACGGCGCAAGGAGCCTTCATGGACTTCGAACTCTCGGAAGAGCAGGCCGCCTTCCAGCGGGCGGCGCGCGACTTCGCCGCCGGCGAGATGGCGCCGCTGGCGGCGGAATGGGACGCCGGCTGCGTTTTCCCGGTGGAGACCATCCGCAAGGCGGGTGAACTGGGCTTCTGCGGCATGTACACGCCGCGGGACGCCGGCGGCATGGGACTGTCGCGGCTGGACGCGGCCATCGTGTTCGAGGAACTGGCGGCGGCGTGCCCGTCCACCACCGCCTACATGACCATCCACAACATGGTCAGCTGGATGCTGGCCACCTGGGCCGGCCCGGCGGTGCGCGAACGCTGGGCGCCGCCGCTGGCCAGCGGCCGGATGCTGGGCTCCTACTGCCTCACCGAGCCGGGCGCCGGATCGGACGCCGGTTCGCTCAGCATGCGCGCCGTGCTGAAGGACGGCGCCTATCGCCTGGACGGCAGCAAGGCCTTCATCTCCGGCGCGGGCGCCACCGACCTGCTGATCGTGATGGCGCGCACCGGCGACGGGGGGCCGAAGGGCATCAGCGCCTTCGCGGTGCCGGCCGACACCCCCGGCGTCGGCTATGGGCGCAAGGAGGTCAAGATGGGCTGGAACAGCCAGCCGACGCGCGTGGTCAGTTTCGACGGCGTGCGCGTCCCGGCCGACCACCTGCTGGGGGCGGAGGGCGAAGGCTTCCGCATCGCCATGAAGGGACTGGACGGCGGCCGCATCAACATCGCCACCTGCTCGGTGGGCGCGGCGCAGGCCGCGCTGAACGCGGCGCGCGAGTACATGGGCGAGCGGCGCCAGTTCGGCAACCGCCTGTCCGCCTTCCAGCACCTGCAGTTCGAGCTGGCCGACATGCAGACCGAACTGGTGGCGGCGCGCCAGATGGTGCGCCTGGCGGCCGCCAAGCTCGACGCCGGCGCCGCCAACGCCTCCGTGTACTGCGCCATGGCCAAGCGCATCGCCACCGACACCGGCTTCAAGGTATGCAACCAGGCCTTGCAGATCCATGGCGGCAACGGCTACATCCGGGAATATCCGCTGGAGCGCTACCTGCGCGACGTGCGGGTGCACCAGATCCTGGAAGGCACCAACGAAATCATGCGCGTGATCGTCGCGCGCCATTTGCTTGAACAACCCAACACAGAGGAAATCAGATGAACGACTACACCAACCTTCAACTTGAAATCGTCGGCCACACCGCCGTCGTCACGCTGGCCAACCCGCCGGCCAACACCTGGACCAGCGAAAGCCTGGCCGCGCTGAAGCGGCTGGTCGCGGACCTGAACGCCAATCGCGAGGTCTACGCCCTGGTCGTGACCGGCCAGGGCGAGAAATTCTTCTCGGCGGGCGCGGACCTGAAACAGTTCGCCGACGGCGACAAGGCCGTGGCGCGCGAAGTGGGCCGCCGCTTCGGCGAGGCCTTCGAGGCGCTGTCGCACTTCCGCGGCGTGTCGATCGCCGCGCTGAACGGCTACGCCATGGGCGGCGGGCTGGAATGCGCGCTGGCGTGCGACATCCGCATCGCCGAGGAGCAGGCGCAAATGGCGCTGCCGGAGGCCGCGGTAGGCCTGCTGCCCTGCGCGGGCGGCACGCAGAACCTGCCCATGCTGGTGGGCGAGGGCTGGGCCAAGCGCATGATACTGTGCGGCGAGCGCGTGGACGCGCAGACGGCGCTGCGTATCGGCCTGGTCGAGCAGGTGGTGGCCAAGGGCGAGGCCAGGGCGGCCGCCCTGGCGCTGGCGGAGAAGGCCGGCCGGCAAAGCCCGTCCGCCGTGGCGGCCTGCAAGCGCCTGATCCAGGGCGCGCGCGCCCACGCCCCCGCGCAGTGGCTGCCGGTGGAGCGCGAGCTGTTCATCGACCTGTTCGACACCCTGGACCAGAAGGAGGGCGTCAACGCCTTCCTGGAAAAGCGCGCGCCAATCTGGAGGAACCGCTGATGGGCGCCGCGCTGGACCTGCCGGTGCGGGCGGAGACGCTGCCGGCCGCCAACGGCCGCCTGATCGGCGTGCTGACGCTGAACGCGGAAAAGACGCTGAACGCGCTGTCGCTGGAGATGACGGACCTGCTGTCGGCCCAGTTGGCGGCGTGGGCCGGCGACGAGCGTGTCGCCATGGTGCTGCTGCAGGGGGCGGGGGAAAAAGCCTTCTGCGCCGGCGGCGACTTGCAAAACCTGTACCGCACAATGCTGGAACACCGCGCCTCCGCGCAGCGCGGCGATGTGCTGGGCAACGCCTACGCCAACGCGTTCTTCGAACGGGAGTACCGGCTGGATTACCAGATCCACACCTATCCGAAGCCGATACTGTGCTGGGGGCACGGCATCGTCATGGGCGGCGGCATCGGCCTGATGGCGGGCGCCAGCCACCGCGTCGCCACGGAAAAGACGCGGCTGGCGATGCCGGAGATCGGCATCGGTCTGTTCCCGGATGTGGGCGGCTCGTGGTTCCTGAGCCGCATGCCGGGCAAGACGGGCCTGTTCCTGGCCTTGACCGGCGCAGCCATCAACGCCGCCGACGCGCGCTACATCGGCCTGGCCGACCGTGTGCTGGCCCACGCCGACAAGCCGCAGGTGATCGACACGCTGCTGCGGCAGCCCTGGAGCGACGACCGCGCCGCCAACGGCGCGCTGTTGGGCGCCGTGCTGCGCGAGGCCGAGCACGGCACTGCGCAGGCAGCGCACGCCGCGGACACGCCGGCGTGCGCTGCACCGGGGCCTACCGCGCCCGCCGCGCAGGCCGCCGGGCCGCTACGCCAGCACCGCGACCTGATCGATGACCTGTGCGGGCGCGAGAGCCTGGAGGCCGTGCTGGCCGCATTCGCGGCGGTGCGGACCGAGGATCCCTGGCTGCAAAAAGCCCTCGCCGCGCCGGCGCGGGGATCGCCCGGCTCGCTGGCGCTGGCATGGCGCCTGCTGGAGCGCGCGCCGCAGCTGTCGCTGGCCGAGGTGTTCCGCATGGAGTACGGCGTCTCGCTGCGTTGCGCCGCCCATGGCGATTTCGCCGAAGGCATACGCGCGCTGCTGATCGACAAGGACCAGCGGCCGGATTGGCAGCCCGCCGCCGGCGCCGCGCATTTCCTGGACACCCCCTGGCCGCCGCGCCAGCACCCGCTGGCGGACCTGGACAAGCAGACGGAGAAAACATGAGCCGTACTTCATTTCATATCGCATTCATCGGCCTGGGCAACATGGGCGGGCCCATGGCCCTCAACCTGCTCAAGGCCGGCCATACGCTGAGCGTGTTCGACCTCTCCGCCGCCGCGCTGAAAACGCTGGGGGACGCCGGCGCCAGGGTGGCCGCGTCCGCGCAGGCGGCGGTGGCGGACGCCGACGTCGTCGTCTCCATGCTGCCCGCCAGCCGCCACGTCGAGGGCCTGTACCTGGGCGCGGAAGGTATCATCAAGCGCCTCCGCCCCGGCGCGCTGATCATCGAATGCAGCACCATCGCCGCGCAATCGGCGATCGCGGTCGCCAGGGCGGCCACGGAGGCGGGACTGGCGATGCTGGACGCGCCGGTGTCCGGCGGCACCGGCGGCGCCATCGCCGGCACGCTGACCTTCATGGTGGGTGGCCCGGCCGAGGTGCTGGAGCGCGCCCGGCCGGTGCTGCTGGGGATGGGCAAGAACATCTTCCACGCCGGCGCGCACGGGGCGGGGCAGACGGCCAAGATCTGCAACAACATGCTGCTGGGGATACTGATGGCCGGCACCGCCGAGGCGCTGGCGCTGGGCATGGCCAACGGGCTCGATCCGCGCGTGCTGTCGGACATCATGGGCAAGAGCTCGGGCCGCAACTGGGCGCTGGAGGTCTACAACCCGGTGCCGGGCGTGATGGACAACGTGCCCTCGTCGCGCGGCTACAGCGGCGGCTTCGGAGTGGACCTGATGCTCAAGGACCTGGGGCTGGCGGCGGAGGCGGCGATGGGCGCGAAGGCGCCGATACCGCTGGGCGAACTGGCGCGCAACCTGTACGCGCTGCACAGCGGCGCGGGCGCGGGCGCGCTGGACTTCTCCAGCATTTTCGAATTGCTTTCGCACAGGCCGGGCGCGTAGTTCCGGGCCCAGGGCCGTTATGCGCACTATTTCGTCATATTCCGCGCTACCCGGCGCGGGGGCGGGCGGAGGGCGCGCAAGCTGTTATGATGGTTCGCTGGCCTCTGCAGCTTCTGCTCGGCCGCATGTGGTCCCTGGGAGTACGCAATGTTTCTGTCCATTAGCCGTTTCGCGGTCGCCAACGACCTCGACGGCGCAGTACGCGACGCTTTTATCGCCCGTCCCCACCTTGTCGACACCGCCCCCGGCTTCATCCGCATGGAAGTCGCCAATCCCTGCGCGGATGAGAAGGAATTCTGGCTGCTGACATGGTGGCGCGACGCGGCCAGTTTCGACGCCTGGCATCACAGCCATTCCTACCGCGAGTCGCACCGCGGCATCCCGAAGGGCCTCAAGTTGGCCAAGGGCCGTACCGAGATGCTGCGCCTCGACGTCGTGGCGGCATGAGCGCCGCGCGCGGCGCCGGCTTGGAAAGCGAGCAATTGCGTGCGCGGGCGATGGACGCCGTGGTGAACGCGCTGTACGCGCGGCACCCGGAAATGAGCCACCGTTTCGGCCAGCAAGGCGTGGCCAGATGCAGGGAAGACATCGGCCACCATCTCGCCTAGCTCGACGGCGCCATGCTGGCCGATGAACCGGCCCTGTTCACGGATTACGCGGTCTGGCTGCGCAAAGTGCTGGAGAGCCGCAAGGTGCCGACCGGCCATCTGGCCGAATCGTTTGAACTGCTGGCGGCGTTCTTCACCGGACACCTGCCTGCCACCGTGGCGGCGCGCTTGAACCAGCTGTTGGCCGCCGGCGAGGACGCGCTGCGGCGGGACGACGGTTGCGATCCCTATCGGTATGCGCGCCATCCGCGGCTGCCCGAGACGGCGCGCTATCTGGAACAGGTCCTGCGCGGCGACCAGCGCGGGGCGCAGGAAACGTTCAATGCCTGCATGGGGAACGGCGCCTCGCTGAGCGAGGCCTCCGTGCGGCTGCTGCAGCCGGCGATGGTCGAAGTGGGCCATCTGTGGCAGGAAAACCGCATCACCGTGGCCCAGGAGCACCTGGCCACCGCGCTGAGCCAGAACGTGCTGGCGCGGGCCTACATGCACGCGTCCTTCGCGGCGCCCGTCGAGCGCAAGCTGATGCTCGCCTGCGTCGCCGGCAACCATCACGGCCTGGGCTTGCGCATCGTGTGCGACGCGTTCGAAACGATAGGCTGGGATGTCAGCTACCTCGGCACCGACGTGCCGACCGCCGGCCTGACACGTCAAATCGACGCCGAGAGGCCGGACATGCTTTGCCTGTCGCTGTCGCTGCCGGCGCATCTGCCGCTGGCGCGCGGCATACTGGAGGAACTGCGCGCGGAGCTCGGGGAGCGCTGCCCGCCCATCATGGTGGGAGGACAGGTCACCCTGGGCGGTGAACGCGTGTGGCGTGCGGTCAAGGCGGACGGCTGGGCCAGCGACGCCTTGCACGCGATCGCGCAATTCCCGCAATGAACCGCGCGGCCGATCCGGGAGAGCTGGACGCCGACACTTTGCTGGATTGCTGCAGGTACTTGAGCGCCGTGGTCGTTGCGGTGGTGCGCGAGGACGGGCGCCTGCTCGACTGCAACACCGGCTTCCGCCGCCTGTTGCGGGCGCGGATCGACGCGGAATCGGAAATGGTCGCTTCCTTTTTCTTCCGTCCGGCGTTCGGCACGCTCGCCGCCGAGCCGCCGCTGGGCGAGCAGCCCATTTATCGGGGCATGCTGATTGTCGGCGACAACCAGGTGGTCTGCCACTCGCTGCTCGGGGTGGTCCATCGCCTCGGCGACAAGCTGGTGCTGTTCGCGGAATTCGACATCGCCGAGTTGGAGAACCTGAACCAGCAGGTGCTGCAATTTAACGAGCAATTGATCGAGATGCAGCGCCAACTGGCGCGCAGGGAGCGGCGGCTGCGCGCCAGCGAGGAGCGTTTGCGCCAGCTCAGCAACACGGACCCGCTGACCGGCTTGGCGAACCGGCGCCATCTCGAGCAATTCATGCGGATGGCGGCCGGCCGCACGGACCGGCTGGGCGAGACCTTCTCCATCATCATGCTCGACATCGACCATTTCAAGCGCATCAACGACGTTCACGGCCACGACGCCGGCGACGTCGTGCTGTGCCACCTCGCCGGGCTGCTGGGCGCGACCATACGCGGGATCGACCTGGCGGCGCGCGTGGGCGGCGAGGAATTCGTGCTGGTGCTGCCCGCGACGGGGCTGAAGGTGGCGCTTGAATGCGCCGAGCGCTTGCGCGAGGCGGTCGCGCGTAACCGCCCCCCCGGCCTGGATGGCGACATCAGCGCCAGTTTCGGTGTCGTCCAGCACCGGCCGGGCGACGGCGCCGCCGACCTGCTCAAGCACGCCGACGAGGCGATGTACATCGCGAAGAACTCGGGGCGCAACCGGGTCGTCGCCTACGCCGGTCCATCCCTCGACCTTGCGCCGCCGGACGAATTTCGCTAGGCTGCCTGAAGACCGCTTTTCAGGAGTACACATGCACGACCTTTTGCAGCTTGGCGCCTTCCCGCCGCATTTCCAGGAACTGATCGACGCCGGGTTCCGCTGCCATAGCCTGGAGCAAGTGGAGCGCGACGACGCCTTGCGCGGCTCGCTGCGCGGCATCATCGCGCGCAGCAATAGCGAGGTTCCGGCCGCGCTGATCGCGCGCATGCCCAGCCTGGGCGTCATCTCCACCTTCGGCGTGGGCTACGAGCGCATTCCGCTGGCGCTGGCGCGGGAGCGCGGCATCGCCGTCAGCAACACGCCGGATGTGCTGAACGCCGCCGTGGCGGAGCTGGGCGTGGGCCTGGTGCTGGCCATGCTGCGCCAGCTGCCCCAGGTGGACCGCTTTGTCCGCGCTGGCCGCTGGCCCGAGGCCGCGTTTCCGCTCGGGGTCAGTCTGGCCGGCAAGCGCGTCGGCATCGCGGGGCTGGGCAGGATAGGCAAGGAAATCGCGCTGCGGCTGGAGCCGTTCGGCGTGTCCCTGTCCTATTACGGGCGGCACGACCAGGGCCTGGCGTGGCCCCATGTGCCGGACCTGTTGTCGCTGGCGGCGAACTGCGACATTCTGATTTCAATGCTGCCGGGCGGCGCCGGCACCGAGAAAATCATCGACCGCGCCGTGCTGGAGGCGCTGGGCCCGCAAGGGTACCTGGTGAACGTGGGACGCGGATCGGTGGTCAACGAGGAGGACCTGATCGACGCCCTCGGCCGCAAGGCGATCGCCGGGGCGGCGCTGGACGTGTTCGACAAGGAGCCGGACATCGACCAGCGCCTGTTCGCGCTCGACAACGTGGTGCTCACCTCGCACATCGGCAGCGCCACCCACGAGACGCGCATGGCCATGCTGCGTCTCACGCTGGACAACCTGCGCAGCTACTTCGACACCGGCGCGGTGCTCACGCCGGTTCTGTAGCGGTCGTTCAATAACGGAAGTACACCCGCCCCGCGTACTGGCCCGCCGCGTACGCGGGACGGCCGGATGGGCCCATGCGCTCCGCGTACACGAACTTGGAGCCCATGGCCGGTATCGCGTGCATGAAGGACAGGTCGCCAGCCGGGTATTCGGCGCTGGTGTAGGGATGGTCGCTGCGCGGCGTGCCTATGCGCAGATACATGCCCGCCGTTGGCGTCGACATCGTCACGCCGCCGGCCGTGGTCTCCAGGCGCGCCCAGCGCAGGCCCGCGAAGTAGCCCTGGAACTCCGGATACGTCCACGACGAGCCTTGCTGGATGTCGTTCCGCGCGCTGTCGTAGACGCCCAGCGTGGTGCCGTGCATGCGGTTCTGCCAGCTGCGGTAAGGGCCTTCGCCCAGCCAGCGCACCGACTTCATCGCCGCTTCCGGGTGGTCGAAGGTCACGCCGTGGAACAGGAATTCGCCGTCCAGCGCGTAGCGGTAGTCCAGTTGCAGCGTGCCGTCGGCGTGCAGCGTCCAGCGCACCTCGGCGATGCCGTTGCCGCCCTTGGCTTCCAGCCACGCGGTGGGCCTGGCGCCGCCTTCCACGCCGCTGGCCAGTTTGGCCGGCGTGGACGCCACGGCGGGGAAGCGGGCGGGGGATGCGCCGAGCCGCAGCGATTTCAAGGCCAGCGGCTGGCCGTCCGGTCCGGCCAGGCCGGTCAGCCGCACCGCCATCACCGGTTGCGGCGCGAACTCGAAGCGGCCGCCGTCGCCGGCGCGGCGCGACGCCTCGAACAGGGGCTTCCAGCGCTGGCCGTCGGCCGAGATTTCGAGCTTGTAGCTGGCGTACGCGATGGCGGGAGTCATTTCCACCACGACCTCGATGGTGCTGGCGGTCTGCACCTGGTCCAGGCGATGGACGCCCGTGGCGGTGTCCACCCGATTGAATGGAAGCCATTCGGTTACGGCCTCGTTCTTGGCGCGGGCGTAGGCCAGGCGGGGCCCGTTGCCCAGTTGCGCGGTCTTGCCGGCGCGGCTCAGGGCGCGCAGCGCGCCGGTGGCGTTGTCGAAGCTGGCGACGACGTCGCCGGCCACGAGGCGCGTTTCCGCGGCTTGCTTGTCGACGAGCGGGGCGGGGAGGGCCGCCGCGGCGCCACCCTCGGTGGCCACGTCCAGCCGTTCGGCCAGCAGCGGTGTCGCCCAGCTCCAGTCCCACAGCGATTTGCCGTCCGGGCCGAAGGCGGTGACTTGCAGCGCGTCCGCGCCCAGCTTGCGCCAGTCCGCCGGCAAGGCCAGGTCGAGCAGGCCGCTGGTCCCGGGGGCGACGGACGGCCCGCGCGCCTGGCCGGACGCCAGCACCGAAACGCCCGACGCGGCCGCCGTGCCGGCGGCATCGGGACCCGCGAAACGCACCAGCCGCCAACTGAAGCGGGTGCTCGACAGCGACGTGAAGTCGTAGTGATTGCTCAGCGCGAGCTTGCCGTCGAAGCCGGAATTGAGCGCCGGCGTGGCGATCCGCACCGGCGACCACAGATGGCGCACCGTGTGGAAGCTGCCTTCCTTCTCGTGCCGCGGTCCCACCAGCCCGTCCGGCGCGTAGGTGCTGAAGACGTCAATCCCGCCCTGCCTGTCGGTGCGCGCGATGCCCTCGTCGGCGAACACCCAGAAGATGCCGCCGGCGCCGTAGGGCGAGGCGGTGATGGCGTTCCAGTAGTCGTCCAGCCCCGCGCCGCCGCCGCCGTCGTACAGGCCGTGCAGGAACTCGGTGGGCAGCAGCAGGTTGGGGCCCTGCAGGCGCTGCGTCAGCAACGCGTAGTTGGGATAGTGCTTGGTGTCGACGTCGCCGTGCAGCTCCCACGGGTGGAGCACGTTGCGCTTCTGCGGGTCGTACAGCGCGAAGTCGCCGTCGATGGCGCGGTTCCAGCCGCCCTCGTTGCCGTTGTCCCAGAACAGGATGCTCGGATGGTTCACGTCGCGCGTGATCATTTCCTTCACCAGGCGGCGGCCCGTTTCCGTGTCGTGCGCGGCCTGCCAGCCGCTGAGCTCATTGAGCACGTACAGCCCCAGTTCGTCGGCCGCCTCCATGAAGGCCGGGTCGGGCGGGTAGTGCGACATGCGCGCCGTGTTCATGTTCATTTCCTTGATCAGGCGCGCGTCGGCGTAGCTGTCCTCGCGGGTCAGCGCGCGGCCGGTGTCGGGACGGAAGCTGTGGCGGTTGACGCCCTTGATCAGGATGCGCTTGCCGTTCAGGTACAGGCCGTCGCCCTTGCGCACTTCGAAGGTGCGGAAGCCGAAGCGTTCCTGTGTGGCGTGCAGCGGCTTGCCGCCCTGGCGCAAGGTCAGGCGCAGCGTGTACAGATTGGGCGTCTCCGCCGTCCACAGCCGGGGCGCGGCGGCGCGGGTGCGCAGCACGATTTTGCTAGCGCTACCATCGACGGTGGCCGAAAACGGCTGGCCGACCTGTTTGCCGTCCGCGCCGTGGATGCTGCCCTCGACCACCGCGCCGGCCGGGGCGCCGGCCACGGTGACGTCCGCCGTCAGGGTGCCGTCGGCGCGCGCGTCGATGGCGGTGTGGTTGATCGATTGCGGCGGCGCGGCCTCCAGCCACACGGGCCGGAAAATCCCGCCGAACATCCAATAGTCGCCCTTGTTCTCGGCGGCGGCGGTGGCGGTGTTGGCCGAAACCTTGGCCACGTCCACTTCCAGCAGGTTGTCGGCGGAAGAACCGTATTTCACCAGTTGCGTGACGTCGAAGCCGAAGCGGTAGAAGCCGCCGATGTGCGTGGGGCCGGCGGCCACGCCGTTGACCTTCACGGTGGCGTCGGTCATCACGCCTTCGAACACCAGGCGCACCGGCCGTCCCTGCCATGCCGGCGGCACGGCGAAGCGCAGGCGGTACAGGCCATGCTCACTGTGATGCTTGGGCGCCTCTCCGTAATCGTAGGAGCCGAAACCGTGCTGCTCCCAGTTCGACGGGACGGGAATCGTGGTCCATTCCCCTGCGCGCCGGCCCGCGGTCACGGAAAACTCCCATGGCACGGCGTCCTTGGGACCCAGGCCGGAGAGGTAGCGGATTTCGGTTTGCGGCGCGGCCGGGGCGGCGTACGCGGAGGAGGGAGGCAGAACGGATTGCAGCACGAATGCGGCGGTGGCCAGGGCGCATGCGGGCTGCAGCCACGACGAGGCGGATAGGATCATGTTTTTTTGTGGTGAGGGGAGGGAAAGGCGCCAGCGAGTGTAGCACCTTTGATATGGGCCCGGAAGCGCCGGCCCCGCTCATCGGGATGAGAATATGCTTACCGCAGCGGGCTGTGTTTGCCGTACATGCGGCATTCGGCCGCCAGGGCCAGCAGGTTGGGATCGCGTTCGCGGTTGCGCGGCAGCAGGAGCGTGATGCGCTGGTGCGAGACGTAGCGCGCCTCCAGCGGGATCAGCTGGATGCGCGAACTGAATTCGGCCACCCGGCCCGGCAGCAGGCTGTAGCCGATGCCGCCGCTGACCAGGTTAATCAGCGAGAAGATGTCGCCCACCCGCATCACGGTCTCCGGCACGAATCCGGCTTGGCGGAAGGCGTGCTGGAAGCTGTCCGCCGTGACGAAGCCGCCGCCGAGGGTAATGAACTTCTCGTCGCGCATGGTTTGCAGGTCTATCCGCGCCAGGCCCGCGTAGGGCGAGCCCAGGGGCGCGGCCAGCATCACCTCGTCCTCGAACAGCGGCACGGCGATCAGGTCCTTGTCCTCCAGCGCTTGCTGCACGCCGATCACGACCGCGTCCAGCCGGCCGTCGGCGAGGCTGCGCAGCAGTTCCTCGTTGGAGCCCAGCGTCAGGTCCACCTGCAAGTCCGGCTTGCGCAGCTTGAGGGCGATGAGCAATTGCGGGATGCAGCGCAGCGTCAGTGAATACAGCGACCCGATCCGCATGCGGCCGGCGTCGAAGCCCGCCAGTTCGCGCACCTTGCGGATGCCTTCCTCGCACTCGCCGACGGCGCGCTGCGCGTGCTTGGCCAAGGCGTAGGCGGTGGGCAGGGCCGTCAGATTGCGGCCCTCGCGCTTGAACAGGGGGCAGCGCAGGCCCTCCTCCAGCGAGTGCAGGGCGCGGTGCACGCTGACGGTGCTTTGTCCCTGTTCCTCGGCCACGCGCGCCAGGCTGCCCAGGCGCATGAAGGCCAGGAACACTTCCAGCTTCTTGAGGGTGATTTCTTCGTCGATGGCCATGCCGCCAATTGTAGCCCCAATGCCGCCCTGAAGCGCCCGGAATCATTACTCTTGGAGTAAACATCGCGCTGCCAGGTTGATTGTATGGCATGGCCATCCTTCCTATGCTGTGTTGTACGAACCTAGGAGGGAGACACAATGCAAACCACAAACCCGTCCGCAACCGCGCCGGCCCGGCGCTGGGACACGCGGAGGACCGAGAAACAGCGCCGCCTGGCCGCCGTGGCGCATCTATGCGAAGGGCCCGTGCTGCGCCCCGACCGCATCGTCGAGGCGCTGCAGAAACTGGTCGTCAGCGGCGACCGCGTCGTACTTGAAGGTAATAATCAAAAGCAGGCCGATTTCCTGGCCCGCTCGCTGGTGCAAGTGGATCCGGACCTGGTCAACCACCTGCACCTGATCATGCCCAGCGTAAGCCTGCCGGAGCACCTGGACCTGTTCGAGCGCGGCATCGCCCGCAAGCTCGATTTCGCCTTCGCCGGCGCGCAAAGCCTGCGCATCTCGCAATTCCTGCAGGACGGGCTGCTGGAGATGGGCGCCATCCACACCTATGTGGAGCTGTACGCGCGGCTGTATGTGGACCTGTCGCCCAACGTGGTCATGGTGGCCGGCTACATGGCCGACCGCCAGGGCAATCTGTACACCGGCCCCAGCACGGAGGACACGCCGACGCTGGTGGAGGCGGCCGCTTTCCGCGACGGCATCGTGATCGCCCAGGTCAACCAGATCGTCGACAATCCGGGCGACCTGCCGCGGGTGGACATTCCCGGTTCCTGGATCGACTTCGTGGTGGAATCGGACAAGCCGTTCTATATCGAGCCGCTGTTCACCCGCGACCCGCGCCTGGTCAAGCCGCTGCACATCCTGATGGCGATGATGGCGATACGCGGCGTCTACGAGCGGCACCAGGTGCAGTCGCTCAACCACGGCATCGGCTTCAACACCGCCGCCATCGAGCTGATCCTGCCGACCTACGGCGAGCAACTGGGCCTGAAGGGCAAGATCTGCCGCAACTGGACCCTGAATCCCCACCCCACGCTGATCCCCGCCATTGAAAGCGGCTGGGTAGAGAGCGTGCACTGCTTCGGCGCGGAGCTGGGCATGGAGGCCTACGCGGCGGCGCGGCCGGACATCTTCTTCACGGGGCGCGACGGGTCCATGCGCTCGAACCGCGCGCTGTGCCAGCTGGCCGGCCAGTACGCGGTGGACCTGTTCATCGGCTCCACCCTGCAGATGGATGGCCTGGGCAATTCCTCCACCGTCACGCGCGGCCGGTTGACGGGCTTCGGCGGCGCGCCGAACATGGGCCACGACCCGCACGGCCGGCGCCACGCCACGCCGGCCTGGCTGGACCTGATCGAGACCGACGACCCGCTGGCGCGCGGCAAGAAGCTGGTGGTGCAGATGGTGGAAACCTTCCAGGACGGCGGCCAGCCCTCCATCGTCGAATCGCTGGACGCGGTGGCGGTGGGCAAGGCGTCCGGCATGCCGCTGGCGCCGGTGATGATCTACGGCGACGACGTGACCCACGTGCTGACGGAGGAGGGCATCGCCTATCTGTACAAGGCGCGTTCGCTGGAGGAGCGCAAGGCCATGCTGGCGGCGGTGTCGGGCGTGACGCCGGTGGGCATGCGGCACAACCCGAAGGACACCGCGCGCATGCGCGGCGAAGGGCTGATCGCGCTGCCGGAGGACATCGGCGTGCAGCGCGCCGACGCCACCCGTTCACTGCTGGCCGCCAAGAGCATCGGCGAGCTGGTGGAGTGGTCGGATGGCTTGTACAACCCGCCCGCGAAATTCAGGAGCTGGTGATGAATGCCTTGAATCCAATGGAGATAGCGACGGCCAGCGCGGCTGGGGACAGACCCTCCGCGTCGTATGCCCCGGTCCTGGCCTGGGACGCCGAACGCGGGCCTGTCCCCGGTTTCGAGCTGGCGGACTGGCTCGCGGATGCGGCCGTGGACGCCCTGATCGACGAGGCCACGCTCACGCCGAAACCCGGCCTGGTGGACCTGCGCGGCAACGGCGCCCACGACGACTTGAACTGGATGCTGATGTGCCATTCGGCCCGCGCGCTGCGGCCGGCCTTCCACGCCATGGCGCTGGCCGGCGGCGCGATCGCGGATCCGCGGACCCTGCGCGAGCGTATCGGCGCGGCGGGCCGCGACGCGGAACGCGCCATGATGCACGCCACGGCCGGGGTCAACACCCACCGCGGCGCCATCTGGGCATTGGGACTGATCGTCACCGCCGCCGCGCAAGACCCGGCGGCGCGTTCCGCCCAGGCGGTGGCCGGCCGCGCCGGCGCGCTGGCCCGGCTGCACGACCGGCACGCCCCCGCGCTCACCGGCAACAAGGGCGCGCTGGCCTGCCTGCGGCACGGCGTGGGCGGCGCGCGCTCCCAGGCGCAGCGGGACTTCCCGCACGTGATCGAGCTGGCGCTGCCGATGCTGCGCCAGTCCCGCCGCCGAGGCGACAGCGAAGACGCGGCGCGCCTGAACGCCCTGCTGGCCGTGATGGCGCGGCTGGACGACACCTGCCTGCTGGCGCGTGGCGGCCGCGCCGCGCTGGAAGCCGCGCAGCAAGGCGCGCAATGCGTGCTGGACGCCGGCGGCGCCGGCGGGGTGGAAGGCGCGGCGGCGCTGCACGCGCTGGGCGAGGACTTGGTGGCGCTGCGCGTATCGCCGGGCGGCGCGGCGGACCTGCTGGCGGCGGCGCTGCTGCTCGACGGCATAGAGAACGACAACATGGAAGAAGTGGAGACGCATCATGGAACAACTGCGGTTTGAATACGCGGCCGGGCAGCCGGCCGCAGGGCGCGCGCTGGCCGGCGTGGTCAGCTCGGGCGACCTGGAGGTATTGCTGGAGCCCGCGCCGGCGGGACGCACCACGGTGCTGGTGCAGACCTCGGTGAAGGGTTTCGGCGCGACCTGGCAGGCCTTGCTGGACCGGGTGTTCTCGGCCGAGCCGCTGCCCGCGGCGAGCATCGAGATCCACGACAGTGGCGCGACGCCCGGCGTGGTGCGCATGCGCATCGAACAGGCTTACGAGGAGGCGGCGCGGCCATGAACACCCAACAACTACTTTCCCGCGACAGCTTCATCGAGCGCGGCGCGCGCAGCCGCGCCAGGGCGCTGCTGGACGAGGGCGGCATGACGGAACTGGTCGGCCCCTTCGACCGGATTACGTCGCCCTGGCTGGCCATGCAGCACATCGTGGTGCAGGCCGACGACGGCGTGATCGTCGCCAAGGGCACGCTGGACGGCCTGCCCACCGTGGTGCTGGCGATAGAGGGCGCCTTCCAGGGCGGCAGCATGGGCGAGGTGGGCGGCGCCAAGATCGCCGGCGCGCTGGAGCTGGCGGCGGAGGACAACCGCAACGGCGTGCCGACGCAGGCCGTGATCCTGTTCGAAACGGGCGGGGTCCGGCTGCAGGAGGCCAATCTGGGACTGGCGGCGATTGCCGAGATCCAGGCGGCGATCGTGGACCTGCGGCGCTACCGCCCGGTGATCGGCGTGAGCGCGGGCACTGTGGGCTGCTATGGCGGCATGTCCATCGCTGCGGGGCTGTGTTCCTGGCTGGTGCTCACCAGCGAGGCGCGCCTGGGGCTGAACGGCCCGCAGGTGATCGAGCAGGAGGCGGGCGTGGCCGAATTCGACTCGCGCAACCGGCCCTTCATCTGGAGCCTGACCGGCGGCGAACAGCGCCACCAGTCGCGGTTGGCTGACTTCTGCGTGGAGGACGACACGGCCGCCATCCGCGCCACGCTGGCCGGGCTGTTCCGGCAAGGCCCGCCGGAACGGCACCGCAGCCAGCGCCATGAAGAATTCCTGGCCTGCCTGGAGCGGGTGGATGCCACGGTGCAGGCTAGCGCGCAGCAGGTGCGCGCGATTTACGGTAAAGGAGTGCAGTCATGAACACGCTAGTCAATCTCGATGCGGACGACGCGGCCGGCGACAGCCCTGCAACCGAATCCGCCAGCAGGGGAGCCCGCTGGCTCGCCGCGCTGACCGGCGGCGCAACGCCGGCGCCAGGCTACTGCGCCGCCGTGCGGGTGGCGGACGCCGAACTGGCCGGCCAGCCGGCCCGCTACATCGCCGTGGTGCCGGACCCGCACAACCGCTTCGCGCGGGCCCGCAACGGCGAGATCGGCCTGGTCGAAGGCTGGCAACTGGCGCGCGCGGTGGGGGAGGTCGTCCAGGCCGACCGGGCCGCGCCGGTCAAGCGGCCCATCGTGGCCGTGATCGATGTCGCCAGCCAGGCCTACGGCCGCGCCGAGGAGGCCTACGGCATACACCAGGCGCTGGCCGGCGCGGCGGGCGCCTATGCGGAGGCGCGGCTGGCCGGGCATCCGGTGATCGGGCTGATCGTCGGCAGCGCCATGTCCGGCGCCTTCCTGGCGCACGGCTACCAGGCCAACCGCCTGATCGCCTTCGACGACCGCAAGGTCATGGTGCATGCGATGGGCAAGGCCTCCGCCGCGCGCATCACCCTGCGCTCGGTGGAGGCGCTGGAGGAACTGGCCGCCAGCGTGCCGCCGATGGCCTACGACATCCAGAGCTACGCCTCGCTGGGCATGCTGTGGCGCGTGCTGGCCCCGGCCGATCCCGACGCGGCGACGGCGACGGACACCGCCATGGTGCGGGAGTCGCTGGAACAGGCGCTGGCCGACATCCTGGCCAGTGGCGATCGCGGGCTGGGCGGGCGGCTGAACGGACCGCACCGGCAGGCCTCGAGAAAGGTGAGGGAACTGCTGCGCGAGCAATGGCAAGGCGCGGCGCGATGAGATTGCGGTAATAACTCCGCGGGTGCGCGGCACAATAAAAACCAGCCACCGCCCGCTTTTCTGACTTCGAACTGGAGGAGACATCATGATTATCTATGGAACCGCACTACTGGCCGTGTGCCACTTGCTGGGCATTTTCCTCGGCGACCTGCTGGGCGCCCTGATCGGCGTGAAAACCAATGTCGGCGGGGTGGGCATCGCCATGATCCTGCTGATTTTCGCGCGGCTGTACATGCACAAGCGCGGCCTGATGCCGCAGACCACGGAGCTGGGCGTGACCTTCTGGGGCGCGATGTACATCCCGGTGGTGGTGGCGATGGCGGCCCAGCAGAACGTGGTGGCGGCGCTGAAAGGCGGACCGGTGGCGCTGCTGGCGGCGGTGGGCACCCTGGTGGTGTGCGCCTGCACCATCTCGCTGATCAACCGCGGCGAAAAGACCGGCGCGAGCGAGACCGCCAACAATCCGGCCACCGGTCCATCCACCACCGCCAAGACGGCATAAGGAGAACATCATGATCGAAATGCTCGAAAAAACCGTGCTGCACAACGGACTGGTGACCGCCTTCGCCGTGGTCGGCCTGATCATGTACGTGTCGATGCTGCTATCGAAGCACCTGACGTTCGGCCGGGTGCATGGCTCGGCCATCGCCATCGTGATCGGCTTGGGGCTGGCCTATTGGGGCGGCAGCCACACCGGGGGCCAGAAGGGGCTGGCGGACCTGTCCCTGTTCAGCGGCATCGGCCTGATGGGCGGCGCCATGCTGCGCGACTTTGCCATCGTGGCCACCGCGTTCGAGGTGCAGGCCACCGAGGCGCGCAAGGCCGGCATGATAGGCGTGGTGGCGCTGGTGCTGGGCACGGTGCTGCCCTTTATCGTCGGCGCCAGCGTGGCCTACGCCTTCGGCTACCGCGACGCGGTCAGCATGACCACCATCGGCGCCGGCGCGGTCACCTACATCGTGGGTCCCGTCACGGGTGCGGCCATCGGCGCCAGCTCCGAGCTCATGGCGCTCAGCATCGCGACCGGCCTGGTGAAGGCCATCCTGGTGATGGTGGGCACGCCGGTGGCGGCCGGATTCCTGGGCTTGAGGACGCCGCGTTCGGCGATGGTCTTTGGCGGCTTGGCCGGCACCGTCAGCGGCGTCTCGGCCGGCCTCGCGGCCACCGACCGCAAGCTGGTGCCCTACGGGACGCTGGTGGCGACCTTCCACACGGGCCTGGGCTGCCTGATGGGGCCATCGATACTGTATTTCGCGACCAAGTCGCTGGTGGGTTGAGCAATGAGCCACGCCGGATACTGGCCGCACGACCTGCTCTGGGTGGCGGAGGGCGGCGTGCGGGTGGACGGAGCCTGGCCGGAATGGGCCGACGCGGACTGGATGCGCCGGGCGCCCGTGGTGGTGCGGCGCGAAGCCACGGCCGGCGCCCTGCTGCCGGTCGGCCTGCGCGGCCTGGCGCGCAACCAGCGCTGCAAGGGTTATGTGCACCAGGACGCGGTGCTGCGCCGTGTCACCCCCGAGATGCTGGCTGCGCCCGAGAATACCCGCGGCCCGGAACAGGGGACAGTCCCGCGGTCCCCGGCGCCAGCCTTGGCCAGCCCGCGTGGCGCGGAGGGACTGTCCCCGGTTTGCGCCGCGGGACTGGGCGGAATCGCCGCGGCGCTGAACGCAATCGCCGCCGCGCTGGACGCGACGGGCCTGAGTTGGGGCCCCACCGGCGGCGTCGGCTTCTACCTTGCCACGGGCATCGAAGTCCTGCGCCCGGACAGCGACCTTGACCTGCTGGTGCGCGCCCCGCAACCGCTGGACGCCGCGCGGACGGCGGCGCTGGCCGCCATCCAGGCCGGCGCGGACCTTCGCGTGGACATCCAGATCGACACCGGCGAGGGTGCCTTCGCGCTGGCCGAATGGCTGCGCGGCGGCCGCGTGATGCTGAAGACCGCCACCGGTCCGCGGCTGTGCGCCGACCCCTGGCAGGCGGGGGCGGCGCCATGAGTGTCCTGTACACCTTCCCCGGCCAGGGCGCGCAAAAGCCCGGCATGCTGCACGCGCTGCCCGACCACCCTGAAACGGCGCGGACGCTGGCCGAAACCGCCGCCGCGCTGGGACGGGACCCGCTGGCGCTGGACAGCGAACAAGCCCTCGCTTCGACCGTCGCGACCCAGCTTTGCCTGCTGGCCGCCGGCGTGGCGATGGCGCGCGTGCTGGCGGCGCATGGCGCCGAGCCGGACATGGTGGCGGGCCTGTCGATAGGCGCCTACCCGGCCGCCGTCGCCGCCGGCGTGATCGCCTACCCGGACGCCGTGCGGCTGGTGGCGCGCCGGGCCGAACTGATGGAGCAGGGCTACCCGCACGGCTACGGCATGTGGGCCATCGGCGGGCTCGATCAGGGACAGCTGGAACCGCTGATCGCGCAAGTGCACCGCGCCGCCTCGCCGGTGTACCTGGCCAATCTGAACGCGCCGCGCCAGCAGGTGATCGCCGGCGGGCGGGACGCGTTGCGGCGCGTGGCGGATCTGGCGCTGGCCGCCGGCGCCACCAGGGCCGAAGCGCTGGACGTCGGCGTACCGTCGCATTGCGCGCTGCTGGACGCGCAGGCGAAGCGCATGCAAGAGGCCTTCGATGGCGTGCCGCTGTCGCGCCCCAAGGCCGTCTATATCAGCGGCGGAAGCGCACGCGCGCTGTTCGATCCGCGCGCCATCCGCGACGACCTGGCTGCCAACATGGCGCGCCAGGTCCACTGGTTCGACACCGCCCGCCACGCCTGGGAGCGGGGCGCCCGGCTGGCGCTGGAAATGCCCAGCGGCGCCGTGTTGACCGGATTGACCGCGCCCGTATTCGAATCGGGATTGGCGCTCAGTTGCGAAGGCAACCGGATCGACACCGTGCTGGCGCTGCTGGCGCAAGAGAAATCGCGGCGCTGAGCGGGCGTCCACGGAACGCGGCCGCTAGCGCCTCTATCATCATTCAAGGAGACAAGCATGTCCGAATCAGATCACACCACGCATGAAAACCGCGTCTTCGCGCCTCCGGCGGACTTCGCCGCGCAGGCCAATGTATCCGGCATGGCGGCCTACCGCGCCCTGTGCGCGGCGGCGGAACTGGACTACGAGGGCTTTTGGGCGCGCCTGGCGCGCGAGCACATCGAATGGAAGGAGCCCTTCACCCGCACGCTGAACGAGGACAACGCCCCGTTCTATCGGTGGTTCGAAGGCGGCAAGCTCAACGTTTCGTACAACTGCCTGGACCGCAATCTGGCCAACGGCAACGCCGACAAGACCGCCATCATCTTCGAGGCGGACGACGGCGCCGTCGCCAAGGTCAGCTACAAGGAACTGCACGAGAAGGTTTGCAAGTTCGCCAACGGCCTGAAGTCGCGCGGCATCAAGAAGGGCGACCGCGTCATCATCTACATGAGCATGTCGGTCGAAGGCGTGGCCGCCATGCAGGCCTGCGCGCGCATCGGCGCCACGCACTCGGTGGTGTTCGGCGGCTTCTCCGCCAAGTCGCTGCAGGAGCGCAT